>JBCCVZ010000047.1:0-1523 GCA_039194425.1 Acidobacteriota bacterium | reverse complement strand
GAGCCCGGCAGCTGCTCGGGCCGGTAGCGGATCGAGAGATAGGCCGAGGCGGTCGACTCGGCGGCAGCGAGCGCCGACTCGAGCGCGCGATCCTGCGCCGCGCGGTCGAGATGCCGGAGCGGCTGGCGCAGCCGCTCGTCGCCGCCCGAGCGCTCGGCCAGCTCGTCGATCGTCAGCCATCGGAGGCTCATCTCTTGGCACCTCGCGCTCTCGACGTCTTGGGGCCTGGGGCGGTACGCGCCTCGAGCGCGTCGGCGATGCGGCCGAGCACCGCGCCGAGAGCCTCGAGGCCCAGAACGCCGTCCTCGGTGCGCGCTCGGCGCGCGCTCGGCAGACCCAGCACGGCGCGCGAGCGGCCGAGACGAAGCGGTGCGGGCTCCGCCGCCTGGGCTGAGACGATCTCGGCGCCCGCCTCTGTCGCCTCGGCCTCCGAGGACGGCCGGTGGACGAGGAACGGGTCCTCGAGGATCGCCGGCGGCGGGTCGCGCACGAAGCGCGGCGCCTCGGTCGTGAACTCGAGGCCCGCGACGCGGCGCGTGCCGCCGGAGGCCGCGGTCTCGGTCGATGCCAGGATGTGAACGATCGCCATGGGGAATCTCCTGTGAGGCAGGGCGCGTCACGCGCCGGTGAGGTCTTTCGCGCGGTAGCAGCTCTGCCAAAAGGCCGGCATCAGCGCATACCGCGCATCGGTGCCGAGATCGAGCTTGCGATTGCGGAACGCCTGCTGGTCGTCGACCTCGAGGCGGCCGACCTCCTTCTGCACGCCGAGGACGATCGGCCGCGGACCGTTCGGCAACGACCAGACGACGTCGATCGACGTGGCGTAGGCCGCCTCGGGGAGCGGGTCGCGGATGATCTTGAGCTTGCCGGTCCACGGGTTGCGCTCGCCGTCGGTGCCGCCGAGTCGCTCGCTCGTGCTGAGCTGGCGGAACGCCGACTCGTCCATGTCGCGGCGCACGAAGACCGTGAGATCGGCGAGCGCCTCGCCGACGTCGAGCAGCTGCGTCGGGAGCACGGCGTTGCGCCGCAGACCCGAGGCCACCTGCTCGACCACCTCGTAGGCGTCGAGCATCGAGAGCGGCGCGGCCGGATCGTTCGAAGCCTTTTCGAACGTGAGGACGTTCGAGCGGGTCTCGCCCTTCACGTCGACATGGCTCGTCGAGAAGAGCTGCGCGCCATCGCCCCAGGCAGTGAGCGGGTTACGGCTCATCAGCTGGTAGGCCATGCGCATCTTGCCGCGCGTGTAGGCGCCGACCTGCTGCTTGGCGAACTCGGCCAAGACCCCAGCGTTGTAGCTGCCGGTCTCGAGATCGTCGCGGTCGACCGAGAGAGTGATCTCGTACGGCTTGACCTCGGCCGTCCAGCGCTTGAGCAGCGAGGTTTGCGCGACGCGGTCGCCGAGCCACTCGCGCATCTCGGGAAAGACCGTGAGCCACTCGAAGTCCATCACCTTCGGGTTCGAGGCGGCGCGGCGGATGCCGGCGAGGTTCGGGGCGTGGATGCGCGCGAGGCGCGGCAAGAGG
>JBCCVZ010000046.1:0-1580 GCA_039194425.1 Acidobacteriota bacterium | reverse complement strand
GGCGAGCAGCACAAGCAGGCTCTTGAGCAGCTCGGGCGCCTCGGTCGGTGAGCCCGGCAGCTGCTCGGGCCGGTAGCGGATCGAGAGATAGGCCGAGGCGGTCGACTCGGCGGCAGCGAGCGCCGACTCGAGCGCGCGATCTTGCGCCGCGCGGTCGAGATGTCGCAGCGGCTGGCGCAGCCGCTCGTCGCCGCCCGAGCGCTCGGCCAGCTCGTCGATCGTCAGCCATCGGAGGCTCATCTCTTGGCACCTCGCGCTCTCGACGTCTTGGGGCCTGGGGCGGTCTCGGCACGCGCCTCGAGCGCGTCGGCGATGCGGCCGAGCACTGCGCCCAAAGCTGCGAGGCCCATCTGACCGTCTTCAGCGTTCGCTCGGCGCGCGCTCGGGAGACCCAGCGCGGCGCGCGAGCGCCCGAGACGAAGCGGCGCGGGCTCCGCCGTCTCGGGCGCGACGATCTCGGCGCCCGCCTCCTTCGCTTCGGCCTCCGAGGACGGCCGATGGACGAGAAACGGATCCTCGAGGATCGCCGCCGGCGGGTCGCGCACGAAGCGCGGCGCCTCGGTCGTGAACTCGAGGCCGGCGACGCGGCGCGTGCCGCCGGAGGACGCGGTCTCGGTCGATGCCAGGATGTGAACGATCGCCATGGGATCTCCTTAAGGGGGTTGGTGCGCGCTCAGGCGCCCGTGAGGTCTCTCGCGCGGTAGCAGCTCTGCCAGAAGGCCGGCATCAGCGCATAGCGCGCATCGGTGCCGAGATCGACCTTGCGATTGCGGAACGCCTGCTGGTCGTCGACCTCGAGGCGCCCGACCTCCTTCTGCACACCGAGAACGATCGGCCGCGGGCCGTTCGGCAACGACCAGACGACGTCGATCGACGAGGCGTATGTGGGCTCGGGCAGCGGATCGCGAATGATCTTCAACTTGCCGGTCCACGGGTTGCGCTCACCGTCAGTGCCGCTGAGCCGCTCGCTGGTGTTGAGCTGGCGGAAGCCCGCCTCGTCGAGATCGCGGCGCACGAAGACCGTGAGATCGGCGAGTGTCGTTCCAACCTCGAGCAGCTGTGTCGGCAAGACCGCGTTCCGCCGCAGACCCTGCGCGATCTGCTCGACCAGCTCGTAGGCGTCGAGCATCGAGAGCGGCGCGGCCGGATCGTTCGAAGCCTTCTCGAAGGTGAGGACGTTCGAGCGCATCTCGCCATTCACGTCGACATGGCTCGTCGAGAAGAGCTGCGCGCCGTCGCCCCACGCGGTGAGCGGGTTGCGGCTCATCAGCTGGTAGGCCATGCGCATCTTGCCGCGCGTGTAGGCGCCGACCTGCTGCTTGGCGAACTCGGCCAGGACCCCGGCGTTGTAGCTGCCGGTCTCGAGATCGTCGCGGTCGACCGAGAGGGTGATCTCGTACGGCTTGACCTCGGCCGTCCAGCGTTTCAAGAGTGAGGTCTGCGCGACGCGGTCGCCGAGCCACTCGCGCATCTCGGGAAAGACCGTGAGCCACTCGAAGTCCATCACCTTCGGGTTCGAGGCGGCGCGGCGGATGCCGGCGAGGTTCGGGGCGTGGATGCGCGCGAGGCGCGGCAAGAGG
>JBCCVZ010000045.1:0-2148 GCA_039194425.1 Acidobacteriota bacterium | reverse complement strand
TCTCCCGGCTCGTCGCCGTCGTCGCCGTCGTCGCCGACGCCCGCCGGGTCCTCGGGCGGCGTGTCGGGGTCGGGTGGCGGCGGAGGGGGCTCGGGCGGTGGTGGCTCGGGCGGCGGCTCGGCGTCGTCTGGCGGCACATACGGCCAGTTCACGTCCCAGGGCGTGAAGTGGTCGACGCGCACACGCCAGAGCGACTTGCCGACGCGGAAGCGCTCCGCCATCGCCCGCCGCTCGATCGCGTCGAGCCCGTACTCGGCCTCGAGCACCGAGGACGGCTCGCCGATGCCGTCGCCGTCGAGGTCGATCGCCGCCAGGCCCTCGGCCGGATTACCCTCTGCAATGACACCCACCAGCCGCAGGACGACGCCGTTCGGCGCCGCCTGCCACACGCCGGCCGCGCGGTCGTACCAGCCGACCGGCGCCACCGCGCCGACCGGAAAGTCGAGGAAGTTGTCGACGTAGAGCGATACCGGACGGTCGAAGTCGACCCGTGTTGCGCCTACTGCGCGCGCCTCGTCGACCGAGAGCTCGACGGCGTAGGTATAGGCCACTGCCGGCGGCAGCGGCCCCGGCATCGCCAACGGCCCGCGCGGACCGACGGTGTACTCACTCGCGCGCACGGTGAGCGCCGCCAATGGCTCGACTGTGCCATCCGGCAGCGTCCTCGTCGCGGTTGTGCCCCGCGGGAAGAGCAGTGTCGCCCTGCGCGTACCCGAGGCGTCGGTCTGCGGGGTCGACTCGGCGAGCTGCGCCACCGGTGAGCCCATCTCGATTGGCGTCGCCAGTGGGTCGAGCGGTACGAGCACCAGGTCGTTCACCCAAACCACACCACGCCACGGCGCGTGCACCGGTCGTTGCACGCCGAGGAAGCCGGCGCGGGTCACATCGACCACCAAGGGCACCGCCAGGCCGCCGCCGTTCACCACCAGGTCGAACGCACCGTCGAGGCGCGTCCGTGTCACGCCGAGCTCGGGATAGCCGAGCACGCGGACGACGGCGCCGCCGAGCGGCGCGCCGCTTCGATCGGTCACGCGCCCGCGCAGCCAGGAGATGCGCCACGGCTCGATCGTGCTCGGCTCGAGCGGCGAGCCGTCGGGCAGGGTCTGCAGCGCCTGCGGCCCATGGTAGAGGAAGTCGAGGCTGGCCACCGGGTCCCAGACCACCGTCGGGTCGTGCGGCGGCGCCAGCGTCGCCGGATCCGGCGGCAGCGACCAGGGGCCCGCGAGCGGCGCCGGCGGCGAGAGATTGTCGGCCGCGTCGAGCTGCTCGAAGACCAATACATCGCCGGCCGCGCCGGCGAGCGAGGCAGTGAACGAGCCGTCCGCCGCGGCCGTCACCAGGACGACGGCGCCCGTGTCCTGGTGCAGGATGCGCACCCGTGCACCCGCCTCGGCCGCGCCCGCCGCGCCGGTGATCACCAGCGCGCCGGCGTCCGCCTCGATCGTCAACCGGCCGACGTCGACCGGGCCCGGCGCCGTCGTGTCGCGCACGACGGAATGCCCCGCGAGCGTCGTATTGCCCGCGGCGTCGGTGGCGACCAGGGCGAAGGCGTTGAGCCCTTCCTCGAGGGTGCGCAGCGCCGACCAGGTGCCGTCCGGCGTCACCGGAACCTCGACGCCATCGAGCGCCAGGCGCACCGACGCGGGCGCCGCGGCCCCATCAGAAACCATGCCCTCGAGCGTCACGCCCGGCGCACGGGTCACCAGCCCGTCGGGCGGCGCGGCAACGGCGAGCGTCGGCGGCGCCGTGTCGACGGTGAACCGGACACGCGTCGGCGCCGCCACCTGCCCGAGCCCGTCCGCCACCGACGCCTCGAGCTCGACCGCACCGTCGGCGAAGTTCGCGTCGCTCGAGCAGACCGCGACCGGCGGCTCGAACGAGCAGCCGAGGGCGAGTTCGTCGACCTGGCCCGGTGCGACGTGGTGCAGAACGACCAGGCTCGAGAGGTCGATCGGCACCCCCGGCGGGCTCCACAGCTGCAGCACCAGGGGCGGCGAGGGATCGTCTAGCGCCGACCCCGGCATCGGCTCGACGAAGCGCACGTAGACCGGGTCGATCGTTTCCGTCCACGCCGCGGTCGTGGCGCTCTCGAAGTCGTCGGTGAAGATCGGTTCCGCGCCGCGTGGCGCCTCCGCCACCGAGCTCGGA
>JBCCVZ010000044.1:0-2569 GCA_039194425.1 Acidobacteriota bacterium | reverse complement strand
GCCAAGGCCTCGTCGGTCGTGGTGGCGATGGCGTCTTCCACGACCACGGCGCCGAAGCCGGCGTCCGTCACGTCCCGGACGTGGGATTCCACGCAGAGATTGGCGACCATTCCTGCGACGACGATCGTCTCGATGCCCCGCCGGCGGAGCTGGTCCTGGAGGTCGCTGGCGACGGACGACGGCCCTTGCCGGGGCTCGAGGAGCCTGGGGATCGACGATGAATAGGACGCGCCGCTCGACAACCATCTCGAGGTGGAATCGCAATCTCTCGTCGAGCGCGAGAATCGAATCTCAGGACAGCTCGAGACGCTCTTCGACACCGGCGGCGGCGAGAAAATCCTCGTCGTGGCTGATCACGACCAGGGCGCCGCCATAGGCCGCCAACGCCTTCTCGAGCACCTCCACGGTCTGCAGGTCGAGATTGTTGGTCGGCTCGTCGAGCACCAGGAAGCGCGGCGGCCGGCTCGAGCCGAAGAGGCAGGCGAGCGCCGCGCGCATGCGCTCGCCGCCCGAGAGCGTCTCGGGAAAACGCGCCGCGAAGTCGCGACCGAGGCCGTAGCGATCGAGCCCCCAATAGGCCTCCCGGGCGGTGAGACTCGCATTGCCCGCGCGCATGGCGTCGAGCAGAGTGAGTCCGTCCGGCAGGACCCGGGCCTGCTGATCGAGCCAGGCGACCCTGCGCTCGACGCGGCGCACCCGCCCGCGCTGCGGCTCGAGCTCTCCAACGAGCACGCGGGCCAGCGTCGACTTGCCGCTGCCGCTCGGGCCGGCGAGCGCCAGCCGCGCCGGGCCGACGAGGCGCACATCGAGGTCCCGCGGAAAGAGCCAGCGGCGATCGAAGCAGACGTTCACACCCGTCGCCTCGACGACGGTGCGTCCGGCGGGCACGTTCGTGGCGCCGAGCAGGTCGCGCACCGGCGTCTCGTCGCGGATCAGGGAGCGAGCCTCGTCAAGCCGCACCAGCGCTTTCGCAATGCGCTCCCCGTGCACGTCGGCGAGCCTTCCCGACGTGCGCTCGGCCTGCCGCTTGGCGGCCTGGGTCTCGAGCTTCGAAAGGCCCTTGCGCGCCGCTGCCCGCTTGCCCGAGCGAGCCCGGCGGGCCTGGCGCTCGACGGCTTCCTGGGCCGCCCGGCGCTGGCGGTCGAGCTCCTTGGCGGCCGAATCCGCGCGGCGACGGGCCGCCTCCTCTTCGATCCGCAGCTGCGCGCGATAATGATCGAAGCCGCCGTCGTAGCTGCGTAGGCCGCGGTCCCCGAGCTCGAGCGTGCGCTCCATGCGACGCAGCAGGGCGCGGTCGTGGCTGATCACCAGGAGGCCGCCGCCGTGCTCGTCGAGGGCGGCGTAGAGCTTCGAGCGCGCTGCCGAGTCGAGATGGTTGGTCGGCTCGTCGAGCACCAGCAGGTCCGGCTCGCGGAGCAGGCAGCCGGCGAGCGCGACGCGCACGGCCTCGCCGCCGGAGAGCCGCTCGCCGGCCGCGTCCATGGGCAGCTCGGGCAGGCCCAGTCGATCGAGCCAGACCCGCGCCCGCGCCTCGACGTCCCATCGATCGCCGACGGTGTCGAAATGACGCTCAGCGGTGGCGCCTTGCTCGATGGCGGCGATCGCCTCGACCACATTCGAGATGCCGAGCAGCTCGGCGACGCGCCCGGATCGCGCGACCACCGACTGCGGCAGCCAGGCGAGCACGCCCGAGCGCCGGATCACGCCCCGACTCGGCTCGAGCTCGCCCACCAGCAGGCGCGCCAGCGTCGTCTTGCCGGCGCCGTTCGCGCCGACCAGGCTCGTCTTCTCGGCGCCGAGGTGGAAGCTCAGGTCGTCGAGCACGAGTCGTCCCTCGGGCGTGCGCCACGAGACCTTTTCGGCGCTCAGGACTTCGCGCGGCGTCGAGGATCTCGGTGCAGACTTCGATGAGGATGATGACATGTGACCTCACTTCTCGGTGTGGCTGGGGCACATCGAAGGAGGTCACACACCGACCGGACGACTCCCTCGACGCGAGATCGTCCGTTGTCCTCGTCTCTGACGAGGTGGCGCGGTGGGCTTTCAGCGGAGACTCGGAAGCTGCAAAGCACGGCCAGCGGACGGATGAAGCGTCATCGTGCTGGGCGTTTGCAGGTTCACGTTCTGGATCTCTCGCCGATCGGGTTCAGGAGTCCGGTCCCAACCCGGACGCGCTGATCATACGACACCCTCGAGAGAAGGTTCTTTCCATGAGACGCCTTGCACCTGACTCCCCTCGTACCTGACTTCCCTCCCTGGCACCTGACTCCGAGCTGCCCGAGCTCACGAAGCGCCCCGAGCTCATGCTCGGTCTCACATCGTTCGCTCTTGAGGCGGCGACGGTGACCGCCATGGGCATCCAGGGCGACCGCGAGCGCACGGTGCCCTTCGAGATCGTCGACGGCGCGACGGTGGAGAAGGCGGTCGGCTTCAGTACCGGTGAGCTGTCGGTCGGCGTGACCCGCAACGGCCAGCTGAGCGACGCTGCCTACCGTGTTTACGTCGCGTCGAGCGGCGAGCAGGTCACCGCCGGTCGCACCTACACCAGCGCGTCCTCGAATCCGGCCGT
>JBCCVZ010000043.1:0-2785 GCA_039194425.1 Acidobacteriota bacterium | reverse complement strand
GTCTGCCCAGGCACGCCGTCTGCCCAGGCACGCCGTCTGCCCAGGCACGCCGTCTGCCCAGGCACGCCGTCTGCCCAGGCACGCCGTCTGCCCAGGCACGCCGTCTGCCCAGGCACGCCGTCTGCCCAGGCACGCCGTCTGGCCGAGCACATCGGTCTGCCCAACCATACTGTCGCGCAACTCGGTCGCTGATCCGTCGTATCCTCGGACAACCACGCCGAACAACCCGGAGCCGTCTCATGCCGCATGCCACCTCGCTTCACTCGACCTCTCCTCGTTTGACTCTCTCCGTCCGGCTCCGCGACGCCCGCCTCGCACTAGCAAGTCTCCTCACGGCGGGACTTCTCGCCACCAGCCTCGGAACGGCCGTTCCTGCGCACGCCACCGGCACCGACACCGAAAGCTCACGACGCGGCGAGGCCTGGCTCCAATGGGGTGGTCCGAACAAAGACTTCCGCGCCACCTCGGGCACACTCGCGGGCGGTTGGCCCGAGAGCGGCCCGCCGGTGCTCTGGGAGCGCGACCTCGGTGCGGGCTACTCCACCATCGTCGCCGAAGACGGCCGCCTCTACACCATGTACCGCTCAGACGACGACACGGCCGAGGTCATCGTCGCGCTAAGCGCCGCCAACGGTGCGACCCTCTGGGAGCACCGCATTGAGACCTCCCCCGCCGACGGCCACGTCGACCAGTTCGGCCGCGGCCCGCGCTCGACGCCGCTACTGGTCGGCGACCGCCTCTTCACGGTCGGCATCTCGGGAGTCTTCACCGCGCTCGACAAGACGACCGGCAAGGTTCTCTGGTCGCGCGACCTGTGGAACGAGTTCGACGCCACGTTCCTCAACCACGGCTACTCGTCGAGCCCCGTGGCGTACGGCGACGACCTGCTGGTCCTTGTCGGCGGCGAAGACTCGACGCTCGTCGCCCTCGACCAGGCGAAGGGCACGATCGAGTGGAAGAGCCTCGGCTTCGCCAACAGCTACGCCACGCCGCAGCTGCTCGAGGTCGACGGCGAGCTGCAGCTGATCACCTTCGTCGCCGAAGGCCTGATCGGCGTCGACCCGGACGACGGTCGCCTGCTCTGGCAGGTCGAGCACAGCAACCAGTGGGGCCAGAACATCAACCCGCCGGCGCTGCTCGACGGCGAGTACCTTCTCCTGTCCTCGCCCCAAGCCGGCGCCAAGGGCCTGCGCCTCGGCCACGACGAGAGCGGCGCGACCACAGTCGAGCAGATCTGGGACACCCGCCGCATTCAGTTCTACCATGTGACCACGGTACGCGACGGTGAATGGGTCTACGGCAGCACCGGCACCGGCAGCCCGGCGTTCATGGCCGCAGTCAACGTCAAAACCGGCGAGGTACCGTGGCGCAAGCGCGGCTTCGCCAAGGCCAACGTGGTGTGGGCCGACGGCAAGCTCTTCGTGCTCGACGAGAACGGCGTGCTGTCGATGACCCACGCATCGCCCGAGGACCTCGAGGTGATCGCCCAAGCTGAGGTGCTCGAGCGTCCGGCCTGGAGCGCCCCGACCATCGTCGGCCAGACGATGTACGTGCGAGACAGCCGCGTCATCAAGGCCCTTGACCTGTCGCCCGAGGGCGTCGCCGCGGCCAAGAAGGCGCCGCGCCGCATCGCCAGCGCCGAGCCGGGGGCAGAAGAATCCGCCGAGTCGGCGGAGAGCGGCGAGTCGGCGGAGAGCAGCGAGTCGGCCCCGTCCTACCCGCCGGCGAGCGAGACCCGCGATGCCCGCGCGATCGAGCTGATGGCCAAGACCGACGCCGCCACGCGCGCCGTCCGCTCGGCCCGCTACACCGTCACCCTGCGCCCCGAAGGCGTCGCCACCAACTTCGTCCAGCCCGCCGAGGGAACCCTCGTCATCGAAGGCTGGGTCGGCCAGCGCCCCGAGCGCATCCACGCGGAAATCCAGGCGAACCTCCCCGGCGCCGACAAGCCGGTACGCCTCACAGCCGGCACCGACGGTGAGATCTTCTATGTGATCGACCACACACAGAAGAAGGCCTGGTCCGACCTCGACCCCAATGTCGTCGGCTCCTACGGCGGCGCCATCAACAACCTCGTCGTCGCCGAGCTCGTCCACTCCGCCCCCTTCAGCGACGAGCTCAACGCCGAGACGCTCAAGCATCTCGGCGACTCAACCGTCGCCGGCGAGCCCGTCCACCTCCTCGACGTCGCCTACACCGGCGGCAGAGGCCACTCCACCTGGGCCATGTCGACCAAAGACCACCTCCCCCGCCAACGCATCCGCCACATCACTGACCCCGAGGGCGAAGAAGGCAAGCTCATCATCACCATCACCGCCCTCGAAGCCGATCCGAAGCTCGAGAGCGGAACGTTCGCGATGGTCGTCCCGGAAGGGTACGAGCGCGTCGACGATTTTGCTCCGTGAGCAAAGGACCGGATTTCTAGAATGACGCAAGACCTTTGACAAGCTTCGATCTGGACGGAGTAGATAGGCTAGGGTGAACTCGTTGAGTAATTTTCCGACAGTCGTCCTCTCTAGGTGACGAGAACTGGAGAGGGCGATCACCCGGTGTCTTGGGTAGATTGGAAGCGCCAACACCCAACTACTGAGGAGAACCCCAGTGACCGCCCTGACACACAGTACACGACGCAAGCTCTCCCTGCTCCAACTCGCCGAGGAGCTCGGCAACGTCTCGAAGGCCTGCAAAATCATGGGCTACCACCGCGAAACCTTCTACGAGGTCAAACGGGCCTTCCAGGTTGGTGGTGTGCAAGCCCTCATCGAGAAGAAACGCGGACCGCGCG
>JBCCVZ010000042.1:0-2900 GCA_039194425.1 Acidobacteriota bacterium | reverse complement strand
TGCACCACCAGCCGGCGATGCGCATGCGCCACCGCCCGCGCCACCGACACGAAGAGTCGAAGACGCTCCTCGATCGGCAAACGCTCCTCGTCGCAGTACCGATTGATCGGACGTCCGTCGACCTGCTCCATCGCCAGGTACGGGCGACCGTCGGCCGTCGCCCCACCCTCGTAGACCCGCGCAATCGCCGCATGCTCGAGCGTCGCCAAGATCTGACGCTCCTGCTCGAAGCGGCGCAGCACGTCCTCGGTCGCCACGCCGGCCTGGATCACCTTGACCGCGGCCCGCTGCTCGAAGCCGCCCTCGACCCGCTCCGCCGCGTAGACCACGGCCATGCCGCCGCGCCCGAGCTCGCGCACGATCCGGAACGAGCCGACCCGTGTGCCGATCATTCTGGGCTCCTCGCCGCGGCCTCGCCGGCACCGGCTGGCGGCAGCGCGACGCCTGCACGGCGTATGACGTCTTCGACTCGCACCAGGTACCAGTAGTTGGCGCCTTCGGCGTCGCGCAGCACGTCGAGCGCCGCAGAATGCCGCAATGCCTCCTCGGGCTCGCCGGCCGACGCCAGCGCCGCCGCCAGCCCGGCGCCGGCGAACGCGGTGTAGGCGTGCTCGGTGCCGAAGAGGCCGGTGCGCAGCTCGAGCGCTTCGCGCATCAGCGGCACGGCATGGTCGACGCGCCCTTCGCCGAGCGCCAGCCATGCGAGAACCAGGCGCGGCAGAGCGACGTCGTGACCGTGCAGCGACGGCGAGTTGTCGAAGACTTCGCGCGCGCGCTCGGCCTGCGCCTCGGCATCGGTGATCCGGCCATGAGCCAACTGCTGGAAAGCGATCGCACCGCGACGGCGCGCAACCGTCGGGTGGTCTTCCCCGTGTACCGCGATCGAGACCTCTAGGGCCTCTCGATACAGCGCCTCGGCTTCGTCGAATCGATGCATCGAGTCGTAGAGATCGCCGAGGCGCGAGAGCGCCTGGGCGACGCGCGGATGATGTGGACCGAGGACCCGCCGATAGCCTTCGATCGCCTGCAGGTAGTAAACGGCGGCCTCGGCATAGGTCGGATCGTCGAACAGGCTGGCCGCCAGCGAGTTGGTGGTCGCCAGCCACTCGAGCGAGTCGCGGCCGATCGTCTGCTCCAGGATCGAGCGCGCTTCGCGCAGCACTCGGGTCGCCTCCAGCCGGTCGCCCTTCGAGATCAGCATCGACCCGATCGATTGCAGAGCGGCGGCGGTGCGCGGATGGTCGGCGCCGAAGATCCGCCGCGTGCGCTCCTCGACGTCGCGAAGCAGGCGCTCGGCCTCCTCGAACTCGTCGTAGAAGGTGAGCAGAGTGGCGAGATCGTTCTGTACGGCCAGCGTTTGCGGATGATCGCGTCCGAGCACCTGGCGGTCGAGGAGCAGCGCCTCGCGCAGCAGGTCGCGTCCCCGGCCGACCTCGCGCTTCTGCAGGTAGACTTCGCCGAGCAGGGCGAGGATCGCGCCGGTCTGTTGACTGAGCGGCTCGATCGCGCGCTGACGATCGAGCGCTTCGACCAGGCGCTGCTCGGCGAGGTCGAGGTCACCGCGCAGAGTCGCCACGGACGCCGTGAAGGCCATCGCCTCGAGAGTCAGTGGCGCATCCGCACCGACGGCCGCCCGCGCTTCGGTGAGCGCCTCTTCGGCGAAGCGCTCAGCCTCGTCGAACCGCGACCGATCGGCCATGCAGCGCGCGTTCCAGAGCAGGACCTGCGCCAGCTCGCTCGACGGTGCATCGGACGGCAGCTCGCGGCGCAGCGCCAAGGCTTCGGCGAGCAGCGGCTCCGCCTCGTCGAAGAGCCCGAGCTTGCGGTAAATCTCCCCCAAGACGGCGAGGATCTGAGCGCGCGAGTCAGGCTGGTCGGAGAGCCGGCCCTCGAGCTGCGCCACGCCGCGGTCGAGGATCTCTCGCGCCGGCAGATTGCGCCCGCGCGCGCGGTCCGGGTCGGCGAGCTCGAAGAGGTCGAGCAACAGGCGGGTGACCTCGCGCGCCTTGGTCGCCTCGGCGCGCGCCGCATCGCGCTCGCGCGCGATTTCCTGCCGCTGCACCGTCACGGTCGCCGCGTAGCCGACCAGAAGCGCCAAGACCACCAACGCCGCCGTCACCGCCGCCCGGTGCCGACCGACGAACTTCGCGCTCCGATAGCGCCATGTGTCGGCGCGCGCTCGTACCGGCCGCCCGGCCAGAAAGCGCTCGACGTCTTCCGCAAGCTGCTCGACCGAACCGTAGCGACGCTCCGGCTCCTTGCGCAGCGCCATCAACACGACGTTGTCAAGGTCGCCTCGCAACCGCTGGCGCAGCCGCCGCGCGCTCGTGCGCCGCAGCTCTTCGATCGACGCTCTCTGGTTCAACGCGCTGTGGCTCGACGCGCTTTGGTCCGACGCAGAGCCAATTGACGCCGACGATTCCGCCCGCGTTACCGCGGTCGACGGCCGGCTCGGCGGCTCGTCGACGATCGCCCGTTCCAGCTCGGCCCGCGTCGGCTCCTCCCCGCCGTACGGTCGACGACCGGTCAGCAATTCGTAGAGCAAGAGACCCAGCTGGTAGACGTCCGACGCCGTCGACACCGGCCGGCCCAGCACCTGCTCCGGGCTCGCGTACTCCGGAGTCATCGGACGCATCGCCGTGCGCGTCAGAGGACCCGATGCAGAGTCGGACGGGTCGAGCAGTTTCGCGATGCCGAAGTCCAACAGCTTGATCTCGCCCCGCGCAGTCACCAGGATGTTCGCCGGCTTCAGGTCGCGATGCACCACCAGCCGGCGATGCGCATGCGCCACCGCCCGCGCCACCGACACGAAGAGTCGAAGACGCTCCTCGATCGGCAAACGCTCCTCGTCGCAGTACCGATTGATCGGACGTCCGTCGACCTGCTCCATCGCCAGGTAC
>JBCCVZ010000041.1:0-4188 GCA_039194425.1 Acidobacteriota bacterium | reverse complement strand
GGGCGGCGTCGGAGGATTCGCCTGTGTCGTGCCCGCAAGGTCGTAGGCGATGGGTCCGCGCTCGGTGAGCGGGGCGAGCGCCGAGACGGTGAGGTCGACCTCGGCCTGCGAGCCCGAGAGGACACGGATCTCGTCGATCCTGATTTCGGGCTCGACAGTCTCGGGCTCGACCTGCTCGCCGCTGCGCAGGTACTCGATCCGCATCGTGGGCTGGAAGCCGGCGCCGTGCAGTGTGACCGTCTGGCTCCGATTGCGCTCGAGCGCGCGCGGTACCTGCCGCTGCAGCCCGCCGACGCCGGTCCCGGTGACGAGCCGGAACGACGAGGCGCCGGCGAGCCCGCGCGTCGGCGCGGTCGAGCCGGCCGGCCGGAGCACCAGGTCCCCGATCCCCTGGTTGTCGAGACCGCCGCGGATCGTGCACTCGCCATCGAGAGGGAGATAGAAGATCGTGCCGTCGGCGGCGCGTCCGACGGCGCGCGACGGCGTGAAGGAGCGCGCCCGGCGGGCCGAGGCGCGGAGGAGCTTCCGCAGCTCGTCGCGGGCATCGCCTCGTCTCATCACGCAGACCTCATACCGTCTCGACCTCGAGCACGTACTCGGCCTTGGCGCGCGCCGGGGCGAGAGAGCGCGTCACGCTGCGCGCGATGATCAGCCCGCGCACCGTGAGCGCGAGCGGCGGCACCTCGAGCAGGACCGTGTCGAAGAGCCGCGCGCTCGTCTCCGGCCGCCGGACCCGAATCTGCAGCGCGAGATCGCGCCTCTGCAGCCGGCGGGCCAGGCGCTCGGCCTCCTCGAGCGAGAGGAGGTGCGGATGATCGAGCACCTCGGCCCTGCGCCCGAACCACGCCTCGACGAGATCGTCGTGCAGCACCACCTCGAACGGACCCTGCTCGAGCTGCTGCCAGGGCGAGGAGCGGTAGACCGGCATCGGCGGCCGGCCCGAGAGCGTGCGCGTCGGCTGCTGCTGGCCTCGGGCGACCTCCGAGACCTGGTAGGTGTCGGGCGTCACGATGCGGAACGAGCGCTGCGTGACCTCTTGCGTCCGCCACTGCTCGAGAACGGCGTTCGAGCGCCCGTCGCCCCAGTCGTAGCGGCCGTTCACCGCCGGGACGCGGGTGAAGCCGGCGCTCAGGTCCGTTTCACCGCGCAGTCGTCCGGAGTCGTCAGTGTAGGCGCGGCGAATCGTCTGCTGGTAACGCTGCCAGGCCGCGTCGACCGTGTCCTGCCCCGTGCCGTCGGCGTTGACCCACTCGGAGACCAGCGGATCGACCGCGGCGCCTCGCGCGTACCAGGCGAAATCGTCGAGGGTCTCGGTCGTCACCGCGCCCGCAGGCTCGTACTCGAGCGCGGCGAGCTGCTGCTCGGCGAGCCCCCATTCTTCGATCCTCCCGCCGCTCCAGCCGCGGTACGACGCGCCGTCATCGCCCACGTAGGCGCCGGCGACGTCGACCCCCTCGGGCGGCGACTCGGTGCGGCGGATCGCGCGGCGTCGGCGATGCCAGCGCCAGACGGCGAGGCGCGCGCCGATTTGCGTGCCCTCGCCGTCGTAGAAGAACTCGCTCTCGCGCTGGGCGACCGGCCCGAACTTCTCGCGAAACCAGCGGACGAAGCGCCCCTGTGAGTCGACGAGCGCGCTGTCCCAGTAGAGCCCGCCCGGCGCCGGGCCCTGGCCGAGCCCCTGGGCGCCCGAGGTCCGAAACTGCGCCGCCGCGGGGTTGCGGTAGCCCTCTTCGAGCACGACCTGCCGCACGACCCGAGGGCCCTGCTTGGTGACGTAGGTTGTGAGGCGCGAGACGGTGCGCAGCTCGGCGACCGAGCCGGCGCCGATCGGCACCAGCGTGCCGTCCTCGAGCTGTTGTAGGGCGGCGACGGCGGGCGCGTAGAGGGCCCGCACCTCCACCGTCTCGATCTCGGTGGTGAGGCCGACCTCGTCGACCAGTGTGATCGACGTCCCGCGCACGATCCAGGTCGAGACCGCCTCGCGCGGCGGCGTGATCGACGGTAGCTCGGCGAGATCGTCGAGGCGCCAGACGTGATCCGGAGGCCGCGGCGGACGCTCGAGGCGCACCGTCCGCGCCTCGAGCGCGCCGTCGTTGCGGGTACGCCAGGCCCAGCCCTCGGGCTCGCCGAAACTCTCGAGAAACGCGTGGAGCCGCTCGCCGGCGGTTTCGAGCGGCTTGGTGTAGACGGCGCCGTCGGGGACGTCGACCGTGGCACCCGCGCCGGCGCAGACCCTGCGCACGATCTCACCACGGGTCAGCCCCACGCCCGGCGGAACCTCGTAGCAGGTGGTGAGATCGCGCGTCAGGATGCCGTCGTCGCTGAAGGTGACGCGGACCGTTGTTCCGTCCGAATCGCAGGTGTCGACCCTCCCGCGCAGCTCGAGCACTTCGACCTCTTTGCCCGGCGGTCCCTGCACTGTCACGATTTCGAGCGGCGCGCGGGTCCACGTCGAGACCGTCCGGTGCGGCAGGCACTGCGCGCTCCGGAGGGTGAACGAACCCGTGCGCGTCGTGCGCCCGCGCTCCTCGCGCAGGGTCAGGTCGCCGACGAGATCGGCGGTGACGTCGACACGGTCGAGGATCACGCGGTGAGCGACGCGGCGGGTCGGCGCGTCGTAGGCGCGGCCGAGGCGGTCGGTGATCGTGCCTTCGAGGCTCGGAGGCTCGCCCGCGATCCAGCCGACGAGCGACGGGCGTACCTCCGAGGGGTCGCCCGCGATGCGGCCGGTGAGCACCGCCTGCGCGGCGATCACGAGGCCGTCTCCCGCGCGCCGTTTCCCAGAGGGTCACCTCGTAGGGCTTGGTACCGGCAGCTCGAGCAGGCGCGGCGCGCGGCGCTCGCGTACGACGCGGTAGATCGGGACGATGCCGCGTCGATCCAGGCGCCCGCGACAGACGCAGGCGAGAGTGCCCGACGGTCACCGCCCGCCTGCCACCAGACCTCGCCGACGGGCGGTGTGCCTCCGTCGGAGGTCGCCGCGTCGACCGGCGAGGCCGGGAGCGGCTCGGCGTCCGACGCGAAACGGACTACGGGCGCGAAGCGCTCCCGGTCGAGCCCCTCGGATGGGTCGACGATCTCAGCCGTGGGGATCCAGCCGCGCGGCCAGCGAAAGACCGTGCGCTCCCCGTCGCGCAGTAGACGCAATCCTTTAGTCGGCACTGGTAAGGCCCGAGCTGCTCTCTTCGAACGCTCGGCCTGGAGAGGCTCGCCTAGAAGATTGTCATTGAGGTACCCGGCACCTTGCTCCTGGCTTTTACATGCCCCGAATTTTTTTGGGCTGCGCCGGGCAGCCGCAGGCTGTTGCACGTCGAGCACGCGGCGCCTTCTCTCCCGCGGGATCGGCGTGGTCGATCCGATTATGTGTTGGAATCGGCGGAGCGTGTGTCCACCTTGAGCGCAAGATCGCCCGGCAAGCCCTCCGCCTGCCGCCCGAAATGTAACAGAAACCAGGCCTGCCGCGCACTACGCTCGGCCAGGCTCGCAGCCGCAGGTGGTTCTCAAAAAGCGCTTCTTTGGCGGTTTGCGCCACGCCTTTCGTAACCTCACGCCTACACGCACTGGGTCGCGATCAGCAATACGCGCATCGTCGACTTGGACGGCGAGAACACACCTTCAAAGGAACAAGCGCTTAGCAGATGTCTCGTGGCGCACCTCAGCCTTCCGGCGCCAAGACTCTGCGTCGATTCACGCTGCACATGCCTGCCGCGCGGCTTCGTGAGAACCGTTCGCGGGTTCGGCGCTGGATGGCGTGGCAAGACTTCGAAGAGTTCGAGGTTGTCATGCCACAGTTGCTTCGCGCCGAGTCCTCGTCGTCTCGCGTTTCACGAGCGCAGGAGCATTGTGCCCACGGTGCTAGTCATAGTCTATACTCTTGAGCACAGCGACTCGCTCTGGGTCGATCAAGCACCCCGAGGCAGCCCACCTCGATCGCCTCTGCCTAAAGTGGTGTCCGAGTGACTTGGGTGCTAGTCGGTTTCCTTGGCTGGAAGATACTAGATTTTCTGAGCGAGGTTGGCGTCGCCCCGCGGCTCCGTTCAACCCGTATATTGACTCGGCGAGGAAATATTGAAATAATGGGGCCTCACAGCAACCCGCCCTTCAAGCGAGGCTCCGACCCCCTTATGCGAGATTCTGACTCCCGAAAGCTCTCCATCCCGGCTCTCAACGAGCGCCGACGCCAAGCCG
>JBCCVZ010000040.1:0-6044 GCA_039194425.1 Acidobacteriota bacterium | reverse complement strand
GCGGCGGATGCCGGCGAGGTTCGGGGCGTGGATGCGCGCGAGGCGCGGCAAGAGGCTCTCGGCCTCGGTGGTCTTGTAGTAGTCGAGCATGATGGGTGTCACCACCCGCTCGATGCTGCGCAGTCGATCGGCCAGGGGCATCGGCTCGCCTCCTCAGCTCGGGAAGGGGATGCGCACGAAGACCTCGTTCGTGCGCCCGGGGTTGAGACCGGCCGAGACGCCGGCCGGGACGGCGTGCGTCGTCGCCGCGGCGTCGGCGGTGACGAGGCCGTCGTCGACGACGTAGAGCGCGGCGCTGCGCGCCGGCGCGGGGCCGGTGAAGGGGATCGACCAGGCGATCACCGGGCCGATCGCAAGCTCGGCGACGCCGCGGCTGTCGAGGTGCTGCAGCGCGCCGTCGGGGCCGGCGGAGTTGTCGGTGCCGCGGTAGACGAGGCCGACGACGCGAAGCCCCGCGGCGTCCGCGGCCGGCTCGGCGAGCCCGGTAGCATCGGCGATGGCGGCGAGCGCGCCGCCGTAGAGGACGGCGCCGGCGCGCACAGGGTAGGGATCGAGGGTCAGGTCGCCGAGGCGGTGCTCGCGCTGGATCGGTGCGGTGAGTGGCATGATCGTTTCCCTCGCTCAGCGCAGGCCGTGCGCGCGCGTGATCTCGGCGTAGCGGGCTTCGTCGATGCCGTGCGCCGCGAGGATCTGGCGCTCCTCGTCGCTGAGCGCGGCGCTCGGCGCCTCCTCGGTGCGGCCCTCGGGACCGTCCTCGAGCGCCAGCTCGCCGGCCGAAAGACCCGCGAGTGTCGGCAGCGCCTCGAGCGCGCGGAAGATCGCCTCGACGGCGGTGCGCTCGACGGTGCGGGTCACGCCGTCCGGCTCCTGCCCGCTCAGCTCGATGAGCGCCGGCGCGTCCGACTCGGCGGCGATCTCCAGCTCGACGAGCGCCTCGGCGAGGCCCTCGCGCCGCATGCTGGGCGTGATGCGCCGGCCGAGCGCGCCGAGGCGGGCGTCGACCGCGGCGCGGATCCGCTCACGGCGCGACGCCTCGAGGTGTTCGCGCAGCAGCTCGTTCTCGCGCCGGAGCGCGCCCAGGGCTTCGAGATCGATGGTCGGCGGATCGGGGGGTGGTGGAGCCGGCGGAGGGGCGGGCGGAGCGGAAGGTGTCGCCTTGACTGGCGGTGCTTGGGCGCTCGTGTTGGGAGGCTGCGTCTCGGAAACCATCGGCATCTCCGTTGTTGGGGTCACATCGACCAGGCGGCGCACGGCGCGCCGGTCGGCGAGCTGGATCGAGGGCAGGCCCTTGATCGCCGGCTTGCTCGCGCCGAGCACGGCCACGCCGGTGAGGTAGGGCCCGCCGGTCTCTGGATGCTGGAGATCGATTTCGGCGGAGAGGTATCGGTACCGCCTGGCGCGAATTCCCTCCGCGAGCGCGGCGTCGAGGTCCTCGGGCTCGATCCAGACGACGCCCTGCTCATCGAGCCACATCCGCCGCACCCAGCCCTGCGCCGGCCCGGCGTGGACGTGATCCACCTTGATCGCGGCGGCCTCGAGCGCCGGGTCGTAGCTCGAGGCGATGCGCCGCAGCGCCTCGAGGTCGAGCCGCACGCCGGCGCGGCGCAGATACGCCTCGTCGACCGGCTTGAGCAGCGCCCAGGCGTGGCGCGCACCCGGTGTCGAGACCGAGGTCTCGAGCGCCACGGGCGGCGTCGTGGTGAGGAAGGAGCGGCGCGGATCGAGGGTCGTGAGCGGCATCGAAGGCTCCTACAGGCCGGCGAAGAGGACATCGAGCAGGTGCTCGATCTCGTCGAGAAGGTGAATCGATGGCGCGCCCTGACGGCGCGCCCCTTCGAGCTGCTCGCGCAGCTGCTCGCGCATCCGCTCGGCGACCTCGCCCAGGCGCGGCGCGCCGGCGAAACCCGGATCCGGCACCGCGGGACGGGCGGTGAAGGGATCGAGCGGCCACGGTCCGCGTGGCTCGTCGCCCTCGAGGCCGAGCCGCCGCGCCGCGCCGCGCGCGACTGTTGCGACCGAGCAGCGGCAGCCGTGGCCGGCCGGATACCACCAGGTGCGCCAGATCGAGTGGCCGACCGCGAAGACCGCGCCGTCCATCACGGCATGGTTGTGCCGCGGGCGCTCGCGCACTCGGTCATCGTCGATCGTCCGCCAGCGCAGGTACGGGAAGGCGCGGCGTCCGCTCGGGCTCATGACATGGCGCCAGCGCATCGCGCCGTGCACTTGGCGCATCGCGTTGCGCAAGACGAGATCGGCATGTTGCGGCGCGGTGGGTTCGAGGCCGCGCGCCTCATAGATCGCGGCCAGCTCGTCGCGGAAGAGGTCGAAGTCCATGCCCTCGGTGCTGGCGCGCGCGACCAGTGCCTCGATCTCGAGCAGCAGGCGCACGTCCTGGACGCCGGCGATCGTGAAGGCGAGCCGGCGCAGCTCATCGTCGAGCCCGAGGAAGAGCGCGCGCGGAAGGGCGAGGCGGTCGGCCCACCACTGGCGGGCGAGGTCGACGCTCTCGAGCGCTCCATCGTCCGGAGAGTCGCTCAGCTGCAGCGGCTCGAGCGGCAGGTCGAGCAGTGCCTCGGCCGGCTCGACATCGTCGAGCAGATCCTGCGCGGTGGCGCCGTCGGCGAGCAGGTCCGCCAGGCTCTGTCCCTGGGCGTGGACGAGCGCGGTGTGCAGCAACGCGCCGAGGGACCGGCCGACGGGGCGAACGATCGCCGTCCAGCCCGCCCCCACGTCTTCGACCAGCACCTCGAAACTCTCGAGCACCCGCGCGCGCAGCGCCTCGGTGTGCTCGATCCAGCGCACGCGCAGGCGCTCCGCGATTTGGTCGAGCGCGTCGAAGGACGGCGGCGCGGGCTCCTCGGCGAGCTGCACAACGTCGGGCGCCTCGAGGTTTTGCGAAGGCCCGCCGGTCTCGCGTTCGTCGTCCTCGTTGGCGTCGTCCGCAGTCTCGGCGTCGCTCTCGTCGGCATCGTCCGAACCCTCGGCGCGCGACGGCGCGCGCTCCTCGGGCCACTCGAAGACCTCTTCGCCCGGCTGCGCCTCGGGCACGAGCAGCGTCGCGCGAACGTAGCGCGCAGGCACGCGCTCGAGCCCAAGAGCGCGCGCGATGGCGAGACCCTCGCGGCGCTGCACCACGTCCTCGGCCTGCGAGACGTCGATCCGCATGTGCGGCGGCTCGACCCCGGGGCCGAAATTGACCTCCGTGATCGGGCGCAGCAGCGCCTCGCGGATGTGGCTCGAAAGACCCTTCGCCACCAGCTTGATCCGCTGGACGAGGAGCGATTTCGCGACCTCGTCCTTGGCGAAGCTGCCATGCCCGGGCTGAAGACCCGAGTTCTGCATCTCGCCGAGCGCGATGAGCCACATGACGCGCACCCAGAAAAGCATCGCCGCCTCGTAGGAGACCGACGCCGAGCGCGTCGCCTCGAGGAGATCGAGGCTCCAGCCCTCGGGCACCGCGATCGAGTCGTCGCCGGCGATCTGCGCCAGGGTCTCGAGTGCCTGCGCCTGCGCTTCCTCGTTCGCGGCGCGCGCATCGTCCGAGCGCCCGGCATGCCAGGGAAACGTGAGCTTCGGCTTGGGGTCGGCCCAGCGATCGAGGGCGATCGTCCAGAAGAGCGAGAAATGCTGCGTCATCCACCAGGGGACGTACTGGGCGTCGAGCTCGGCGCGTCCCCAGGGCGAGTCCTTGGTGCCGTGGCGCGCGACGAGGAACTTGCCAGGCGGCGCCGGCGTCGGCTTGCCGTCGGGGCGGTGGACGTGGAGCACCGCGGCGCCGGCGGAGGGGCGCTTGAAGCAGAATCGGTCTATCGGCCGGTCGATCGCCTCGACCGGCACCAGGGCGCCCGCATGAGGACCGCGCGCCAGCTCGTCCCAGATCAGCTCGTCGACCGCGAGCCCGCGCGCTCGTGCCTCCATCTGATGGCGGAGATGCGTTTCCCAGGACGCGATGCCCTCGAGCGCGTGACGCACCAACTGCGCCGCCTCGTGCGCCTTGGGCGACGCGTCGCCCGGCTCGATCCAGCGCTCGAGGGCGAGGACGTGGTCGGCGAGCGTCGCGTAGATCGCATGCAGCACGCCGCCTTTCTCGCTCATCACGGCGTACAGCTCGCCGAGCCTCGTCGCGCCGTGCGCGGCGCTCTTCGTGCGCAGGATGCGCGAAGGGTGCGGCACCTCGCCGCCCACGTGCCACAGCGTCTCGACGTCGTCGGCGCCGGCCAGCTCGCGCGCCAGGTGGGGGCGGACGGCCTTCGCCGTCAGGATCGGCGGCGCGCTCACCACGGCGCGCCTCCGAGATCGGACCGGGCCGGACGCTCCGCGGAGACCGGTGCATGGCCCTGCTCCGTCCGGAATCGGCTCGGATCCGCAACAACCAGGCGAGAACGTCTCGGTGCTACGACGAGCGCGTCGAAGGGCGCCAGCCCGCCGAGTTGCCCCTCGTCGACGACCAGAGCGCGCAGCAGCGCGGCGCGGAGCGCGTCGAGGATGTGATCGTTGGTGCGCGCGAAGCGGCGCTGCCCACTGGGAGCTACAGTGGCGGTGTGGTTCTCCAGCTCGCGGCGCAGCGCCGGGTCGTGCGGCAGCTCGAGCGCCGCCTGCTGCAGCGCCAGCTCGAGCAGCTGCGTCGCGCGCTCCTTGAGCGACACCGTCTGCGCGCGCCCGGCGGCGTCGGTCACCGGGCCGAGGGAGTGGGGATCGAGCAGCGGCGTCGACGCGTTCCAGCGGAAGCCCGAGATCTCGTCCTCCGCCACCAGGCGGCGCAGGGAGTGCTCGACCGCCGTGCCGACGCCGGTCGCATCGAAGCCGAGCCCGTAGGTTGGGCGCAGCTGCTCGAGGAGCGCGGCGAGCAGCTCGGCTTGCCGCGGGTAGTCGAGTCGCTCGACGTGGATACGGCCGACCACGAGACGCCGCTCGGCATGGAGCCGGACGACGACGATCTCGGTCGGATCGTCCTGGTAGCCGAGATCAGCGCCGAGCGCGTACGGACCCGGCTCGAGACGAAGTGCGCTGGCCAGCACGGGTCGCCAGTCGATCTCGTTGAGCCGGAGACGATGCATGCTCTCGCGCAGCAGGCGCGCGCTCGCGTCGCTCTCCCAGGTCGCCGCCGGGTGGCAGCGATCGACCGAGACCTCGACCGTACCCGCCGCCTCGTCGACCACTAGGCCGAGCGCGCGGTACTCCGCGAGCGCGCTCGAGGCGGCGCGCAGCAGCGCCGGCGCGAAGACCGTGGCATGCGGTCGGCCCAGCTCGCCGAGGACATTGCGTCGGTAGCCGTCGGCCTGCGTGGAGCCGTACTGTGCCACCCACCTTGCGCGCTCGGCCTCGTCCCAGTCCGGCCGGTCGGGCTTGCGCCACCAGACCTGGCCCCAGGCCACGGGGTCGGCGTCCGGGTCCGCTTCGAGGTCTGCGAGCTGGGTGCTGCGCTGAATGAGGCCGTAGAACTCCGTATCCGTGCGGCCCGTCGGCACCGAGTAGAGCCGCACCTCGCAGCCGGGCTCGACGGCGCGCCAGAACTCGTTGAAGATCTCGCGCTCGACCCAGCGGTCGGCCTCATCGCCGAGCACGAAGTTGGCGCAGTGCTCGCCCCGCAGCGGCTCACCGTCCGGGCCCGTCGGCACGAAGAGCCACACATTGCCGTTGCGGGCGATCATCGTGCGCCGCGGGCGCTGCTTGCGCTCTTCGGCGGGCAGCATCATCGCGAGCCACGGATTGCGGCTCGTCTGGAACTCGAGATTGCGCCAAATGGTGGCGACGGTCGAATCCTGGTTTGCGACGACCAGGACCTGCCCGGCGCGGCAGGTGATGCCCCAGCAGCCCAGGATCTGCAGCTCGCGCGTCTTGCCGGTGCCGGCGGCCGAGCGGTTGATCACGTTGCGCCGAGTGCGGAGCGACGGTTTCTGGTAGTCCCACAGCCGCCAGCGCGCGCTGCCGTCCTCGGGACGCTCGACGAACATAGTTTCAGCGTAGAGCAACGGATCGCTCGTCACGAGTTACCACTGAACGATCTCGAGCTGGCTAGCCCGCCGCGCCATCGGCGGTGCCGG
>JBCCVZ010000039.1:0-8322 GCA_039194425.1 Acidobacteriota bacterium | reverse complement strand
GGCGAAGAGCCGACTCGCCGTGCACACGAAGCCGTTGTCGCCGAGCAGGAAGACGGTGTCGACCGCCCACCACCACTCGAAGCGCGCCTCGTGGTAGCGAAAGCGCACCTGCAAATCGTCGGCCCCGGCGGCCAGCGCCGAGAGATCGAAACGCTGGAAGCCGGCGTGGTCCTCGTCCTCGTAGCGCGCCACCAGCACCCAGGCACCGCCGGTCGCCGAAGACCGCGCCTCGACATCCCCTTTCTCGTCGAAACCGAGCTCGTACCAGTTGAAGTCGTGGGTCATCTCGAGGGTCGCGCCCGTGAATGCCGAGAAATCGATTGCCGGCGTGATCAGCTCCTCGTCCATCAGCTGGTCCTGGCCGAGCTCGTCCGAGTCGACCATGGCGAAGGGTGGCGTGCTGAGGCGGGTGTCGCGGTCGGCGGGATTGTCGGTCGTCCAGGTGGCCGCCGGGCCGCTGCCGGTGCCGCCGTCGACGACAGTCCAGCTCGGCGGGATGCCGCCGACGAAATCCTCGGCCAAGAGCGTGGTTTGCGGCTTGACGCCGACGACGTCGGAGTACACCGCCGGGAGATCGGGCAGCGGATCGCCCGAGGTCACCGAGAGGTCGACGAGATCGAAGACGATCGGGCCGCCGCAGGCGACTGAGTCGCCGAGACGGAAGCGCACCGGATCGAGAGCTGATGCCACCTCGCCCGAGCCGAAGTCACCGAAGGTCACGGTCTCGTCGAGAAGAACCACGTCGGTGACGCCGCCCGCCGGCACCAGCCGCGCAGTCAGGCCGCTCGCCGTCAGATCGCACGAGCGGTTGCGCAGGCGCGGCGTGACGCTCCAGATCTCTCCGGGATCGAGGACGCTGTCGCCGTTGCCCGTGACCTCGATCGCCTGCGGCGTCTCGGCGGCGGAGACACCGAGTTCCTGGGAGCACAGGAAGTCGGAGATCAGCGGCTCGATCACGGACATCGGCATGCCGCGATTGCCCTCGGGCGCATCGCACTCACCACAGTGGTGCAGACCGACCATCCGGTGATCCGAGGCGCGGAAGATCGGCGACCCGGAGCTGCCAGGCTCGGTGTCGAGCGTCTCGTAATAGCGCAGGTTGAAGCCGTCGACGACGAAGTTGGCGCCGCCACCGTGAGCGATCTCTTGGGGCCGTCCGGAGGGATGCTGCACGATGTAAACGTCCTCGCCGCTGGAGAGCGTCTCGGCGTCGATGCGCACGGCGCCGTAGACTGGCGTCGGGTCTCCCTCGACGGCGACCAGGGTGAAGTCGAGCTGCGTCTCGTCCGCTTCGCAGACGAAGAAGGGTGAAGACGCCAGGACGTCGGCGCAGCGGTAGCTTGTCCAGTCGGTCGCCGGCGCCGCACCGACGTTGCAGGCGGTGCGACGGAAACCGAAGACGATCTCCGACTCGTCGCACTCCGCCTGGTCGAGAATGCAGTGATTGTTGGTCAAGACGTAGCCGAGCGGCGACACGTTGGCTCCCGAGCAGAAGAGCACCGAGTTGGGGTCGCCGTCGAGCAACATCACGCCGGCCGACGCGCGGATATTGGCCCACTTTGGAGCATCGTCGTCGTAGCAGATGGTGTCCTCGAAATCGGCCGGGCCACAGATCGATTTGGTCTCGTCCGGAAGGGCGAACGGAGACGCGATCGGGGCCGCCAGCGGCCCGTCGGCCCGTCCGACCATCATGCGATCGATGGTGAACGGCAGGGCATCGTACGGCGCCTTCAGCTCGAGCTCGAGGACCAGGCGATCGCCCGGCACGGACAGGCCCCAGAACGTTCCGCGATCACGCCATCCACGTCCCTCGAGCGTCTCGACCAGCCGGCCGTCGGCGGTGAGGACACGCAGCCGGTCGCCCGGACGCAGCGACAATCCGGCGAAATGCGGCTTGAGGAACGAAGCACCCCCCCTCTCGATCGTCTCGCGCAGCACGCCGCGGTCGCCGCTCCAGTCGACCTCGGCAAGCGCCGGCGCGTGGGAGAGCTCGACCGCGTCGCCGATCACCGGCAGCGCGGGAGCACGACCGACCTCCCCCTTGCCGTCCCCTGGAGCGGCCGCCAGACCGGAGGCGCCGACGAGCGCCAGCGCGGCAAGCCATCCGACGGTGCGCCAACTACGCCGTACGCTCATCGGGAGACTCCTGCCCGCTGCCACTCGATGGCTTCGGTGAACACGTCTTCACCCCCTTGGCGGTAGGTCCAGGCATTGGAGAGGGTGTTCTCATCGACGATCTGGATGCGTGCGCGCCGCATGTGGCCGGCCATCGGATCCTGCAGGTTCGTGGAGTCGAAGAACTCGAAGTAGAGCGCGCCGTCTTCGCTCTTCGCCAGATCCGCCCGCATACGCGGTTGGTTGTTGCTGATGCAGTAATGCGTCAGCATCAGATCCTCGCCGTCGAGGTGATACAACGTCATCATCCCCATCGTTCCCGCGCCTTCGCTGTACTCCTCCATCACAGCCGTGCCGCCGGCGACGACGCGCACGACGAGGGTCGCCGGCTTGCCACGCCCGGTGGTTCCTTCCCACGACCCCTCGAGGGTCTTCATGCGCTCGAGCGCCGCCGCGGCCGGAGTCAGCTCTTCGGCTGCCGCCGCGGACGAGCCGTCGCCCGGCGCAGTCTCGGCGGTGGCATTCGCTGCGGCGCCCTCGGAGACCGGCACCAGGACGAGAGCTCCGAGCGCACCGACCGCCAGGCCGGCCAGAATTCGAGAGCCGACCGGGAAGGCGCAGCGTCGCAACACACTCTGCAGATCGAAGCTGGTGGGTTTCATGATCACTCCTTGATGCGAGGGATAGGTCCGAGGAAGAAAACAGTCTGGCTCATGGCGTCACCTCACCGGCGACGGCGTCTTCAAGCCGACGGATCGCCGAGTCGAGTCCGAAACCACGGACCGCCCGGAGGAACCGTGCGAGAAACGCCCGATCCTCGACCCGGCGGTCGAAGAGCCCTGACGGCGGCGGGGCCGGGAGCAGCCAAGCCGTGGTCTCCACCCGGCTGACGACGCCGCTCTCGTGATCGTGCACGCGCGAGCGTCTCGGCAGCCAGAGCGCGTCGCCCACCGTCGCCGCCTCGGTCACCTCGACCTCGCGCACCAGCCGGCCCGCGGCATCGTGGAGCGCCACGTGGAGCACCAGGTGACGGTGACGGTCGACGAGCAGCCGCGCCTCACTGAACCCGAGGTCCGACGCCAGGTCGTCGGTCACCGGCCGGGCGACGACCCGGAGCTCGCCGTCGACCGCCTCGCCGTCGCCTGCGAAGATGTCGTACTTGCCGCCGGAGAAGAATCCGTGGGCGTCCTCGTAGGTGAGACAGGTGCCCTGCACTCGCACGTTCAGCGAGCTGCGCGGGATCGCGCGGAAGCGGTCGAAGGTTCGCATGTGAAAGAACATGCGCGCCGGCCCGTCTTGCTGCCAGAGCGAGCCAGCGACGTCGTCGAGCAACAGGCCGGTGCCGCGCATGCGCCGAGGAGCGGCATAGACGAAGAGCATCGATGTCGTCGCTCGGTCGCCGTCGATCACGCCCCAGAGCTCGACGCGCTCGCGCTCCGGGCGGCCGATGGCGGTGGCCTCCCGCGGCCTCTCGGTGTCGATCGCCAGCTGCACCAGGCGCGGCGTCGAGCGGAAGCGCTGCTCGATGTCGGCCATCGCTAAGCGCGCCGCTGCATCGTCCGCCGCGCGGTCGGAGCCGAGGACAGGCGACGATGCAATGAGCGCTCCGACGAGGAGCATCCCCGAGGCTGCGAGGATTGACGAAACACCGGTGCGCAGCGCGCGGCGGCTCATTGGTGCCCCCGCTCTCGGGCGCCTGCGCAAGCGCTCGATCGCGGCGCACGAGAGCGGCAAGAACGCGGCACTGAAAACGAACGAAGCAATGACGGCGGCGCCGAGCAGCAGGCCGAGGGCCTGGTTCGATCGCAACACCGAGAGTGCCAGCACCGAGAGCCCGGCCGCGAGCACTACCGTGTTGAACGACACGCCGCGCCCGGCTTCGCGCCAGGCCGTGAGCAGCGATTCGTCGAGTCCCGACGCCGACTCGCGGGCGCGTCGCCAGGCCGCCAGGAGGTGGACACCGAAGTCGACGCCGACACCGACCGTCAGACCGGCAAACATGCTGGTCGCGACCCCGAGGCGAAGGCCGAGCAGCCCCATCCATCCGAACACCGCCACCACTGCCGCCAGCACCGGCACCAGCAGCACGAGCCCGTCGAGGCCACGCGGCGCCACTCCGAGCGCGAACGCACCGAGAACGAGGTAGGCCCAAAGCACCGAGCTCAGCTGGCTGCGGACGGTGCGCTCGACCATCGCCACGCCGTCGGCAGTCTCGCCGCCGAAGCGCAACGCGACGCCGGCCTCGGCCGCCTGGGGACGCAAGGTCGCGGCCAGGTCGTCGAGCAGTCGCCGATCGCGAGCGTAGTCCTCGCCGTCGAGCGACAGGCGGATCCGGGTCATCGAGCCGTCGGCGGTCAGGAATGCGCCGAGGCCTTGGGGATCCTCGGACATGCCGGCGAGCACGATGTAGTCGCCGAGGCGAAGATCGTCGAGTTCCGAGGCCATACCTCGCTCGCCGTGTGCCGCCATCACCACGCCGACCGGAGTCAGGTAGCTGGTGACTCCGCGCACGACCTCGTCACTCTCCACGCGCTCGATCATCCACTCGACCAGGCGCGCGCCCGCCGCCGTGTCGAAGGTCCCGGGCGCCGCCTCGAGCACGAGGTCGAGGTGGTAGCTGCCCCAAAAGGCCTCGTTGAAGTCGCGATCGGCCGCGACGATCTCCGCGTCCGGCGGGAAGTTGGCCAGCCAGTTGTCGCCCACCTGCAGACGAGCCAGCCCTGGAGCGGTGGCCAGCAGGAGCACGCCCCCGACGAGCGCGGCGAGACCCCGCCGTCGTACCACCCAGGCCGCGAGCCCAGGGCCTCTCGAGCGAGCCCTCGATCCCGACGCTCCGGCCTCCACGCGTGGTCTTCGTCGCGGCGCCCGACGGACGAGCCAACGTGCCGGAATCCGTTCGATGACGATCGGCACGATGGTCAGCGAGATGAGAAGCGCCACCATCATGCCGAACGCGGCGATCGCACCGAAGTCGCGCAGCGGCGGCAGCGGCGACATACAAAAGGACAGGAGCGCCAGGCACGTGGTCACGGTGGTGACGGTGAGAGGTTGCACCAACCGGCGGAGCGCGGTGCTCATCGCGGCACCGAGCTCGGCACCAAGTGCCAGCTCGGACTGCAGGCGCTCGAGCAGGTGCACTTCGTCGGCGATCGCCATCGTGAGCAAGACCACCGGCAACGCGGTGGTCACCAGAGTCAACGGTCGGCCGAGCCACGCCATCGCCCCGAAGCTCCACACGAGGACGAGGGCGACCTCGAGCATCGTCACGGCGAGCGCGCCCAGGCTGCGCAGCGTGAAGAGCAAGCCCACCGTCAGCACCAGAACCATGAGGGGAATCAAGCGGCCGAGGTCGTCGAGTACCGCCGCCCCGAGGAGCGACTCGGCGACCGCCGGGCCGAGAAGACGCAGGCGAAACGGAGAGTCCTCGCCGGCCTCCAGGTGTGCACTCAGCGACGCGACCAGGCGATGCGCCTCGACGCCGAACGCGGCCGGCAACCACAGCACGGCGGCAGAACCGTCGGCCGCGAGGAGCTGTCCGTCGACCGCGGGATGCGCGCGCAACCGGTCACGCCACTGCGCGAAGGCGTCGGCGTCGCCGGGGATCGCCTCGAGAAACGCCGTGGCTGACAGCCGCTCGGGGCTCGCCTGAAGATCCGGGATGCTGGCCACCGACCGGGCGCCGCTGGTCCGCACCCCGGGCAGCGCGGAGAGCTCGTCGTGCAGAGCGCGCAGCGAGTCGAGGCCGCCGGGCGTGTCGAGACGCGTCCCGTCGACCCTCGTCACCAGCACCACGGCACCGTCGCCGTCGCCGAACCGCTCCCGGTCGAGAGTCGCCCGCATCACCTCTGTGTCGCGGGCATCCTCGAGCACCGCACCATCTGTGCGCACCTCGAGCCGCGGCAGCCCGGCCGCGAAGGCGAGCGTCACCACGGCGCAGAGCACCAGAGACCCACGAGGCCTGCTCCGCGTGCCGGAGCTCAGCGCGAGGAGCAGGCCACAGATGCGATCAAGTCCTCGGGACATCACGAAGTGACCGCCCGTCGGGCGACGGGCAGTCACGATCCGAGATCTTTCGTGTCACCAGGCGGAACAGTTCAACGCGAGAGCGGCAGCGTGCGCTCGCCGACGTCCCGGCCGAAGACCGCCAGGGTCTCACCCGAGGTGTCGTTGCAGTTGTGCGGGATGAAGCGCAGGCGCCCGTGCTGCGGATGGTCCATCTCGATGCGGGCATCCTCGAAGCCCCAGATCGTCGGGCTGGTGCGCCGGTTGCCGCTCGGCGGAACTTCCATGAACTCGGCGTCCACCGGGGCACCCTCGTGACCCTCGAAGAAGCGCTCACCGAATGCGATGGCGTCGAAGCGCACCGCGAAGTAGAAACGCGCCGGGAAGTCGCGGTCACGGAACTGCGACGTGATGTGGCTCAGGCGCTGCGGCTGGCCCTGGTTCAGGCTGTAGGTCACCAGCGTGTCGAGGACCTTGCTGTAGGAGTAGGCTTCCCACTCTTTGACGACAAAGTCGATCTGACGGAAGCCGTCCGCGTTGGTGTACGGGTCCGTGCGCTCGAGCAGCATGCGGCCCTTGAAGGTGAGCTCCTCGAGCATCTCACCGTCACTGCCATCGTCGGCGATGTCGTAGAGGCCGATCTTCAGCTCGTGGGTGACGAGGTCGATCCCGGCGGCTGGGAAGGTTCCACCCTGGCCGGCGAACAGCGCGCTCGAGGCGAGCAGTGTGAACAAGACGGTCAAACAAAGACTCAGTCGCTTCATGGCGATCTCCTGGGTGTGATCTGCGACGCCGGGCCGCCGATCGAGAAAAACTCAGACAGAAAGTGAGACGAGTTTCGAACTGGCGACACTTTGACACGAATCAGGACCAAATCTTTCTCGATTCTTGCTCTATTGACCATTTCATCTCCCTACGAGCAAGCCTCCGCCTGATCGCGCCACTTTCAGTGCCCGCTCCTACGACGCCCAAGAGGCTCACGAAGACCGACTGTCCTCTTGAGCGGACACTCGTTCGCTGCATCGGTCGCCCACCGCGAACCGATCCAGTGCCAGGCACCGTCTTCATTCACCTCGTCGCCCGCTTGGCGGGCTTCGAGCCCCTCACACTCAATTGCTGAAATTCCGGCACGGCCTTTGCTGATGTTCGCCCATGAACCGCGACAGTCGTCGCACTGCGCCACTCTCGGAGGACCCCCGATGCACCGCTCGCCCGCCCACCTCGTCGCTTTCGTCGCCCTCGCCCTGGCCCTCGCGCTCTCCGTCGCCTGCGCCGGACCGCCAAGCTTCCCGCTCCCGCAAACAGCCGTCGAGCGCCTCGAGCCGTTCGACGTCGTCCAGCCGACCAAGCGCATATGGAAAGAGCGCTTCGACTTCGGACCCTGGCACGCTCACAATGTCGACCGCGGCTGGACGAAGTCGATGGCGAGCTACTTCGCGATCGAAGGAGAGCCGTGGACCATCGTGTTCCGGAACTGGAAGGTCTTCGCCATCGAGGGCCGACACTGGGCCTGGCGCTTCGGTTCGGTCGACGAGTCGCAGCGTCCCGATGTCGTGCGCGACTACTCGTTCAACCTGAACACCGACGGCGAGCTCTCCTGGGGCGTGCAGTGTGGCCAGGAGCTGCGCTTCGATTCTGAGGCGCTCACGTGCGCCCTACGCAACGAGGAGTCCGAAAAGGTGTGGATTCTCGCGCTGTCGAACCAGGGTGCCGCCGAACCCGCCGCCGACTGGCTCGACAACCTCGAGAAGGACATCATGACCGGCACGCTGAGCGACGGCACGACGTCCTGGGACATGGCCGAGACCTTCCGCCTCGAGAACCTCCCGATCGCGTCGCTCGAGGACCCCACGGGCTACTACTTTCTGCGGGACGGCCGGATCGCCGGCGCCGTCGAGCTCTTCGGCGACGGCCGCGTCTGGCTCGACGACTCCGGCCCCGACGAGCCACGCGCCGCCGCCGCGGCCGCCCTCCTGCTCTACCGTAGCCTGCGCGCCGAGCACGACGACCGCGCGTGAAGGGAGGCCGGGGCTCGTGAGCTCTCCAGCCTGGTGTAGGCTAGCTGCAATACTGTTCATTTAGTGCTCGAATCCGTGTATCCTGTCGCCAAAAGGAGGACAGGATCATGGCAAGAACGGCGGCGGTTCTTTCAGACGGCGCAAGGGTCACCGACTACATCAGTCTGGGCGTCATCGCCGAGACGGT
>JBCCVZ010000038.1:0-15880 GCA_039194425.1 Acidobacteriota bacterium | reverse complement strand
GGCTTGGCGTCGGCGCTCGTTGAGAGCCGGGATGGAGAGCTTTCGGGAGTCAGAATCTCGCATAAGGGGGTCGGAGCCTCGCTTGAAGGGCGGGTTGCTGTGAGGCCCCATTATTTCAATATTTCCTCGCCGAGTCAATAGGCTGGAGGGTCGAGACATGCTGTTAGTCGCGAGCGCTAAGGCCGCCGATGAATTCGTTCGTCGAAGGTTGGCGATTCTCGCGTTGTAGCGAGTCCAGGACGCGAGGGCATGTGGTCGACATAGCTCCACTCGCCGAACTCGGCCTATCCCCTGGAAGTATTCACTCCAGCGTCGCCAGGTAGTCGGCGAGGGCTTGGGCGACGGCTTCGGCGTCGGTGATGGTGGCGCGGTAGTCGGCGTTGCTGGCGAAGAGGCGCTGGAGGCGGGCTTGTTGGATGCTGAACATCGGGGCGTCGAGGGTGGCGGCGAGGAACGACGCGTCGGGCTTGGTGCCGTCGTCGGTGAAGAACGACGGCATCGCGGTGTGCGGGTTGATCGTGCGCGGGGCGAGGAGCCAGTCGACGACGAAGCGGTGGCGGAGGCGCTCGCCGGCGCCGGTGTAGCGGGGGGCCGGGACGTCGAGCGAGGTCGCGGAGGACTCGCCCGGGTGGCAGCTGTCGCATTGGAGGACGCCGAAGAGGACTTCGCCGATCGCGCGGCGGCCGGGGTCGATCGACGGTGGCGGCTCGAGCAGGGGGACTTCGGCGGAGGCTGCTAGGGCGCGGGCGATGGCGTCGAGCGCTGTGTCGGGGTAGCGGTAGGACGGCATGCGCAGGGGCGAGAACGGGCGGAGGGTCTCGGTCTCGGGTGCGGCGAGGTAGTCGACGAGCCAGCGGGCGCGCAGCTTGCGGCCGGCGAGGATGAGGGGCGCCGGGGCGGTCGATGGGGCGTCGGGCCACGAGAGCTGGTTTCCGGTCGTTGGGTCTGCGCTGGCTTCGTCGAGGGTGCGGACATCGGTCGAATGGCAAGCGCGACAGCCGAGCTGTTCCATGACGACGCGCCCCGGGCCGACGGCTGCAGCGTGCTCGACGAGCTGGTTCGATGCGGCCCTCAGGGGCGATGTTGTCTGTGGAGCTGGTGGCGGGCGCAAGCCACGGAGCTGGGCTTCGAGGGCGAGCAACAGAGACTCGTCGAGGGCGAAGCGACCGAGCCGAGGGTGGACGACGTCGAGCCAGGAGCCAGCCGACGCGTCCTCCGACGTGGCCCTCGCGACCACGGAATCGAAGCGTGTGCCGATTCTGGCCAGCGAGGGGGCTTTCGAAGGTTCGATGGTCGGGGTGGCTCCAGCGAGTGCGGCTTCGATCGCGGAGCTCGGCTCGACGACCGGCATCAGGTGACAGCCGGCGCAGCCGCGCGACGCCGCGACGTGGCGGCCGAGAGCGACGAGGCGCTCGTCTTGATCTGACGTCTCGAGCAGGGCTGCGGTCTGCTCGACGGTAGTGTGCTCGAGCAAGGCGGTGCGCACCAGGGACTCCAGCGCTCGAGCGTCGGGTTTCGGGGTCTCGACGTGCGGTTCAGCCTCGTCGGCCTTGTCGGTCGACTCCTCTAGTAGGGCCGCTGCGATCGCCGTCGCCTCGTCGGTGTCGAGGCGGAGCGACGGCATCGGCGTCGCCGGATGCACCGCCGACGGCTCGAGGAGCCAGCGCCCCAGCCACGTTGGCTCGAAGTGGCCGACGCTGCCGAGGTGTGGGCCGCGGCGGCGCTCGAGCGAGGTCGATGCGTCGACTGCCTCGTCTGGTCCGAGATGGCAAGCGAGGCAGCCGCGGGTGGCGAGCAGGCGGCGCCCCTCGGCCGGGTCGCCGCGATCGATCGAGACGTCGTCGACGGCTTGCGGCGGTCTCGCCTGCCATAGCCAGGCGACGACGGCGGCGATCTCGACCTCGCGTGTCGCCTCGTCGGTGTCGACCCAGAGCGCCGGCATCCAGGCGCCGAGTCGATGCTGGCGCGGTGCGCGCAGGTAGTCGGCAGTCCAGGAGCGTGGGGCGCGCGTCGGCAGGTCGACGAGAGACGGGCCGGCCGTCGACGCCTCATCGAGAACGGGGCGCCCTGTGGTGTGGCATCCGCCGCAGCCCAAGTTGGCGGCGACGCGCAGGCCGGCTTGCTGCGTCGGCGCGCGCTCGATCCAGACCTCGCCGCTGTGACAGGTGACGCAGCCAGCCTCGGCGCGTCCGCCGCCGACGATCACGGGGTCGGGGACCTGCGATGCGGCACGTGGAACACTCGATTCGGTGCCCGCGCGATGCCCCGACGCGTCGAATGAGAGCGCGTCGCCGTCGCCGCCGTGGCAGACGACACAGCCGACGGCCTCGAAGGGATGGGACGTGCCGGGACCGAGCAGATCGGTGCGAGGATGCGCGGCGGCGAACCAGGGTGTGGGCGCGTATTCGGTCGCCGCGGCACCGGTGGAGACGGCGTCTTGGGCTGCGGGGTCGAGGCGTGGCGCGAGACCGACATGGCAGGTGACGCAGCGCTCACCGCCCGGGCCGACCTCGAGAACGCGCAGCGACGGATCGAGCCGGCGCAGGATCGGCAGCTCGGCGAAGGGCAGGGGGCGCAGGGCGGCGCGCGCAGCCTCGAGCGTTTCGAGCGGTCGATGAAGGGCCGCCATCTGCGCTTCCGCGTCGCGCTCTTCGACCAGCAAATCGTCGAGCCGCTCGCGACGCTGGGCGATCATCTCGTCGAGGCTCTCGACCTCCATGCGCCGCAGACGTGCCTCCTCGGCCACTGCGCCCTCCTCGGCGGCGGCGTGGTCGCGTACGGCGCGGCGGCGCTGGCGTTCGAGGCCGTGGATCTCGCGCTCGAGCTCGGCGATGGCGCGATGATCGACCGTCTTCTGGGCGGCGCGCAGGGTGCTCTTGACTTCGGCGAGGTCGTCGGAGCTGGCGGAGCCGACGGCGTCCAGGCGGGCGTCGAGCACGGCGAGTCGATGCGCACGCCATGAACGCTGGTGCTCTTTCCACTCCGGCTCGGCGCGCAGCAAGGCGAGCAGGGTCAGGGCGACGAGCCCGACGCCGGCACCGACCAGCGCGGCGCGAACCGTGCTTTGTTCGGGCCGTCGGCTCACAGCGAAATCCCCAGCTCGGGTAGAGCCAAAACCGGTCCGATCCCGAGCGCCCATCCAAGCACGACACGCAGCGGCACGTAGAGCAGGCCGACGGCCAGCCACAGGAAGAGCATGAAGCGGACCATGCCGAGGCGCTTCAGGTGTCGTTCGACGAGACCCTGGGTCGCACGCCAGCGCGGCAGGACGAGCGGCAGGCCGATCCAGAGCGCTCCGCCGAGCAGGAGGCCGGGCGCCTCACGCACCGGCCAGGCCTCCGGAACGGGCGCGCCGAGCAGATCGAGCCAGACGCGCTCGCTGAGCGGCGGGCGGGGCATCACGGGTAGGGCGCCGGGTCCGAAGAGAGCGATCGCCAGCGGTAGAGCGCCGAGGAGGATGAAGAAGAGGACGAAGTAGAGGACCTCGTCGCGTCGCAGGCCCGACCGCGCCGACACGCCCGGGGCCCGCGTGTCGAAGGCAGGGGCCGCAAAAAGGCCGACGATGACGAGTGTTGGCAGCGCGTAGATCACCAGCCAGGAGTCGACGCGAGTGGCGAGCCAGTGCAGGCCGGCCAGCGGCCATGGTGGCCAGGACGTGGCGGCCGGCGGCACGAGCGCCGCCAGGGCGACGACGACGAGCATGGCGCCGCTGGCGACGACCGTGGGTGCTGCAGGGAGGCGCTCCGCCGTTGTGTGGTCTGGGTCCGTCGGACCGATGTCCGTGCGCGCGCCGCGCCGTGCCGCGACGGCGCGCCAGCAGACGATGAGAGACACCGCGAGCGCCAGGAGAGCGGCCAGCCGCTCGTCGTCGGTGCGAATCGACGCTGCGCTGGGCGATGCGACGACGAGCCATGCAACACACGCCGTGCCGACGCCGGCCAGCGCGACACCGGCCGATCTCGACCACGGCAGGCGAGCGCGCAGCGCGAGCACGGTGAGCACGGCGCCGAGCGCGTACACGGCGTCGGCGCTCACGGTGTGGCCGAGTCTGTGCCGGTCGGCGCGCTGCGTTCGGCTGTGCTCGCGGCAGATGGCGTGACGTCGTCGTCCCGAGAGTCCGTCGCTGCGCGGTCGCGTCGTGGCTGGGAGCGTGTCGTATACAGCAAACCGGCAACGACGAGGGCAGGGAGGAGCGCGCAGTGTGTTGCGAACAGACGCTGCGTAGAACCGGCCACGGTGGCGTTGGCGAGGGCGACTCCGGTCGCTGTGAGAGCGACGGTCGAGGCGACTAGCAGGACAGCAGCCGGCCAGGATCGCCGACGGTAGGCGGCGGCAGGGAAGGCGTAGACCAGCCAGACGACGGCGCCCGCGACGAGCCCATGCGATACCCAGGCGTGCACGTCGTGGATCGCGCCGCCGAGCGCCGTGGCACGCAGACGATCGACCGCGCGCGCGGTATCGTGGGCCGACACACCGAACACCAAGGCGATGCCGGTGACGGCCGCCACCAACGCCAGCGCACCGGCCGAAGCCGTCGCCGCGCGGCGCAGGTCGCGCGATCTCTCGGAGAGCTGCATGCTGCCAACATTCTGGCATCGATCGACCGACGGCGCGACGCCGCGTCGCCCCCAGTGCCCGCGTCGCGCCGTAACAGCTCCGGCTCGGTCGCGTACTATCGATGTCGGCCCCGCTGAGCGGGCCGCGGACCAAGGACCCGGACCATGACCGATTCTCAGCGCTCAGGCTGTTTTCGCTATGGCTGCATCGGCTGCGGCGTGCTCGTCGCACTCTTCGTGGGCGTCGTCATCCTGCTCGGCGCCGTCACCATGATGAGCGACCACACGCCGCGCCCCGAAGAGGCGACGGCGGAGCATCGACTCCCCGAGCCACCCGGAGGCATCATGCCCCTGGTTCCTCCAACGGAGAGTCCGGAGGCACCGACTCCGCCCACGTTCGACGGCGAGCCGTCGGACGCTCCGACCCCTGATTCTCCACCCACGGTAGAGATCGCGCCGTCGGTCGAGCTGCTGCCGGCGCCCCCGGAATCCGTCGGCACTCTCGAACTCGACCTGGCGTACGGTGACTTCACTCTGGTGCCCGGCCCGGCCAATGAGCCGCTACGCGTCGAGGCCGAGTATGACGCCAATCGGTTCCAGCTCGTCGAGGATCTCGAGACGACCGACGACGGCGGCTGGACCTACCGCGTCGACTTCGGCGCCAAAGGGGGCATGTTCGGTTTGATGATGCGCGGTGGGTCTGGACCCGTCAACCGCGTGCGGATCGTCGTTCCGCGAGGTCACCCGCTGCGCATCGTCGGCTCCGCCGGCATCGGCGAGGTCGAGATGGACCTCGGCGGCTTGTGGCTCGAAGACGTCGATCTCGAGCTCAAGATGGGCGAGCATTTCATCGAGTTCAGCGAGCCGACGCCGCTGCCGATGGGCCGCTTCGTCATCGACGGCCGAATGGGTGAGATCGAGCTGCGTCGCCTCGGGGACGCCAGCCCGCGGGAGGTCGTCGTCTCGCACCGCATGGGCGAGTCGCTGCTCGATCTTCAGGGCGCCTGGCGCGGCGACTCGAAGGTCGATGCCTCGTTCCGCATGGGCGAGATGCGCGTCTGGCTGCCCGAGACGGCGCGGAGCGAGATTCTGCGCTCAACGGTCGGCATGGGCGAGGCGCGCACCGAGCGCGCGGAGACGGAGCTGCCCGACTCGGCGCCCCTGGTGGTCATCGACGCCAGCGGTTCGATGGGCGAGCTGAGCATCGAGCGCTGAGCGACAGCTCGGACGAAGCGACGACGGCGGACGAGCATCCTCGTCCGCCGTCGATCAGCGCCTGCGGGTCACCGTCGAGGCGGCTACTGCACGGGCGGGAAGAACTGCTGGAACGACAGGCTGCCGGCGACGACGTCGTCGGGCGACCAGAGCAGTGGGTGGTACTCGTTGACCAACCAGAGCCGCAGCTGGTCGGCCTGGAACGGGGAACCGATCACGCCCGAAGTACCGCCCGGGATCACCTGGTCGGCGAACGGACCGTTCGGGAACATCGTGCCGACGAAGCGGCGCGACGGGCCCGAGCCGAAGGTGAAGTCGTTCACACCGTCAGCGCGCGCCGAGTGCGACGACGCATCGAGCGCCCCGAAGCCGCCCTGTCGTGCCAAGCCCGGGAGATCGTCGGCGACATTCGCCAGGCCGCCGGCGGCCGGCACGGAGAACGGCTGGCCGAGCGGATGGTCGAACGTGATGCGGTGCAGCTTGCCCCACAGGTAGTCGTCTTGGTCGGTCGAGTTTCCGAAGGCGGCGGCGAACTCGTCCGACGCCAGCAGGTCGAGCGCGGCGCGCAGCGCGCTCAGCAGCTTCACGTCTCGCGCGGTCGCGGCATCGTCGATTCCTGGCACGGCGAAGAAGTCGAGGCCCGAGGCACCGACGCCACCGGCGACATCGAAGCTGTCGAGATGGTGGCGCAGCGCCGCGATCGACAGACTGCTGCCGGGCGCGAAACCGTCGAGACCGAGCGGCGCCAGCGTGCCGTCGATCACCGAACGCACGATCTGGCCACGCCACACCGAGTAGATCGTCGCCGCGACCGCGGCGTCGATCTCCATCTGGTTCGGCATGGTCGAGCCGTCGAGCGCATCGCCGGCGTCATAGCCCTCGGGAATACCCGTCGGTGTCGAGAAGTCCCAGGCACCGAGTCGAGCGATTGCTTCGGCGACGTCGGCATCGGCGCCGAGCGCGGCGAGCGCCGGATTGGCGCCGGCCTCGCCGGCGGCGGCGAAGGCGGCGCTCAGGTAGGGCACCAGCACTTCTGCGTCGAGCAGCTGCGCATTCGCCTGGTAGCGCTTGAAGTCGTCGACCGAGAAGGTGCCGTCACCCGCCATCTCGGCGTCGACGAGGCGGGCCAGCCGGCCCTGGCGCAGCCCGGTGGCATATCCGGGCGAGAGGTAGAAGAGACCCTGGCCGCCGACACGGAGCTGGTTCAGCGGGTTGTTGTCGAGGGTCGTGCCCACCGGATCATTGTTGCAGTTGAGGATGTAACCGCTGGCGGGGTTCACCACCTGCGGCATCTCGTCGAAGGGCAGCACCTCGTAGGGTAGGGCGCGGTTCTCTTCGGTCGTGCTCGCCGGCAGCCACTCGTGCATCAGGGTGCCCGAACCGTCGCGGATCATCCATGGAGGCATGCCACCGTCCGGGGCGCCGAGCAGCTGGAGGTCTTCGCGCAGAGGCATCTCGGCGCTGGTGAAGTAGGCGATCGAGCCGTCTCGCGACGCCACCGCCCAGTTCTGCGAGCCGACATCGAAGCTCTGGAGCGCGTCGCGGAAGGCCTCGATCGTGGTGGCGCGGGCGAGCTCGTAGATGAACTGGATCTCGAAGGTCGGTCCCCAGCCGGTGTACTGCACGCTGATAGCGGTCGGAGCGGTCGGGTCCGAGAGGTCGAGATCGACGATCGGGCCGTTGTTGCGTCGCGGTACGACGATCGTCAGCCCGCCGTCGAGCGGTCCGAGGCCCGAGTCGACGAGATTGTCGGCGACGCCGTCACCGACCACGTTCACCGCGTAGGCCTGCGGAATCAACACCACCGGCTCCATCGTGCCCCGGAAGAGGGTGTGGGTCGGCAGACCGGAGGCGGGATCGAGCACCAGCTGCTCGAGGTAGACGTCGGTGACGTCGAGCGCGTTCACCGTGCTGCCCCAGCAGATCCACGGATTGCAGCCCTGGATGATGCCCGGAGTGCCGGGGAAGCTGACGCCGACGATGTTGAACGGTGTGTCGCCGTTGGTGCGCACGCGCATCTGCGCCTCGTAGAAGGTCGCGGGCGTGTCGAGAGCGAGATGCGGATCGTTGGCCAAGAGCGGCAGCCCCGAGTCGGTCACGGCGCCGCTCGCCACCCACCAGTTGCTGCCCTGGAAGGCGTCGCGCTGAGTCAAAGCCTTGGCCAGCGCGGAAATCGTGCCGGCACGCTCGCGGTAGCGATGCAGGAGGGCGAGAGCCCGTGCGTCGAGGTAGTCGGACAGGCGGCCCGTCCCGGCCGAAGGATCTCCGGGGATGCTCGCCGGCGCATTCAGCGCGACCGGCGGCGGCGGGGCGACCGGCGGCGCCAGCTCGGGGATCGAGACCGTCGGATCGAAGGGAGCGCTGCGGTACAGGTCTTCGGAGAAGAGGGCCAGGCCGTTGAATCCAGCCTGCGCGCCGACGGCGGCGAACGTGCCGGCGGCGAGTGAGTAGTCGATGTCGTCGAGATCGAACGACAGGCCGAACGAGAGACCCTTGGCGAGCGTCAGCGAGTCGACCGCGGTCCAGGGCTCGAGCGATGTCAGCTCGAGCGCGCCGTACTCCGGCGGCAGCTCGCCGCGCGCGATCCAGGCGTTCACGCCCTCAACGTAGGCCTCGAGCCAGACGCCGCTCGGCAACGACATCACCGCGGGCAGCGTCGCGTCCGCGCCGCGGCGCAGGCCGAGGGTGCGGAACTGGACGTCCTGCGCCAAGGCCGCCTCGCCGACCAGTGCCGCGAGGGTGCCGGAGAAGGTGCGGCGGAGCACGTCCATCTGGAAAAAGCGGTCCTGCGCATGCACGTAGCCGAGCATGAAGAGAGCGTCATGGTCGTTCAGCGCGAAGACGTGCGGCGCGTTCTGCAGGTCCCTGCGTACACGCACCGATTTCTCGAGCCCGGGCACAGTTTCGGGCGCGAGCTTGACGGCAGGATCGTCGAGCGCGTCAGCGTTCGGGGCGGCAACAGCGGGAACAGAGAGACAGGCGGCGACGCAGGCGAGCGCCAGGCCGCCCGCGAAGAGTCTCTTCGAGAGCATAGGGTCTCCTTTCGGGGAAGATGCGGCGTGATCTTGATCCTATCGCGCGTCGCCGCCACTCGACGCGATCTCTCGGGATAGGATGACGGTCGAGCCCCCTGCCCTGCCCCCTTCCCATCCAGTCTGCGACCGAGAGAGTGAGGACGCCTTGAGCTCCGATCAGTCCCTGCCCGCGAATCACCTGCAGATTCTCCTCGCGTCTCGGCCCGAGGGTCGTCCCGGAGCCGAGAACTTCTGTTCCCGCGAGGCCACGGTGCCGTCACCGGGAGAGGGCGAGGTCCTCGTGCGCAACGTGTACCTGTCGGTCGATCCGGCGATGCGCGGCTGGATGAGCGATCGCAAGTCCTACATCGAGCCGGTGCAGATCGACGACGTGATGCGCGGTCTCACGGTCGGAGTCGTCGTCGGGTCGACGGTCGACGAGCTGCCGGTCGGCACCCGCGTGTCGGGGCCCCTCGGCTGGCAGGAGTACGCCGTCACGACGCCGGACCAGCTCCAGGCGCTGCCGCCGGGCCAGCCGCTGCGGCTGTTTCTCGGACCGCTCGGCATGACCGGCCTCACCGCCTACTTCGGTCTGCTCGACATCGGGCAGCCGAAGGAGGGTGAGACGGTGGTCGTGTCGGGCGCCGCGGGTGCGGTCGGCTCCGTGGTCGGCCAGATCGCCAAGCTCAAGGGGTGCCGAGTGGTCGGCATCGCCGGCACGCCGGAGAAATGCGCCTGGCTGCGCGAGCTCGGGTTCGACGCCGCAATCGACTACAAGGTCGACGACGTACCGGCAGCGCTGCGAGAGCATTGCCCGCGCGGTATCGACATCTACTTTGACAACGTCGGGGGCGAAATCCTCGATGCTTGCCTGGCGCAGCTCCGACGCGGCGCGCGCATTCCGCTGTGTGGCGCCATCTCGCAGTACAACGAGGCCGATGTGCGGGGTCCGAGCAACTACCTGTCGATCCTGGTCAACCGGGCGCGCATGGAGGGCTTCATCGTCTTCGACTACGCGAAGCGCTACGGCGAGGCGCTGCAGGAGCTCGGCCGCTGGGTGGCGGAAGGCAAGATCGACGCACGCTTCGACGTCGTCGACGGGCTGGAGAACGCACCGGAGGCGCTCAACCGTCTCTTCGACGGGGCCAACACCGGGAAACAGATCGTTCAGATCGGACCTGAACCGACCTGAGCCCGTCGGGAAGGGGGCGGAGTGCTCGACGACTTGTGGTGGCGGATTCGCTCGTCGGATCTGTTCCTCGCGCTTCCGGACTGGCTGCGAGAGCCGCCCGGGTTGTGGATCGCTGGGGCCGTCGTCCTGCTCGTCGTTGTTCGTATGGTGGTTTGGCTGGTCTTCGGCCCGAGCGAGGCGAAGCTCCGGAAGAAGCGCGACAAGAAGTCGACTCCGACGGCGCGAGTCGACGCGCGCGATCTGCGCGAGCTGAAGCGTGCCGGCAACTGGCAGGGAGTCGGTGAGCTCGAAGAGCGCCGGGGTCGCTTCCGGCAGGCGCTCGCCGCCTACCGCAAAGGGGGGCACGCCGACGACGAGGTGGCGCTGCTCCTGAGGCTCGAGCGGCGCGCCGAGGCCAAGGCGGCGGCGCAGAACGCCGGGCTGTGGCGGACCGTTGCCGAGATCGCGCGCGACGACGGGGCTCCGGCCGAGGCGGCCGTCGCCTACGAGCGCTCGGGCGACATCTTTCTCGCCGCGCGTTGCCATGACGAGGCCGGAGAGGCGATGGCGGCGGCGCGTTGCTACGTCGCTGCCGGGGCTGGCGCCGACGCCGTGCGCCGTCTCGCCGATCAGCCGCCGTCGCGTGACGTCGCGGAACTGCTCGAGCGGGCGATTCGGGCCGGACTCGAGCAGGCGGGAGCGTCGGCCTTGTCGCTGGAAGTTGCCGCCGCCGTCCGGCGGGCGGTGCAGATGTGGCTGCAAGACGGTGAGGCAGAGCGTGCCTTCCGGCTCGCGGTCGATGCCGGTCACGACGAGCTCGCGGTGTGGGTCGCTCGCGACCATCTGCCGCCGAGCGAGGAGACGGCCGAACTCTGCGTCCGCGCCGGTGCACATCTCGCCGCCTCCGAGATCTTCGAAGCCCTGGGCGCCTCTCGCCAGGCGGCGCTCGAACGGGCCGAGCACCATCTCGGGCGCGACGAGCACGAGCAGGCGGCGGAGTGCTTCGCCGCGGCTGATGCCCCGATCCTGGCCGCGGAGCAATGGGCCGCCGCCGGCCAGCTCGAGCGTGCCGCTGGTCTGTACGAAGAGGCCGGAGACTTGGAGGCCGCCGCGCGCGCCTGGTCGCGCGCCGGAGACGAGTCGCGAGCGCGCGCCGCTCTGGCACGCTTGCCCCATCGGGCGGAGAGCGAGCGCGAGTCCGAGTCGGTGGAGTTCGGCGAGCCCGAGCTCGAGGTGCCGTCCGATGGCGGTCGCCAAGCGAGCACCGCCGCGGAATCCGACACCGCTCGTGGGCCGAGCCAAGACACTCACCGCGACACCCGGGTGGAGGCGATCGCGCCGGAAGGCTTCGGCACCCGCCCCGCGGGCTCGGACGCTGATCGCTATCGCCTGCTCGAGGAGCTCGGACGTGGCGGCATGGGCATCGTTTATCGTGCGCACGACCAGCTGCTGCAGCGTGAAGTCGCCTACAAGGTTCTTCCCGAGGATCGGCTCGCGGTCGGCATCTCGGCCGATGCCTTGCTCGCCGAGGCGCGCGCCGCGGCGCGTCTCGCTCACCCGAATATCGTCGCCGTCTACGACGCCGGCCGGCGAGGACGAAGCTTCTTCGTCGTCATGGAGCTGGTCGAGGGTGAGAACTTCGAAGTTCTGTTGCGCAGCCGCAAGCTGGCGGTGCGTGGTGTGATCACACTCGGCCGCCAGATCTGCTCGGCGCTCCAACATGCTCACGAACGGCGCCTGGTGCATCGAGACCTCAAGCCGTCGAACTTGCTGTGGAGCGCGGACAAACGAGTCAAGCTCACCGACTTCGGTCTCGCCCGCGTGTTCGAGGGCGCGACGGCGCAGATCGAGACCCAGGCAGCGGGAACGCCGTCGTACATGGCGCCGGAGCAGATTCGCGGCCAGCCGGTCGATCCGCGCACCGATCTGTACGCCTTCGGCTGTGTGCTCTACGAGATGCTTTGCCGTCGCTCGGTCTTCGGCTCCGGTCCGCCGTCGTTCCATGGTCATCTCACCAGTCCGCCGCCCGACCCGCGTCGCCTGCGTGCCGGGGTGCCCGAGCCCCTGGTGACTCTGATCCTCGAATGCCTGGAGAAGGACCCCGATCTGCGGCCGGCCTCGGCGGCGGAGCTCGCCGCGCGTCTCGACGCCCTGCGCGAGGAGTGAGTACCGTCTTCGAGCTCCTCGAGGCCCGACGAGGCTTGCATCGGTCGCGAGATCGTGTACAATGCGCGTCTCGTACCGCGGATTCCGCGGTCGTGACGAGAACGAGATCGATAAAGCCGTCGCGTTGGCCGCTCGGCAAGGCCGAGCAAAGGGTTGACGCGTCTTCTGCGCTTTTGCTACTCTCGTTCGTCCGCGGCGGAGACCGGTAGGTTCAGTCGAGAGACGGCCCGTTCCCCATTCAGGGCCCGACGTCCCCGAGACACTCTCGATGATGGCCTCAGACTGACCCCCAGCTCAGCCAGCACAGCTTCAGGGCTCGTCGTGGAGCATCCCCGTCGAGACGTCGGTGTCGCAGCAGACGACCGACGACGACCTCGGGGTAATGCCCGCGGAACCGCGAGCCACACGATGCACACGCTCACCCTCGGTGTGTGTGCACGCTTCTCCAGGGTTCGTGACCCTGGCTCAGGCGTCGCCACCTCTCGAGAACGAGCAGCAGGAGACTTGTCGGATGCCGACGATCAATCAACTCGTCCGCAAGGGACGCGAGCGCCAGAAGGCGAAGACGAAAAGCCCGGCCCTGCAGTCGAGCCCGCAGAAGCGTGGGGTTTGTGTACGCGTCTACACCCAGACGCCGAAGAAGCCGAACTCGGCTCTCCGCAAGGTCGCGCGTGTGCGCCTCACCAACGGGATCGAGGTGACGACCTACATCCCGGGTGTCGGTCACAACCTGCAGGAGCACTCGATCGTGCTCATCCGTGGCGGTCGTGTGAAGGACCTGCCCGGCGTGCGCTACCACGTGATCCGCGGCACGCTCGACGCGGTCGGCGTCGACGGTCGCCGCCAGGGTCGCTCCAAGTACGGCACCAAGCGGCCGAAGGGCTGAGCCGGGCTTCCCCCGGTTCTCTAACAGACGTCTAGAACGACGGAAGCAAGAGGCGAACGATCATGCCGAGGCGGCGCGAAGTACCCAAGCGCGAGATTCTGCCCGATCCTGTCTACAACTCGCAGCTGATCACGAAATTCGTCAATGTGGTCATGCGCGACGGCAAGAAGGCCGTCGCTGAGCGAATTCTCTACGATGCCCTCCGGGTCATCGAAGAGCGGATCGAAGACGATCCGATGAAGGTCTTCAAGAAAGCGGTCGAGAACGTCAAGCCCGCGGTCGAGGTGAAGTCTCGCCGTGTTGGTGGCTCGACCTACCAGGTGCCGGTCGAAGTGCGGCCCTCTCGCCGCCTCGCCCTGTCGATGCGCTGGCTCATCCGTAGCGCGGCGGCACGCAGCGAGAAGACGATGAACCTGCGCCTGGCGAACGAATTCATGGACGCCGCGACCAATCGCGGTGGCGCGATCAAGAAGAAAGAGGACACCCACCGCATGGCCGAGGCCAACAAGGCTTTCGCGCATTACCGCTGGTGATCCCCGGGATCACCGCGAAAGCACCCGGCTGAAGCATTCGGAGCCCCATCATGGCGAGACAAGTCCCTCTCGAAAAAACGCGCAACATCGGCATCATGGCGCACATCGATGCCGGTAAGACGACGACCACCGAGCGCATCCTGTTCTACACCGGCATCAACTACAAGATCGGTGAGGTGCACGAAGGCACCGCGACCATGGACTGGATGGAGCAGGAGCAGGAGCGCGGCATCACCATCACCTCCGCCGCGACGCAATGCGCCTGGAACGACTACCGCATCAACATCATCGACACCCCGGGTCACGTCGACTTCACCGCCGAGGTAGAGCGCTCACTGCGCGTGCTCGACGGTGCGGTGGCGGTCTTCGACGCCGTCGCCGGCGTCGAGCCGCAGTCCGAGACCGTGTGGCGCCAGGCCGACAAGTACAAGGTGCCCCGCATCGCGTTCGTCAACAAGATGGACCGCGTCGGCGCCAACTACGACCGCTGCGTGCGTATGATGCGGAGCCGCCTCGGTGCGTCGCCCGTGCTGATTCAGCTGCCCTGGGGGGCCGAAGCCGAGCTCAAGGGCGTTATCGATCTGGTCAAGATGAAGGGCATCCTCTACGAAGACGAGAGCCTTGGTGCCGCCTACGAGGAAGTCGACATCCCGGCCGATCTGCAGGGCGCTGCCGACGAGGCGCGCGAGCAAATGATCGAGGCTCTGGCCGAGACCGACGAGGCGCTGCTCGAGAAGTACCTCGGCGGTGAAGAGGTGACCACCGACGAGATCGTCGCCGCGCTCCGCCATGCGACGGTCACCAGTCAGCTGCAGCCCGTGCTCTGCGGCAGCGCGTTCAAGAACAAAGGCGTACAACCGCTGCTCGACGCCGTCGTCGCCTACCTGCCGGCGCCCACCGACCTGCCGGCGATCGACGGCATCGACGAATACGGCGACGAGAAGATGACTCGCTCGTCCTCGGACGACGAGCCGTTCTCGGCCTTGGTCTTCAAGATCATGACCGACCCCTACGTCGGTCAGCTCGCCTACTTCCGCGTCTACTCGGGAGTCGTCGAGGCCGGCAGCGGTGTCTACAACGCCACCAAGCGGCGCAAGAACCGCATTGGCCGCCTACTCAAGATGCACGCCAACAAGCGTGAAGAGATCAAGGTGGTGCGCGCTGGCGACATCGCCGCCGCGGTCGGCCTCAAAGACGTCACCACGGGTGACACGGTGTGCGATCCCGGGAACCCAATTGTCCTCGAGTCGATGAGCTTCCCCGAGCCGGTGATCGAGGTCTCGATCGAGCCCAAGACGAAGGCCGACCAGGAGAAGCTCGGTCAGGCCCTCGCCAAGCTCGGTCAGGAAGACCCGACCTTCCGTGTCCAGACCGACCAGGACACCGGCCAGACGCTGATCGCCGGCATGGGCGAGCTCCATCTCGAGATCATCGTCGACCGCCTGACCCGCGAGTTCAACGTCGCCGCCAATGTTGGTCGTCCGCAGGTCGCCTACAAGGAATCGATCACGATCGAGGCCGAGGGCGAAGGGCGCTTCGTCCGCCAGTCGGGTGGTAAGGGCCAGTTCGGCCACGCCAAGATCCGCGTGCGTCCGTGGGAAGGCGAAGAAGGTCTCAAGTTCAACGACAACATCGTCGGCGGCTCGATCCCGCGCGAGTTCATCCGCCCGGTCGAGCAGGGCATCTCGGAAGCGATGGAGACCGGTCCGCTGGCCGGCTACCCGATGTCCGCGATCGAAGTCGACCTCTACGACGGCAGCTACCACGACGTCGACTCGTCGGAAGTGGCGTTCAAGATCGCCGGTTCGATGGCGCTGCAGGATGCCTGCAAGTACGCCAAGCCGGTTCTTCTGGAGCCGGTGATGGCGGTCGAGGTGGTCACGCCCGAGGAGTACATGGGCGACGTGATCGGCGACCTCAACTCGCGCCGAGGACGCATCCAGTCGATGGAGGCGGAGTCCGGTGCCCAGACCATTCAGGCCAAGGTGCCGCTGGCCGAGATGTTCGGCTACGCCACCGACCTGCGCTCCGCGACCCAGGGCCGCGCAAACTACAGCATGCAGTTCGATTCCTACGAGCCGGCGCCCAGAAACGTGAGCGAAGAAGTGATCGCGAAGGCAGCCGGCTGAGCCGACGCGTAACCCACGCACCCTACGAATCGACCCCTTTCGAACTCTAGACGCCTCGGCGGAGGAAGCATGGCCAAAGAAAAATTCGAGCGGACGAAGCCGCACGTCAACATCGGCACGATCGGTCACGTCGACCACGGCAAGACGACGCTGACGGCCGCGATCACGAAGGTGCTGGCGGACAAGGGTCTGGCCGACTTCACGGCCTTC
>JBCCVZ010000037.1:0-17129 GCA_039194425.1 Acidobacteriota bacterium | reverse complement strand
GAAGGCCGTGAAGTCGGCCAGACCCTTGTCCGCCAGCACCTTCGTGATCGCGGCCGTCAGCGTCGTCTTGCCGTGGTCGACGTGACCGATCGTGCCGATGTTGACGTGCGGCTTCGTCCGCTCGAATTTTTCTTTGGCCATCAGCTTCGAACGCCTCCTGACATGGTGGGTCGCGCGGAGTGCGCGCGAGCCATCTGGTTCCTCAAGACTGGTTCTTCGAGTCTGTTCTTCAAAACTGAATCGAGACCGCGAGCCGTGATCGAGACCGCGGTTGGATCTCTGCGAGCTGTTCGCGAGACCGCGAGTCTGGAGCCCACGACCGGACTTGAACCGGTGACCTCTTCCTTACCAAGGAAGTGCTCTACCGCTGAGCTACGTGGGCTCGAATTCTCTCGGCTGGACGATTCCGGAGGGGATGCTTCAGCGAGCCGGCTGCAGGCATACCGACTCCGGGGCGGCGTCTAGCTTGTTCTCGTGTTTCTGAAATCTCGCCTACTGCTGATCGGCGCTGAGGGCCGACCGGTGGGATCTCGGTGCAGGAACTCGGCCTCGGGTCGACGGTCATCTCTCTCGCGTCGACCGGGACACTCGCGACCCGCAGCGGATGAGCCAAGAGACCGCGAACGGCTGCCCCAGGGACAAGTTTCGGGACCATACCAAACCCGGACAGGCTTGTCTACACTTCGCCGGTGGTGGAGCGGGAGACGGGATTCGAACCCGCGACCAACAGCTTGGAAGGCTGTGACTCTACCCCTGAGTTACTCCCGCGCTCGACAGCGGACGATCGAATCGGATGGTGGAGGCGGGTGGATTCGAACCACCGTAGGCTTACGCCGGCAGATTTACAGTCTGCTGCCTTTGTCCACTCGGCCACACCTCCAGCAAGATTGTCAAGGACGGCTCGGAGTCTTCACCGACGAGCCGCGCCGCATGGAGCCGGCACCCGGACTCGAACCGAGGACCTACTGATTACAAGTCAGTTGCTCTACCAACTGAGCTATGCCGGCGAGTCCTGGATTCGGCTGCGGCGAAGACGCCCGGTCGGCAGCCACACTTCGTCTGAGGGCAACCGCGCCGGGCGAGCCCCGGATTGTACTCGGCAGGCAGACTCGATGCAAGCCTTCCGAAGATCTTTTTGTCACTCGTGGCATGCCGCCACGACGTCGCCGATCGGGTCAGGCGATCAGCCCGTCGATCGGCGACGACGCGGTGGCGTAAAGCTTGCGCGGAATGCGCCCGGCGTGGCGCGCCAGCCATCCGGCCTCGACGGCGAGCTTCATCGCCCGCGCCATGCGCACGGGGTCATCGGCGCCGGCCACGCCGGTGTTCATCAGCACACCGTCGGCCCCGAGCTCCATCGCGATCGCCGCGTCGGACGCCGTGCCGACACCGGCATCGACGATCACCGGCAAATTCGCGCGCTCGAGGATGATGCGGAGGTTCGCCGGGTTGCGAATGCCAAGGCCCGAGCCGATCGGCGCGCCGAGCGGCATCACCGCCGCGGCACCTAGATCTTCGAGCTTCTTGCAGGTCACCGGGTCGTCCGTGGTGTACGGCAAGACGACGAACCCTTCGTCGACCAGGATCTCGGTCGCTCGCAGCAGCTCGACCGTGTCGGGGTACAGCGTTTGCTGGTCGGCGATCACCTCGAGCTTCACCCAGTTCCAGCCACCGAGCTCGCGGGCAAGACGCGCCGTGCGCACCGCCTCGTCGGCCGTGGCGCAGCCCGCGGTGTTCGGCAGGAACAGGTACTTCTCGCGATCGACATGGTGGATGAACGCCTGCGGATCGGGGTCGGACAGGTCGACCCGCCGCAGCGCGACGGTGACCATCTCGGTGCCCGAGGCTTCGAAGCTCCGCAACATGGTGGCGGCGTCGGTGTACTTGCCGGTCCCGAGGATCAAGCGCGACTGGAAGGTCCGGTCGGCGATGCGCAAGGGCTCGACGCCGAGCGACGGATCCTGAGCGGTGGGCGTGGAGCTCACGGCGCCTCCTCGGACGACTCGGTCTCCTCGTGTCCGGCGCGCGCCGCAGTCGGCGGCACGACCAACACGCTGACTCCCGCGCGCGCGGCGACATCGGCGGCGACGCTGCCGAGCAAGAAGCGCTCGAAGCCCGACCGACCGTGGGTTCCGAGCACCACGAGGTCGATCGGTTCCTCGCGCAGCTGGTGGACGATCTCGTTTCGGATCTCGCCTTCGCGGACCGTGGTGGCGAGACGATCGCCCAGTCCGGTGCGCTCGCGCAGCGTCGCCAGCTCGTCGCTGGCCAGATGGCGCAGCTGCTCCGGAGTGAACTGATGACTTCCCTCGAGCTCCTCGGGGGTCAGCACGAAGAGCGCCTCGAGCGCCGCGGTCTCAGCGCCGAGACGGTCGAGCAGCTCGACGCCCTGAACCAGGCAGTCCTCCGACAGCTCCGAGAGATCGACCGGCGCGAGCACCCGCTCGGGCGGCAGCCGCGGGCGCCCGTCGACGACCCAAACCGGGCACGTCGTCTTGCGCAGGATCCGGTCGGTGGTCGAGCCGAGCTGCGTGGCGCGCTCCGACTCGCGGGCACCCACCACCAGCAGGTCGGCATCGAGCTCGGACGCGGTCTCGAGCAGCATGCGGTGGACGGAGCCGGCTTCGATCGTGACACCGTCGACCTCGGAGCGCTGGACGCCGAGCCGCAGCAGCTGTTGCTCGAGCAGCTGCTCGCGCACCTGGCGCTCGGCCTCGAGAAAGTCCGAGTCGACGGTCGTGAATCCGGAGGGTGCGGCGAAGTAGGCGAGCGGCAGCGCATGCGCATGGAACAGATGCAGCGCCGCGCCGGCGCGGCGTGCCAGCTCGACACCGGTGCGTACGACGGCGTCGCTCGAGAGCTCGAGAGAGGTGCCGACCAAGACTGTCGACAGCTTCGTGGTCATCCAGGGTCTCCTGCTGCGGGCTCCGCCGGCCGCGACCGCCGGAACCCTGTCCGCCGTCGATCCTATCGTCATTGCCGGTCGAAACGACCCCGTCTCCACGGACCCCGCCCACCCGTCCGATCGGGCGGGCATCGGTCGCGGCAGGGTGGGCTCGGCACTTCGCCCCGCGGGTGGTGACCGCGGCCTTCGTCTTCCATAACCTCGAGATCGTTTGGCCACGCCCCCCTCTGATCCGCTCCAGCGCGCAGCGTCTCGACCGGACCTCGCGCCTCCATTCAATCGAGGAGTCACCCCATGGCCATCTTCGGTCATCTGCAGGATCTGCCCTTTCCCGAGATCTTCAACATGCTCGGTCGCCGCACTGGTCGTCTCGACATCCAGGCAGCCACCGATTACGACCTGTCCCTCCACCTGCGCGACGGGTCTCTCCGCGGCCTGACGATCGGCACCGATGTCGTCGTCGACCCGGTGCAGGTGCGCGATCGACTCGCCTCGCTGATGGACACCTCGTCCGGCACGTTCGAGTTCCACCGCTGCGCTCCCGAACTGCTGCGCGACGACCTCGCGCTGCCGATGACCCAGCTGCTGCTGTCGATCGCCTCGGTGGTCGACGAAATCGGTGCGTACCGCGAGCGCTTCGCCCATCCCCGGACGCGATTTCGGGCGATCGCCGCCGGCCGCATGTGGCTCGACGACGAGCTGTACGACTTCTTCGTGCGCGCCGAGCCGATCCTTGCGGTCGGCGCCGACGCCCAGGAGCTCGCCGCGGCGCTCGATGTCGGCCTCGAGCAGGTGCAGCTCCATCTCTACAAGCTGCGCTCGATCGGCCGTATCGCTCCCGTGCGGGCCGCCGAGGTGACGCACGGTGCGGACGCCGAGCTCGCGCCGACGCCCGTCCCGCGATCGACCACGGACGGCGAGCAATTGCTCAGGCCGCTCGACGCCTCCGCGGTCCCGGCACGCATCGCCCGGGAGAACCTCTTCGAGCATCAAGCCCCGCCGGCGGCACCGCTCTTCGGTCAGCGCACGCGCCGCACCGGCCGCGGTCTTTTCCGCCGCCTGCTCGACGCGTTCCGAGCCCAGACCCGCGCGGTCGCCTGATCGGATGAGCTCTCCACTCAAGATCGTCGTCGCCGGACCCGTGGCGGCCGGCAAGTCGACCTTCGTCCGTCACCTCAGCGCGAGCGAGGTCGTCGACACCGATGAGGTCGCCAGCGAAGCGATCGGCAAAGCGACGACGACGGTCGCGCTCGACTTCGGCGCGCTCACTCTCGACGGCGTGACTCTCCACCTTTTCGGGAGCCCGGGGCAAGAGCGCTTCGGCTTCGTCTGGGAGATCCTCTGTGAGGGTGCGGTCGGCCTCGTCTTGCTGGTGGCGGGTGATCGTCCGCGCGACTTGCCGCGAGCCCGCCGCATCCTCGAGCACATCACCAGTCGTGAGCCCGTGCCCTTCGTGCTCGGTGTCACGCATCAGGACGCACCACGCGCCTGGCGCCCCGACGAGGTCGCCGACTACTTTCAGCTTCCCGCCGAACGGGTCGTCGCGCTCGACGCGCGCGACGCCGCCTCCTCCGCCCGGGTTCTCGAACGACTGCTCGAGCTGCTGGCGACCCTCGAGGCTACCGACCCGCACGATGCCGGCCCGCACGATGCCGGCCCGCACGACACCGAGACGCTCGACGACTCGCAGTCCTCTCGTCGCCCGCCCTCCCCGTCTCTCACGTCTTTCGGAGCATGCCATGAGCCGACACGATGAAATCCACCGACTCCTCGACCAGCTACGCGATGCCGTTCCCGAGCTGCGCGGAGTGCTCGTCGCCAGCACGGACGGACTCGCGATCGCCCACTCGATGAACGAGCAGATCGACGTCGACCGCGTCGCCGCCATGGCCGCCACGGCTCTCGGCGTCGGCAAACGGATCGCGGAGACCCTCGGTGCCGGCGAGCTCATGGAGACCAACGTTCGAGGCACCAGCGGCCAGATCTTCCTCTACGCCGCGGGCTCTCAGGCGATTCTCGCGGTCATCGCGCCCGAACTGACCAATGTCGGCCTGGTGCATCTCGAAGCGCGAGGCACTGCCGGACAGATCGGTCCCGTGATCGAGGGGCCGGCACGCACCGTCGTGCCGGGAGGATTGACAGGAGGCGTGGCATGAAGGACCGCGCCGCCTGGGCCATCGAGCCCGCCGCCGTGCACGGTGAGCTGGCAACTCTGATGGGCCTGACCGCCGAGGAAACGCGTCTGCTCACCGCCCTGCACGGCGCGGCATCGGATCGTGCGCCAGCTCTGGCAGAGGACTTCTACGGCCGGCTCCTGGCGCATCCGGAAACAGCCGAGTTCCTCGCCGAAACCGACGTCGAGGCGCGCCATCGCACCATCTCGCAGTGGTTCGTGGCGCTCTTCGAGGGCGACTATGGCCCGGAGTTCGTCGCCAGCCGCCTGCGCATCGGCCAAGTGCATGTCGTCATCGGCCTGCCGGTGCGCTATCCGCTGGCGATGCTCGACATCGTCTTGCACCACGGCGAGGCGGTGTGCGCCGCGAGCGACGATCCAGCCACCGCACAGGCCGCTCTGCGCAAAGTCCTGGCTCTCGATGTCGCGGTGTTCAACCAGGCCTACGAAGACAACCAGCTGCGACACCTGTCGACACTGGTCGGCGGCGAGCGCCTGGCGCGCCGCCTGCTCGCCGGCGAAGGCTAACCGCCTAGGTCGCGCGCGCCTCGTCGAGCATCGCGGCGAGGCGCGACAGACCGCGCTCGAGCTCGTCCATCGGCGGGCCGAAGGAGAAGCGCACGCGCTGGTGGAATCGCGACAGGCGGCGCGCCCGCCGACGGCCCGGATTGACGTCGAAGAACAGCCCCGGCACGCAGATCACCCGGCGCTCGAGGGCGGCGCGGAAGAAGCCCAGCCCATCGCGCAAGGGCTCGGGAAGAGTGTCGAGCGCGACGAAAACATAAAACGTGCCGTCGGGCTCGCGGTCGATGCTCAGATCCATCGCGCGCAGAGACTTCAGCATGTGCTCGCGCTTGGCGGCGAAGAGTCGCTGCAGCGCTGCCGTCTCGCGGTCGACGCGCTCGGGCTCGAGCAGGGGCACCGCGGCGCGCTGCAGCGGTTTCGAGCCGCCGCCGTCGAGGAACGAGCCGGCGCTCTCGACCGCCTCGATCACCTTCTTCGGCCCGAGGGTCCAGGTGACCCGCCACCCCGGGTAGCGCCAGTTCTTGGTCAGACCGTCGAGGATCACCACCGGGTCGCGGTCGACATCTTCGACGTAGCGCGCGGCGCTCACCGTCGGCCCCGGCTCGCCCGTGCCGTGACGCCACACGAAATGTGAGTAAAACTCGTCGAGGAGCAGGCTGCAGTCGAGGCTGCGCGCCACGCCGACCCACTCCGCCAGTTCGTCGCCCGACACCGTCTTGCCCATCGGATTGTTCGGATTCGAGGCAAGCAGTGCGCCGAGCCCGCGGCCGACCACCTCGCGCTCGAGGTCCCGTCCGTTGAAGGTGTAGCCGTGCTCCCGCGAGAGCAGGATCGGAATCGGCGACACCAGACGGAAGATGTCGAGCAATTCTTCGTAGGCGGTGTAGTCGGGCAGAAAATGACCGAGATTGACCTGACCGAGCGACGCCACGACGCGGGTCAGCGAGGCGCGTCCACCGGGCGCGATCGCCACGTTCTCGGCGCTGTACTGCGAGCCCATGCCGCGGCGATAGCGCGCGTTGTAGAGCGCGGCCACCGCCTCGCGCAGCTCGGAAACGCCCGCTACCGGCGCGTACTCGTGGTCGGCCGGGTCGATCGCCACGGCACCGATGCGCTCCGGTGCGTCGTCGATCGGCCCCGTCTCGGGCATGCCCTGGCCAAGATTGCACCAGTCGGCGTGACCCGCCGTGTAGCCGCGGGCGCGCGCCTCGTTGGTGACGTAGATCACGCCGGTGCGCGGCACCTGGCGAAAGGCCTGGATCGCATCCGCGCCGTCGCCGGGCGTCACGGAGTCGGCCCGGTGATCGGCGGCTTCGGGTGAAGAGGTAGAGGTCGGCACGGTCATGACGGTCGGCTCCAGAGCAAACGGCTCGAGTCAGAGGCCGCACCCTATCGCGCACGACGCGGGCTGTCGCCCCCACACCGATCAGCCCCGAGCCGGCACTTCATCCAGGGCCACTGGACAGACGAATGGGGTCAAAGAATAGAGCTGTCTTCGCTCGCCGAGACGCCGGAGGATTGCTGATGAGTCGTCGTCCGATCACGCCACCCGCCCATTCCGTATCCGAGACCCGCCGACGCACCACGAACCCGCGCATCGCCCTGGCGCTTTGCACCGCGCTCGCGCTCTGCGCCTGGACAGCATCTGCCCAAGGCTCTACCGAGGCCACGGGTGCCACCGACGCCTCCAAGACTGTCGGAGGCATCCTCACCGGCACCGTGTCCGCCCCGGGCGGCGCGGTGCTCGAGTTCCCCCAAGTCTTCCTTTTCGACGCCGCCGGCCCGTCCAACCAACCTCTCGACGTCGCCGTACCGAACACCGAAGGGGTCTACACCTTCAAGGGCTTGGCGACCGGCGACTACAAAGTCGCCTTCTCCGGCCGCCAAGGCCTCGACAGCTATTTCGAGTACTACGACGACGTACCCAACGGCCAGTTCGACCTGGCGACCCCCGTCGCCGTGATCGAAGGGCAGACCACCTCCGGGATCGACGGCGTTCTCGGCCTCGCGCCAGGAGGCGTCGTTGAGGGCTTCGTCTCGGACCCCTACGGACGCGCCTTCGACTACGGCTTCGTGACCGCTTTCGTCTTCGAGAGCGGCGCCTGGGTCGAGAGCGGGTTTCGCGAAGAGATCGTCTGGTATGAGGGGACCTACTCGTTCCGCCTCCCCGCCGGTATCTATCGCCTGTTCATCGAAGCCGGGTCGTGGCTCGCGCCCGGCGAAGCGCTGACCGGCGAGTTCTGGCCGGAGGCCACCACCGTCGACGCCGCGCAGGACATCGTGGTCGCCGTCGACCAGACGGTGCGCGGCATCGACGCCGTGCTCGGTGACCGCGCCACCGGCTCGATCGCCGGCACCCTCACCGACTCCGCGGGCGCCCCGGTCTCCGGAGCCGAGGTCCGGGTCTACGATCGCTCCCTCGGCGAGCTCTACGACGCGATCGACGTCACCGGCCCGAGCGGCACCTTCCAGCTCGACGGCTTGTGGCCGGAAGAGTACTTCGTCGACGTCTTCGACCCGCTCGGCCGCTACGAGCCGACGTTCTTCGGCGGCCTCGGCGCCAGCGGCCAGCCGGTGGTCCGCATTCCGGTCGCCGAGGGTGCCGCCGTCACCAATGCGGACATCACCCTCGACGCCGACGATCCGGCGACCCCGAACGGCAGCATCGCGGGCCTGGTCACCAACGCCGCCGGCTTGCCGCTGCGCGATGCCCGCGTCTCCGCCGTCGTGTCGGCCCCCTGCGCCGGCCATCCGGCCGACACAGGCTGCCTCGACGTCGTCGCGCGGACCCGGACCACCGACCTCGGCACCTACCGGCTGCGCGGCCTGGCGCCGGGTACGGTCGCAGTGCGCTTCGCTGATCCGTCGGGCCTCGGCCTGACGGAGTTCTACGACGACCAGCCGACGTTCGACGCCGCCGACCTGGTCGCCGTCGTCGGCCCCGCGGTCGAAGGCATCGACGCCCAGCTTGGCCTCGCCGGCCTCGTCGAAGGTACCGTGCTCGATGTCGACGGCGACCCCTTCGGCATCCTCTTCGCCGGCGCCTACCAGCTCGTCGACGGGGAGTGGACGCTGATCGACTCCGACGTTTCCTTCGACGGCGACGGCTCCTGGCGCATCGGCTCGCTGCCCGCGGGCGACTATGTGATCCGCTTCGACGTACGCCGTACGCTGACCAGCACGCAGTCGCAGTTCGAGTTCTACGACGATCGCTTCTCCTTCGACTCCGCCGACCCGGTGACCGTCGTCGCCGGCCAGACGACGACCGGCATCGACGCGGTGATCGGCAACATGCCGCCCGGCGGCATCGCCGGCAGCCTGCTCGACCCCACCGGCGCGCCGGTGACCACCGGCTTCGCCCGCGCCTGGGACGAGCGCCTGCTCGATCCGGTCGCGACCGTCGACATCGCGAGCGACGGCTCGTTCGAGATCGCCGGCCTCTTCCCCGGCACCTACTACCTCGAGCTCGGTGATGCCTCGGGAACTCTGCCGCGCGAGTGGTGGAACGACGTGCCGACCTCGGCCTGGGCGGCCCCGGTGGTCGTCGGCGCCACGGTCCTCACCGGCTTCGACGTCGAGCTCGGCGCCACCGCCGGTGGACCCGGCGGCGGCGCGCTGTCGGGCCTGGTCACCGACGCCGACACCGACCTGCCGATCCCGGACCTGGTCGTCGCTTGCTTCGCCGTCGACTTCGCACCGACGCCGATCTGCCGCGGCACGACCGGCGCCGACGGTCGCTACACGATCGGCGGCAATCTGCCGGCGGGCGACTACGTCGTCCTCGCTGCGCCCGAGGGCGGCTACGTGCCCGAGTACTTCGAGGACGCCGCGTTCCTCGAAGACGCCACCGCCGTGACGCTCTCGCTCGGCGCGGTGACTCCCGACATCGACCTCGAGCTCGACCGCCCGGCGACGATCTCCGGCACGATCACCGCGGCGTCAGGGAGCTTCGACGTCGCCTATGCCGACGCTCTGCTCGAGGACGCGGACGGCGACTGGCGCTTCGTGCGCCGTGTCGAGGCGAACAGCGGCGGCAGCTACACGCTCGATCGCCTCGCCGCCGGCACCTACCGGGTGCGCTTCCTCGGTGTCTCCGCGGCCCGGCCGCCGGTGGTCGAGTTCTACGACAACGAGGCGACGCTCGACGACGCCGACGATGTCGAGGCCGATGCCGGCCAGAACGTCACGGGCATCGACGCCGTGCTCGGCGATCTGACGCCGCTCTACAACCCGAGCTTCGAGGCGACGCTCGACGCCTGGACGGCGACCGCGCCGACTGAAACCACGAGCATCGTCCACGACGCGGCCGACCGCTTCGGCGGCGACGTCTCGGGCTCGGCGCGCTTCAGCCACGACGGCTCGATCGGCGCCGTGCTCAGCCTGTCGCAGTGCGTGCAAGTCCTGGCCGCCGACCGTCACACGGTCGGCGCCCACGTGCGCGTCGAGGGCGGAGGTCCGCTCGATCCTGCGCTCGGTCTGGTAGTCGAGAGCTTCACCGACGACAGCTGCAGCGGCGCACCGACGGCCCGCACCGTGGTCGCCGAGCATGCCGGCCCCGCGGACGACTGGACGCCGCTCACCGGCACGGTGGATCTCGCCGATGACCTCGCGAGCGGCACCGCTTCGGTGCGGCTCACCGTGTTGGTCGACGGCGGGGCAGCGACGACCTTCGACGTCTGGGTCGACGATGTCTCCCTCGCTCGCGCCGGCTTGCTCTTCGGCGACGGTTTCGAGAGCGGCGGCCTCGGCCTCTGGTCGGCGACGACCGGCACGCCCTGAGCGCACGTCCGCCCTGCGAAGGGCTCGCTCCGGCCCTCCTTCGACTCCGTTCGAAGGAGGGCGTTCCTGGCCAGTCCGTGGTCGGGGATAGGCTCGGGTGCCATTCTTCTGGCATCCGTCATGGTCGATCGAAGCCCTTGCCCCCGTCCGCTCCGTGAGCTTCCTTTCGCGGTCGTGCTCCTGGCGACCGTATTCTTGGCCACGGTGGCCCTCCCTTGGGGCCCGTCCTTGGAGGCAGAGGCGGCGCTTGAGGTGCGGCACATTTCGTGCCCGAGCGACGGCGACGCACCCGCGCGCGTCGAGACACTAGGAGAGGCGCTCGAGCTGCTGCGCCGCGAGGGCGTTGAGATCGTCTACACCAGCCGTCTCGTCGACGCCTCCACGCCGGTCGACGGCCTGCCCTGCTCCGGCTCGCCCGAAGAACGCCTGCGCACCCTGCTCGCGCCGATGGGTCTGGAGGCGCGGGCCGACGCGGGCGGACCGCTGGTCGTCCGCCTGGCCCGCCGCGGCTCGCTCGAAGGCACCATCCGCGCCGAGCCCGGCGGTCAGCCGATCGCCTTTGCCCAGGTTCGCCTCCTGCCGGATGGTGAGACGAGTCTCACAAACGACGATGGTCGGTTCGAGCTCCACGGCCTGACCGCGGGATCCAAGAGTGTGATCGTCTCGCGACCCGGCTACCTCGCGCGGCGATGGCGACTGTCGGTCGATGTCGGGTCTCGGCAGCAGCTCGACGCCACCCTGAGACTGGCCGCCGAGACCAGCGAAGAGATCCTCGTCGGCGCCACGCCCCTCCCCGGACCGCTCGGCAGCTGGCGACCGAGCCCGGAGGCAACGCGCGACGCTCTCGCTATCGACCAGGACGTGCTGGCGGCGGCGGCGCGCCTGCCGGGCACCGTCGAAGGCCAGGGCGTCGCCTTCGGTGTTCGTGGGCACGACGCGGAGCGCCTGACTCTCGTGGTCGATGGCATCGACATCGCCGAGCCGTACCATTTCCGCGACCTCGGAAGCCTCGCCGGCGCGGTGACCCCCACTGCCGTCGACGCCATTCGCTTGCACAGAGGCAGCCCGCCGGTGTTCTACGGCGATTGCTCCGGCGGCATCCTCGAGGTGCTCACCCGCACCACGGGATCTCGCATCTCGGCCCGCCTCGGTGCCGGCGACGAGTCTCTCCAGGCCCTGCTCGGCGGAACGAATCAGGGGAACCGCCTCCGCTGGCTCGTCGCCTACCGCCAAGGCGCGCCGGATCTGCCGCCGGCCGGCGCGGATCTGAACCAGGTGCCGGCCTACTGGGACGGACTCGCCAAGCTCACGCTCGTTCTCCGTCCCCGTCACGAGCTGACACTCCAGACCCTGCAGGTCGCCGACGATCTCTCGGTTCTGTTCCAGGATCCCTTCGTGAGGGCCTTGACGATCGACCAGGACAGCCAGTACTCCCAGGTGCGCTCCCTGGCTTCCCTGGGGACCCGTCACGTGCTCGACACGCGGGTTTCCCACAGCGAGATCGACCAGCGTCGGTTCGGCCAGGAGCAAGAGGCGGCGATCCTGACCCCGCCCGAGACCGACGAGGATTTCGTCCTCGACGACCGACGCTCGACGCGGCGCACGACCGGCCGTATCGACGGCACGTCGAGCCTCCGCGTCGGACTCGAGTCACGTTGGGGAGTCGAGACATCGCGCGAGACCACGCGCTACGACTACTTGCTCTTCGCGCCGTTCCGCACGCCGCCCGTCCCCGGCCCCGGTGACTTCCCGGTGATCCCGACCGTCTTCTTCGCGGACACGATCGACCAAACGCGCTCGGCGCTCTATTCCCAGGCAACCTGGCGACCACGCGAGGCGCTCACGCTCTCCGGCGGCCTGCGCTTCGACGAAGACGCCCTCGGCGACGGCTCGGCGATCGGACCTCGGCTCGATGCCGCCGTCCGTACGGGCTCGGCAGTCTGGCGCATCGGCTGGGCCCGCGTCCGCGATGCGCCGGACTCGCACCAGCTGCTGCTGGCCGACGGCGACGAGCGACCACCAGGCGTCGAGACCTCGGACTATGTGTCCCTCGGATCGACGGTCCGCCGCGGCGCGCACACCCTCTCGGTCGAGATCTACCACCAGCGGATCGACCGACCCAGGCGACGCTTCGAGAACCTCTTCCAGTCGGTCAGCCGAGTTCCCGAGCTCGAGCACGATCGCGTGCGGGTGGAGGCCGAGGTCGCGCGGAATCAAGGGCTCGAAGCGCGCTGGGACTACCGGAGGAGCTCTGGACTCCGCGCCTCGGCCACATACGGCTTCGGCCGCTTCGAGGATCGCCTCGCCGACGGCACGTGGCGTCCTCGACGCTCGGATCGACGCCACGCCCTCGACCTGGCGCTGGCTGTCCGGCTCCCCTTTGAGATCGAGGCCGACGTGCTCTGGCGCAGCGCGTCCGGTCGGCGGATCACGCCGCTCGACCTCGACCTGGCGCGCCAGGACCTCGAGCTCGCCCTCGGCCCGATTCACAGTCAACGGCTTCCCCCGGTGCATCGGCTGGACGTGCGCATCTCCCGTGCCTGGCAAAGCCGCGGGACGACGCTGCGAGCGGGGGTCGGAGTCGACGATCTCTTCGATCGGCGCAATGTCCGCGGGCTCGACCTTTTGCCGCTGCGTGCGGAGGGCCCGCCGCCATCCGCCCTGCCTGAAGAGCGCGATCTGGGGCGCACCCTGCGCTGGAGTCTCGAGCTCTCCTGGTAGCCGCGCCGACGGCCCGAGGTCGTCCATCCCGCCAGGACAGCACTTCGCCCCTCCTCAGCAACCGTTCGTCCTCGAGTCCGAAGGTTCCGGGTCGCACCCCACGACGTCTCCTGTGATCACTCACGACCCCAGGAGTCCCCCATGTCGCCTCGCCTCTCGATTCGTCGCCTCGTCCTCTGCGTGCTCGCGGCCTCCGGCGCGCTCGCCGTCATCGCGCCGCCCACGCTCGCCGGTGTGGGAACGATCGTCGTCGACGGTTCGTGCTCCCTTTCCGACGCAATCCGCTCAGCCAACACCGACACCGACGTCGGAGCCTGCGTCGGCGCCGGGGGCGCCGAGAACATCGTGCTCGACGTCGACGTCGTGCTCGCCGCCGCCGACCTCATCCACTCGACCTCGCAGCTCGGCTCGTTCGCCGCCCTGCCGGACATCACGTCGCCGATGACGATCCGCTCCGGCGCGGCGCGCTCGATCGTCCGCGACCTCGGCCTCGGCTGCACCGCGGCCGACCAGTTCCGCCTCGTCAACATCGTCGGCGGGGACCTGACTCTGATCGATCTCGTGCTCGAGAACGGCTGTGCCTTCAGCCACGGCGGCGCAGCGGTCGTCCTCGGCAGCGGGGTGAACAACGGCAGGCTTCACGCGCAGGAGACGACCTTCCGGGGCCACACCGCGGGAGGTCTGGTCGAGGGTGCGGACGGCCTGGGCGGTGCGATCTACGTCGGACCGAGCGGCGAGGTGCCGTCGATCGAAGATTCGCTCTTTGAAGACAACCTGGCCCAGGGCGGCTTCGGCGGCGGCGTGGACGGCGGCGAAGCCCGCGGTGGCGCGATCGCCTTCTCGACCGGCGCCACGCCAGCAGGCTCGATCCTCGAGACCACGTTCGCGGGCAACCGTGCCGTCGGCGGCCTGGCACTGAGCAACGGCGGCTTCGCGTTCGGCGGCGGCATCGCGTCGGAGCGACCTCTGGGTCTCGTACGCCAAAGCACGTTCGAGGCGAACGAGGCGCTCGCCGGCGACGGCAACGACGTTCCCGGCGAAGGGTCGGGCGGCGGTCTCTACCTGCGAATCGCCAACGGGGCAGAACCGACCGAGCTCGTCGGACTACTGTTCCGCGGCAACCGAGCCGTCGGCGGCGGCACCACCGCGGCCGACGTCGTCGGCGGCGCCGGCATTGCCGCAGCCGCGTATCTCCACGGCGTGCCGGGAGCCCCGATCACTCTCGAGAGCTCGCGGATGACCGAAGGGCTGACCCAGGGCGGCTCGGGAGCCCCCGCAGGCGACGGTCGCTGCGCCTTCTACGCCCTCACCGCGACGACCGTCCGCAGCTCGACCAGCGACCACAACGTGGTTCGCGGCGGCTCGTCGACCTTCTCGTTCGGCGGCAGCGCCTTCGGTGGCGGCGGCTGCGGCGACGACGACTCTCTGTTCTCCGCGGTCACGTTCTCGAGCAACCGCGTGGAGGGTGGCCCGAGTCTCCTCGGCGTCGGTGGGTTCGCCGGCGGCGGCGGCTTCAGCACCTTCGGCACAGCGGAATTGCGACTCCGAAACGTGACGATGACGAACAATCGCGCCATTGCGGGGCCCGGCGCCACCCCCGGCGAGTCGCGCGCCGGCGGCCTCTACTTCGCCTGGTTCTCCGACTTCCGCGGCAGTCTTCTCGCAGGCAACTGGATCGTCGACGTGCTCGGCAACGAGGTCGCCAACGACTGCAGCATCAACCAGTTCGGCGCCAGCGCTGGCTTCAACATCGTGCAGAACCCGGGGGACTGCCTCGACAATCTCGTCCTGCCCGGCGACCAGGTCTTCCTCGATCCCGAGCTCTCCGAGCTGCAGCGTTTCGGCTGCACCACGACACTGCCGAACGGTTTCTGCGCGCCGACCCATGCCCTGCCGCTCGCCAGCCCGGCGATCGACACCGGCAGCTGCGACGGCGCACCGGCGGTCGACGGGCGGGGATTCTCGCGACCGGTCGACATCGCCACCACGGGAAACGCCGACGACGGCTGCGACGTGGGAGCCTACGAGGCGCGCGACGAGGACGGCTCCGGCGAGGACGACGGGATCGAGTTCGTCTTTGTCTTCGCCGATGGCTTCGAGTCGGGGTCGACCGCGGCCTGGAGCGCCACCGTGCCCTGACCGGTTCCTCGATGGACGCAGAACAGCCGCGCGGCGGAGGATTTCTCCTCCTTGCGCGACATGATTCTCGATGGGACGCAGCTCCTGATGGGACGCACCACTCCACCCCCGCGGCTCGGTCCGCGAAGGCTCGGCGAGACCTCGGATCCAAGGCGTGCCGAGCGTGAGCTGCTGCGCGCCATGGCCCGCGGCGACGCGCGAGCCTTCGACCGCTTCGTGGCCGAGTACACTCCCGTCCTCGTGCGCTTCGCCCGCAACCAGCTGGCGGGCCACCCGGACGCGGTGGCCGATATCGTGCAGACGACCCTGGTCGAGGCGGTCGACACGCTCGACTCTTTTCGGGGCGACGCGCCTCTCGGTGCGTGGTTGCTCGGAATCTGTCGCTTCCAGATCGGCACGTACTGGCGCAAATGGCACGTGCGCGCGCGCTACGCCGCCGAGAGTCCGGTCGATCTGGAGCTCATCGAGACCGGCCTGCCGTCGCCTCCTGAGGAGCTGGAAGACGATCAGCAGCGCGCGGCGGTTCATGGCACGCTCGATCTCCTGAACCCGCCGTACGGTCAGGTTCTCGAGTGGAAGTACCTGCAGGAGCTGTCGGTGAAGGAGATCGCCCGCCGTCTCGACGTCAGCCCCAAGGCCGCCGAGTCCACCCTCACCCGCGCCCGCGCCGCCTTTCGCAAGGTCTTCGCCGCCATCAATCGCGGCGAGGGAGGGACCTCCTGATGTCCGACCACCACTCCGGCCCCACCGACCACGATCCGATCGCCGACGCCGTGCGCCGCGCCGGGCCGCGCGAGCCGCTGCCGGAGATCGATCTGGAGGCCCTCGCGGCGCCGGCGCGCACCGCCTGGAGGCGGAAGCTGGCGCAGCGTCGTCGACGCAGGCAGCGCATCGTCCTGGCCGCCGCCGCCGTCGCCTTGGTCGGCCTCGGCGTCTGGCTCGCCGACCGGCTCGTCCCCGCGCAACCCGTCGGCACGGTGGTCGCTGTCATCGGCGGCGACGGCGCGCTCGTGCGCGGCAGCGAGCTACAGCCCGGCCAGCGCCTGGTCACTGGTGCCGGCGAGTGGCTCACCGTCGAGCTGCGGACGGGCCACCGGCTCCGCCTCAACGCCGGCACCGCGCTGCGCCTCGACGACGCGGCCCACGCCGAGCTCGAAGCCGGCCAGATCTACGTCGAGGCGGTGCCCGCCGCGCTCCTGCTGCGCGCGAGCGGCGCGACCATCGAGCATGTCGGAACGCGCTACATGATCTCACTGGACGGCGACGGTCTCGGCGTGCGGGTCCGCGACGGCGCGGTGCGCGTCGTCCGCGGCGCCCAGCGGCTCGAGGTCGCCCGCGGCCAACAACTACGGGACGAGCAGGGGACCCTGCAGGTCGCACCGGCGCCGACCCACGGCGAGGCCTGGTCCTGGACCCGGCAAGCCGCACCGCCCTTCGACAGCGACGGCGTCGAGCTCGGAGACTTTCTCGACTGGGTCGAGGCGGAGACCGGCTGGCAGGTCGAGATCGATCCGGCCCTGCTGCTCGACGCGCGCGGACAGCCGGTCCTGATCCAGGGCGCGGTCGGCGGGTCGTCGCCCGAGGACGCGCTCGAAATCGTCCTCGCCGCCGCCGGCCTGCGCCACCGCGTGGACGGTGATCGTCTGCACGTCGAAGCCGCCGATCGATAGGGTGGGCGCCGAGATCGAATCGATCGAGAGAGTGTGCAGGCTCGCTTTGATCCAGCGAAGTGCCCTGCGGCCGGCGATCGGGTAGACCTGGGGATTGCTCCCCAGGCCCCCCACAGAACCGGACGTGCGGATTTCCCGCATCCGGCTCCTCCGAGCAATGGGTTCGCTACGTGTTGACGTACGAGTGGACGATCCGAGGTTTCGGCAAAGGGTACCG
>JBCCVZ010000036.1:0-17514 GCA_039194425.1 Acidobacteriota bacterium | reverse complement strand
GATGGAGTGGATGGCTCCGATGCGCGCGCAGGCGAGCATGGTGTAGGCGAGCTCGGGAATCATCGGCAGGTAGAGGGCGACGCGGTCGCCGCGGCGGACGCCGTGGGCCTTGAGCACGTTGGCGACGCGGCAGACGCGTCGCTGGAGCTGTCGGTAGGAGATGTGCTCGTAGTTTCCGGGTTCGTCGCCGGCCCAGATGATGGCGGTCTTGTCGGCGTGTTCGGCGAGGTGTCGGTCGACGCAGTTGAAGCATGCGTTGAGCTTTCCGCCCTCGAACCAGGAGAAGTCGACGCGTCGGTAGTCCCAGTATCCGGCGTCGTCTGGCGGGTGGAACCAGGTGATGCGTTCGGCCTGCTCGCGCCAGAACGCCTGAGGCTCGTCGATCGAGCGCCGATACATCTCTCGGTACTCGTCGAGGGAATTGCACTTCGGGGTCTGAGTCATGTCGGATCAGCTCACGGTCGGTGAAAGGGAAGCAGGAACGAGAAGGCCGAACGCGGCGCACCGGCCATGATCGGCCGGCGCGCGCGCAGGGTGAGATGGTCAGTGGCCGCTGGCGGCGCCCGCTCCGCGCGGAATGCGGACGTTCTCCACCATCTCCTGGACTTCTTGCGGCGGCGGCGGCGTCATCCGGGACACCACCAGCATCGTCGCCATGTTCAGCGCCATGCCGATCGTGCCGATGCCCTGGGCGCTGATGCCGAAAACGAAGGCCGGCATACCGAAGAAGCGATTGCCGATGATGTAGAACGCCGTGAAGCTGATGCCGACGATCATGCCGGCGATCGCTCCCTGGCGGTTGCTGCGCTTGTCGAAGATGCCGAGCAGGATCACCGGGAAGAAGCTGGCGGCGGCCAGGCCGAAGGCGAAGGCCACCACCTCGGCGACGAAGCCCGGTGGATTGATGCCGAAATAGCCGGCGATGCAGATCGCGCCGAAGATGGTGATCCGGCCGACCAGCAGGCGCTTCTCTTCGCTCGCCGCGGGATTGATCAGCTTGGCGTAGACGTCGTGCGCGAACGAGCTCGAGATCACCAGCAGCAGGCCCGCCGCGGTCGACAGGGCCGCCGCCAGGCCGCCGGCGGCGACCAGCGCGATCACCCAAGGCGCGAGCCCGGCGACCTCCGGCGTCGACAGCACGATGATGTCGCGGTCGACCACGATCTCGTTGGTCGCGGCGTCGGGCGTCATCTGCAGCCGTCCGTCGCCGTTCTTGTCCGTGAGCGTCAACAGCCCGGTTTCCTCCCAGCTGTCGACCCACTCGAGTGCGCGCGCCTCGGCGATCGGCGTCTCGTGCAGCGTGTCGATCAGGTTGTAGCGCGCGAACGCCGCGAGCGCGGGAGCGGTGGTGTAGAGAATGGTGATGAAGAGCAGAGCCCAGCCCGCGGAGTAGCGCGCCGCGCGCACGTTGGGCACGGTGTAGAAGCGCACGATGACGTGCGGCAGGCCGGCGGTGCCGACCATCAGCGCCATGGCGATGCAGAAGACGTCGAGCTGGCTCTTCGACTGGAACGGTGCCGTGTACTCGGTGAAGCCGAGGTCGATCTGGATCTGGTTCAGTTTCTGCGTGATGTCGGAGAAGGTGAAGGACAGCTGCGGGATCGGGTTGCCGGTGAGCTTGGCCGAGATCGCCACCGCAGGAATCAGGAAGGCGATGATCAGCACCGTGTACTGCGCGACCTGCGTCCAGGTGATGCCCTTCATGCCGCCGATGACGGCGAAGAAGGCCACGATCGTCATGCCGATGACGACGCCCCAGACGATCGAGACGCCGAGGAAGCGCGAGAACACCACGCCGACGCCGCGCATCTGGCCGGCGACGTAGGTCAGCGACACGAAGACCGCGCAGATCGCCGCCACGACGCGGGCGAGCTGGGAGTAGTAGCGGTCGCCGACGAAGTCGGGCACGGTGTACTGGCCGAACTTGCGCAGGTAGGGCGCGAGCAAGAGGGCGAGCAGCACGTAGCCACCGGTCCAGCCCATGAGGTAGACGGCGCCGTCGTAGCCCATGAACGAGATCAGGCCGGCCATCGAAATGAACGAAGCGGCCGACATCCAGTCGGCGGCGGTGGCCATGCCGTTGAAGACGGGCGGCACGCCCTGGCCGGCGACGTAGAAGCCCTTGGTGTCGCGCACCCGGTTGCTGTAGCCGATGAACAGGTAGGCCCCAAAGGTGAGAGCGACGAATGCGAAGGTCCAGAGCTCGGTGGTGGTGAAGTCCATCGTCACTCCTCCTCGTGGACGTCGAACTCACGGTCGATCGCGTCCATGCGCCAGGCGTAGACGAAGATCAGGATCACGAAGACGTACATCGAGCCCTGCTGGGCCCACCAGAAGCCGGCGGGTAGCTTGCCGATGTTCCAGGTCATCGGGAACAGAATGGCGAGGCCGTACGAGACCATCGCCCAGATGGTGAGCAGGATGGCAATCAACCTGCGATTCTTCTTCCAATAGGCCTCGCGGGCCTGCGTGGCGTCGGACATTGGGGCTTCTCCCAGGTTCGAAGTCGAAGGATCAGAACTGGAAAATCTGGAGGGTCAGCTGCAGCACGTCACGGTCGTCGGCGCCGTCGGTGCCGAGCTGGCCGTAGGCGAGGCGTAGCACGCGCTTGTGGCCCTCGAGGCGGTAGTTCACGCCGACGAAGGTCGAGTCGGTGTCGGCGCGCGCCGGGTCGTCGTAGTCCCGCTCGGCGTACTGCAGCCACGGCTGCAGGCGGCTCGAGCCGAAGAGATAGCCGATCTCGAGCAGGAGAGTCTCTTGCTCCGGCAGGCTGATGAAGGTGTCGCCCCCATCGTAGAGGATCCTGTCGAGCTGGACGGTGAAGGCCGAGCCGTCGTCGCCCACAGGCTGGTCGTAGAAGACGTCGGCGCCGATCGCTTGAAAATCGTCCTGGATGTCGAAGCCGACGCCGAACGACAGCTGGCGCCTGGCGCCGAGATTGTTGCCGGTGTAGAACATGCCGGTCTCGGCGTCGAAGACGTGGTAGGAGAGCCGGCCGGCGAAGCGCAGGTCGTCGGTCACGCTGCGATTGCCGTCGAAGACTCCGAGCCGGTACTCGACCGAGGCGTCGGCGAGGCTGCCGCGCATCTGGACTCCGTAGTCGCGACCGACGCGCGAGTCGGTCGGGCCGCTTTGGAGGAACGAGTACGGTCCGTAGTCGGAGGCCAGGTGCGTGGCGGCCGACTGGGTCGAGTTGCGCGACAGCGGGATCAAGATCAGGCCGGTGTCGACTTTGAGCTGCTGGCTGTGGGTGTAGGTGACGAAGAAGTCTTGGATGAAGACATCGCCGGTGTCTTTGTTGCCCTCGCTCGACTTGCCGAGATTCGGGCTGTCGGTTTCGAGGAAGAACGACCAGCGCTCCGCCAGCGTGCCGCCGGCGAGCAGGCGGAGGCGGCGGAAGAACAGGTTCTCGGCGCTCTCGCCGTTGGGTAGATCCTCGGAGTCCGCCCGCAGGACGCCGAGGAAGCCGACCTTGATCGACGACTCTCCGTCGTCGGAGGTGATCCGCCACTCCGCTCCGACAGAAGGCGGCAGGGTGAGAGCGATGACGGCGAGCAGGCACAGGGCTCGACACGCGAATCGGTCGGGGGCCATCCGAGTCTCCTTTTCGACCAGCGATGCGATCGGCCGCGCGGTGCAGAGCCGGTGGTGCCCGGCGCCGACGTCCGACAGTGGGGGTGGGTGGCATCGACTAGTGCACGGTGCGTGCCAGCAGATTTGTCGTGAAACGACTCGAAATGAATCGATCTTCAACTAAGGAAGCGAAGATATGTAGCGTAATGATTCGTTCGGGAGATCGGATCGCTGATTTGGATCGGCCTCTTGGCTCATAGTGCGACGGATCGATACAATGTCGAGCAATGCCCGAATCAGCCGCTCCTCCGTCCGCGCTCTCCGACGCCGGGATCGAGGCTCAGATCGCTCTCGCCGGCCGTCTCGTCGACGCCTGTGCGCAGCCCGCTCTGCTCGTCGCCGAAGGAGGAGGGCTTGCCCGCGCCAATCGCACGGCGCTCGATCTGCTTGGCCTCGAGCGCTCGACGCGCGGCGCCGGGACGCCGGTGCGTGAGCTGCTCGGCGTCGGCTGGCGCGAGCTGACGGTGATCGCGCGCGCGGGTGACGCCGGGCTGGTGGCCGATCTACCGGCCGCGCCCGGCGCGCCGCGGCGCGGGGCGAAGGTGCGGATCGAGCCGGTGGCCGCACGCGACGGCGCGCCGCGCGCCGTCGTCGCCTTTCTCGACGTCGGCGACGGACGGGAGCGCTCGGGTCCGATGCGCCGCGAAAGCCCGCGGGCTCCCGGCTTCGATGCGATCTTCGGCCACGATCCGGAGCTGCTCGCGGCCAAGGACGCTGGGGCGCGCTTCGCGCGGACTCTGCTGCCGGTGTTGCTTCTCGCCGAGACCGGCACCGGCAAGGAGCTGATGGCGCGCGCCCTGCACCATGAGAGCCCGCGGCGCGACCAGCCCTTCGTCGCCATCAACTGCGGCGCGCTGTCGCCGCACCTGCTCGAGAGCGAGCTCTTCGGCTACGCCCCGGGAGCCTTTACCGGCGCCAGCCGCGAAGGCCACGAGGGCAAGGTCGGCGCCGCGCGCGGCGGCACGCTCTTTCTCGACGAGGTCGCCGAGATGCCTGGGCCGCTGCAGGCGCTGCTGCTGCGCGTGCTCGAGGACGGCACGTACTACCGCGTGGGCGAGAGCCGACCGCGCCAGGCCGACGTGCGCCTGATCTGCGCCACGTGCCGCGACCTGCCGGGGCTGGTGCGCGACGGCGGCTTCCGGCAAGATCTCTTCTACCGCATCAACGGTGCCTGCCTGAGCCTGCCGCCGGTGCGTCAGCGGACGGATGTCGCCGAGCTGGCGCTCCACCTGCTCGATCAGCTCTCCGGCCGCCGCGATCTGCTCGGCGACCGCGAGCGCCCGCCGGCGCTGTCGGCGCGGGCGCTCGAATGGATGATCGCGAATCCGTGGCCGGGCAACGTCCGCGAGCTGAAGACGGCGCTGCAGCATGCCCTGATCCTCTGCGACGGCGACGAGATCGGCATCGAGCATCTCCCGGCGCGCCTCGACGGCCTGCTCGCCCGCGACGGCGAGCGTGATCCGGCGCCGTCGATCGCCGAGCCGTCGACCTCCGGGTCGTCGACGTCCGGGTCGTCGACGTCCGAGGCGTCGAGTGCCGTGCCGTCGCCCGAGCGCGCGTCGACGAAGCGAACGTCGTCCGAGTCGCGTCCGGCGCCACCGGCCGCACCGAAGACGCTCGCTGAGCGCGAGGCCGAGCGCCTGGTGGCGGCCGTGGAGGCGGCGGAAGGCAACCTGAGCCGCGCCGCGGGCGACCTGGGGATCGCGCGCAGTACCCTCTACCGCCGGCTGCGCAAGCACGGGCTGCTCGAGTGATGGCGCGGGAACCCCTGCTCGCGCCGCGCCTCGTGCTTCTCTTCCTCGTCGGCTGCCTGCTCTTCGGCTACCCGCTGATGGAACTCTTCTCGGGCTCCGGGACGCTCGCCGGCATTCCGGTCTTCTACGTCTACCTCTTCGTCGCCTGGGCCGCCTTCATCGCGGTGCTCGCGTGGCTGGCGTCGGGCCGGGGGCGCCGACGCTGATGGCACCCTGGCTGATCGTGGTGACGGCCGGTGGCTATCTCGGCCTGCTCTTCGCCGTCGCGTGGTGGGGTGATCGTCGCGCCGAGCGCGGGCGCAGCCTGGTGGCGAATCCGTGGGTCTACGCGCTCTCGCTGGCGGTCTACTGCACGGCGTGGACTTTCTACGGCAGCGTCGGCCGGGCCGCCACTGACGGCGTCGGCTTCCTGCCGATCTACCTCGGGCCGACGCTCACCGCCGCGCTCTCGCTTCTCGTCTTGCGCAAGATCGTGCGCATCAGCAAGCGCGAGCGGATCACCTCGATCGCCGACTTCGTCGCGTCGCGCTACGGCAAGAGTCGTGCGCTCGGCGCCTTGGTCACCGTGATCGCGGTGCTGGGTGTGGTGCCTTACATCGCCCTCCAGCTGAAGGCGGTCGCGGTGTCGTTTCTGCTCATGCTCGACGGCCCGTCGGCGAGCGGTCTCGCGACGGCCGGCGACAGCGCCGCCTTCGTGCGAACCTCGCTCGGCGTCACCGCGGTGATGGCGCTCTTCGCGATTCTCTTCGGCACCCGCCACCTCGACCTCACCGAGCGCCACGAGGGCCTAGTGCTCGCCGTCGCCTTCGAGTCGGTCGTCAAGCTGGTCGCGTTCCTCGCCGTCGGCGTCTGGGTCACTTACAGCCTCTTCGCCGGGCCATCCGACCTCTTCGCCCGTGCCGAGGCAGTGCCGGACCTGGCTCGGCTGATGCGTTTCGAGGGCTCGTGGGGCACCTGGTCGTGGATGGTGGTGGTGTCGATGCTGGCGATTCTCTTCCTGCCTCGCCAGTTCCAGGTGGCGGTGGTGGAGAACGTCGACGAGGCGCACCTCGAGCGCGCCGCCTGGCTCTTTCCGCTCTACCTGCTCGTCATCAACCTCTTCGTCCTGCCGATCGCGTTCGCCGGCAGCCTGCGCTTCGGCACGGGCTCAGTCGACGCCGACACCTTCGTGCTGAGTCTGCCGCTCGCGGAAGGCCAGGAGGCGCTCGCCCTTCTGGTCTTCCTCGGCGGGCTGTCGGCGGCCACTGGCATGGTGATCGTCGAGTGTGTCGCTCTGTCGACGATGGTGTCGAACGACCTGGTGCTGCCGCTGATCCTGCGTCAGACGCTCGACCGGCGCGATCCCGATGTCGGCCGGCTCTTGCTGACCGTGCGCCGGGTCTCGATTCTGGTGATCCTCGGGCTCGGCCAGCTCTACCTCCTGGCGACCGCGCTCGAGGCGTCGCTGGTCTCGGTCGGCCTGATCAGCTTCGCCGCCGTCGCCCAGCTGGCGCCGGCGATTCTCGGCGGCCTCTACTGGCGCGGCGCGACGCGGCGCGGTGCTCTGGTGGCGCTGATCGCCGGCGTCGTGGTCTGGGGCTACACCCTGCCGCTGCCGACTCTGAGCACGACCGGCTGGGTTTCGGCCTCGTGGGTCGACGCAGGGCCATTCGGCGTCGGCTGGCTGCGACCGACCGCGCTCTTCGGCCTCGACGCTCTCGATCCGATCGCGCACTCGATGTTCTGGAGCCTGCTGGTCAACGTCGGCTGCTTCATCGCCGTCTCGTCGCGTGGTGGGCGCTCGGCGCTCGAAGTCCGACAGGCGCGTCGTTTCGTCGATGTCTTCCGGCAGACCGGCCCGGGCGACGACACCGCGCTCCGCTTGTGGCGCGCCGACACGCCGGTCGACACCGTGCGGTCTCTGCTCGAGCGCTTCCTCGGCGTCGAGCGCACGCAGACCGCGCTCGCGGCGCACTGCGCGCAGCGCAAGATCGAGCCGGGCTCGATGCGCTACGCCGACGAAGAGCTGATCGAGTTCGCCGAACGTCTCCTCGCCGGCACCACTGGCGCCGCCTCGGCGCACGTTGCCCTGGCCTCAGTGGCCACCCGCGAGCCGGTGTCGGTGCACGAGGTGGTCCATCTGCTCGACGAGACGTCGCGGGTGCTCGCCACCAGCCGCGAGCTGGAGGACAAGTCGCGCCAGCTCGAGGACGCGTCGGCGCGGCTACGCGAGGCCAACAAGCAGCTGCGCGCCCTCGATCGGCTGAAAGACGACTTCCTGGCCACCATGGCGCACGAGCTGCGCACGCCGTTGACCTCGATCCGCTCGTTCACCGAGATCCTCCACGACAACCCTGATCTGTCGCTCGAGGAACGCCAGCGCTTCTTGTCGATCGTGCTCAAGGAGAACGAGCGTCTCACTCGGTTGATCGGCCAGATTCTCGACCTGGCGAAGATCGAGGCCGGCGAGTCGGCGGCGACGCGTGGTGCGGTCGACCTCGTGGAGCTGGTGCACGAGGCGGTCGACTCGATCGCCCGCCTGGTCGAAGAGCGCGGCGTGAGTGTCGCTCTCCGGGTCGACGACGAGACGCCGATCTTGTGGCTCGATCGGGATCGCATCCTGCAGGTACTGCTCAATCTCCTGTCGAACGCCCTCAAGTGGAGCGATGGATGGATCGGCGTCGACCTGTCTCTGGAGCCCGACGGTCACGTGCTGGTCGCAGTCGCCGACGACGGCCCGGGCATCGCCGAGGACGACCGACCGCGGGTGTTCGAGAAGTTCCGGCAGGTGGACGGTTCCGCTCCGGGAACCGGTCTCGGGCTGCCGATTTGCCGCGGCATCGTCGAGAGCCACGGTGGCACCATCTGGATCGAGACCAGCGAGCGCGGCGGAGCCCGCGTGACGTTCCGCCTGCCGCTCGACGACCTATCGTCCGACCCGGCCGGTCTCGCGACCGCCGACCCGACTGCCGACCCGACTGCTGACCCGCCTGCCGACCCGACAGCGACCTTCGAAGGACCGTCCCATGGCTGAACCCGAGATGCCCAAGGTGCTCGTCGTCGACGACGAGCCGAACATCGTGCTGTCGCTGGAGTTCCTGCTGCGTCAGGAGGGCTACCGTGTCGAGGTGGCGCGCGACGGCGACGAGGCGCTGCGGCGAGCGCGCGCCGAGCCGCCCGACCTGGTGCTGCTCGACGTGATGCTGCCCGACTGCAGCGGCTTCGACGTTTGCCGCCACCTGCGCGATCTGCAGCCGGCGCCACGCGTCATCCTGCTCACCGCCCGCGGGCGCAGCGTCGAGCGTCTGCGCGGTCTCGAGCTCGGCGCCGACCGCTACGTGACGAAACCGTTCTCGACCCGCGACCTGATGGCCGTTATCCGTGAGACTCTGCAGAGTGATCGTCTCGAGCAGGACGGTCTCGAGCAGGACGGTCTCGAGCAGGACGGTCTCGAGCAGGACAGTCCAAAGAGCGATCCGTCATGAGCCGCGATCCGCTCACCGAGCTCGAGCAGACGACGCGCGCCATGCGCGGCGCGCTCGCCAGTCTGCGCGCCGCCGCCGAGGCGCTGGAGCTGTTTCCGGCGATGGAGCCCGGGCAGCGCGCGCGTCTCCACGGCGTGGTCAACGAGGAGGCCGAGCGCCTGGGCGGGATGGTCGGCCAGCTCGAGGAGCTGGTGCCCCACGACGCGGAGACGACACCGGTCGCCGTCGACGAGCTGCTCGCCCTGCTGCGCCGGGCCGTCGTCGAGCGTGGGTTCGATGTCGAGCTCGAACCGGAGCGTTCCGACCCGCCGGGCGCGCGACGCCGAGTGCCGGTCGACCGGCGGCGCCTGGGCGAGGCGGCCCGACGCTTCGCCGCGTCCTTGCGCCGAGACTTCGCGGTGGTGCGCTGCGACCTGGGCGCCGACGCCGTCGACGACCACCTGCTGCTCGACTGGAGCTGGCGCGTCGAGCTCGCCGACCAGGACCGGCTGCAAGACTGGCAGGGCGAAGCGCTCGGCGCGAGTCTGCGCCCGGCTGCCCGCGACCACGACGGCGAGGCCTGGTTCGACCTCGATCGCGAGGACGACGGCGCGGCGGGGCGTGCGCGCGTTCGCCTCCTGCTGCCCCTCGAGCACGTCCGCGCCGATGGAGCGACTTGAGCATGGACCCTCTGGACTTCCTTCGCCGCCATGCGCCGTTCGACGAAGTCTCGACTCCCGGCGCCGAGGGGCTGGCCGCGGCGCTCGAGATCACCTGGGCGCGGAGCGGCGAGCGGATCGTCGCGCGCGGTGCGGTGAATCATCACCTGTACGTGGTGCGCAAGGGTCGTGTCCGTCTCGAGCTCGACGGCCAGGGCATTCTGGTGCTCGGGCCCGGCGAGCCGTTCGGTCTGACCTCGATCGGCCCGGCTGCGCCGGAGCGCACGGCCGAGGTCGTAGAGGCCTCCCCCAAGACACCAGCCGCCACGGCGAGCTTCGACGCGCGCGCCGAGAGCGACTGCTTGCTCTACCGTCTGCCCGCCGACGCCGTCCGGAGGCTGTGTGACACCGAGCCGGGCTTCGGACGCTTCTTCATCGAAGACCTGGCGCGGCGCCTGCAGCGTCTGACCGCGGCGCAGGCCGTGCCGTTGACCAGCGATCTGGGACGCGCGGTGGGCGACCTGGTGCAGCGCCCGCCGGTGACGCTCACGCTCGGTGGCGACGCGGCCGACAGAGCCGCCGAACCGACGGTCGGTGACGCCGCGCGGACCATGGTCGACGCCGGCGTCAGCTCGGTGCTGGTGACCGACGGCGCGGAGCCCTCGGGGCTGCCGGTGGGCATCGTCACCGACCGCGACCTGCGCCGCGCCCTCGCCCGAGGGCTTGGTGTCGACACGCCGCTGCGACAGATCATGACCTCGCCGGTGGAGCACGTGGAGGCGTCGGTGCCCGGCGCCGAGGCGCTGCTCCACCTGCTGCGCAGCGGCCGGCACCACCTGGTGCTCGCCGCGGACGACCAGCTCGTCGGGGTGGTGACGCACTCCGACCTGCTGCGTCGTCAGCTCCAGGGCCCGGGCGCGCTGCTCGACGAGATCCGTCGAGCGCGCGGCGCCGACGAGTTGGAAGGCTACGCCGACCGCATCGGCGCGATGGTCGAGACGTTGCACCTGGGCGGCCTCGGGCCGACCGCCGTCGGCCGCGTGGTGGCGGCTCTCAACGACGCGCTGTGCGCTCACTTGCTCGACCTCGCCGAGCGCGACGTCCAGGCCGAGCTTGGGCCGCCGCCCGCCGACCACGCCTGGATCGTCTTCGGCTCCGAGGGGCGGCAGGAGCAGTCGTTCCTCACCGATCAGGACAACGCGCTCGTCTATGGCGACCGAGAGGCCGATCGAGAGGTCGACGCGGAGTCCGGAGCCGGGGTCGACCCGGCGGTCTACTTCGAGCGGCTGGCGCAGCGCGGCGTCGAGTCGCTGCTCACCGTCGGCTTCCCGCCCTGCGCCGGGGACTTCATGGCCACCCACTGGTGCCTGCCGCTCGATGCCTGGTGTCGGCTCTTCCGCACCTGGATCGACGAGCCCGAGCCCGAGAATCTCATGCGAGTGGCGAACTTCTTCGACTGGCGCGTCGTCCACGGTGGTCTCGATCTCGAGCCGCTCGAGGAGATCGTCCGCGGCGCACGCGACAATCGACGCTTTATCGGCCAGCTGGCGCGCGCCTCGATGAAGAAGCGGCCGCCGCTCGGCCTGCTCGATCGCATCGTCGAGGACGCCGACGGCGTCGATTTGAAGAGCGGAGCGCTGATGCCGATCGCCGGCCTGGCGCGGCTGCTGGCTCTCGAGGCCGGACAGCGGACCGGTTCGACGCTGCGACGCCTCGAGGCGGCCGCGCGCGCCGGCACTCTGAGCGCCGACGGCCACGACCTGCTCGCCGAGGCCTTCCGGTTCGCCTTCGGCCTGCGTCTGCGCGCCCAGCTCGCCGACCGCCGGGCCGGTCGGCCGCTCACCAACTCCGTGCGCCTCGACCAGCTTTCGGCCGCCGAGCGGCGGCATCTCAAGGACGCGTTCGTGGCGATCGATCGCCTGCAAAAGGCCACGGAGCAGCGTCTCGGCACGGGCATCCTCGGATGAGGTGGAGCGCGCCGTGGAACCGCTGGCGCCGCGCCCTCGAGGCCCCCGAGCTCTGGGCGCTCGACCTCGAGACGACCGGTCTCGATGCGCTCACCGACCATGTGCTGTCGGTCGGCATGGTGCCGGTGCGCGATCGAGCGATTTGCTGGGGCGAGCGCTGGTCTCGCCGCGTCCAGGCGCCCGACGACGAGGTCTGGACCGAGGCGGTCGGCATCCACGAGCTGTTGCCCGCCGAGGCGACCGATGCGCTCTCGCTCGACGCCCTGGTCGACGAGCTCGCCGACCGCCTCGGCGACAGCGTGCTGCTGGTGCACTTTGGCGCCCTCGACGTCACCATGTTGCAGCGCCTGTTCGCCGAGCGCGGACGGCGCTGGACTGTGCGCCACGTCGTCGACACGACCCACCTGCTGCGTCGCCTCGATCGCCGGCGCCGTCTGATCGAGCCTGGAGCCGTCGACCTGCCGACGCAGCTCGGCGCGGCCCGCGACGCCCTCGGCCTGCCTCCCCACGACGAGCACCACGCGCTCTATGACGCGCTGGCGACGGCCGAGCTCTTCCTCGCGCTCCGCGCCCGCCTGGCACCCGAGGCTTCCTAGGAACCCAGCTTCGTGGCGTGGAGAGGCTTGCGACCTGTCTTGCGGTCCGCATGGCGGGACAGAGAATCCACTCGTGACTTGGAGCTGGCTGGCCGTGCGGCGTACACGGAGCGTGCACGGCGATCAGGGCACCGACAGACTGCTCCAGATCTGCGAGGCTGCTTCTTCGATGTTGGAATACAGAGCACTATTGTCCAGTTGAACGACGAAGAGTCTATTTGAGGAGAGTTTTTGGTGGGTCAACAGCCGGTCCTTCTCGGGGCTGTGACTCTGCGAGCGGGAGTGTCTGTATGTGCATTTGGAGAGGAGAGTCTGCTGCGGTCGTCCGATGGGTGGCGGCTTTGTGGATCGCGGCCCAGTGTGGAGTGGTGACGCTCGAAGCACAGAACGGTCTGTGGGTTCGTAGTGTCTCGCCGGAAGTCCAGGTCGGTTGGGACTCGATGACGGTCCGAGGAACAGGCTTCGACGCGGTCGACGAGGTGCGGTTGAAGTCGCGCGCCGGCTTCGATCGTGCGGCCGAGTGGACACTGCGCGACGACACCGAGGGTTCAGTCCTCGAGGTTGCGCTGCCGACAGATCTGATCCCTGGGTCGCACCGAGTCTGCCTGCAGGCCGTGGGCCCGCCTGTCTGTCAGACCTTCGAGGTGGTCGACGCGCGGCCTCCACAAGTCGACGGGCTTCTGCCGACCGAGCTCTACAACACGGTCGACAGCAGGCTGACGCTGATGGGACAGGAATTCCTCGAGGTGCGTAGCGTCCTGATCGGCGAAACGGTGATTCCGCCGGTCGAAACGACCTCTGAGCGAATCGACTTGGACATTCCTGCCGGGACTTTGGCCCCCGGGAGCTATCGCGTCACCGTCGACTCTTTGGAGGGTCCCGATCCAGTGGCGCCGGATGCGCTCACTGTTCGGAGTGGCCTGAATGTCGAAATCGAGTCCACGACGCCCGAGCGGTCGGTGCGTGGTGAAGGGCTTCACCTGATCGTCGAAGGGCGCGACGTCGGTCTTGCGGTTGGTGGTGAGCTTGGAGTCCGCGGGTTTCTGACCGAACGGGAGTTTTCATGCAATGCACCGGTCGCGAATTCCTTGCGAAGCTGCACCACGGAATCTCCACATCGCCTGAAGATCGAGGTTTCGAGATTCACGATGGAGAGGTATCGCGGGACGCTGCAGATCTCGCTGACCTATCCCGACGGGAGCAAGCGGACGACCGCAGTCGAAATCGTCGAGCGCGTCGTGCCTTGGTCGACCGCCTCGTGGGTCTTCGCGTTCTTCGTCGGCGGGGCGGCGTTCTCCTTCGCGGTCAAGCTTTCGGAAGACGCTGGTCTCGACGGGCGCTTCGCGGCGCGTGAGCTTCCGCCGTTCGGAGTCGCGAGCGTCTTGCTCCAGGTCATCGCGCCGACGCTCGTCCTATCGGTTGGCTTCGGAGGGGTGATCTGGATCCTCAAAGAAGGGCTCGATGCCTTGGGCTGGACGTTGCTCGGAACCCTGGGCCTCGGAGCCGGGAACTTCTTCCTGCCTTTTCTCGCCGTCGAAGTTGCCCGGCAGTACGAGCTCGTCCGCGGCCGAGCCTGGTTCGGGGCGCTGGTCCTCGGCTCGACCGCCGTCGCCTTGCCCTTCTGGCTGTCGACACGCCTGGCGAATCCGTGGTCGGTCCCGGTGCAGATCGGCTTGTTGATGGTGAATCTGCTCCTCTTGGTTTGGGCCACAGGCGCAGCGCGCTCGAAGCTCGAGCAGCTCGCGGACGAGGGACCCGACGATGCGACCGTCGCCGGCCTGCTGGAGGAAGAGCTGCTGCGCCGGGGGAAAGTGTCCCTTGAGCGCTTCCCGACGGTGTCGCGGACCCGCTTCCGAGGCCTCGCCCAGAAGCACCGAGCGATTCATCCCGAGCAGGATCTGGAGCTGAGGCTTAGGGGCGACTCGCCGCGCATCGCCTTTGTCCGCTCGCGGGCCGTCGCGGCGCTCGCCGAGGCTTTCGAGCAGGCGCGACTCGAGCAGCCGACAGACACGCGAACGGTCTCGATCGCTCGCCTGATGAACGAGATCGACACACAGCTCTCGCTGGTCTCTGTGGCGCGACCGATCCCACAGACCGTCGCCAAGGATGAAGAGGCCGTGTCGACGAGCTCGTTCAATCTCTTCGAATCCAACGCGATCGATGCCGAGGCGATCCTGCCGCCGAGCTTTCCCCTCCTCGTCAAGCTCGACCCTTCGGCAGCCACATCGAGAGAGACCGAGGAGCTCAAGTCTCTCCTCAACCACCTCGACCCGAAACTCCGATTCGCCATTCTCATCGTCCTCGACGATGCGTCGGCGTCCAGGGAGCTGATCCGCCGTGAGCTGCGGGTCGGAGAGTCGGAAAACCTGGTCGTCTTCGGCGAACGAGATCTAATCGAGATTCTCGCCGCGACGGGCGATTCGACCGAGCGCCTGATGGAGCAGATGAGGGCACAGATCAGTCTCCTTCTCTTCTCGCCGTACCGCGCCGAGTTGCCGACCACCCGCGATATGTTCTACGGCCGACAGCAGGCTCTCGGCGCCCTGCAGGAGAGAATCAAAGACGGCGGGAGTGTGTGCGTCCTCGGCGCTCGGCGGATTGGCAAGACGTCGATCTTGCATGCGGGTCGGCGCGAGCTGGAGAAGCGCAGCTTCGCAGTCTTCGAGCTGAACTGCTACCACGTCGAAAGCAGCCTGGAGTTTCTTGGGCAACTGCTCGCGAGCCCGCCGGTGAGGCGTCATCGTGTCGATCCGCCGGCCGACCTCGGCGGCTTTCCGGCATGGGTCGACCGACTCCGAGCCGCCTGCGGCAAGCCGGTCGTCTTCTCGTTCGATGAGATCGATCGGTTGCTCGCCCACGACAGCGCAACGGCCGGTGAAGCTCTCTTCCGCATGTTTCGCTCGTTGGCACAAGAAGGGCGGTGCCAGTTCCTGATGAGCGGCGAGCGCACCGTGCTCGACCAGATGTCGAACGCTGAATCTGCCTTCTTCAACTTCACGACTCCGGTTCGCGCTCAGCTCCTAGATCGACCGACGACAGAGAAGCTGGTGGTCGATCCCATGCGCCTGATCGGTGTGCAACTCGAGGACCCTGAGACGATGCTCGAGAGCGTTTGGCGATACACCGCGGGTCATCCCCACCTGGTGCAAGCGCTCTGCGAGGAGTGTGTCGACAGTGTGGACCCCGCCCATGGGCTGCTCACCGTCGAGAGTCTCGATGAACTGCTCCGCGGCAACTGGTTCTGCGACAAAGTGCGGGAAACCTTTTGGTCGCAGAGCGAGCCCCACGAGAAGGCGATTTCCATCGGACTGGCCGCCGGCGACGCGGATCGGGAAGAGCAAATCCTCCCGTGGCTCCGCAACCTCGGATTCTCCGTCTCGCGTGCTTCCGTGGAGCGTGGCCTCCGCTATCTGGTGCTCTGCCAGCTGTTGCGGTCCTCGGACGGGCGCTACATCATCCACCCGCCACTCTTTCGGGAGTCTCTTGCGATCTACTCGGACGATCAGTGGATCGAGGGCTTCCTCGCCGAAGACAGGAAGAATTCATGACCGATCCTCAGAGTCCACGAACCGCTGGATTCGTCGCGGGCGGGTCGCTTGCGCCCGAGTCTCCCGTCTACGTCGAGCGGCGACGTCTCGACCGCACGGTGCGTCGCTTGATGTTCAAAGAGAAGCGCTCGGTCACTCTCTACGGGCCTCGTCAAGTCGGAAAAACAAGCCTGCTGCGCCGCATCGAGAACCAAGCGCGCTCCGACTACGGGTACGCAACGACTCGGATCGATCTGTCGACTTTGAATGACGACTCGATTCCCGCGGACCGCTGGTGCCTCGAGCTCCACCGGCGGATCGTCGACGATGTGGCTCCGTGGCTCGACGACGCTGATCCGGCGCCGGATCCTCCGTCGAGCCCGGTCGACCTCAAGCTCTATTGGCAGCGATGGGCAGGGCATCCGAGAATCCCGCGCCTTCTGGTGCTGCTCGACGAGGCATCGTCGGTGCCGCTGGCGATCGGAGCGACGTTTTACAGCACGATCCGTGTGGCTCTCGAGCTCGAGACTCTTGGCTTCTTGATGGCGGGGGTGTTCGAGCCTCGACTCTTGGTCAAGAAGAGTGAGAACTCTCCCTTCAACGTGACTCGCAATCTGTGGCTGGAGGATTTCGAGCCGACCGAGATTGAACCGCTGGTGGCGCGGCTGGTCGCGGCGTACGATCTCGCGCCCGACTCCTCGATCGCCGCAGCGGTCGAACGGTGGACCCGCGGGCAGCCGTTCCTGACGCAGGCCCTGCTGTCGCTCCTCGACGAGCAGCTGGAGGAGGGCGGAGCCCGGACGGCAGCCGAGGTTGACTTCGTCGAGGACGCGATTCCACGCTTGCGAGAGATGGCGGACCACAACATCAGCCACGTGGTGCAGGTGAGCCTTCGCGAGGACATGGGGCAACGCCGGATGATCGAGCGCCTGCTCGCGGGCGAGCGTGTGCACTTCAGCCGCAGCAACCGGGCGATCGCCGAGCTCGCGTTGGCCGGGTCGGTGCGGGAAAACCGAGCAGGACTGTGCGAGATTCGCAACCCGCTGTACCGGTGGGCCCTGGAGCGGGCTCTCGAACCCGACACCGCCTCAAACGTCGACAAGGCGGAGGCTCGACCAGAGGTCTTTCTCTCCTATTCGTGGAAGAGTGGCAGCAAAGCAGTCGCCGAACGGATCGACCGACTCCTCCAAGAACGCGGTGTCACGGTTCTGCGCGACGAGCGAGACATCGGATACCGAGGGAGCATTCGCGAGTTCATGCAGCGTCTGGGCCGGGGCCACGCCGTGATCCTCGTGATTTCGGACGCCTACCTGCGATCGAAGGCCTGCATGTTCGAGCTGTGCGAGGTCTTCGCTCACGGCTCCTTCCGTGAGCGCATCTTTCCGATCGTCCTGTCGGACGCGAAGATCTACGATGCCGAGGACCTCGTCGACTACGTGCTCTTCTGGCGCGACAAGCGGCGTTCCTTGTCGGAGAAGCTGCAGCAGCTGGGCGACGAGATCCATGCCGGAACCATCCGGGCAGATCTCGCGCTCTACGATCGAATCGGAGACATGATCGATCGCCTGTCTGCGATCTTGCGCGACATGCTGACCTACCGCGAGAGTCAGGTCGACCAGCTTCCCGACGAGGTTCTCGCGGCGCTCGAGCTCTAAGGCTCTCCCCGCTCAGCCCTTCGCCTTGTGGTCGGCGATCAGAGTGTCGACCACATCAGGGTCGGCGAGGGTGGTGACGTCGCCGAGCTGGTCGTACTCGCTCGAGGCGATCTTGCGCAGGATGCGGCGCATGATCTTACCCGAGCGCGTCTTCGGCAGGCCGGGGACGATCTGGATCCGGTCGGGCGCCGCGATCGGGCCGATCACATGGCGCACCTGCTCCTTGAGCGCGCCGACCAGCTCGTGTGGCTCGGTGGTCTCACTGCCTCCGGGAAGATAG
>JBCCVZ010000035.1:0-23720 GCA_039194425.1 Acidobacteriota bacterium | reverse complement strand
CGCCGTTTGCTGTCATCTTTTGCAGCTCCAACTCGGCCCCGCGCCCGCGGGGATCGGCCGATGTCAGACTCGGAGTAGGCGATGAAAAACGCCTCTGCCCCGCGCCCGCGGGGATCGGCCGTCCGGGTCGTCGAGGTCATGGCCTGCCGACAGCTCTGCCCCGCGCCCGCGGGGATCGGCCGACGTCTTGGAGTATCTTCTCGCCACACTTGAGCTCTGCCCCGCGCCGGCGGGGATCGGCCCTGGCCACCCGGCAGCGCGGAGGGTCTCGAGAACTCTGCCCCGCGCCCGCGGGGATCGGCCGTCACCCAGCAAGTCGTCTTGATCGTGGGTGAGCTCTGCCCCGCGCCCGCGGGGATCGGCCCGTCGCTGTCGATAGATCCGGTGGCACTCGCAGCTCTGCCCCGCGCCCGCGGGGATCGGCCCGGCGCGCCGCCAGCCGAGGCCTGTTGCTAGGCCTCTGCCCCGCGCCCGCGCGGATCGGCCGTTCCCGAATCGGCTTCTTCACTAGCGCGTGGTCTCTGCCCCGCGCCCGCGGGGATCGGCCCATCGCAGACGCCGTCCGTTTCCAGTGGAATTCCTCTGCCCCGCGCCCGCGGGGATCGGCCGGCGGTGTCCTCGCGCTAAATCACGCAGGTGTCCTCTGCCCCGCGCCCGCGGGGATCGGCCCGACCCATTCTCTGCTGGTGATCGCGTCGTCTTCTCTGCCCCGCGCCCGCGGGGATCGGCCGCGGCTCCGAGGGCTGCGAGGGACAGGGGCTCGCTCTGCCCCGCGCCCGCGGGGATCGGCCTGCAAGTCGACGTGTCGAGCGAGCTCTTGGTGGCTCTGCCCCGCGCCCGCGGGGATCGGCCCCGCATCCGCCAGATCCTGGAGGGCATCGTCTTCTCTGCCCCGCGCCCGCGAGGATCGGCCCTCGAGACTTCGGAGGTCCTATTGCACGGGCGACTCTGCCCCGCGCCCGCGGGGATCGGCCCGACTGCAGGGCTCTCCGGCAGTGGTTCAGGCGCTCTGCCCCGCGCCCGCGGGGATCGGCCGGCGCGGTCGATCGGTTCGTGTTTCGTGAGGACCTCTGCCCCGCGCCCGCGGGGATCGGCCGTTCGTCGGTGGCTTCAATGACGGCGTGGAAGACTCTGCCCCGCGCCCGCGGGGATCGGCCTCCTTCGAGCGCGTAGAAACAGTCGGCTTGCGCCTCTGCCCCGCGCCCGCGGGGATCGGCCGAGACGCTTTGCCTTCATCAGGTCGGCTCGGCGCTCTGCCCCGCGCCCGCGGGGATCGGCCTCAGCTTGTGATAGTCGTAGGTGTCACGCGTGACTCTGCCCCGCGCCCGCGGGGATCGGCCCCCGGGGCTCTTCCGATGGTCTGATGTCGTCGGCTCTGCCCCGCGCCCGCGGGGATCGGCCGTGTGCACATGGAGTCGGAGCGAGCATGCTTGGCTCTGCCCCGCGCCCGCGGGGATCGGCCGCAGGCCGCCACGCAGCGGAAGGCTCAACAGCGCTCTGCCCCGCGCCCGCGGGGATCGGCCGAGATAGTGACCGAGTCCCGCTCGAGGTCACACCTCTGCCCCGCGCTCGCGGCAACTCTGCCCGCGCCCGCGGGGATCGGCCACCGCCGGGTCTGGCGGCAGTGCGTAGTCGGGACTCTGCCCCGCGCCCGCGGGGATCGGCCCAGCTACGATCGCGAGATCTGGGAACGTCACGCCTCTGCCCCGCGCCCGCGGGGATCGGCCGCTGTAGCCGGGCTCGGCAAAGAACTGCGTCGCCTCTGCCCCGCGCCCGCGGGGATCGGCCTGGCGCGTCCGAGTCGCCGTGGCGGAAAGTCTCCTCTGCCCCGCGCCCGCGGGGATCGGCCGGTGCCGCAGATTACCCGGTCGTCGTCCAGCTGCTCTGCCCCGCGCCCGCGGGGATCGGCCCGTCAGTCGGGGTCGACGTGTAGAGATCGGCGTCTCTGCCCCGCGCCCGCGGGGATCGGCCCGCGTCGTAGAGCGGCGACGAATCGCCGTCGAACTCTGCCCCGCGCCTGCGGGGATCGGCCTGAGGCGCGCCATGGCGCGCCCCATCTGGTCGTCTCTGCCCCGCGCCCGCGGGGATCGGCCCTCGGCCTGGGAGATGTTCTGACGCAGCTCGGCCTCTGCCCCGCGCCCGCGGGGATCGGCCGTGAGCACGATGGAGGAGGAGGTCGGGCGGATCCTTTGCCCCGCGCCCGCGGGGATCGGCCCTCGCAGAGGACCTCTACGACGATGTCCTCGACCTCTGCCCCGCGCCCGCGGGGATCGGCCCTCGCGCCCGACGACACGTGGACCTTCGCCGCCTCTGCCCCGCGCCCGCGGGATCGGCCCCGCGCCCGCGGGGATCGGCCGAAGAACGCGACCGAGATCGTCGGCTACCTCGACTCTGCCCCGCGCCCGCGGGGATCGGCCGACCGAAGCGGCCGCGGAGCGACTGAAAGGCGCCTCTGCCCCGCGCCCGCGGGGATCGGCCCTCTCCGTCGGCTGCTACGTCATCTCGGCGAGCCTCTGCCCCGCGCCCGCGGGGATCGGCCTCCTTCGACCAAGCCGTCGCGGACGTTGAGGCACTCTGCCCCGCGCCCGCGGGGATCGGCCGATCTCGACACCGCTCCAGCTCGTGGCGAAGCGCTTTGGCCCGCGCCCGCGGGGATTGGCCTCCCGGGATCGCCATCAACGGGCTGCTAGCGACCTGTTCCTTGCGCCCGCGGGGAACGGTGCCAAGCGACGAGGGACTCGGGGCGGCGATCAGGTGGCGCCTTGACGGCGGCGATGGATTGGCTCCAGTTGTGTGACCAGCGGCACGCGGCGACGGTCAGTCCAAACCGACCTCCGCCGCCGTGCGGGCGCGGACGACCCCTCGCTCGGTAATGACAGCGCGCATCGGCACGTCGTGGGGCTCGATGGGGAGGTCGTCGACCAGCTGGAAGTCGAAGGCGAGGCCGAGGGCCGGGGTGGGTGCCGCGGCGAGGAAGCGATCGAAGTAGCCTCCTCCCTGGCCGAGTCGATCGCCGTGGCGAGTGAAGCTCAGACCGGGCACCAGGATGACATCGATCAGCTCATGGAGGCGATGGCTCGCGATGCTCGGCTCGCTGCGGGGCGGCTGCTGCAGTCCGAACGAGAGAGTCTCGAGCGGGCACGGATAGGCGTGGACGTGGAGCCGGTGGCTGTCGCGGTCCGCGCGCGGAACGTAGACTCTTTGGCCGTTCTGCAGCAATTGGTCGACGAGACCCCAGGTGTCGACTTCGGTGCCGTAGGAGAGGCAAAGGAAGACTCCGTCTGCGTGAGCGACTTCAGGGGTCTCGAGCGCATGCTGGGTGATTCGGTCCGACTTGCGTCTGGCGTCGTCCGGCGACTGGTTGGCCAAGCGTTCCCGCATTTCGGCGCGTAGATCTCGTTTGCGCCGGGCCCGTGCCGAGGCGCCGAGTCGCTGCAGAGCCAGGTCGAGCCTGTTAGTGGGGGTGCGCACGGTATTTCGTCATGCAGCGGGAGCAGAACGGGATTGCGGAATCTCCGACCGGCCGTGAGCAGCTCTCGCACACAGGTGTGTGCGTGCCGATTTGAGCCCGGGGCCTCTGGGGCAGCGGCATGCTGAAGACGGTGGACGGCGAATGAGCTGGAGGCGGTACGCTCGAGGACGCCGTGGGTCCTGGGGCGGTCGAGGTCGCCGACGTGGTGACGGTGGTATCGGTTGAAATCGTGCCACCGAGTTGGAGGGTTGGCGCCACGCCGGTCATCGTCCGGTCCAGGGTCGTTTGAGCGCTCTGATGCTCGAGAACTTGACCCATCGAAAAGGTCGAGATCGTGCCTGCACGATCGACGAAGAGAAAGCCGCTGATCAATCTCCAGAAGGTGCTGTGCTCACCTCTGCGAATCGAGCTCTGCAGCGCGGCGATCGATTGGTCAGGCGACTCCGTGAGGTTGTGGAGGTCGAACGCGATGATCTGCTGGTAGCTCTCAGGCAGCAGGCCGGCACGCTGTTCGATCTCCTGGACGACGGTTCGGCTGACCCCGTACAGGCCGCGGGCCGTGCTCTCGTCAAAAAAGTCGCGCGCCAGGTAGGGTGCGAGGGTCGACGCATTCGGTGTCTTGAGCTCGACAGCGAAGAGGGCTTGGCCTTGACGCAGCACGAAGTCCGGATAGGTGACCGTGCCGCGCGTCAGAGGGTTCGGGGTGCAATCCCTGATGATGCGGTCGTAGCCGCCCGAGTCTTGGAGGATCCGTGAGACTTCGAGCCTGCCGAGTGCGAGGAGTGTGGCGCCGGAGCGGATCCTGAGCACACCGGCGCGGGTGAAGCCCGGCTCGTCGACGTGCTGGTCGCCAGTCCAGTCGCTCGTCGTCGGTGCGCGCGGCGACTCGCGAAAGGTGCCGTCGCGGCACAGCAGCTCGATACCGCGAGCCGCAACCAAGAACTCGGTGAGGGTGTCCTGGGACCGCTGCTCGAATCGCCGCGGGGCGAAGGATGACGAAGTCGGTGTAGGGGCCGAAAGAAACGTGTGTTCGACGCGCGGCGCGCCCGATCGAGCGACTTCGGGAGAGAGCACCGAGTACTGGTCGTCTCGATCGCCGAAGACCAGACTGGGAATCGACTGCAGGGGTTTCTTGCAGGATGCGCCGAACAGCATCGGAGCCGGACACTCGACCGCCTGCGGATTGTCGATGGATTCGGCGGACTTCCAGCGGTGAGCTCCGCCCGGATGCGTGCAGCGGAAGTACGACCAGCGACTCGTCGAGGTCGAGGACAGGGCGCTCGAGGTGCTGGGCGCAAAGGCAGGAGACGGTGTTGGAGAGCCCATCGGCGACTCCAGCGTCGGAGTTGGCGCGACGAGCGGCGTGGCGATCGCCATCGGAGCCGGACGTGACGGGTCGTCTTTCACCGTCCGATCAGGGAGTTTCATCTGGCGATTCGACGGGGTTCCGAACGGGATCCCAGCGATCGGTTGGAGAGGTTTGCCGCACGTTGCCGGCTTGCGGCCGAACGGGAAGGTGCAGGTATGCCCACCGCGCAAGACCTTCCCGTCGTCGCAGTACAGAACATGCGAAGGGACGCGCGTGCACTGGTAGTAACGAGGAATCTCGTTCTCCCATGAGTCGAGGCTCGATAGGGCTGTGAGTCGAACAGTATACCTGTCGCCTGGGCCTCGGGTCACGCACCGCCGGATCCCTCGGCGAGACAGCTGGTCAGAGCACGCGATAGACCTGGCCGGTCTGGGCGCCCTCGACGCTCTTGGCGTAGGCACGTGCGGCGCGAGCGGCCGGCACCGGATCGTGACCGCGGAAGTACGGGCCGTAGGCATCGAGCGCTTCCTCGATCACTCCCGGGCTGACGACGTTGACGCGCAGGCCGCGCGGCAGCTCGATGGCGGCGGCGCGGGCGAACGACTCGATGGCGCCGTTGGCGAGCGACAGGGCGGCTCCTCCGACCACCGGGTCGTGGCTCAGAACGCCGGTGGTGAACGTGAACGAGCCGCCGTCGGCGATACGATTCCGGCCCTCGAGCAGCAGGCGAATCTGACCCAGGAGCTTGCTTTCGATGCCGATCCGTAGAGCGTCTTCGTCGAGCTCGGCGAGGGGAGCGAAGGCGCCTTCGCCGGCGGTGGCGACGACCGCGTCGAAGGAACCGACCCGGTCATAGAGGGCGCTGATCGAGGCCGCGTCGGTGAGGTCGCATTGGTCGTCGCCACGGCTGCGGCCGATGCGGACGATGTCGTGGCGCGGCGCCAGCTCGGCGTCGACCGCGCGGCCGATGGTGCCCGCGGCACCGACGAGAATGATTCTCATGGTCTCTCCAGAGTTTGCGGACGATTCGCTGCGAGAAGCCTCTTTGCTGAGATGCACGCACCGCGCGCGACGTTTCGTCGCGCGCGGTGCAGTGTCGTTCTCCGTGGTCGGTCCGCCTCGACCGGAGTCGGTCAGAGCGGGTCGCCGCCGCTCGAGCACTGCGGATGCGACGGCGCGAGCACGGTCACGCTGCCGGTGCGCCATCCGGACGCCGCACCGCAGCGGTTGATCGCTCGGACGCGGGCTTGGAACGTACCGAAGCCATTCAGGTGGTAGCCGCCCAGAAAGAGGCTCGGGCCGGACGTCGTGCGTCGATGGACCACGGAGTCGTTGCGTAGGAACTCCCACTCGTAGCTGCCCGCGCCGGCGACCGACGAAGTGGAGAAGGTGCCGGACGTGTTCTCACACAGATTGCCGGGGCCGCTGAGGTAGGACGGCGTCGTCAGGGTCGGCTTCAGCAGCTTGATGCTTCGCGTCTGGTCGTCGCTCGGCCCGCAGCGCGGGTAATCGGTGCCGTTCTGGTAGTTGGCGCGGACGGCGACGGAGCCGGTCGAAGCACTGGTCGACGACGGTGCGCGCACCGACACCGTCGTCGCGCCCGTCGCGGCGAGCTGCGTGCCGCCGCCGTTGATCTGGAATCCCGACGGCACGGTCCAGGTGTAGGACTGGGCGTCGGCGACCGCGGAGATCGAGTAGCTGCGAGTCTCACCCGGGCACAGGTCGGACGGCCCGGAGATCGACGCCGGGGGCAGCGGGCCCACCGTGATGTTCATCGATTTGCTGCCGGACGAGGTCAAGAACCCGCAGTCATCGACCGAGACTTCGATGCGCGCGGAGCCGGCCTCGATCCAGCCTCTCGACACGATCTCGAGCGACGAGTTCGAGTGGTACGACCGCACCAGGCGACCGTTCTCGTAGAAACGCCAGTCGACGTCGCTACAGACGACTTCGCCCAGGAAGGTGCTGCGCACCAGCAGCGAGTAGTAGTGGACGAAAGAGGCGGCGTCGTACCGACAGATCTCGTTGTCGGTTCCGTTGTAGAGGATGAAGTCGACGCGGACCGCATCGGCCGGCAGGGCGCCGAGGAGGCAGAGTAGGGACGCGAGAACGACCTGTTGTCCGACACGTCGGGCTTGGCGAGGCATTCTGTTCAGTCTGTCGAGGCAAGACGGCATGGGGGGACTCCTTGTCGAAGGTTCCCTGGAATCCTATGGCAGGAGATGCATTTTGACTATGCCAAATCTCCGAATCGGCAGCTGCCGATCAAACAGTGCGGTGACGGCAGTCAGGGGACCGCGCCTGAGCCACGCGAAGCTCCACGGCCGCTGCCCGCGGACCCTTCGGCCACGAATCGGCGAGTCTCTGGGACGAGCCGCTCGGTCAGGATCGTCGCGGGTTCCTAGAATTCTGAGATGCCACTTCCCTCGGTCGGACCGGAGTCTCGACTCCATGCCCTCGCGCGTCTAGAGGACGCGGCGGCGGATGGATCCGCGCAGTCGGCGCGTCGAGTCCGCTTCGGGCCCTTCGAGCTCGATCTGGAGCTCGGACGGCTGACCGAAGGCGGTGAGCTCGTCCCGCTCCAGCCGCTGCGGGCCAAGGCATTGGAGCTCTTGGTGCGTCGGGCGGGCGAGCCGGTGAGTCGAGCGGAGCTGATCTCCGCGCTCTGGGGAGACACGAGAGTCGACTACGACCAGAGCCTGCGACCGATCATCCGCACTCTGCGGCACACGCTCGGTGATTGTGCGCGCGAGCCCCGCTACCTCGCCACAGTTCGAGGCGTGGGATATCGCTTCATCGGCGACGTCGTGCCGGCGCGCTCGCCCGCGTGGGGTACCCGGCCATGGTGGCTCGCGGCGGCGCCGGCCCTGGGGCTCGGTCTTCTGCTCGTTCTGTCGCTCGCCTGGTTTCCTGTCCAGTCGTCGCCGGCCTTCGGAGGCCGAGTGCGTGTGGCGGCCCTTCCTGCGTCCGGCGATCTCGCAAGCCGTCTCTTCTCCCTGGACCTCGCGCTCGATCTCGAGAGGCGGTATGGCGAGTCGGTCGAGGTGGTGTCTCACGCTCCGTTGGCGAGCACGGCCGAGGCTCTCGAGACGTCCTCCGCCCCCTCGGACGAGCTCGAGCGCCTGCGGGTGGACTATCTCGTGACCGGCCGACTGGAACCGGTCGACGACAGGACTCTCGTCGTGTCCGAGCTCTTGGATCCAGACTCTCGGCGTGTCGTGAGCGCGTGGCGGCGACGCGTGCCGCAGTCGGAGCTGAGTCGTGTGACGCCACGCCTCAACGACTACCACTTCGTGGATCTCGTCGGATCGAAGCCCGCGTTGGCTCGTTCCACCCAGCGCGACGCCGAGCGGACGCTCTACCTGAGCGCTCTCGCGCACCTCCCATTGGGCGGAGCTCTCGACTATCGGAAGGCCGTGCACCTGGCGGAGGCCCTGGTCGACCTTCAGCCCGACAGCCCGGAGGCGCTCGGCCTGCTCGCGTTGGCGCACTACGATCTGTGGATGGCCGAGCTGGGTGAGGCGTCGGCCTGCGAAGGCATCTTCGCGGCGCGGCGAGCTCTCGATCTCGATCCCTGGGAGCCGCGGGCGCTCACGGCGATGGCGGCCTTCTCGTTCTTCGTCGAACGAGATCACGCCGCGGCCCGCGAGTTCTTGGCGCGAGCGCTGGAACGGACTCCCGACGAGCCCCGGCTTTGGATTCTGGTGATGGACGTGCAGCTCGCATTGGGTCGCCCCGACGACGCACGGTTCGCGGCTCTTCAGGCGGCTCACCTCGCGCCTCTCGCGCCTCAGATCGGGATCGAAGTCGGTTGGACGCTCTATGCGACCGGTGCCTGGGACCACGCTCTCGAGCACTCACAGAGGCTCTTGGATCGTTGTCCGGAGTGCGTCGGTCCGCGGCTGGTGCGGCTCCACATCTTCCAGCACCGGGAGCAGTGGCGGCAGCTGGGCCGCGAAATGCAGAGCTACCTGGAGCAGCATCGAGTCGCGTTGGACGAGGCGACTCGGCTCTCCGCCGCGGCCACGGTCGACCACGATCCGACTCCCTTCTGGCGTCACCGTACGGCCTATCTTCTGGAGCTTCGACAGCACACCTCGATCTATCCGGAGTATCTCGCCCTGTCGTTCGCGGCGGCGGGCGACGGTGAGGCGGCTGTCGCCTGGTTGCGGCGGTCGTGGATGGAGAAGACCCCGAGTGCGGCCACGGTGCTCCGCTTTCCTCTCTTCGATCCGATCCGGCATCGGCCCGACTTCGAGGCTCTGCAAGCCGAAGTGAACCGCACGCTGCGGCCAGAGCGGCCTCTGTCGTTGCCTCGGCGGTAGCCGCCCGCGGCCGCAACGTTGCGAGCATTGCGACGGCCGAAACCACACTTCGCAACTTGTTCTCCTGGGTCTTGGACCCCGAGCATGAGGGCACTGGGCGTCGCAATCTCATCTGCGAGAGGAGTCTCGCGACGCATGGCTCGCTCGCACACCCAAGGAGAACCTCATGTCATTTCATCGTTGGAACAGCCCCCGACTCGGAGCAGCGATCTGGAGCGTGCTGCTCGTCGCTCTTGGCACATCGTCCTGGGCCGGACCACAGGCCGAAGACGCCGACCTTCTTCTCGAGATCGACGCTGCGATGACGCGCAGTGACGCGGTCTTCGAGCTCGAAGCGAGTGAGCCGACCACCCGAGAGCTTGGCGTCGAATGGTGGGCAGTCGGCCTTCTGCCGAGCCCGCAAGACGGAGTCCGGGGTGTCTCGGGAATGGCCGTGCAGGGAACAGGAGACCGAGGCGAGCCGATCGTCTCGATCGCGTATCGCCCGAGCGATGAGCCCGTGGCGCGTGTTCACGTGCACCGCGCGGCCGCAGAGCGCGGCTTCGGCGCGGACCAGGTCTCGACCTGGCAGATTCTTCGGTTTGTCCAGCAGGACCTCGAGGCCTTGAGCCATAGCGAGGCTCGGTTGCCGGCGAAGGCGGCTGCTGGACCCGATCCGGATCCTGTCGGCGGCGGCGCGTCGTGCGCCACCGCCAGAGCAGCCTACGCCGCATCACTCGCGACCGCCTCCAACGCGTGCTTGAGTGCTGTGACGACCCCCCAACAGGTCTTGTGCGCGGCGGCTCTCGTCACGGTTGCCAACGCCTTCAGGACGATGATCTCCGAGTGTGGTCCGGACGAGATGAATCTGTACTCCTGCTTTCCGAACACCAGCCAGGTGTGCCTCTGTGCCTATCCCAGGGACTGCAATGGCGGCCAGGCCACCGGGCTCAGGGTCTGCAATCCGGACGGTCAAGGCTGGGGCCCTTGCAACGGTTGCCCCGCGGCGCCTCCCGAGGGATGTGACGAGTGCCGATTCCCGGGCGAGGTCGATTCGTCAAACTACTGCGCGGAACAAGAATGCACCCAGGGCTCGGGCTACCGCGAGTGCGATGTTTTCGCGAACGGTCAGCTGCTCTGGGACGACTGCATCTGCGAAGGCGACGATCTGATTCTCGAGTGCGACTACGAAGGGCAGATCAACCCGAACGGCTGTTCGCAGCCTATCTCGTGCCCGACGGGAGGGACGCCACAGCAAGTCTGCATTCAAGATAGTGAGGGCAACCGCCAGTGGTCGGAGTGTCATTGCTCGAACGACGGTCCCGGTGGGGGTATCGGCGACCCGCCGCAAAACGTGGAGGCTCGGCTGGTCCGCTCGATCCGGTACTGCCGGAGCTGCAGCGCGTGGAGTGATGCTCCGCCGTTCAACTGTGAGGAGTGGAATCGCTGGTCGGTCTGCGGATACTGGTGAGCCGCGGACCTCGGATCGGTCGGCAGCCAGATGGCTGATTGGCACGCCTCTCGCGCCCTGCGCGAGGGGCGTTTCGTTTGGAAGATGAGAAGCGTTTCGCCTTCGCTGCGGTGCTCCTGGAGAGAAAAAATCTGAACTTCTTTATCCGCTTCACTCGGCGATTTCCGCCTCGAGGGGTAAGGCAGAACAACAAGAGCTTCCCGGCTCTCAGTCAACCCATAAGACCTCGAGGAGCACGCGCCATGACCAATCGACACGATTCTCAGATCTCTTCGCACTCGAACTCGAACGAAACCAGCCCGCGGGCGCGCCGTTGGCGCCCCGTCCGCGCCGCGTCGCGCCTGGCCTCGACCGGCTTGGCCCTGGCGCTCATCGGCGCCTCGCCGGTTCTCGCGAATGCAGTCTATGACTCGGATCTCCGCGCTCCGGCGTGCCGGCAGTCCGGCAGCTTCTGTGACTCCACCAACCTGCTCGAACGCTCAGGGCCCGTGTTCCCGGCGGAGCTCCATCACCCGAATACGTTCGATGGCTGTGCCGACGGACGCGCGAACTCGTACCAGGTCGACGAGTCGATCGAGCGGATCGTCGTGAGCAACCCAAGCGGAGGGCCGATCACCGCGGAGCAGGGTTTTCGGATCGACGTCACGTTCTACGCGTACGGTGACGGATCCAACGACTTGTTGGAGATCTTCTACACGGAGAAGGGCGAGACTCCCGGGTCGATCGAGACCCACTCCATCGCCAAGATCCAGCCGACACGAGGCGGACTGCAAACGTTCTCGATGGTCGAAACCGCGCTCCCTGCAGCCACTCTGCACCGGATCCGAGCCCGCATCAGCGACCAGTCTCACGCTCTGAAGTGTGACGGATCGGGCTACTACGATGTCGACGAACTGGTCTTCGCGGTCGCGCCGAAACCGACCGGCAACACGAAGCTGAAGACCGATTCCGAGCGCTCGGTCGCCAACAAATCGATCGTCGCCTGCTACGCCGAGCTTGCGGGCCTCGCGTACGAGGACCCGATCGTGGCCACCGACGCCTGCGAGGGGGAGACGGTCGGAACCAGCCCGATGGACGATCGCAACGACATGGGCATATGGAAGCTGTCGAGCTTCCAGTCGGCCTCGTATCGCGGCGTCATCCGATTCTGGGAGCGCTCCAACGGCAACGGCCACAAGGAAGTAGCCCTCGCCTTGACCGGTTCGAGAAGCACGTTCCCCGGCGGAATCGGGGACTGGTTGGGCCGGGATGCCCAGTCGGCGACGGATCCCAGCCAAAGCCCTCATGACAACGCCATCAGCAGCTTGAGCAGCGCTCCGAGCATCGAGATCGTGGGCAGTCCGAAGTTCTCCGCCGGGTTCCACGACCGAGCCCAGAACCTGGCCAACGACATTCACCTGTTCCTCACCACCCGACTCGACAACTGGCAGGCGGCTCAGTCGGGGCGCAGGATCGGAGTCAAGGTCACCGGGCACAGCCTGGGCGCCGCGACGGCGACCATCGTGGGTCTCTACGTCGCCGATCGCTACCGGACGAACCCTCATGCGACGGTCGAAGTCTTCGCCTTCAACTCACCCAAAGTCGCCAATGCCGACATGGCGGACACGTACCGGAAGGCCGCGACGAACTGCTGGTTCAACCTCCACGTCTTCAACAACGCGCGCGACGTCGTGAGCCTCGCGCCCCTCGGCGCCCATCAGATCATCGAAGAAGACGATGACGGTCAGGACTTCGGTCAGCTCAGCTGCGCCCACCAGCCGGCGTACAGCTCGCACCCCGCGATCTCAGGACTCCATATCCCCCGACCCTTCAACGCGTTCTTCACCAGCACGTCGGTGGACTTCGTCTCCGAGTACCTGGATCAGATGCACGATTGGAAGCAGTGGACCTTGCCGACGCCTTCGGGCAGTCTGCGGACGCTCAAGCAGGCTCCGGTCTCGGTCGCCAGCCGGTGGCTGCCGCTGAGTGAGCTCGGCGGACGGATCTACGACGTCGGCGAGATCAGCGACGAGATCGTCGGTCAGTTCAAGGCCCACCTCTACTCGCACAACAGCCAGACCTATCTGACGGCCTTCAACGGCGGTGGTCAGAGCGTCGATGCCTACGCGACCTCGGTCGGGGCCTCGGATCTCTTCGAGCTGATTCCGGGCGACACCGATTGCATCCGGTACGGCAGCTCGATCGTGCTCAAGACCAGCAGCGGTCACTACCTGCGAGCAGGGGGCAGCGGCGCTCTGAATGCGACTGCGACCGAGCTGAGCGAGGCGACGGTGTTCACCGTGAGAATCACGCCGCAGACTGACGGTTGCATTACCGAGGGTGACTTCCTCGACCTGCGGAGCTACCACGGTGGCTTCGTGTCGGCAGAGACTCCGCACGCGACGTCGAGTGGAAGCTCCAGCGACTCGACGATCACGTTCGAGCTGCGCAACGTCCAGGATGTGACGCCGATCCAGTGATCGCCGCGTCGGCTCGACGAAAGAACGCCCCTCGCGCCGAGCGCGAGGGGCGTTTTACCGTTCAGCCGATCCGACGGACGCCTTGACGACCGTCAGGGAACGATCTTCAAGGGACTGCGCCGGGAGCGCAGGCCTGGAAGTCGTCGACTTCGGCCGCGAGGGTGACATTGGCGTCGTACGAGACGACGTTCATGCCCACCAGCGGCGCCGGCCCGAGGTTCACCGTCAGCGCGCCGCCGGCGCCGCCGAGCGGAGTGAACCAGGTGGCGCCGCCGTCGCTCGAGTACTGCACGGCGTAGAGGTCGCCGGTCTTCTCGATCGCCAGGCGCACCGGAGCGCCGATGCCCGAGACGTTCGACGCGATGGCGACGTCGCCAGGACCGCCGTCGACGGTGCGGGCGCGGAACTGCAGAACCGGCGCACCGCCACCGAAGCTCGGCACCAGCTGCACCATGACGCGGGCGTCGAGCGCGCCGAGACCGGAGCGGATCATCAGCCCCGCCTTGCGGAAGGCGCCGCCCTCGTCTTTCGGGAAGCCGAGGACGTCGACCTCGACGCGGTAGTCGCCCTCGATCGTGCGGTGCACGAAGAGGCCGTTGTCGGTGCCGACATAGGCCGTCGTGCCGTCGCCCTCGATGCGCAGCGTGCCGCCCGACTCGGTGGCGCCGCCCTGGTCGGCGTCGCCGAGGAAGTCGACCGACCACGCGGGATCGAGCGCGTCGTCGCCAAAATCGTCGACCAGGCAACCGGCGAGCGGACCGCCGGGCTCGGCGTAGCCGAAGTCGGCTCCGGTGACGGTTTGCCACGCGGCAACCGTCAGGCTCGCGGTGTTTGGCGTCGCGACGCCGTCCGGATCGCCGGTCGGCTCGGTGACGGCGCCGAGGTCGGCGACGTCGATCGATACCGTCACCGTGCCCGGTGCGACGTCCAGGACGTAGCTGCCGTCGGCCGCGGTCACCGCCGAGGCGGCGCCGGCGGTGATGTCGACTCCGGCGAGACCCGGCTCACCGGCATCGAAGACGCCGTTTTGGTCGAGGTCGTCGAACACCCGGCCGGCGATGCGCGCCGGACCGGCGACGCCGCAGTCGACGGTGGTGAGCAGATCGGCCGCGGCGGCGAGCAGCGCCGCCGGGTCGTCGGCACCGAGCACCGCGCCCTGGGTGTAGAACGCGGCGTACTCGACGATGCCCTCGGGCAGCACCGGCGGATGGGCCGCCGTGCCGCGCGGCACCAGGGACAGGATGCGAGCATCGCCCTGGTCGTCGCGCAGCAGCTCGATCGCCACCATCGTGTCGGCCAGCACTTGGCCGTCGAAGACGCCGATCGGCGGGTTGAAGTCGCCGAGCCAGGCGACCTCGCCGGCAGGCAAGAAGCCGCCGCCGCCGTCGCCCAGGCCGATCGCCGCGATCTCGTCTTCGCGGTAGGCCAGCGGACCTTCGCCGAAGCCGTCGATGTTCGGCACCGCGTCGGTGGCGAACACCACCACGACACCGCGCGCCGGATCGCCGTCGGTCTGCAGCAGGGCGAGCACGTCGGCGAGCGCGATGGCGAACGGCGACGTGGCGAGCAAGCTCGGCGGGTCACTCACCGGCAGCGAGAAGCCGGCGAGCACGTCGGCGAGCGTCGAGGGCGATGTGAAGCCGCTCTCGATCGTCGCGCCAGTCGCCAGATTCACGGCCGCGTCGTCGGTGCCCGACAGGGTTACCAGCGCGACGCGAGTGTCGCCGGCGCGTAGCGCCAGGCCGTCGAGCATCTCGAGCAGCGCGTCGACGGCAGAGTCGTGCTTCGACAGGCCGCTGCCGCCGTGGTCACGCTGCATCGTGCCCGAGCGGTCGAGCAGCACGACCACGTCGAGGTCGGCCGCCGGATCGCACGGGAAGGTCGTCGGCGTGGGCGCCTCGCCGTCGGGCCGGCAGATCGCCAGGTCGTCGAAGGCGAAGGTCACCGGCTGCGACAGGTCGTACGAGGTCACCGTCGGTCCGGCGAGCACCACGTCGGGCATCAGGATCGTCGCCTCGCCGCCGGCCCCGCCCGCCGGCTGGATCCAGCTGGCGCCACCGTCGGTGGAGTAGAAGACGCTGAACACATCGCCGCGGCGCTGGATGGCGACGCGGACCGGCAGGTCGATGGCGGGCACCGTCGAGGCGAGTGCGAAGGCCTGCCCCGAGGCGTCGCGAACGTCGAACATGAGCGACGGGGTGCCGCCGGGCGCGGTGCTCGGGAAGCTCGGCACGTAGTGCACGGCGACGCGCGGCGCGTCGGACGCCAGCGAGCTGCGCACCATCAGACCGCCCTTGCGGTACTGACCGCCGACGTCTACGGGAACGTCCTCGATGTCGAGCTCGGCGCGGAAGTCGCCCGCCAGCGTCTGCTGCAGGAAGGCGCCGTTGTCGAGGCCGTGGTAGAGCTCGGAGCCGGTCCCGGTGAGCTCGAGACGGTCGGCGACGATCGCCGCCGACGAGCCGACCGCGTCGCCGAGGTCGGCGAGCGTCCACACGCCGGCGAGGTCCGAGAACTCGTCGACGCAGCAACCGCGCCCGTCGAGGCTGCCGGCGCAGGCGTTCGGCGCCGCGTCGCAGACATCGCCGACGCCGTCGCCGTCGAGATCGGCCTGGTCGGCGTTCGGGGTCGCCGGGCAGTTGTCGACATCGCCGCACACACCGTCGCCGTCGGCGTCGTTGTCGGCGTCGAGCGGACAGGCGTCACAGGCGTCGCCGAGGCCGTCGCCGTCGGCGTCCTCCTGGAGCGGGTTCGGCGTCACCGGGCAGTTGTCCTCGGTGTCGCGCACGCCGTCCGCGTCGCCGTCGGCGGCGATCACGGTGAGCGTCGCTGTCGCCGGCGGTGCCTGGCGCAGACCCTGCGAAGCGAGCTCGGAGGTCACGTTGACGAAGCTACCCGCCGGTGCGTCGACCGGTACTTCGACGAACACCGACACCGTGCACGAACCGCTGGGTAACAGCTCGAAGTTGGTGGCGAAGACGGTCGAGGACCCTTCGAGCACCGACTCGGCGCCACACACGCCGACCTGCGGCGGGCTCACCGAGACGAGGCCCGACAGCACGGCGTCGAGATCGTCGGTGAAGCCGACGCGTCGCACGATCGAATCGCTGATGTTCTGGATCGAGAACGTCAGCTCGACGGCCTCGCCGGTGGTCGCCGGTCCGGCGAACGCCTTGCTGAAGACGAGCGGATCGAGCTCGAGCGGCGCGGTCGCCGCCGGGCCGGTGACGGTCAGGCCACCGACGCTGCCGGTGACCTCACTGGTGACGTTGACCACCGCGGCGTCCGAGGCCAGGGACCCAGGCACCGCGACGGTGGCCGTGAAGGTACAGCTTCCGCCGGCCGGCAGGTTGCCGCCCGTGAGGCTGAGCACGGACGTTCCGTCGAAGCTCGAGCCGGCGCCGCAGACGTCGGCCTGCACGCCAGACACGCTCGTCAGGCCGCTGGCGGCGGAGTCGAGGTCGTCGGTGAAGGCGATGCTGGTCACCGCCTCGTCGGCCAGGTTGGTGATCGTGAACTGGAGCGTCACGTCGTCTCCCGGCGACACCGGGTCGTCGGTGAACTCCTTCTCGATCTGCAGCAGCTCATTGAGCACCTCGAGGCTGTCCGAGGCCGGGTCGACGAGCAGCAACGTGCCGCCGATGATGGCGATGAGCTGCGAGCTCGAGCTGCCGTAGACTCCCGACGCTGTGCTCGCGGGAACCGTCAGGGTCACCGAGATGACGCAGGATGTGCCGGCGAGCAGGTTGCCGTTCTGCACGGAGAGAGTCGTGCCGACCTGAACGATCGACGAGCCCGCGCCGCACGGCTCGCTGGGAAGCGGGCCGACGATGGCGCCGCTCAAGAAGTTCAGGCTTTGGCTGAATCGGATGCCGGTCGCGTCGAGGGTGCTGGTGTTGTCGAGCGTGTATTCGAGCGTCACGTCGCCGCCGGCGATCACCGGGTCGTCGATGAACGACTTGGTGAACGTCAGGCCGGCGACCAGCAGATCGTCGGAGGCCGGCTCGCCGACCACTTCGATCCCGCCGACGGTCGACACCGGGCTCGACGTCGTATTGGTGTAGCTCCCCGGGACGGCGCCGGCAGGGACCTGTAGCGTCGTCGTGAATGTGCATGCCGTGCCCGGTTCGAGCGTCGCGCCGGAAAGCGTCAGCAGCGACGAGCCGTCGAGCAGCGAGCCTTCGCCGCAGACATCGCTCTGCGGCAGGTCGAGGGCGACGAGTCCCGCGAGCGTCGCCGCGAGATCGTCAGTGAAGGTGATCGCGCTCGCCCCGAGCGGCGCCTCCTCACCGAGTGCCAGGGTGAAGCTGAGCGTCACCGTGTCGCCGGCCGAAACCGGGTCGTCGACAAAGCTCTTGGAGAGTGCCGGTCCGGTCACCAGTGTGAGTACGGCGCTCGCGGTCTCCCCGGTGAAGGGCGAGCCGTCGACGTTGCCGGTGAGCTGGCTGGTGGTGTTGGTCAGTGCGCCGGTGGCGCCCGACGTCGGGACCGTCAGATCGACGGCGAAGGTGCAGGAGCCGCCCGGCGCCAGCTGTGCGCCGAACACCTGCAGAGTCTGCTCGCCGCCAGGGGCCGAAACGAAGGCGGTCGATCCGGCGCCGCAGAAGCCGGGCGCGGGCAGCGCGCCGACGGTGACGCCAGAAAGGAAGGCACCGAGGTTGTCCGTGAACGCCAGATCGGTGGCGGTCGCCGTCGCGCTCGGATTCTCGATCGTGAACTCGAGGCTGACGACATCGCCGCCGCCGGCGAGGTCGGGCGTGAAGCTCTTCGTCAGCGTCGGCGCGACCTGGACGAAGAGAGCGTCGGTCGCCGCCGAGCCGAGGATCGGCGCGCCGCCGGCGGTGCCGCTCACCGCGCTCGTGACGTTGGTGTAGACGCCGTCGGCGGCGCCGGCCGGCACGTCGACCGTGACGCTGAACGTGCACGATCCCTCGGCCGGAAGCGTGCCGCCAGAGAGCGTCACCAGGCTCGTGCCGCTGAGCGTCGAGCCGCTGCCGCACGGGTCAGCGCTCGGCAGACCAGCGGCGACGGCGCCGGGGAGCATCGCGTCGAGGTCGTCGGTGAAGGTGATGCCGGTGGCCGTGTTGCGGCGGTCGAGATTCTGCAGGGTGAACTCGAGCGTTGCCGTCTCGCCGGCGCCGACGGGGTCGTCGACAAAGCGCTTCACCAGCGTCAGACGCTCGGCGACCACGGTGAGCGTCGCCGACGCCTTGCCGCTCGACACCGTCAAGCCGCCGGGAGTGGACGTGAGCTCGCCGCTGATGTTGTCGAGCTCGCCGACCGAGCTACCGATCACGTCGACCGTGACGCTGCAGGTGGCGTTGGCGTCGATGGTCGCGCCGGGGAAGCCGATCGACGCGAGCGTGACCGTGCCCGAGCCGGGGGTTGCGGTCAAGGTGGCGCTGCCACAATCGGTCGATGCCGCGGCGGGATCGGCGATCACCATTCCGGCAGGCAGCGTGTCGGTGAAGTTGAGGAAGAACATCTGCGACGCGTTCGCCGAGTTGTCGATGGTGAAGGTCAGGGTCGAGCGTCCGCCGAATGCGACGGTCGCCGGCGAGAAGCTTTTGGAAAAGCCGGGCCGCGTGGTGACGACGGTGAGAGTCGCCGACGACGTGCCGCTGTTGCCCGCCGACGAGGTCAGGTCCCCGGTGGTGTTGACATGGCTGCCGGCGACGGCGCTGGTAACGTCGACGCGGATCGTGCAGCTGCGTCCGCCGCCGACCTGACCGCCGGCGAGGCTGATGGTGTCGCCGCCGTCCGGGGCGCTCACCGTGCCGCCGCACGTCGACTGGATGTTTGCCGGATCGGCGATCGCGATCGAGGCGGGCAAGGAGTTGGTGAAGGCGAGGGAGGTCGCTGGCGAGGCCGAGCCGTTGCCGATGTCGAACTGCACGGTCGTGACGCTGCCGGGACCGATGGTCGTGGGAGCGATCGTCTGGTTGAAGGTCGGCTGCGCCGAGACGGCTGTGGCCGTGAGGGCGGCGGCGAGAAGGGTGGGGATGACGAGACGACGAGCAAGACGGCCGACGGATCGGCCGTGTCGACGGCGTACGCTCATGAGCATGTCCTTCCTGGGCGTGAGGCACATGTCCTCCCGCCTCGGTCCGAGGATCGAAGTTGGAGCCGACGCCTGGGCAGGGCGATCACGTACGAAGACGCGTGTCGGCTCTTGGGCGATGGAAGCCGCACTGCGGCTCGATGGGACACGCCGGACGGCCGGCCAGGAGTCCACCGACCTGTCTGACTCTCGGTTGGACTCGAGATCAGCGATTCAGTCGATGAACGAAAGGGAAAGTTAACGTCAGTTTACCTGAACGCCTGGCGCGGCGCACGACGTCAAACGAAATGGTCATGGCTTGGTGCGCGATTCTCCGTCCGTCCCCGCATCACGTCGAGAAAGGCCCTTTCGGCTGGCCGAAATCTCAGAGTTCGCGCCGTGTCGTGCGCGCACGAAAACCCGATCCGCCGGGTGGAGCCTCACGTGGCGGGCGGTGGAGAGAGTTATCGATTCAGTCGGCGTGACCCGGCCAGCGTGACCCGGTCAACGTGACCCGGTTCAGCGGCCGAAGTTGATCGCGCCCGGGTCGCCCTTCGAGCCGGATTTCGGCGGCGGGGCGGTGAGCCATACCCAGGTGCCGATCACGAACAAGCCGCCGAGGCCGATTCCCAGGCCGACGGTCTTCGACACGAAGATCGCGCCGGCGATGCCGGCGACGAGGGCGATGGCGGACAGGATCAAGATCGTCTGCTGGCGCTTCTTGGTCGCCGGATCGGCCCCACCGAGACAGCACTTCTTGTACTTCTCTCCGCTGCCGCAGGGGCAGGGATCGTTTCGTCCTACGCTCATTGTCGGTCGAGTATAGCGGCGTCGCTCGGGCCTGTCCTGCCGCGTCGCGGCACGAGCGACGCCGATCTCGGCTCATATCTCGGTCACACGATGCCGTAGGCGAGCATCGCCTCGGCCACTTTGTGGAAGCCGGCGAGGTTGGCGCCCTTCACGTAGTCGACGTGGCCGTCGCCGTCGGCACCCCAGTTGGCGCAGCGACCGTGGATCTCGCGCATGATCTCCTGCAGCCGGCGGTCGACCTCTTCCCGCTTCCACGAGATGCGCAGGGCGTTCTGGCTCTGCTCCAGGCCGGACACGGCGACACCGCCGGCGTTCGCGGCCTTGCCCGGCCCGAACAGAATCCGCGCGTCGCGGAAGCGGTGCGCCGCCTCGGCGGTACACGGCATGTTGGCGCCTTCGCTCACGCCGCGCAGGCCGTTGCCGAGCAGCGTTTCGGCATCGTCCGCGTCGAGCTCGTTCTGGGTCGCGCTCGGAAAAGCCAAGTCGACGGCGACGCCCCACGGCCTGGCACCCTCGTGGAACTCTGCCTTCGGGTACTGTTCGGCATACTCGTGGATCCGGCCGCGGCGCACTTCCTTGAGGTCTTTGAGCCACTCGAGCTTCTCTTCGTCGATTCCGTCCGGGTCGTGGACGAAGCCCGACGAGTCGGAGGCGGTCACCGGCTTGGCGCCAAGCTGAATCAGCTTCTCGATCGTGTAGAGCGCGACATTGCCCGAGCCCGACACGGCGCAGGTCTTGCCCTCGACGCTGTCGCCGATGTGCTCGAGCATGTTCTGCATGAAGTAGACGCTGCCGTAGCCGGTCGCCTCGGTCCGGACGAGGCTGCCGCCGAACGACAGTCCCTTACCGGTGAGGATGCCGGCGAAGCGGTTGGCGAGGCGCTTGTACTGGCCGAAGAGATAGCTGATCTCGCGGCGGCCGACGCCGATGTCGCCCGCCGGCACGTCGGTGTCTTCACCGATGTGTCGGTGCAGCTCGATCATCAGCGACTGGCAGAAGCGCATCACCTCCCGGTCGCTCTTGCCTTTCGGATTGAAGTTGGCGCCGCCCTTGCCGCCGCCCATCGGCAGGCCGGTGAGCGAGTTCTTGAATACCTGCTCGAAGCCGAGGAACTTGAGTACGGAGAGGCTGACGTCGGGATGGAAGCGCAGGCCGCCTTTGTATGGGCCGATCGAGTTGTTGAACTGCACGCGCCAGGCGCGGTTGACGCGCACGTTGTTGTCGTCGTCTTCCCAGGTGACGCGGAAGACCACGATGCGGTCGGGCTCGGTCATGCGTTCGAGCAGCTGTGCCTTGCAGTACTGGGGGTTGTCGAGCACATGCCCCATGACCGACTCGACGACCTCGCGCACCGCCTGCTGAAACTCCTTCTCGCCCGGGTTGCGGCGCCTCAGCCCGAACATGAACTTGCGGATCTCTTTCTCGACGGCCTTGCTCTGCGCGCTCTCGGTCATGGAACCTCCTTGGAAATGGTGTGCCAAGCTCTAGCATGTTTTCTCGGCGTGGGTCGATCGGCTGCCCGCTCGGGTAGCATCGGCGCGTGGAACGCCCGCGTCGCCTGCCCGCACTGCTCGTCAACCTGGCGCTCGCCGCCGTCACGATCGTGCTCTTGCTCGCGGTCGTCGAGGGCGTGCTGCGGCTCACTGGCTTCTCGTTCGAGCTGCAGCCCGAGGCGGTTCAATTCGGACCCGGCAGCGAGGCCGAAATGCTGCGCGTTTTCGAGCCGGATGTCGACCTGCTGTGGGTCAAGCGCGGCTACCACGACGAGCTCGAGCGCCTGCGCCGCGAGCGCCCGCCGCTGCTCGTGCTCGGCGACTCGTGCACGCACTTCGGCCGCTGGGACGAGGCCCTGGCGGCCCGCGTCGCCGCCCGCGGCGAGTCGCTGCGCTGGGGCAACCTCGCCGTCGCCGGATGGTCGACCTACCAGGGCCGCCGTCAGCTCGAGCGCGACATCGCAGCGCTCGAGCCCGCGGTGGTCACGCTCTACTTCGGCTGGAACGACCACTGGATCGGCTTCGGCATCGAGGACGCGACCCTCGGCCGTCTCCGTCGCTGGTTCGAGGGCCCCTGGGGTCGCCTGCGCGTCGGCCAACTCGCCGCCCAGGCCACCGTAGCGGTCGGCGCCTGGCTCGACGAATACCCCGAACGCGTCCCGCTCGAGGACTTCCGCGCCAACCTGCGCGCCATGGTCACCGAGACCCGCGCCCTCGGCGCCGTCCCGGTGCTGTTCACCGCCCCGACGTCGCACCGTCCCGGGCATCTACCGGCAGCGCTGGTGCCGCGCTACGTAAGGTCCGTCGACGAGTTGGTGCCGTTGCACGAGGCCTATGTTGAGGTCGTGCGCGAGGTGGCGCGGAGCCTGGACGCGCCGCTCTGCGATCTGCACCAGGCGTTCAAGATGGTGCCCGAGTCGGTGCTCGATGCGTCGTTTCGCGAGGACGGGATTCATCTCACCGCCGAGGGGGATGAGGCGCTGGCTGCGTTCGTCGATGCGTGTTTTGGTGGGCAGGAGTTGTGGGGGATGGTGGTGGTGGAGGCAGGGGATGCGACCAGCGGATGATGGGACCATCGAACGTCTCGGTGACTTGGCGCTTTGGCTCTTTGGTGGCGAGACACCGGCTCCGCGGGCTCGCGTTCGAACTGCTCGTTGTACGCATCGATCCAGTCCTCCTCGAGGAACTGGTTTGCTTCCCCGAGACGCGTCACGGTGCTGCGACGCAGCTCCGCTACGAGTCGGTCTTGTGCGATACAGGAGAATCGCTCGATCCGTCCTTGCCTGCGGGCTGCGTGCGAAGATCGGCTGAATGCCGAGATCCTTGAGGATCTGACCCAGTTGCGTCGGACGCTGGGCACCGGCCAGTTGCTCCTTGAGACTCCATCGCCCGTCGTTGCGGCACAGAGCGCCATGGCGATCCTGGTAGATCGTCGCAGGGACTCCGACGCGCACAAGGATCGACTCGAGCGGGAGTAGGTACGCTGCACCCGACTCCGAAGGCACGAACCGTGCACCCACCACGCGCCCATCTGCGTCGTCGACCGCTGCCATCAGCACGCAGCGCGCGTGCTCCGGGCCGAACTAGCGGTGGTGGCTCCCGTCCCATTGCACCATCATGCCCCGACACGCTCGGGCGCGCACGCCGGCTCCGATGAATGCGCGCACGGCGTTTGCGCTTCGGACCGTGTCCCGCGGCGCGAAGGAGGCCGCGCAACGTCTCGCGCCCGATCCGCAGGTCGTGATCCCGCGCGAGCACTTCGCACAGGTGCACGTCGTTGAAGCCGACGTACTCCTCCGCGACCAGTTGCAGAATCCGGTCCTTCACCTCGTCTGGCGTTCGATTCGCCGGGGCGCGGCCGCGATTGCGATGGACGAAGGCCTGCGCGCCCTCCGCCTCGAATCGCCTCAGGAGTCGCCGTGTGTGGCGCGGGCTCAGCCCGAGAGCAATGGCGGCTTCATCCACGAAACGCGATCACTGAGAACCGCAGAGAGAATCTTCACGCGTCGCTGTGCCTTCGTGTCCAACATGACCATCTCCGACATGCGGACATAGTCGCTCGGCAGTTGCGCGGACAGAATCCCTCGGCATACACACTCACCGCGAGAATCCTCGACACTTTCGGCGCTCGACTGGTAGACTCCCGGCGTCGTTCCTCCGTAGATCTACTCCTGTCAAGTTGGAAGCGGCGATTCTTTGGCGAACACCCATCCTTCTGTGTCCTAGTGTCTTGTTTGATTAATCGTTTCCACTTTGGCGCGAGCCCGCTCATGCTTCTCAAGGATCGTCGCAGCGCTCTTCGTCCAGTTGAACGGTTTGGCTAACTCCCGGTTGTGAACCTGAATATAGCGATGGATCTCGT
>JBCCVZ010000034.1:0-25406 GCA_039194425.1 Acidobacteriota bacterium | reverse complement strand
GGGTGGTGCCCCCGCGGAGGTGCACTCCCCACCCCCCCAACCCCCCGGCCGGGCCCGCGGCCCCCCCGGCCCCCCCGCGAAGGTGGAGACTGTTTCGAGGCCGGCTCGTCAGCCGAAGTCGTCGAAGAGAATGTTCTCTTTCTCGACCCCGAGGTCGTCGAGCATCTCCATGCAGGCCTTGAGCATCAGCGGCGGGCCGCAGAGGTAGTACTCGATGTCTTCCGGCGCCGGATGCTCGGCCAGGTAGTTCTCGAGCACAACCTGGTGAATGAAGCCGGTCGCTCCGGTCCAGTTGTCGGCCTCGAGCGGTTCGGAGAGCGCCAGGTGCCACTCGAAGTTCGGGTGGTCGGCGGTGATCGAGTCGAAGTCCTCGATGTAGAAGGCCTCGCGCAGGCTGCGCGCGCCGTACCAGAAGGTCACCTTGCGGTCGGTGTCGAGGCGCTTGAACTGGTCGAAGATGTGCGAGCGCATCGGCGCCATGCCGGCGCCGCCGCCGATGAAGCACATCTCGTTCTTGGTCTCCCTGGCAAAGAACTCGCCGAAGGGACCGGAGATGGTGACGTCGTCCCCCGGCTTGAGACCGAAGATGTACGACGACATCTTGCCCGGCGGCGTGTCCTCGGGCGCCCGCGGCGGCGGCGACGCGATGCGCACGTTGAGCATGATCATGCCCTTCTCTTCTGGGTAGTTCGCCATCGAGTACGCGCGGGTCACGGTCTCGTCGACCGTCGACACGTAGCGCCACATGTTGAACTTGTCCCAGTCCTCGCGGTACTCGTCGTCGACCTCGAAGTCCCCGTACTTGGCGACGTGCGGCGGGCACTCGATCTGAATGTAGCCGCCGGCACGGAACGGCACGTCCTCACCCTCGGGCAGCTCGAGGATGAGCTCCTTGATGAAGGTGGCGACGTTGTCGTTCGAGCGCACCTTGCACTGCCACTGGCGCACCTCGAAGACCTCGGCCGGCACCTCGATCTTCATGTCGCCCTTGACCTTGACCTGGCAGGAGAGGCGGCAGCCCTCGCGCGCCTCGCCACGGTTGATGAAGCCCTTCTCGGTCGGCAGCATGGCGCCGCCTCCCTCGGTGACGTTCACCTTGCAGACTCCGCAGCTTCCCTTGCCGCCACAGGCCGACGGGATGAAGATCTCGTTCGCCGACAGCGTGCCGAGCAGGGTGCCGCCCGACGGCACAGTGAGCGCGCTCTCGGGATTGTCGTTGATCGTGATCGTGACCTCGCCGGACGCCACCAGGTAGCGCTTGGCCACCATCAGCATCGTCACCAACGAGAGGATGATGACGGTGAACATCACCACCCCGAGGCCGATTGTCATGAAATCCATGGTCTCTCTACTCCTGTTCCTTCACTCGTCCGCTTCGTCTCTCGAGCCGCAGTGGATGCCGCGGACGCCGCCGATGGATCCGACGGCGTTTACAGGCTGATGCCGGAGAACGCGAGGAAACCGATGCCGATGAGGCCGGTCAGGATGAAGGTGATGCCGAGACCGCGCAGGCCCGGCGGCACGTTGCTATAGCGCAGGCGCTCACGGATCGCCGCCAAGGCGACGACGGCGAGCAGCCAGCCGATGCCGGAACCGATGCCGAAGACGACGCTCTCGCCGAAGTCGTACTCGCGCTCGGCCATGAACAGCGAGGCGCCGAGGATGGCGCAGTTCACGGCGATCAGGGGCAGGAAGACCCCGAGCGCGCCGTAGAGCTTCGGCACGTAGCGATCGAGCGTCATCTCGACGATCTGCACCATCGCGGCGATCGTCCCGATGTAGGTCAGGAAGCTGAGGAAGGAGAGGTCGATGTCGGCGTACTGGGCGCCGGCCCAGGCGAGAGCGCCCTTCTTCAGCAGGTAGTTGTAAATCAGGTTGTTCGCCGGCACGGTGATCGTGAGCACGAAGGTGACGGCGGCGCCGAGGCCGATCGCGGTCTCGACTTTCTTCGACACGGCGAGGAACGAGCACATGCCGAGGAAGAAGGTGAGCGCCATGTTCTCGACGAAGATGGCCTTGACGGCGAGGCTGAGGTATTGCTCGAGCATGACGTCAGTTCTCCTCTTCGATCTGGTCCGTCTTCCAGGCGCGAATCGCCCAGATGAAGAACCCGATGATGAAGAACGCACCCGGTGAGAGCACCATCAGGCCGTTGGGGTTGTACCAGCCGCCCTCGGTGACCAGCGGCAGCACCTCGAGGCCGAAGACCTTGCCCGAGCCGAAGAGCTCGCGCAGGAACGCGGTGCCGAGCAGGATCACGCTGTAGCCGAGCGCGTTGCCGAGGCCGTCGAGCAGGCTGAGGAACGGGTTGTTCTGCATCGCGAACGCCTCGGCGCGGCCCATGACGATGCAGTTGGTGATGATCAGACCGACGAAGACCGAGAGCTGCTTCGAGATGTCGAAGAGGTAGGCCTTGAGAATCTGGTCGACCATGATCACCAGCGAGGCGATCACCGTCAGCTGCACGATGATGCGAATCGACGGCGGGATGTGGTTGCGCAGAATCGACACTGTGAGGTTCGATCCCGTCATCACCGCGGTGACGGCGAGACACATCACGACCGTCGGCTCGAGCTTGGTGGTCACGGCCAGCGCCGAACAGATGCCGAGCACCTGCAGCGCGATCGGGTTGTTGTTGAACAGCGGATCGAGCAGGATCTCGCGATTGCTTGCCATTACGCGGCCTCCCCTTGCCGGAGGTTCTCGAAGTAGGGGCCGAAACCGAGGTCACCGAGCCAGAGCTTCATCATGCCGTCGACGCCGCGGGCGGTGATCGTCGCGCCGGAGAGGCCGTCGACTCGGTAGGGGTCTTCGTCGACCGGGCCGGCATTGCCCTTGATCACCGAGATCGCCGGGCGCCAGTCGTCACCGAAGGCCTTGCGGCCCTGCCACAGGCCTCGCCAGCGCGGATTGTCGACCTCACCACCAAGGCCCGGGGTCTCGCCGTGCGCGTAATACGCGAGGCCGGCGATGGTATTGAGGTCGCCCTCGAGCGCCAGGAAGCCGTAGAGGGTCGACCACAGGCCGTAGCCCTCGACCGGCAGAATCAGCAGGTCGATCTGCCCCGAGTCGTCGAGCGCCTTATAGACCAGCGCGCGGTTCGGCAGGCGCGACACGCCGGCGTTGTTGGCCGGAGCTTCACGGCTGTTCTCAGGATCCTTTTTCTCGACCTGCTGGTCGAAGGTCGTGGGGTCGACGTCGGACAGCTCTTCGCCCGTCTGCAGGTCGACGACGACAGCATCGAAGCGCGCGAAGCGTTCCTCGATGAACGACGCCTCGACCTTCTGGCCCGGTTCGAGCTCACCCGCGGCGAGCAGGACGTTGCGCTTGCGATCGAGCAGTTTGTTGGCCTCTTGCGCGTCGGCCAGCGCGACCGCCAGGGTCGACACGACCACCGCGCAGACGCCGCAGACGATCAGCGAGAAGCGGATGATGTACGAGGTGCTAAACGACCGCATAGCGTGCCTTTCTCCGCTTGATGTTGGCTTCCACGACGAAGTAGTCGATGGTCGCCGAGAAGCAGTTCATGAAGAGGATCGCGAGCATGATCCCTTCGGGGTAGGCCGGGTTGAGGACGCGGATGAAGATCGCGAGGACACCGATCAGGAATCCGTAGATCCAGCGCCCGCGGCTGGTGTGCGTGGCCGACACCGGATCGGTCGCCATGAAGACGACGCCGAACGCCCAGCCACCGAGCACCATGTGCCAGTAGAAGGGAACGTTGAGCATGAGGTTGGTGTCGGAGCCGATCAGGTTGAGGCCGGCCGCGGCGAGGAAGCTGCCGAGGACGGCGCCGGCGACGATGCGCCACGACGCGACCTGCGTCATCAGCAGGATCACCAGGCCGAGCAGACAGGCGGCGGCGGACGTTTCGCCCATCGAGCCCGGGACCAGCCCGATGAAGGCCTCCAGCCAGGTGACATTGCCGGCACCCAGGGCGGCGTTGCCGTCGACGGCGGCGCGCGCCAGCCAGGTGGCGCCGCTGTAGCCGTCGGCGCTGGTCTGCGCAGCGATCCACACCTTGTCGCCCGAGATCTCCGCCGGGTAGGCGAAGAAGAGGAAGGCGCGCGCGGTGAGCGCCGGGTTGAGAATGTTCATTCCCGTGCCGCCGAAAATCTCTTTTCCGACCACGACACCGAACGCGATGCCGACCGCCACCTGCCAGAGCGGAATGGTCGGCGGCAGGGTCAGCGGGAAGAGCATGCCGGTGACCAGGAAGCCCTCGTTCACCTCGTGCTTGCGCACGATCGAGAAGGCGACCTCGATCAGGCCGCCGACCGCGTAGGACATGATCATCACCGGCAAGAAGAAGAGCGCGCCATAGGCGGCGCAGGCCAGGACATCGCCGGGATCGAACGCGAGACCGAGCCAGCGCATCACGTCTGTCTGCCAGACGTCGAGCGGCAGCGCTCCCGCGGCGATCGCGAGGTTGGCCTGCAGGCCGGTGTTGTAGATCGCCATGGCGATCGCCGGGCCGAGCGCGATGACGACGGTGAACATCAGGCGCTTCATGTCGACCGCGTCGCGCACATGCGACGCGTTCTTGGTCACTTGACCCGGGGTGAAGAGAAACGTGTCGTTGGCCTCGTACAGCGGATAGAGCTTCTCCAACTTGCCGCCAGGCATGAAGAGCTTTTCCTGCTTGTCGAGGATCTCGCGAAGGAACTTCATGCTCAGCCTTCCTTCTCGATCGTGGTCAGGACGTCGCGCAGGTGGACGCCGTAGTCGTTCTTGCTCGGGCAGACGAACGAGCAGACGGCGAGGTCGTCCTCGTCGAGCTCGAGCGCACCGAGCACCTCGGCGCGCTCGATGTCACCGACAACGATGGCGCGCAGCAGGGGAACCGGCAAGATGTCGAACGGGAACACCCGCTCGTAGAGGCCGCCGAACGGCACGATGGAGCGTTCGGAGCCCTGGGTCGAGGTGGTGAATCGGAACCTCTTCCCCGGGATCAGCTTGGAGGCGTAGTTGTTCGTGGTCGAGTACTTCTCGAAACCGGGCGCCAGCCATCCGAGGAACTCGCGCTCGGTGCCCTCCTCGAGCACGGAGATCTGATTGTGGTAACGGCCGAGGAAGCCGTGGATCGCGCCCATCGCCGAACGCCCGGTGAGCACCGAGCCCGAGATCACGCGTACGGTCCCGACTTCCGGCTCGAGCTCGCCGCGCAGGATGGTGTCGAGCTCGGCACCGAGGCGGGTCCGCAGCAGACGCGGCCGACGCACGACCGGGCCGGCGAACGACACGACGCGTGTCACGTCGAGCTCACCGTCGCGGAACAGGCGACCGATGGCCAGCACGTCCTGGATATCGAGGTGCCAGACCAGCTTGCGTCGATCGACCGGGTCGAGGGTGTGGATGTGGAAGCCAGCGGTGCCCGCCGGATGCGGCCCCTGGAAGCTCTCGACGCGGAACCGCTCGCCTCCCGGCACCGAAATCTCGGTGTCCGGATCCTTGCAAATGAACACCGTGCCCTCGGTGAGCTTCGACAGCGCGACCAGGCCGCGCTCGAGATCGTCGCCGCGGCCTTCGAGCATCGGCGCCACCGGCGGCGCCAGCGGGCGCGAGTCCATCGCCGTAACGAAGATCGAGTGCGGTGTCGTCGACGGATCGGCGACGCGCGCGAACGGCCGCCGGCGGAGCGCCGTCCACAGGCCCGACTCGACCAGCAGGTCACGAACCTGGCCGGCGTCGAGCTGCGACGGATGCTTGCCGGTGTCGGCCGCGAACCGCGCGGTCTCGCCGCGGCCAGCGCGCTCGCCCTCATCGAGCTCGACGACCACCGTCTGTAGCGCGCGCTTGGCGCCACGGTTGACTGCCACGACCTTGCCCGAGCCGGGCGCCGTGTAGCGCACGCCCTGCGTCTTCTTGTCCTCGAACAGGAGCTGGCCGCGGCGCACCGCGTCACCGACCTGGACATGCATCGTCGGCTTCATGCCGGGATAGTCGTCGGCCACAATCGCCACCCGGGGCGGCTGCGGGGCGGTTTCGAGCAGCACCTCGGGCTGCCCGGCAATGGGCAGCTCGAGGCCTTGCTTGCTTTTGTGCACTGCCATGCGATGGTCCTTCAGAGATAGTCCTTCAAAAGATCCGCGGGGTACCCGTGGCGACGGCGCCCGGGCGGCGCCGAGAAACAATGGGTCTCGGAACGGGTCGTTGAACGCTGGGGAAGGTGGCCCGGAATGGCCGGCGGGTGAGCGAGCGGGGAGACGACGACGAGGGGAAGGGCGCCGGGCACCCCGCGGCGCGCGGACCTCCGCGCGCGGTAGCCGGATGTCGTACCATGCGTCGTCGTCCTGCTCCGTCGCCGTCGGAAGCACTACCGCGGAGATCGGCGGGCGGGCGGCAGAAGTCGCAGACGGCTCGGGGGTGTCGAAATGGAGTGCAGACGGAGATCAACCCGTATGCCGGCCGGGCACAGCAGTAGTTTCTCACCCTTGACCCCGTACGCCAAGCCCCTTGTGACATTTTTCACAAGCAACTCGTGCCCGACCGATTCACCCTCCGCAGCTCGGCGTCCACGGACCTCGAGCCCACAGCCTCTCGACGCTCGCCCGGATCGCGTTTCATGACCCCGACTCGCTACCGCCGTCTCGCCGCCATTCTCGATCGCCGTCAGCCCGAGCTGACGGTGCTGGTCGACGACCTGCAGAAACCGCACAACATCTCGGCCGTCGTCCGCACCTGCGACGCCGTCGGCATCGGTACCCTGCACGCGGTGAGCGGCGACGAGAGCTTCCGCACCCGCTCGGCGACCGCCGTCGGCACCGAGCGCTATGTCGACATCGTGCTCCACCAGGCGCCGTCGGCGGCACTGGCGAGCCTGCGCGACGCCGGATTTCGGATCGTCGCCGCACATCTCGACGAGCGCGCCGTCGATTTCCGCGCCGTCGACTTCACCGCGCCGACCTGCGTCGTTCTCGGCCAAGAGGGACCGGGCGTGCATCCCGAGCTGCTCGCCGGCGTCGACGCCACCATCGCCATCCCGATGGTCGGCGCGGTCACGTCGCTCAACGTCTCGGTCGCCGCCGCGGTGATCCTCTACGAGGCGCAGCGCCAGCGCGCTGCGGCCGGGCTCTACGACCAGCCGCGCGTACCCGAGAACGAGCGCCAGCGTCTGCTCTTCGAGTGGGGCTACCGGCGCGTCGCGCGCTGGTGCCGCGAGCGAGGACGTCCTTACCCTCTTCTCGACGACGAGGGCTCGATCGTCGGCCCGTTCCCCTGACCCTCAGCCTCGCCGAGGGCCACCAGAAAGTCACACGGCCAGCTTCAGGATTTGCGCTTGGGCTGAATCGACGAGCAAGTCCCGAAGGAAGTTGCTCGCGTCGAGAATCTCGAGACCGATCAGCGTCCCGTCTTCTCCGATCTCAGCAGTCACGTTCGGGCTCAGCTCGACGCTCGAGGCTTCGGGGCCGGTCGCCAACGTCAAGTGCAAGACGTCGGCTTCCTCGAAATACGACATTCGACGCTCACTCATGGCGCAACCTTCCTGAATTCAAACGAGTCTTGATCTGGCCCCGACTGGTCGGATGAACCGTCACGGGTACGATCTCGTCGTCGGCAAGATCATACGGAATCATCAACAGTGTCTCGTCCTGGCGACCAACGGCGATGAGACGTCCGGTGGCCGTGTCGACGTATCTCTCGCTCGTAAAGCGTAGGATCTCTTCGATCCGTTCGGTATCGAAGCCCCGCAGCTCGATGCGGAACTTCATGTAGTCAGTCCATCGAATCACGACCCGACCTGCCTCGTCCTAGTATATCGGACCCTTGAGAAGGCCTGAGTCGTCGGCCGGTCACCCCTCGTCGCCGCCCTCGAAACCGAGACGGATCAACAGGTTGTGGACGATACGCGCGGTCAGACCCCAGATTTGCGCGCGACCGACGTGGTAGATGCGCAGCATGCGCTCGACGCCGTCGATGAGCACCGCACGGTCCTCGACCAGGCGCGGGTCGGCGAGCGCCTGGATCGGCACCGGGAAGACCTCGTCGATCTCGTCGCGGTTGATCGTCAGCTCGAGCGGGTGCGGCACCGCGCCGACGCACGGCACGATGCGAAAGCCGCTCGGCGTCTCGGCCTCGTCGAGGTCGCCGAGGCGCAGCACCAGGCTCGGATCGATGCCGATCTCCTCGTGCGCCTCGCGCACCGCCGCGTCCCACGACGACTCGCCAAGCTCGAGGCTACCGCCGGGAAAGGCGATCTGGCCCTTGTGCGTCGGCAGGTGCTCGGCACGCCGCGTCAAGAGAGTCCACATCTGGCCGGCGTCGACGTAGAGCGGCACCAAGACGGCGGCGTCGCGGGCGTCGGTCGGCGGGAGACGGCGCGGCGAGGGCATCTCGAGCTGCTGGCGCAGCTGCACGATCCACGGCTGCGACGGCAGGAGCCGCGGCGCGTCGGATGCATCGGTCGGGCTGCTCAAGGCTCGCCTCCTTCTCTTGCGTCGGCGGCGCTCTCCGCGCCCTCCGAGTCGGCGAATTCGGGAATCAAGCGAAACGTCAACGTCTCGGCCGGTGCCGCGGGGAACGACAGCGTCAGCCGGTAGTGGCTCTGGCGGCGCGGGCTCCACCAGGTGGCGTGGCGCGGCGCGAGTCTCGGAAGCAGGCGGAAGGCGACGCCGCCACCGCTCTCGAGCACGGTCTCACCGAGCGACGCGCCGCGCGCCTCGAGCACCGCCGGCGCGTCGTCGCCGAACGACAGGCGCAAGACATCGACCGGGCGATGGCTGGCCACCAGGAGGTCGACGCGCGCATCCCCTTCCATCCGCACGCGCTCCCAGCGCTCCTCGAACCAGGCCTGCTCGTCGAGGAACCGGAGACGGACACCTGCGGTCGACTCGAGCGGTCCGCCCGGCAGCGGGCGCTGGCTGGTCTCGTACGGCAGGAGCCGCCGGGCGAGCGCACCGACGTGGCGGAAGCGCGGCGTCGTGCCGGTGCGGCGCGCGGCGTCGGCGGGCGGCGCTCCGGCGATGCCGCCTCGTTCGGCGACCGCGCCGACACGGTCGTCGACCTCGACCAGTGGATAGGCCCACGGCCGGGACCACGACGGCAGCAGGAAGAGCGCGGCGACGACGGCGACCGCGGCCGGCGCCAACAGCTCGGGCGCGGCAGGCAGACGGCGGCGATCGAGCGGCGCCGCGAAGGCCACGGGCAGCAGCCCGAGCAAGGGCAGGATGCGGCGATTGCCGATCGCCGTCGCGCCGCCGAAGAGGTCGAACGGATGCAGCACGAAGAGCGCCACGACCCAGAGCGCGAAGCCGGCGAGCCAGGCGCGCCCACCGCGTCGGTCGCGCGCGAACACGAGCAGCAGCAGGGGTGCGCAATACGGCAAGAGGCCGATCGACTCGCCAAGCACGAGATAGACCAGGTTCCACAGCCAGAGCAGAGGCTCGAGCCCCCAGCTCAGATCGGGCGCACCGTCATAGTGCAGCGCCTCGAAGCGGGTGAGGCTGCGGGTCCATTCGAGCGCCTGGAAGTCGACCAGCGGAAAGCCCGTTTCCGGCGTGAAGCGGAAGCCGCTGGCGCCGAGCAGGCCGGCGCCGAGGAGCCCACCGCCGGCCCACCAGCGCACCAGCATCTGGACGAGGACTCCCGCTGCAACGGCGGCGAGCAGACGCCCCGCCGCGGCCAGGCGCGGCGCCGCCAGCGCCGCGACCAAGACCACCACGGCATGCAGCGGATCGGCCGCCATCGGCACCGAGAGCAGCAGCCCGGCGCCGAGCCAGCGCCGGTCCACGGATGCGTCCCCGGCGCCGAGGATCAGACCGGCGGCGGCGAGAGTGAGCGCGAAGAAGAAGCCCTCGTCGACCGCCTGGAAGACGTAGAGCCAGGCGACCGAGCCGAAGACCAGCACCAGCACCCAAAGGGGCGCCGCCGCCCCGAGGCGCGCGCGCAGGCCGGCGGCGGCGAGCCAGGCGGCGAGCGCCAGGGCGAGCGCATGCGCCGGCGCCCAACCGGTGGCCGGCGCGAGGCGCACGAAGGGCGCCAGATAGGCTGCATGGACGAACGGCCGATCGTAGGTGATGTCGCGACCGTCGGAGCCGGAGACGAGCTCGAGATCGGGCGGCTCGCCGAGGCGTTCGAGCAACAGGCGATCGAAATCGAGCCGGCTGTACGCGAGGTCGCCGTCGCGCGCCAGGCTCTCCGACTGCATCAGGATCGTCGCCTCACCGTCGAGCAGATCGGGCCAGCCCGAGCGGTCGTAAAACAGGCTCGAGACGACGAGAGCTCCGAGCGCTGCCGCCAAGAGCAGCCACGGAAGCCCGAGCTTCGGCAAACCGACTCTCGACTCTCCGCCCGGCGCATCCGCCATCAGATCGTCTCCCGCCAGGTCGGCCGCCGACCGCCGCCCCGGCGCCCGAAGACGTGGGCCTGCAGCTCCAGCTCGACCTGCTCGGCCAGCGGCCGGCGCACGTCGAGCTCCCACGCGTGCTCCCCGCCCGGCGGTAAATCGACCGGCAGGCCGAACCACGGTCGCCCGGCCCAGTGGTCTTCCCCGTCGGCGAGCAGCCGCAGCTGCAGGGCGACGCCGCCATCGGCGCGCTCGCCGGCGAGCCAGCGGATCGAGCCGCCGTTGCGCAAGCGAACGCGGATCCGCCGGCGCGCGCCGGGTGGCCACGGTCGCTCGACCCCCTCGACCTCGAGCGCCGCGGCGCCGTCGAGCGGCGCGCCGACGAAGCTGGTGGCCGGGCGGGTGGATGGCGGCTCCTCGTCTCCGACCGGCGCCTGGTTGCTCCAGGCGCGACAGGCGGCGACCACCGCCTCGGCGGCATCGTCGACCCGGTGGTGGCGAGCGATGAAGCGCCGCGCCGCGATGCCCAGCGCCACGAGCTCGGCGGGCTCGGCGAGCAACGGAGTCAGCCGCTCGACCAGCGCCTCGACCTCGTCGTCGCCGAGCGGCACGTGAATCAGGCCGGCCGACGGCAGGTCGGCCATCTGCGCATGGTCCGAGACCACAGCCGGGCGCCCGACGGCGAGAATCCGCAGCAGCGACGCCGAGGTCTCACCGGCGGTCGGATAGCGCAGGTTGAGACAGACATCGCTGGCGGCGATGGCCGCCTGCAGCTCGTCGAACGGCAAGTAGCCGAGCAGGTGGACGCGATCGGCGACGCCGAGCTCCGCCGCCTGCGCCTCGAGGTCGAGCGCCGGCGACACCTCGCCGGCGATCATCAGGTGCGCCGAGGCCAGCTCTGGGCGCGCCAGTGCCTCGATGGCGATGGGTGTCCGCTTGATCGGTGTCTGGAATCCGAAGCTACCGAGCAGCGGACGATCGAGCGGCAGCCCGCGACGCGCCCGAAAGGCGCGACCGGCCGCCTCGTCGGCCGCCTCCGGCAGCGGCACGCCCATGCGCAGATGACGCACGCGCAGGCTCGGCATCTCCTCCAGCAGCTGCTCGGCCGCCCAAGCGCTGTGCACCAGCACGCCACGCTGACCCGCCAGCAGGTGACGATGCGCCGGCAGCGCGAAATGCCCGAGGCTGCCGGCGGCTCCGGGCCACCGGAACGGCCGCGCCACGGCCGCACCGATCCAGCCGTGGTCGGCGGCCATCTGCTCGCGGTAGGAGTCGAGATCGCCGCCGCGCGCCACCGTACGCTCGACCAGGAAGTGGTGCAACACGAGGTCGTGGAGCACCAGCACGCCCGGTCGCGTCATCGCCAGCCGCCAGACGCCGAGGTGGTGCTCGTTGTTGCCCATCTGGTAGAGCGGCAGGCGATTCTCGGTTCCGCCGAGCGCGTCGGCCGGCACCAGCGGCCAGCGCGCCGCCACGTCGTCGGCGACCGGTTGGCCGGGAAGGTGGATCAGACGCACGTCGGCGCGCGCGGCGAGCGCCGGCAACAAGTCGACACTGTAGTCCGCGATGCCCGAACGCACCGGCGGCAGCGGCGACACGAAGTCGAGCGCCGGGCGGTCGATCAGCTCGCCGCCTCGCCGTCGATCGACTCGCGCAGGTAGGCCTCGATGAACGGCTGGACGTCGCCGTCGAGCACCGAATCGGCGTCGCCGACCTCGAAGCTCGTCCGGTGGTCCTTCACCATGCGGTACGGGTGGAGCACGTAGGAGCGGATCTGGCTGCCCCAGGCGATGTCCATCTTCGCGTCCTCGGTCGCAGCCCGCTCCTCGTCGCGCTTCTTCATCTCGAGATCGTAGAGGCGCGCGCGCAGGATCTTCATCGCCGAGGCGCGGTTCTTGTGCTGGCTGCGCTCGTTTTGGCAGGTGACGACGATGCCAGTCGGCATGTGCGTCATGCGCACCGCCGAGTCGGTCTTGTTGACATGCTGGCCGCCGGCGCCCGATGCGCGGTACGTGTCGACCTTGATGTCCTTGTCCTGCAGGTCGACCTCGATGTCGTCGTCGACCTCTGGATAGACGTAGACCGAGGCGAACGAGGTGTGACGCCGGGCCGCCGCGTCGTAGGGGCTGATGCGCACCAGCCGGTGGACGCCGTTCTCGCTCTTCAGGTAGCCGAAGGCGTTCTCGCCGCGCACGGCGAAGGTCGAGCTCTTGATGCCCGCCTCGTCGCCGTCCTGGTGGTCGAGCATCTCGACGTCGAAGCCGCGCTGGTCGGCGTAGCGTAGATACATGCGCTCGAGCATCTCGGCCCAGTCCTGAGACTCGGTGCCGCCGGCGCCGGGGTGGATGGCGATCAACGCCGAGCGCGCATCGTCGGGCCCCGACAGCTTGAGCTCGAGCTCCAGGCGCTCGAGGTCACCCTCGACGCGCTCGACGAACGACACGGCTTCCGTGTCGCCCTCGCCCTCCGCGATCAGCTCGCGCCAGGCCTCGAGCTCGTCGGTGTCCTCGCGCAGCTGGCGCAGCGACTGAACGCGGCGCTCGACGGCGCGGCGCTTCTGCAGCAGCGGCGCGCTTTTCGACGGATTGTCCCAGAAATCGGGCGCCTGCATCTCACGATCGAGCTCCGCGAGCTCCTCTTCCACTCCGGCCCGGTCAAAGAAACCCCCGGAGGTTGACGAGATGCTTTTCGATCGAGTCGAAACGCTCTTGGAGCTGGAGATTCGGAGCGGCCATGTCGGTGTACCTCGTGAGGTGAATTCGTCGCGCGATTCCGCCCTGCCGGGCCCCCTGGAACGGCGGGCTCAGGGCGTGCGGCGGAGGCGCAGCATACCAAAGGCCAGCACCAGGACCGAGAGCCAGAGCGGCGCCGTCGGACGGCGTGAGACGGGTGTCGGATCGGCCTCGACCGCAAAGGGCAAGCGCGCTTCGAGCAGACCGGTCTCGCCGACTCCCAGCTGGTCGACGACCCGTCCACGGGCGTCGATCACCGCCGAGACGCCGGTGAGCGCGGCGCGCATCATCGGGCGCCGGCTCTCGGCGGCGCGCAGCCGCGCCGCCCGCAGGTGCTGCCACGGCGCCCAGGTGTCGCCGTACCAGGCATCGTTGGTCACCGTCGCCAGCAGCCCGGCACCGGCGCGCACCTGCTCGGCGACCGCCTCAGGGAAAATCACCTCGTAGCAGATCGCCATGCCGATGTCGGTGCCGCGCCAGTCGAGCAACGCCGGATCCTGGCCCGCCGTAAAGGAGCCGGCCTCGCGCGCCAGCGTGCCAACGAAGGGAAGAACCTCGCGCAGCGGCACGTACTCACCATAGGGCACGAGGTGGCGCTTGGCGTACTCGCCCTCGACCTGAGCCGCGCCGCCGTCGCTGCGTCCGACCAGCAGCGCGACGTTGAACAAAGCGCCGTCGCGCCTCCGCGCCGAGTTCAGCACCACCGTGCAGCCCGAGCGCGCCAGCCGCCCGAGGTCGTTGCGCAACGTCGGCGCATTGTCCCAGCCGTACGGCCACGACGCGCTCTCCGGCCAGAGCAGCAGCGTCGGCTCGCCGGTGCAGGCGCGCTCCGAAAGCGAGAGCAGGCGCTGATAGCCGGCGACCAGGGCCCGCTCGTCGTAGGTGATCGGATTGTTCGGCTGCACGATGACGACCCGCTGCCCAACCCCCGGCTCCGCGAGCAGAACGCCGGCGAGCGGCCCGGCAGCGCGCGCACCGATCCGTCCGCCGACCAGCAGCAGCGAAGCAACGACGAGCACGCCGGCCGCCCCGAGCCGCCAGCGACGCTGGACGATCGCCAGAACCACCCCCGCATTGGCCGCCAGCGCCAGGAACGTCACGCCGTAGCCGCCGATCAGCGCCATCGAGTCGAGCGCGCCGGGCACCTCGAGCCAGGCCCACGAGGTCGGATTCCACGGGAACACGCCGATCGGCATGCCGCGCTTCCACTCGAGCAGCAGGAAGAGCGCGGGCAGCACGAGGAAGGAGGTCCCCGCGATCCGCCAGGCCGACGGCTCGTCGCCTTGACTGTCCTCATCCCCGGCGAGGCTGGTCCCGACGACACCACGACGCCAAAGCCGGCCGCCCAGCCAGCCGAAGAGCGCCTGGTCGAGCGCCAGGTAGGCACAGAGCAGCAGAAAGAGGACGACCGACAGCCAGCGCGGCAGACCGCCAAAGGTCTCGACCGTCGGCACCAGCCAGGGCAGGGACACGAGCCAGCTGACGAAGCCGAAGAACCAGGCCCACAGCCACGCCCGCGGACGACCGAGCAACGCGACCAGCGGCGCCAGCGCCAGCCACGGCAGGAGGACCGACGCCTCGCGCGCGAAGCAGAAGGCCCAGACGACTCCGCCCCCCACGGCGAGCACGACGCTCCAGGCAGTCGTCGCTCCGGCACGCATCGTGGGTTCGGCCGAGGATCGCGGGCGGGTCATCGCGAGTCCTCGGCGCCCGTCAATTGTCGGCCGCCGTGACCCAGGTGTCGAGACGCATCTCGCGCGTCACCCGCTGCGCCACACGGTCGGCCTCGGCACGCTCGCCGAACGGACCGACGCGCACGCGATACATCGTCGTACCGTCGACATCGACCGGCGACAGGAAGGCGCGATGGCCGCCGCCACGCAGCTGTTCGAGAACCCTGCGCGCCTGCGGCTCGTCGCGCGTCGAGAAGACCTGGATGACGAAGCCCTCGGCCGACCCTGCCGGCGCAGCCGGACGGGCCTGCGCGGGCGGCGGCGGGCTCGGGGGCGGAGCCGTCGCCTGGCGCGGCGGCGATGAGGTTGGCTGCGACGACGGGGGCGGCGACGACGGAGGCGGGGCCGAAGCCTGAGACGGTGGTGCCTCCTGGCGCTGCGGGCGCGACGGACCGTCCGGAGCCTCGGCCGGCTGCGGCTCGGCGGCGCGCTGGCTGCCGACATCCTGCGCCAGCGTCGTGTCGGGGCGCGGATTCTCGAGGATCTCCGAGAGGTCCGGCGGCTGCGGGGCTCCCTCGCCGCCTTCGTTCTCGTCGAAGAAGCGCAGCTCCTCGATGTTGTCGAGAGCCTCCCCCTCGGTCGACGCGACCTGCGTGCGCGGAGTGCCGCCACCAGCGTCGGCGAGGCGACCGCGCCCGCTCTTGCCGACCCACACGCCGCTCAAAAACGTGGCGACGACGAAGATCAAAAGGACGACGAAGAACACGACGACCTGGCGCGTCGTGAGGGCGATCTCGTAATAGCTGGGCTCGTCGTGTTGACTCAATCCGGACTCTCCTGCTCGTCATCCGGCGCCGCCGGGGCTCGGCCGCGGTCGTCGCCGGGGCCGGAGGATAGCCCACTCGGCGACAAATCGCTCGGCTGAAGACCCGACAACCACTCGGCGGCCGCCTCGGACGACAGATCCGCGGACGTCTCGCTGCCGAAACCGAGCCGTTTACCGACCGCGCGCAGCATCTCGATGGGCAACGGGAAGATGATCGTCGAGTTGCGCTCGGTGGCGATCTCGGTCAGCGTCTGAAGATAGCGCAGCTGCAGTGTCACCGGGTTCTTGCCGACCGCTTCGGCCGCCTCGGCAAGCGAACGCGACGCCAACAGCTCACCCTCGGCATGGATCACCTTGGCGCGCTTCTCGCGCTCCGCCTCCGCCTGGCGCGCCATCGCCCGCTGCATTTCTTGCGGCAGATCGACATGCTTCACCTCGACCGCCGACACCTTGATGCCCCACGGATCGGTCTGCTGGTCGACGATCTCTTGCAGACGCGAGTTCAGCTTGTCGCGCTCCCCGAGCAGTTCGTCGAGGTCGGCTTGACCGAGCACCGAGCGCAAGGTCGTCTGCGCCAGCTGACTGGTAGCGAACATGTAGTCCTCGATCTCCATCACCGACTTCACGGGGTCGATGACACGAAAGTACACCACAGCATTCACCTTCACCGACACATTGTCGCGAGTGATCACATCCTGGGGCGGCACATCTTGCACCACCGTGCGCAGCGACACCTTCTCGTAGGTCACCATCGGCCAGAAGATGAACTGCAGGCCGGGCTCCTTGAGCGTCGACAGCTTGCCGAGCCAAAAGGTCACCGCGCGCTCGTACTCGCGCAGCACGATGAAGCAGCGCGCCAGAAAGGTGACGACGACGAGGAAAACGATCGGCAGGAGGATCAGATCCACGGAGGCTCCTTGAAGGTCACGTCGAACGACTCAAGACTCGGTCTCGGGAGGTGCCGGCACGACGCGGAGGCGCAGGCCGTCGACCGCTTCGACCCGCACTGCAGTTCCCGGGATGAGCGGCGCGTCGGCGTCGGCGCTCCACAGCTCGCCGTGGACGAAGACCTTGCCGCCGACGATGCCGGGTCCGAGCGCCGTGCGCACCTCGCCGAGCTCCCCGAGCATGCCGTCCATGCCGGTCGTCGGCCGCACCTTGCGCAGGCGCACGGTGGTGTAGGTGGTGTAGCCGACGGCCGGCACGACCATCAGCAGCAGGCCGGCGATCCACAACGGATGGAGACGCATCGACGGATCGGCGTCCTCGAACAGGATCATCAGCCCGAGCGCCAGCGCCACCACGCCGCCTGTGGTGAGCGCACCGAAGGTCGGCATGTGGAGCTCGGCGACGAAGAGAATCAGCGCCAAGCCGACCAGCGCCAGGCCGGCGGCGTTCACCGGCAGCACCGACAGCGAGAAGAGCGCCAGGATCACGAAGATGCCGCCCAGCGTGCCGGGCAAGACCAGCCCCGGATTCGAGATCTCGACGTACAGACCGAGCATGCCGAGCGCCATCAGCAGACCGGCGATCTCGGGATGGGCGATGGCTGCGAGCACGCGCTGGAAGACCGGCATCTCGTGCTCGACCAGGCGCGCGTCGGCGGTGCGCAGGACGTGGCTCGCTCCGTCCTTCTCCACCGTTCGGCCGTCGAGCGCCTCGAGCAGCGCCTGTCGTCCTTCCGCCACCAGATCGACGAGTCCGGCGTCGGCCGCCTCGCGCGCGGTGAACGACCGGCTGTCGCGCACCGCTTCTTCGGCCAGCGCCAGGTCGCGCTCGTGGCGCTCGGCGAGGGCACGAATGAACGCCATCGTGTCCTGCTCGACTTTGTCTCCCAGCGTGCCTTCGATCTCCTGTCCGCCGCCGGCCACCGGATGCGCCGCGCCGGTGTTGGTCTCGGGCGCCATCGCCGCGACATCTGCGCCGAGGAGCAGGAAGAATCCTGCCGACGCCGCCTGCGCTCCGTTCGGCGCCACGTAGACCACCACCGGCACCGGAGCCCCGAGAAAGCTGGTGACGATGTCGCGGGTCGACTGCAGCGAGCCGCCGGGCGTGTCGAGCTCGACGACAAGCGCCTCGGCGCCGAGCTCCTGGGCGCGCTCGAGCGCCCGCGCCAGGTGGCGCGCCACCACCGGATGAATCGGCGAGTCGATCTGCGCCACGACGACGACCGGCTTCGTCGCCTTCGAGTCGGCGGAGGGCGGCGTGTCGGCGGGCGACGGAGTCTCCGCGGGAGGCGTGTCGGCGGGCCTCGTCTCGGTGGGGGACTGCCTGTCGGCAGACGGCGTGTCAGCAGACTGCGTGTCAGCAGACACTGTGAGAGCCATGCCGAGCAGGCTCAGCACCGCGGCGACGGCGATCCATCCTGCAGCATTCCATTCTGCAGTGCTCCACGCGGAGCGCAGCACGCGAGGTAGCGCGCGACCGTGGATCAAATGATCGAGACAATGAATCGAACGACGGCGCATGATGTTGGGGCCGACGCGTCGCGTCCGCCGGGCACATTATAGGCCGTCGCCCCGAATCCTCGACCGCACGGTCGAATCGACGCTTGATCCGTCGCTCCGTTCGTAGTATTCCTTGAAGTGCCTAGCCTCCCTTGAACGAACCGACGATCGAACCATGCACTTGTTTCGGGCACGTTTTCTTCGGGCAGACCGTCCTTGGGCAGACCGACTGCGAGCAGTCTGTCTTCGAGCCGCCCGTCCTCCGGCAAGCCGTCTTCGGGCGGAACGGCCTCGAGTCCGTCGTCTCGTCCTGCCGCTGCTCGTCGTCCTGCTGGCACTCGGCGTCAGCTTCGAGGCGCAGGCCCAGGCCGTGCGCGACGCGTACCTCGTGCTGCCGCGCTATCAAAGCGGCGGCGGCGCCGACGAGATGCTCTACTTCGACCTCGGCAGCGGCAACGGCTACCACGCCGACTCGCTGCGGCGCGAGCCGGAGCGCATCCGCGTCGAGCGCGTCGACCAGAACCTCTTCGACCTGATCGGCCGGCCGCGCGACCAGCCGGCCCGCGTCGGCGAGATCTTCCTGCATCCGCTCTACGCGCCGAACGGCAGCGTGCGGTCCGCGCTCTTCGTCGAGTCGAGCACCGGCTATGTCGCCTACTTCGAAGAGATCGGCCGCCGCGGCACGCTCGACACGATGAAGACGCTGATCTCGCGACCGTTCGAAAGTCTGGCGACCGAGGACGGCAACTACGCGCTGCTCGGCCGCCGCAGCAGCAGCGGTGAGACCATCGGCGCCTACCTCTACCACGCCACCACCGGCCGCGCGAGCTACGTCGGCGCTCTCGACGAGCTCGACATCGACCCCCCGACGACCTCGATCGACGGGCTCCCGGCATTCGACGGTCGGGTCGCCGCCGCGCCCGTACTCGACGACGAAGAGACCATCGCCTATGCCGTCGTCGACGGCGGCAGCGGACGCTTCTTCTACCTCGACCTCGAGCGCGGCCGAACGAGCGCCCTGCGCGAGCGCACCACCGAGCTCGACCTGGTGGCCGCATTCGCCAGTGACGACGAGCTGCAGCCGACCGCGCGACGCTTCGTCCTCGCCCCGATCGTCGACGCCGACGCGACGACCCAGGCGATCCTGGTCGTCGACGCCGCGACCGGCGGCCTCGGCCTGATCGAAGAGCTCGAGGCCGCGCGCCCGTTCCTGCGTGTGCTGCCGCGCAATCTCTACGACGTGCTGCGCGACGGGTCGAGCACGGAGCCGCGCGCTCTGTCGATCGTCGTCGGCGGCGCCGCCAACGGCGCCACCGACGGACTCTGGCTGCTCGACAATCTCACCGGCGGCATCGTCTACCTCTCCAATCCGACCGAGCCGTCGGACCTGCGCCTGCTGCGCGTCAACGTCGAGAGACAGTAGCCGACACGCCGCGGTCGTCGAGCTACGGTCGTCGAGCGCAACCAACCACCGGCGCCAGGAGAAGACGATGAGCCCAGCGACCGCGGCGAACGACACCAGCGGCCGCAACTCCTGTCTGTTGATGCTGGTGATCTATGCCGTGCTCACCACCGTCTACACGCTCGTCCTACAGACCGTCGTCACCGCCTATGCGCTGCCGCTGGCGCTCGCCCTCGCGGTCTTCGGCTCGCTCTTCGTCGGCTCGCTGGTCTCGGTCGTCGTCTTCCCCGACGAGACGCGCTGGGTCCGCGAGGCACAGCGTGGCCATCGGCCGCGCACCCGCGATCTGTGCGCGATCTGCGGCCGAGTCGGCGGCGACGCCGAGCCGGCACCGATCTCCGGCGAACCGGCTCTGGCCTGGGACCTCGAGGTCTACGACCGTCGGTACAGCTCGATCCAGAAGCAAACACGCAAGGTCCTGAAGTACAAAGGCATGGGGCGCGTGCCGATCGTGGTCGAAGGGGCCACCGGGCAGGTGCGGCTCCACGGCCTGCTCGAGATCGACCAGGTCGCCGCGCAGACGACGACCGCCGAGAAGGTGATGCCGGAGCTCGAGGCCCTGACGGAGGACCCGTCGATGCAGGCGTTCTCGTTGCGCTGGAAAGGCGTCACCGGCCATCTCGAGGAGTTTCAGACCGACGACAGCAGCTACCGCAAGCTGCGTCACGACCCCAAGGTCAAGCTGAGGCCGACTTACCCGGTCGAGGAGCGCATCCTGCGCCCGGGCGACGAAGTGTGCGCGCTGGGTGTCTTCGACCGGGAAGCGAACGCACTGCGCGGACGCAGCAGCCTCGGTGTCGCGCGCATCCAGATCCTCCCCGGCTCGCCGGGCCGCGTGCTCGCCCGACTCCGCCGCAGAACCTGGGTCGGATTGGCCGCGATGACCGCGCTCTTCCTCGCCTCGCACGGCCTGATCGCCGCGGTCCTGTTCTGGAACCGGTGACCGGCGCGATGCGCTGGCTCCCGGTCGCTCTGCTGGCGACCATGCTCGGGATCGCCCTCGTCATCGAGGCCGTCGCCTACCCGCCCGTCCAGTGGCTGCCGAAGCTGCCCCTGGCGGTCTTGCTCACGCTGCCGTTCGTGCTCGCCGCCACCCGAGCCCGTCGCCATGCGGCCGGGCGTCGAGACCGAGCCGAGACCGAGCCGTGAGCTCGGGCCTCCACCTCTTCCTCGAGCTGACGACCCTCTTGTTCTTCCTCGTCGTCGTCGCCCACGCGCTCGTCCTCCGCGGTCGCGACGGCGCCTGGCTCATGGGCTCGATGCTCGCCCTCGGCTTCGTGCGCGAGAACTGTGTCGCGCTCTACCACTGGCTCTACCGCTTCGCCGACCTGCACCTGCACCTCGGCGCGGCGCCGCTAATCACCGCGATCATCTGGGGCTACAGCATTTACATCGCGATCTGCTGGGCCGAATCGGTCTGTGGAGAGGCCGTCTGCGGCGACAGCCTCGAGACCCGCCGTGCGAGCCCGCGCCTGCTCGCCGCCCTCGGTGTCTTCATGATCGCCCTGGTCGGCTTCTACGAGCCGTTTCTCGAGCTGGTCGACATGGCCAAATGGCAAGACGGCACCCGCCGCACCCTCGGCGTCCCCTGGATCGCCCTCGTCGGCTACCCCACGCTCTCCGTGCCGTTCGTCGCCGGCTGGTGCCACATCATGCGTCGCCACCGTGGGCGTGCCCGTCTCGCCTGGATGACCGTCTTCGTCGTCACGCTCGCGTTCGGCCATGCCTGGGGGCTGCAGTGGCTAAAGGGCGTGCTTGGCTGGTGATTCGTGTGCCGGCGTACCGAGCCGCGCCGGCACACGAGCTTCATCCTCACGAGCGGAATCTCTACCCCGAAGGGGTCAAAGACAGGCGGAGTTCAATTTTCAGGAGACAGACCCGCGGTTGACCGATCTCTCCGCCGATGCGACCATCCCACGCGGAGGGACCTGCATGGCGGAGGCGCGCACGCGGTCGGCGACGGCGTCGATTCGTGGCTACCTGTACCAGACGATTCTGGCGGCGCGAGAGTGGCTCGCGCTCGGGCCGGACGAGGTGCTCGTCGTCGAGGGCGACGAGGACTACGACCGGATTTTGCGCGGCGACGATGCGGCCGACGACGAGCCGGCCGAGCAGGTCAGCGTCCAGGTCAAGCATCGCGACGGTGAGTTGGTCAGCCCGCTGAGCGGTGGCCTCGGCTCGTCGCTCGCCGCCTTTGCGCGAGCCTGGCAGGCACGCGACGGCAAGACTCTGCGCTTCGTCTACGTGTCGACCGAGCGGCACCGAAAGCCGGCGCGTGGCAACGACGTGCTCGGCGACTGGATCGCGGGCAAAAGCCTCGACGCGGTCGCAGAGGCCGTGGCCGAGGCGGTGCGCAGGAAGGCGAAGGACGAGGACCAGGCGGCTCTGCCCGCCGAACCCAACGAGTGGCGTACCTTCGTCGAGGCGGTGACGCTCAGGCTCGATCGCCCGCGGCTTGCAGAGGCACGTCGAGACCTCGAGACCGCGATCGATCAAGACCCGCGCAGCCAGGACCTCGGCCATGCCGGCGCCCTGCCCGCACGTCTCGTCGACCACTTGCTCACAACCTCCAGCCAAGACGACCTGGCCCTCCGTCGCCGGACCCGCTCCGACCTTGACGCACTCATTCAAGACGCCCGGACGCGCCTCGGCGGCTGGGCCGCCAGCTCGCGCGGACGGCGGCTTGTCGGCTGGTTCGACGCCGCCACGACTCTCGAGCGCGTGCTCGAGGATGGCTCGCGACCGGTCGATCGGCCCGAGCTACCGAGCCAGATGCTCACCGCGTCGTACGAGGTGGTGCCCTTCTTCGCCGAGCAGCGGCACACCGAGCTCGAGGACTTCGCCGCCTGGTGCGCACAAGACAAGCCGCGCTGCGCCGCGCGCGTGTTGGTGGGCGCAGGCGGTGAGGGCAAGACGCGTCTGCTCCTCGAAGTCTGCAAGCGCCAGCGCAGCCTTGGCTGGCACGCCGGCTTCGTCCCGATCGACACCTCGGCTGCCGAGGCGAAGACGCTCGGCGACGGTGCGGGTGCGCGCCTGCTGGTCGTCGACTACGCCGAGACCCGCGTCGACCTCGTCACCAAGCTGCTTCGTGCGGTCGACGACAAGCGCGTCTCCGCGAGAGTCCGCGTCGTGCTGGGCGCGCGGCAGGACGGGCCCTGGTTCACTGAGCTGCGGCAGAGCGAGGAGCGCTTCGGGTCGTTGCTGGTCGCTGCTCCACAGCGCCTCGCGCAGCTCACCACGGCCGATGATCGACCGGCGATCTTCCAGGCGATGATCGAAGCCTTCGCCCAAGCGCGTGGCGTCGAGCCGCCGCCAGCGCCGACGATCGACCTCGAGCATCCGTCGCTCGATCTGGCCCTGCTGCTCGCCATGGCGGCGCTCGAGGCGCTGGATGGTGAGGTGGTGGTCGGCACCGAAGAGATTCTCGACGCGACGCTCGCCCACGAGTGGCGCTTCTGGAAGCGCTGGCTCGAGAAGAATGGCGTGAAGGCCAGCGATGGCTCCCGCCTCTCGAGCGCTCGAGCCGCCGTCGCCCTGCTGACGCTGCACGGTCGTTTCCACGAGAAAGCCGCGGCGCGCGCGATCCTCCAGCGATTCACCGACGCGACCGACGCTCTCGACCCCGACGTGCCGGTGAACACGCTCACGCGGATGGTCGGCGTCCTCTACGGCACCGGCACGCCCCAAGCTCGCGGCCTGGAGCCCGACATCCTTGGCGAGCACATCGTCCTGCGCGCGCTCGAGGCGTCCGACGACCCCGCGGCTTGGCTTGTCGCCGCGCTCGCCGACGCGGATGAGGGAGCGGTTCAGAACGCGCTGGTGGTCCTCGGTCGGCTCGGGATCCGGCTCGCCGAGGCGTCGGCGGCTGGGACGGATCGGGAGGCGATCGAGGCGTGGGTGCGGGCGGTGCTCACAGCCGATCTCGAGGCGCGGGCGCTGCCGGCGTTCGAGGCGGCGAAGGCGCTCGGGGAGGTTAGCTCGTTCGCACCGATCGCGGATGCGTTGGCGTCGGTTGTCGAGGGCGACGGATCGGACGCGGCGCTCGCGGTGTCGAAGGAGCTTCTCCGCGAGCTCGATCGGCAAGCGATTCCGCCGGTCTCGCTCCGTCGCCTAGCCGTCGCCTGCAGCCTCGTCGCGGTCGACGCGGAGCGCAGCATGCAACCTCCACCCTCAGATCAGGCTGAACTGGCCCGGCGCCTCAACAACCTCGGCAGCCACCTCGCCGCGCTCGGGCGCACCGAGAAAGCGCTCCAGGCCACCCGGGACGCCGCCGACCTCCGACGAGACCTCGCCCGCGCACGGCCCGACGCACACAATCCCGACCTCGCCACCGCGCTCAACAACCTCGGCAACCACCTCGCCGCGCTCGGGCGCACCGAGGACGCGCTCCAGGCCACCCGGGACGCCGCCGAGCTCTACCGTGACCTCGCCCGCGCGCGGCCCGACGCCTACAACCCCGACCTCGCCATGGCGCTCAACAACCTCGGCAGCGACCTCGCCGCGCTCGGGCGCACCGAGGACGCGCTCCAGGCCACCCAGGAGGCCGCCAAGCTCTACCGTGACCTCGCCCGCGCGCGGCCCGATGCGTACACGCCCGTCCTCGTTCGATCGTTGTATGCGCGTGGGTTGGTCCTGACGCGAGCAGGGCGGGAGTGCGACGCGGTCGAGACCTTCGAGGAGGCGCGAACTCTGATCGAGCCGTTCGCGCGACGGCTAGAGGCCGCCTTTCAGCCCTTGCTCGATGCGATCGAAACGGAGCTGCAGCGCGCGCGGGAGGCTTGCGGTGACGTCGACGAGGACTAGGAGGCTGAGGCGGGCCTTCCGAATGTAGCGTGGGCGCCAGCCCACAAACCTTTATATTGCAGCCACTTGCATCGGCCCGATGCCACTGTAGGGCTTGGCCGGTCACTCCACTGCGTTCACTCTGCACCTTTCCGGGCTGGCGCCCGGGCTACACCGGAGCCAAGCCGCGGCTTAGACTTTGCGGCTCGGGCTTGCAGCGTCCTCGTCGTACCGAACCGGCTCGCACCCAGGCCGGCAGGATGCCGGCGGTCCCAGTACCGGGTGTGCGTTCTCACGCGAAAGCCTCTGGAGGCGAGACGCCGGCGCCTGTTCGCGCCTCTATCCTTCAGAAGAGCTCGATCGTCGCCCCGTGACCTGGAGCAGCGGCGACGCGGCGGTCCCCGGTGAGTAGGGGTGCATCGAGCGCTTCGGCGAGCGCGACATACGCGGCATCGTAGGCCGAGAGATTGCCACGCAGCTGCCAGACGCGTGGGAGCAGCGGCTCATGAGGCCAGCGCTGGATTCCAAGGACCGTCAGGTCGTCGAGAGCCTGGCGTGCTCGCTCCCCGGTCAGGCAGCCCGCCGCGGTGAATCGACGCAAGACTTGCGCGATCTCGAGATCGAGGAGCTGCGGCGCGTGCAGTGACATTCCGTCGGCGAAGACCCGTTTCTCGAGCCGCAGCCCCGCGGAAGTGATGAGCAGAACCTCGATCATCGCCGAGGCATCGACGACGATCACCGCCGATCGCGCTCCGCGCGCACTGCGTCAGCGGCTGGCATGCCGAGATCGACCGGTTCGCGCTCGGCGAGACGCGCTCGGATCTCCCGCTCCGTTGGCCGCTGTGCCATCTGTTCGATCGCCCGCAGCAGGAAGTCGGACAGCGTACGACCTTCGAGGGCAGCTCGCGCCTTCAGGGTCCGATGCAAAGGGTCGGGAACGTTCCTGATTTGGATCATCTTTGGCATGCTGAAACGCTATTCACATGTGCATCACATGTCAAGCCGACTCGGACACGCACCACCCTCACCCAACGAACCATCTCGCACTCAGGCCGGCAATCGGGTAGACCTGGGGATTGCTCCCCAGGCCCCCCACAGAACCGGACGTGCGGATTTCCCGCATCCGGCTCCTCCGAGCAATGGGTTCGCTACGTGTTGACGTACGAGTGGACGATCCGAGGTTTCGGCAAAGGGTACCG
>JBCCVZ010000033.1:0-26514 GCA_039194425.1 Acidobacteriota bacterium | reverse complement strand
GGGTGGCCAACCTTTGCCAGGCGGGAGTTGGACCCGCAGGGTTTCAGTTAGAAGGTTTCTGGTCTGTCGACTCGTCGGTCTACATCCTTCCTCCTTCTCCAGGCTTGGCCTGGCGCACGGATGCCGGCGGTCCCAGTACCGCCCGTGCGCAGCGGCCGTTCTCGCCAAGTCTCCAGCACCCAGAGAACCGCCCCGGGTTTGTCCCCCGAGGCGGAGGGCGACCTCAACTCCCGCCGACGGCGACGCGAAGGGCTTCGAGCTCCGGCTGCCCGGGCATGCGCTCGAGGGCGGCGACGACCGCGGCACGTGCGGCCTCGTGCAGCCCGAGCAACGCCAGGGCCAAGACCTCCGCGCGCGCCACCTGCGGATCCTCCGGATGCTCGCGACGCAGCGACTTCAACGCCGCGAGCGCCGCCTGGCCGCGCCCGGCGCGCAGGTCGACCTCGGCCCGCGACAGGCGCAGCGTCACGTCCTCGGGATGGTTCTCCAGCGCCGCCGCGAGAATCGCCTCCGCAGCCTCGAGATCGCCGAGAAGAACGGCCGTTCGCGCCTGCAGGACGGCGATCCGCGGTCGCTCGGGATCGCGCTCGGCCGCCGCGGCGAGGTGCGGCGCGGCGGCGCGCGGACGCTGCAGGTCGAGATGCAGCTGCGCCAGCTGGAGACGCGCCTCGAGGTTGTCGCCGTCAGACGCCACCGCGCGTTCGAGGTGCTCGAGAGCTTCAGCCAGTCGGCCGGCGCGGCGCGCCTCGAGACCGGCGCGTAGGTGGTCGAGCACACCGACGCGCAGCGACTCGACCTCGTGCAGCCACGGATCGGCCAGCGCCAGGCGACGCTGCGCACGATTGTCGGCCGGCAGCCGCGCAAGGTAGGCCTCGGCACCGGCCGCGTCGCCCTGCGCCCGCGCCGCCCGCGCCGCGGCGTAGAGCAGAACCGACGCGTCGGGCGCGACCTCGAGAGCCTGGTCGAGCTCCGCCAGAGCCGCGTCAGGCCGCTCATCGGCGAGCGCCACGCGCGCCAGACCATGGCGCGCGAGGACCGCCGCGCCGTCCGTCGCCTCAGAGAGCTCGAGCACCCGCCCGAAGAGCGCCCGCGCGGCCTCGAGACGATGATGCTCGAGCTCGATCGTCGCGCGCCAGACCAGCGCCGGCAGGTACGGAACGGGCGCAGTCGATTCGGCCACGCGTGCGTAGCCCGCGGACGCCGCCTCGAAGCGGCCGTCGAGGCGGTCGAGCGACGCCAGCAGGTAGATCCAGCGCGGCTCAGAGGGCTCGAGCGCCGCGGCCCGCCGGTAGGCGTCGACAGCGACCGGATGGATGCCGTACGCGTGGTACCAGCGGCCGAACGCACCGACCGCGGCGGCGCGCTCGGCCGGCGTCGCGGCGCTCGCCCACGCCTCCTCCAAGCCCTCGCGCATCGACTCGTACTGCACGCGGATCGAGCGGTCGAGCGCGTCGAGGGCGGGCGGTGGCGGGAAGTCCGGCGGTGCCTCGAGCTCCGTCGCCGGTGCGGCTCCCGCCTCCTCGGCCGGCGGTCGATCGCAGGCGTGCAGCCCGAGACTCATCAGGAGCGCGGCGAGGCAAATCTGCGACCGGCACGTCACGGCATGGTCTCCACCGTGTCGACACGCTCCGGGGGCTGGCCGTCCCCACGGACCAGGCGGTGCTCACGCCGCGGCGCCAGCCCCGTCCAAACCTCGCGCGCTCCACCCGGCCACAGCACCTCGACGTCGACCGGCCCACCGGCCGCGCCGAGGCCGACCCGCAGGCGCGGATCGCGAGCCGAGGCGTAGCTGCCGTCAGTACGCACGCGGCGATGCAGGGGGCGCCCGGCGGAGGGCGTCACCGTGGCCCATGCACCCAGCATGTCGCGCCCGCCGTGAGCGGCGTCGCCGAGCAGGCGCAGGCCGATCCAGGTGTGGTGGGGCGCGCGTTGGTTCAGCAACAGACGCGCCGGACCGTGGTTGTTGGTCAGCAAGAGATCGATGTCACCATCGTCGTCGACGTCGCCTGCCGCCAGCCCGCGGCTGGTCTCGAGCAGCCCGAAGGAGTCGCCGGCCTCTTCTGGCTCGAGCGTTTCGAAGCGCCCGTCGCCGAGGCCGCGAAAGACCTGGTTGCGCTGACCGAACGGCTGGGGATCGCCGGCCAACGCCCGCTCCTCGAGAATCGTGACCGCGCCGTTGACCACCACCAGGTCGAGGTGCGTGTCGTGGTCGAGGTCGACCGCGACCGTGCCGAAGCCGGTCATCTCGACGCTCGGCGGGCCGAGCCCGGCGGCGCCCGAGGCATCGTCGAACACACCCTGGCCGTCGTTGAAATAGACCGTATTGCTCTCGGCGCGCAGGTGGGTGGCGAAGAGATCTTCGTCACCATCGGCATCGAAATCGGCCGCCTCGAGCCCCATCGACGCTTCGGAGCGTCCGTCGATGTTGACCGCGCATCCGCGCAGCAGCGCCTGGTCCTCGAGGCGCCAGTCGCCGGAGCGCATCCATAAGAGGTTGCGCTCGAGATCGTTGGCGACGTAGAGGTCGAGCGCACCGTCGCCGTCGACATCGGTCGTGATCACACCGAGCCCGGCACCGGCCCGCGCCAGCAGGCCCGCCGACGCCGAGACGTCCTCGAATCGTCCGTCGCCCAGATTGCGCAGCAGGCGGTCGGCGACTCCTCGGAAGTTCTGCGGACCGCAGTAGTCGGGTCGGCCGGCGGTGGAGCGGCAGCGACGCGGGTCGTCGAGCCGGAAATCGACGTAGTTGACGATGTAGAGATCGAGCCAGCCGTCAGCATCGACATCGACGAAGGCCGCGCTCGTGCTCCAGCGCGGGTCGTCGGCTCCGGCCGCCGCGGTGACGTCGTCGAACCGGCCGTCGCCGCGGTTGCGCAACAGCCGATTGGGACCAAAGTTGGTGACATAGAGGTCGACGTCGCCGTCGTTGTCGATATCGCCGCTGGCGACCCCAATGCCGTAGCCGCCGAGTCCGACGAGCCCCGCCTCGGCGGTGGCGTCGACGAAGCGCAGCGTGCCGTCCTCGGCGAGCAGGTTGCGGAAGAGACGGTCGTCGCCACCGAGCGGCTCACCGAGCCGCTGCGGGCCGCCCTGTACGAGATAGGCGTCGAGATCCCCGTCGCCGTCGACGTCGGCGAGCGCGGCGCCGGCGCCCATGATTTCGCTGTAGAGGAGCGCGCCGCTCTGCCCGTTGTCGTGGGTGAAGCGCAGGCCGACCTCGTCGGTGACGTCGACGAAGAGCGGTGTCACTGTCTGGTCACCCACTGTCTGGTCACCGACCGGCTGATCGTCCATAGTCTCCTCGCCCACTGTCTGGTCGCGCTCGCCCGAGGGCGTCGGCCTGCAGGCGACCAGGCTCAGCGCCGGGCAGACGACCAGGCCGACGGTGAGTGCGACGGCGAAGGAGCGCGCCCGCGGCGCGTGGCCGATCATGTCTAGAGCTCTCCGGGCCGCTCTGTGTCGAGCGGCTGGTCGCCGGTCCGACGCAGCGCGAGCTCGGCCAACAGCTCCCGGTGGATCTGCGCCTGCAGGGCGCGCGCGTGCTCGGTGCCGAGGTCGTTCGCGGCGCGCTCCCGCGCCTCGTCGAAGTCACGCTCGCGCGGCGGACGGCGACCGAGGCGGCGCACGATCCACAGCGTGCTGTCGCCGCGCAGCCCTTCGCCCTGGCGCACCAGGCCGCTCGTCTCCCCGTCGTCGAGGCTCTGGATCGCCCTCGACACCGTCGGCCCGAGGCCGGCGACTTGCTGCGCCGACAGCCAGCCGGTGGTGCCACCGCGCGTCGCCGACGGCAGCTCGGAGTGGCGACGCGCGGCCTCGTCGAACGACAGACTGCCGTCGGCGATGCGACGCGCGACGCTCTCCAAGACCGCCGAGCGCTCGGCCAGCTCGGCGGCCGGCGCGGAGACCCGAATCAGGCCGAAGCGGAAGGTCTCGGGCTGACGATAGCGCGCCCGGTGGCGCTCGAAGTAGGCACGGACCGCGGCGTCGTCGAGCGGCTCGAAACGCTCCTCGACGCGTGCCTTCGTTTCGAGGGCGGTGAGCCGGGCGCGCCGCGTCCAGACCAGGAGCGCCGCCGTGCGCGGGACGTCGGCGAGGCCGACAGCTCGTGCCTGCTGCGCCGCCCGCTGCCGATACACGGCCTCCTCGAGAGTCGCACGCGCCGACGGCTCGTTCTCGCGCACCGAATCGTCCGACCCGGCGAGGGCCAGCAGCGCGCGAGCCGACGCCACGTCGAGACGCCAGCCGTCGGAACCGACCACGACGTCGTCCTTCGCCACGTCTCCGGCGCCAGCTTCGACCGCGGCTCCCGAGACCGACTCGGGGGACGCGTCGAGGGCCTCGAGATCGATGCGCGCCGCGGCCAGGGCCTCGGCACGCAAGGCGGCGACACGGTCGAGCAAAGCGCGGCGGCGCAGCTGCCGGCGCAGCTTGGCACGCACCTCGTCGGACGAAGCCACCTGCGCGTCCCGGACGTCTTCGCAGTACAGAATCAGGAAGCCCCGCGGCGAGTCCAGGACCGGGCTCACCTCGCCCGGCTCCAGTGCGAAGGCGACCTCTTCGAGGGCCGGGTCGAGCACTCCCGGCCTGATCCAGCCGACCAGGCCGTCGCGCCAGCGGCTCTGCGAGTCCGACACGTCGCGCGCCAGCGCCGTGATGTCGGCCCCCTCGACGACCTGACGCCGCAGCGCCTCGGCGCGCGCACGCAGGCTGTCTCGCCGCGCCGCGTCGGCCTCGTCGGGCACGGCCACCAGCAGGTTGCGTAGGCGGACGCGGCGCGGCTGGTCGAAGCGGTCGCCGGCAGCGGCGACCGCTTCGTCGAGCGCGCCGGCGGACAGGGTCAACCGATCGGTCCAGTGACGGCGCAGCGCCTCCTCGAGCAGCGAGATCTCGTGCCACCAGAGCGCCGTGCGGACGGTGGCGCGCGCTGCCAGCCCGCGCTCCTCCGCGGCGTGCGCGAGCGCCGTCTGCACGGCGATCGCCTCGAGCTCCGCGTCGGTCGCGCCGTACGGGTCGACGGCGCCACCCTCGTCGTCCAGACCGTCCGGAGCGCCATACACGAGGCGCCATTCGGCAACCTCGGCGGTCGTGATCTCGCCGCCCGCATAGCGCGCCACGACGCGCTTCGACGTCGCGCCGTCGTCCGCCACCGCACGGTCCGCGCGCGCGGGGACCGCCGCCAGGACCAACATCGACCCGAAGGCTAGGCTACGCCACCACGATCGCATCATCGGCGCAGGGTCGATCGGAGCGCAGTGACCATAGGAACCGAGTCATAGGAGCAGTATCCATAGGGAGAGTGTACCGAGACTCGCTGTACGGCATGCGGGCGGCGCGTGGACGATCGCCCTGGGCGAGCGTCTCAGCCGTCCGGCGGCGACCGGTGCAAGGCGAAGCGATCGCGCACCGTCCCGGCGTCGTCGACGAAGGTGCCGCGGATGCGCCGCGGACCAACCTCGAGCAACAAAGAGCCCATGGCGCGCACCGCCACCGCCATCGCCGGATGATCGAGGGTGCCGCGCGGATGCTGCGGATGCGTGAGCTTGCCCGAGCTGCCGGCGACGACATAGAGCGTTCCGCGGCCCTCGTCCTGCGAGTAGCTCCAGAAATCGTTGAGAACGAAGCCAGAGTCGACCACGTGCCGCGTGGGATCGAAGCTGTCCGACGCGCCGAAGTGGCCCGCGAGCAGCGGCGTGCGTTCATAGACGTGACTGTGACCGGAGAGCACCAGGTCGACGCCTTCCGCCTCGAAGAGCGGCCCCAAGACCTCGCGTGCCGCCACCAGACGCCCGCTCGAGTCGCCCTCCCAGTCCGAGTCGTGGCCACCGCGACTGTACGGCGGATGATGGACGACCGCGATCGTCCACGCCGCGTCGCTGGCAGCGAGATCGCGCCGCAGCCACTCGACCTGGCGCGCGTCGGGCGCGATCACCGAATCCGCGCTATCCAGCATGATCACGTGCAGGTCGCCGTGATCGAACGAGTAGTACGCCTCGGTGCCGCTCGGCGTGCCACCGGCTTCGCCGTCGCGCGGCAGGTCGAAGGCGTCGAAGTACGGACCATCCTCGCGCGTGCTGTTGGCCGACCGCGTGTCGTGGTTGCCGAGCGACGGCCACAGCACCGCGCGGCGCAGACTGCGCGGATACATGTCGAAAATGCCGGCCTGGTGCTCGGCGTCGGTGCCGTCCTCGTAGGCGTTGTCACCGAGCATCAGCAAGAAATCGAGTGGTCGACCGTTGTTCCACCGCTCGAAGGCGTCGCGCACGCGCCTCGCGTTGCGATCGCCGGTCCCCGAGTCGCCGAGCACCCAGATGCGCAACGGCTCGAGCGGGTCGAGCGCCGAGCCGACCTCGGGCGGCGTGTCGAAGCAATGCTCGACGTCGCCACCAGCGAGCGAGATCTCGCGTGCGACGACGGCGTAGCACACGCGCGCCGACGGCTCGAGCGGCTCGAGCACCACGGTGTGCTCGGTCACCGGTTCTTCGATCCGGCTCTCCCGCTCGAGGCGATCGGGCGACGGCCCCCAGCGCACCACCGACGGCGTCGCGTCGCGCGTACGCCACCGCACGACCATCGACCGCGGCGTCGCCTGCTGCAGGTACGGCCCCCGGGTCAGCGCGATCCGTCGCGGATCGAAGCCGCTCAGCTCGAGATCGAAGCTCAAGTCGCTCGACGCCGGCGACGCCTGGTGGACCTCGACCGCCAGCACATTGCGTCCGGCGGCGAGCAACGAAGGCTCGAGACGGTAGTCGACCCAGCTGTCCTCGCGCCGCGCGCGCGTCGCAGCCAGCGTGTCGTGACCGATCGCGCCCGGCGGCATGTTGGCCCGCGCCACCTCGTCGCCGTTCAAGTAGACGACCGCACCGTCGTCGCGCAGCAGATGCAGCCGCAGGCGCTGGAACACAGCAGGATCGTCGACCGTGAAGGTGCGGCGGAAGAACGCGGCGAGCAGGCGACCGCCGTACTCGTCCTCGGGGCACGGCGTCGCCTCCGGCCAGCCGTCGCGGCAGCGCAGCAGGGTCACCTCGTCGCCGTCGCCGTAGCCGAGCTCGGCGCGGCCCCGCGACCACGACGCGTCGTCGAACGCCGCCTCGTGCCAGCCCGCCGGGGGCGGTGTGGCGAGGTCCCAGTAGCTCCATTCGGCGCCCCGGGACACGAGCGGCACGGCGGCGCCGGTGGGCGGCGGCAGCGGTGCGTCGCAGGCACACAGCACCGCGAGGAGCAGTGCGGCGAGCAGCGGCGAGGAGCGGGCGATGTGCAGGAGAGCGGTCCCTCCGGAGGAAAAGCATCTGGCGATGGCCGACGAGCCAACGTGACGGGATCCTCGTCATTTTCTCCGATCACACGTCGTCCGTCTACGCCCCGATGTGTGCGCGCGACGGGTCGACTCCTCGGCGGAACATCCCAGCGCTGGTTCCATTCCTCCGCGCGCCGCGAGGTCGAGGCCGAGAGCACGTACACTAGGGGACGACCTTCGCCACGTGCCCTTCGGAGGCCTCGGCGCCCACAAGGTCGCACCATCCCGTGAATGCTCTCGACGACAAAACCGTCCTGATCACCGGCGGCGCCCGGGGCCTCGGCCGCGCGCTCGCCGTCGAGGCCTGCGCACGCGGCGCGCGCGCCGTGCTCGCCGATGTCGATGGAGAGGCCGCCGAGCGCGCGGCCGAAGCGCTGCGGGCGAACGGCGCCCAAGTCGAAGCCGTGACGCTCGACGTCACCGACGCCGACGCGTTCGAGCGCCTCGCGGCTGATGTCTGGACTCGGCACGGCGGCCTCGACCTGCTGTTCAACAACGCCGGCGTCGGCGTCAGCGGTGAAGTGATCGACATGACCCTCGACGCCTGGAATCGCGTGCTCGACGTCAATCTGCGCGGCGTCGTCCACGGCATCCAGGCGGTCTACCCACGCATGGTGCGCCGGGGAGCCGGCCAGATCGTCAACACCGCCTGTGTCGCCGGCCTGGTGCCGTTCCCCCTCACCGCCGCCTACTGCGCCACCAAGCACGCCGTCGTCGGCCTGTCGACCGCGTTGCGCGGCGAGGCACGGGCCTACGGCGTCGGCGTGAGCGTCATTTGCCCCGGCGCGGTCGAGACCGAGCTCTTCGACCGCATCGAGTACATCCGGGTCGACAAGGACGCGGTGCTGCGCGCGGTGCGGCGCTCGATGGCGGATCCCCGTGCCTGCGCCCGACGCATTCTCGACGGTGTCGCGCGCGATCGCGCCGTGATCACCGTGAATCTCCACGCCCGCGCCGCCTGGTGGGCCTGGCGCCTGGCGCCCGGCGCCTTCCTCGCCGTCGCCCGCCGCGGCTACCAGTTGCTGCGCTCTCGCCTGCGGACCGCGGACAAGGCCACCGACCCGACGAGCTGACATGCTGCCCGATCCCGACCGCCTCCCCTTCCGCTGGATCCGCACCACCGACGCGCTGACCCGCGCCTGCGCCCTCTGGCGACGCCGCGTCGCCGTCGGCCTCGACACTGAGTTCGTGCGCGAACGCACCTACTACGCACAGCTCGGGCTGCTCCAGGTCGCGGTCGGCCTGCCCGGAGACGATCTCGACATCGTGCTCGTCGATCCCCTCGAGATCGACGATCTGTCGCCGCTCGCCGAGCTGCTCGACGACCCCGCGGTGGTCAAGATCCTGCACTCGCCGAGCGAAGACCTCGAGATTCTCCACCGCGCGGTCGGCAGCGTGCCAACGCCCCTCTTCGACACGCAGATCGCCGCCGCGCTCACCGGCCACGGCTGGAGCCTCGGCTTCGCCCCGCTGGTCGACGGCGTGTTCGGGGCCGAGCTGCCGAAGGGACAAACCCGCTCCAACTGGCTGCGTCGTCCGCTCAGCGACGACCAGGTACGCTACGCGGCGCTCGACGTCGCCTACCTGCCGCTGCTCCACCGCCACCTGGCGCGCGAGCTCGACGACCTCGGGCGCGGTGCCTGGATGCGCGAGGAGATGGCGCCGCGCGAGGACTCGAGCGCCTACGGCGACGACGACTTGATCACCTATCGCAAGCTCCGTCGACGCCGCGCATCGGCGCGCCAACTCGGCGTGCTGCGGGCCCTCTGCATCTGGCGGGAGCGCGAAGCGCGACGCAGAGACCTGCCGCGGAACTTCATCGTGCCCGAGCAGGCGCTCGGCGAGATCGCCGCCAAGACCCCGCGCAGTCTCGCCCAGCTCCGGCGCATCCGCAGCCTGCGCCCGCGCGACCTGGAGCGCCACGGACGCAGCCTGCTCTCGATCGTCGCTGAGGCGCTCGACACGCCGGCGCACGAGCTGCCGGCCCCCATGCGGCAGCCGCGCGATCTCGCGCCGTACAAGGCAGAGGTCAAGGCGCTGCGCGCCGAGATCGAGTCGATCGCAGCACGCCACGGACTGCCGCCCGAGCTGCTGGCCAACCGACGTGCGGTCGAGGCCGCGGTTCGGCACCACCTCGACGGCCATACCCAGCCGCTGCCGGCGTTCGACGGCTGGCGTCGCCCCGTGGTCGGCGAGCCGCTCGTCGAGGCGATGCGACGCCTCGTGCCACGTCGCTGACGGCGTGGGCGGCGACACCAGGGCACCAGACCAGACCGATTGGCCACTCTCAACAGTGGCCAACCTGCCGACCGTTCAGTAGAATTTCCTTGCCCAACGGTCGGACGACTGCATGCGTTCGCCAACAGTCTTTTCTCTCTTCGCTCGGAGATCTTTGATGACCGCACTTCCTCCGCCTGGCCCGGATTCGCCCCGCCTTGCCCAAACCGTCCAGTTCCTGCGCGACCCGATCGGATTTGCGACGCGCTGCCACGCGGCGCATGGCGATCTGTTTCGCCTCCGGCTGCTCGGTCTCGGCGACTGGGTTTTCGTCTGCTCGCCCGAGCTGACGCGCGAGCTTTTCAAGTCCGACGACACCCAGCTCGCCGGCGGCGCCGCCAACCGCCACTTCATTGGCGAGATGATGGGACCCAACGCCACGTTCTCGCTCGACGGCACGGAGCACGACCTGCGTCGTCGGCTCATCCTGCCGCATCTCAGCGGTCGTCGTTTGCTCGAGCATTTGCCGCTGCTGCTCGACGCCACAGACTCGATGATCGACGCCTGGCCCGTCCACCGGCCGTTCTCACTGCTCGCGGCCACCAATCGATTGACCCTCGAGATCATCGTGCGCGCGGTCTTCGGCGGCCTGCCGGAACCTCGCCATCGTGCCCTGTTCAAGCACGCCGAGGTGTACTTCGAGCAAGGACTGCGATCGCCATTCCTCTTCTTCAAGCCGCTGCAAGTCGACCTCGGCCGCTTCAGTCCCTGGGGCCGCGTGTTGCGCCAGCGCCGCGCGCTCTTCGACCGCGTCGGCGCAGAGGTCGACGCGGTTCTCGCGGGGCGCGGCGGCGACGGTCTTCTCGCCCGACTCGCCGGCGAGACCAAGCGCGACGGCACCTCGCTGTCGCGCGACGCCCTGGTCGACGAATGCGTCAACCTGCTCTTCGGCGCGCAAGAATCGACCGGCAAGATTCTCGCCTGGACGCTGCTCAGCCTGCTCCACCACCCGCGCGTGCTCACCCGGGCCCGCGCCGAAGTGATGGTCATCACCGAGGGACACCCGATCACCGCCGAGCACGTGCCGCGGCTCGACTACCTCGACGCCGTGGTCAAAGAGGGGATGCGCACGCCGCCCACTTCGCCGTTCGCCGGCGTGCGCCGCGCCCTACGCACCACCCGGATCGGCGACTTCGAGATTCCGGCCGGTACCACGGTCACCCACGGCTTCGGCGTCATGACACAGGCCCGCAGCCTTTTCGAGACACCCGACACCTTCGACCCCGAGCGCCACTTCCACGGCCGCCGAGTCCCGCCCTACACCTTCAATCCCTTCGGCGGCGGCAAGCGGATGTGCATCGGCAAATCGTTCGCGCAGTTCGAGATCAAGACGATCTTGGCGACGATCCTGCAGCGCGTCGAGCTCGAGGTGCAGAACGACTCGCTCGAGACCGTGCGCGACGGATTCCTGGTGACCCCGAAGGACGGTGGCCAGGTGATCCTGCGCAGCCGTCGGCCACGCGTCGCGGACGACGGCCCGTCGACGGACGACCTACTCGATGGCGTGAGCGGTGGTCTCGCCGCGGCCGCGGCGGCTGCCGGCTGCCCGTTCCACGCCGCACGCGGCCCGGGCGACGGCCAGATCGACGACGAAGCCGCCTGAGCTTCGCCTCGCGGTGACTCCGCGCTCGAGCTAGCGACGCCAGCCGAGCACGTAGGTGGCGCGCACCGTGGTGCGCGGCATCGCCAACGTCCCGACCTCCCAGGCCACGCCGGGGCGATCGATCGACGCGGTGATGGCACGCAGCTCGTCGACGGTGTAGGTGCGCAGATTCGACACCACGCCGTCCCAGACCGCCGCGAGCGGCACCAGCGGCAGGCCGAAGGTCCAGAACAGGTGACGAGGGTGCCAAGGCCGCAACGTCAGCCCACAGACGAGCGCGGCGACGATCGGGAGCGGCAGCATCTGGGCCATGTGCGGCCAGGTCCGGCCCGTGCTCTCGAAGACGGCGATGCCCGCCGCGTCGTCGGCGGCGGCGGTCAGGCTGCGGCGCACGTCGTCCGGCCGGAAATGGTGCAGCGACGCGAAGAGAGTTCGGATCGCATCAGGGCTCGCCGGCGGCCGAATCGCGTCGACCGGGCGGTCGACATAGTCGATCAGATCAGGATGACGACGCTTCAAGCGTTCCATCTCGTCGCGGTCCGGGTAGAGGTCGCTGAGCCGCACGGAGACCTCCAATCCCTCGTCGCGGCGAAGGCGCTCGGCCATCGCCACCACCACCTCGGCCGACCCCGAGCAGAGGTCGAGCACCTGCCGTGCGCCGGTACGCCGCAACAGCTCGGCGACCTTGGGAACGGCGCCGTCGTAGGCACCGAGGGCGCTCTGTACGGTGCCGAGGCCACGCTGGAACATTTCCCGCGCCTGCGGTGGAAACCACGACTGTTCGTGAAGCTCGATCAAGTGGCGACGCTGCATCGGAAACCCTCCGTCGGACGATCTGCCGACAGCCGTCGGCGAGCCCCATTCTACCGGACGTCCGGCATGATCATCCACTCGAGCCGGCACGCACAAATCCCAAAAAATCAGCAATTTCTACGGTCAGTCCACCTTGACGCCCTCGGGGGTACGCCGTAACATCTTTCTACGGTTTTCCCTTCGGAAAGGAGTGCAGAATGCTCAAGAGGGATCGACTCGTCCTCGCCGTCACCGCATGCGGTCTACTGCTTGCGGCCGCCCTGACGGCGCAGGAATCCGACCGCGACAAATTCCAGGTCCACGGCTTCTTGACGCAGGCTTACGCGGACGCCAGTTTCGCCGAAGGCGGCGTTTCGACACCTCTGGCCTCGGAGCTCACGCTGGGCATCCCGGAAGACGGCACCACCGACTACCGCTTCCTCGCCCTGCAGTTCCGCTACGAGATCACAGACAAAGACATCGTCATCGTGCAGTTGAGCAGCCGCCGCCTCGGCGACAGCCCGATCCAGACAGTCGAAGACGAGATCGAGCTCGACTGGGCGTTCTACGAGAGGCGCCTGACCGAGAACACCTCGCTCAAGGTCGGCCGCGTCCAGATCCCGCTCGGAATCTTCAACGAGATTCGCGACGTGGGCACCATCCTGCCCTTCTATCGCCCCTCGTTCGTCTTCTATTCCGAAGGCAGTTTCACCAGTGAGACGGTCGACGGGATCCTGCTCTCGCACACCTTCTTCTCCGAGACCGACTGGTCGCTCGACGCCGACGTCTACTACGGAGAGTTCGACCTCATCGAAGCGACCTCGGGCTTCGCCGAGGCCCCGGCGGTGATCGCGCGCGCTGAAGACGCCTATGGTGGGCAGCTGTGGCTCAACACACCGGTGCTCGGCCTGCGCTTCGGCGCCGGCTTCCAACAGCGCGACGTCACTGAGGGCCTCGAAGGCGTGTTCCGTCCGGTGGACGGCGCCAGCGACTTCGACGACTACTGGTTCTCGGTCGACGCGGTGTTCAACAAATGGGTCGCACGCGCCGAGTGGCGCGAGATCGAAGGCGTGCTCGACAGCCCGCTCTTCGGCTTCGTGTCGACAGCGACACAGACCAACTCGTACGCCCAGCTCGGCTACCACTTCACCGACAAGATCCGCCTCTACGTGCAGGCGGAGTACGCCGACATCGAGAACGTCTCCTCGTCGTTCACCCGACCCCAGGAGTTCGACGATCGCCGCGACTACGGTATCGCCTTGAATTACCTGTTCAGCCCGAACGTGGTCGCCAAGCTCGAGTACCACGAGTACAGCGACGAGACCGGCATCCTGACGCCGGTGTTCACGCCGGGCGGTCTGCGCTTCGAGCCGGGGACCATCGGCACCACCGGCGACGGCAACTACTCGATTCTCAGCCTCGCCGTCAGTTTCTGACGCGGACTCGTCGCTTCCCATCCCGCGGCTCCGCGCCGCGGGCTCGCATCTCCCCGGTTCGTCGCTCGACGGGCCGGCATCCCGACTGAGCGCATTGACGACCCGGTCGAATGTACTTCTCGCCTTCGCCGTCCTGGCCTTCGGCCTGGGCGGCGCCGTCGTTTTGCACCTCGGCAAAGACGAGGTCGAAACGCGAGCGCCCACGGCGGCCCATGTCACCGTCCGCTACGTCGTCGCGAAGACGGCGCAGGTGCCGGTGGTGGTCACCACCCACGGTGAGATCCGGCCGCACATGGAGTCAACTCTCTCGGCCCAGGTCGGCGGCGCGATCGTCGATGTCGCCGACGGGCTCGAGGCCGGCTCGTTCGTGCGCGCCGGCGAGACTCTGCTGCGCATCGATCGCCGCGACTACGCGCTGCGCGTTCGCAGCGCGCGTGCCGAAGTCGCCCGCGCCCGTGTCCGCCTGCTGCGCGAGCGGGCGGAGTCGGACACCGCGCGCGCCGAGTGGGCCGAGCTCGGACGCGGCGAAGAACCGGACCCATTGGCGGCGCGCCAGCCCCAGGTCGACGAGGCCGTAGCCGCCCTCGAGGCGGCCGAGGCGGCGCTCGAGCAGGCACTCCTCGACCTCGAGCGGACGACAGTGCGTGCGCCCTTCGACGGCCGGGTGCTGGACGTCGACGTCGGCCTCGGTCAGGTTCTGCGGCCGGGGGATCGGCTCGCGCACCTGCACACCACCGCGGCGCTCGACCTGCATTTGCCGGTGAGCGTCGACGAGCTCGACGCCCTGCTGCGCTCGGACGGGAGCGGCGTCGAGTCGCTCGACGCGCTGTGGGCCGAGGTCGACAGCGGCGGTGAGACCTGGCGAGCACGCATCGTGCGCTCGTCCGGCCGCATCGACCGCAGCCACCGCATGGTGCAGCTGGTGGCGCGCCTCGAGCGCCCATACGGTGCTGACGACGCGCCGTCGCCTTCCCGCCATGCTCTCGCCGTCGGCGCCTTCGCCGACGCGCGCATCCACGGTCCCACCCTCGAGGGCATCGTGCTGCCGCGGGCCGCGCTGCAGATCGACGGTCGCGCGACCGGCGATCTGCACGACGCGCGCGTCGCCCTGCTGGAGGACGAGGCCCCAACCGCGGCGAGCTCTGCAAACGGAGCCGCCTCCGAAACCGGCCGGGCCGACACCGGCCGCACCGACCGGCAGACCGCGAGCCGAGGAACCATCCGCCTGCACGACGTCCGGCTCGTCCGCCTGCAGGGCGATCTGGCGGTGGTCCACGGCCTGCGGCCAGGAGATCGCGTGATTGTGTCGCAGCTCGACCTCGCCACCGACGGCCTGTCGGCCCGCGGCCTCGAGACGCCGGGCCCCGTCGTGCCACCGGTCGTTTCGAAAGGAACCGGGCCCTGAGGTCGTTGCTGCGCACCTTCGCCGGGCACAACGTCGCGGCCAACCTGCTGATGGTGTTGATCGTACTCGGCGGTCTCACTACCCTCGGCGGCATTCCGCGCGAGATCTTCCCCACCCTGCGGCCCGACCTGCTCTCGGTGACCATCGCCTACCCGGGCGCCGGTCCGGCCGAAGTCGAGCGCTCGATCTGCCTCCGCTTCGAGGACGCCCTGCGCGATCTCGACGAGATGCGCCGACTCGAGTGTCGGGCCGAGGAGGGTATCGCGCTCTTGCGCATCGAGCTGCAAGACGGCGCCGACCGGCTGCGTGCGCTCGAAGGGGTACGCGAGCGCGTCGGCGCGATCGAGGAGCTACCGGACGACGCCGAAGAGCCGATCGTGCGCGAGGCAGAGGGCATGCAGCAGGTGCTCAGCCTGGTGGTCTCGGGCGACTTGCCGGCGGGCGATCTCAAGCGCCTCGCCGAGCGCCTGCGCGACGAGCTGCGGCGCCAGGTCGACGCCGGACGCGTCGTGCTGGCGGCCACTCGTCGCGACGAGATCTCGATCGAAGTGTCCGAGCGCATGCTGCGGCGCCACGGCATCACCTTCGACGAGCTCGCGGCGGCGCTGCGCCGTGCGTCGGTCGACCTCGCCGGAGGCTCGCTCGACACCGAGGCCGGCGCCTTCCTGCTGCGCGCCGACGGCAAGGCGCTCGAGCGCGAGGACTTCGAGCGGCTGATCGTGCGCACGAAGGTCGACGGCCGACGGCTCGAGCTCGGCGCGCTGGCGACGGTGCGTGACGGGCTGGCGGAGGACGGGCCGACGGCACGATTCGACGGCCATCCGGCGGCGCTGATCCAGGTCTACCGCGGCTCGGGCCAGAGCGTCGTGCAGCTCGCCGATGCGGTGCGCGAATTCGTCGAGCGCCAGCGCCCGGACCTGCCGCCGAACGTCGAGCTCACCGTCTGGCAGGACGACTCGAGACTGCTCGCCGGTCGCCTCGAGGCGCTGCTCGCCAACTCGCGCAGCGGCTTTCTGCTCGTCCTGATGGTGCTCGCCCTGTTCTTGCGCCTGCGTCTCGGTGCCTGGGTCGCCGTCGGCATTCCGGTGTCGTTCCTCGGCGCGCTGTGGTGGATGCCGTTCTTCGACATTTCGATCAACCAGGTCTCTGTGATCGCTTTCCTGCTGGTGCTCGGCATCGTCGTCGACGACGCCATCGTGGTCGGCGAGAACATCTATCGCTACCAGCAGACCGGCATGGATCCGCGCGACGCGGCCGTGCGCGGGGTCGACGAGGTCGCGGTGCCTGTGTTGCTCTCGGTGCTCACGACGATCGCCGCCTTCCTGCCGCTCGCGGCCATGCCGGGCAACGTCGGCAAGGTGATGCGGGTGATTCCGATCGTCGTCGTGCTGACCCTCTTCTTCTCACTCCTCGAGTCTCTCCTGGTGCTGCCGGCCCACCTCGCCAGCCTGCCGCAGCGGAACCGGGGCGAGACCGACGACCAGCGGCCCGGCGCCCGCTTCCGGCGCATGCAGGATCGCTTCGCCGGCCTACTCGACAGCGCGGCGACGCGCTGGTTCCGGCCGGTTCTCGAGCAGGCGCTCCACCACCGTCTGGTCACCGTCGCGGTCGCCGTGGCGCTCTTCATCACCACGCTCGGCCTGCTCAGCGGCGGTCACGTCGGTGTCGCCTTCTTCCCGCGCATCGCCGGCGACAATGCGGTCGCCCTGCTCACCCTGTCGCACGGCGCCGGCGAGGCCGCCACCCGGCGCGCCGCCGACGCGATCGAGGCCAGTCTCGGGCGCCTGCGTGGTGCGCTCGACGGTCCGCGCGACCCCGCCCTCGGGCCGAGCGACCCGAACGCCCCGCGCGACATCGTGCGTCACGTGCTGGTTACCGTCGGCGAGCAGCCGTGGACCACCAAAGTGCTCATGCAGACGACCGGTATCGCCAACCAACGGGTCGCCGGCGAGCATCTGGCCGAGGTCCACGTCGAGCTGACGCCGGCCGCCGAGCGCACCCTCGAGCCGGACGAGCTCATCGAACGCTGGCGCGAGCACCTCGAACCCCTGCCCCAAGTCCGCGAGCTGGTCTTCGACACGACGCTTTTCGCTGTCGCGCGCGACCGCGAGATCGAGCTCGCGGCTGATCGTCCGGAGGTCCTCGCCGCCGGCGTCGCGCGCCTGCGCGCCGCGCTCGCCGCGACGCCCAGCGTTTCCGACATTTCCGACAGCCTGATCGCCGGCAAGCCCGAGATCCACCTCGAGGTGACGCCGGCCGCCGAAGCCGCCGGGCTGCGCCTGGCGGACCTGGCGCGCCAGGTCCGCCAGAGCTTCTACGGCGAAGAGGTCCAGCGCCTGCAACGGTCCACCGAGGAACTGAAGGTGATGCTGCGCTACCCGCCGTCGGAGCGACGCAGCCTGGCCGACCTCGAGCAGATGCGCGTGCGCACGCCCGACGGCGGTGAGCTCGCCTTCGACGCCGCCGCGCGGACCCGCGTCGAGCCGGGAATCGGCGCGATCACGCGCATCGACGGCCGCCGGATCGCCCGAGTCACGGCCAACGTCGACCCGCGCCTAGCCAGCCCGCGCGAAATCGTCGCCTGGCTGCGCCAGGACGTGCTGCCGGAGCTCGCCCGCGACCTGCCCCAGCTCGATGTCCGCTTCGAGGGTCAGCAGGCCGAACAGGAGACGAGCGGCCGCGGCCTGCTGCGCGCCTTCGTGCTGTCGCTGTTCTCGATCTACGCCCTGCTCGCGATCGCGTTTCGCTCGTACCTGCAGCCGCTGGTGGTGCTGCTCGCTGTCCCCTTCGGCTTGGTCGGCGCTGTCTGGGGGCACCTGCTGCTCGGCCTCGACCTGACGATCTTCTCCGCCTTCGGCGTCGTCGCCCTCACCGGCGTCGTGGTCAACGACAGCTTGGTGTTGGTGAGTTTCGTCAACCGCCGCCGCGCGGCGGGCGCTCCTCTGCTCTCGGCGCTGCGCAATGCCGGCGTCGACCGCTTCCGGCCGATCGTGCTGACCACGCTCACCACCTTCGCCGGCCTGGCTCCGCTGCTCTTCGCCCACGACCTGCAGGCGCGCTTCCTGGTGCCGCTGGCGACGTCGATCGCGTTCGGCGTGGCGTTCTCGACGCTCGTCGTCCTGATCCTGGTGCCGGTCGCCCTGTCGCTGCTCGACTCGCTGGTCCGGAAGACGAGACGATTCGACCTCGCGTTGCGCTCGCCGCACGAAACAGGTTAAATCGGCGCACCGCCGCGTCGGCAGACGCCCTGGACTCACGCTCTCTTCGAGGACACTATGCTCTTGATCACTGGCCCGACCGGGAACACCGGGCGCGAGGTCGTCGCGCGCCTCCATTCGACCGACCATCCGTTCCGCGTTTTGACCCGCCGCCCGGAGGCGGCACGCCAGCTCGAAGCGCAGGGTCTCGACGTCGTGCTCGGCGACTTCGACCGTCCCGAGACCCTGCCGGCGGCGCTCGAGGGCGTGCACCGCGCGTTTCTGGTGTGCACACCCGATCCGAAGATGGTGGAACGCGAGACCGGCTTCATCGACGCCGCACGCGCCGCCGGCGTCGAGCGCGTAGTGAAGATCTCGGCACTCGGCGCCGACGCCGCCTCCGACAGCCCGAATCTGCGCTTCCACGCGGCGATCGAAGACCATCTGCGCGCATCGGGGCTCGACTACACGATCCTGCGCCCGCACGCCTTCATGCAGACCATGTTCTGGATGTGCCTTCCGACGATTCACGAGCACGGCATCGTCAGCGGCCCGGCCGGCGACGGCGCGGCGGCGCACATCGACCTTCGCGACGTCGCCGCGGTGGCGGTGTCGGCATTGACCACCGACGAGCATGCCCGGTCCGCGTACGACCTCACCGGCCCCGAAGCCGTGACCATGGCGCAGATCGCCGACCTCTTCGCGCCGCTCGTCGGCAAGCCGTTGGCCTACGTGCCGTCGCCCGAAGAGCCCGTGGCGATGGCAATGCGCGCCATGGGCGTGCCCGAGACGTCGGTCGAGCACGTGCTGGTGGTCTTCCGCAAGATCCGCGACGGGCAGCTCGCCGACGTCACCGACACGCTGCGCACGCTGGGCATCGAGCCCGGCACCTGGCAGGGCTTCGTCGACGACGTCGCCGCCGGCCGCACCGGCGCCGCGACCTCGTTCGAGCCGCCCGGCGCGCCGCCGGCCGCCGGCTGAGGCTCACGAGCACGACCGCCCTATAGGGGACGGCGGCCCGGCACCCGAGGCGATGAAATCGGCTCGGGCACCGGGCCAGCCTCTCGATCTCCGCCGGCGACGACGGAAGTCAGGCGATGGTGTCGAAACAACGACCGCCCGCGGTGATCGGCTCAGCGAGTCGTGACAAAGACCACGCCGAGCTGAGGCGGCCCGTTCTACTCCTCAGCGCGCATCGAAAAAGGCGTGCAGCGCACTGATGAAGAGCCGCGCGGAGTGCCGGCGATCGATGGTGCCCTCGTCGCGGTAGACGGCGAGAGCGCCTCGAACACACCGAGCATAGTCGATCACGCGCCGCCAGTCGCCCCCCGGATCGCAGGGAATCTCTGGCAGGACCACGGTTTCACCGTGCCGCGCGAAGACGAAGCGGTTGCGCACCCCTCCCGGCCAGAGCACATCGACCGTCGCCCACGGCGCGCGGCCGAGCCCGAAATGCTGCTCCAAGGCGCTCTGTGAGGCGTAGCTGGCGCCACCCAGCACAGGCCGCGTGGTGCGTCGTCCATCACGGGTTTCGACGCGCACCAGCGCGCCGATCCCGTCGCGGTTGACCCTCGCGCCATCGACCCGGCCGGCGCCGCCGACCGTGCGCACCTTGAGCCAGCGGTTGGTGTTGCCGCCGTTGATCTCGACCGACAGCGAGCCGTCCACGTTGTCGGGGATGTCGGTGATGGCGTAGACGAGCGGCGTGTCGGTGGGCGCGAAGGTGACCTGGAAGGCGCCGCGCCCGTCGAGCGGCGAGCCCCACTGCACGCCGTAGTGGCGCATCGGGATCTCGGTCTGGATGTCGGCGTTCGACACGCTGACGAGATCGACGAAGCCGTCGTCGTCGAGGTCGCCGGAGGCGACGCCGTGGACGACCCGCCGACTGTGGTCGGTCGATCCGGCGAGAGCGTCGAAGTCGTACTCGAAGCCGCCGGCGCCGTCGTTGCGCAGCACCATGCCGAAGTTGTCGGCGTGGATCACCATGCCGAAGGCCATGCCGCCGTGGTAGACGATGTCGACGTCGGCATCGGCGTCGTAGTCGACGGAGACCGCGCCCCAGCCGAAGGCGGTCGACACCAGGTCGCCGACTCCCGGATCGTCGAAGCTATCGCCTTCGGAGCCGAAGAGCGCGCGCGAGGCGAAGAAGCCGAGATCGTACGACAGCGTGTCGCCGAAGAACGGATCGAGCGGCGTCAACGTGGTCTGGGCGTAGTCGCCGAAATTGGTGCCGAAGAGATCGAGACGGTCGTCGCCGTCGTAGTCGGCGAAGGTCAGGCCCATCCATTCGCCGATGGCGACACCGAGCGTCTCGACCGTGGCGTCCACAAAGTGCCCCGTGCCATCGTTGCGCAGCAGGTGCAGGAAGCCCCGGTCGGCGCCGAACGGGCTCTGTGCCGCGGTCGGTATTCCGGCCTGGTCGTCGGCTTGCACGATGTCGAGGTCCCCGTCGGCATCGATGTCGACCAAGGCGATCGCCCAGGTCAAGGTCGGCTGGTCGACGAGCCCCGCAGAGAAGCCGCGCAGTGACTCGATGCCGCGCTCGGCGCTGACGTCGAGGAAGCTGCCGTCGCCGCGGTTGAGGAAGAGCTGGTTGTGCTGGTTGTACTCGAAGGGTGCCAGCGCGATCCCGAAGTTATTGCTCATGTCTTCCCAGGTGTTCGCGACCACGACGTCGAGCAGCCCATCGCCGTCGACGTCGCCGAACGAGCACGACACCGACGACCGCTGATCAAGACCGAGCCCGCTGGCCAGGCTCTGGTCGTCGAAGCTACCGTCGCCGCGGTTGACGAAGAACCTGTTGGCACCGAAGTTCGACAGCACCAGGAGATCCGGATCGCCGTCGTTGTCGACATCGCCCGCGCACACGCCCGAGCTGTCCTGATCTACCGCCGCGACGCCCGCGGCGGTGGCGCGGTCGACGAAGCGCAGCACGCCGTCCTCGCGCAGTCGGTTCGAGAACAGGCTATTGGCCGCTCCCGGCCCGTTGGTGACGTAGAGATCGAGGTCACCGTCGCGATCGTAGTCGAGCACGGCAACACCGGGCGCGCCGCGCCATTTCAGCGGCTGGAAGATCGTCTCCTGGAACTGGAAGCTCCCCTGGGCACGCACCGCGTCGAAGATCGCTTTCGACGCCGACGGCGCCCGCTGGTAGTGCAGGCCGCTCGATGGGTCGGCGGCCAGGTCGGTGAAGGTGACAGGCTCGTCAGCGGCGACGAGCGGCGCCGCGGGCAGGGCCACCACCATCGCGGCGACGAGGAAGAGTTGAAGGCGGTCCGTCCGGGACAGGAAGAGAGTGAAGGAGCACATGAGGTCCTCTCGGGGATCGTTGATCGTCGAGCGGCTAGAGAAATCTATAGATCGCAGGAAACATGCCAGCCAATCCAGGCGAAGGAACCACGACGGCACCGGCCTTCGACCGGGTACCCTCGACGCGATGGGCGCCGTGGGCGCCTGGATCGTTGGCAGCCGCGCCAACTTCGTGGGCGTTTGGGGGCCCGTGGGCGCCGACCCTCAAGACGTATTCTTCGAGCCTTGGGGAGCGAGCTACGACGGCGGAATCGCCTGCTTCATCGCTTCGCCGTCCGCAGCACCGCGCCGGAGAGTCGAGCGCTACCTCTTCACTCGTTTCCGAGCTAAGCCCAACCGAAGTCTCTCGCTTTCGGAGAGTCGCTCTTCGAAAGGAGTGAGCGCCTCGACTACGGCTTGAAAATTCTGTGCACGCCACTCTTCCTGAGCCTTGACGAGCGCCCTTTTCAGTGCGCGTTGCTGCGCATCCTGTCCAGCCATTGATCGCCGATGCTTTGCCAGGCGCTCGAATTCGCCGGCGGTTTCTTCAAGAAGACGAGGGCATCTTTCCCGCAGCTGCTGAGCCATACTGCGCAAGCCCAGATCGACCGCATGGTCACTCGATGCTAGGAACGCCCTCGGCGAACATCCAGTCTCCATGTGGAGAATCTCTTGGAGCGAGTACAGCTCGCCGGCTCCTCGGCGACCCACCCAGACATCGACTTCGTAGCTCCTACCGACATCGAACCCGACTCGAACCACGACAGCTTCGTTCTGGAAGTCCACCCATCGCAAGTTGGTGGTATCGGGTTCTAGGCCAAAGGCCCTCAGAAAGTCGAAGTTCTCTAGAACCTTCTTCTCGAGGCTGCGGTTCATCTGATCAGCTGCTTGCGTAGGATCCTTCCCGTTTCGGGGTCAATCTCGCAGACAAACGAGTAGACCGAAGCCGCCCGGAGATTCTCGCCTGGAGTTAGCTTGTAGTACCGATCCCCAGACGTTGTGGTTGGAAGTTCAGCTGTCCACAGAAGCTCTCCGCCGCGAGAAAGCGCGATGAGGTTGGCAAACTGCCCGAACTTCGATGTCTTTGCGTTTGGGTCGAACAAGACGACGAGTCGGTCGTCGAACTCGATGGCATCAACAACGGGATGTAGGAGCTCAGAGGGTAGACCCGTGCTGTAGAACTCGTTCACTTGACCGAGAGGTCTGCGCGTTCCCGATGAGGCCATTTAGCGTTCTTCTCAGAGATCGACTTGGTACTTCACGGAAGCCCTTTCGGCAGGCAGAAGGTATAGAGCCTGTGGCCCTCCTCCTTGCATGTGGCTCTTGGGGTACGTCAGCTCCCAGTATCTTCCATCGCGCGGATCGCGATAAAGAATCTCCCAATCGCCCGATTCTGGACTCGAGGCTAGCCTCTCCAGTTCCTGTTCGACCAAGTAGCGAATGCGTTCGCACACCTCGTCGCTGTAGACCTTGCGTTCAGTCTCGTCATAGAGCCATTGACCCTCAAGCCGTTCCTCATCGGATCCTAGACTCTTCATCTCACGACTCTCCTTGTTGCTCCAGATGGAATCGGTCCATTGGGGAGAACATATTCGCGGGCTCCTCCAGCCGTTCGGCCTCCACCAATGAAACCGGGATCTGGACGATTGATGGGTGTCGCCAGCCCGGCTTCTGGCGTCGGGAACTCGAAAACAGTGAACTCTGGGCTGTGAGGAACTGTCAGTCGTTCCGCAATCTCATCCGCGTTCATTCCCGCAATATCGTCTGCAGAAGTCACGAATACATCTTCCGCGTCTAGTCTACCCAAGGTCGGAAAATTGACGTCGCCCGGGATAGCTCGTGCAAGTCTGTCCGGGACTTCGTTCGTAACTCCTTGTTTCAAGAGCTTCTTTCCAGCCGCCCCGTACCCTCCGAGCGGCAACACCACGCCTACCGCGAAGCCACCCGCAACGATCGCTTTCTCCGTCGTCGTCGCGCACGGGTCCGAGAACGTGCGGCCCATCTCCCAGACGTCCCACGCAGTCAACCCCACCTCGGCGACGGCCCAGGCCGCCGCGGCGACGGTGACGGGCTCGGCGCCGTTCGGGTCGATGAAGTTGACCGGGTTGCCGCCGGCGTAGGCATAGAGGTTCGGGCCGCCGCCGAAGCCCGCCGGGTCGGGGGTCGTCCAGCGGCCGAGGGTCGGGTCGTAATCGCGGGCGCCGAGGCGCACGAGGCCTGTGTCGCGGTCGTAGAGGCCGCCGGCGAAGCCGAAGGGCTGGAAGCCCGGGTTCGTGTCGAGCACGACGCGGCCGAAGGCGTCGAACTGGAGCTCTTGCACGATCGAGCCGTCGCGCGTGTCGAGCACGAAGCGCGGGCTGCCGCGCACGTCGTGGACGTAGCGGTAGATGACCCCGCCGCGGAGCATCAGGTCCGGCACGTGCGGGCGCGTGCCGTAGACGAAGCGAGCGACGGGGGCGCCGCTGCCGTCGAGCTGGACGATGGGGTTGAGGCGGTCTTGGTAGAGGTAGCCCTCGACCAGCACGCCGTCGATCGACTTGCCGATGCGCCGGTGGCTCGGGTCGATCGCGTAGTCGATCACCCGGCCGTCGGCGAGCTCGACGTGGCGGAGGTTGCCCGCGACGTCGTAGGTGAAGGTGTCGACCGCCGCGCCGGCGGCGCGCGCTACCAGGTCGCCGGCGTCGGTGTAGGTGTAGGTGACGCCGCCGACGGCGAGCAGGCGGTCGCGCGCGTCGAGCTCGACATCGGCGGGCGTCACCGTACCGAAGGCGTCGGCGGCGGCGATGCGATTCGAGTTTGCGTCGTAGCCGTAGACAGCGACCGGTGCGCCGTCGACTTCGACCGCTTCGAGACGTCCCCGCGGGTCGTAGCTGTAGGTGGTGGTGGTCGTGACGCCGGCGCGCGTTGCGGCGCGCTCGACCAGCCAGCCGCGGGCGTCGTAGCCGTAGGTCTCGGCGACGAGCGGTGCGCCGTCCACCGTCACCGTCTGTGCGGCGAGCTCGCCGAACGGCGTGTAGGACACAGCCGTCTCGATTGTGCCGACCGAGGCCGAGGCGATGCGCCCGGTGTCGGCCTCGCGAGCGATCGCCAGCGCGCCGGCACGGGTCAAGAGCGAGTCGTCGTCGTAGGCGTAGGTGATGACGTCCGTCTCGGTGCCGACAGTGACCTCGAGCGCCGCGATGCGGAAGCTCGCGTCGACCGTCGCCTCGATCCGGCCGGCGACGGTGCCCGACCATTCGACCGAGGCCGGCACCGAGCCATCGTAGGTGAAGGCCAGGGACTCGCCGCTCGTCGTGTCCTCGACACGGCTCAAGTGGCCGCTCTCCGCGTCGTAGGTGAATCCTCGCGCGCGCACCGGCTCGGGCTCGCCCGTCGCGTCGTCGACGCGGGTCTCGGTGGCGCGGATCAGCTGTTGGCGCGCGTTGTAGTCGAGCGCCAGGCCGCGTCCGTCGGACCGCGCGAAGCCGGTGAGACGACGGCCGGCGTCGTAGCGGAACGTCGCGCTCGAGGCGCCATCGCCGACGTCGGGCAGGGTGACGCGCTCGAGCTGGTCGCGCGGCGTGTAGCCGAACGTGTAGGCCGGCCGGCCTGGCGGTGTGAACGACGCCAGGTTGCTCGACGCGTCCCAGCCCAGGCCGATCGTCGCGCCCGGGTCGCCGCCGGGATCAGCGCCGGGCAACACGACGCTCTCGAGCCGGCGCGCAGCGTCATAGCTGTACGACGTGACGCGGCCGATCGGATCCTCGACGCGCTCGAGGCGATCGAAGGCGTCGTAGTGCAGCGTCTGGACGCGCGGCGCGTCGTCGCTCCCCGGGGCGCCGTCGCCCGTGCGCAGCTGCGCCAGCCGGCCGCTCGGCGTGTAGTGCGCTTCGATCGTTTCGGTGCGTGGGCGCTCGTGGCGCGTCATGCGGCCGAGCGCATCGTACTGCGTCGAGCGCAGGCGGCCGAGCGGGCTGGTCTCGGTCTTGGTGCGGCTTGCCGCGTCGAAGCGGCTCGAGCCGCTGCGGCCATCGATCGTCCAGGTCGTCGTCAGCGCCTCGAGGCTCGAGGCGTCGCCCGGCGTCCCGAGCTCGGCGTCGATCGACAGGCTCATCGAGCTGCGCATTCCCGACGGGCGGACGATCGACGTCCGCGACGGCACGCCGACGGCCAGGCCGTGGAGCGGGCTCGGTGTCTCGCGCTGCACGGTGCGCATGCCGCTGGAGTGTGCGCGCTCGCGCGTGCCGGTGCTCGGTACGGTGACGGTCCAGCTGCGCGTCCCGTCGGCATGGGTCGTGCGGCGCATCTCTTCGCCGGTCGACCAGGTGTGATGACGGTAGGCGGTCGCGCCGCCGGTGGCGGTCTCGCGGCGGACGACGAAATTCGGCTCGCCGGCGAGCGTACGGTTCGAGCGCGTGAAGCTCTGGAAACCGTCGCCGGCGTCTCCCGTGCGCGTCAGGCGGCCGAAGGGGGACCACTCGTAGCTCTTGGTGTGGCCGCGCGCATCGGTCGCCGCGGTCAAGAGCCCGCCCTCGGTGTAGGCGAAAGCACGGACCTCGCCGGCCGGGTTGGTGAGACCCTCGAGCCAGCCGTCGTCCGAAACGTCGAGGACTGTCCGTTCACCGTAGGGCGAGACGATCGCTGTCTCTGTGCCGCGCTCGATCGTCGTCACCAGGCCGTCGCCGTCGGTGACGCTCGTCAGCAGGCCGTCCGCATCGTAGGCGAAGGTATGGAGCGGCGCGCGGGTGATGCCGTGCACCGTCTCGAGGTGGTGCCCGCCTGAGTCGAAGCGGTGCACAACGGCGCCGTCGGTCGACGGGATCTCATAGCCCTCGGTCTGCCACGGCGGCAGCGCCGCGCGCAGCTCGACGACGCGGCCCGAAAAGGCTTCGGCGACGGCCACGGTCCGCGCCGGCGTCAGGGCGAGCGCGATCGGTCGCTCGAACGGCGTTTGCCGCGACGCGACGCCGAGCTCGAGCGCGCCGACGTCGCCCGAGCCGGCGACCGTGGCCAGCGTGCCGTACGGCGTGATGCGGCGCACCGAGCGCGACTCGCGCTCGCCGAAGAGCAGTGAGCCATCGGGCAGCGGCAGCAGGCCGAGCACGCCACCGACCGGCGCGCCGAGCGCCACCGTGCCGTCAGGGCTCGCCTCGTCGGCGTCGCCGTTGCCGGCCAGCGGCGTCACCGAGCCGTCGAGCTCGAGGCGGAAGAGATCGCTCGCGCTGGCGGCGACGACGCGGCCG
>JBCCVZ010000032.1:0-26588 GCA_039194425.1 Acidobacteriota bacterium | reverse complement strand
AGGTGTTAGCGGCGGACGTAAATTAGACATTCGTGGCGGACGAAAATCAGACACTCGGCTCCCGAGCGAAAGGGTCCGACTCCGACGTCGTCCGACGTTGATCCGCCGGACTCCTTTCGCCCACAGTGGCCCTCCCACGAGGAGGTGCCGTGCACGGAAGGGAGAAACGAGTGCTACTCCGCGACTACCTGGACCAAGGTTTCACCAAGACCGAGTTGGCCCGCAAGCTCGGCGTCAGCCGAGCGACCGTCTACCACTGGATCCGGACCCACCAGTTGGACCGTGACCTCGACGACGAGCCCGTGCGCTATACGCCACGACCGCCGGTCGAGTGCAAGATCGACCCATACCGTGACTGGATCCAGACCCGCCTCGACGAGTTTCCCCAGCTGAGCGCCGTCCGGCTGTTCGAGGAGATTCGCCGAGCCGGCTACTCCGGCGGCTATACCCAAGTGAAGGACTTCGTACGCTCTGTTCGGCCTCGCCCGGGAGTCGAGCCGGTGCGGCGGTTCGAGACACCGCCAGGACACCAGGCCCAGGTGGATTTCGCGTGCTTCCGCTTGCCCTGGGGACGACGATGGGCCTTGTTAGTCGTCCTCGCGTACTCCCGGCTGCTTTGGCTTCGGTTCGTTGAGCGACAGACGATGGCGGCGCTCTTCGCGGGCCTGGAGGAGGCGTTCCGGTTCTTTGAAGGTGTCCCGCACGAGATCCTCTTTGACCAGATGCGGGCGGTCGTCGTCGACGATCAGCGTCTCGACGGTGGACCCCTGGTGACCAATGCCGAGTTCGCGCGCTTCGCGCACCACTGGCAGTTTCGGACCCGCGCGTGCCGGCCGTATCGCGCCCAAACCAAGGGCAAGGTGGAGCGTCCGATCCGCTACCTGCGCGAGAGCTTCTTCTACGGGAGGACGTTCGCCAACGACGACGATCTCAACGAGCGCGCGGCACGCTGGCTCGAGACGACGGCCAACGTCCGCTGCCACGCGACGACGCAGCAGCGACCGATCGACCGCTTCGAGCAGAAGGAACGAGCGGCGCTCCAACCTCTGGCGCGACGACCGTATCCGCGCCTCGGTCGACGCGACGAGGACAGCCGCTCGACCACCACACCCGCGCCTGTCCCGTCGGTCGATGTCGAACGGCGCTCGCTCCGTGACTACGACCGCGTCGTGGGAGCCGGACGATGAAGGGCTCCGCGTCGCGTCGCGAGCGGATCCGCTCGATGCTGGCCGATCTCAAGCTGCCCGGGGCCCTCGAAGCATCGGACCCGATCCTCTCCGAGGCCGACAGCGGTCACCTCACGGTCGCGGAGGGGATCGAGGCGTTGCTCAACGCGCAGATCCAGCTGAGGAACACTCGCCGTCTCCAAACCGCGATGCGCTCGTCGCGTCTGCCGGCCGTCAAGACACTCCAGGACTTCGACTTCTCGTTCCAGCCGTCGATCCAGCGCGAGCAGATCGAGAGCCTGCACGAACTCGGGTTTCTCGAGCGGAAAGAGAACGTCGTGTTCCTCGGACCGCCCGGCGTCGGCAAGACCCACCTCGCGATCAGCCTGGCGATCACGGCGGCGCAGAGAGGTCGACGCGTCTACTACGGCACTCTCGCCGAGCTCGTCGCGTCGCTCGAGGACGCGCAGGCGGCCGGCAAGCTCGCTCGCCGTCTGGCGGTGCTCACCCATCCCGCGCTGCTGATCGTCGACGAGATCGGCTATCTGCCCGTCAGTCGGTCGGGCGCTGTGCTCTTCTTTCAGCTCATCAGCCAGCGCTACGAGCAGGCGTCGACGGTGCTGACGTCGAACAAGAGCTTCGAGGAGTGGGGAGCGATCCTGGGTGACGAGGTGATGGCGGCGGCGCTGATCGACCGTCTCCTGCACCACTGCCACCTGGTCAACATCCGAGGCAACAGCTACCGCATGCGCGAGCACGTCGACCTGCTTCATCGCCTCGACTCGAAGGAGCCTGAATCGAGGGCTCGATCCTGAGACCCAGCCGCCTCCACAGCGTCGCAGAGCACGCGACCCGGGTCCAGGGTTCGCTCGCTGCGCTCGCCGCAAGCGCCCTGGACCCGGATCGCGACCCCAGCGATCTGAAGGCGACGACAGAGTCTGAAGAACGAGTTCTTCTCGAGCGACGGAGACGCCGGAACCGCACTCCGCTGCTCATCTTGAATCAGAGGTCGAGTGTCTGATTTTCAGCCGCCAGAAATGTCCAGTTTTCAGCCGCCATTGACATCAGGTGGGCTACCCATCATGAACGTTCCGGGCGGCACATAGCGAAAGCGCATGCCAATCGCCGGGTCGATCCATAGATCTCCAGGCTCTAGGGCATTTTCTTTGGCTTCGGTCGGCTCGCGAGGTAACGGCTGAACAATGTCGAGACCCAGCAGATCGAGCCGCGTTTGCGCGACTCGACGGAGTTCTTCGTCTCTCTCCGACTGTGGGTTATCCGAGTCGAAAGCCGACAAGAACCTTTTCCAGGCTTGGCTCTTGATCGTGACCGACACACCGTCTCGGTCGAGAGCCCGTGCCTGATCGAAAGCTTCGTTCATGTCGGCCTGGAACGCTCGCCACGGCCCCTCGCGCTCTGCCGCGCGGACAAGATCTCCGATCTCAAACTTGGCCTTAGGGGGACGCATCCCGAGCGGGAGCGAGAAGACGAACTCTCCTTGGCGATAGTTCGGAAGCCGCCCATCCCGCGGCATGAGCCCCTCAGCTGCAGCGTTCTCCTGCAGATAGAGCCCCAGCTCTCGACCAGTGATGTATCCATCGCGGGAGAGGTCTGCGGCACCACGCAAACCACGAACGACAGCCGGCGCGAACAGGCTCTTGGACGGAACCTCACCCTCACCGCCGGCGGTCAGAAACTGCCGGACGGGATGGGCGATGTATTGCGTGATGTGAAGCGGCTCCGCAACCCAGGAACTCCGAGTTTCGAACAAGAGGCCGGAGAAGCAACTATCGAGAAGAAACAGAGCGTGACGTGCTTCGATGGTCCTGGCCCAGCTGCGCACCACATCCATCGAAATCGACTTCTCTAGAAAGGCGCTCGGATCGACTCGATCAGGCTCGGGCGCATCCGCGGGCACCAGGTAGCCCCGCTTCATGCCATGAACTCGCCGTGTGTAGCCATGCCCCGCAAAGTAGAGAAGAAGACGGTTGTCCGGGTCGAAGCCAAATCGATCGATGAAGTTCTCGAAGGTTCGCCGGAGATCATCTTCGCCAAGATCCAGGAACGTCTGCACGCTGAAGCCGTGCTCCACCAGGACCTCTTCCAAGGCCGCCAGCTCGCCAGGAATGCTAGGCAGGCCTCTCCACTCGTCGTAGTTGGAGACACCCACCAAGAGAGCTCGGCTCTCGCCGTAGCTGAACAGTGGTTGCCCTTCAGGATCGAGGACCGCAAACTCAGCATCTGCGCCGCTGCTTAGAGCGAAGCAAGCACAAACCTGAAAAAGTCCGACCATCCAGAACCTCGAGATCGAGCTCGAGCACCGGTTCATCGTCCTACCTCCAAGAGCGTGTGGACTCTTGGAGTACCCGTCCGATTCTCAGATGTTCAGGGCAATCGATCGAGCAGACCGGGCAGGAATCGCCGCGACAGCAGCGAGCGACGACTCGGCAGTCAGGTCAGCCCGCGAGGCCGAGTTCGTCGAGGGAGCGAGCGTCGAGAATGCGATCACCCAGCCGCAGCAGCTCATCGGCGTCGCGAACGCTGTCGAGGCGCTCACGGACGGAGCTGCTGAGCGGTCCAAAGCGACGCTCGAGTAGACGTTGCAGCATCTGGCGCTGGCCTTGCGACCTTCCTTCGGCTCGAAGCTTTTCGGGAAACGACAGTTCCATGGTGTGGATCTCCGGCTCGTCCGTTTCAACTTGTCGATGATAGCGCAGCTGCTCTGGCTCCTCGAGCGGCAGGTAAGTCTCGACCGCTTCCATCAGCAGGAAGCGACGCGCGTCGTCGAGCGGCGCGCGGGCGATCGGGCGCAGGCAGGCGATCTTGTGCTCCGACGGTGCCCAGGTGGGCGCGCGCATCAACGAGGCGAGGGCCCAGGCCAGCGGCTGGGGCCTGGCGATGTGCTCCGCGGCCGAGCTGCCTGAGAGACCGAACGAGCGGTACGAAAACTCGACCACCGAGCGCCCCAGCACGGATTCGCGGTAGGTCGCGTCGACGACGCCGCGCGGGCCGCCCTGCAGGAAGACCACAACCGGAAAGACCGGCGAGCCCGGATGGCGCAGGCGCAGCTGCATGTAGTAGCGCCAGAACCGGGCTGCGAACGGACGTCGATAGCGACGCTCGATCTCGACGTGGACCAGAATCCACGTTTCGGTTCTCGACTTGCGACCGCGCGGCTGCACGGCCGCCACGAGGTCGAGCTCGGAGCGCCGGCCGTGCGGGGCGTCGCTGAAGATCTCCTTGTCGTGAAAGCGGACCGTCGCGAGGTCGAGCGCGTCGACGAGGTCTTCCGCCACCAGGTGGAGCAGGTCGTCGAAGAAGGTGCGAAACAGGGTCTTGAAGAGCTGATCATGGCGCGCCATCGGTCCTCCAGCCACATCCCGCCGTCCATCGACGGCATGTACTGGAGTAAGACGCAGAACTGCGGTTCGATTGCGCGCCGAAAGGCAACGCTCTCGCAATCAATCGTCGATCGACTCTGACCCGGCCGGCTGGTGATCCCGGGCAAGACGGAAACCGACGTAGCTGTCGCGCACGGCCGGGCCGTCGCCGTCGCGCACGGCCGATCGCACGTTGCGCGCGAGCGAGTACCAGGAGCCGCCGCGGATAACGCGCCCAGAACCCTCTCGGGCGACAGGATCCGTCGCTCCGGCCGCGTAGTCGCCCCCGTTCCAGTGGTCCTCACACCACTCCCAAACGTTGCCCAGTAGGTCCACCAGGTTCCAGGCGTTGGGCTCCTTGCCGCCGACCGGCTGAGGCCCGCAGGTCGTGGAATCGGCAACTTGCTTCGCGGGCCACTCGGAACAGTCGTCCGCCTGGGCGTAGTCGGCCCCGCTATTGCCGCCATACCAGGCGATCAGGTCGAGCGCCGGCGCGTTGTGCGCGCCAAGAATCGTGATGTCGCCGGCGTAGAGCGCAGTCGACGTTCCGGCACGTGCCGCCCGTTCCCACTCCGCCTCGGTCGGCAAGCGATACCCAGTGCAGCCGACGACGCGCTCTACCGACTCGTAGGTGAGACCTCGCCCTGGCTTCTTGCCGTTGGCGCCGGACACTGCGTAGCAGCGGTAAAAGCCTGCCCTCTCGGAGAGCGCATTGGCGAAAGCCGCCGCTTCGAACCAGTTGACGAACTCCACCGGACACTGGTCACCACAGGCCCCGAACTTCGAAGGATTGGTGTTCATGACCTCCCGCCACTGGGCCTGCGTCACCTCGGTTTCGCCGAGCCAGACGCCACGGGTCAACGTGACTTCGTGCTGCGTCTCCCACGGAATTCGGCCGGGTTCGTCGAGTGGGCTCCCCATCGTGAACGTCCCGGGCGGCACGTAGCGAAAGCGCATGTCGAGCGCCGGGTCGACCCACAGATCTCCGGGGGCCGGGTCGACGACCGGCTGCTGCTCCGTTTCAACCCTCGCGACCTCGGGCTGCGCGGTCACGACAGGATTCCAGGCCAGCCAGGCGATCGACCAGAGAACCAAGAACTTTAGAAGCTTCGCCATATCTCGATCTTCACTCAGAGCCCGAACATACGCAAGTCAGAAGGGCTGGAGACTCCACTCGAACGAGGCAGAACCAGGCCCGATTGCGCACTGAACGGCGAGGTCTTGCGGTAGACTCCCTCGGACGCTGCGGCGTCATTCCTCAACGTCCCTCCCAGGACCATTCCACCCCTCTGCCTCCCACCGACGCCGCTCGAAACGAACTCCCGAGATGACCGTGCGCGCTGACGCCGTCGAGCTTCCGACCCCGACCGACGCGGCCCTCGAGCCCGGGCGCGATTTGCGTGCCGATCTCTCGGCGCTGCTCAAGCCGCGCATCACGCTCATGGTGGTGCTGACGACAGCGGTCGGCTACATGCTGGCGACGCCCATGGTCGATCTTTGGGTGCTCGCGGCAACGCTCGTCGGCACCGGGCTCCTGTCGAGCGGCTCGTCAGTATTCAATCAGGTGATCGAGCGCCGCAGCGACGCGCTGATGCCGCGCACCGCGACGCGTCCTCTACCCGCGGGTCGCTTCTCGGTGGAGACGGCGGTCGCACTCGGCCTGGCGCTTTCGCTCGCCGGGACCGTCCTGCTGACCACCGCGGTGAACCACCTCACGGCGCTCGTCGGTCTGCTGACCCTGGTGCTCTACGTCGCCGCCTACACTCCGCTCAAACGGCGCAGCTCGCTGGCGACGATTGTCGGCGCAGTACCAGGCGCGATGCCGCCGATGATGGGCTGCACGGCGGCCACCGGTGAGCTGAACATGCTCGCCTGGGCTCTCTTCGGACTGCTCTTCCTGTGGCAGATGCCGCACTTTCTGGCGATCGCCTGGCTCTACCGCGACGACTACGCGCGCGGCGGCCTGCCGATGCTCACGGTCGGCGACTCCTCGGGCTCGCGCACCTGGCGCCAGATGGTGCTCTACGGCGGCGCTCTGGTGCCGGTGAGCCTTCTGCCGAGCGTTCTCGGCTACACCGGGATTCCGTACATGCTGGGTGCGCTGGTCGCCGGCGCGCTCTTCCTGCGGCCGGCCCTCGCCTTCGGCAAGAAGCCCGAGGTCGGGGCCGCGCGGCGCCTGCTGATCGCCTCGGTGCTCTACCTGCCGGCGGTGCTGGTGCTGATGGTGGTCGACCACGCGCTCTTCGTCTGACGCGCGACCGATGAGCACAGAAGCCGTCGACACTACGCGCCCCGACGCGAACCGAGACAATCCTCTGCGTCGCCTGCGCTTGGCGCTCTGGGCGCTGGCACTGCTCGGGCTCTGCCTGTTCGGCCTCCTCTGGCTGCGCCAGATGGCAGCGACGACGCCAGCGCTCCCCAACTACGGCTCGCTCCCCTCCTTCGCGCTCCTTGACCAGCGGGGGACCACCGTGACCCTCGACGACCTCGAGGGCACGCCGTGGATTGCCGACTTTATCTTCACCTCCTGCCCGGGTGTTTGCCCGATCCTCACCGAGCGCATGGCGGTGCTGGACAGCGAGCTTCCGAGCGACGCGGTGCGTCTGGTGTCGTTCAGCGTCGATCCCGAGCGGGATCGGCCTGAGGTGCTCGCCGAGTACGCGGCGAAGCACGACGCCAGCGCGCGCTGGACGTTCCTCACGGGCACCCAGAGCGAGATCGAATCTCTCGTCCGAGACGGCTTCATGCTGCCTCTCGACCCGTCGCCGCGCGAAGAGGGACTCGAGCCGATCGTGCACAGCAATCGCTTCGTCTTGGTCGACGCCGACGGCCACCTGCGCGGCTTCTACAACGCCTTCGACGCCGAGGCGCTGAAGGCTCTGCGTCGAGACCTCCAGCAGCTCGTCGACTGAGCGCTCGCGTCCGTAGGATCAGACGCCGGCGCCGGCGGCCTGCGCTTGCATCGCCTCAGCCTGGTAATGCTGCGCCAGCGGCTCGATCACCGCATCGAGATCGCCCTCGAGCACCGACGGAAGCTGGTGCAGGGTGAGCTGAATGCGATGGTCGGTGACCCGGTTCTGCGGAAAATTGTAGGTCCGGATCTTCTCCGAGCGGTCGCCGCTGCCGACCATCTTGCGCCGTTCGGCTGACGTTTCCGCCGCCGCGCGCTCGCGCTCGAGGGCCAGCAGGCGCGACTTCAAGACCCGCAAGGCTTTGGCCTTGTTCTTGATCTGGCTGCGCTCGTCCTGGCAGCTGACGACCAACCCGGTCGGCAGGTGGGTGAGGCGCACCGCAGAGTACGTGGTGTTGACACCTTGCCCACCGGGACCCGAAGCGCAGAAGCGATCGACGCGAAGGTCTTTCTCGTCGACCTGGACGTCGACCTCTTCGGCCTCCGGCAGCACCGCGACAGTGACCGCCGAGGTGTGGATGCGTCCCGACGCCTCGGTCTGCGGCACGCGCTGCACGCGGTGCACGCCGGCCTCGTACTTGAGGCGGCTGAAGGCACCTCGGCCCTCGACGATCGCGTCGACCTCTTTGATGCCACCGGCACCCGATTCCGACAGCTCGAGAAGCGAGACCTTCCAGCCGCGCGCCTCGGCGTAGCGGCTGTACATGCGGAAGAGCTCGGCAGCGAAGAGTGACGCCTCGTCGCCACCGGTCCCGGCACGAATCTCGAGCACGGCGTTGCGCTCGGCGTCGGGATCCTTGGGCACCAGCTCGCGGGCGATCTGCTCTTCGAGCGTCTCGAGCGACGCGTCGAGCTCCTCGCGCTCGAGCGCCGCCATCTCACGCAGCTCGTCGTGCTTGTCGAGCCCTTCGAGCATCTCGGCGACCTCGTCGCGCTCACCGCGCAGCTGGCGCCAGCGGCGATAGAGCGTAACGACCTCGGAGAGCTCGGAGAGCGCGATGTTGGCGTCGCGGTAGCGCGCCGGATCGGCAAGGATCTCCGGATCCGCGAGACTGCGGGTGAGGTCGTCGTAGGTGGCTTCGAGCTGATTGAGCTTGGCGTGTTGCATCGCGACCTCCAAGTGTATCGCGATCGGCGAGAGAGACTCAGCGGGGTCGCTTGCGGCCTTCGAGGGCGGACAGGATGCCGTGCAGGATGCGCACCTCTTGCTCGGTGGGCTCGGCGCGCAGAACGAGATTCCGAATCTTTCGCCACTGGACGGGCCGCATTTCCTCGACGCGGAAGAAGCCGTTCTCGACCAGGCTCGCCTCGAGCCGCTCGAAGAAGACCCGCAGCTCATCGCGGGTCGCGGCGCGGCTGTCGGCTTCGATGCGAACACGCGCCGGCGTCTCGTCGCGTTCCTGGAAATACTCGTAGGCGATGAGCAGCACGGCCTGCGCCAGGTTGAGCGAGGTGAAGGCGGGATCGAGCGGCACGACGACGATCGCGTCGCACGAGGCGACTTCGTCGTTGAGTAGGCCGATGCGCTCGCGGCCGAAGAGCACGCCGGAGCGCGCTCCGGCCACCGCGTGGCCGTGAATCTCGGCCGCCAGGCGCCTCGGCGTGAGCTCGTGCTTCACCATGTCGCGGTGGCGCGCGGTGGTGGCATAGAGACGCTCGAGGTCAGCGACCGCGGAGTCGAGATCGTCGAAGACGCGGGCCGCCTCGAGCACCGAATCGGCTCCCGACGCCATCGGCCAAGCCGCTTCGTTCGGCCAGCCGCCACGTGGCTGCACCAGGCGCAGATCGTCGAGCCCGCAGTTCTTCATCGCCCGAGCGGTCGCGCCGATGTTCTCGGCCAGCTGCGGCTCGACCAGGATGATCGCCGGCTTGAGCGACCGCGTGACGGAAGAGTCGTCGGCGGCCGGAGCCGGGGCGGGAGACGGATCGGCGGCGTCCACGGGAGGGTGAGTTTACCCGCATCGCCGCGCCGCCGTGGCGCCACGCGGGTCTCGGCCTGCGGTACGCTCGCCGCGGAGGAACCATGGGTAGCGAAAAGACCGAATCCCAGGCCGCCGTGGCCGGCGCGTTCGAGCCGATCAACGTCGACGACTACGAGCAGCTCGCCCGCCGGGCGCTGTCGCGCACGGCCTACGACTACTACGCATCGGGCGCGCACGACGAGAAGACGCTGGCCGAGAACCACCAGGCGTTCGACCGTCTGCGCCTGCGCTACCGGGTGCTGCGCGACATCACATCGCGGCGCATCGAGACGACAGTGCTCGGGCACGAGATCGCGATGCCGGTGCTCGTAGCGCCGACTGCGTTCCACCGGCTGGCCGACGACGAGGGCGAGGTTGCGACGGTACGTGCAGCAGCCGCTGCCGGTACGCTCATGATCTTGTCGACCCTGTCGACGCGATCCATCGAAGAGGTGACGGCGGCGGCGCGTGGACCGGTGTGGTTCCAGCTTTATGTCTATCGCGACCGCGGCGCCACCGAGGCGTTGGTGCGGCGCGCCGAGGCCACCGGCTGCTCGGCGCTGGTGCTCACGGTCGACGCGCAGATCTGGGGCCGCCGCGAGCGCGACATCCGCAATCGCTTCCAACTGCCGCCAGGCCTCGAGCTGCGCAACCTCAGCGGCTCGGAGAAGGACTCGCTGCCCGACGACGCCCAGGGCTCCGGCCTCGGTGCCTACGTCACCTCGCTCTTCGACCCGTCGCTGTCGTGGCGCGACGTCGACTGGCTGGCGAACCTCACCGACATGCCCGTCGTGCTCAAGGGCATCGTCCATCCCGACGACGCGCGCCGCGCCGTCGACCACGGAGTGCGCGCGGTCGTGGTGTCGAACCATGGAGGCCGCCAGCTCGACTCGTCGCCGGCGACGATCGACGCGCTCCCCGACATCGTCGACGCCGTCGAAGATCGGCTCGAAGTTTTTCTCGACGGCGGCATCCGCCGCGGCACCGACGTGATCAAGGCCCTCTGCGCCGGCGCTCGCGCCGTCGCCATCGGGCGCCCGGTGCTCTGGGGCCTCGCGGCACGCGGCGAAGCCGGAGCCGCCCACGTGCTCGAGATTCTGCGTGACGAGGTCGACCTCGCCCTCGGCCTCTCCGGCTGCTCGTCGCTCGACGAGCTCGGCCCCGACCTGCTCTTCCGTCCGCCTCGCTGACCGCTCGGTCCGCTCCGTCACTCCTCGAAGCGCGCGCTTCCCTGCGTGGCATCAACCAGGTCACGGCGCAGCGCATCGATCCGCTCGACGGGCACCGCCAGCTCGAGGTGCACGTCGGCGCCGTAGGCCGAAGCGACGGGCTCGAGCGCATGGGCCGAGAGCACGCCCTGCACCGGTCCGGTCAGACCGTAGCCGAACCGCAGGTGCAGAGTGTCGGTGATCTCACGCTCGAGGATCGTCGCCCGGTCAAGAGCCGAGGCCGCCGCCGCGCCATACGCGCGCAGAAGGCCTCCGGTGCCGAGCTTGGTGCCCCCGAACCAGCGCGTCACGACCACCAGCACGTCGGTAATCTCACGGCCGTCGATTTCGGCCAGGATCGGTCGGCCCGCGGTCCCCGAGGGCTCGCCGTCGTCGGAGTAGCGCATCGCCTCGGGATCGCTCCCGAGACGCCAGGCGTAGCAATGGTGCGACGCGCCCCGCAGCTCGTCCCTCACCGACTCCAGTCGCTCCGCCACGCTCTCGCGCGACGCCACCGGCAGCACATCGGCGAGGAAGCGCGAGCCCTTGATCTTGTCGATCTCCCACCGCAGCGACGCGCCCACTGTCCGGATCGTCGGCATCTCAGAGTCGCACGATCCGGATCGATCGATCCTCATGCATCTGCTCAAGCATTTCGAGCCGCTCCGGCAGCGGTGGCGCAATGGAGCGGGCGTCGAAAATCACCAGCGTCCCCTGATCGAGCCGCAGCCGCTCGAGATAGCGCTTCAGCTGCTCGAGCCCCTGGTCGACCGGATCGGGCCGTCGATCACGCCACACTTTCAGCTCGACGGCGAATCGCTGAACCAGCCCGCCGGCCGGCCAGCGGACGAGCAGATCCACCCTGCCGCTGCCTACTGCGTACTCGCGTTCGATCGTGCCGCCACCATTCACGACGCGCTGCAGGTACGCCATGAAGACGAGCTGCGCGGCGGCCTCGGAGTAGGGTTGGCGCGCGAGGTAGAGCTCGGCGTTCTCGAGCCAGAACTCGACGAATGCGTCGAGCATCTGCTCGAACCGTAGGGTGCCATCGGCGGCGACATACGCCCGAGGGTGCACAGGGAGCGTATCCTGAGTCACCTGCGCCAAGGCGCGCGGAACGATCTCGCGATAGATCGGATTCGCAATCTCCAAACCGGCATCGGAGCGAACGATCAGGCCAAGGTCTTCGACATAGCGAAGGTCGTCGATCGGGAGGTCTGGCGCGAGGAGCGAGCCGGTGAGGATCGGTTCGATCACCCGCTGAACTCTGGGCTCGCGCAACCTCTCGATGAGGGAATCCAGGTGGGTATCGCGCCGCTCGATCAGCACCGCCGCGGCACGGTCGAAGTCTGTGACCTCGATCACCTCGGCATCGCGCGCCTCGACTTCTACCACCTGCTGCGCCAAGGCGTTCACCAACCAAGGCTGACCTCGGCTCTGCTCGAACGCCTCCTGCACTGCATCCTCAGTCACGCGCTGACCGGTCGCCTCGGTGTGCTGTCGCAGCAGGGACGCAACCTCATCCGGCGAGAAGTTGCGCAACGTCAAGGAGCGCACCTTGATGTTGAAGGGTGAAGCCGTTCCGAGCGTTCCTCGCTCGTGTTCATCGACTCGATAGTCCCGCACGTCGCGGAGCCCGATCAGAGCGAGAGCATGCGGAAACCGCTCCGGCCGCTCAAGGTATCCGGACCGCAGCTGGCGAAGGATTGAAACCAGCGTGTCGTCGCGCAGCGCGTCGATCTCATCGAGGAACAGCACCACCGGTCGCGGACTACGCTCGCACCACCGGCTCAGATAGACCTTGAGGCGGGTCTCGGCAGGTTGATCATCGACCTCTCGAGGCTGTGGCGGGCGCAACGATGCAGGCAACGAGCCTGCTGAAAACTCCAGGCTATGGAGGATCGCGTCGACGCCACGCTCGAGATCTGCTCGCGCGGTCTGGCCCGTCTCACACGACGCCAAGAGCGTGGTGAATCGTGTCTCCGACAGCAGCCGCTCAGCAAGAGCACGAAACAGGGTCGTTTTGCCACTTTGGCGAGGCGCGTGGACGACGAAGTACTGCCCCCGTTCGATGAGGCTCTCGATCTCGGGCAGCCGAGCCTCGGGCGGCAGCATGTAGTGTCGCTCGGGGTCACACGGGCCGGCGGTATTGAAGAATCGCGTCACGCCCCGAGTCTACAGCGCTGTGTTCCAGGCTCCGGCCGGAGCCCGAGTCGAACGGGGCGGGGCTGGTATGCTCCCTCGTCGTGCCCCATCCAAATCTCAGCGTCTCGCTCGCCCAGGCCGCCCCGCCGACGGGCTCCGATCCGGACTCCATCTCGCCGCCGAGAGTCCTCGACCTTTTGCCGCCGGAGGTACTGAAGGGCTGGACCTGGCTGGAAGAGTCACCGCTCCTGGCGGCGCTGACGGTGGCCGTCTGTGGCTACATCGTGGCCAAGATCACCGAGCTGACGATGCGCCGGATCGTCGCACGGCTGGCGCGCAAAACGACGACGCAGTTCGACGACAAGGTCGTCGAACTCCTTCGCCGGCCGGTCTTCCTCACGGTTTTCCTCTTCGCGCTCGCGATCGCGTTCGAGCTGCTCCGTCTACCGCCCCAGGTGACGCGGTTCACGGTCAACGTGCTCCAGACGCTTGTGGTTCTCACGTGGCTGGGGGCAGGCTTCCCGATCTGCGGCCTGGTGCTCGATACGTTGTCGCGCCACCGCGACCGATTCCGCGTCGTCGAAGAACGGACGATCCCGCTCTTCGACATGATCTCGAAGCTGATCCTGGTCGGCGGCGCCAGCTACGCCATCCTGCTCGTATGGCACATCGATCCAACCGCCTGGCTGGCGTCGGCGGGCGTGATCGGAATCGCCGTCGGCTTCGCCGCGCGCGACACGCTAGCGAACCTCTTCGCCGGCTTTTTCATCCTCGCCGACGCCCCCTACAAGCTCGGCGACTTCGTCACACTCGATTCGGGCGAGCGCGGCCTCGTGACCCATGTCGGCATGCGCTCGACGCGCCTCCTGACGCGCGACGACATCGAGATCACGATGCCGAACCAAATGATCGCCAACGCCAAGATCCTCAACGAGTCGGGCGGTCGCTGGGAGAAGGAGCGGATCCGCATCAAGGTCGGCGTCGCCTATGGTTCGGACGTCGACCAGATCGTCGAGCTTCTCCTTCGGGTGGCGCGCGACCACGAACACATCTGCCCCGACCCGGAGCCGCGCGTCCGCCTTCGTGCCTTCGGCGATAGCTCGCTCGATTTCGAGCTCTTGTGCTGGATCGACGAGCCCGTGCTTCGCGGAAAGCTCAGCCACGAGATGCTGATGGCGATCTACAAGCTCTTCGCGCAGGAGGGAGTCGAGATTCCCTTCCCGCAACGCGACGTCTGGATGCGCCAGGCGCCCACCGCCTCGACCGAGGTCTCGGAGATCTGACAGCCGAGACGGTCGACACTCGAAAGTCGAGCGATCCACGTTGAAGAAAAAAAGGCCGCGGGCGCTGATGCGCACGCGGCCTTTTCGAGGAGCGTTGATCGACGACTCGTCGAGCCGACTCAGCTCTCCGACGTGGCGACGGGGGACGGCATGGTGCGCACGTCCTCCTCGCGGAACTGGTAGAAGAGCTCGTCGCCGTCGCTCTCCGGCGCCGCGGGCACCGCCTCTTCCATGTGGAAGGCATGGTAGTGCTCGAGGCCGGTTCCGGCCGGGATCAGGCGGCCGACGATGACGTTCTCCTTGAGACCGCGCAGGTGGTCGACCTTGCCGCTGATCGCGGCCTCGGTGAGCACGCGCGTGGTCTCCTGGAACGACGCCGCCGAGATGAAGCTCTCGGTGGAGAGCGACGCCTTGGTGATGCCGAGGAGCAGCGGGCGACCGATGGCAGGACGGCCACCGGCCTCGGTGACGCGCTCGTTCTCTTCCTGGAAGCGGAAGCGATCGACCTGCTCGTCGATGAGGAACTCGGTGTCGCCGACCTCTTCGATCTTCACCGAGCGCATCATCTGACGCACGATGACCTCGATGTGCTTGTCGTTGATCGACACCGACTGCGAGCGGTAAACCTCCTGGATCTTGTCCACGAGGTAGCGCTGCAGCTCCTTCTCACCGAGCACCTTGAGCACGTCGTGCGGGTTGATCGGACCGTCGATCAGCGGCTCGCCGGCGCTCACGCGCTCGCCGTCCTGGACGTTGACGTGGATGTAGCGCGGCACCAGGTACTCGCGCACCTCGTCGTGGTCCGACTCGACGAGCACCTTGCGCATGCCCTTCTGGATGTCGCCCAGGCGAACGGTACCGTCGATCTCGGAGATGATCGCCGGCTCCTTCGGCGTGCGCGCCTCGAAGAGCTCCTGGACGCGCGGCAGACCGCCGGTGATGTCCTTCGTCTTCGCGGTCTCGCGCGGGATCTTGACCAGCGTGTCGCCGGGGTAGACCGTCGCCTTGTCCTCGACCACGAGATGCGAGCCGGCCGGCAGCAAGTAGCGACGTTCGGTTCCGTCGCCCTTCACGACCATCGCCGGCGCGCGCTTCTCGTTGGCCGACGCCTCGACGATGATGCGCTGGCTGAGGCCGGTGACCTTGTCGGTCTCCTCGCGCACGTTCTCGCCTTCGACGATGTCCTGGAACTCCACGGTTCCGCTGATCTCGGTGAGAATCGCGGAGGTGAAGGGGTCCCAGACCACCAGGTCGTCACCCGGCTCGATCTTGTCGCCCTCGCGCACCTGCAAGTGCGAACCGTAAGTCACCGCGTAGCGCTCGAGCTCGCGGCCCTTCGGATCGAGGATGGCGACCTTGCCGTTGCGGTTGACGACCACCAGGTCGCCGTCCTTGGAGTCGACGGTGGAGACGTTGATGAACTTCACCGTGCCCTTGTTGCGGGCGATGTGCTTCGACTCCTCCGACACGCGGCTGGCGGTGCCGCCGAAGTGGAAGGTGCGCATGGTGAGCTGGGTACCCGGCTCGCCGATCGACTGCGCGGCGATCACGCCGACCGCCTCGCCGATGTCGACCGTGGTGCCGGTCGCCAGGTTGCGGCCGTAGCACTTCACGCAGACACCACGACGCGCCTCGCAGGTGAGCACGGAGCGGATCTTGACCCGCTCGATACCCGCCTCCTGGATCTTCGCCGCCAGCTCGACGGTGATCTCCTCGCCGACAGCGAGCAGCAGATCGCCGGTCATCGGGTCGAAGATGTCCTCCTGGCTGACGCGGCCGACGATGCGGTCACGCAGCGGCTCGAGGATGTCGCCACCCTCCATGATCGCCGTCACGTAGATGCCGTCGATCGTGCCGCAGTCCTCGTCCGCCACGATCACGTCCTGGGCGACGTCGACGAGACGACGCGTCAGGTAGCCGGAGTCGGCCGTCTTCAGCGCCGTGTCGGCGAGGCCCTTGCGCGCGCCGTGGGTCGAGATGAAGTACTGCAACACCGTCAGACCTTCGCGGAAGTTCGCCGTGATCGGCGTCTCGATCACCTCGCCCGACGGCTTCGACATCAGACCGCGCATGCCGGCGAGCTGGCGAACCTGCTCGCGCGAGCCACGCGCACCCGAGTCGGCCATGATGCGGATCGGGTTGAAGACCCCGGTCGACTCTTCCTGGCGGCCCATGTCGGTGAACATCTCCTCGGAGATGCTCTCGGTGACGCGGTGCCAGATGTCGATGATCTTGTTCTTGCGCTCACCGGCGGTGATCACACCGGCGGTGCGCTGCTTCTCGATGTCGATCACCTCGTTCGCGGCGTCGGCGAGCATCTGCTCCTTCGACTCCGGCACCACCATGTCGTCGATACCGATCGAGATGCCCGCCTTGGTGGCGTAGAAGAAGGAGATCTCCTTCATCTCGTCGAGCATGGTGACCGTGGCGTCGTTGCCGTAGCGCAGGAAGCAGTAGCCGACGAGATCTTGCAAGCCCTTCTTCTTGAGCAGGCCGTTGATGTACGGCATCTGGTCCGGAAGATTCAGGTTGAAGATCACGCGGCCGACCGTGGTGGTGATCAGCTGCCGCTCGAGCTCCTCGAGATCGGCGTGCACCACATCCTGGTTGTTGTACTGCTTGGTGAGGTCGATGTACTCGCCCGTGTAGCGCACCTTGATCCGCGCCTGGGTGTGCACATCGCCCGCCTGGTGCGCGAGCAGCACCGAGTCGAAGTCGGAGAAGACGCGGCCTTCGCCGTGCGCCCCCTCTTTCTCGAGGGTGAGGTAGTAGCCACCGAGGACGAGGTCCTGGCTGGGCACCGCCAGCGGCTTGCCATGAGCCGGCGAGAGCAGGTTGTTGGCGGCCAGCATCAGCACCTTCGACTCGATCTGCGCCTTCGGCGACAGCGGCACGTGGACCGCCATCTGGTCGCCGTCGAAGTCGGCGTTGAACGCCGCGCAGACGAGCGGATGGATCTGGATCGCCTTGCCTTCGATGAGCACCGGCTGGAAAGCCTGGATGCCGAGGCGGTGGAGCGTCGGCGCGCGGTTGAGCAGCACCGGGTGATCGCCGATCACTTCCTCGAGCGCGTCCCAGACCGGCTCTTCTTCCCGCTCGACGAGCTCCTTGGCGGCCTTGATCGTGCCGACCAAGCCCTTCTCCTCGAGACGGTTGTAGATGAACGGCTTGAACAGCTCGAGCGCCATCTTCTTGGGCAGACCGCACTGGTGCAGGCGCAGCTCCGGGCCGACGACGATCACCGAGCGGCCCGAGTAGTCGACGCGCTTGCCGAGCAGGTTCTGGCGGAAGCGGCCCTGCTTGCCTTTGAGCGTGTCGGAGAGCGACTTCAGCGGACGGTTGTTCGAGCCCTTGAGCACACGGCCGCGGCGGCCGTTGTCGAAGAGCGCGTCAACCGCTTCTTGCAGCATGCGCTTCTCGTTGCGCACGATGACTTCCGGCGCACGCAGCTCGAGCAGCTTCTTCAATCGATTGTTGCGGTTGATGACGCGGCGGTAGAGATCGTTGAGATCCGACGTCGCGAAGCGGCCGCCGTCGAGCGGCACCAGCGGGCGCAGCTCGGGCGGAATCACCGGGATAACGTCGAGGATCATCCACTCGGGGCGATGACCGCTCTTGCGGAAGGCGTCGACCACCTTCAGGCGCTTGGCCGCCTTGAGACGACGGATCTGGCTGGTGTCGGTCTTCATGACGATGCGCAGCTCTTCGGCCAGCTCGTCGAGATCGATCCGGGTCAGCAGCTCCTTGATCGCCTCGGCGCCCATGCGCGCCTCGTAGGCGTCGTCGCCGTACTCGTCGCGCATCTCGCGATAGCGCTCCTCGGACAGCAGCTCGTGCTCCTTGAGCTCGGTGTCACCGGGATCGATGACGACGTAGCTCTCGAAGTAGAGGATGCGCTCGAGGTCGCGCAGCGAGAGGTCGAGCAGATGGCCGATGCGGCTCGGCAGTCCCTTGAAGAACCACACGTGCGACACCGGGCTGGCGAGCTCGATGTGGCCCATGCGCTCGCGCCGTACCTTCGAGCGCGTGACCTCGACTCCGCACTTGTCGCAGATCACTCCGCGATGCTTCATGCGCTTGTACTTGCCGCACAAGCACTCCCAGTCGGTGATCGGGCCGAAGATCTTGGCGCAGAAGAGACCGTCACGCTCCGGCTTGAACGTGCGGTAGTTGATGGTCTCCGCTTTGGTGACCTCGCCGTAGCTCCAGGACCGGATCTTCTCCGGCGCTGCGACCGAGATCCGGATCGCGTTGAATTCCTTGAGCGACTGCGGCTTTTCGAAGAAGTTCATCGGCTGCAAGGCGTGCCTCCTCTGCGCATCGAGAGGGTGGTGAGTGCGTGATTTCGAAATGCGTGCATGACTCGTGCGGCGATCACGTTTTCAGCAGCTCGACGTCGAGGCACAAGCTCTGCAGCTCGCGCACCAAGACGTTGAACGACTCCGGCAGGCCCGGATCTTCGGGCACGTCGCCCTTGACGATCGACTCGTAGATCTTCGACCGTCCCTCGACGTCGTCCGACTTCACCGTCAGCAGCTCCTGCAGGGTGTAGGCGGCGCCGTAGGCCTCGAGCGCCCAGACTTCCATCTCACCGAAGCGCTGGCCGCCGAACTGCGCCTTGCCACCCAGCGGCTGCTGCGTGATCAACGAGTACGGACCGATCGAGCGGGCGTGGATCTTGTCGTCGACGAGGTGCGACAGCTTGAGCATGTAGATGTAGCCGACGGTGACCTCGTTCTCGAGCGGCTCGCCGGTCATGCCGTCGAAGAGCCTCGTCTTCCCCGAGGTCGGCAGATCGGCCTCGGTGAGGTACTCCTTCATCCGCACCTCGCTCGCGCCGTCGAACACCGGCGTCGCGAACTTGATGCCGAGCGCCATGCCGGCCCAGCCGAGATGGGTCTCGAGAATCTGACCGACGTTCATGCGGCTCGGCACGCCCAGCGGATTGAGCACGATCTCGACCGGCGTGCCGTCGGGCAGGTAGGGCATGTCTTCCTCGGGCAGGATGCGCGAGATGACGCCCTTGTTGCCGTGACGTCCGGCCATCTTGTCGCCGACCTGGAGCTTGCGCTTCATCGCGACGTAGACCTTGACCAGCTTGATCACACCAGGCGGCAGCTCGTCGCCCTTCTGCAGCAGCTGGATCCGCTCTTCGTTGACCTTGTGCAACACATCGATGTGCGAGTCGGTCTTGCGGTAGATCTTCTCCACCTGCTGGTGCACCGCCGAGTCGGCGAGCGGCAGGCGCAGAATCTCCTGGCGGGTCAGCTTCTCGAGCACGTCGTGACCGATGGTGTCACCCTTGGTCAGCAGGACTTCGCCGTCGCGGTCTTCCACGTCGGCCATCGCCTTCTGGCCCCCGAGGATGTCGCGGATCTTCTTGTTCCGCTCCTCGGTGAGGATGCGCACCTCGTCCTTGATGTTCTTCTGCATGCGGGCGATCTCGCCCTCTTCGATCTCGAGCGCGCGCTGATCCTTCTCGACGCCCTTGCGCGAGAAGATCTTGACGTCGACGACCGTGCCCTCGATGCCCGGCGGCACCTTGAGCGAGGCGTCGCGGACGTCGCCGGCCTTCTCGCCGAAGATGGCGCGCAGCAGCTTCTCCTCCGGGGTCAGCTGCGTTTCGCCCTTCGGCGTCACCTTGCCGACCAGAATGTCGCCCGAGCTGACGTTGGCGCCGATGCGCACGATGCCGGACTCGTCGAGATCCTTGAGCGCCGCCTCGGAGACGTTCGGGATGTCGCGCGTCACCTCCTCGGGGCCGAGCTTGGTGTCCCGGGCCTCGATCTCGAACTCCTCGATGTGGATGGAGGTGTAGTAGTCCTCCCGCACCATCTTCTCGGAGATCAGGATCGCGTCCTCGAAGTTGTAGCCACGCCAGGGCATGAAGGCGACCAAGACATTGCGTCCCAGCGCCAGCTCACCGTCCTCGGTGCACGGACCGTCGGCCAGCACGTCTCCCTTGTGAATTCGCTGGCCCTGCAGCACCAGAGGCTTCTGGCTGATGCAGGTGTTCTGGTTCGAGCGCCGGAACTTGGTCAGCTGGTAGATGTCGGCGCCGAACTCCTTGGCGTCGCCGGTGTCCGGATCCTCGGCCGCGACGCGCACGATGATGCGCTCCGAATCGACCGAGTCGACCGTGCCACCGCGCCGCGCCACCACGACGGCTCCGGAGTCGCGGGCGACGGTGCCCTCGAGACCGGTGCCGACCACCGGCGAGTCGCTGCGCAGCAGCGGCACCGCCTGGCGCTGCATGTTCGAGCCCATGAGCGCTCGGTTGGCGTCGTCGTGCTCGAGGAAGGGAATGAGCGCCGCGGCGACCGACACCAGCTGCTTCGGGCTGATGTCCATGTACTCGACGCGCTCGCACTCGACGGTGATGAAGTCGCCACCGGCGCGCGCGATCACACGGTCGTCGATGAAGTGACCGTCGTCGTCGACCGTCGCGTTGGCCTGCGCGATCACGTACTTCTCTTCCTCCCACGCGGTGAGGTAGAAGGCGTGCGGCTCGACCTGGACAATGCGCTTGCCGTCCTTCTCGAGCTGGCCGTTCAGCTCCTTGAGCTCGTCGCCGGTCAGCACCTCGCCCAGCTTACGCCCCGACTCCCCGACCCGCACGATGGTGTAGTGGTCGAGCACACGCCCGCCGACGACCTTCTTGTACGGGCTCTCGATGAAGCCGTAGTCGTTGATGCGGGCGAACGTCGCGAGCGACGAGATGAGGCCGATGTTCGGACCTTCGGGGGTTTCGATCGGGCAGATGCGGCCGTAGTGCGAGGCGTGCACGTCGCGCACCTCGAAGCCGGCGCGCTCGCGCGACAGACCGCCCGGGCCGAGAGCCGAGAGCCGACGCTTGTGCGTCACCTCCGAGAGCGGGTTGGTCTGGTCCATGAACTGCGACAGCTGCGACGAGCCGAAGAACTCCTTGATCGCCGCGATCACCGGCTTGGAGTTGATCAGGTCGTGCGGCATGGCCGAGTCGATGTCCTGGTGAACGGACATCTTCTCTTTGATCGCGCGCTCCATGCGCACCAGGCCGATACGGAACTGGTTCTCGAGCAGCTCACCGACGGCACGCACGCGGCGGTTGCCGAGGTTGTCGATGTCGTCGACGCGGCCGATGTCCTTGTGCAGGCGCAGCAAGTACTCGATGACGCGGTAGAAGTCGTCGGCCGACAGCGTCTTCTGGTCGACCGAGACGTCGGTGTCGAGCTTGATGTTGAACTTGAAGCGACCGACGCGCGAGAAGTCGTAGCGCTTGGCGTCGAAGAACATGCCGTAGAAGAGCGACCGGGCGCTCTCCAGGGTCGGCGGGTCGCCGGGACGCATGCGGCGATAAATCTCCATCAGCGCTTCCTTGGACGACGTCGTGTTGTCCTTGGTGAGCGTGTTGGAGAGGATGTTGCCGACCAGATCCCAGTCGGGGAAGAAGACTTCGAGATCGGTGGTCTCACGTCCCTCGAGGCGCTGCTCGAGATCTTCGGGCACCAGCTCGTTGGCCTCGAAGAGCACTTCGCCGGTCTCGAGATCGACGACGTCGGCTATGAACAGCGCGCGCTCGAGGTCGGCCATCGTGACCTCACGCTCGAGCACGTCCTCTTCACCGAGGCCTTCGACCTCGGCCTTCTTCACCACCTGGCCGGCGAAGAGGTTGTACTGCTCGCGCACGCCGCGGCTCTGCCGATCGCGCAGGCGCTCGCGCTCGAAGACCGCATGCGGCAACTTCAGCGTGTACTTGCCGTCGCCGGCCGGCACGAGACCGACCGGAGCGTAGAACTGGCGCAGGATCGCCTCGTTCGACTCGAGGCCGAGAGCACGCAGGAACACCGTGCCGTGGAACTTGCGCTTGCGGTCGATGCGGACCGACAGCACTTCTTTCTGGTCGTACTCGAACTCGACCCACGAGCCGCGGTACGGAATGATCTTCGACAGGTAGGTGCGCGGGCCGTCCTTGGTGAAGAACACGCCCGGACTGCGGTGCAGCTGCGAAACGATGACACGCTCGGTGCCATTGATCACGAAGGTGCCGTAGTCGGTCATCAGCGGAATCTCGCCGAAGTAGACCTCTTCCTCCTTCGCATCACGCATCATCCGCGTGCCGGTCTCCGGGTCCTTGTCGTAGACGAAGAGCCGGAACGTGACCTTCAGCGGCACGGCGAACGTCATGCCGCGCTCTTGGCACTCGGTGATCGAGTACTTGAGCTGCAGCTCGACCGGGCCGCCACAAACGTCGCAGCGCACGACGCGGTTCTGGTTCACCGCGCCACACTCGTGACAGGTGACCGTCTCTTCGTGCGGATGCTCGGTCATGACCTTCGCGCCGCAGCTCGAGCAGGTCATGCGGAGATACTCGAGACCCTTCAGCGTGCCGCACTTACACTGCCAGTCGCCGATCGTGTACTTGACGAAATCGAGAGAGCACGTCTCGCGAAAATCGGAGAACGGAAAGATGCTGGTGAAGACCGCCTGCAGACCATGCGCTCCCCGCTCTTCGGGCAGCAGGTTCATTTGCAGGAATCGCTCGTAGGAACGCCGCTGGACGTCGATGAGATTGGGGATCGGCAGCGTCGTCTCGATCTGCGAGAAGTCGACACGCTGCGGGATTTGCCTCTGGAGTGCCTGGCTCATAGAATCTCCATGCTCCCTTCTAGAAGAGCTGGTCTGTACAGGCTGCGGCGGGCGCGGACGCGACGATCACCGACGGCGCTGGTCGGAGGCGCGAGGCCGCGCGCTGCGAGATGGACGGCGATTCCCCGCGGACGGCGACCGGGCGCGCGTCGAGAGGATCGCGGCGAGCTGGGGCGTGCAGGTAGGGTCGGTGGGACCGCAACAGGTTGAGAGTCTCCTCAGGCGACGCCGAGAGCGGCGTGCTGAGCCCCTGCGAAGCGAGACCGTGCCGCGAGGCACGTTCGCCGAGCATGCGCTCCGCGAGCTGCGGCGAGACGAGCCGCGGGCGCACGATGGGATGGGTGAAAAACGAAGCGTTCAAACACGAGAAGACACCATACCCAGGCAGCGCATCGTCGGGGCGCTCTGAGTATGGTGGCTCCGCATGTCGTCTCGAGCTCGGCACTGGCCGACTCTCGCACCGGATAGTGTACCACCCCGGTCAAGTGCCCGCAGCGCGCTGCGGGTGTCGGACCATCCAGCGCCCTGCCGGAGACGACTCGATGCGCATCGGGCGCAGGCGTCACTTCAGCTCGACCTGGGCACCCGCCTCCTCGAGCTTCGTCTTGATGTCCTCGGCCTCGTCCTTCGACACGGCTTCCTTGACCGGCGTCGGAGCGGACTCGACCAGGTCCTTCGCCTCTTTGAGGCCCAGACCGGTGATCGCCCGGACCACCTTGATGACGTTGATCTTCTTGTCGCCGAACGAGGCCAGGACGACGTCGAACTCGTCCTTCTCCTCGGCAGCGGCCTCGCCACCCCCGGCGCCGGCGCCCGGGGCGACCGCCACGGCAGCGGCGGCAGCGGAGACACCGTAGTGCTCCTCGAGAGCCTTGACGAGGTTGTTGAGGTCGAGGACCGTCATCTCGTCGATCTGCTGAATGAAGTCTTCGGTTGCGATGGCCATGGTCGTTGCTCCTTGAGCTCGGGTTTCTACGATCTTGTTCTGAGAACTCGGGTCTGGTGACGTTTCGATGACGTCGAAACGTCGCGAATGCGTTGCGTGCGGGCCGCCCTGCGCAGAGGCCTACTCGGCCTTCTTCTGCGCGATCTGGTCGAGGACGACGACGAAGTCGCGGGGGATCGCCGCGAGCACGCGCGCGAAGCTGGTGATCGGCGACTGCAGGAGGAAGAGCAGCTTGGCGAGCAGCTCCTCGCGGCTCGGCAGCTTGGCGATGTCTTCCACCTGGTCGGCAGAGACCGGCTGGCCATTGACCAGGCCACCCTTGAAGGTGATCACCGGCGCGTCCTTGCGGAACTCGGTGAGCGCTTTGGCGAGCGCCACCGGATCGTCGTCGGCAAAAGCCACGGCGGTCATGCCCGTGAACTCGTCGCGAAGGTCCTCGAGCGCGGTGCCCTCGACCGCGCGCAGCGCCAGCGTGTTCTTCACCACCTGGTACTGCCCGCCGGTCTCGCGGATCTTGCTCCGCAGCTCGGTGACCTGCGGGACCGAAATCCCCTCGTAGCCGACCAGGAAGGCGTGAGGCGCCGCGGCCAGGCCGGCCGAGTACTGGTCGATCGTCTCTTGTTTCTCGGATCGTGTGCGGGCCATCGCCTCACTCCTCCAGGGACTGCATGACGCTCGGATCGATGGAGAGCCCCGGCCCCATGGTCGACGTCAGGTGGATGCCCTGCACGTACTTACCCTTGGCCGCGGCCGGCTTGGCGCGCCAGACGGCGCGCAGCAGGCTCATGGTGTTCTCACGCAGCTGCTGCGACTCGAAGGAGAGCTTGCCGAGGGGCGCATGGAGAACGCCGGCCTTGTCGACGCGAAACTCCACCTTACCGGCCTTGATGTCCTCGACCGCCTTGCCGACGTCGAAGGTCACCGTTCCGGACTTCGGGTTCGGCATCAGGCCTCGCGGACCGAGCACACGGCCCAGGCGGCCGACGACGCGCATCATGTCGGGGGTCGAGATCACGGCGTCGAAGTCCATCCAGCCGTCCTGGATCTTCTTCGCCAGGTCGTCGCCGCCGACGAAATCGGCCCCGGCGTCCTCGGCTTCCTTGATTTTCTCGCCGCTGGCGAACACGAGGATGCGCGAGGTCTTGCCGGTGCCGTGGGGCAGCACGACCGTGCCGCGCACCATCTGGTCGGCGTGCTTCGGGTCGACGCCGAGACGCATGGCGACTTCCATCGTCTGGTCGAACTTGGTCCAGCTCACGTCCTTCAGGAAGTCGATCGCTTCCTGGAGATTGTAGGGCCGATCCTCGACACGCTCGGCGACGTTCTTGATGTTCTTGGTCTGGGCCATCGGTGCCTCCGCGTCAGCCTTCGACCGTGATCCCCATGGAGCGGGCAGTGCCCTCCACGGTGCGCATCGCGGCCTCGATCGAGGCGGCGTTCAGGTCCGGCATCTTGGTTTTGGCGATCTCTTCGACCTGAGCCTTGGTCACCACACCGACCTTGTTGCGGTTGGGCTCACCCGAGCCCTTCTGCAGGCCCGCGGCCTTGAGCAGAAGAACCGCGGCGGGCGGCGTCTTGGTGATGAAGGTGTAGCTACGGTCGGCGTAGACGGTGATGATCACCGGGATGATCGTGCCCTGCTGCTCCTGCGTGCGTGCGTTGAACGCTTTGCAGAAGTCCATGATGTTGACTCCAGCCTGGCCCAGGGCGGGGCCGACCGGCGGAGCGGGCGTCGCCTGCCCGCCAGGGATCTGGAGCTTGATCTGTCCGACGACTTTCTTCGCCATCGCTGGAATCCTCTCGGTTTGGAACGGAGCGTCAGAGCTTCTCGACCTGGTGGTAGCCAAGCTCGACCGGGGTTTGTCGGCCGAAGATCGTGACCATCACCTTGAGCGTTTCGCGATCGAGATTCACCTCTTCCACGACGCCGGAGAAGTTGTTGAAGGGTCCGTCGATGATCTTCACCGGTTCGCCCTTCTCGTACAGATGCTTGGGTTTCGGCTTCTCTTTCGCCAGGGTCACGTGATGGAGGATCTGGTCGACTTCTTCCTGGCGCAGGGGCGAGGGCTTCTTGCCTCCGCCGACGAAGCCGGTCACTTTCGGAGTGTTCTTGACCACGTGCCACGCGGCGTCGGTCATTTCCATCTCCACCAGGATGTACCCGGGGAAGATCTTCCGCTCCATCTCGCGCTTCTTGCCACCTTTGTGCTCGACGACCGCTTCCTTCGGAATCCGGATCTCACCGAAGTCGTCGGCCATGTCCATGGCCTCGGCGCGCTGTTTCAGCGTCTCTTTCACCCGCTCCTCGAAGCCGGAGTAGGTGTGGACGATGTACCATTCTTTCGCCATTCAACACTCCGCGATCACGAGGTCATCGCCCCGAACATGAGCTCGTAGAGGAACTGAATGACCTTGTCCGCCAAGGCCAGGTAGACGGCGAAGACGACACTGGTGATCACCACTACGATCGTGGTCTGCGTCACCTCCTGCCGATTGGGGGTGGTGACTTTCTTCCACTCCGCCTTCACCTCGGGCAGAAACTGGGTGAAGAAGTACTTGATTTTTTCCATGGCGGATCGATCGTTCCGTGGCGGTTCGTGAGTGGGAAGGGCGGAGGGAACTGGCAGGGCAGGAGGGACTCGAACCCACAACCGCCGGTTTTGGAGACCGGTGCTCTACCGATTGAGCTACTGCCCTGTAAATCTCGCCCTGTGTCGTCGGACCTCTAGAGACTGGGATAGCCCGGGCGCGGAAGCCGCGACCGGGCGGTGAGGCGCGGACGGGGTCCGCGCCGCTCGCGCCGAGAGCGCTGTGCTCGGCTTATTCGATGATCTCGGTGACGGTGCCGGCGCCGATGGTGCGGCCGCCCTCACGGATGGCGAAGCGGACACCCTTCTCCATCGCGATCGGAGCGATCAGCGTCACCGACAGATTCACGTTGTCGCCCGGCATCACCATCT
>JBCCVZ010000031.1:0-38162 GCA_039194425.1 Acidobacteriota bacterium | reverse complement strand
GGTTGGTGGTGTGCAAGCCCTCATCGAGAAGAAACGCGGACCGCGCGGCCCTCACCCGAACCGCGTCGCGCCCGAAGTCGAGGAGAAGATCCTCGAGTACGCGCTCCAGTGTCCGACCCACGGGGCACAGCGCGTCGCGAATCAGCTTCGGCTCCAGGACATCGAGGTCAGTCCGTCGAGAGTCCGCGGCGTCTGGCTTCGCCACGACCTCGAGACCCGCCACAAGCGCTTGCTCCGGCTGGAGACCCACTCTCGAGACGAGACGACCTACGTCCTTTCCGAGCGACAGATCGAGCTGCTCGAGCGCTACAGCATCGACTTTCGCTGTCGCCCCATCGAGGCTTCCCAGCCCGGCGAGCTGCTCAACTAGGACACCTTCGACTGGGGCACGCTCAAGGGCGTCGGCAAGATCTACATGCAGGTCGTCGTCGATGCCTTCTGCTCGATCGCCTTCGCGAAGGTCTACACGTCGAAGATGCCGGCGACCGCGTGCGGCCTGCTGTGGAACCGCGTTCTGCCCTCCTACGACGCTCTCGGTTTGTCGATCGGCGCCGTTCTGACCGCGAACGGCCGCGAGTTCTGTGGCAAGTCCAACACTCATCCCTACGAGCTGCTGCTCGCGATCGAAGACATCGAGCACCGGGCGACGAAGTGCCGCAGTCCGCACACCAACGGCTTCGTCGAGCGAATGAACCGCGCCCTGCTACCGCGTCGAGGGTCGCAACACCTGGTACCTCGAGCCCAGTCGAGATCCTGTTGGATCTCAGCGCCTAGCCCGTGATGCTCAAGGCTCCGGCTCGGGCAATTACTCAACTTGTAGATTATGAGTGAACGCCGGATGTCCTACTTCGAAGAGGCTGACGTCCTTCATCTCAACCTGGCGGACGGCCCCGATGTGTCGAGCGTCGAGCTGAGTCCGAACGTCACCGCGGAGCTCAATGCCGACGGCGGGTTGGTCGGTCTGGAGATCCTCAACGCGAGCGATTTCTTGCGCGATCTCGTGCTCGATTCTGCGCAAGCCAACTCCTGTAGCTGGCAGTCTGAGCGGATCTCGGAGCCGCCGCGATCGCTCGAGGCTACGAACCGTCGCGGGCCTGCCAGCGCCGCCGGCCGGCGCGCATGAGCGCCGGGTAGACGAGGTGGTGGCGGAAGGGGGCGATGGCGGCCATGTAGACGCGGCCGAGGCGGCCCTTGGGGTCGACGAAGACGGCGAGCTGGGCGGTCCAGCGGCTGCCGGCGGCGTCGAGCGGGACCCAGCCGAGGTGCATCAGGGCCGTGACCGTGGCGTTCTCGATACGCTGCACCATCTCGCGCTCGTCGCGGTAGACCTCGCGGAACGCCTCGGCACCGACGCCCTGATGTTCGCCGCCGACCTCGCCTTCCGAGCCCGGCTTGTCCCAGCCGAAGACGCGACCGAGGACAATGCGGAGACCGAAGAGCGCGCGCACCGCGGGCGACGACTCCGCGACCATCGCCTCGGTGTCGTGGATCTCGAGGAACGCGGCGAAGTCGTCGCGCCCAGCCTCGATCGGGTAGCGCCAGACGTCGAGCAGCTCGAAGTCGCGGGCGTAGTCGTCGACCCACCAGGTATGGCGACGATGTTCGGAGCGTGCGACGCGCATGCTCAGCAGCGCTCCGACCGTGAGCCGATGCAGCGACTCCAGGCGTTTGCAACGATGGGACCGGCGATGAGAACCATGCGATCACTCGTCATGGCGGGAGCATGCCACAGGTGTCGCGGCTCTGCGCCACGACCCTCGAGGATCCTGAGGGTGTCATATCGTATGAACGTTTCGATTGCGCACCTCGAGTGTGCCACCCAAAGGATTGTCGGACCTGCCGATCACCAGGGGAGTGTCGATCATGTCTCGAAGGACTTCAAAGACCCCGACTTCAAAGACCCCGACTTCAACGACCCCGATGTCCAACTTCCTGATCGGCGCCTTGCTCTGCCTCGGCAGCGTGGCGGTGTTGATCATGACGGCGCCGGTTCAACGGCCGGATCATGCAGTCGACCTCGAAGCACCGGCCAACGAGGCCGACATCGCGGTCGTTGACACCGTCGAGAACGCGGTCGATGACGCCATCGATGACCCGGTCGAGGAGCCGGGCGAGGACGCCGCTTCGGCCGACCAGAGCGGCGAAACGGCCCCGGACCTGGCGCCAGCGGCGCCGAACCGCGTCGAGGCACGAGTCGATGACGCGATCGACCTCGCCGAAGCGGTCGAAGACGCGCTGCCAGCGGAGATCGTGCTCGACGACGAGTCCGCAACGCTTGTCTTTCGAGAGACGCCCTGGCTCGCATCCGACATCCACACCGCCGGTGGCCAGAGCGAGCAAGGGCCCGACATCGTGCTTGATCTGCCCGGCGGACTGGAGCTCCCCCTCGACGCCAGCCAGCTGACGGCTGGCCACCCGATCACGCTGCCGCCCGAGAGCCTCGACGCCCTCGAGCGGACCAACTACCGCCTGCAGCTGCGCACCGAACGCCTCGCGATCCCGATCCGAGCCGCTGCGCCGCCCACCACCAACTTGGTGTGGCAGGTCGTCGCCGGACCGCACCAGATCACCGCCGGACGCTTTCGCGTACCTGTCCGCGTCTATGCACGGGAACGCATCGGCGACACGCTTCGTGCCGCCACCGCTCCAGCGACGACTCGCTTCCTGCTCGAAGCCCCGGGCGCCGTCGCCGATCCGGACGAGGTGACGATCGAGGAAGGCGAGGCACGTTCCGAGCGGGCCTTCGTCGTGCTGCGCCCGGAGCAAACCGTGTCCCTGGTGGCGACGGCGCCCGGCGACGGCCGCGAGCCGGCGCGTCTCGAGCTCTCGTGGCCGCGGCACGGCCCGCAGGATCTGACGCTGGAGGTGAAGCCCGCGGTTCTGGACGGCTACGCGACGCCCGCGTCGGTCACCCGCTTCAACGTCCGCCTCTTGGTCGACGGCCGGCCGACTCCCTGGCCGACGTCGCCGTCTGTCGACGCACCGCCGACGCTGCATCTCGAGCCCTTGCCCGTCGACCTGACCGGCGACGCGGCGACGATCGACGTCTGGGCAGGCGATGGCGTCGACGGCGAGATCGTCCTCGAGCTGCCCGACCTCGGCCTGCGGGAGACGATTTCGGTGCGTGTCAGCTCGCCCTGGAAGTACCTGGTGATCGCCGCCCTCCTCGGCATTGTCGGGCTGATCGTGGCCAAGCGAACGACTCTCTTCGCCGGCCGTCAGCGCCTCGAGATCGCCTGCGAGATGCTCTCCGCCCTGACCGGCGGCGCCTTCCTCTACTTCAGCTACCTCGCGGGCTGGATTCCCCTCGACATGGATCTTCTCGGCGAGCCGCAGGCCGGTGCCATCGGCATCCTGGGCGGCTACCTCGGCGACGGCGTGTTCTTGCTCGTCGCGCGGATCCTGCGGTTGGTCCCTCGCTGACACCCCGCGCCCGCAGCGCAGAAAAAAGCCGCCCGGTTGCGGAGTGCCGGGCGGCGACGTCTCGCTCATCGAAGGCGGCGCCGACCGTGGGAAGTGACGCCGCGCGCGATGGATGAGCGTCCAGCCACGAAGGCATGGACGACAGGCGAAAGAGCAAAGAAGATGCCAGCCCACAAAGTGCAGCGGCTACGTGCCGATCGACGCCCTGGGCCAGGTCTTGAACGTCCGGCGGACGTCCGACGGACGTCCGGTAACGATCAGGCCGTGTCGTCCGGCAGCGGCAGGCCGAGCGTGCTGAGGCGCCGGCGCAGCCCCTGCTCCGAGACCTGCAGCGCGCGAGCGGCAGCCACGACAGAGCCATGCCGCGCGAGCGCCGCCTGCAGCTCGTCGCGACTGAGGTCGGCGGCGGTGCGCAACGTCGGATGGCGCTCGATCAGGCGGTAGATCGCCGGGCGCGACACGCCGAGGGCACGCGCCGCCGGCCCGGGCTGCCAGTCGTGCTGCGCCATCGCGGCGAGAAGCTCGTCGTCCTCGACCCCGGCGCCGCGCCGATACCCCGCAGCGCTCACTGAGGGCGGTCGATCGACCGGAGGCTCGGCAGCCACCGCGGGCCGCAACAAGTCGTCGAGCAGCGGCCTCGGATCGACCTCGCCCTCGAGATGGCGTAGCACCACCAAGCGCCGCGCGACGTTCTTCAGTTCGCGGACATTGCCGGGCCAGTCGTACGACACCAGGCGCGCCATGGTGCGCGCCGACGGCCACGGCGCCCGTCCGTCCGAGGCGCCGAGGTCGGCACCGACCGCTCGCGCCTCCTGATCGAGAAAGTACAGGAGCAGGCGGGCGATGTCGTCGCGACGGGCGCGCAGCGGTGGCACATGGATCTCGTAGCCAGCGAGACGATGCAGCAGCGCCGGCCGGAAGTGGCCAGCCGAGATCGCTGCGTCGAGGTCGGCATCGGTCGCCGCCACCACCTGCACGTCGACCTGCCGTTCGTCGCCGCCGCCAACCGCCCGAACACGGCCGGTTTCGAGTGTGCGCAGCAGCATCACTTGCACTTCCACCGGCGCTTCACCGATCTCGTCGAGAAAGAGCGTGCCACCGTCGGCACGCCGGAAGTAGCCGTCGCGCCGACGGTCGGCGCCGGTGTAGGCGCCGCGCTGCGCGCCAAAAAGCTCCGATGCTGCGAGCGACGGCACCAACGCACCCAGATTCACCGCCAGGTAGGGACCGCCGCGCGCTCGCGCGTCGTGGACGGCGCGCGCCACCAATTCCTTGCCGCTGCCGGTTTCGCCGCGCACCAAAACCGGCACCTCGAGCAGCCCGGCGGCCCGGATCTGGCGGCGCAGGCTCTGCATCGCAAGCGACTCCCCGACCAGGCCCGCCACCGGCGCCTGCGGCACCATCGGAAGCATCGCCACCGGCTGCAGCAGCACCGTGATGCGGCCGGCGAGCACCAAGACGACGCCGCGCTCGACCTCCTCGGCCGACACCACGCGCCGGGTCGCCACTGAGTCTCCGTCGACCTCGACCGTCGTCGGGCAGCCATCGCGGTCGATCACGATGTCGCCTCCCGGACGCGGAATCAGGCGCAGCGGGCGACGGCTCAGGTGCGAGTCGGCAAGCGGCCGCGGGTCACGCTCGATGCCGGGCGGCAGGAACGACGGCTGGTGCCGAGAGAGCAGTGCCGGCCGGCCGTCGGCGAGCGGCAGCAGCGGCGCCTCATCGCCGACCCGCCGGCGGTCGGGGTGCGCGACGACGACCAGCCCGGGCACCAGGGTCTCGACAGCCCCGCTCGGCGCCTCCTGCGGCCCCGTCGTGCTCGTCTGGCTCAGCGTCTCGACGCCGTTTCGACCTGTCGTTTCCATCGTTCCAGTTTAATCGACGCGAGACCACACCTCGACTCGACCGCGGCGCCGACCAGGCACGCCTCTTGCTGAAGGCTGGTCCAGTCACTGATCCCCGAACACTGGACTGGAGGACTCACTCATGTCATCGACCTTTCAGCATGCCGCATCGATCAGCCTCGCGGGCCCGCCGTGGAATGTTACCGAAACTCTGACGGTCTACATCCGCTACAAGAGCAACTCGGTCGACCTCTTCAAGGACGCCGACTGCACGGATCCGATCGATCCCGCAGAGCTGTACACGCCTGAGAACAAGCCCACCGGGATCTACTTCTATATCTCGGCGAAGTCCGAGGCGGGAACGAGCTTCTCGGTCACAGATCCGCCGCCGATCACTTGGACCAATCCAACGAGCCTTCCCTCGACCGTCTCCTATGGCCTCATTCGCACCGACGAGATGGCCATTTCGATCGAGAATCTCTGGAACCACACCGGCGAGGTCACGCTCGAGTTCGATCTCAACCTGATCGTGGCCGACCGCTCGATGCCGATCAGCATCGCACGCCTGCTCGGCTTCGATCCGGCGATCATCGAGAAGCCCGAGGACCACCCGCGCTGAGCCGACTAGACGGGACCGCGCTCACGCCGAGGGCGTGATCTGCTCGAGGCTCGGCCACAGAGGCTCGAAAAACTCGAGCTCGAGCCAACGGGGCTCGAGGCCGGCCTCGAGCGCGCGCCGCGCGTGCCAGAGCGCGGACGCACGGTCGCCCAGCACGCAGTAGACGAGCGCCGCCTGATACGCCGTCCACGGATGATCCGGAGCCGCGCGCAACGCGACCTGGATCCGCTCGATCGCCTCGTCGGCCCGACCGAGGTGAGCCTCGGCCTGCGCCGCGACGGCGGCGAGGCGATCGGGACGCGGATCGGCGGCGACGATCTCGAGCACGTCGCGATAGAGCTCGCGCGCTCGCTCCGTGTCGCCGGAGAGGATCTCGACGTCCGCGAGGTTGAGCACCGCCGAGGCCGAGGCGGGACTGTGCTCGACCACGGTCTCGAAGTGGACGATCGCCTCGTCGTAGCGGCCGATCATCATCAACGCGGTGCCGAGGTTGTTGAGCTCGGCCGGCTCGGGCGAGCGCTCGACGAGCGCGCCGTAGAGCTCCACGGCGCGCTCCAAGTCCCCGTGCACGAGCTCGAGCTGCGCCAGTCGCGAACGCCCGTCGAAGCTCTCCGGCTCGCGCTCGAGCCCCGCCTCGATCGCGCGGCGCGCGGCGTCGGTGTCGCCGAGGCGCGTCAAGAGGTCGCCCGTGTTGAACCACAACGTCGCCGACGGCCAGCGACGGGCCGCACCGAGAGCGAGCTCCCGCGCCGCCTCGAGCTCGCCGCCGCGCTCGTGCAGCAGGGCGCGCTGGAACTGCGCCTCCATGTTGCCCGGCTCGAGCGTGCGCACCCGATCCAATAACTCCGCGGCTTCGTCGAGGTCGCCGGTGAGTCGTGCGGCGCGCGCCGCGATCATCAGGACCTGAGGGTCGTCGGGCGCCAGCGCCATCGCTCGAGCGACCGCGCGCTCGGCGTTCTCGAGCTCGGCGGCTTCGCGCCCCACGGCGAATCGATGCAGCCAGACATACGCCTCGAGCACTGGAATCGCGGCGAAGCGGGGCGAGGTGCGACCAAGACGCTCGAGCTCCTCGAGCAGCGACTCGGTGGAGAATCCACGATCGCGCTTGCGGAAGCGCTCGCGCAGGCGCAGGAAGGTCTCGTAGTCGTCGGGCCGAACCTCGAGCGCCGGTGCACCCCGGTGTCGCGACGACTCCGGGTAGGCATGGCCGAGCAGCCCGGTCGCGGCCTGCCCGAGATCGAGCAGTCGCTCCGGATCGGCGCTGAAGGTCTGCGCCCACAGCACCCGCCCGTCGGCGCCAGAGACCCGCCGCAGCGTCGCGCGACAGCCGCGCACACCACAGTCGAGACGAGACGCGAGCACTTCGTCGGCCGCCAAGGCGCGGGCGAGGGCGCGTGGATCGGCATCGTGCCGCTCGCTGGTGGGCACGTCGAGAGCGACTACCGCACGCAGGCCGACCAAGCCCTGCAGCAAGGCCGTCTGCAGAGCGACCGCGGCAAGCTCCGCCTGTGAGGCCGACGAGGAGCCGTCGGCTGCGTCCGTGCCGACGACATGGAGCGTCGCCGGAGGCACGGCGACGTAGATCGGCTCCGGTGCCAGCTCACCGCCGAAGCGGGCGACCAGGATCCAGGTGAGCGCGATCGCCGCGGCGACGCCCCACGAGGCCATCGCCAGGCGTCGGCGCAGCGGCACCGGGGACGACGCAAGAACCGACGGGGCGGTGTCCTCGCGGCCGCCGCCCGACTCATCGCCGCCGGCCGGCTCCGCGCTTCCCACCGGCACCAGCCGTCGATGCGCGACCGTCTCCGCGGGCGAGCGACCGAGCGCCTTCGGGGGCAGGCGGGTCGCGAACGCGCCCCCTTCGGTCGGAGAGTCGAGCGCGGTGTCGAGATCGAGTCGCCCGGAGACCACCTGATCGAGCCGGTCGAGGGCCGCATGAGCCGACGCGGGCCGCCGGCGCGGGTCCTTTTCGAGCAGCTGATCGACGAAGTCGGCGAGGCGGGGCGAGAGGTCGCCCCGGTGATCGGTCAGCGGTCGTTGGCGCCGCGAACAGATGTTGTTCAACGTGGCGCCGGCACTGTCGCCGACAAAGGGAGCGCAGCAGGTGAGCGCTTCATAGAGCAGGCAGCCGAGCGCGAAGAGATCGGTCCGACCGTCGACCGGCCGCCCCAAGACCTGCTCGGGTGCCATGGCCGAAAGCGTGCCGATGATCTTGCCCTCGACCGAGAGATGCGTCTCGTCGGGGCGGGCGACCGAGCTCTTGGCGAGCCCGAAGTCGAGAATCTTCGCCTGCTCGCCTCGTCCACGGCCGACCGACGAGCCCGCCGTGATCATCACGTTGTCGGGCTTGAGATCGCGGTGAACGAGCCCTGCGTCGTGCGCCACCGCCAGGCCCTCGAGCAGGTCGCGCGTGATGTCGAGCATCCGCGCCTCTTCGAGCGCCCCGCTCTGGAGCACCGCGCGCAGCGAGCGCCCTTCGACCAACTCCATGACCAGCCAGGCCTCGCCGTCGTCCTCGAGCCAGTCGTGGACCTGCACGAGGGCGGGATGACGCAGGCGTGCCGCGGCGCGCGCCTCGCGACGAAACCGGCGAAGAGCAGTCTCCGGGTCGCCGACACCGGGCCGTACGCGCTTCAAGGCCACCGAGCGATCGAGACGCGCGTCGTAGGCGCGGTACACCTCTCCCATCCCGCCCCGACCGAGCGCCGCGTCGAGCCGGTACGGCCCGATCGAGGTGCCGAGCTCGCGCGCGCGTCGCACGCCGGCTAGCCTCCTGCCTTCTTCACCGTGTGTCCCAGAGTCCGGAGATGATCGACCACGGTCTCGCGGTGGTCGCCCTGAATCTCAACGACGCCGTCCTTCACCGTGCCGCCGGCACCACAGGCAGCCTTCAGTTGTTTGGCCAGCTTCGCCAAATCGACCGGCGGCAACGCCAGCCCGGTGATGACGGTGACGCCCTTTCCGCGACGTCCCTTGGTCTGGCGCCAGACGCGCACGACTCCATCGTCCGGCACGCGCGGAGCCGACGACGGCGCACCACCTCGCCGCCCCTTCTTCCCCTTCTTCGTGGGCCCCGAGCCGGTGCGCCGATCGCCGGGGCCGGTTTCCGTGGAGTAGACGAGTCGGCTGCCGGATCGGTCGTCACGTGCCATGCCCTGAGCATGCCATACCCGATGACGAGCAGGCGATCGATCGCAGCGGTAGACTGCTCGCATGCAGCTCACGGAGATCCACCAGCTGGCGCTCGCCGCCGGACTCGGATTCCTCGTCGGCCTGCAGCGCGAGGTCGCGCATCCGCAGATCGCCGGCGCTCGGACCTTCACCCTGATCGCGCTCTTCGGCGCCCTGCTCGGAATCGTCTCGAATCAGCTCGAAGGCGGGATCGTCGTTGCGGGTCTGTTGGCGATCACGGCACTCCTCGCCGTCGCCAACTGGATCAAAGCCCAGGCCGGCGAACCGGATCCCGGAATGACGACTGAGATCGCCGTGCTCGTGGTGTTCCTGGTCGGAGTCCTCCTGGCGCGCGGCCACTTGGCGGCGGCGCTGGTGTCGGCAGGTGGTGCAGCCGTGCTCCTGCAGTGGAAGGAGCCCGTGCACGCCTTCGCCGAGCGCCTGCGCCCGAGCGAGCTGCGCGCCGGCACGCGGCTGGTGCTGATCGCGCTGGTCATCTTGCCAGTGTTGCCCAACCGCACCTTCGGACCGTACGACGTGCTGAACCCGTTCGAGATCTGGTGGATGGTGGTGCTGATCGTCGGCATCAGCCTCGTCGCTTACCTCGCCCACCACCTACTCAGCCAGCGCGTCGGAACCGTGCTCGCCGGCGTGCTCGGCGGGTTGATCTCGAGCACCGCGACCACCGTCGGCTACAGCCGGCGGGCGCGCGAGACCCCGACGCTCACGCCCCTCGCCGCGGTCGTGTTGATCATCGCATCGAGCGTCGTCTTCGTCCGTGTGCTGATCGAGATTGCGATCGTCGCCCCGGCCACACTCACCACCACCGCGCCGCCGCTGGTCGCCATGGCAGCGTGGATGGCGGTCGTCTCGTACGGCGCGCTGCTCCGCCTGCCGCGTCGGGCTCACGTCGCTGACGACCACGATCCACCGACGGACCTGCGCGCAGCGATCGTCTTCGGCCTGCTCTACGCCGCAGTGCTCTTTGCCGTCGCCGCCGCACGTGAGCACTTCGGCGACCGGGGCCTGTACGCGGTGGCGGTGCTCTCGGGGCTCACCGACATGGACGCCATCACCCTGTCGACCGCGCAGCTGATGGCCTCGGAGCGGATCGATCACGACCTCGGCTGGCGCCTGATCCTGGTCGGAGCGCTCTCGAACCTCGTGTTCAAGGGCGGCGTCGTCGCTGTACTCGGACCGCGCCGTCTACTCGCCCGCATGGCGCTCCTGTTCGGCCTGACTCTCGCCGGCGGCCTGGCCCTCCTGCTGTGGTGGCCGGTCGGTTGAGTACCGCGCGCACGGTCGTGCTCCTGGTCGCGACCCTCGTCTTCGCGCTGGCGCTGCGCTGGCCGCAGCTGAGCGTCGATCCCGCGCCAGAACCGGGTGGAGCGCCGAGTCCCGAGACCGCTGCGGCCGAAGGGCCGCCGACCCTGGCGCCTCCTCCGCCGTGGCTGCTGCCACTCGACGATTCGTACATCTTCATCCGGTACGCCCAGCAGCTGGCGCGCGGGCGCGTGCTCGAGTGGAGCGACGGCGAGAGCTCGAGCGGTGCGTCGTCGTTGCTCTACCCGCTGCTGCTCGTCCCCGGGCAGCTGCTCTTCGACGACCTCGCCGGCTGGTCGTGGTGGTCGTTCGGGCTCGGCGCCGTCGGCGTCTTCTGCCTGGCTCTCGCCGGCGCTCGTCTGCTCCACCTCGTCGGCCTGCCGCCGCCGTGGCCACTCGCCGGCGGCCTGGTGCTGATCGTCTGGGGGCCCGCTGCCTGGGCGGCGCTCGCCGGCATGGACAGCGCGTTCGGCGCCGCCGCGCTTCTCGCCGCCTGCGGCCTGTGGATCGAGTGCACGCGAGTCGATGAGCCACCGCGCGGACGCCGCGTGGCGCTCCTCGTGCTGCTCGCCCTGCTGCCCTGGATCCGCCCCGACTTCGCCGCCGTCGTCGGCCTCACCGCGCTCGCCATCGTCTGCGGCGCCGGACCGGCGCCGCGCCGCGTCGCCTTCCTGCTGCCGCTGCCCGGCGCCGCCTGGGCGGCCTGGAACCTGGCGACGACAGGGCATCTTTCGCCCTCCGGCGTGCTCGCCAAATCGACCCTCTCGGCGCCCTTTCTGCACTTCGGCGAACGCGTGGAGCTGGTGTGGGGCGTGCTCAGCCGCGGCCTCGGACGCCTCTACGTGGGTGCCGAGCCGATGGCGCTGCCGGCGCCGGTCGGCCTGCTCGCCGTCGCCACGGCAGCGGCCGTCGGAGTCGCCGCCGTCGCGCCGACGGTTCTGCCACTCCGCGGCGCGCAGCGAGCGACTCTCGACGCGCTGCGTCCGCTGGTCGTGGTCTGGCTGGCGGCGCTCGCGGCGTCGTCGTTCTCGGGCTTCCTGCCCTGGCAGCACTATCGGCACCACCATCCCGGCCTCGCCTGTGCCTGGCTGCTGGCGCTCGCCGGTCTCCACGTCGCGCTGTCGACGGCATTCGGCGACGCCTCGTCGCGACGGCTGCAGAGGCTCATGCGATGGCTGCCGCTGGCGATTCCTCTCCTGCTCGTGCTGCGCCTGCCCGCCTGGGCCTACGACTACTTCCGCACTGCAGTGCTCCTGCACCAAGACAATGCCGCCGTCGCCGCCTTCCTCGAGCAGCGCGACACCGACGACGACGTGCTCCTGGTGCACGACGCCGGCTACCTCCAGCTGGTGCACGACGGCCCGGCGATCGACGTCATGGGCCTCGGCACCACCGCTCTCGCGCTACCCTACCGCGATGGATCAGGCGCCGTCGCCGAAGCGCTGGCCCGCAGGCCGCGCCGTCCGACCCTCGCCGCCGGACGACCGAGCCTGCTGCAGCCACAGCCGCTGCTCGCGCCGCCACTCTTCGTCGCACCGTCGCGCGCCTACTCGCGCGACCCGATGCTGGTCGCTCCGGTCCGCGCCGCGCTGTTCGATGGCACCGTGCTCGAGCGCGAGCCCGCGGTGCGCAGGAACGCACGGCTGCTCGGCGTCGACTTCGCCCACGCCCCGAGCGAAGCCGACGCCGACCTCGACTGGCGGCCGCCGCCGGTCCCGTCCGCGGCCGGGCCGGCGCTTGCTCTGGAGTCGGCGACCGGCGCCGGCGAGGTGCTGCACGGCTGCCGCCCGCTCCGCGGCGCGCTGTCGATCGAGCTGCCGACGGGCGGAGACCGTCTGCACCTGCGCTGGGCGCCGGCACCCGACGCCGACGCGCGGCTCACCGTCGCGGCACTCAGCGCGGACCGCCAGGACGCCAACGCGGAGATCGAGACGACCCTGCTGATCACGAAGCGCGAAGCGTCCGGCGAGCGCTGGGACGAGCTCGCGCTGGCGCTGCCGCCGCGCGCCGTGCGTCTCGAGCTGACGGCCGACGGCGACGCCGCACCGTGCCTCGAGTCGCTCGTCGTCTTCGGCCGGGCCGGCCGGCCCTGAGCCGAGTCGTGCGGCGACGGATTCGCCAAACATGACCGGAATCATGACCCGAGTCGTGACCATCGGCACCTGACGGCATGACCTCGCGGCACCGACACTGAGGCGACGGGCGGACGACCCGCCCGCCGAACTCAACTGCTGGAGGTCGCCATGGAGTGGCTCAGAGAGCTTTCGCGCTGGTCTCACATGATCGTCGGATTCACCGGCCTGATCGCCTTCTGGTTCCCGATCGTCGCGCGCAAGGGCGGACGGCTGCACCGGGTCGCGGGCAAGGTCTTCGTCGTCTGCGGCTATTGGGTCACGGCGAGCGCCGGCCTGTCGTGTGTCCTGATCGCCGGCATGCTGGCGCGCGACGGCGTGCTGGCCGAGAAGCTCGACACGGTCGGCGCGCTGGTCTTCCTCAGCTACCTCGCGTGGGTCACGTTCGTGATGCTGCGCTACTCGGTGGGCGTGCTCACCACAAAGAGCGACCCGACGCAGCTGGCGACGCCGCAGTTTCGATTCCTCGCCGTCTCCGCACTTGCGGCCAGCGTCGGGCTGATCGCCTTCGGCGCGCTGGTGCCGACGCGCTGGTCGCTGCTGTGCTTCCTGCTGTCGCCGATCGGCCTGGGCGTCGGCGTCCCGATGCTGCGCTACATGAGCGGCCGGGTCGGCGGACCTCGGGCCTGGTTCTTCGAGCACATGTCGGCGACGATCGGCGCCGGGATCGCCTTCCACACCGCGTTCGCGGTCTTCGGGCTCGGCCGCCTGGTCGAGCTGCCGACGAGCGGCTGGCTGTCGGTCCTGCCCTGGCTGCTGCCGACGGCCCTCGGCTCGCCGGCCTTGATCGCCTGGAAGCGCCACTACGAGCGCAAGTTCGACCGTCCCCGGCGACGCCCCGGTACCGTCGACGCGGGAACCGTCGCTCCCGCGCGCGGCTGACTCGACGATGCCGCCAGCTGATAGCGTCGGCGCCATGAGCGCGAGCGCGTCGGCCGATCACGGGCGATGGACGATGATCTTTCTCGTCATCGTCGCCCTCGGCGTCTCCTGGCTGGAAGCCGGGCCGCCCATGGCCTTCGTCGTCGAGTCGCTGCTCACGGTCGGCGCAGCGCTGGCCTGGATGGTCTGGGTCGGCGAGCGCCTCGAGCGCACGAGCCCGCTGGCCCGGCGCAGTCTGTACTTCGTCGTCCAGCTGGCGCTGCTCGGCCTGGTCGCCGTGGTCTTCGTGCGCTACCGCACCTTCAGCGTCGCCTGGCTCTTCTACATGCCGGTGATCACGCTCGCGCGGCTCAAGCTGCCGCTGGCCGGCACGGTCACCGTCTGTTTGGCGAGCCTCGGCGTCATCGCCCTGCACATCGAGGCTCTCGGCGGCTGGCGCCACGTGCCGGGAAGCCTGTTGGCGATCTCGACCGCGGTGGTCTTCGTCGTCCTGATCACCGACATCGCGCAGCGCGAACGCATCGCGCGCACCGACGCACAGCGCCTCGGCGACGAGCTCGAGGACGCCAACCGCAGGCTCGGCCGCTACGCCGTGCAGGCCGAGGAGCTGGCGATGGCGCGCGAGCGTACGCGGATGGCGCGCGAGATTCACGACAGCGTCGGCCATTCGCTCACCGCGGTGCACATGCAAATCGAGGCGGCGCGAACGATGCTCGAGCGCGATCCGGCGACTGCCTGCGACGCGCTCACCAAGGCGCAGCGCTGCGTCAAGGACGGGCTCAACGAGATCCGTCGCTCGGTGTCTTCGCTGCGCGCCGAGGCGCTCGAAGGGCGCGACCTGCCGGCGGCGCTCGAGGCGCTGACCCGCCGGGCCGCCACCGACGACCTTTCGATCGACCTCCGAGTCGATGGCGCGCCCCGTCCGCTGCCGCCGGCGGTGGCGCTGACTCTCTACCGCTGCGCTCAGGAGGCGCTCACCAACGCGCGCAAGCATGCTCGTGCGGCACGCGTCGAGGTCACGTTGCGCTATCCCTCGGCGGACGATGCGGCGGTCGAGGCGGCGGTCGACCTCGCGGACGACCCGACGATCGCACTGACGGTGCGCGACGACGGTGCCGGCGTCGATCCCGCGACGCTCGAGGAACACGGCGGCTTCGGCCTCCTCGGCCTGCGCGAGCGTGCTCGTCAGCTCGACGGCGCGATCGAGATCACCAGTCGTCCCGGTGACGGCTTCGCGCTCGCGGTCCACCTGCCACTGCCGGTACCCGCCGAGCCCGCGCTCGCCCTGGCGACGGACCGGCGATGACGGAGTCGGTGCGCCTGCTTCTGGTCGACGACCAGACGCTCTTTCGCGAGGGCCTGGCGACTCTGCTCTCGGTGCACGACGACCTGCGTGTCGTCGGCCAGGCGAGCGACGGCGCCGAGGCGCTGACCGTCGCTGCCGAGCGAGCGCCCGATGTCGTGCTGATGGACCTGCGCATGCCGGGCATGGGCGGGGCCGAGGCGACGCGTCGACTGCTGGGTTCCGAGGCGCCGCCGGCGGTCCTGGTGCTCACCACGTTCGACGACGACGACGACGTCTTCGAGGCGCTGCGCGCCGGCGCCGCGGGCTATCTGCTCAAGGACTCGCCGTCGGAGCGGCTGGTCGAGGCGATCCGCACGGTGGCGCGCGGCGAGTCGTTCCTGCAGCCGTCGATCACCGCCAAGGTGCTGGCCGAGCTGCAGCGCCTCGAGCCGCGACGTCCCACCCCGTCGACACAATCCTCGGCCGCATCCTCGGCCGCGGCGGACGGCGTCGAGACGCTGTCGGAGCGCGAGCTCGACATCCTGCGCCTGCTCGCCGACGGTCTGCCGAACAAAGCGATCGCCGCCCGCCTGCACCTGGCCGACGGCACGGTGAAGAACTACGTCACCAGCATTCTGGCCAAGCTCGGCGTCGACGATCGCCTGCAGGCCGCGCTCAAAGCGCGCGACCTCGGCTGGGTTTAGTGTCGCGGCGGCGCAGAGCGAAGACTCCAGCACCGACCAGCAGGGCGACACCGGCCGCGACCAGGTTGGAGCGCTCGGCGCTGGTGGCGAGGGCCAGCGCGACGGCGATGGCGGCGAGCGGAATCGTCGGCCCGCCGGGCAGGGTCAGCGGCGCGCGGCCCTGCCGGCGGCGCAGCACCGGCACCGCCGCCGCGGTGCCAACGTAGGTGATGAGGCGAGCGACGACTGAGAGCGCGGCGAGTCCGACGAAGCTGCCGGTGAGCGCCAGCGGCAGCGCGATGGCCGCCTGCACCACGATCGCCATCGCCGGGGTGTGGAAACGTGGGTGGATCGCCGCGACCCCGCGCGGTCCGTATCCGTCCCGCGCCAGGGCGAGCAAGTAGCGCGGCCCGGAGAGCACCGAGTCGCTCGCCGTCCCGAGGATCGACACCACGCCACCGACTCCGAGCAGCGCCAGACCCCACGGACCGAGGAACACCGCCGCCGCATCGGCCAGCGGCGTGGTCGAAGCCGCGAGACCGGGCAACACGCCGAGCGCCACCCATTGCACCGCGGTGTAGAGCACGACCACCAAAGCGAGGTGAGCGAAGAGCGCGAAAGGCACATCGCGCCGCGGATCGCGGTACTCGCCCGCCGGCGCGGCGGTGTTCTCGAAGCCGGCGTAGGCGTAGAGCAACAAGAGAGCCGTGGCGCCGAGGCCACCGGCGCGCGTCGGCTCCTGGGCGAGCGCGGTCGCCGGCGAGGCGACGAAGAGACCGACCGCGACGAAAAGCGCGAGGGGAACGAGCTTGGCGATCGCGAGCAGCGCCGCCGCGCCGGCACCGGCGCGTACACCGACGACGTTGATCACTGTGAGCAAAACCAGCGGTCCGACGATCATCGCCGTCCGCACCGACCCGGCGCCGGCCGACGGCAAGAGAAACGTGACCGCGTCGGCCAGCCCGACCGTCAGCGAGGCCACCGACGCGACACGCGTCAGCCAGGCCATCCAGCCGACGGTGAAGCCGGGAAACTCACCGAAGGCTTCGCGGGTGTAAAGGTAGGCGCTACCCGGCTGGTCGAAGCGGCTGCCGGCCTCGGCGAAGCATGCGACCACCAGGAAGACGACCAGACCGGCCAGCGGCACCGCGCCGACGCTTGCGGCACCGAGCGTCGCGGCAGCAGCAGCCGGCAGCAAGTAGATGCCGCTACCGACGACACTGTTCACCGCCAGCGCCAGCACCTGCCAGCGCGGCACCGCGCGCTCGAGAGCGGGCGGCGCAGCCGGTGACGCGGGGTCGGGGCTCTGAGTCTCCACCGCGGCTCAGGCCCGGGTGCCGGTGAGGTACGTCCAGCAGGCCCGGAAGGTCGAGCGATGCTCGAAGAGGCGCTCGAGCGACTCGCGGATCAGCTCGAGACGCAGCGTCACCGTCGCGGCATCGGGCGCTCGCCCGTCGATCTTCTCGCTGCCGCCGGCCCAGCCGAGCACGCCTTCGTGGTACGCGCTCAGGAACTCGAACCAGTCGGCGACGGCCGCCTCCACCACGCGGTGCGCCACGGCGTCGAGCGCGAAGCCCGACTGCTCGAAGAACTGCACGTAGTAGTCGAGCGGACGCACCGGCAGGAAGTACTTCTCGCGCAGGTCGGCATAGGCGTCGAGCCGATCGCGGTCGGCGAGCGCCGGACGGAACTCGGCGAAGCGATCGTCGAGCTCGACCAGGGTCTTGGCCAGCGACTGAATGCGGCCGACGGTCTCGTCGATCAACCAGGTTCCTGGCGGCGCGCCGGCGCCGCGGACGTTGCCCGACTGCACCAGGATCCTTCCGCCGGGGCGCAACACGCGGCGCCAGCTGCGGATGGTGTCGTCGAGGTCGTAGTACAGGTGGATCGCGTTGGTCGACGTCAGCAGGTCGGCGCGGCGCGCGAGCAGGCCGGGACTCAGCACCTCGTCGAGACGCTGCAGCCGCCGCTCGGTCTTGATGTAGCGGATCCAGCGAAACGCGACGCGCGGGTCGTCGCCCAGCTTCTCGTAGGCGACGCGCAGGAACTTGGGCGACGCGTCGACCAGCAGCAGACCGACGTCGTTCGGCACGTCGGCGCGCGCCAGGAAGCGATCGATCAGGATGCCGGTGCCGCCCGAGTAGTCGACGATCAGGTCGCCGGGCGAAACCAGCGCCGCCAGCTCGTCGAGCGTCGGATCGAGATTCGAGTACCAGCCGTGGGCCTCGACGGTGTCGTACTTGCGTGCCAGCGACTCGAGCCGCGCATCGACCCACGAATCCTCGGGCACCCGCGGGAAGTCGTCCGGCCAGGAGAAGGAACCGCGCGACGGGGTGGACGAAGACATGACGAAACGATAGCACTGCGGCGGAGCCGGAGACGTTGGAGCACGACCCGCCGTGTGAGAAACTCTGCGCGCCTTTCGACCGATCATTTCGCAGGAGCAGCCATGGCGGACGAGACCGAGCCCACCTCAAACGACCGGCGCCACGACGTCGACCCGATCGAGACCCGCGAGTGGCTCGAATCGCTCGACAGCGTGCTCGAGGTCGAGGGCGCCGAACGCGCCGCCTTCTTGCTCGACCGGCTGCTCGAGCGCGCGCGCCGGCGCGACGTCGCCCCGCGCTTCGACGGCCGCACGCCTTATGTGAACACGCTGGACTCCGCCGACGAGCCCGAGTACCCTGGCGACCTCGAGCGCGAGCACGAGATCCTGGCGCTGCTGCGCTGGAACGCGATGGCGACGGTGGTGCAGGCGAACAAGGAGCTCGACGGCATCGGTGGTCACATCGCCACCTACCAGAGCGTGGCGCAGCTCTTCGAGGTCGGCTTCCACCACTTTTGGCGCGCCTACGGCTCCGAGCAGGCCCCCGGCGGTGACCTCGTGTTCTTCCAGGGCCACGCCTCGCCGGGCATCTACGCCCGCGCCCTGCTCGAGGGGCAGCTCGACGAGGAGCAGGTTCGGCGCTTTCGCCAGGAGGTCGACGGACGCGGGATCTCGTCGTATCCGCACCCTTGGCTGATGCCCGACTTCTGGCAGTTCGCCACCGTGTCGATGGGGCTCGGCCCGCTGCTCGCCATCTACCAGGCCCGCTTCCTCAAGTATCTGCAGGCCCGCGGACTGGTCGACGCGCCGCGCGACGAGGCCGAGCGCCACGTCTGGGTGTTCTGCGGCGACGGCGAGATGGACGAGCCGGAATCGCTGGGCGCGCTCACCGTGGCGGCGCGCGAGCGGCTCGACAACCTGGTGCTCATCGTCAACTGCAATTTGCAGCGCCTCGACGGCCCGGTGCGCGGCAACGGCAAGATCGTCCAGGAGCTCGAGGGCGTCTTCCACGGCGCCGGCTGGCGTGTGCTGAAAGTGCTGTGGGGCGGCGCCTGGGACTCGCTGCTGGACCGAGACCACGACGGCGCGCTGCAGACTCGGCTGCTCGAGATCGTCGACGGCCAGTGGCAGGCGGCGACGGTGCGTGGCGGCGCCTACCTGCGCGAGCTGCTCGTCGGCTCCGGCGACGCGAAGAGCGAAGCCATCGCGTCGCTGCTCGAGCCGCTGTCGGACGAGGAGCTCGCCGACCTGCCGCGTGGCGGACACGATCCACGCAAGGTGTACGCGGCCTACCGAGCCGCGGTCGATGCCACCGACGGGCGCCCGACTGCGATCCTGGCGCAGACCGTGAAGGGCTTCGGTATGGGCGAAGAGGGCGAGGGCCTGAACACGACGCACCAGACCAAGAAGCTGTCGCCGAACGCGATCCGCGCCTTTGCCCGCCGCTTCGACGTGCCGGTCGACGACGACGTCGCCGACCACACTCTGCCGCTGCTGCGCCTCGACGACGACAGCCCGGCGAAACGCTACCTCGACGAGCGCCGGGCGGCACTCGGCGGCCCCTTCCCGGCGCGCCGGCGGGCTGCCGAGGCGCTCGACGTGCCCGACTTCGACCATTTCGCCAAACTCACCGAGGCGACCAAGGCAGGGCGCGAGATCTCGACCACCATGGCGTTCGTCCAGTGGCTGCGCACGCTCTACCGCCACAAGCCGGTGCAAGACCGCCTGGTACCGATCCTCGCCGACGAGGCGCGCACCTTCGGCATGGAGGGTCTGTTCCGGCAGATGGGCGGCATCTACTCGCCGCTCGGCCAGCTCTACGAGCCGGTCGACTCCGGCCAGCTGGCGCCCTACACCGAGGCGCGCGACGGCCAGATCCTGCAGGAAGGCATCAACGAAGCGGGCGCGCTCGCCTCGTGGACCGCGGCCGGCATGTCGTACTCGACCCACGACCTGCACATGGTGCCGTTCTACATCTACTACTCGATGTTCGGCTTCCAGCGCGTCGGCGACTTCATCTGGGCCGCCGCCGACATGCAGGCTCGCGGCTTCCTGCTCGGCGCCACGTCGGGGCGCACGACGCTCAACGGCGAGGGCCTGCAGCACGAGGACGGCCACAGCCAGCTGATCGCCGCCACCGTGCCGACCTGCCGGTCGTACGATCCGACGTTCCACTACGAGGTGGCGGTGATCCTGCACGACGGCATGCGCCGCATGTTCGGCGAGGCCGACGAGAACGTCTTCTACTACCTCACGCTGACCAACGAGTCGTACCCGCACCATGCGATGCCCGAGGGCGCCGCCGAGGGCATCGTCCGCGGCATGCACCGCCTGCCCGAGGAGGCGGTGTGGGAAGGCGAAGAGAAAACGCCGGTGAAGGGCCGCAAGCGTCGGCCGCGGGTTCGCCTGCTCGGCTGCGGCTCGATCCTGCGCGAAGTGATGGCCGCCGCCCGCCTGCTGCACGACGACTGGCAGATCGACGCCGAGGTGTGGAGCGTCACCAGCTTCAACGAGCTGCGGCGCGACGGCCTCGCCGTCGAGCGCTGGAACCGCCTGCATCCGGGCGAGGATGCGCGCACCGCGTACGTCGCCGAGGCGCTCGGGGACGGCGAAGGGCCGGTGATCGCCTCGACGGACTCCATGGAGTCGTTCGCCGATCAGATCCGCCCGTGGGTGCCGGCGCGCTACGTCACCCTCGGCACCGACGGCTTTGGACGCAGCGACTCGCGGGAGGCGCTGCGTCGTTTCTTCGAGATCGACCGCCACTACGTCGTGCTCGCCGCGCTGAATGCGCTCGCCACCGACGGCACGATCGACGCGGCGCGCGCCGCCGAAGCGATCGAGCGCTACGAGATCGCCGCCGACGCCCCGAATCCCTCCACCGTTTGACCGCTCGATCGAGGAGCACCATGGCAGAACCGCTCGACGTCCGCGTTCCCGACATCGGGGACTTCGACGAAGTCATCGTGATCGAAGTGCTGGTCGCGGCCGGCGACACGGTCGCCGAGGGCGATTCGTTGATCGTCCTCGAAAGCGACAAGGCGTCGATGGACGTCCCCTCCCCCGCCGCCGGCACCGTGCGCGAGGTGAGGGTGTCGGAAGACCAGCCGGTGGAGCAAAACCAGGTGATCCTGGTGCTCGAGACCGACGGCGCGTCGGATGCGTCCGAGGCCAAGTCGGCCGAGACGACCGAGTCGACCCCAGCGGAATCCAAGCCAGCCGAGCCCAAGCCAGCCGAGCCCAAGACCGCAGAACCCGAGACCGCTGAGCCTAAAGCCACCGAGTCCAGCCCACCCGACGCGGCTCCTGGCCCCGGCACACTCGAGCCGCTCGACGAGGCGATCGACGAAGGTTCGTTCGCGCAGGTTCACGCCGGGCCCGGCACGCGCAAGCTGGCGCGCGAGCTCGGCGTCGATCTCGGCACGCTCGACGGCACCGGGCGCAAGGGGCGCGTAACGCCCGACGACGTGAAGAGCTACGTCCGCGGAGTGCTCTCCGGCCGGGCGCCGGCGCCGAGCACGGGCGGCGGCGTGTCGGGCTTCGAGTGGCCGCAGATGCCGCGCATCGACTTCACGCGCTTCGGCGAGGTCGAGGAGAAGAAGCTGTCGCGCATCCGCAAGGTCTCGGCGCGCAACCTCCACCGCAGCTGGCTGCACGTGCCCCACGTCACCCAGCACGAGGACGCCGACGTCACCGAAATGGAGGAGTTTCGCAAGGCGCAGTCCGACGAGGCGAAGAAGCAGGGCATCAAGCTGACGCCGGTCGCGTTCCTGCTCAAGGCCTCGGCGGCGGCGCTGCGCGCCTTTCCCGACTTCAACTCCTCGCTCCACCCGGACGGCGACGCGCTGATCGTCAAGAAGTACATTCACATCGGCGTCGCGGTCGACACCGACGACGGCCTGGTGGTGCCGGTGGTGCGCGATGTCGACCAGAAAGGCCTCTACCAGCTCGCCGACGAGATCGTCGACCTGAGCGTCAAGGCGCGCGAGGGCAAGCTGATGCCGCAGGACTTCCAGGGCGCAAGCTTCACCATCTCGAGCCTCGGCGGCATCGGCGGCACCAGCTTCACACCGATCGTCAACGCGCCCGAGGTGGCGATCCTCGGCGCCTCGCGCAACCGCTGGACGCCCGTGTGGAAGGGTGGTGAGTTCGTGCCGCGGCTGATGTTGCCGCTGTCGCTCTCGTACGACCACCGCGTGATCGACGGCGCCTCGGCGGCGCGCTTCTGCGTCCACCTGGCGGGGCTGCTCGGCGATCTCCGCCGACTGCTGCTGTGAGCCGAACCCTCCACTCCGTGATGAACCCGCGAAGGACACCTTGCCGATGAGCCGGACGATCGAAGTGCGTGTGCCCGACATGGGCGATTTCGACGCAGTGGACGTGGTCGAGGTGCTGGTCGAGGCCGGCGACTCGGTCGACGCGGACGACGGCCTGATCACGCTCGAGAGCGACAAGGCGTCGATGGAGGTGCCTGCGCCCGAGGCCGGCACCGTGCGTGAGATGCAGGTCGGGGAGGGCGACAGCGTGTCGTCCGACGACCTGATCGCGATTCTCGAGGTCGCCGGCGAAGCATCGGACGCCGTGGACGATGCGTCCGGCGAAGCACAGAACGACAGCGCGGCGGACGAGGCCCCGGCGGGCGAGAACACAACGAACAGCGGGCCGAGCTCCGAAGCCCCACGCGCCGACACGCCGTCGCGCCCGGTCGACACGTCCGACGCCGACCTCGCCGTCGATCTGGTCGTGCTCGGCTCCGGACCGGCCGGCTACACTGCGGCCTTCCGCGCCGCCGACCTGGGCTTGAAGGTCGCGTTGGTCGAGCGCTACGAAAGCCTCGGCGGCGTCTGCCTCAACGTCGGCTGCATCCCGTCCAAAGCGCTGCTGCACGTCGCCGCGCTGCTCGACGACGCCGCCCACTTCGGCGACCACGGTGTCCAGTTCGGCGCCCCGACGATCGATCTCGACGCGCTGCGCGCCTGGAAGGACGGCGTCGTTCGGCGCCTCACCGGCGGTCTCGCACAGCTCGCGAAGCAGCGCAAGGTCGAGGTCGTCCAGGGCACCGGCACGTTCACCAGCCCGTGGCGCCTCCAGGTCGAGCACGACGGGGCGACCCGGACCCTCGCCTTCGAGCAGGCGATCGTTGCCGCCGGCTCGCGCCCGGTCGAGCTTCCCGGCCTGCCCTACGACGACCAGCGACTGATCGACTCCACCGGCGCTCTCGAGCTGCGCGACATTCCTGCGCGGCTGCTGGTCCTCGGCGGCGGCATCATCGGCCTCGAGATGGCCACCGTGTACCATGCGCTCGGCTCCGAGATCACGGTCGTCGAGCTCACCGACGAGCTGATGCCCGGCACAGACCGCGACCTGGTGAAGCCGCTGCAGAAGCGCCTCGCCCAGCGCTACGACTCGATCTTGCTCGGCGTCAAGGTGGTCGGCATCGAGCCCACCGACGACGGTCTCCGCGTCTCGTTCGAGGCGCGCGATGGCGGCGAGGCGCCCGAGCCACGAGTCTTCGACCGCGTTCTCTCGTCGGTCGGGCGACGGCCGAACGGCGATCGCATCGGCGCCGACGCGGCGGGGCTCGCGGTCGACGAGCGCGGCTTCCTCACGGTCGACCGTCAGATGCGCACCAATGTCGGGCACATCTTCGCCGTCGGCGACATCGTCGGCGGTCCGATGCTGGCGCACAAGGGAATCCACGAGGGCAAAGTGGCGGCCGAGGTCGCCGCCGGCGAGCGCTCGTCGTTCGACGCGCGAGTGATTCCGTCGGTGGCGTACACCGACCCCGAGGTCGCCTGGGTCGGAGTCACGGAGCGCGAGGCGAAGGAGCAAGGCCTGAACATCGGCAAGGGCTCGTTCCCGTGGGCCGCCAGCGGGCGCTCGCTGGCGATGGCACGCGACGAGGGCTTGACCAAGGTGCTCTTCGACGAAGACACGGGCAAGATCGTCGGAGCCGGCATCGTCGGCCCGCATGCCGGCGACCTCATCGCCGAGGCGACGCTGGCCATCGAGATGGGCTGCGACGCACACGACATCGGCCTCACGATTCACCCGCACCCGACTCTGTCGGAGACCGTCGGCCAGTCGGCCGAAGCCTTCGCCGGCACCCTCACCGACCTCTACCTGCCGAAGAAGAATCGGCGATGACCCCGGCCGCGACCCGCCCGCTCTTCGACGACGTCGAGCTGCTGCGTCGCCTCGTCGCCTTCGACTCGACCAGCCGCAACCCGAACCGTCCGATCGCTGAATTCGTTGCCGACTACCTCGATCGGCCGGGGATTCGCATCGTCGAGGATCCGTCGGATGGTGATCCGGGCAAGGTGAACCTGATCGTCCACGTTGGCCCGGGGCTCGATCCCGAGGGCGACAACGGCCGCGACGGCCTGACACTGTGCGGCCACCTCGACGTCGTGCCGGCCGACGAGCCGGAATGGACGAGCGATCCCTTCGAGCTGATCGATGCCGGCGATCGCCTGGTCGGCCGCGGCGCCTGCGACATGAAGGGCTTCGACGCGCTGGCGATCAACACGCTCGCGCGGGTCGATCCGGCGACACTCACTCGTCCGCTGGCGCTGGTGCTCACCTACGACGAAGAGATCGGCACGATCGGGGCCCACGATCTGGTCCGCCGTCACCACGCGACCGGCCGCCCGGCGCTCGAGCAGGTGCCGCGACGAATGATCGTCGGGGAGCCGACGTCGCTGCAAGCGGTCCGTCTGCACAAAGGTCATGCCCGCCAGCGCCTCGTCGTCCACGGCACGCCGGCACACAGCGGCTATCCGCACCTCGGCCACAACGCCCTGGAGCCGATGGGCCGTGTCCTGGTCGCCCTCGCCGCGCTACGGCGCGAGCTTGAAGCAGAGCGCAGCGAGCAGTCGCGTCACTTTCCCGAGGTACCGTGGGTGGCGTTGAACGTCGCGATGCTCCACGCCGGTACGGCGATCAATATCGTGCCCGACCGCGCGGAGCTCGAGCTCGGATTCCGCGTCCTGCCGGGACTCGACGCCAAAGCCGTCGCCGCGCGAATCCGCGCCGCCGTCGCCGCGGTGCTCGACGGAGAACGCTGGGAGCTCAGCGAGCCGACCCAGAGCCCGCCGATGCTGCTCGACGAATCGAGCGACCTCTATCTCGAGGCGTGCGCCCTGGTCGACCAAGACGCCACCGTCGCCGCGTCGTACGCCACCGATGCCGGATGGCTGCAGCAGGCGGGATTCGACTGTCTTCTTCTTGGCCCCGGCGATATCGGTGTCGCCCACAAACCGAACGAGTGGGTCCCCAAGACCGACCTGGCCCGCTGCGCCACCCTCCTCGACCACCTCGTCGACCGCTTCTGCCGCCCATGACCCAGGGTCTCCCCGTCACACTAGCTGCCGGCCACGGCGCCACGCACGGAGCGACGGGCGCGGAGCGCACGAACCGAAGCGGCCTCGGGACTCGGCCGAACGTCCACGCCTCCCCCGAAGGAGGCACGCACACCAGCCGCGGCCCCAGCCTTCAGCGGGCCTCTGAGGCGAGAAAGCCCGCACCCGTCGCGGCCGCCGACCACCATGCCACCACAAACGAGGCGACGGGCGCGGAGCGCACGAACCGGAGCGGCCTCGGGACTCGGCCGAACGTCCACGCCTCCCCCGAAGGAGACGCGCACCGGAGCCGCGGCCCCAGCCTTCAGCGGGCCTCTGAGGCGAGAAAGCCCGCGCCCGTCGCGGCCGCCCCCGTCGCGGCCGTACGAGACCGCCAATGACGACGCTCGCCGCCGAGCTGACGTGGACCGGCGAGCGCTTCGAGCGGGGTCTCCAGCTGCGTCTCGAGGGCGACCGCATCGCCGAGATCGGCCACGACCTCGTCGACTCCCCCGATGTCGTCTTGAAGCGACGCGCCCTGCTCCCGGGCTTCGTCAATGCGCACTCCCATGCCTTCCAGCGCGGCCTGCGCGGCCTCGGCGAGACCTTTCCGGCCGGCGCCGGCAGCTTCTGGACCTGGCGCGAGGCAATGTACGGCCTCGTCGAGAGCCTCGATCGTGATCGCCTCCGGGAGGTCTGTGGACGCGCGTTCCGCGAGATGCGCGCCGCCGGCATCACCACCGTTGGCGAGTTCCACTACCTGCACCACCTGAGCGACAACGCCTCGCCCGAATTCGACGCGGACGCCCTCGTTCTCGACGCTGCCGAAGCCGCCGGCCTGCGCATCGTCTTGCTCCAAGCCGCATACCAGCGCGGCGGCTTCGACGATCGCCCGCTCTCCGGCGGTCAGCACCGCTTCGACACCGGTGGTAACAGTACCGCCAGCCTCGACATCTACTGGCGCCAGCTCGACCGACTTCTGGAGCGGACCGCGAACCATCCGGCCGCTGGCGTCGGCGTCGTCGCCCACAGCACGCGCGCCGTCGCGCTCGACGACCTCGTCGCCCTCCACCGCGGCGCCTGCGCGCGCGGCCTGGTCTTCCATCTCCACCTCGAAGAGCAGCGACAAGAGATCGACGACTGCCGAGCGCACCACGGCGTCACACCGATGCGCCTGCTCCTGGACCACCTCGGCCCCGAGCTCGGCGCCGAGACCACCGCTGTCCACTGCACCCACAGCGATCCGAGCGAACTCGCCGAGTTCCTCGCGACCGGCGCCAACCTCTGCCTTTGCCCGACCACCGAGGGCGACCTGGGCGACGGCGTCGCGCCGCTCGACGTTCTGGCCGACCGCGGCCACCTCGACCAATTGAGCCTCGGCACCGACTCAAATCTCCGCATCTCGATGCTCGAAGAGATGCGCTGGGCCGAACATGTGCAGCGCCTCCACCACGAGCGCCGAGGCGTCCTGCGTGACGGCAACGGCCACGTCGGCCGTCCCCTGCTGCGCAGCGCCACCGCCGCCGGCGCCCGCGCCCTCGGCCTCCCCACCGGCCACCTCACACCCGGTCACCTCGCCGATTTCGTCGTCGTCGACCTCGGCCATCGCAGTCTCCAAGGCTGCCCCATCGAGCACCTCGACGACGCCCTCGTCTTCGGCTGCGGCGACTCCATCATCACCGCGACCTGGGTCGGTGGCGAAGAGCTGTAGTCAGCTAGTCGACTCGATCCAACGCTCGACCGAGTCGAGGTACTCCGTCACCGACATACGCTCGATGTCCTCCACGACAGCGGGCTCCAGAAGACCTCTACCGATTCGCTCCTCGAAGAGAGCGGTCGAAAAGTCGTTGAAAGTGCCGAGCAGCCCGCTGGGAGACGGCGCTTCCTTCACACCGACCGTTTCGTAGAACCAGTCGCGAACGGCGCGAACCAACTCGTTCGGTGAATCGGAGTGGCTCTTGATATCGATTCCCGAGAGATCCGAAAGAGCGATCTTGAAGTCATGCGGGTTGGTCTCGAGAATCAGGAACTGTTTCCTCCGGGATTGAGCTGAGCCAAACCGCCGGAGTCCCCAGTCGATCCCAAGCTCGAACGGCATGTTCAACCGGTAGAACTCGTCGACTTTCGAAGCCTTGAGGCGAGAAAGGTCGTGGATACTCAACGCCGAGCTCTCGATCAGCGAGCAGATCTTTTCGAGCCGGTACTCCGCTGAATCAGACCGTTCGGAGGCGAGCCGAGGAGAGAAACCCAAATAGGCGATCGAGAAGAGAAGCGGACGCAAGAGCTCACGGTAATCGTCGTCGAATGGGCAGTTGATGAAGACGCCCGGGCGCTCGGAATCGTCATTCATCAATCATCAGATCTCGAGGACCTACGCCGCGAGGCCTTCTCATACGACTCCTTGGATTGCACCAGTCCGTCTTCGCGATGAATATAGAGAGCGGCTCCCTGGCGCTTGCTCAACTCGCGGCCGAACGAAATCGCCTCCTCGCGCGTCTCGAAGTGCCGGGTCGCCTTGCGGGCCCTGCCGCGCCGTACGTTCCAGCCCCCCTCCATGCTCGGAGCAACATGCTGAGTGACCTTGGGAACCGTGAAGGATTGTGCCTTCGTCGCCATACGAACTCTCCGATCTGCCGGTATCTCCTAGTTGGCTGCCGACCCAAAGGTCATCATCAGTCTAGCAGATCGCCTTCGTTGGAAGCTCAGAGCCAGCGGACGGTAAGCTTCGCGAGCAGGCGGGCGAGACGCTTGTAGGGCGGCGCCATGAGCTTGAGGGCGCTGAGGCGATGGTGGCGGAGGACGGCGCGGTGGTGGCTGAACTCGCGGAAGCCCGCCTCACCGTGCGACGCACCGTGCCCACTGTGGTTCACCCCGCCGAAGGGCAGGCGCGGATGGAGAAAATGCAGCGCGACGTCGTTGACGCAGCTACCGCCCGCCGACGTGTCGGCGAGCAGACGGCGAACGACCGCCTTGTCGGTGCTGAAGATGTAGAGCGCCAGCGGCTTCTCCCTCGAGCGCACCAGCTCGACCACCTCGTCGAGCGAGTCGTACGGCACGATCGGCAGAATCGGCCCGAAGATCTCCTGCTGCATCGCCGGCGATGCGGGATCGACCTCCGTGAGCACCGTCGGCGCGACGTAGCGCTGTTCGGCGTCGAAGTCGCCGCCGATCGCGGTGCGCGCACCGAGCGCCACCGTCTTGTCGTAGAGCGCCCGGAGACGCTCGAAGTGGCGGTGGTTGACGATGCGGGCGAGATCCGGTGACTGCCGCCGCTGCGCGGGCGACGAGCCATAGAACCGCTCGACCTTGCGCACCAGGCGGGCGACGAAGTCGTCGTGACGCGCACGCGGCACCAGCACATAGTCCGGCGCGATGCACGTCTGGCCGGAGTTGGCCCATTTGCCCCAAGCGATTTTGGCCACCGCGTCGCCGAGCTGCGCGGACTCGTCGACGATCACCGGAGACTTACCGCCGAGCTCGAGCGTCACCGACGCCAGGTGCTCCGCCGCCGCCGCCATCACCCGCTTGCCGATGCTCGAGCTACCCGTGAAGAACACGTGGTCGAAGGGCTTCTCCAGCAGGGCCTGCGCCACCTCCGCGTCACCCTCGAAGAGCGCCACCTCGTCGGGCTCGAAGAGCTCCTCCACCAGGCGACGCAGCAGCGCCGAGTGCGCCGGCGTCATCTCCGACGGCTTGAGCACGACACAGCAGCCGGCGGCGAGGGCCGAGATCAACGGACAGAGCGTGAGATTCAGCGGATAGTTCCACGGCGAAATGATCAGCGCCATACCGCGCGCCTCGGGCACCACCCACGAGCGGGTCGCAGCCAGCGCCAGCGACGGACGCACTCGGCGCGGCTCCATCCAGTCGGCGAGGTGCGCGGCGGCATGCTTCGCCTCTTGGAGCACCGGCCAGATCTCCGTCAGCTCGACCTCGGTCGGCGGCTTGCCGAAATCGGCGCGCCCGGCCTCGAGAATCTCCGCCTGGTGCGACTCGACCCAGCGCTGGATCCGGCGGATCTTGCGCACCCGATCGACCGCGCTGGAATCCATCGACGCCCAGCGAGCCGCCCGCTGGCGCTCGACGACCGTCTCGAGGCGATCGCGCCAGCCCGGCTCAGGATGCGCTGCTCGCTCGCCGACCCTCGGCTCGGACGCCTCCGGCGCGGAGGCGCCGGTTTCGACCGAAGCCCGAGACGTCGCCTCGGGACCCGACGGGATGGACTCTTCGATGGTCTGAACAGTTTCGCTCATGGTGTCTCCGTTCGCATCCTAACGGATCGTCGAATAGAGTCACGCCATGCTGTGGAGAGTCGTCGCGCTCGTCGTCCTGTGTCTCGTCCATCTACTCGGTCATCGCCTGCGCGCCAAAGACCCGCGCCGCCAGGTGCACTGGCTGTCGGTCGGCAGTGGCGTGTCGGTCGCCTACGTGTTCCTGATGCTTCTGCCCGAGCTCTCGGCCGATGCGGCCGAGGTCGACGTCGAAGGCTGGTTCCGAGTCCTCTACGACCATCCACACTTCGTCGCGATGCTCGGTTTGCTGCTCTTCTACGGGCTCGACCGCCTGATCCGTCTCGACGAGCGGCGCCTGAGCCCGAACCGAGCGTCGGTCTCCTTCGCGCTCGACATCGGCAGCTTCATGCTTTACAACGCCATCGTCGGCCATCTGATCGTCGAGCACACGACCGACTTCGCGCTCTTCTGGTACGCCGTCGCCATGAGCTTGCACTTTCTGGTGGTCGACCGCGGGCTGCGCGAGTCCTACGGCGCCGACTTCCAAGCACTCGGCCGCTGGCTGCTGGTGGGTGCACTTGCGCTGGGCTTCGCCACCTCGTTCGTGTTCGAGCACCTGCTCAACGACTTGACGCCGCTGCTCACCGCCTTCCTCGGTGGCGGCGTGATCCTCAACACCCTGAACGACGAGCTGCCGGAGAGTCGCGAAAGCCACTTCGGCATGTTCTGCACCGGCGCCTTGGTCTACGCCGGCGTCGTCGTCTTGGTCTGAGCGCCTGGGGACGAGGCAGAGGCGAGAGCGCGCCGCGGCTGGAAGAAGGGCCGATAGCGCAGAAGCCAAGCCGCCGACGCACCGAAGAACACGAGCCCGGCGAGCGCCGTCGCGACCACCGTCGCCGCGCCGGACGCATGCACCGCGCCGAGAACGCAGAGCGGCACTCCACCGACCCGCGCCAGCTCCGACGGCAGCGCCCAACCCGCGGCCTCGAAGATGCCGCCGAGGCCTGCCGCCGTCCAGGCGACGAACACGGCCGCCAGCAGCCGCTGACCGAGGCTCATCTCGCCGGCGAGGAAGACCAGCGCGGTGGTGCCGCCGACCAGGAGGACGAAGTGCGCCAGCACGTACGCGACGAGCCCGCGCGGTGCCCGCGCGTCGTACTTGCCCGCGGCGCCGTGAGACAGCGGCGTCCGCGCCGGCGCCTCACCCGGCCCGTCCTCGGCCCAGTCGGGCGTCCAGGCGGGCGGCTTGAGCCACACCTTCAGACGCTCGCGAAGACTCGGTGCGCGGCGTGCCAGGTGCGCCAAGTCGGCGTAGTAGTGGACGTTCGCCCACAGCGGATTCCAGCTCGCCAGCGGCTTGGTGATGCCGTACGTCGGCTCCTCTTCCTCGGCCTGAAAGCTGCCGTAGAGTCGATCCCAGACGATCAGCGTGCCGGCGTAGTTCTTGTCAATGTACTTCGGATCACAGCCGTGGTGCACCCGGTGGTGTGACGGCGTGTTGAAGACCCACTCGATCGGGCCGAGGCGATCGATCAGGCGTGTGTGGATCCAGAACTGGTAGAGCGTGTTGAAGCTCGAGCAGGCGAGGAACATCAGCGGCGGAAACCCGAGCCATGCGAGCGGCAGGTAGAACACCCACGAGAACAGAGGCTGAAACGCGCCCTGGCGCAGCGCCACGGCGAGATTGAACTCCTCGCTCGAGTGGTGGACGATGTGCGCGCCCCAGGGCAGATTCGACTCGTGACTGATCCGGTGGAACCAGTAGTACTGGTGATCGACGAGCAAGAAGCAGAGCACCCACACCCACCATGCGCTCGACGACAGCTCGAGCAGCCGCGCTGCGCCGAAGAGCCAAGCGTAGACACCGAAGACGATCGCCTTGGTAAAGACACCGAGCGTCTGCTGCAAGATCCCGCAGTGCAGGTCGCTCAGTGCGTCGTTCAGCCGGTAGACGTCTCGCTTCTGCCAGGCGGCGAGCGCCCACTCGACGAAGATCAGCAAAAAGAAGACCGGGATCGCCAGCGCGATGTAGTTCACCGTGTCCATGGTCAGCTCGCAGGGTACCATTCGAGAGCGATGTTGACCCGGAATGTGCTGCTCTTCGCGCGCCTGCTGCGGCAAGCGGGGCTGACCGTGTCGACTGACCAGCAGCTGGTGCTGGTCGAAGCGCTCGCCCACGTCGATCTGCGCGAGCGCCGGCAAGTGAAGGCGACGATCCGTAGCGTCCTGGCGACCGGCCGCGACGAGTCGCTGGTGATCGATCGCCTGTTCGACGCATTCGCCGGCATGGCGCCCGAGGCGCGCGACCCACTCGATCTCGGTCGCCTGCTGCGCAAGGTGGCGCGGCGCCGGCCGCAGCGCCTCGCGCTCGAGCCGGCAGGAGACGAGGACCCAACCCACGAGACGGACGCGATCGACCCGCTGGTGCGCGCCAGCGCGGTCGAGCGCTTGCGCCACACCGACTTCGCCGAGCTCTCGGACGACGAGCGCCGCGCCGTCGTGCGCTGGCTGCTCGAACGCCCGCTGCGGCTGCGTCCCCGCCGTACGCGGCGCTGGCGGGCCGAGCGCGGCGGTCCGCGGGTCGACCTGCGCGGAACCCTGCGGCAGGCGCTGCGACGCGGAGGGGAGCCGATCGAGATCGCGCGCCGGCGGCGACGCACCAAGACCCGGCCTCTGGTCGCGCTGTGCGACATCAGCGGCTCGATGGAGCTTTACGCCCGCGTCCTCCTACCCTTCCTCTACGCGCTGCGCGCCAGCGCCGAGCAGGTCGAGGTCTTCGCCTTCGGAACCCGTCTCACCCGCCTCACGCGAGCGCTCGAGCGACGCGACCCGGACGCCGCCCTGGCCGAGGCCGCGCGCCGGATCGTCGACTGGGGCGGCGGCACCCGCATCGGCGAAAGCCTGCGTAGGTTCAACCGTCGCTGGGGGCCGCAGGTGCTGCGCCGCGGAGCAGTCGTTCTCGTCCTCTCCGACGCCTGGGACCGCGGCGACGCCGACCTGCTAGCGCGCGAGACTGCACGCCTGGCGCGCACGTGCTCGCGCCTGATCTGGCTCAACCCACTCCTCGGATCCGACGGATACGCTCCGACCGCGTCGGGCATCCAGGCCGTCCTGCCCCACTGCAGCGACTTCCTGCCCGTCCACAACCTCGCCAGCCTCGACTCCCTGGCCCGCGTCCTCCGGCACCTCGACCCGTGATCCGCACGATATAGTCTGGGCATGTTCCTCGACCATGTCGTCCTGGAGAATATTCGCTCGATTCGGCGCCTGGAGCTACCGCTCCGAAAGCCGACGACCGACACACCGCGCAAATGGACCTTCTTGCTCGGGGAGAACGGGACCGGCAAGAGCACCGTGCTGCGTGCGATTGCTCTTGGTCTCGCAGGCAGTGAGGCCCTGCCCGAGCTCTTGGGCTCACCCGCGGATTGGGTGCGACGCGGCGAGCGCGAGGGGCGAATCGGCCTGCGGCTCCGTACGTCGGACGGCGCACCACGTGACATCTCGCTGGTCCTGCGGCGCGACGAGAACATTCGGCAGGTCTTTGAGCGCAATCGAGAGCTGCTGGAGAAGCTCGATGCGGCGCTCGAGCATACCGACCGTAACTACTTCACCGTCGGCTATGGCGTGTCACGTCATCCGAGCCAAGACGAGTTCGCGATCTCGAAGAGCGCCCAGCGATTCCGCCATCCCCGCGCAGAGGGCGTCGGCACGCTATTCTCGCCCGATGCCCAGCTGACCTCGCTCGAGAGCTGGGCGATGGACCTCGACTACCGGCGCGACCATGGTCTCGAGGTCGTCCAAGATGCTCTGAGCTCGCTCCTTCCCGGCATCGAGCTCCTGAAAGTCGATCGCGAGACGCGCGAGCTGATCTTCGAGACGCCCGACGGCCCGATGCCCTATCGGCTGCTCAGCGACGGCTACCAGAACGTCGCGGCGTGGACCGGCGACCTGCTTTCCAACGTGACGCGGATCTTCGACGACTACCGTCGCCCCCTCGAGACGCGGGGACTTCTGCTGATCGACGAGATCGGCCTGCACCTCCACCCGGTCTGGCAGCGACAGCTGATGCGCTTCATGAACGACCGGCTGCCGAACTTTCAGATCGTGGCGACGACCCACAGCCCGCTAGCCATACACCAGGCCGACGAAGGCGAGCTCTATTTCCTGCGTCGCGCGGGAACCAAGAAGCCGTCCGAGCTCCACGCCTACTACGGCGCTCCACGAACTCTTATGCTTCACCAACTGCTGACCAGCCCGATCTTCGGCCTGACCTCTCTCGACTCCGAGCCGATCGAAATGATGAAGGACAGGTATCGAGATCTACGCGATCTGCCACGGCGCGATGCCGCCGAGGAGCAGGAGCTCGGCCGCCTGGCGTCCGAGCTCGAAGACTTACCCGACTGGTCGGAGGGAATCGCGGGCCAGGACGACGTCAAGGAACTCCTCAGCGAGATCAAGCTGGCGCTGCGCTGATCACGAGACTCCTTGGTCACGAATCACTGCGAAAGAGGACGACATCGGTTGATCCGCCTGGAACGACAACGGACCGCCGCGGCGATCAAGGTCGGATACCGCGGGCAGAACCGCATTCGACGCGAGCGCGAGCTGCTCGACCGCCACCTCGCGCAGGAGAAGCCGCGCTCCGCAGTCTGGCGTGGCGCCAAAGACCAGCTGCGCAGCGAGAGCGGTGGGAAATGCGCCTACTGTGAGGGCAAAGCGGAGCATGTCGCGCACGGTGACGTCGAGCACTTTCGGCCCAAGTCCAAGTACTGGTGGCTGGCGTACTGCTACGACAACTTCCTCTACTCGTGCCAGATCTGCAACCAGTCGCACAAGTCGAATCACTTTCCTCCCCACCACCAGCCTCGGCTCCCGGAGCCAGCGCTGCCGCCGACGCCACGCCCAGCAGACCTCGACGACCTCGCCGGCACCTTGGCTCCCGACCCGCTCGACACCACCGCCGTCGACCAGTTCCGAAGCGACTGCCGTGCCGAGGGCGCGCATCTGCTCAACCCATACGAGGAGGATCCGGAAGCGCTCTTCGCCTGGCGGGCAGACTCGGTCCTGAGAGAGGTCGAGCTGGTGCAGCGCGACGCTTCGTCGGGAAGCGCCGCCGCGCTAGAGGCCGCCGAGACGTTCCTCGGCCTGAATCGCGACGAGCTCAAACGGTGGCGGTGGGAAGTCTACGAAACCGCCGAGACCCTGGCTCTCACAGTGCTGAGCGGCAGGCTGCAGCCAGCGCTCCGACGACGTATCGAAGACAAGCTGCAGCGGATGATGTCGACCGAGGGCGAGTTCGCCGGGATGGTGCGCTTCCTGGTGCGCGAAAACCTCGGACTGGCCCTCTGACCGCCTGCCGCGGGATCAGCTCGACGCCGTGACCGGGATCGTCTCGTCGCGGCGTAGGCGCGGTTTCTTGCCGTAGGTGAGTGAGCGCCACATCCACTCGGCCGGTCCGAAGCGGAAGCGCGCCAGCCACCACGGGCTGTAGGCGAGCTGCAGCGCCCAGACCGTCGGGACGACGAGCATCTGCTGCCAGCGGTCGAAAGTCCCGAAGAGGCCCAAACCGTAGCTGTAGAAGAGGAGCGTGCACAGGATCGACTGCATTAGGTAGTTGGTGAACGCCATACGTCCGACCGCGGACAGGCGGTCGACGAGGGCACGCAGCCAACCACGACGGACGATCAGCATCACCAAGGCGATGTGACCGAGCGCCACGCCGACGCTGCCGAAGAAGTTCCAGTAGCCGTCGATCTTCTGCATTCGCAGGTGGTCCCACTGGCTTCCGGTGAGGTGCCAGGCGGAGAGCGCGACCAGCGGCAGGCCGAGGCCATAGCCCCAGGCCATGAGCTTGGTGTAGAAGCCGTCGCTGCGAGCGGCCGAGAAGACTCCGAGCTTCATCAAGCCCATGCCGAGCATCATCAAGCCGCCGATGCGCCACAGGCCGAAGAACAGGAAGCCTGCGATCTGCATGATCGCGACCATCGGTGCCCGTTCATGGACGATCTCCAGGTAGCTGCCGTGGCGATAGACCTCGATCGTCTCCAGGATCTTCTCTTCGGTGGGCGGAGCGAACGGGTTGTCGGAGGAGAACATCTCGACCGCTTCCTGCTCCTTCGGGGTGAGCGCTTCACCGGCTTCGAGCTTTTCCTGCGCGATCTCGTGGACACCCGACATCTTGTGCTGCATGAACGCCGACCCGGTGCCGAGCAAGAGGGTCGGCAGCATCCACAAGGAGCCGACGATCACCAGTCGCTTGGCCGGCCAACGCCGGACCAAGAAGACCAGCATGCCGACCATGGCGTACGGGACGAGGATGTCGCCGAACCAGATCAGGTAGGCATGGACCAGGCCGATCATCAGCAGCCAGAACTGCCGCCGATACCAAATCTTGCCAATGGGACGGTCGCCGGCACGCTCGAACATCAGAATCAGACCGGCTCCGAACAACATCGAGAAGATCGACATGAACTTCTGATCGAAAACAAAGTGCGTGAAGTACCAGACTCCGAGATTGAGGCGGTCACTGCCCCCCCATTCCAATGGGTTCTGGTAGGCCGCCCACGGCATCGCGAAGGCGTAGATGTTCATCGCGAGAATGCCCAAGACGGCGACGCCGCGCAAGACGTCGATCGAGGCGATTCGGTCGCGCACCGTGACCGGTCCGAGCGCGGCTGCAGGCGCGGCGGCGGTCTCACCCGCTGTGTCTAGATCCTCGGCGGTCTCGGCCGCGCCAGAGTCGACGGGATCGACTGGGTCGGTGGCGTGCTCGGTGTCGGCATTCGGGCCAGGCGCAGCAGCGCCCTCGGGGCGATTCGAAGAAAGATTGTCCATGGCGTCTCCTACGATGGCACCGGCAAGTGGTTTCATCAGCCTATAATCGTCGGCGCCCCAACGATTTGCTTTTCGACTGTCATCGACACCGGAACCGACGCACGGCGTCGCGGGCGGCGTCCTGGAGGATTCCGATGGCCCATCGACCCGAGCTGGCCGCGCATCAGACGATCGCCGACTTGGTCCTCCATCTCGACCGTACGTTCGGTGAGCGCGAGCGATTCTTCACCGTCCACCGCGGCGACACGCTCGAGGAGCTCTCGTGCCGCGAGCTCATTCGCCGCGCCCATGCGCTCGCCGTCGTGCTCGACGTCGGCGGCATCCAAAAGGGCGACCGTGTCGCGATCTTCGCCGAAAACCGCCCCGAATGGCACCTCGTCGACTTCGCGTGCCAGCTGCTCGGCACGGTGTCAGTACCGATCTTCCCCAATCTGCCCTCCGACCAGGTCGGCAAGATCGTCGCCGACTCGGGCGCCCGCTGGGTCGTGTACAGCGACGCACCCAAGCGCGACCTGCTCCAAGATCTCGAGCGCTGGCTCGCCGATCCGCCGGGCCTGGTGGCGATGGACGAGGAGGCCCGACCGCGCAATGGGCACCTGCTCACCGAGCTGATCGAGCGCGGTGACGGGCTGCGCGACGCCGTGACGCTCGAAGATCTCCGCGCGCGCGTGACTCCGGACGATCTCTCGAGCTTGCTCTACACGAGCGGTACCACCGGCCAGCCCAAGGGCGTGATGCTCACCCATCGCAACCTGACCACCAACTACCGGGCCGCCTGCGAGGTCTATCCCGGAAACGGCGGCGCCGACGAGCAGTGCGTCTGTTTTCTGCCGCTGTCTCACGTCTTCGCACGCACCACTTCGCACTGCTTCCTCGCGCTCGGCATCGCGATGCACTACGTGCAGAGTGTCGACGAGCTGCCGCGGGCCCTGCTCGAGATTCGACCGACGGTGACCGCCTCCGTCCCGCTGGTGTTCGAGAAGGCGTTTCAGCGCATCCAGCAGACGATGGAAGAGCAGTCGGACGGCAAGAAGAAGCTCTTCCAGTGGGCGGTCGACAGCGGCCACCGCGAGCTCGAGCAGCGCGTCCGCGGGCGCCGGCCGGGCCTGCTCGCGGGCGCCAAGAAGGCGATCGCCGACACCCTCGTCTATCGCAAGATCCAGGAGCGCTTCGGCGGGCGGCTGCAGCTGGTGGTGGCTGGCGGCGCGCCGATGCCGACCCAGGTCGAGACCTTTTTCCAGGCGGTCGGCGTCGAGATCTACCAGGGCTACGGCCTCACCGAAACGGCGCCGCTGCTGACCATCAACTACCCCGGACGCTACCGCCCGGGCTCGGCCGGCGTCGCGGGCCCGGGCGTCGAGCTGCGGATCGCAGACGACGGCGAGATCCTGGCGCGCAGCCCGGGCGTGATGCGCGGCTACTGGAAGCAGCCCACGGCCACCGCCGACGTGATCGACGCGCAGAGGTGGTTCCACACCGGCGACCTCGGCCACCTCGACGAGGACGGCTTTCTCTTCATCACCGGGCGCAAGAAAGACCTGCTGGTCACCGCCGCTGGCGAGAACATCGCGCCGGTGCCGATCGAGCACCTGCTGATCGCCGCGCCACTGATCGCCCAGGCGATGGTCGTCGGCGACCAGCGACCGCACCTGGCGGCGCTGCTGGTGCCCGAATGGAGCCAGCTGAGCTCGACCGGTGAGCGCGCCGACGCCGTCGACGACCCGGACGTGCGCGCTCAGGTCGCCGAGATCGTCGAGTCGGTCAATCGTCTCCTGCCCGAGCACGAGAGGATTCGGGCGTGGTCGCTGCTGGCCGACGTCTTCACCGTCGAGGGTGGTGAGCTGACACCGACGCTCAAGGTGCGCCGGCCGGTCGTCGCCCAGCGCTACGCGGCCGAGATCGAGGCGCTCTACCGCGAGGCCTAGGGGCAATACTGTTCATTTAGTGCTCGAATCCGTGTATCCTGTCGCCAAAAGGAGGACAGGATCATGGCAAGAACGGCGGCGGTTCTTTCAGACGGCGCAAGGGTCACCGACTACATCAGTCTGGGCGTCATCGCCGAGACGGT
>JBCCVZ010000030.1:0-70627 GCA_039194425.1 Acidobacteriota bacterium | reverse complement strand
TGGATCCAGTCGGGGTCGGCGCAATCCGAGGGCCGTCAAACGGAAGATGAGTGGCTTCCCGACCAAGCACCGCTGTCCCCAAGGCCCCGGCCGCTGCGAACCTCGAATCATCATCTTGAAACCTAAATGAACAGTATTGGGGCTAGCCCACCAAGGCCACGCCTTCTGGAACCGTCTTCAGCACCAGTCACCGAAAGGCGGCCGCGAACTCCCACGACCAACCGCCGCTAGCGATATCGACCTGCGGATACTCCGCTAGCGGATTGGCTCGGTGCCACGCGGTGATCTCCGCTGGATCGATCGAGGACGGATGCTCGATCAAGGTCGAGACCCGCTGCCTTTCGACGACACAGCCGAGCTGCACCTGAACGGTCCGCTGCATGGTGCGGTATTTGGAAGGACCCAGTCGAACGCCTCGCGGTCAGTGAGGTAGAGACCGGCCAGGCCATAGAGCTGCACTTCGAGAGTTCCATGCTCGACGAGGTGCTGAAAAGCTCGGGCTGGCGATCGACTCGTCAAGATCCTTTGGAATGCCATCACTTGGCGCGACGGGGCACCCGCGGCACCGATGTGAGCGGAGGCGAAGGTGTTCGTCTCTTCGAGGAATCGCACCGCGCGACGGAGGTTCTCTTGGCCTCGGATGTCCGTGCTCGAGACAGGGAAGAGGTCGGACCAGCAGCCCCCTCCGTCAGGATAGTTGGCGCCCATCGAGGAGCAACCCGTGATCGTCCGAGCACGAGCAGGCTACCCAGGAGGAAGGCTCAGCCACGATCTCGAGCTTTGCTACGCTCCCCGGCTTCGTCATCGATGTAGGGGCCATTGGGTAGTTGCTTGCCACACCATGGGCAGAAGCTGAACGCTGTCATTCCGAACGCGGATCGACCCTCACGAGCCAGAGGATCTCATCTCGGATGTGCCGTGGATGGAGTCGAGATCCGTCGCTCTCTTCACTCTCTTCGACAGCTGAGAACAGCTCCGCGCAACAATATTTCTTCATTCTCTTTTGTCGCCGGACATACGACGGGTCGACATGTTCCTTCAGCCAGCTCGAGCATGCGTCACAGCTCTTGACGTGTGCCATCGACGCCATGATGTGTTCGTCGTCGATCTCAAGCACGTCTTGATCGACGTTGTAGAGCAGCTCGAAGTTCTCGAAGTGCGCGAGCGCTTCACGAGCTCTCCCGCAGTCCTCAGTTGCATTTCCAACGATCTGGCAGTACTCGTTCACGGCGGCATTGCTCAGCTCGACGCGCCCCACCCCAGATGCCCCCGCAACACCCCCGCCGTCGCCCCCTCCCCCTCCTCCAACATCCCTAACAACGGTCCCGAATACAACAACTCCCCACCATGCACCCCACCCCCGGGCCCGAGATCCACGATCCAGTCCGCACGGGCGATGAGGTCGGTCGAATGCTCGACCACGACGACGCCGTCCCCGCGCTCGACCAGTCGGCGGAGGGTGCTGTGGAGGAGGTCGATGTCGGCGAGGTGGAGGCCGGTGGTGGGTTCGTCGAAGAGGAAGAGGCGAGGGCCGTCCTTCGACTTCTTGTCGAGAAAGCTGGCGAGCTTGAGGCGCTGGGCCTCGCCGCCCGAGAGCGTCGACGTCGACTGGCCGAGGCGCAGGTAGCCAAGACCGACGTCGCGCAGGACGGCGAGTTTTCGATGGAGCGGCTTGCGGTCGGCGAAGAGCTCGAGCGCTTCGTCGACCGTGAGCTCGAGCGTCTCGTCGATCGAGCGACCGCGCAGCTTGATGCCGAGCACCTCGGGCAGGAACCGACGGCCGTCGCACGCTTCGCACACCACTTCGACCGGCGCCATGAAGTGCATGTCGACCTCTTGCGTGCCCGTGCCCTTGCACTCGGGGCAGCGACCGCGGTCGATGTTGAACGAGAAGTGGCCGGCGGCGATGCCCTTGCGGACGGCGTCGGGTGTTTTGGCGTAGAGCTTGCGGATCTCGTCGTAGGCCTTGACGTAGGTCACCGGGTTCGAGCGGCTCGAGCGACCGAGCGGGCGCTGGTCGACGAGGACGATGTCGGCCAGTTCGTCGACCCCCTCGAGCGCGTCGTGGGCGCCGGGCTCGACGTCGACCACGCCGCGGGCGCGCTGGTACGAGCCGTGGAGCACGCTGGCGATGAGCGTCGACTTGCCCGAGCCCGAGACGCCGGTGACGGCGACCAGGGCGTGGCGCGGAAAGGAGACGTCGAGGTCGCGCAGGTTGTTCTCTCGCGCGCCGCGAATCACGATCTGCGGTGCGCTCTCCAACGCCTGCGCGGCGGCTTTGAGCTCGGCCCGCGGCGGCGCTTGGGGCGGCTCGCGCAGGTACTCAGCCGTGAGGCTGCGCTCGCTGGCGAGGACGGCACGCAGATCGCCCTCCGCGACCACTTCACCGCCGTGCTCGCCAGCGAGCGGACCGAGGTCGATGACGTGGTCGGCGCCTTCGATGAGCGTTCGGTCGTGCTCGACGACCAGCACTGTGTTGCCGCGTGCGGCGAGGTCGCCGAGCAGGCCGAGCAGGCGGCCCGAGTCCTGCGGGTGCAGCCCGATGGTCGGCTCGTCGAGCACGTAGAGCGTACCGGTGAGGCCGGAACCAAGAGCCGACGCCAGCTGGATGCGCTGCGCCTCGCCGCCCGAGAGTGTGCGCCCCTGGCGGTCGAACGTGAGATAGCCCAGGCCGACGCGATGGAGCGTGTCGAGGCGGGTGCGCAGCTGCTCGGCGACGTGGCCGGCGAGCTCGGCGCGGCGGCCCGACGGCATCGCCGCCACGAGATCGTCGGCCGCCCAGGCGCGCAGATCCTCCACCGACAGCGCGCCGAGCTCGGCGATGGTGCGACCGGCGACGCGCACGCCGAGCGACTCGGGGCGCAGGCGACGTCCCTTGCAGGTGGGGCAGGGCTCATAGGAGCGGTAGCGGGCGAGCAGGATGCGGACGTGCATCTTGTAGCTCTTGCGCTCGAGGCGGGCGAAGAAACGGTCGATCGACTGGAAGTGCCGACCCGTCCCTCGCCACAGGAACTCGCGCTCTGCGTCGTCGAGATCTTCGATCGGCACGTCGGTGCGCACGCCGCGCTCGCGCGCCGCGGCGAGCAGCTTCGGGTAGTGCTTCTGGTAGGCGGGCGAGTTCCACGGCGCGATCGGACGCTCGTCGAGCGACTTTGTGGGATCGGGGATCACGCGCGCGGGATCGACGCCGAGGACGCGGCCGAAGCCCTGGCACGTCGGGCAGGCGCCGAGCGGCGAGTTGAAGGAGAAAAGAGCCGGGGTCGGCCGCTCCATGCGCTCGCCGCAGACCTCGCAGGTGAGCGCGCGGCCGACGTGCAGGATCGGCTGCGGCTCGTCGGACCCTTCGAAGGCCCCGTCTTTGAAAGCCCTGTCTTCGAAGGCCTTGTCTTCGAATGCGATGCGCAGCCGGCCGGCGGTGAGCAAGTAGCCTTCCTCGATCGCCGCGATCAGGCGTCCGCGCTTCGACGCCTCAAGCTTGAAGCGGCCGAGGGCGAGGGTGAGGGGGTCGAGCGCCTTCGGCCACTTCACGGCCTGGCCCTTGGACGACGAGGCCTTGGAAGAGGACGACTCGAGACGCTCGATCGAGCCGGCGCCGTCTTCGTCCTCGACCCAGTGGCGGAAGTAGCCCTGGCGCACCAGCTCGCGCAGCTTGACGTCGGCGTTGCGGCGCGGACGCTCGAGGTCGGCGAGGAGCACGATGCGGGTGCCGTCGTCGAAGCGCTCGAGCAAGTGGTCGGCGAGCTCCTGCGGGCCGAAACCGTGCACGCTGCTGCCGCCGTCGGGCCCGACATGGCCGTGCGGGCACGAGACCTCGCCGAGATGCGTGAAGAGCAGGCGCAGGACGTCGTGCACCTCGGTCAGCGTGCCGACGGTGGAGCGCGCGTTCTTGATCGCGTTGCGCGCCTCGAGCGCGATCGTCGGCAGGACGCCCTCGAGCGCGTCGACCGGCGGGCGCTCCATCTGCTCGAGGAATTGCCGCACATAGGTCGACATCGATTCGACGAAGCGACGCTGGGCTTCGGCGTAGATGGTGTCGAAGGCGAGCGACGATTTGCCGGCGCCCGAGACGCCGGTGACGACTGTGACGGCGCCGTGTGGCACCCGGCAGTCGACGCCGCGCAGATTGTGGGTGCGGGCGCCGCGGACGACGAGGGCTTGTGCGGGCGGCGTGTCGATGGTGGCCGTGGGGACGCTGTCGGGCTCTCGAGCGGGCGCTCGGGTCGAGTCGACGGATTCGGTCGAGGCGGTCATGGCGATCGTTTCGTGCGGGTGGGGTCGATGGAGGCGAAAATCGGGTATCGTCGATTCGCCGGTCCACCCTATCTTGCATCACCCCTGACCTCGGCCACACGACCCGAGCCCGTGGCTCGCTTCTCCTCGTGCCCAGACTCCTCTCTCTTCTCCCCGGACTCTTCCTCGCCGTCGCCGTCGCCGCCGCTGCGCGCGGTGTCCACGGGCTGCTGCCGCCAGCGCTCGCGCCAACGCTCGCCGAAGTGCTCTTCGCCGTGCTCTTCGGCCTCGTCGTCGGAAACCTGATCCCCTCGGGCGGCCTGGCCGACGCCGTGCGCCCGGGCATAGCCTTCAGCTTCAAGACGTTGCTGCGGGTCGCGATCATCTTGCTCGGCGCACGCCTCAGCCTCGGGCAGATCGCCGCCATCGGCGGCAAGGCGCTGATCCTCGTCGTCCTCCTGATGACGCTCGCGCTGGTCGTCGCGCACCAGCTCGGCCGGCGCCTCGGCGTGCCGGCGCGCCTGGCGACGCTGATTGGTGTCGGGACGTCGGTGTGCGGCAACTCGGCGATCTCGGCGACTGCGCCGGTCATCGGCGCGCGCGACGACGAAGTGAGCTTCGCCGTCGCCACCAACACTCTGCTCGGCACGGCGGCCGTCTTCGCCTACCCATTGATCGGCCGCGCGCTCGGCTTCGACGACCCGACCTACGGCACCTGGGCCGGAACGGCGGTGAACGACACGTCGCAGGTGGTGGCCGCCGGCTTCGCCTACTCCGACCCCGCCGGCGAGGTGGCGACGACGGTGAAGCTGACGCGCAACGCGCTCATGGGCTTCGTGATCGTCGCCGTCGGCTTCCTGCATGCCGGCGATGGCGACGAGTCGGCGGACGTGCCGTGGACGACGCGCCTCAAGCAGTCGGTACCGCTCTTCGTCGTCGGATTCCTGGCGCTGGCGCTGGCCAACAGCGTCGGCTTGCTCGACTCCGTCGGCGGCGCGCTCGGCGTCGATCTGCAGGCGCTCTGCGCCGCCGCGTCGAAGGCGCTCGTGCTGGTCGCGCTCGCCGGCGTTGGCCTCGGCACGCGGGCCGCGACCCTGCGTGCGACCGGACCGAAGCCCTTCGTCCTCGGCCTCGTCGCCGCCCTGGCGACGTCGCTCGGCAGCCTGCTCCTGATCGCCATGCTCGGTCCCGCCGGCGCCTGACTGTCACTAGGTCGAGGCGAAGGCGAGCGTCCCCTGGGGAGGACGGGGCGCGCCGGGGGCAGGACGGATGCGGCGCGGAACGAGGGGTGGCTCAGTCGCTCTTCGTGGCGCCGTTCGAGGTGCCGAGATCGGGGTCGAAATAGACCGAGCGACCGAGCGGGCGCAGGTAGCGGACACCGTCGCCCTCGACTTCGCGGGCGCCGCGCAGCTGGGCGAGCTTGGAGTCGATGGTGTCGAGCCAGTTGAGGACGAAGGCCTCGAGGGTCGACGGCTCGATCGGGCTGCCGTAGGCGCGGTCGCCATGGTGCGAGAGCACGAGGTGCTCGAGGTGCAGCTGGAGCTGCGACGGCACCAGGCCGTCGAGCTCACGGCAGAGGTCGGTGAGCATGCCGTGGCCGATGACGATGTGGCCGACGAGCTGGCCCTCGAGCGTGTAGTCGTTGTCGGGCATGGCGCCGAGCTCGCGCGTCTTGCCGAGGTCGTGGAAGAGCACGCCGAGGAGCACCAGGTCGCGGTCGACCTCGGGATAGTGGCGGCACAGGTCGAGCGCCAGCTCGGCCATCTTCACCACGTGCTCGAGCAGACCGCCTCGATACGCATGGTGAATCGACTTGGCCGCCGGATGCTCGCGCAGCGCCGTGCCGTGACGCTCGAGGGTTCGCTCGGCGAGCAGCTGGAGCTCCTCGCGCTGGAGCGCCACGGGGTAGATCGCCTGCAGGCGACGCCAGAGATCGTCGAGATCTTCCGGTGACGACGGGATCAACAGCGCCGGGTCGAATCCATCCTCGCGATCGTCCTCGGTGGCGACGCGGCAGGCGTCGATCGAGAGCTGGAGCTGATCGCGGTAGCTCTTGACGGTGCCCTTGAAGGCGACAAAATCGCGCGCGTCGACCTTGGCGCGCAGCGCCGGGCTATCGGGCCAGATCTTCGCCGGCAGAGCGCCGGTGGCGTCGGCGACTTCGAGGTCGACATACTGCCGGCCCTTGCGGTCCTGGCGCACCTCGAAACGGGTGACGAGCGCGTAGCCCTGGGCGAAGTCGCCGTCTCGCCAGTCGGCGATCGGCTCGTTGATGCGAACGACGGGCATGAGCCTCCCAGCGGCACGCGGAGCACGAAGAATGGGGCGCGATCTGACCGCGCCGACGCGACCGAATCACAGTGGAATGCGAAGTATAGCCGAGGGCGCCCGATTGCCCAGGCGACTGTGGCCCCCTGGCTGGCATCGATTCTGCAGTTCGCTCATCCGGACGGCGCGTCCGTCCAACCTTCCCGCCGCCCCATCCGTGGCGGCCGTCTCATCCAAAGGCACCTCATGACTCTTCGATCCATAGCGCAGATCTCCCGCCTCGCCGCCATCGCCCTGCTCGCGCTCGGCGGCCTGCTCGCCGTCGCCGCGTCCGCCGCCGCCGAGCGCGCGTCGATCCCCTTCGACGACACCCTGGACTGGCCCGAGACGCAGCGCGTCTTCGTCCAGGACGGTCCCGGCTACTTGCTGAGCGCCGACACGATGCGCGAGCTGCTCGAGTCGGACGAGGCGACCCGCGATCGCATCATCGAGGCGTTCCTCCGCGATCCCGATCCGTCGACGCCCGAAAACGAGATGGAGCAGGCGATCGAGCGCCGTCGCGGTCTGGTGCGCGCCGAGCTGCGCTCGTTCCAGGACGCTCGGGCGCAGCTTCTCTTCCTCCACGGCACGCCGACCGAGCGCGTGGTGATCGACTGCGCCGAAACCTTCAAGCCGATGGAGCTCTGGACCTACGGTGGCCAGACGCTGATCGTCTTCCGGCCGTCGCTCGACGCGCCATGGGCGCTGTGGCTGCCGGTGCTGTCGAAGCGTGCTCTCTACACCGACGAGATGACGTATTACCTCGAGCAGTGGCACGAGCTCGAGCGCTTCATCTCGGCGTCGAAGCGGATCGATCGCTACTTCTGCCGCGAGAGCAAGCAAATCGACCGGCTGACTGGCGTCGATGCGCTCTTCGGCTTCGAAGAGGGGCGGCCGCGCGACGAGGTGTTCGCACGCTTCCTCGAGCCGCCCGCCGATCGGGCAGCCTGGGCGGCGCGCGCCGCGGGAACCGAGGTCCCTCCGAGCGAGGAGCTACCGGCGGCCGAGCTCGAGGTTTTCTATCCCGAGCGCACCGGCCAGCGCATGAAGACGCTGCTGCGCGTCGAGCTGCCCGACACGTCGATCCTCGAGCCAGTCGACCTTGGCGGCGACAAGCGCGAGCTGCGCCTGGTGGTCGACGGCCACCTCGAGCGCGAGGGCTCGTACTTCGAAGAGTTTCGAATTCGCTTCCAGGTGCCGCTCGAGGACGGCGCGATCGTCGATCCGCTGAGCCAGCCGCTGGTGCTGCTCTCCGAGCGCCTGCTGCGTCCCTACGAGACTTTCCTGCTGCGCCTGCAGGTCACCGAAGAGATCACCGGCCGCGTCGCGCGCTTCAGCCGTGCGCTCGCGGTTCCGGCGGTGGCCGAGCCGCTGCCCGAGCCGGTGGTGACGAAGGACGCGATCCAGGCGCTCTCCGAGGAGCTGGCGACGCAGCGCATCGCCGGTTACGACAGCCTGGTGCTGATTCCGCCGGCGACGGATGTCGTCTTCGGCCTGTGGCGCGCCGAGGCGCTGGTCACCGGCGAGCGTATCGAGCGGGTGAAGTTCCTCGTCGACGGCACCCAGCAGCTGGCGCGCAGGGGTCCGCCGTTCACCGCCGAGCTGCGTCTCGAAACGCAGCCGCGCGAGCAGGTGGTGGTCGCCGAGGGCTATGACGCCCAGGGCGAGCTGGTGGCGTCGGACGAAGTCGTGGTGAATCAACCGCGCGGCGAGCTGCGGGTGCGCATCACGCGTCCGGCCCGCGGCGCACAGCTGGCGGGGACCGTGACGGCGCGCGCCGAGATCACGGTGCCCGAAGAGAAGGTCGTGCGGGCGGTGACCTTCCTGGTCGACGACACGCCCCAGCTCGAGCTGCAGCAGCCGCCGTGGGAAGGCCCGATCGAGGTGCCGGCCGACACCGAGCTGTCGTACCTCACGGTCGTCGCCGAGCTCGACGACGGCACCCGCGCCGAGGACGTCCGCTTCCTCAACGCGCCCGACTACATTGAAGAGGTCGACGTCAACCTGGTCGAACTCTTCACCACGGTTACCGACAAGCGCGGCCAGCTGGTCTTCGGCCTGAGTCAGGACGAGTTCCAGGTTCTCGAGGATGGCCGGCCGCAGACGATCGAGAAGTTCGAGCTGGTGGAGAATCTGCCGCTGTCGCTCGGCATCACGATCGACACCTCGGGCTCGATGCTGCAGTCGCTCGGCGAGGCGCAGCGCGCCGCGGTCGGCTTCCTCGACGAGGTAATCGGGCCGCGTGACCGTGTCTTCGCGCTCGCCTTCTCCGACCGACCGGCGCTCTTGATGCCGCGGACCTCCGATGTCGGCGCGGTCGCCGAGACGCTCGAGGGCTTGGTCGCCGACGGTGCGACGGCGCTGCACGACGCGGTGGTCACCAGCCTCTACTACTACCGCGGCATCCGCGGCCGGCGCGCGCTCGTCCTGCTCTCGGACGGTGAGGACACGATGAGCAGCCTCGGCTTTTCCGAGGTGCTCGAGTACGCCCGGCGCAGCGGCGTGACGATCTACTCGATCGGCCTCGGCATCGGCCGCACCGACATCGGCATCCGGCGCAAGCTCACCGACCTCGCCGAGGTCACCGGCGGCCGGCTCTTCCTGATCGACGAGGCGTCGGAGCTCGAGGCCGTCTACGCCCAGATCGAGCGCGAGCTGCGCAGCCAGTACCTCGTCGCCTATGCCTCGAACGCGCCGTCCGGTGACTCGGACGAGTACCGCGAGGTCGAGGTCGAAGTGCGCGACGGAGATCTCAAGGCACGGACACTCGCCGGCTACTACCCCTGAACAGGCCCGAACCGCCCGAACCGCTGAACCGCTGAACCGCAGTCGATTTTTCCAACCCTACTCACCTCCAGGAGGCACATCATGAAGAAGAAGACTCGTACCCCGCGCTCCCTGCGCATCTTCGCGGCCCTCGCGATCGCTCTGCTGGCGCTGTCCCCGGCGTTCGCCGATCCGTCGGAGGTCGCACCGACGACCGGCTTCGGCGAGATCGTCGACGTCAACGTGGCCAACGTCGAAGTCGTCGTGCTCGACGCCAACGGCGACCCCGTCCAAGGTCTGACCGCGGCCGACTTCCGTCTCTACGAGGGCGAGCAGCCGGTCGACATCAGCAACTTCTACGAAGTCCGCGGTGGGCGCAACCTGAGCTACGGTGATGCCGCGGCCGAGGGTGAGGGAAGTGACGTCGGCAGTGGTGTCGCGGAGGCGGCACCGGCGATCGACCTCGACAGCCGGTCCTTCGTGCTCTTCTTCGACAACACCTCGCTCGAGAAGAAGAACCGCAAGCGCGTGCTCGACGCCAGCCGTGACTTCGTGCGCGACACGATGGGTGCCAAAGACTTCGTGAAGGTCGCCGCGCTGGCGCCCGGCGGTACGCTGATCACGCTGCAGAACTTCACCTCCGATCCGCGCCAGGTGCTCGCCGCGGTCGATGCCGTCGATTCGCTGCAGGCCGCCGGCAACATGAACGAGAGCACCTTCGAGCAGCTCGTGCGCGACATCGTCCAGGCGCCGGTGGGCAGCGGCACGGACGGTCGCGTCGAGTACCAGGCGCGCTTCCTCGAGGGCCGCATTCAGGCTTTTGCGCGCCAGGCCGAGCAGCGCTCGAAGCAGAATCTTGCCGCCATCGACTACCTGGTGCGGCCGATCGCCGGCATCCCGGGCCAGAAGGCGGTGGTCTACTTCGGTCAGGGCTTGGCGATCCGGCCGGCGGAGAGCCTCTATGAGGCCTACGCCAACAAGTTCGGTGGCCTGACCGGAGGCGACAACAACTTCCTCGACGTCTTCCCGGCGCAGATCGAGGCGCTCGAGTACGATGTCATCCGAGAGTTCGAGGCGCTGGTGCGCAGCGCGCAGCAGAGCGACATTCGCTTCTACGCGCTCGATGCCTCGGGCCGGCGAGCGAATCTGCGCGCCCAGGCGGCGTTCGGTCTGGCCGAATCGCGCTCGTACTTCGCCGGCAACGGCGAGGTGTGGAACGCCGCGCTGCAGCGCCAGCACGAGCTCAACCTGCGCCAGGGTCTGAGCCTGGTGGCCACCGAGACCGGTGCCGCCTTGCTCGCCGACACGCGGGACTACGATGGCTTCCTTGGCCGTGTCGACCGCGACATGAACAACTTCTACTCGCTCGGCTTCCAGCCCGAGCGCGAGCGCGACGGCGCCTTCCATCCGCTGCGCGTCGAGACGGCGAACGAGAGCTACACCCTGCACTATCGGACCGGCTACCAGAACAAGACGAAGGACCAGCAGCTGGTCGATCTCGCTCTCGCCACGCTGCTCGTGCCGGCCGGCGTCGACGGCCTCGGCCTGGCGCTCACCAGCGGTGCACCGCAGCAGGCGGAGCGCGGGCGCTGGGAGCTGCCGCTCGAGATTCGTTTCCCGGCCCAGAACGCGGCTCTCGTCGAGCAGCCCGGCGGCACCTCGCGCGCGGCGCGGCTGAGTGCTCTCGTGGTCATCCAGGACGAGCAGGGCAACCTGTCGCCGGTGCGCGAAATCCCGCTCGAGGTCTCGCTGCGAGACGGCGAGATCGAGCAGGGCAAGGTGCCGGTCGCGGTCGCCGACCTGCGCCTGCTCACCACTTCGGGCAAGCAGCAGATCGCCGTCGTGGTGCGCGATCTCGCCACCGGCGCCACCTCGGCCGCCAGCGTGGCGGTCGACGCGTCGATCTGAAGACACTCGGCGGCGACACGGGTCTGGCGACACAGGTCGCGAGATCCGCGGTCGCCGCCGCGACGAATTGTGGGGTCGACACCTCGGTGTCGACCCCGCGACGTCGGCATTCCGTACCGGCCGGGCGGCACCTGAGCCGCAGGCCCACCGTTCGGCCACCGCCTCTGTCAGAATGGCTGACGTCCCGCTGACCGCCCCGCCCGGAGGATCACCATGTTGCGTCTCAAGCGCTCGTTCCAAGTCTCTGCACCACATCGCCGCGACGCCACGGTCGCTGGCCTCGTGGCTCTCGCCCTTCTCACCCTTCTCGCCCCTGCGATGCTCGGCGCCCAAGACGAGCCGGCGCCGATCTTCGACGAGGTCGTCGAGGTCAACGTCGTCAATATCGAGGTCGTCGTGGTCGACGCCGAAGGGCGCCCCGTGCGCGACCTCGAAGCCGACGACTTCGAGATTTTCGAGGACGGGCGCGCGATGGAGGTGAGCAACTTCTACGAAATTCGCGACGGACAGAACGTCGTCGCACCGGCGCCCGACGCGCCGATCTCCGGCGATGTGCAGGACGCCTCGGCCGAGGCCGATCCGAAGCCGGTGATCGACCTCGAGAGCCGCGCGTTCGTCATCTTCTTCGACAACACCTCGCTCGAGAAGAAGAACCGGCGGCGAGTGCTGCAGGCGAGCCGAGACTTCGTTCAGGAACACATGGGACCGAAAGACTTCGTCAAGGTCTCCATGCTCGAGTCGAGCGGTGAGCTGCGCACGGTGACCGGATTCACCAACAGCCCGGGCGACGTGGTCTACGCCATCGACCAGATCGAGAGCACGCAGGTCGACGGCAACGTCGTCAACAACAATGTGCGCCAGCTGGTGCGAGACATCGTGCTGACGCAGACCGGCGCCGAGCGAGCCGGTGGGGGTCCCGGTGACTTCACCGCATCGCTCGATGTCGCGCGCGTGAAATTCAACGCCAACATGCTGCGCGGCCGGATCAACGCCGAAGTGCGGCGCACCTACCACCGCTCGGAGCAGAGCCTGGCAGCGCTCGAGTACCTGATGCGCCCGCTGGCCGGGATTCCGGGACAGAAAGCGGTCGTCTATTTTGGCGAGGGTCTGCCCACCAAGCCGGGCGAAACACTCTTCCACGCCTTCTCCAACAAGTTCTCCAACATCGCCGAGCTCTACGACGAGATTCGGATCGACCCGCCGGAGGTCGCCGCGCTCGAGTTCGATCTCAGCAAGCGCTTCGAGTACGCAGTGGCTCGCGCCCAGGAAGCCGGCGTGCGTTTCTACGCCATCGACGCCTCCGGGCGGCGCGGCAGCTTCCGGGGCAGCGCCGAGTACGGTCTCACGGATAGCAATTCGCTGGCCGGCTCGGGTTACCAGGACACCTGGAACCAGCGCCTCGATACGCTGCGCGAGCGCAACCTGCGCGGCGGCCTGGAGCTGATCGCCACCGAGACTGGCGCCGCGACGCTCGCCGAGACTCGCGACTACGGCGGATTTTTCGACCGCATCGACCGCGATCTCAACAACTTCTACTCGCTCGGCTACCAGCCGCCGCGCGAGCGCGACGGCCAGTTCCACGACATCGAAGTGCGGACGAAGAATCCCGACTATCGTCTGACCTACCGTCGCAACTATCTGAACAAGACGTCGGAACAGGCGTTGGTCGACCTGGCGCTCGCCGAGTTGCTGACTGACGCCTCGACCAATCCGCTCTCGCTGTGGCTCGAGCCGGGCCGCCCGCAGCCGAGCCAGGACGAGAAGTACGTCGTGCCGGTGTCGGTGAAGTTTCCGATCGAGAAGGCCACGCTGCTGCCACAGGGCGACGGTCGCCAGGTCGGTCAGCTGATGGCGGTGGTGGTGGTGAAGGACGAGATCGGCGACACCTCGCCGCCGCAGAGAATTCCGCTCACCATCGAGTTGAACAACGCCGACATCGAGGCCGGCAAGGTGCCGGTCGCCGTCGCCGCCTTCCGCCTGGTGATGCGTGAGGGCAAGCAGACGCTCGCAGTCGCCGTCCGCGATCGGCTCTCCGGCATCACCGCGTCGGACAGCGTCGTCGTCGCCGTCGACCCGAACCGCCGCCGCGGACGCTGACGGTCGTTCATCGCGGACTCTCGGGCGGCCGGGCCTCGACGGCTCGGCCGCTCGTCGTGTCTGCGCACCCGTTCTGCGCACCCAGTTCTGTGCACAGAGTAGACTCAGAGGATGCATGCCGTGTCCCGACCCCTCGCCGTTCTCCGCCGCCCCGCGGTCTCCGCAGCCCGTACCGCCCGCGGCTCCGTCTCGCCGCTCGCCGGCGCCCTCCTTCTCGCCGCCCTGTTCGCCGTCGGCATCTCGGTCCCGGCGTCTGTGGTGGCGCAGGAAGTCGCCGAGGGTGGGCCCGAGGCCGGCTTCATCGACCGCATGGATGTGCTCGTCGTCAATCTCGACGTCACCGTGCTCGACGAGGACGGAAACACGGTAGAGGGGCTGCGCGCCGAGGATTTCGAGGTCTACGAGGACGACCGGCGTCTCGGGCTCACGAACTTCTTCGAGGTCCGCTCCGGCCGCCGCATGCCCGACGTCATGCCCGAGATCGGTTCCGAGGAGGCGCGCCTGCTGTTGCAGCCGATCGAGCAGCGTGCCGAGCCGCTGCATTTGGTGCTCTACGTCGACAACTTCAACCTGTCGCCGCTGAATCGCCGGCGGACGCTGCACCATGTGCGGCAGTTCCTGCTCAGCCAGCTGCAGTCCGGTGACCGCGTCGCGCTCTACGCCTACGATCGGCCGCTGCGCCAGCTGGTGCCGTTCACCGAGGACATCGGCGAGGTGCTCTCCGCCCTCGACGGGGTCGAGCGCACGAGTGCGTTTCGTAGCTCGATGGAGGACGATCGGCAGCAGCTGCTGAGCGCGATCTACAGCGAGCCACCGCCCCAGGGCGTCGATGTGCGCATGCGCTTCTACGCGCGCAAGGTGCAGAACGACCTGGCGTTCACGATCAACGGCATCCGCAACCTCTGCGACTCGATCTCGGGCCTTCCGGGGCGCAAGGCGGTGCTCTACGTGAGCGATGGCCTGCCGTGGCGCGGCGCCGAGGACGTGTTCCAGGCCCGGGCCGAGACCACCGGCGAGTCGTCGTACCTGATGGATGTCACCGAGTACGACTTCAGCCGCGAGTTCACCCTGCTGGCGGCCAAAGTGAACACCAACGACGTCAATCTCTTCACCATCGACGCCGCCGGCCTGCGCGGCTACGAGCTGGGCAGCGCGCGCGCCAGTGGTTCGCGCTCGCATGTGGCGGCCGATTTCACCCATCGCCGCAACATGCAGTCGACCCTGGAGTTCATGGCCGACGAGACCGGTGGTCTGGCGGTCGTCGGCACGAACAACATCGGCGACGGTCTGCGTCGCTTCGCCGATGCGCTCGACAACTACTACTCGCTCGGCTACACGCCCGCCCATGGTCGCGACGGCCGCTACTACAGCATCGAGGTGAAGGTCGTGGGCCGCGACGACCTGAAGGTGCGGCATCGCCAGGGCTACCGCTTCAAGAGCCTGGAGACGGAGTTCTCCGACCGCACGATGGCGGCGCTGTTGCACGGCATCGAATCGAACTCCCACGGCGCGTTCCTCGAGTTCGGTCGACCGACCCCGGCCGACGACAAGAAGCTTCTCGTGCCAGTGCTCGTCCGCGTGCCGTCCGAGTCGCTGACGTTGCTGCCGCGCGGCGACGACCTGATGGCGACTCTTCGCGTCTTCGTCGCCGCGATCGACGAGGAGCAGCGGCTGGCGCCGGCGCAGAGTCTGCTCTGGACGATACGCTTCCCGGCCGCGCGCGCCGCTGAGGCCGAGGGGATCGCCTTCACCTACGAGCTGAAGATGATCATGCGTCCCGGCGTGCAAACGGTGGCTGTCGGCCTGGCGGAGGACGCCACCGGCCTGGCGTCGTACGTCAAGAGGAGCATCCGCCTGGCCGGCAGTGACCTCGACACCGACCTCGATCGCGATCTCGGCAGCGAGTTCAGACGAAACCTCGGCAGCTCGTCCGCCATCCGCTGAGCGTGCGCTGCTTGCCGCCCCGCGGCGCCTCTGGCAGCATAGTGTCCGGCCGGGCCTGACCCGCCGCTCACGGAGGACCCGCGATCTCGAAAACACTCTCCCGGCGCGAGACCTGGCGCGCCGTCGTTCTGCCGTCGCTGTTCCTGATGGTGGCGATGTTCAACCTCACGTTGATCGTCGCCGGCCTCAAAGAGCTGATCATCGACGACCTGGGCGGCACGACCCACCACGCCAGTCTCTTCTTCTCGGTCGAGATGGCGGCGCACATCCTCTTCGCGCCGCTGTGGGGCCTGCTGAGCGACCGCTGGGGCCGCCGCCGGCCGCTGGTCGCTACCGGCTTCTTCTTCAGCGGCCTGCTCTACTTCTCGTACCTTCTCGTCGACAGCGTGTCGATGCTGCTCACTCTGCGCTTCGCCCAGGGCGCCTTCTCGGTGATGGGCTGGTCGATCCTGATGGCGATGGTGCTCGACCAGCCCGACCAGAAGCGGCGCGGTCGCTACATGGGGGTGATGGGCGGCGCGCTGATCTTCGGCATTTCACTCGGAGCGCCGATCGGTGGCTACGTCACGCGCGAGCTCGGTGCGCGCGCGCCGCTGTGGCTTGCGGGTGTGCTCTTCGTTTTGCTCGCCGCCGGCACGCTGGTGCTGCGTGAGGAGCACACGCTGCGCAGCCACGAGAGCCTCGGCGCCATCGGCCGCACGTTGCGCCGGGCGCCGCGTCTGCTCGTGCCCTACGCCTTCCAGTTCGTCGATCGCTACACCGTCGGCTTCTTCGTCGTCCTCTTCCCGCAGTACCTGGCGACCCTCGGCGTCGACGATCCGGCGGTGCGCGGACGCTACCTGGCGCTGTTCCTGATCCCCTTCGCGCTGGCGCAGTACTGGACGGGGCGACTCTCCGAGCGCGTCGGACCGTACAAGCCGCTGCTCGCGGGATCGTTCGTCTACGGCCTGGTGCTTTGCGTGGTCGGCTACTCGGATCTCATCGGCCTGTGGTGGGCGATGGCCGCGCTCGGCCTGCTCGCTGCGCTGATGTTCCCACCCGCGATCACGCTCACCGCCGACCTGTCGGAGCCGAAGACGCGCGCCAGCGCGATGGGTGGCTTCAACCTCGCCGGATCGCTCGGCTTCGCCGTCGGACCGGTGGTCGGCAGCTGGGCATTCGGTATCGGAGGCTTCGGCTTCGCGTTCATCGTCGCCGGCGTGCTCGAGCTGGCGTTGGTGATCGCCACGCTCGGTGTGCTCGCGCGCTGGCGTGCGCAGGAGAAAGCGGCCGGCCTCGCGACAGTGCCGAACGCCGCCGGCGTGCCTCCGGACGGCGCGTGACATGACCTTCGGCGAGCTCGCCCAGGACGGTGCCTGGTTGCTTCTCGTCGCCATCGTTGTCGCCGCCTGGGCGGGGGGGCACGTGATTCTGCGCAAGCGCGATCCGCGCGCAGCGCTCGGCTGGGTCGGTCTGATCCTCCTGGTGCCGCTGCTCGGCGCGACCCTCTACTTCGTGTTCGGCGTCAACCGGGTGTCGCGACGCGCCGAGTCGCTCTACGCCGACCATTTGCCAGAGAGCTTCGACGTCGAGACTTGCACTCTCGACGCCGACGACCTCGAGGCCGGCGTGTTTGACGGGGTTCTCGAGAGCCGGGTGAAGCCGTCGGTGGTCGAGCTGGCGCGGTTTGTCGACGGCCTGGTGCCGACCCATCTGTGCATCGGCAACCGGGTTGAGCCATTGACCAGCGGGCGGATGGCCTACGACGCGATGCTGGCCGCGATCGATGGCGCCGAGCGCACCCTGGCGCTGTCGACCTACATTTTCGACCATGATGCGGTCGGGAATCGGTTTCGGCGGGCGCTGGCGGCGGCGCATCGACGCGGTGTCGAGGTGCGCGTGTTGATCGATGCGATGGGCGATCGCTACAGCTGGCCGCCGATGCGGCGGCTGTTGGCGCGCGATGGCGTGCCCGCCGCGTCCTTCATGCCGACGCTGTGGCCGCAGTACCTCAGCTATTCCAATCTGCGCAATCACCGCAAGCTGCTGGTCGCCGACGGCCGCGTCGTCTTCACCGGCGGCATGAACATCCGCCACGGGCACCTTCTCGACGAGGCGCCGAAGAACCCGGTGCGCGATCTGCACTTCCGCGTCGAGGGGCCGATCGTGGCCTCGCTGCTGCAGGTCTTCGTCAACGACTGGGCCTTCGCCGCGAACGAGACGCTGCGCGGCGAGGCCTGGTTTCCGCGCCTGGAGCAGAAGGGCGAGGTCGTGTGTCGCGCGATCGACGACGGGCCCGCGGGGCGCTTCGACCAGCTGCGCTGGACCTTGCTCGGCGCCCTCGCCTGCGCTCGTCACCGCGTGCGCATCGTGACCCCGTACTTCCTGCCCGACGAGGCGCTGATCGTCGGTTTGTCGACGGCGGCGCGGCGCGGCGTCGAGGTGGAGATCCTGTTGCCCGAGGTGAACAATCTCCTGCTGGTGCAGTGGGCGTCGACGGCGCTCTTGTGGCAGGTGCTGCAGCCGGGCTGCCGCGTCTTCCTGACGCCGCGGCCGTTCGATCACAGCAAGCTCTGTGTGATCGACGACGAGTGGAGCCTGATCGGCTCGGCGAACTGGGACCCGCGCAGCCTTCGTCTCAACTTCGAGCTCAACCTGGCCTGCATCTCCAAGCCGCTGGCGGCGCAGCTGGGCGCCGAGATCGACGCCCGCCGCGCCGCAGCGCGCGAGCTTGATCTCGCCACGGTGGACGGGCGGTCGCTGCCGGTGCGATTGCGCGACGGTCTCGCCCGGCTCGCCTCGCCGTACCTCTGAACGAACTACCGGCGGGCTCGTCAGCTCGTCGCGAACAGCTTCTCCGGGTTCTGGAAGCTCTTGAACTCGAGCGCGTTGCCGCTCGGGTCGCGAACGAAGAAGGTGCCCTGCTCGCCGGTCTGGCCGGCGAAGCGAACGGTCGGCTCGATCAGGAACTCGACCTCGTCGGCGAGCTCGGGGGCGCGGAGCCGCTCGCCCAGCTCTTGCCACGCGTCCCAGGGCAGGACGACGCCGAAATGTGGAATCGGCACGCCGTGGCCGTCGACCGGGTTGCGGAAGGCGATCGCGTCGCCTTGCCCCTCACGGACGTGGGCCGAGATCTGGTGGCCGTAGAGCTCGAAATCGATCCAGGTCTCGGCGCTGCGGCCGAGGCGGCAGCCGAGAATCTCGCCGTAGAAGCGGCGGGTCGACTCGAGGTCACGGACGGGGAAGGCGAGATGGAACGGGGGGTTCATGGCCTGCGATCCTCTTGGAACGGTCATGGACGCGCTGTGATTTCTGAGCGCGTCAAGGACGCGCTGTGGTTTTTGAGCGCGTCAAGGACGCGCCTTGGCGCGCACCGGCTGCCGGTTTTCGAAGCTGCGTAGGGTCGCGACCAGGCGGCCGAGATCGCCGCGCCGATTTTGCAGCTGGGCCTGCTGGACCAGGCGACGCTGAATGCGGATCGCCTCTTCGAAGCGCCCGTAGTTAGCGAACGCCATGGCCAGGGTCTCGGCGTGCTCGAGACTCGGCTCGACTCCGTACGCGAGGCGCGCCAGGTCGAGCGCGCGGTCGGCGTCGCGCACCGCGGCGTCGGGCGCCGTCGCCAGCAGGCGGGCCGCGGTGTGGGCGAGCGCGGCGTCGTCGGGATGCAGCGCCAGGGCGGCGTCGGCACGCTCGCGCGCGGCGGCGAAGTCGCCCTCGAGGATCCACAACGAAATCTCGGACAGCCACGCGGTGGCGTTGTCGGGGTCGAGCTCGACGGCGCGCGCGAACTCTGTGCGCGCCGCGTCGCGCTGGCCGGAGAGCTGCAGCGCGTTGGCGAGGGCGGTGGCGGCTGTGCTCGACGTGGGGTCGAGCTGCACGCGTTGGCGCCAGAAGCCGAGCGCGCGCTGGCGGCGGCCGAGCTTCCACGCCAGACGCGCCGCCTCTTCGAGCAAGGCGTCGCGCTCGGCGGGTGGCTGCTCGACGTCCAGGGCGGCGTCGTAGAGCGCGATCGCGTCGGCGCGCCGCCCCGTTTGCTCGAGGATCTCCACCAACCCACGCAGGGCCGGGCGATGGGCCGGCTCGTCGGCGAGCAGGCCGCGCAGGCGCTCTTCGCCCGCCTCGGTACGCCCGGTTTGCACCATCGCGATCGCCAGCAGGTAGCGTGCCCGGTCGTCGTCGGGCCTCAGCTCGAGCACACGCTCGAGGGTCGGCTCGGCGTCCGTCCAGCGCTCGAGCGCGGCGAGGGCGTTGGCGAGGTTGAAATGCGTGTCGGCGCGGTCGGGCTCGAGCTCGAGGGCGCGCCGGAACGCGTCGACGGCGGCCGCGTCGTCGCCGAGCGCACGCTGCACGGTGCCAAGGTCGTGATGCACTCGCGCGGCGTCCGGAAAGAGCTCATGCGTTCTCTCGAGCGCCACCAGGGCCTCGTCGGGCTGCTCGCGGCGCAGCAGCACGGCGGCCAGATTGAGGTGCAGCTCGAGCGCCTCGGGAGCCTCGGCGCCCACCGTGTCGTCGAGCACGGCGAGGCCGCGGCGTAGCGACTCCTCGGCGCGTTCGAAATCCCCGGCGACCAGCGCCTGGTTCGAGCGGCGCAGCGCGGCGCCAGCCGAGACGGCGAGGTCCTGCACACGCTCGAGCAGCGGATCGGAGATCGGCGGCGGTGCGGCTCCCGAGGCAGCGAGCTCCGCGCCGGCCTCGTCGTCGCGCCCCAGACGGCGCAGCGACTCGCCGAGCGCATGGCGCACTGCGCCAGCCTCGGGCGCCGCTTCAGCGGCGGCCTGCAGCAGCTCGACGGCACGCTCGCTATCGCCCGCCTGGGCGGCGGCGCGGCCGGCGGCGTAGTCGATCGCCGCGGTGTACGAGTCGGCGGAGATCGCGTCGCGCGCGGCCTCGGCCTGCTGCGCCGCGGCCGGTGCATCGCCTACGGCGAGCAGCACCTCGGCGAGGCGCAGTCGTGCCGGCGCGCTCAGCGGCTGCAGCTCGACGGCGCGCTCGAGCTGAGTGCGCGCGGCGTCGAAGTCGCCGTCGTCCTGCGCCACCACACCGCGCAGGTACGGCCAGGCGAACGCGCCCGGATCGAGTGTCGCGGCGTTGGTATAGGCAATGCGCGCCGGCGCTTGGAGGGCATAGGCGTGGAGCACCTCGCCGAGCTCGCCCCAGGCGGCGGCGAGCTCGAGACGCTCGTCGGCGTCGTCGAGGGCGGCCCGCGCGTCGCTCAGCTGCTCGCGCACCACCGGCTCGACGCTGTCGAGCGGCAGGGAGGGCAGTGGCTCGAGGGGCGGCAGGTCCTCGCTCGGGCCGCCGCAGCCGACGCCGGCGAGCAGCGCGAGGCCGAGCGCGGAAGGCAGGACGAGGCCGACGACCGACCGCACGAAGCGCGGAGAGACGAGTGGACTGAGTCGGTTCATGGAACCCATCGGCAGAGAAAACATCATGAGACGAGGTGCAGGTGCCGAGCACGTTTCGGCTCGACGACGGTATCGCACTCGGACCCGTCTGGCACGGACTCTTGCCCGGCCCGGTGGCGGCTCAGGGCTCGGAGACCTCCGCACCGTCTCCGCGCCGCAGCGTCGTGTAGCGCCTGGGCTCGACGCCCGCGAAGCGCTCGCGCTCGCCGCCCGGCCAGGTGACGACGACGTCTTCGATCTGCAGCTCGTCTCCGGACATCGCATCACCGGCCTCGCCGAGACCGAAGAGCAGGCGCGGGTCGGACGACGAGGCGTAGCCCGAGCCGAGGTGGACGCGCCGCGCGAGGCGCCGCGTTTCGTCGCCGACGCGCACGGATACCGTCGCCAGCGCCCCTGGCACGTCGACGACGGCCTCTGGAGCCGCGCCCTCGCCGCGCGCCGGGGCGACCAGGCGCAGGCCGAGCCAGGCGGTTTCCTGACCGACGCGGTTTTCGAGCACGCGCGCGCGGGCCGCGTTGTCGACGATGATCAGATCGGCATCGCCGTCGTCGTCGAGATCACCGACCACGAGCCCGCGCGAGACCCGCGACGGGGCGAAGGCTGCGCCCGCGGCGTCGGTCCAGGGCGCGAAGCGTCCGCCGCCGAGGCCGCGGAAGAGCTGATCTCGCTGGTGCAGTGGATACGGGTCGCCGGCCAGTGCCTGCTCCTTGATCACCTTCACGGCGCCGTTCACCGCCGCCAGGTCGAGCTTGCCGTCGTTGTCGACATCGAGCCAGGCGACGCCGAATGCCGTGCGATCAAAGCTCGGGGCTCCAAGCCCGCTCTGGGCCGAGCGGTCGAGGAAGGAGCCGCCGCCTTCGGCGACGTAGAGCGTGTTGGTCTCGCGCCGCAGGTGGCCGATCAGCAGATCTTCGTCGAGGTCGCCGTCGGCATCGCCGGCGGCGACGCCCATGCCAGCCTCGGCGCGGCCCTGGGCGTTCACCGCCACGCCGGCGAGCAGCGCCCGCTCGTCGAAGCGCGGGCCGTCGGAGGATGCGTCGTCCGCGGCGCCGCGGTTGATCCACAGGTGGTTCGCCGAGCCGTCATTGGCGACGAAGAGGTCGAGGTGCCCGTCGGCGTTGGCGTCGATCACGACGGCGCCGAGCGCGGCGCCCGGGCGGGCCGTGCGCAGGCCGGCGCGCCGGCTCACGTCCTCGAAGCGGCCGCCGAGGTTGCGCAGCAGCACGTCGTCCTGCGGCGGGTAGGAGAGCGGGCCGCAGTAGTTCGGCTGGCCGAGCTCGTCGCTGCAGCGCTTCTCGTCCGCCGGCGACCATTCGACGTAGTGTCCGAGGAAGAGGTCGATGCGGCCGTCGAGGTCGAAATCGCCGACGGTCGCCGGCACGCTCCAGCGCGGCACCGCCGACGCCTCGTCGGTGACGTCGACGAAGCGGCCGTCGCCCAGCCCGCGCAGGTGTCGGTTGTGCGCCAGGTTGGTGACATAGAGATCGACCCGGCCGTCGGCGTCGAAGTCGGCGGCGACCGCGCCCATGCCGTAGCCATCGTCCGGGAGGTCGCCATCCGGAAGGTCACCGTCTGGAAGGTCGGTCTCGGAAGCCCCGTCGACGAGCGCCGTGAGCCCGGCCTCGGCGGTCGCGTCGACGAATCGGATCGCTCCCGGCGTGCTCTCGTTGCGGTAGTAGCGGTCGACCAGCATGCCCTCGTCGCGGGCGAGCGCGGGCGGCGCCAGCACCGCCTCGGTCAGCGGCGCGTCGCCGAGCCGGCCGCCCTGCACCAGGAAGAGGTCGAGATCGCCGTCACCGTCGCCGTCGAGCAGCGCCGCGCCGGCGCCCATCATTTCGGCGTAGTAGTAGCGGCCGGTCATGCCGTTCCAATAGGTGAAGTCGACGCCCGATGCGTCGGTGACGTCGACGAACAGGGCGTCTTCATCCGGAACGGCCGCCGGCGTGGCATCCAGCGTGGCGTTCGGCGTCGCGTCGACGCTCGAGCGAGTCGGTGCGTCGGAACCGCAGCCGAGGACGAGCAGCGCCAGGACAACCACACTGGCGCCGAGACGGACGCCGACACCTCGCGACAGAGGTGCCGGGAGCGCGGCGCAAAGGCCGACGAAGCGAGACATCAGGAAGGGCAGCCGACGATCAGTCCTCGGCGTGCATCTCCTCGAGCTCGGTCCCGTAGTGGTCCATCACCACCCGACGCTTGACGCTGAGCTTCGGCGTCAGCATGCCGTTGTCGACCGAGAACTCTTCGGCCAGCAAGCGGAAGTCGCGCACTCGCTCGTAGCCCTTGAACTCGCCGCTGTGGGCGTCGATCTGGCGCTGCATGTGGTCGCGGACCTTCGCGTCCTGCAGGATCTCCGGCCAGCCGCCGCGGACGCCGCTCTCCCGCGCCCAGCCTTCGAGCGCGTCGCGATCGGGCACGATCAGGGCGACGTTGAACGGCTTGTTGAAGCCGTGGATGAACGCTTGGGCGATGAGTCCAGAGAGCTGCAGTGCCTCCTCGAGCGGACCCGGCACGACGTACTTGCCGTTCTCGAGCTTGTACTGCTCCTTGATCCGGCCGGTGATGTAGAGGAAGCCTTCGGCATCGAGCCGGCCGAGATCGCCGGTGCGGAAGCCGCCGTTCTCGGTCATCACCTCGGCAGTGTCCTGCGGCCGGTTGTGGTAGCCCTTCATCACGTTCGGGCCCTTGACGATCACCTCGCCGTCGTCCGAGTCCTCGTCGTCGATAACGCTCTTGTCGATGATGATCTCGACGCCGGCGATCGGCTGACCGACCGAACCGATGCGTCGTGCCCCGGGATGGTTGGCGGTGGCGATCGGGCTGGTCTCGGTGAGGCCGTAGCCCTCGCACACCAGGATGCCGAGGCTGTCGATGAAGTCGGCGACCTCGGACGAGAGCGCCGCGCCGCCCGACAAGGCGAAGCGCAGCCGGCCGCCGAAGCGCGCGCGGATCTTCGACAGCACGATCTTGTCGAGCACAGAGTGCTTGGAGTCGACCAGCCAGGAGCTCTTGCCGTCGGCCTGGAGGCGCTTGCGCTCGCCTGCGTTGGCGAGCGCGGCGTCGAACAGCGTCTTGCTCAGGCCACCGCCGGCCGCCACCTTCTTGTGCACGCCGTCGTAGATGCGGTTGAAGATGCGCGGCACGGCGTACATCAGGGTCGGCCGTACTTCCTGGAAGTTGTCGACCAGCTTCTCGACCGACTCGGCGACCGCCATCGCGGCGCCGCGCGAGATCATGCAGTGGAGCTCGCAGGTCTGGCCGAAGGAGTGCGCCCAGGGCAGGAAGGAGACCGAGATGTCGCTGTGGTCGATCGGGAAGAGCTCGGACACCGCGTTGATGTTCGACGTGATGTTCGAGTGCGACAGGAGCACGCCTTTCGGCTTGCCGGTGGTGCCGGAGGTGTAGATGAAGCCGCAGATCCACTCCGGGTCGAGCTCGACGGGCGGCGACGGCTGCTCGCGGCCGAGCGCCTCGACCGCCCCGAAGCCGGCGTCGTCCTCGCTCGGCAGGGCCATGCAGAAGACGTGGTCGAGCGTGTCGATCTCGTCGACCCAGCCGCGCACCTCTTCGTAGATCGCGTAGCTCGAGACGATGAGCACCTTCGCCTCGGAGTCCTGCAGGATGTAGCGCCAGTCCTTCGGCAGCTGGGTCTCGTACATCGGGCAGAAGCGCGCGCCACGTCCGTAGGTGGCGTAGGCGGCGATCGCCCACTCGACGCGGTTGTTGGAGATGATCGCGACGGTTTCACCCTGCTCGATACCGAGTCGCGCCAGACCGCCGCGGAACTCGTCGACCCGTCGACCGACCTCGGCGTAGGTCGTCCACTCCCAGTGACCGTCCTGCTTCGTGCCGAAGAGGTTGCGCGGGCCGTGCTGGGCGACGGAGTGCTGCAGCACGTCGACCAGGTCAGTGTAGATCTTCGGGGTCATACGGAATCTCCGGGCAGCTGTGAATCAGGAAAGGCGGCGGACGGGGATCGGGACGGGGTGACGAAGAGAGATCATATCTCGTCAGCCCGGGTCGAAAATCTCGCGCTCGAGCGCCGCGCGTCGAGTGTCGTCGAAGCCGAGCGCGGTGGCGAGCTGGTCGAGCCAGCGCCGCTCGGCATCGGCCACGGCGCCATCGGCGAGAACGACGGCGCCGGCGCAGCGATACATTGCGGCTTGCACCGCGGGGTCGTCGCTCGCGGCGGCGAGCATCGTCACCGACGGGGGCAGGACGAGGTCGCGGTGGATCTGCGCCGTCTGCTCCGGCGACAGTCCCGAATCGGCGAGGTGCTCGTGGATCGCCTGGCGCTCAGTGTCGCCGAGCTCGCCGTCGGCGAGCGCCGCGGCGACCATGGCGCGCACGATCGGGTAGGCGGTGTCTGGCGCCAGGTCCACGTCGCCGTCCGGGTCGCTGATGGGCGGGCCCGCGTCGGCCGGCGGTATCGAGGGCTGGAGAGACGCTGCCTGGGGCGCTGCGGGCTGAGGCGCCATGGGCTGAGGCGCCATGGGCTGAGGCGTCGCGGGCTGAGGCGTCGTCGGCAGGGGAGGGAGAGTCGGTGGCGCGGCGCTCGGGGACGGTCCCGGCGTCGCCGGCAGGGTGCCCTGCGGCGTGCCCGGAGGCGGTGTGCCCGGGGGCACGCCGGGATGGGGTCCGCCGGTCGCTGCGGTCTGTGCCGCGTTCCGCTGGACGCCGTCGGCGATCACTGCACCGAGCGCCGCGGCACCGCCCATCATCAACAGACTCGAACCCTTACCGCGGACCAGGCGCCGCGCGGTGCGGCGATCGAGGCCCGTGTTCTTGCCGATCAGGTCGGCCAGCATGCGGTCGATGAATCCCATCGAATCCTCCGTCGATCACGTGTCGTGGCGTGGCCCTCAGCTCGCGACAGGGCGCGTCTCGTTCCACAGCGACTCGACCAGGCTCGAGACGTCGTCGCGGATCTCGCGCGGCGCGTAGACGCGGAAGCAGTCGATCCGTGACAGCTGAGCGATGAAGTCGCTCGCCTCCGACATCGGCAGCAGCGAACCGTCCCAGCGCTTGACGAACACGCGGCTCTCGCCCAGGCGATGCGGATCCTTGGCCGAGTTGTCGACCAGCAGCTGGTCGGCGCCGAAGCGGTCCTGCAGCGCCGGCATCAGCGCGCGGAAGCTGAGGCGCTCGTCCGGCGTCAGGTGCTCGTCGGTCTCGAAGGCGAGCGAATAGCGCTCGCGGTGGATGATCGCGCGGGCATGGGGGTCGTCGTCGCTGCGCATGTCGGCGATCACGGTCATGTCGTCGTGGCCGAGGAAGGTCTCGGGGTCGCTCGACCAGGTCGTGCCGCGGGTGCGCAGCCACTTGTTGAAGTGCAGCTCCATCACCTTGCTGGTGACGTTGAAGTAGACCTGCGTGAACATGTAATAGCGCGCCATCACCAGCGCTTCCAGGGCATGCACACCGACGTGAGAGACGCCGATGCGCAGCTTGCCGTCGACCGGGTCTTCGATCGGCTCGACAGTCTCGATCAGGCGCTCGAGGTCGTAGCTGCCGTAGAGCACGCCGCAGAACAGGCTGTCGCGCCGCAGGTAGTCCATCTTGTCGACGTCGAGCTCGGAGGTGACGATCTCGGAGAGCAGGAAGTCGACGCTGTGGCCGCTCTTCGCCAGCACGCTCTTCACGTCCTCGGCATCGATGCCGTCGCCGTGCTCGGCGAAGATCGACCGCATCTCGTCGGTGTCGAGCAGTCGGCGGGTCATCTCTTCGTGGTCGATGTCGTCCTCGAAGAGATCCTCGGCGGTGTGACTGAACGGTGCGTGGCCGATGTCGTGGAGCAGTGCCGCGACCCGGACCAGCCGGCGCTCGCGGCAGGTGGCCCCTTCGGGCAGCCGGCCACCGCTCTTCGCGGCCAGCGCGTCGTAGAGCCGGCCCGCCAGGTGCATCACGCCGAGGGCGTGGCTGAACCGGCTATGCTCGGCGCCGGGAAAGACGAGGAAGGTGAGGCCGAGCTGATGGATGAAGCGCAGGCGCTGCATCGGCCGGCTCTTGAGCAGCGCCGTTTCGAGCGCGTCCGTGCGGACGAAACCGTGGATCGGGTCTCGAATCGACAGCATGACGCGCTATCCGAGCCGATCCGTCGGACCGTCGGCGCCGGGTCTCAATTGACCTCCGCGGTCGCCGCCAGGTGGCGATAGGGGCGCAAGATGTCGAGCACCTGCTGGCGGCAGCGCAGAATCGTCAGCAGGCCAGCTGCGCGCTCGGGCAGCTCGTCGCGCAGCAGCTGCAGCTTGCGTTCGGGCGCCACCTCGAGATTGGCCGCCAGGTGATTGACCAGCGCTTCGAACGGCAGGCCGCCGCGCAGATCGCGCAGCTGGTCGTCGTCGAGCTCGAATCGGTCGCCGAGCTCGAGCGATAGGCAGGCGACGCGGTCGAAAAGCTCGCTGCGCAGGCTCTGCACGTCGGGATCGTGCTCGGAGAGCTCGGCCTCGCGGATCGGACGTACCAGCGCTTCGCGGCACGGTCCACCCTCGATCTCGCGCTCGACCTCGAAGCGAAACTCGCCGCGCAGCACGATCTCGCAGCCCTCGGCGGTGTCGCGCAGGTCGACCAGGCGCGCCGCCGTGCCGGCGTGGTACACGGCGGCCTGCTCGCCGAGGCTCACCGACTCGGGGCGCAGCAGCACCGTGCCGACGCGCGCGCTGAACGGCGCGGCGTAGAAGCGTTCGCGCAGCAGCTCGCAGTACTCCGGCAACACGACGTGCAGGCAGAGGTCGGTCTGCGGGAAGTGCACCTCGTCGGAAAGAGGCAGGATCGCGAGGCGGTGGGGGTCGCGGTCGGAGTCTTCGCTGGAGTCGAAGCGGGGGGTGGGGCGGATCGACATCGGCCGCGAGTTTACACCAGGGGTTCGGCCTCGGGGGCGCCGACGATCGCGCCGCACAGGTCCGGTGCGCGCCACGGACGCCGCCGCACGATTTGGCCGGCGCGGCTTAGCCGCGCGGCAACTTCGGCATGCAGAGATGCGACGGTCTGCGCGGCGGTCGTCGTGCCGAGCGGCAGGAGCAACCGTGGTGCGACGGCACGCAGCGGCTCGAGCACGAAGAGTCGTTCGGCGAGGCGCGGGTGGGGTACGACGAGCGGACCGTCGCCGCGGTCGAGCGTGGGCTCGTACTCGGGACCGTGGGGTCTGGCGTCGACCGCCGGGAGCTCGAGGTTCTGATCGCCGGCGATCAGGAGGTCGATGTCGAGGGGGCGCGGCGCGTCGGGCGCGGCGCGGCGCCGGCCGGCGGCGATCTCGAGCGCCTTCACCGCGCGCAGCAGACCGCGCAGACTGTCCGGGTCGGCGGACGGCAGGTGGGCGAGGGCGACGGTGTTCAGGTAGTGGTCGGCGCTGTCAGAGTCTTGAAAAGATCCAGGGCGCAGCACCGGCGTGCTCTCGACCAAGGGGCCGACGCGCAGTGGGCCGAGGCGCGCGGCCAGCGCATCGAGCGCGTCGCGGAGCGTCCGCTCGCGGGCACCAACGCTGGCGCCGAGGCCGAGCACCAGCAGGCTGAGAGCCGCCGTCGGCGAGAGTGGCGGAACGCTCAGGTCGCCTCAGTCCTCGTCGTCGAGGTCATCGAGGTCGTCGAGGTCTTCCTCGAACTCTTCGTCCTCGTCGAGGTCCAGGTCGTCGTCTTCGAGGTCACCGTCTTCCAGGTCGTCGTCCTCGAGATCGCTGTCCTCGAGATCGCCGTCCTCTTGCTCGAGGGTCTCGTCGCCCTCGGCCTCGAGATCGTCGTCCTGCGAACTGTCGTCGGCCTCCTCGACCTCCGTCTCCTTGGACTCGACCTCTTCTTCTTCCGCCTGCTCGCGGGTCTTCTGATCGACGCCGCAGTTCGGGCAAATGGGATTCGGTCGCCCGAAGTCGTAGAACTTCGTCTCGCACGAGAAGCATTCCCATTTAGTGCCGAGCTTGGTGGCCATGTCCGCGTCCTCCGCACGATCGTTCGAACTGCCTGTGCGCATTCGAGCGCAGGATCCGAGCCGAAGCGCCGGCAAGGTAGCACCGGCTCTGCGGCGCGTCAAGCAAGCCGTGGCCCGACCCTCGCTTGCTGCGACGCGGCGTCGGGAGTACGATCGCGACCGTCATGCAGAGACTGCACTCTCAGCCCCGTCCGTTCCGCATCGTCCCAGGCCACGCGGCCCCGAGCACTGGGGTGCTCGGCGTCGCCGACACCCCGGTTCGCGCCACCGTGTCGCGAGGGACCGTCCTACTGCTGGCCGCCGTCCTTCTCGTCACCACCCTCGGGCTCATCGCCGCACCGGCGACCGCCCAGGACGAGCCCATGGAGGCGTCCGCCGCGCTCCCCGACCCCGACGCCGACGGTCTGTCGGGCGCCGAACGCGTCGAGGCGCTGATCGAGCGGGTCCGCCTGCAGCAAACGGGGATGCAGACGATGCGCGCCGACTTCACGCAGCGCAAAGAGAGTGACCTCTTTCTCGAGCCCGAGGCATCGTCCGGACAATTCTGGTATCGCGCGCCGTCGTCGGTGCGCTGGGACTTCCTGCTGCCGGACGAGACGACGGTCGTGCTGGCCGACGACGTGATGACGACGTGGCACCGCGATCTCGGCACCGCCGAACGCATGGAGATCGGCGACCAGGCCGACAAGGTCACCGAGTATCTCACGGCGCCGAGCTCGCTCGAGACGCTCGAGCGCTACTTCCAGGTGCGGGTCACGTTTCCGTCCGACGAGACCTCGCCCTACACGCTCGAGCTGAAGCCGGCGTTCGAGCGCGTCGAACGGCGGATCAAGGGCATGACGATCCGCATCCACCGAGACGAGTTCTACCCGGTGTTCCTGCGCTACATCGAGCCCGACGGCGATGTCACCGAGTACAGCTTCGAGAACGTCGAGGTGAATGCCGAGCTCGCGGAGGATCGCTTCGTCCTCGAGCTACCCGACGACGTCGAGGTGCAAGAGGTCGCCTTCGGCCGCCGCCGCGGCGACGGCTGACCCTGGCGCGAACGACGCACGCGATGGCTCTTTCGTTCGAGCTTCTCGGCACTTGCGGCCAGGCCCGTCGCGGGCGCCTGCAGACGCCGCACGGCGTGATCGAGACGCCGGCCTTCATGCCGGTCGGCACGCACGGTGCGGTGAAAGGGCTCACGGTGCGCGACCTCGAAGAGGCCGGCGCGTCGGTGATGCTGGCGAACCTCTACCACCTGACGTTGCGTCCGGGGATCGACGTCGTCGAGCGCCTCGGCGGGCTCCACCGGTTCTGCGGCTGGCATCGGCCGATCCTCACCGACAGCGGCGGCTACCAAGTGTTCAGCCTCGCCGCGCTGCGCAAGATCGAGCGCGACGGCGTGCGCTTCCGGAGTCATCTCGACGGCTCGGAGGTCTTCTTCTCGCCCGAGTCGGTGGTCGAGTCGCAGCTGCGTCTGGGTGTCGACATCGCCATGATGCTCGACGACTGCCCGCCATTCCCGATCGAGAAGAAAGACGCCGCCGCGTCGCTCCGCACCACGCTGTCGTGGGCCGAGCGTGCCCGCGCCGCCTGGCCCGCTGACGCCGCCGGCGGCCTCTTCGGCATCGTCCAGGGCTCGATCTTCCAAGACCTGCGACTCGACGCCGCCGCCCGCATGCGTGAGCTCGAGTTCGACGGCTACGCCATCGGCGGTGTCAGCGTCGGCGAGACCGATATTCTGCGGCGCGAAGTGGTCGAATGGACGGCACCGGCGCTGCCCGACGATCGGCCGCGCTACCTGATGGGCCTCGGCACGCCGGCCGACCTGGTGCATGGCGTGCGCTGCGGCGTCGATCTCTTCGACTGCGTGATTCCGGCACGCCACGCCCGCCATGGTCACCTCTTCACCAGCACCGGTGTGATCAAGATCAAGAACGCGCGCCACCGCGACGATCCGCGTCCGCTCGACGCTGGCAGCAGCTGGCCGCTGTCGGAACGCTACAGCCGTGCGTTCCTGCACCATCTGTTCAAGGCCGATCCGATCACCGCGGCGGTGCTGGGGACCCTGCACAACGTGCGCTTCTACCTTGACTTCATGGCCGAGTTGCGGCAAGGTGTCGAGTCCGGAACGCTGGCGTCTTTGGCCGACGAGCTCGTCCGCCGCACCTCCGGCGGAGCCCCCTGACGGGCTTCCGCGCTCCGTCTCTTCCCGCCACAGTCTTCGCTCCTCGGCTCGCGTCATGATCTCAGGGCGCTCGGCCCGGAGCCTTCGCCCGCGGCGCACCCGCGCCGTCCGCGAGGTGCGCGCAGGTAGGCCGATGCTCCCGCGTTTCGTGCGACACCCTCTCTGCTGACCCCCTCTGCCGACACCACGACGCACCACCGACATCGAGAAGCGCAGAGCTGAACCGGGCGCCGGCGCGTCCGGATCGAGGAGCGAATCGACGTGACGATCGACAGTCTGACGAGCATCGTCGCCCAGGCGGCAGGAGGATCGACAGGTCTTCTCGTCGCGCTGGTTCCCTACCTGCTCGTTTTCTTCATCTTCTACCTGATCTGGTGGCGCCCGGTGCGTCAGCGGCAGAAGGCCCTCGAAGAGCAGATCGCCAACCTCAAGAAGGGCGATCGGGTCGTCACCAACGGTGGCCTCTACGGCAAAGTCGTGAAGGTCGACGACGCGATCGTCGTCCTCGAGATCGCCGACAACGTGCGCGCCCGCTTCGCGAAGTCGGCGATCGGCGGCCTCGAAGGCACCCCAACCGAGTCCGGGAGACAATGACCATGGATCGCAGTCTATTGACGCGCGGCCTCTCGATCGTCGCCGTCGTGGCGCTCGCCGCCGTCTCGGCATGGCCCCCGTCCGAGCAGATCAACCTCGGCCTCGACCTCCAGGGCGGCATGCACCTGGTGCTCCAGGTGGAGACGGAGGACGCCGTCAACGCCGAGACGGAGAACGCCCTCGATACCTTCGAGCGCGAGCTCGAAGGCCTCGATCTGCAGGCGACGCTGAGACAGACCGGGCCGCGGACCTTCCAGGCCAGCAACCTGCCGCAGGATCGCCTCGGTGAGATCCGCGACGAGATCATCGAGCCCTACCTGCCGGGCTGGAACGAGACCACGTCGGGCGGCACGATCTCGTTCAGCATGCAGAGCGCCGAAGAGACCAACATTCGTCAGCTGGCGGTGAATCAGGCGCGGCAGACGATCCGCAACCGCATCGACGCGTTCGGCGTGTCGGAGCCGATCATTCACGACGAGGGTCTCGGCTCCGAGCGCATCGTGGTGCAGCTGCCGGGTGTCGACGATCCCGAGCGCGTGAAAGAGCTGATCAAGTCGACGGCTTTCCTCGAGCTGCGGCTCACCGTCCAGGGCACGGGCGCGGCGCCGAGCCAGCAGGCGGCGCTCGACAGCATTCCGAGCAGCGTCGACGGCGAGGTCTTCGTCGAGGAAATCCGCGACGACAACAAGCGCAAGATCGGTGAGCAGTGGTGGGCGGTCGAGTCGCGGCGCGTGATCACCGGCCGCGACCTGCGCACCGCCAGCCCGCGCACCGGTGAGTTCAACGAGCCGGTGGTCGGCTTCACGCTTACCCGCGAGGGCGGCCGCAAGTTCGCCGAGGTCACCGAGGCCAACATCGGTCGCGGCCTGGCGATCGTGCTCGACGACAAGATCATGTCGGTCGCCAACATCCAGGAGCGCATCCGCGACCAGGGCGTGATCCACGGCGACTTCTCGCTCGAGGAGGTCAACGACCTGGTCACCGTGCTGCGCTCGGGTGCGCTGCCCGCCGGTCTCACCATCCTCGAAGAGCGCACCGTCGGCCCGTCGCTCGGCCGCGACTCGATCGAGAAGGGCGAGGTCGCCGGCCTGATCGGCGGCGGCCTGGTGATCCTGCTCATGCTCGGCGTCTACCGCCTCACCGGTGTCAACGCGGTGCTGGCGTTGAGCCTCAACATTGTCCTGGTCTTCGGCGCCCTCGCCGCCTTCAACGCCACGCTCACGCTGCCCGGCATCGCCGGTATCGTGCTCACCATCGGCATGGCGGTCGACGCCAACGTGCTGATCTTCGAGCGCATCCGCGAAGAGCGGCGCGCCGGGCGCACGGTGAAATCGGCGATCTCGGCCGGCTTCGCCAAGGCGCTGTCGTCGATTCTGGACGCCAACTTCACGACGCTGATCGCCGCGATGTTCCTCTTCATGTTCGGCACCGGCCCGATCCGTGGCTTCGCCGTCACCCTCTCGGTCGGTATCTTCGCGTCGGTCTTCACCGCGGTCTTCATCAGCCGTTGGCTCTTCGACCTGATCTACAACCGCAAGGGTCGCGTCGACGAGATGTCCATCTGACGCGTCGGAGAACACGATGGAATTCCTCACCGATACTCGCATTCCCTTTCTCAAGTACCGGCGCATCTTCGTCTGGGTGTCGCTGGCACTGCTGCTCGTCGCGGTCGTCGAGCTCTTCGCGCTCGGCGGTCTGAACTTCGGCATCGACTTCGTCGGCGGCACGCAGCTGACGGTGAAGATGCGCGACGCCACGCCTGTCGACGATCTTCGCAACGCGCTCGCTGCCGCCGGCCTGCGCGAGGCGCAAATCCAGACCTACGGCGGGCCCGAGGACAACGAGGTCCTGATCAAGACGCCGCTCACCGAAGACAGCGCCGAGGACAGCGCCGCGGCCTCGTCGCGGCTGATCGACGCGCTCGACGCGGTGTTCAACGCCGATCGCGGCGATCGCATGGACCTCAACCAGCGCGGCGCCACCGCCATCTCCAGCCTGCTGGTCGCGCGCGATCCGCAGAATCTCGGCGACGACGCCGATCTCGCCGCCGACACCTACCGGAGCTACGCCGAGGACATCATCGAGCTGCGTCGCGAGCTCGGTGTCTTCACCGGCTTCGACCAGATCCGCGGCATTGACGGCCTGCCCGCCGAGGTGCTCGACACGCTCGAGTCGGAGGCCCAGCTCGGCGCTTTCCAGGTGCTGAAGAACGAGAACGTCGGCCCGCAGATCGGTGAAGAGCTGCGGCGCAAGGGCTACCTGGCGGTGATTCTGTCGCTGCTCGGCATGCTCGCCTACATCTGGTATCGCTTCGAGCTGCGCTTCGGCGTCGGTGCCCTGGTCGCCGTGTTCCACGACTTCCTGATCACGCTCGGCCTCTTCGCGCTGATCGACTTCGAGTTCAACCTGTCGACCATCGCCGCCTTCCTCACCCTGGTCGGCTATTCGGTGAACGACACGGTGGTCATCTTCGACCGCGTGCGCGAGAACCTGCGCCGCTTCCGGCGCGAGGGTCTCGAGGACGTAATGAACATCTCGATCAACCAGACGCTGTCGCGTACCGTGCTCACCTCGGGCACCACGCTGCTCGTCGTCAGTTGCCTCTTCTTCCTCGGCGGTGAGGTGCTGCGCGGCTTCTCGTTCGTGCTGCTGATCGGCATCATCATCGGTACGTACTCGTCGGTCTTCGTCGCCAGCCCGTTCGCCCTGCTCTGGGAGCAGCGCTTCGGCCGCGACGCCAAAGAGGCCCGCGCCAACAAGCGCAGCCGCGCCACCGCCTGACGCGACCTGGCATCACCGATCGACCGTCTCAAGGCTGGCTCCTCGCGGAGCCGGCCTTTTTCTTGCCCGGTGTCATCGTCGCTGGACTGAGGGTCTATTCTAGTCGTTGAAATAGCGGCGATCGCTATTTCAGAAATCGGCGATTTTTGGAATAAGGTGCCGCAGCATCCCTGAACCTAGCTCCCGGGCTTTCGTCCAGGCCGTATACTCGCGGTCCATTTCACGACGGCATATCGCGGAGCCCCATGGCGCGTCGATTCTTCTACACCTCGCCGGTCGATTTCGAGAATCCCGGCGACTGGAAAGCCTTGGCCAAACGGCTGCGGCAGGCGGCGACCAAGAGCTGCGGCAGCGACTCGACGATCGACATGGTCGCCACGCCGCGCTTTGCCCCGTTGGCCGCCGAGCCGCTCTTCGACGGCGCCCCGGCCTGGGCGCCGAACCTCGACACCGGCGAGACCCTTCTGGCGATCGCCGACGAGGAGATCGGCCCGCGCACAGTGCGCATCGAGCCCTGGAGCACGTACCCGGGCCACGCCGTCGTCTGCGTCACCGTCGGCGGGTCGATCCTACGCAAGGAGCGCCGCGAGCTGCTGCGCAGCATCCCCAAGGCCACCAAGCGCCAGTGCGCCCTGCTCTACGAGCACGAGCGCATCGACGCCCAGAGCCGCTACGACGTCGACGCCGCCCGCGTCCAGGCCTATCAGATCGATCTCGACACCGACCAAGGCCGCAGCACGCTCGAGGCCATCCTCGCACCGATCGACGAGCCCTTCTACCTCTGCGAGCGCTGGCTGCTCCACGGCGAGGGCGGACGTGTCGACGAAGAGCGCTTCACGATCTACCGCGAATTCGGACCCGAGATCGTCCAGTGCTCCCCCAACCTCGAGCTCGACGACGAAGCCCAAGACGCCGCCCGCATCCACCTCTGGTCGACGGCCACCCGCGGCGCCGGCCTCCTTGCTCTCTACCCCGACGACCCCAACCTCGAAGGTCTGGCCCGCACCTTCCTCGCCACCGAAACCCACCTCCAGCCTCTACTCGCCCACCCCAGCACCATCTTCCGCGTCGCCATCGCCCGCACCCACCCTCAGCTGGTCGTCTGCCACGACTCGTACTGGGAAGGCGGCGACCCGGTCTTCATCGTGTGAGAAAACCTATCGATTGGAATGCTTGATTTCTCGTCGTGCAGCTCGAATAGAGTCGTATTCACCCGAGACTAAGAAATAGGGGCTGGCTGCTTTTAGCTGCTCCTAGCTGAGATTGAGCCAGACTGCCCGATCTCGGTCGAGGAAAGATCTGAATATTCCCTCAAATCGCTCGCGCTCTGCCCAGGAGAGAAAGATCACCTGCGAACCCTGCGCCTCCACATGAACGAATCGCCTAAGGAGTTGAAAAGTGTCCTGGGGAACATCATTCACTCGCGAATAGATTATGAAGATGCAGTTTCCACTATCCATCAGATTTTTGAGCGCCACTTCCGTGCGCGCCGCAGTTTGGGTCTTTGCTGTCTTCTTCCAGTCCCCATCTCCAACGAAGTTACGCGTCACCTCAAGCACGACTAGACCTCCCGAGAAAGATGATTCCTCAAGGATTTCGCCGATTCCGAACTCAATCTTAGGTAAGATTCCTCCCGCTGATAAATCATAGGGTGCGAAGAGAACCAGATCATCTTTGAGTGCCATCGAATCCACGATGGCATTCGCGTTTGATGCTGAAAGAACTGAGTTTTCTCCTGCTCGCCGTAGATCCTGAAGCCTCTTTCTTCGGGCTTTCTGGGCCCGCCGCCGGCTGAGGAAAACGGAGGTGCGCAGCCGGTGATAGGAAGCCACGGCAGGCTTGTAGAGTATACCGATCAAAGTAGGGATTCCAGTAAGTAGAGCCATCCAAAGCAAGATTGTGGCAGATCTGATGAGCCGAAAATCGTGCCGCTTCAGGTTTTGACTTCTGTCACTAGATATTGCAAAGAGGTCTTTGGGAATCAGGCCGCTGCCTAGAGAGGAAGACTCTAGATCTCTGCAACTCATAGGAAAGTCAGAGTCGAAAACGCTCCTAACAAAGCGATCCTCGGATCCTGAGTCGAAGATCCCTGAGCAGGGAAGCTCTCTGCAATCGAATTCTAGGGTTGGGCTATTCAGATCTGGGACGCCTTCGTACCGACAGCTCTTGAGCTGAATCTCGTCGTCTAGGGAGATGTATGTGTGATTCCATAGCCGAAGCGCGCCTAGATCTGAACTTAACTTGCCGTATGGCCAAATTCGATAGCTTCCCTTGTCGCTGGTTATGAAGATATTATCCAGGCCGTCGACGTCTACTGCTGTAGCTGAGTATCTTGTTCCGTCCGAGTCTTCCAGTGCCCATATCGCTTTCCATTGCTCGGAAGTAACAGGATCATCAGACGCTCGTCGGAAATAGACTTCACCGGCTGCAGACGCCCAGATGTCACCGTTCGAAGCTTGCAGAAAGGAAACAAACTTGCCTATACTCGGAGGAAGGAAGATCTCTTGTCTTTCGCTTGAGTCCTCAGTTAACTCCAGCTCATGAAATCTCCTACGTCTATCGTTGGCAGTCTCCATCCAATATCTCTCACCGATGCGGTCGAGAGAAACTACTAGATCATCTTTGAGCAGCGATCTGGTGCACCAAGACGCTTTGCTGGACTCGGAGCCGCAATCTTCTGAATTCCGGTGGAGTTCGTGAATTCGAAGAAGGCTGTTTCCCGATTCTTCTTCTAGGAAGTATCTTTCCAGAGCCCAAAAGCTAGAATCATCCACTTCCATGATCTTCACAATGGGCCCGGTCATTATTTGCCTGATCGAGCTTGCGCCAATAGTCTCGAATAGGCCTCGTTCGGTAGCTATAATGAGCTTGCCATCATCAAGCTCAATAATTCCCGTTGGGAGAATGCTGTCTTTTAGTTGCTGGCGGGAGAAACTGTGGACCATCTCCGAGGCTTCATCGAGAATAAAAAGCCTATCTGAGGTAAGTGCCGCGAGTTTCGAATCTGTAAGCAACAGTTTTTCCACCGCTGTGGCGTTGAGGTCGGGAACGATAACGAATTGTTGTGAGCCATTCTCTTTCCATAGACCATTGTCCGTGGCAATCCAGATGGTGCCCCCAAAGTAGGCTAGGTCGATCGGTTTAGGCCCCGGACCATCAACTCGAGTCGACTCCGGATTAGTGAGAGACTCGGGTCGAGCACTTATTGTCACGACCTGGTCATCTACAAGCATCCAGATTTCATTCCGTTCCACGAAAAACGCGATCGAGCTCGCTTTACCTTCTGCCAACTTGTCGACTAGGACAGTCTCCGCCTTCGCTGAGTATTCCAGAGCAACTACTAGGCTTAGCAGGAGGAGAAACATCCTTCGTGAGAGATAGGGGGCTTGCATTTGGTATACCTCAGACGGAAACGCCCGTGGTAAACAGGAGCGAATGATACGGGAACCGCACCGCGGAAAGATGATTGAATCTGCGATACGAGTTTTCTTCTCTGCTCTGGTCTTCGAACAATGTTCGCCTTGTTAACGGGTGAACATCAGCTGTCGCACGAAGAGGTCAGTTGGATATCCAGCTGTATTGCGAAGGGCCTCGCTTGTATTTCTTACCCGATTCGGTGCAACTCGATATTGCTCCATCCGAAAAGGCGGCTAGAGGGCTGTCGGAATGATTGCTGAACCACTCGGTAGGTATGTGGGTCATGGATCTGATCTGCATGTAGGGGCCACCGAGTGCGATATCCTGGACGGGACCCTTCTCCACCAGAGTCACATAGGAATCGCCTACCACCAGAGTAAGGTGGTTAGCAGAGGACGGAAGCCAATATCGGCCCTGAATGCTACCAGTCTCAAGGTCGAGATCTATAAGAGACCATCGTGTCGCGTCTGATACTATACTCTTCTTTAACAGAAACAATCTATCCTCAATGTTGTACAGTCCAGCTGCCAAGGCTGCCTTCTCGATCGCCTTGTACTGCAAGTACTGTCTTCCGGGTCCTAGTCGTTCCGTCTTGAGTTCAAGGGGATCAGGCCTATCAAGTAAGCTGGCAGGTACAGCTTCAAGAACCGAAAGAAAGCCTGCTGGATCGAAGCGAAGGACTGAGGGAGTAGTGCCAAGGTTCAGAATGAAGCCAAGATTGCCAACGGCTGCGAAATGCGGCATATAGGAAGCTTGGTGTAGCACCGCGAGTTCGCCCTCTACCGCGGCGAGTCTCGCAAGACATGGGTCGATGTCGGAATCTACCCCGCCTTCGACCTTTAGTAGCTGAACGCCGGCAGAAGGAGTCACGAATGCGAATGCTTCAAACGGGTCAGAAGTATCGCAGGTTGGCTTAATCGTAGCGAAGGCTAGGAAGCCATCCCCCAGCGGCTCGAGTTGGTAGGCTGAGATAAAGCGAACGGAAGAGGGCTGAGAATGGGCTGTACTTTGGTCAGGCGAAACTACATTTGAATTGAGCTGCTCTGTTCCCGCAAGGAGTCGGTAACTTAGGCTGCCGTCGGTAAGAGAAGCATCAATACTCTCGGGAACTCTTACAAGGCTAGTTGGAGTCGTATACTGGAGTAGGATGCCGTTTTGGTCTCGCTTGATTGCAGTAGGGCCGTCTGGTCGATAGTAAGCCTTCGAGAGTTCCCAGAGTTCTTTTCCAAAGATCTCGGGATAGACGCGGTTCATATCCTTCTTAAGTGCCTCCTTGAGTGAACTATCCCAGTCGAGAAAGACTAGTTCGATTGAGCCAGTCTCCCCGTTTACTCTTAGAATCTCTGTGCGATATGCGTCAGCCCAAAGCATTTCCGTAGAGTCACTGTTCCAGACCCCGCTGTTCATCCAAGTCGGTGTCTTACTCGGATCAAGCCAGATGCGGGTGCATCTTTTGGCCTCTGCGAAGGCATCATCTCGACTAAGTAGGATAAGGCAGAGTGCTGCAAGGATTACAATAATATTATTCATGACTTTAACCTCAGCAATCGTGAGCCATTCCGAGTACGCACGATGGCCAGGCGAGTTTTCCCAGGAAGATGGGCCTCTGCTTGTTGCACACCTCTATAGGATGCTCGTCATTCCGCTTTGAGCTAGTGTTTCTTCTGGCGTTTTCGCTTCCGACGGAGTTGTCATGCGCGGAGTCTAGTTGATTAGTCCTACACTCGGGAATAGTTTTTGCCCATTGCTGGCATTTGTGACTATCCGCGCTGAGAACACTAGGTTCTGCACTCCTATCAGCCCAGGGCTCTGAAGTGACACGATCGTCAGGTTGATCAATAGCTTCCACTCCCACACCTACTGAGAAGATCAAAGCGAGCAGGCCTAGCTGAGTGACACGACGCCAGTAGAGCCTAGCTGCTAAACGGGGAAACTGTCTCATTGCCTAACTCCTGGAAAACTCTATCCTCGTTTCGAGACCGGCGGTGCGCCGGTGCCCTGGGCCATTTTGACCAGATAAATGAATTGCAGAAGCGAGTATACGGCACGGAGGCCGATCGGTCAACACAAGTTCTTGGCCAAGATCTCCGAGAGCCTTGCATTAGGCGGATGCAAGCTGCTACGCTCATCGGCCGCGAGTGTGAGGGTCGAAGTATACGGGCATCATTGAACACCGGGACTACGCGAGAGGGTTTTGCCCTGCTCTTCTCCTAACCTCCACAGCTGCTTCTCCAACCCCGACGCGTTCTCCAGCTCCTCGTCGACATAGACCCAGTTTCCATCCCGCTGCGTGACGATGAGGGGGCCTTCGGGGTACTCGACGGCCTGGATGCGGGCGATCGCTTCGTTCATGCGCTGGCGAAAGGTGGTGCCGGGGCGGCCGATTTCGGCGTAGGCTTCTTCGAAGAGGGGCTCGAGCTGACGGTAGAGCTTGGCGGTGTCTGCGGGGTCGACGGCGTCGAGGACGGCGAAGACGGGGTCCCAGCGGGTGAAGGTGGGTTCGGCGATGACCCAGCGGCCGTCGGGGAGCTGTTCGACCTCGAAGGGCTCTTCGGGGCGGAGGAAGCCGACGTGGGTGCGGGGGGTCTCGCCGCGGGCGACGGTGTCGACGGCGGCGGCGAAGCGGCGGACGAGGTCTTCGTTGGCCAGCCATTCGACCAGGCGCGGGCTGTCGGCGAGGCGGCCGACGACTTCGCGGATGAAAGCGTCGCTGGCCGACAGCGGAGGGAGGTCGAGCTGTTCTTCGACCTCGACCTCGCTCGACGCGTCGGGCACTGGCGACGGGTCGGACGATGCGGCCGGGGGCTCGCTCGGCGTGGGCTCGGTGGTGCGCTGGTCGAGGTACCACCAGGTGCCGATGCCGAGGACGGCGGCGACCAGGATGAGCAGGAGGATCGCCAGACCCGACGGACCGTCGCTGCGCTGGGCCGGCTCGGAGTCATCGGCCGACGGGCCGTGGTCGAGCGACGGCTCGGGCTCGGGCGGCGAGCCGTCGAGCGGAGCGTCGTCGAGAGTCGGTTCGTTCTCGTCCTTCGGGTCGTCCCATTCCATCAGCTGGCTCCTACCGGTTCGAGCTCGGCGAGCTCGCTCTCCACCGTTTCCCAGGCCGTCATCAACTCGTCGACGGTCTCACCGAGGCGCTTCTGCTCCTGCTCGAGCTTGCGCACTTCCTTCTCGGGCGTCTTGTCGAAGAAGCCCGGGTTGCAAAACTGCTCGTTGATCGCGTGCACCCGCTCCTCGGCCTTCTCGATCTCCGCGGTGAGGCGATCGCGCTCCTTCTTCAGCTTGTCGCGCTGCCTCTTCACCTTGTACGTGTCGCCCGGCGCCGGCGCCTTTTTCGGCTTCTTGTCGCGCTTCGCCTTGAGGATCGCTTGCTCGACATCGAGGTGATCGTCGCCGCAGACCTCGACATACTCCTCATAGCTGCCGCGGTAGTCCTCGATGCCGTCGGGACGGATCTCGAGAATCCGCGTCGCCAGCTGCTGCACGAACCAGCGGTCGTGTGAGACCAGGATCATCGTGCCGTCGAACGCCTTCAGGCCCTCGACCAATGCCTCGATCGCCTCGAGGTCGAGATGGTTGGTCGGCTCGTCGAGCAGCAAGACGTTGGGCTGCTGCACGCCCAGGCGGGAGAAGACGAGACGCGCCGATTCACCGCCCGACAGGCTGCCCAGCTTCTTGTCGACCTCGTCGCCGGAGAACAGCACCATGCCGAGCTTGCCGCGCACGAAGCCGACCGGCTCGCCGGGGCAGAACTCCCAGAGCCACGACTCGACCGTCTGCTTCTGGCCGTCGAAGAGCTCTTTGTGATCCTGCGCGAAGTACCCGGGATGCGTCTCGTAGCCCCACTCGACCGCGCCGCCGTCCGCTCTGACTTGGTCGACGAGAATCTTCAGCAGCGTCGACTTGCCGATGCCGTTGGGGCCGAGAATCGCCAGCCGGTCGCCGCGCTCGACGCGGAAAGACACGTCGCGCAGCACCTGCTTGTCGTCGTACGCCTTCGATAGGTGCTCGATCTCGAGCACCGTCTTGCCGCTGGGGCGGCGCTGCTTGAGCTGGAAGATCGGGTAGCGACGGGAGGTCTGCGGCAGGTGGACGATCTCGATCCGGTCGAGCTGCTTCTGCTTGCTCTGCGCCTGTCGCGCCTTGGTTGCCTTGGCCCGGAAGCGCTCGATGAACGCCTTCTGCTCGGCGATCTTGCGCTCTTGCTTGTCGATCTCGGCCTCTTTGCGCTCACGCTCGGCCGCCTTCTGCTCGATGAATGCTTCGTAGTTGCCTGGGTAGACGATGATCGTCTCGTAGTCGACATCGACGATGTAGTTGCAGACATTGTCGAGGAAGCGATGATCGTGCGAGATCACGCACACCAGGCCCTCGTAGCTCGCGAGGAAGATCTCGAGCCAGCGGATCGACAGGATGTCGAGGTGATTCGTCGGCTCGTCGAGGAAGAGCGCGTCGGGCTGTGATGCCAGCACCTGGGCGAGTAGCACGCGCAGCTTGAAGCCACCGCTGAGGATCGACAGCGGCTCGCGATGCACCTCGGTGGGAATGCCGAGGCCTTCGAGCACTTCGGCGGCGCGCGCCTCGTACGAGTAGCCGTCATGACGCAGGATGAGATCCTCGAGCTCGGCGTAGCGGTCGGCGTCGAACTCCTGGTCGGCTCGTTCGAGGATCGTCTCCTTCTCCTCCATCGCCCGCCAGAGCTCTTCGTGGCCCATCATCACGACATGGAGAATCGGGTCGTTCTCGTAGCGGAAATGGTCTTGCTTCAACACGCCCATGCGCAGCCGCTTGGGCACGTTGATCTCTCCCTCGCTGGGAATCTCTTCGCCCGAGAGGATTCGCAGGAAGGTTGATTTGCCGGAGCCGTTGGCGCCGACGATTCCGTAGCGGTTGCCGGGGTTGAACTGGAAGGAGGCGCCGGTGAAGAGCGTTTGCGGGCCGTAGGCTTTGCCCAGATTGGAGACAGAGATCATGGTTGAAAGAGTACCAGTCGGACGTGCCGAGAGAGAGTCGGTGCCGGTGAGAGAATCTAGGGGAGGCGCTCGGCCTCGAGCCTGCGCGAGCGAGTGACGATCGGACTGCGCTTGCAAGATCGGCACCGATCTCGCATGAATCGTACGCTGTGAGGGCACTGTTGCCCGCGCTTCGAGGTTCTCTCGGAGTATGGTCTCGCAGATGAGCCGAAAACGAACCAAAGACTCCGCGATCCGGCGCTTCGTGCGGCGCCGCTGGCCCTGGCTGCTCGGTCTCTGCGTGGTGGCCCTCGGCGTCGCGGTCTGGCTCGCGCTGCCGTTCTGGCGACTGTCTGCACAATTCGGCAGCCATCCGATGAAGCAGCCGTCGCGGCTTTACGGCAAGCCGCCGGTAGTGACGCCGGGAGGCGGCCTCGACCTCGACGGCCTGCTCGAGGTCCTCACCGAGGCCGGCTACAGCCCGACGGCGACGACCCCGAGCCGCTCGGGCTTCTTTCGCCGCGCCGAGGACGGATCCTTCGTCGAGGTCTACCGGCGTGTCTTTCCGAGCCCGCGCGGACGCGTCGGCGGCGATCTGGTGCGCGTCGAGTTTCGCCGCGGGCGAGTCGCGCGCATGCTGCGCGGACGAGAGGAGCTGCGCGGCATCTGGCTCGATCCGCCGCTGCTCGCGACGTACTACAGCCCGAATCTGCAGGAACGGCGGCCGGTGACTCTCGACGAGCTCCCGGAACACTTGATTCTTGCGGTTCTCGCCGCCGAGGATGCGCGCTTTCTCGAGCACTCGGGCGTCTCTCCGCGCTCGATTCTGCGCGCCGCTTGGGTGAATTTTCGCACCGACGAGATTAATCAGGGCGGGTCGACGCTGACGCAGCAGGTGGTGAAAAACCTCTACCTCACCCACGAGCGGCGCCTCGGGCGCAAGATCCAGGAAGCGATCCTGGCGGTGATGCTCGAGGTTCGTTACGACAAGCGGCAGATCCTGCAGGCGTATCTCAACGAAATCTACTGGGGCAAGGCGGGTAGCGCGCAATTGATGGGGGTCGGTGCCGCGTCGTGGGCCTACTTTCGCAAGCGACCCTCGGAGCTCACCCTCGCCGAGTCGGCTCTGCTCGCCGGCATGATCCACACGCCGGGCCGGCGCTCGCCGTTCGCAGACCCTGAGAAGGCGAAGCTTCGACGCGACGAGATTCTCGGCCGCCTGTCGCAGCTCAACTGGGTGGCGAAGGCCGAGCTGCAGCGCGCTGCCGAGCAGCCGGTGCGGACGCGGCGTGGCCTCGGGCCGACGCGGCGCACGCCGTTCTTCGCCGAGCACGTGCAGCGCGAGGTGAGGGAGCGATTTGGCGTCGAGACTTTGGCCGACGCCGGCTACACGCTCTGCGGGTCGCTCGAGCTCGATGCGCAGAAGGCGGCCCAGGAGGCCGTCGAGTGGGGGCTCGAGTCGCTCGAGACGGGGTGGGAGAAGGGGCGCAAGACCAAGACTCCGCTCGAGGCGGCCCTGGTGTCGATCGATCCGGCCGACGGTTCGATTCTGGCCTACGTCGGCGGACGCGACTACGCGCGCAGTCAGTTCGACCGCGTGACCCAGGCGGCCCGCCAGGCAGGCAGCGCCTTCAAGCCGATCGTCTACGCCGCCGCCTTCGAGCGTCGAGAGGCGCATCCAGCGACTTACCTCGAAGACGCGCCGTACACGGTCCAACTGGCCGACCAGGACTGGAGCCCGCAGAACTCCGACGGGGAGTATCTGGGCCGTGTCACCTCACGCCAGGCGCTGGAGAAGAGCCTCAACGTGCCGACCGCGCGCCTGGCGGTGCGCATGGGTCTCGAACCGGTGGTCGAGATGGCGCAACGGCTCGGCATTCGTCGCTCCCTGAGACCGTATCCGGCGCTCGCGCTCGGTGCCATGGAGGTGACGCCGCTCGAGATGGCGACGGTGTACGCGACGCTGGCGAGCGGCGGCGTCCGCCACCAGCCGCACGGTGTGCTCGCCGTGTTCGATCGTGAGGGTCGCCAGGTGCCGGCTCGGCAGGCGCTCGAGCCGACGCGAGTGCTCGAGCGGGATGTCGCCTTTCTGGTCACCAAGCTTCTGCAAGGTGTGGTCGACCGGGGCACGGCGCGCGGCGTCCGCTCGCAGGGTCTGAGCGACCCCATTGCGGGCAAGACGGGCACGACCAACGACCGGCGCGACAGCTGGTTCGCCGGCTACTCGCCCGAGCGTGCGACCCTGGTTTGGGTCGGCTACGACGACAACTCGCGCACGCGGCTTTCCGGCGCCCGCGCGGCGGTGCCGATCTGGGCCCGCTTCTCGTACGCCGTGCGCCCACCGGGCGGCTACGGCGACTTTCGGCGCCCCGAGAGCGTGATCGAGACGTGGATCGACCCGCGTACCGGCGGCGTCGCGCATGCCGGATGCAGCCAGCGCCAGGTCGAGTACTTCTTGGCCGACTTCGTGCCGTCCCCGCTGTGCTTCGACGACGGCTCGTGGTGGCAGCGACGGCGCTGGAGCCGCGAGGCGGCGGGCGAGGACCAGGACGACGGCAACCCGCTCCGCCGCTGGCTGCGCCGCCTGCGCGACCGCGACGGCAACGATGCGATTTAGATCGGAGGTCCGACGTGTCGAACGATCCAAAGCTTGAAATGTCGAAGGCCGAGCGGGACGCCCAGCGAATGCGGAACATGCTCGAGGCAGCGCGACGCGCCAATTGGGACGCTTTGCACGGCCCGCGCCATCTGAGAACCGGCGCGTTTCGACCTGAGGAGCTGTTTTCGACTTCAAGGAATCGTGCTGGGGACCGTTTCGACGTCGAGCAGGATGTAGCCCGGGCGCCAGCCCAGCATGACGACTAGAGCACGCAGATTCGGGCTTGGCGATTCGGTGTGCCTGGCCGTGTGAATCTCTGGAAAGTGTTGTACTGCAGGGACTTGTGGGCTAGAGCCCACGCTACATCCGGAGCCTCGAGAGTCAGCGAGGGAAGCCCATCTTCTGCTTCCACCGCATCCACTGGCGGCGTAGGCGTCCGAAGCCGCTCGCCTCGACGATTGCCAGCGCATCGCGCGCCGCGTCGCGCTCGTCCGCGGTGCGTTGGAGGGCGCAGGCGAGGCTGGCCGACTCGATCGGGCCGAGCCACAGCGGATGACCGACACCGGTCGCGGGGTCGCGGGCGACGATGCGCATGGGTGTGCTCGGCTCGACGGCCATCGTGTGGTTCGCGGCGTCGAGGGTGAGCTCGAAACCGAGCGGAGAGCCTGGGTCGATGCCGAGGAGACGCGCGGCGTCGGGTCGCGGGCCCGACGTCTCGGCAACGGCGTCGACGCGGCGGGACGGGGCGCCGTCGCCGAGTGTGACCTCGAGGGTGGCGGGGTGCCGGCCGCGGCCGGCGGATGCCCAGCCGCTCAGGTGAAGGCGCTCGGGAGCGTGGGCAGGGAACAGCTCGACGCGCTCGAGACGTCCGGCCGGTCCCGGGTCGAGCAGGTGTTGCGCATCGGCACGGTCGGTGAGGGCATCGAGGGCGCGCGCGCCCGCGTCGTCGATGGCGACCAGGTAGACGTCCTGCAGGTGCCAAAGGCGGCGGCGTAGGCGGCGCGAGCGGGCGCGCCCGCCGGTGGCCTCGCGCAGTGCGTCGGTGACGAAGCTCTCGGTGACCCAGGCGGTGCCGTAGTCGTCGAGGTCGAGGGCGCGGCTCTCACTCATCGCCTCGAAGTGGAAGCCCGAGTCGGGCATCGTGCGTCCCGGGAGCAGCGTGTCGTCGGGCAGCACGCTGGCGACTAGCAGGCCGCCGGGCTGCAGCAGATCGAGCCAGCGTCGCATCCAGGCGCCCCAGCGGTGGAGTGGGAGATGGCTGAGGACCGAGTAGGCGAGGATCAATCCAAAGCGCTGAGGCACGCCCGCGGGCGGGTTGAAGTCGGCAGGATCCAGAGGGCTCGAGAACGCCGCGACGCCGAGGACGTCTCGCACGAAGGCCACTCCGTCCGGGTCGGCCTCGGTGGCCCAGAGGCGATTCGGCCGGGAGCCCGCGCCCATGGCGCTCGCGAGCAGCCTGGTGACGCGGCCGTGGCCGCAGCCGAAGTCGAGCACCGGCGCGTCGACGGGCAGAGCCGAGAGCACGCCCGCGGCGAGCCGATAGCCGGCGGCGGCCGAGGCGAAGTACTCGAGTCGGGCCGCCGAGGCGACGCCGCGGCACGACCGCAGCGCGAAGGCGAACATCGCGTCGTCCGCCGCGATCACGGTCGACGGGTCGGCGATCTCGGGATGCTTTCGGCCGAGCTCGCGCAGCACGAGCTCGGCCTCGGCGCGGGCTTCGTTCACGACGAGGGTCGAGGGGCGAGTGCCCGGCATCGACCGGACCTCACTCGAGATCGTCGAGCCCCTGCCAGGTCTCCTCGTTGTCGTCGAAGGCCGGCAGGTTGGGCTGGATCCCGCGCTTTTCGTTGGCGCGCCAGCTCCACAGGATCGACCACTTCAGGTAGGTGCCGTAGGCCTGCAGCATGCAGAAGACGAGGCCGCGCATGCCGTCGAGCACGCCACCCTGCACGAAGTAGGTGCGGAAGAAGCGCCAGATCGAGCGGCCGAGGACCTCGCTGACGCCCGGATTCTTGCCTTCCTTCCAGTTCTGCGACGCGCCCCAGTGGCTGTACTTCACGATCCGCAGCGCGTACTTGTGGAAGTCCTCCACCATGTAGTGGTCCATTTTGTTCTTCAGCAGAGGCGCCGCACCGCGCGTCTTCATGTCGGCATGGACGCGGCGGTTCGGGTAGCGGCCGGCGCCCTGGCGTACCAGGCGCACTACCTGGTCGTGCTGCCAGCCGGAGAAGCGGATCACCTTGCCGAGGAAGAAGACGCGGCGGCGGATCGTGTAGGCCTCGTACTTCGGTCCCGATGCCAGCAGATGCTCAATCTCGCGCCGCAGGCGCGGTGTGCAGCGCTCGTCGGCGTCGAAGATCAGGATCCACTCGTGCAGGCACTGGTCCATCGCCCAGTTCTTCTGCGCCGCCGAGCCGTAGTAGGTGCGCTGGCGCAGCGTGACGCCCTCGTAGCTGCGGACGATCTCGGGCGTCCTGTCGGTCGAAAAGGAGTCGACCACCAGAATCTCGTCGGCCCACAGCAGGGACTCGAGACAGGCGGCGATGTTGTGTTCTTCGTTGAAGGTGGTGACGACCACCGAGATGCGAGGGCGCGACAGGCCCTCGTCGTGCTTGCTGCTCATGGAACCTCCTCGCGGGCCGATTGTACCCGGCTTGCGCCGTCGGCGGTCGGTCGCTAAGCTGCGCCGGCGTCCGGCGTCCAGCCGGCGTCGTGTCCGGCGGTTTCCCGCCGCCGTCTCGCCTCCAATCGAGTTGCGCAGTGAGTGTCTTTCAGCGAATGAGTGTTCAGCAAGAATCCGGCCGCCGCGCCCGCTTGCGGCGGATCCCTGTCCCCACGAATCCAAGTCCCGCGTCGTTTCGCTCCGCGCTTTTCGGTCTCGCGGTTCTCAGTGTCCTTCTGCTCGGGCAGGCAGCGCCGGCCGCTGCCGACGAGCGCTGGGCCTTCGCCCTCGGAGCGTTCGATGTCGGTACCGGACAAGCGCATTTCGAGGGCGGCATCGAGCGACGCTTCGCGCCGTTCGCGCTCTGGCAGGTCGAGCTGACGCCGATGATCGGCCTGTCGGCCTCCGAGGACGGCAACTACTGGGGCTATGTCGGCGCGCGGTACGACTTCGACCTGGGGGAGCGCTGGCGTCTGTCGCCGAGCTTCGCCGTCACCGCCTACGAAGACGGCAGCGGCAAGCGTCTCGGTGGCGTGCTCGAGTTTCGCAGCGGCATCGAGCTGAGCGTCGACACCGACGCAGGCCGGTTCGGGCTGCTGCTCTACCACTTGTCGAACGCCGGGATCTACGACTTCAACCCGGGTTCGGAATCCCTCGTCGTCACGTGGTCTCCGCGGCGTTGAGCCGAGGGCACCTTTGTAAATGGTAGGCTGACCGCATGGCTGTCGATCCCGATCTGCTCGACATTTTGATCTGCCCCGAGTCGAAGGGCGAGCTCGAGCTCGTGACCTTGCCCGACAACGTGTGCACGATGCTGGTAGAGAAGTACCGCGAGCCGTTTCGCGACGAAGAGCCGACGGTCGAACAGGGGCTCTACTGCGAGGCCTCGCAGCTCGTGTACCCGATCGTCTCCGACATTCCGATGATGCTCAAGGACGAGGCACTCTCGGCGAGCGTGATCGGTCGCGGACCGGCGACCTGAGCGAGCACTCGCCGCGCCGCATCTCGTTGACGACGGCGACGTCGATCGCCGTCGCCAACATGGTCGGCACCGGCGTCTTCACCAGCCTCGGTTTCCAGCTCGACGCCGTGCAGAGCGGCTTCGCGCTGATGATGCTCTGGCTGCTCGGTGGGGTCATCGCGCTCTGCGGCGCGCTCTGCTACGGCGAGCTGGCGTCGGCGCTGCCGCGTTCGGGCGGCGAGTTCCACTTCCTCGGCCGCATCTACCATCCGGCGGTCGGTTTTCTCGCCGGCTGGGTGTCGTTCATCATGGGCTTCACGCTGCCGATCGCGCTCGCCGCGATGGCGTTCGGCAGCTACTTCGCCGGTAGCTCCTTCGGCGCCGTGATTCCCGCGTCGCCGGTGGTTACCTCGTGCGTCCTGGTGCTGCTCGTGACGCTGGCGCACACGCGTGATCTGCGCGTCGGCAGCTGGTTCCAGAACCTCTTCACGGCGTTCAAGCTCCTGCTCATCGTCGCCCTGGTGGTCGCGGCGGGCCTTCTCGGCAAGGGGGGCGACATGTCCTTCGCTCCGCGGCGCGAGGACTTCGAGGTGATGCTGACGACGCCTTACGCGGTGTCGCTGCTCTACGTGCTCTTCGCCTACACCGGTTGGAACGCGGCGGTGTACGTGCTCGAGGAGGTCGAAGATCCCCGCCGCACCGTGCCCCGCTCGCTGATCACTGCGACGCTCCTGGTCACGGTGCTCTACCTGGCGCTCAACGCGGCGTTCCTTCTCGCCGCGCCGATCGACGCACTGCGCGGCCAGCTCGATGTCGGGCACGTCGCCGCCAGCTACCTCTTCGGTGAAGCGGGTGGACGGTGGATGAGCGCGGCCCTGTCGCTGGCTTTGGTGTCGACGGTGAGCGCGATGGTGTGGGCGGGACCGCGGGTGACCCAGACGATCGGCGAAGACTACGGCTTCTTCCGTGGCCTGGCGCGCACCAACGCGCGGGGAATTCCGGCGGTGGCGCTGTGGCTGCAGACGGCGATCGTGATCGTCCTGCTCGTCACCTCCACGTTCGAGACCCTTCTGGTCTACACGCAGTTCACTCTCGCGCTGTCGTCGGCGCTCGCGGTGTACGGTGTGATGCGGTTGCGGCGCATCGCACCCGACCTGCCGCGGCCGGTGCGTGCCTGGGGTTATCCGTGGACTCCGCTGGTGTTTCTCGGGCTGAGTCTGTGGACACTCGCGTTTACTCTCATCGATCGCCCCCTCGAGTCGCTCGCGGGGTTGGGCACGGTATTATCAGGGCTCTTGGTCTATCGTCTGTCGCCGCGTTCCGACCGCGCCCCCGGTGCCCTGGCGGTCGATCGCGACGGCTGATCCCGAGTCGCTCGTCGTCGAATCCGTCGCCATGATCCGTGCCGCCCGTCCGGCCTTCTCGGCCGCTCTGCCTGCCGCTCTCCGTCACCTCGCCGCAGTGTCCGGGATCGTGCTCGGGCTCAGCGTGCTGGGCCTCGGGATCGTGGGCTGTGGCGAGCCACCGGAGAAGACGGTCGCTGCGCCGGCACGTGAGGCGGTGGCCGGGAACGACAAGTCGGTGCAGGCGTCGCCGCGACCGGTTCGCGATCTCGATTCGGCGAGCGTGCGCAACTTCTCGTTGCTGCTCGCCGGCATGGTGCCGGCCGCAGAACGTGCCGCGCTCGATCCGGTCTGGCGCCGGCACGCCGAGGCGATGGATGCGCTGTGGCGCGAGATCGAGCCGCAGCTGCGGGCGATGGACGCCTGGGCGGGAGACGCCATGCCCGGTCTCGCCGCCTCGCCGGCGCCGGTGTTCCACCCATTCGCTGGCCCCGACCCGTCGAGCGCGCTGGTGCTTTTCCCCGAGGCGACGAGCTACCTCTTGGTCGGTCGCGAGGCTCCGGGACGGCTACCGATGCCGGAGTCCCTGGCGCCCGGGTCGCCGGCGCTCGAAGTGCTCGACGGGGATCTCGAGCGCCTGCGCGCCGCGTTCGCCACGCGCGCCGCGACTGGAGCCTTCAGTCGCAGCGAAGTGGCCAAGGCGGTCACGGGCAGCAGCTTCGATGGCGTGCTGCCGGCGCTCCTCGCGCTGCTCGTGCGCGGCGGCGCGTTGCCGCTCCAGATCGACTACGTGTCGATCGACGCCGAGACGCTACAGATTCACGAGTTGCCCGACGATCAGCATGTCGCGCGGGCGATGCGCATCGTGTTCGCCGATGTCGGCACCGAGGCGCTGCTCGCGGGCCCCGGGGCGACCGACGAAGCCGTGCTCGACGAGGCGGTTGGCGACGCGCGCCAGCGGATCGTCTACTACTTCGCGCGGGAGCTGTCGAACTCCGGGCTCTTCCCGCACGATCCTCTCCACCGCCTGATCGCGGCCCAGCCGATGCTCCACGTGTACATGAAATCGTCGGAGTACTTGCCCCACCTGCGTGAGTATTCGACGTTCCGCGAGCTGGTGCTCGAGCGGGCCGACGCGGTGCTGCAGGACGACTCGGGCCTGCCGTTGCGCAGCTTCACGTCCGATCTGTGGAGCGTCGGGCTCTACGGCCGCTACGAGGAGCCGACCGCCGTCTTCCACAAATTTTTCCAAGAAGAGCTCGCCGCTGCTTTCGCGCGCGGATCAGCGGCCGAGCTGCCCTTCCGCTTCGGCTACCGCAGCAGCGATGAGGGAGGTTGCCTGATCCTGGCGCGACGCCAGCAGGACGAGAGCGCGTCGACCGGCTAGTCGCTCGCGGGCAGGAATCGACGGAGGCGAACGGTGATCGTGGCTTGCGCTTGACTTACGCTCGAGTTCCGCCTAGACTTCCGCCATGGCCAGGAACCCTTCCTCGCGATCCCTCTCCAGCTCCTCTCGCGGTCCTCGTCAGCCGACCTACCTGACGCAGCGCCAGAAGGAGATTCTCGAGTTCATCGCCGAGTACCAGGCGCAGCATGGCATCTCGCCTACTCACCGCGAGATTCGCGACGAGTTCGGCTACTCGTCGTTCGGCACGGTGTACAAACACCTCAAGCTGCTGCAGGAAAAGGGCTATCTGCACCGCGACTGGAATCAGAAGCGGGGTCTCGAGCTCCTGCGGACGGTGCCTTCGGCGCCGCTGACCACCGAGAGCGAGGTGCCGTTCCTCGGCATGATCGCCGCCGGCCAGCCGATCGAAGCACTGCCGGGTGAGGAGCGTCTGTCGGTGCCCAACCACCTCTTCGAGGGCATCGCGGCAAATCACTACGTGCTGCGCGTCGCCGGTGAGTCGATGATCGACGAGGGCATCCACGACGGGGATTTCGTGATTGTCCTGCGGCGCGAGGAGGCGCGGCCGGGCGAGATGGTGGTCGCGTTGATCGATGGCGATGCGACCCTGAAGCGCTTCTTTCCCGAGGGCGCGACGATCCGCCTGCAGCCGGCGAATCCGAACATGGAGCCGATCCTGGTGCCGGCCGATCGCCTGAAAGTCCAGGGCGTCGTCGTCGGCCTGATGCGCAAGTTCTGACCCGCGTGCTCCGGCCTCCTCAGGCCGCTGCCTCCGGTAGCGAGGCATAGCGACCGACGAGATCGTCGACGAGCTCCGTCGACGAAAGATAGCCAGCATTCCAGCAGTTCCAGGCCGCGGTGCGTGCGCCCACACCGAAGTCGCTCATCAGGTGCTCGAACACCGAGGGCTCTGCGGCACGATCGAGGATGCCGTCGGTTCGTTCCTCGATCGCCGCTTCTGGAAGCAGAAGCTCGGCTGCGAAGGCGCCGGAGCGACGCCGTCGAGGACCGGAGGCACGGGTCGAAGAGCCGGCGCCGACCACCTGACGCTCATGGCCGTCGGTCAGCAGGTGACCGACCGCGCGAGCGATCTCCATGCGCGAGGCCCAAGGTTGGCGAATCGAGGGTGACTCGAAGAGCACGATCTTGGCGTGCCGACCTCGGCGTCCACAGATACTGTGGTCCCGAAGAGTCCGCACCGCCGAACGTTCGAGCGCGATCTTCAGCGCAGCGACCACTGCGTCGAGATCTTGGATCGGTGCTGCGCCCAGCCCGAGGTCCTGTCGCAATTTGCGCGCCGCATCTTTTCCTTGAATCTCCGGCTCGATCTGCTGCAGCACAGCGCCCGCATAGCGAGACGGCGGCTCGGCGATCTCATCGGCCACCGAGACGTCGTTCTCGAGCTCGATCAGGGCCGCTCCGACCCCGGGCTCGGCCTCCAGGTCTCGAAGGGCGAGGAAGGCGATGCTCGACTCGGCGGTCTGGAGGTCGACGAGCCCCAGAGTGCGACGCAAGACCTCCTCGTCAGCCGTCCCGAAGAGGTTTCGGACGGCGTCTCGATCGAGACCGAGCCCGATGTCGGCATACGTCAAGAGATCGTACTCGAGGGCCGTGTCGAACGGCTGTGCCTCGCGGCTCCAGGAATAGTCTGTTTGGAGCCCTCGTTCCCGTAGCTCGCCGGCGACCCAGGCGACGAAGTCGTCGAGAGTCCGTCGGGCGATGTCCCAGTCGACTCGTGCCACCAGGTCTTCGATGAAGAATCGAGGCGCCTCGGGAGTCGCAAAGCGGCTGGGTCCGGCGTTGATCCAGAGGTCGCCGTCGGCTCGCGCGAAAGCGAGGTTGGGAATCCAGGCGCCGTCGCCGTTCGACTGGAGAAAATGCCGCTCCCACCAGTCGTAGCGCGCGTCGTCCCAGCGATCGGAGTCGAAGCCAGCGGCGGGTTTCTTCTGCTTCCATGCAATCAGCGAATCGACGAGGCGAGTGTCGGTGGGGAAGGCGCGTGCCGACTCTTCGAAGGCGATGGCCTTGGCACGAGTGACGAACCAGTCCGCGATGGGTGCGAGCGGAACGGCGACGGATTCTTCGATCGCCAGTGAGTCCGGCCGCGACGAGCGACATGTGTTGATGCCATCGACCCAGAATCTGAATCGTGCCCAGGGCCCTCGCTCGTTGGCGGCACGGCGTGGCCATGACGGTTCGAGTGGCTCGAGGTCGAAAGCGAGAACGCTGCGCTCGCCGATCCTCAAGGCTGCAGGTCTCGCCGCAAACGCTGATACTCGGCCGAGGTGATCAGACCTTGGTCTCGCATCGCTCGGAGGATTTTGGGTGGCATGCGCCGCGTCGGATGGCCGTGGACGACGATCGTACCGTCGGGCTTCACGATCGTCAGCTTGCTCTCATAGATCTCGACGCCACGCTCGGTTCGCCGGAGCGCCCAGCGCCGGGGGTCGAGACGGTCGTCGGTCTTCGACACGCTCGCCGCCAAGAGAGCATCACGTTCCTCGAGGCCGAGATCCCGCGGGCAGCGTTCCTTGTCGGGATTCCACTTCGGTGGCCCGGCTTCGGTGGTGCCCCATTTGTGCTGAGGCGAAGGCTCGTACACGAGTTTCGGCATCAGGTTGTACCCGAGGCTAGTTTATCGCGGATCCGATGAACGAGCCGGCCGTCGACATCGGGTAGACTCGGCCCTCGCTCAGGTGCGTCGCGGACGCGGCGCTCGTCTCATCTCTTGCGCCCGAGGGGTCGTCGTAATGGCAGGTCAGGTCCTGGATATCGACCAGCTTCTGACAATCATGACCAAGCAAGAGGCGTCGGACCTGCACTTGAAGCCGGCCCGTCCGCCCCTGCTGCGGCTGAACGGCAAGCTGCTGCCGCTCAAGACCGATCCGCTGACGATCGAAGACATGCAGCGCGTCGTCGACAAGGTGCTGAAGAAGGAATCGCAGCGCCGGCGGCTCGACGAGGCGATGGCGGTCGACGTCGGCTACGGCGTTCCCGGGGTGGCCCGCTTCCGCGGCAACATCTACATGCAGCGCGGCAACCTTGCGGCCGTCTTCCGCCGCGTGCCGTTCGAGACGATGAGTCTCGAGGACCTGGATTTGCCGGTGGTGATCGGCGACTTCTGTCGCCTCGGCACCGGCCTCGTGTTGGTCACCGGCCCCACAGGCAGCGGAAAGTCGACGACGCTGGCGGCGATCATCAAGTGGGTGACGCACAATCGTCCGATGCACATCATCACGATCGAAGACCCGATCGAGTTTCTCTTCGGCGACGGCAAGGCGTCGATCTCGCAGCGCGAGCTCGGCACCGACACCGTCAGCTTTGCCGAGGCGCTGCGCAACGCGATGCGCCAGGATCCCGACGTGATCATGGTCGGCGAGATGCGCGACCCCGAGACGATCCAGACCGTGATCACCGCCGCCGAAACCGGCCACTTGGTGTTCTCGACCCTGCACACCAACAGCGCGCCGCAGACCATCGACCGCATCCTCGACTCGTTCCCGGCCGACCAGCAGGGCCAGATCCGTGCGCAGCTCGCGCAGGTGCTCCGTGGCGTGGTGTCGATGAAGCTGGTGAAGCGGCGCGACGGGGAGGGACGCGTGGCGGCGCTCGAGATCATGCGCAACTCACCGAAGATCGCCAAGATGATCGAACGCGGCGAAACCTCAGAGATGCGCGAGGAGCTTGAGGCATCGGTCGGCTACTACCGTATGCAGTCGATGAATCACTCGCTGCTCGCGCTCCTCGTGCACGGCACGATCACCTACGAGGAGGCGATGGAAGAGTCGACGGATCCCGAGGACCTGTCGCTCAAGCTGCGCAAGATGTTCCCGAACCTGGAAGGAGATCAAGACGTGCCCGACTCCGATTTCGCGGAGATTGCCGAGCTCCAGCAGTTCAAGAGGCTCTACGAAGAGCAGGAGATCAAGACCAAGGAGCGGATCGCCGAGAAGGACGATCAGATGCTTCATCTCCAGCAGGTGATCGGCGATCGCGACCAGCGGATCGCCGAGCTCGAGGGACGCATTCACGAGATGAAGCAGGAAGTCGAGAAGATGCGCGGCGATTATGCGCGCCTCCAGGACGAGGCGCAGCAGAAGATGAACAAGCTCATGGACCGCATTCGCGAGCTGAATCAGCGGATTCAGGGTGGCGGTGGCGGCGGCGCGCCGCCGCCCCAGAAGAGCGGCATCTTCCGCTGACGCGGGGAGTGGTGTGAGGCGGCTCCTTCCCGCGGTTCTGCTGGCGCTGGCCTCCTCGGCCGCGTTTCTGGCCGTGTTCCCGGATTGGGCCGACGCGGCGACGGTCCGCCGTGCGCTCGGCGACGGCTCGGTGGCCTCGCTCACCGACCAGCAGCAGATCTTTCTCGAGGCCAAGCCGGCGCCCGGGGAAGGCCTTCTCGCCTTCGCCCGGCGGATGACCGGCAGCAGCGGGACGGCGCGCGAGATCGCAAGCGCCAACGGTCGGCCGCGCCGCTTGCTCGCCGAGGTGCGCTACCGCGTGCCCTATGCCCTGCTGCGCGACGACCTCAAGCTGCGGGCGGTCCGGGCGCTCTTCCCGGACGATGAGGCGCTGGCGGCGGGTTGGCGTCATACCGTGCCGCGCCGTTCGCGTGGCGCCAGCCTGTGGCGGGTCGCCGAGTGGTTCACCGGCGCCGGCGAGAACTTCGGTGCCCTGCGGCGACACAACGACCTCGCCGACGAGACCATCCATCCGGGCCAGTCGCTGGTGATTCCGGAGGCGTTGTTGCTGGCGCCATTCCGCGCCGCGCTGCCGGAACCGACCGTCGCGGCGCTCGAGCCGCCGCCGACCGGCACGACCGCCGCGAACGGGGCCGAGCCGAGCGAGCCGGCGCCGGCGCGTCCCGCCGCGGTGGCCGACGGTGGGCCGGTGGCGCATCTCGACTACACAGGAGCCGGCGACGAGCGCTTCGCCGTGTATCGCCTGAAGCGGGGCGAAGCGCTCTACTCGGCGGTCGTCGTGCGCTTCACCGGCCGCGTGATCGCCGACGACGTGAACGAGCTCGCCGCCGAGCTGGCGACTCTGAACGGTATTCGTGACGTCACCGACATGCCGGTCGGCCAGCGCGTGCGGATTCCGCTCGACCTCCTCTTACCCGAGTACCTGCCGCTCGACGACCCGCGCCGGATCGAGTGGGAGACCAACCGAACCGAGAGCGCCAAGTACTCGAATCCAGTGCGCGCACGCCGCCTCGAGGGCATCACCATCGTGCTCGATGCCGGGCACGGGGGTGACGATCCGGGGGTCGACCACAAGGGAACCTGGGAGAGCACCTACGTTTACGACGTGACCTTGCGGGTGAAGCGGTTGCTCGAGCGGGCGACCGCCGCCGAAGTGCGGATGACGACGCGCGACGGGGACGGCTACACGATTACGGAACGGGATGCGTTGCCGGGCTCGCGGCGTCACGCCGTGCTCACCGATCCTCCGTACCGCATCGCCAATGCGCGCGTCGCGGCGAACCTTCGCTGGTACCTGTCGAACAGTATCCACCGCGAGGCGACGAAGCGGAGTGGCGACGAGGACAAGACGCTGTTCTTGTCGGTCCATGCCGACTCGTTGCATCCGTCGCTGCGCGGCGCCATGGTCTACGTGCCGGCCACCAGCCTGACCTCTGGGGAGTATGGCAAGTCGGGGCAGGTGTACCATGCGCGCGCCGAAGTGCGCGAGCAGCCGCGCGTCAGCTTTTCTTGGAAGCAGCGAACGCGCAGCGAGGGCCTGTCGCGCCAGCTCGCCGGTCACCTGATCGCCAGTTTCCGGAGCCGAGGCCTGGCGGTGCACCGCGAGAAGCCGATTCGGGACCGGATCATTCGCTGCCGACGCTGCCGCCCCTTCGTGCCGGCGGTAATTCGCCGCAACGCGGTGCCCACCAAGGTGCTGCTCGAGATCTGCAACATGAACAACGCCGAAGACCGGCGCCTGTTGCGCACCCGCGCGTTCCGCGAGCAGGTGGCGACGGCGATCGTCGACGGCATCCTCGGGTATTATGGACAGGATCCCCTCGGAACCTCGTCGACGCTGGTGGCCGCCGGGCGCTGACCTTCGCGTCCGCGCACAGGGGAACCCGAGGCGACGTTTCGGGATCTAAGCTCGAGACTGTCGCCCACCCCTCGTGGCACACGCCCCCGGCCGGCAGCCGCCGAGGGGCCTGTCACTCGCACCAACGCCTGCCGAGGAGGCGACTCCGGGCGCTACCCGGAGCACCCGACGTGGATCAGGACGCCGCGATCGATCTCAGAGCCCTCAGCTCGACCCCCGAGCTCGACTTGGTGGAGCGGCACCGCTACGGCGACCCGGACGCCTTCGACGAAATCTACCGGCGCTTCGAATCGATGGTCTACAACCTCTGCCTACGGATGAGTGGCAGCGCCTCCGACGCCGAAGACCTGGCACAAGAGGTGTTCCTGCGCATTCATCGTCACCTCGGTCGCTTCAATGGCCGCTCGAGCCTCAAGACGTGGGTCTATCGGGTGACGCTGAACCTGTGCCGGAGCAAGCTCGGCCGCAAGCGCTGGCCGATGCGCACCTTGAAGGACGAGGACGACGAGGGCGGGGTGGAGCTGGTGGCGACTGGGCGCGGGCCCGAGGATCGGGCGGTCGACCGGGACGCGGCGCGCCGCGTGCTCGAGGCGCTCGACGAGCTGCCGCGCAAGTTCCGCGAGGCCGTCGTGCTGCGTGATCTCGAGGACCTCAGCTACGAAGAGATCGCCGAGGTGCTCGGCGTGCGGATCGGCACGGTGCGCTCGCGCATCTCGCGCGGGCGTGATCGCCTGCGCCGACTGCTGCCGCCGCCGGGCGACGAGGAAGGTGCGCCGTGAGCCGGCGGGCGGGCAAGATCGACGCCGAGACGCTTTCCGCTTACCTCGACGGTGAGCTGGCCGCCGACGAGGTGCGCGGCGTCGAAGCGGCGCTCGAACGCGAGCCGTCGGCGCGTCGTCAGCTCGACGGCTTGCGGCGCGTGAGCACCCACATGCGCCGCGTGCAGCGGGTCGCGCCGCCGTCGACCCTGCAGCAGGACGTTGCGCGCCGCATAGTGCTCGAAGGTCGCCACACCAGCCTGCTCGATCGCGTCGAAAGCGGTTTGCACCGGGTCGGCGGCGAGTCGCCGATGCTGGCGATGTTTGCGCTCGTGATCTCGCTTGCGGTGATCGTCCTGGTCTTCGCACAGGCGGTCGACCGTACGCGCGAGGCATTGCTGCCGGTGCGCTTCGAGGATTCGCTGGCCGACGAGACCGATGCGGTCGATCTGCGGCGGGCGCGGCAAGTGATCGTCGCCGGCCGGCTCTTCGAGCGCCGCGGCGACCTGTGGGTCGAGGACGGGATTTTCGTGCCCGCCGACCGGGTCGTCCAGCTCGCCTCGCCGACCGGACAGATTCTGCTCGAACGCCATCCCGAGCTGCGGGGCGTCGCCTACCTCGAGCGTGCCCGTCTCGAGATCGACGGCGAGGTGCTCGATCTGCTCGGCACCCCGCCGCCGGCCGCACCGCCCTCGGCGGACGCGGCCGACGGGTGAGGCGCCAGACTCGGGTCCTCGCCCTCCAGGGGTTTAGCTGGTTGCGCCGATGCGGGCCACTCCGGCTTGGGGTAGAGCCTCCGTCGGCCGGTTGGGCGCCTGCTCGTCGTCCGCAACCTCGATCGTCGCCGAGCCGGTGGCGATGTGGAGATCCTCGAGAATGCGGTAGATCACCGGCACAAGGATCAGCGTGATCGCCGTGGCGAAGACGATGCCGAAGCCGAGGCTCACTGCCATCGGAATCAAGAACCTCGCCTGGAGGCTGGTCTCGAGGATCATTGGTGCGAGCCCGAAGAACGTCGTCAACGTGGTCAGCAGGATCGGCCGAAAGCGTCGCTTGCCGGCGGCGCGGATCGCTCGGTCGAGCGCCACGCCCTCGCGGCGCATGCGGTTGATCAAGTCGATCATGATCAGCGAATCGTTGACCACGACGCCGGTGAGGGCGACGATGCCGAAGAAGGAGAGGAGCGTGAGGTCGAGCCCCATCAGGAGATGCCCGCCGACCGCGCCGACGAAGCCGAACGGAATCGCCGACATCACGATCAGCGGCTGGCTGTAGGTACGGAACGGGATCGCCAACAGTCCGAAGATCACCAGGAGCGCGACCGCCAGATTGAGCCCGAGGCTGCTCAGAGAGTCGGCCTGCTCGCGCTGCTCGCCCTCGAAATCGAAGCTCAGGCCCGGAAAATCGGTCACGAGGTTCGGCAAGACGCTTGTGCGCAAGTCCTGGTTGACCTCGTTGGCGTTGATCATCGTCTCGTCGACATCGGCGGTGACGGTGACCACGCGCCGCCGGTCGACGCGGTTGATCACGGCGAAGCCTCGGCCCTCGTCGACGCGCGCGACGGTGGCGAAGGGCACCTCGGTGCCGTCCGGCAGGCGGACGCGCATCGCCTCGATGTCGCCGCGGCTGCGTCGCTCGCTCTCCGGGTAGCGCACCATCACGCGGATGTCGTCGCGCCCGCGCTGGATCCGCTGCACTTCTTCGCCGTAGAAGCCCTGCCGCACCTGGCGCGCCAGATCCTGCAGGGTGAGCCCGAGCGCACGTCCCTCGTCGGTGAGATCGAGGCGCAGCTCTTTCTTGCCGGGCAGGAACGAGTCGGCGATGTCGGTCACGCCGGGGTACTCGGCGAGCTGGAGCTTCAGCTGGTCGGCGGCGCGCAGCAGGTCCGAGAAGTCGCGGTGTGCCAGCTGCACGCTCACAGCGTCGCCGGCGCTGAACAGCGAGGCGGTGTAGGTGAGCGCGGTGGCTCCGGGGACCTCGCCAACCTCCTGGCGCCAACGACTCATCAGCTCGCCCGAGGAGATGCCGCGCGCTTCGCCGCTCAGCAACTCGGCATTCACTTCGGCGAGATGTGCACCGCCGCCCGATGTCGCGCCGGTCGAGGTCGGTCCGCCGCCGCCCGAGGTCGGCTGCTCGCCGACGGTGGTGTTCACATGCACGATCAGGCTGCCGCTCTCGAGTCCGAGCTCGTCTTCGAGCTCTGTACCGACCGTGATCGCCGCCGCCTCGATCCGGCGGGCGATCGCTTCCGTCTGGTCGGCCGGCGTTCCCTGCGGCATCTTGAGGTACGCGACCATCGTGTCGGCGTCGATCTTGGGCATGAAGCTGAACTTCACGAAGCCGCCGCCGACCAGACCGGCGGTGAGCAACAAGACGGCGAACGCGAGCGAGACGGTAACGTAGCGCCAGGTCAGCACCCACTCGAGCGTGCGGGCGTAGGGCCCGTGGATCACGCGCTCGAGCGTGCGGGTGACGACGCCCTGCGCGCGCTCGATGAGGCGGAAGATCGGGCCGAGAAGCCACAGGATGGGCTTCAAGGGTCGCGGCGTCGAGGCGTGGCCGAGATGCGCCGGAAGGATCAGCAGGCTCTCGATCAGCGACATGAAGAGCACCGCGATCACCACGACCGGGATATTGCGCATCACCTTGCCGATTGAGCCCTCGACGAAGACCAGCGGCATGAACGCCGCTACCGAGGTCAGCACAGCGAAGGTGACCGGCGCCGCCATTTCTCGCGCGCCGTCGATCGCCGCGCGCAATGGTTCTAGCCCTTCTTCCATCTTGGCGAATACGTTCTCGCCGACGATGATCGCGTCGTCGACCACGATGCCGAGCGCGACGATGAAGGCGAAGAGCGAGATCATGTTGATCGTCACGTCGAACTGCGGCATCAGCCACAGGCCGCCGAGGAACGAGATCGGAATTCCCAGCGTCGTCCAGAACGCCAGGCGCAGGTCGAGGAAGAGCGCCAGGCAAAGGAACACCAGGATCAGACCCAAGCGAGCATTCTTCAGCAGCAGTCCGATGCGCTGGCGCAGCACGATCGAGGCGTCCTGCCACGTGGCGATCTCGATGCCGGCGGGCAGCGAGACGCGCGCTTCGTCGATGTAGTCGCGCACCGCCTGCGTGACGTCGAGGGCGCCCTCGTCGCCGGTGCGGTAGACCTGCACCAGCGCTGCTGGTTTGCCATCGAAGCGTGACACGACGTCGGTGTCTTCGAAGCCGTCGACCACGGTTGCCAGGTCGGAGAGCAGGACGCGGGTGCCGTCGCCGCGGGTCAGAACGACGATGTCTTCGAACTCACGGCCGACATACTTCTGGCCCTTGGTGCGCAGCAAGATCTCGCCGCCGTCGGTCTTTACGCCGCCGCCCGGCAGGTCGAGCGACGAACGGCGGACGGCGTCGGCGACCTGCGCGAAGCTGAGGCCGTGCCGACGCAGCGAATCCTCGGAGACCTCGATCGAGATCTCGTAGGGCGGTACGCCCTTGACGTCGGCCTGGGTGATCGCGTCGGTCGCTGTGAGATCGTCACGGACGCGCTCGGCGAGCGCCGCCAGGGTCTTTTCCGACGCGTCGCCGTAGAGCACAACGCTGATCACCTGCCGGCGCACCAGCACCTCGGCGACGATCGGCTGCTCGGTCTCTTCGGGAAAGGTGTCGATGCGGTCGACGGCGGCCTTCACGTCGTCGAGCACGCGCCGATTGTCGGCATCGTCCTCGATCTCCACCGTCACCAGTCCGAAGCCCTCGCTGGCGCTCGAGCGGATTCGCTTGATGCCCTGGATCGAGGCGATCGCCTCCTCGACCTTCACCGTGACACCTTCTTCGGTCTCGGCCGGCGTGGCGCCGAGATAGGGCACGCGGATCGTGATCGTGTCGACCGAAAACTCGGGGAAGATTTCGACCGTCGTCGACAGGATGGCCAGCCCGCCGGCGGCGAACACCAGCAACATCAGCAGATTGGCGGCGACGTGGTGGCCGGCGAACCAGGCGATGAACCCTGTGCGTTCGCTCATGACGACGCTCCCTCGGTTTGCGTCTCGATGGTGACCGCGCCGGCGTCGTCGCCGACCCGCACGGCCATGCCGTCGGTCACCGCGTCGAGCGCGCTCACTACCAGCCGTTCGCCCGAGGCGAGGCCGTCGCCGAGCAGCGCATGGTCACGGTCGGTGCGCAGCACGTCGACCGGCCGAATGCGCAGGGTGTCGTTCTCGACGACCCAAACGACGTCTCCCTGGCGGAGCGCCGCGCGCGGCACGACGGTGACGTCGTCGAGCATCTCGCCGGCGATCGCGACCTCGACGAAGGCGCCGGGCAGCAGCGGCGGGCGCTGCTCTCCGGAGTCGGCGGGCTCAAACGGATCGGGGATCTCGACCACGACGTGCACCATGCGCGACCGCGGATCGATCTGGCCTTCGAGGCGCGTCGCGGTGCCGGTCCACGCATGGCGCCGTCCGGCGAACTCGGTGCTGACGGTCACCGGCGGGCCGCCGTCGCCGCGCGGCATCTCGATCCACTCGAGCGCATCGTCGGCGAGTGGCACACGGACCTCCACCGCGTCGGTGCCGAAGACGGTGGCGATCGGCTGGCCGGCGGTCACCAGCTGGCCGACGTCGACCTGCTCGTCGAGTACCAGGCCGTCGAAGGGCAGGCTGAGGCGGGTGCGCGAGAGATTCAGCTCGGCGGTGGCGAGGTCGGCGCGCGCCGCCGCCAGCTCGGCTTGGGCCTGGGCGATCTGCGGTCTGCGTGCGAGGAGCGGCGGCGCCTCCTGCTCGCCCTCGGTCTCGCGCCATTCGGCGATGGCGACGTCGGCCTCGGCTTGTTCCCGCTCGATTGTCGTCTGCGCGCGGGCGACGGCAGCTCGCGCACGCTCGACAGCGAGCTCGAAGTCGCGCGCTTCGACACGCAGCAGAGCCTCGCCGGCGCTGAAGCGTCCGCCCGCGACCAGCGAGGGATCGACGGCGACGACGCGGCCCGTCACTTGGGGCGCCAGCTGGACGCGGCGGCGCGCCTGGACTTCGCCCTGGCCGGCGACATCGGCGCGCACAGACTCGGTGGTGACGGTGACCACTTCGACCAGTGGCCCGCGCACCGGACGCTCGACGCGTTCCGGCGTCTTGCGTGCGTTGATCAGGGCCGCGGTCGCGCCGACCCCGATGACGAGGACGGCGAAGGCGACGAGGGCTTGGATCTTGGTGCGAGACATCAGGTGGCCTCCGTGCTCGAGGCGGTGTCGGTCTGTGAAGTGTCAGGCTGTGGAGTGTTGGTCTGAGACGGTTCGTCGGACGTCCAGTCACCGCCGAGTGCGAGGAAGAGGTCGATGCGCGTGGTCCACGCGACGGCGCGGGCGGCGACCAGGGCCTCCTCCGCGGCGCGTAGGCGGCGCTCGGTCTCGAGCACGCGGAGCAGAGTCTCGACTCCGCGCCGGTAGCGTTCGCGCGCAATGCGGTCGGCGGCGCGTGCCTCCTCGACCCGCTCGTCGAGAAGGTCGAGCCGACGGCGCAGCGAATCGTCGCGCACCAGCGCGTCCTCGACCTCGCGGAGCGCCTGGAGCACGGCCCCGGCGTAGCGTGCCGCGGCGGCTTCGGCGCGCGCTTTGGCGGCATCGACCTCGTCGCGCCGCCGGCCGCCGTCGAACAGAGGGGTCACCAGGTTGCCGATCAGATTGAAGACGAGGTCGTTCGACAGCAGGTCGTCGAGTGTGTCCGAGCGGATTCCGGTCGAACCGGTGAGACTGAGCTGCGGGAAGAGGTCGGCGACGGCGACGCCGACGCGCGCGGTCGCTGCCGCCAGCTCGAGCTCTGCCTGGCGCAGGTCGGGCCGGCGATCGAGCAGCGCCGCGGGGAGACCGAGCGGTACCGGCGTGAGGTCGGGAAGCGGAGTGAGCGTGGTGTCGGGAGCCGGACCGGTGCCCGGGCGCCGGCCGACGAGCACGTCGAGCGCAAGCGCCGCCTGAGCGCGCTGTGCCTCGAGATCGACCACCCGGGCGCGGGCCGACGCCGCGTTCTCGCGCGCCAGGCGCAGGTCGAGCGCTCCGGTGAGGCCGGCGTTGTAGCGTCGCTCGATCGACCGCAGCGTGCTCTCCCAGCTGTCGCGGATCGAGGTCGCGAGGCGCAGCCCCTCGTCGAGGGTCGAGAGCCGGACGCGGGCGCGCACCGTTTCGGAGATCACCGTATGCACGACGCTCTCACGCGCCGCCTCTTGCGCCAGCAGGTCGGACCAGGCGGCTTGGCGGCTGCGTCGCAGGCGGCCGAAAAGATCGACCTGGTACGCCACCGAGAGATCGGGCGAGTAGGTGGTGGAGTAGATGTCGACCCGGCCGATGTCCGGCAGCACGAACGAGTTCTTCTGGCGCTGTGCGCTCAAGGTCAGGTCGACGCTCGGCCAGCGGCTCGAGCGTGCCACACCGAGGCGGGCGCGCGCCTCGAGAACACGCGCGGCGGCGGCGCGCAAATCCTGGTTGCCGGCGAGCGCGGCATCGACGAGTTGCTCCGTCGCCGGGTCGCCGAAGCCGATCCACCAGCGGTCGATCAGCTCGAGGGTTGGATCGACCGGCAGGTTTGCGTGCGTCGAGGTGCCGGAACGCTCGCCGTCTGGCGCGTGGACATAGGCCGTTGCGTCGTCGGCGACGGTACGTGGCCGCTGCGGATCCGGGCCGACGGTGCAGCCGGTCGCGAGGACGGCGAGCAGCACGGAGGCGCAGCGCAGCGGCAGGCGCGTCGCGGTGGCCGTGGATCGCTTCATGGCTCGTCTCCAGACGCGGCGCGGCGCCGCAGCTCGGCGGCGAGACCGGCGCACGACACGTCGGCGATGTGCTGGGCCAGCTCTTCGAGAACCGGGACCTCGGCGCCGTCCGCCGAGCCCGGCAGGTGGTTGCGCAGGCGGCGGATCGCATGCTGGCCGTGTTTGTAGAAGAGGCACTGCCCGAGCACGCTACGAACGTGCAGGTGGAGGCGGCGCGGCGGCAGGCCCGGGGCCAAGGCTCCGACGATTCCGCTCAGCTCTTGGTAGAGCGGCGCGAACGAGCGCCGGATCACCTCGTCGAGCGCCTCGGTCGGGTCGGCCATCTCACGGCTCATCAGTTTGCCGAGTGGACCCGTGCCCTCGTGCAGCAGCATCGAGAGAAACCAGTGCGCCCAGGCGGCGAGAACCGTGCCGGGCTCGTCGGGCGCTTCGCTGAGGCGCGGCATCGGCTGGCGGTGCACGGCGCGCAGATGGCTGGTTGCCAGGACCTCGGCGTAGAAGCGCTTCTTGTCGCCGAAGTGGTAGTTCACCGCCGCCGGATTGGCGCCGGCGAGCGCACAGATCTCGCGCACGCCGGCGTCGGCAAAGCCGCGTTCGGCGAAAACCTCCATGCCGGCGGCCAGCAGGCGCTCTTTGGTGTCGATCGCGGTCGTCATGAGCACATCATACGACAGATTGAAACAGATGTTTCAAGTCACTGTATGAACCGTCGCCGAGCAGATCGCCTCGGATGCGGCTTCGCCGCTCGACAATGACCTTTCGGACGAGACTCTCGGCGACGTCGCGAGACGCGCGCCGAGCGGATTCAGAGCCGTCGCAAACGAACGCGCCGCACGGTGTGATCGCCGCTCTTCTCGAGGATCAGGTCGGCACGCTCGCGCGTCGGCTCAATGTTCTCGCGCAGGTTCGGGCCGTTGATCTCGCGCCAAATGCGGCGCGCGATCGAGCGCGCTTCGTCGTCCGAGAGCCCGGCGTAGCGATGGAAATAGGAGCCGGGCTCGGTGAAGGCGGTGTCACGTAGTGTGAGAAAGCGCTCGATGTACCAGCGCTCGATGGTCTCCGCCTCGGCGTCGACGAAGATCGAGAAATCGAAGAAGTCCGAGACGAAGAGCGCGCCCGAGCTCTCGCCGTTGCGAGTCTGCAGCACGTTGAGCCCTTCGACGAGCACGATGTCGGGCTGGCGCACGATCTTCGCCTCGTCGGCCAACACGTCGTAGGCGCGGTGCGAATACACCGGCGCCGCCACTTCCTTCTGCCCGGCCTTCACCGCGGCGATGAAGCGCAGCAAGTGCGCCACGTCGTAGCTTTCCGGAAAGCCCTTGCGGTGCATCATGTCGCGCTCCTCCAGCACCGCGTTGGGGAACAGGAAGCCATCGGTCGTGACCAGGTCGACCTGCGGATGGTTCGGCCAGCGCGACAGCAGCGTCTGCAGAATGCGCGCCGTCGTGCTCTTGCCGACCGCGACGCTGCCGGCGATGCCGATCACATACGGCACCTTGGCGTAGTGGTGGCCGAGGAAGGTGTCGGTGGCGTGGAACAGCTGCTGCGTGGCAGCGACGTAGAGGTTCAACAGCCGCGAGAGCGGCAGGTAGATGTCGGCCACCTCGTCGAGTGAGATGCTCTCGTTGATTCCCCGCACCGCCTCGAGGTCGCCCTCGTCGAGAGTCAGCGGCGTCGACGCACGCAGCGGGCGCCAGGATTCGCGGTCGAAGGAGAGGTACGGCGAGATGTCCGAGCTCATGCCCGAATCTTAACGGGTCCTTGACTCAGCCCAACCCGAGGGCCTGCAGCAGGCGGGGGGACCAGCGGGCGGCGTCGGGTTGCTCGGCGAGCGCCTGGTTGTAGCGGGAGAGGAGCAGGCGTGGGTCGAGCATGCAGGCGATGAGCACGGGACGCCCGTGGTGCGTCTCGACAGTGACGGCCATGTGGTAGCCGACGGTGTACCAGGGGCCTTGGACTCCGAAAAAGCTCATCGCCTGGTCACGCACGGCGTCGCCCTCAAGCTCGCCGTCGAGGATCGCGAGGAAGAAATGCTCGAGCTCGACGAAGGAGGCTTCGACCGCGGCCATGTCGCGATCCCAGCGTGCACGGTCGGCGGGCGGGCTGCTGGCGTGGGGGTGGACTTCGGGGCTGCCGGCGGCGGCGAGCATGGCGAGGCCCTCGCCGAAGGCTCCCATCCACTCGGCGACCTCGCGCGCTGTCGGCGTCAGCGTGTCCAGCTGCGGCGAGCTCGCGTCGGCGAGGCTGGCGAGGCCGATGTGATGCAGCTCGTGCACCACGATGTTTTCGAACTGCGCCGCAGACGTCGCCGGGTCGAGGGCGAGGAAGATCGCCGGGTCGCCGCGCAGGTCGAAGACGAAGCTGTTGGCCTGGGGCTTGATCACCGGATAGACGGTGGCGCGGATGTGTGCTTCGGCCGGCAGGTAGGCGAGCACGCGACGCGCGCTGGAGTCGAGGTCGTGGACCAGCCAGGCGTCGAGGGTGCTTCGCAGCGCGTCGGCCGAGTCGGGACCGAGCTCGTCGAGGAACGCCCGCACGTCGTCGTCCTCGAAGGACCGCCGCATCGACTCCTCACGCTCGCGCAGACGCCGGTAGGGTTCGCTAGCGGTGATCGTCGCCCAGGCGGAATCGAGCGACCGCTCGGGGTCGTGTGCGTCGAGGTAGGCAAGCACCGCCTCGGCCTGCGACGAATCGACGCGGAGCGAGATCCGCGCGTCGTCGCTCGCCTCGTTCGTCGTGCTCGCGCTTGGCGGCTGCGCGGCGGCGTGGTCGGTGAGACCGAGAGGCGCGAGACCGAGAAGCGCGAGCGACAGGGACGCGCCGGCTCGCGCGATGGCTGGAGTCCAAGGTCTCGAGGCATCGAGGGGTGTGGGCAAGGGCATCGAAGACTCCCGGTCGGACATGCCGACGTTCGAGCGACTCGACTCGAACCGCTCTCCCCTCACAACGCCCGCACCGCGCAAAGGTTCCCGGTGAGTCTCCGGACAGCTCGGCTGGGTTCAGTTCGGCTCGCCGTCTTCGTTGGCCGAGCCGAAGAACAGGAGCCCGCTGGTGTATTCGTTGCCGAAGGTCAGACGAGCGATCGCTACTTGCTCGACCGCCGAGCGCAGCAGCTCGCCGCTCAAGTCCGAGAGCGGGTGGAGAAACACCGACCACACGAGGCCGCTCGAGATCGCATAGCGGGCGTCGAGCACGCTGTGGAAGTTCGCTTCCATCGCATGCAGCAGCATGGTTTCGTCGATGCGCTCCGACTCGACAATGGGCGAGATCAGGCGCATGCGGTCAGCGGCGGTATCGAAAATGAGTGCGATTGGAACATCTTCGAAAGTGAAGTTGACGACATTGTCGTCGACCTCGACATCACGGCCGATCGACCGCAGGGTCGAGATCATCGACCTGGGCTTCATGGGGGGCCTCCTCAGGCAGCATCGGATCAAGAGAACAAAGCAAAGAACGAATCGGACGGAACGATCGATCGTAAGGGAGCGTCGGGAGCTCACGCGGGCTCGGCGAGAAGCTCTCGGAGGTACGACTCGAGCTCGGCGACGAGCTCGGCGTGGTGGCGGCCGGTACCGGGTCCAGCGAATCCGGAGTGAATGCGGCGCACGCGGCCGTCACGGCCGATGAAGATCGACGTCGGGTAGGCGACGACCCGATCCAGGTCGGGCAGAGTGGCGGCGGCGTCGACCTTGTCGCTGGTGCCGGCCAGCAGGAGCGGGTAGGAAATCGCGTGGCGGTCGCGGAAGCGGCGCACCATCTTGCGGTCGCGCTCCAGATCGCCGGTGAACTCGTAGGCCAAGCCGACGATCTCAAGTCCCTGGTCGCGGAAGCGCTTCGCCCAGGCGGCGAGCAGCGGCGCCTCGTCGTTGCAGTTCGGACACCACGTGCCGAAGAGGTTCACCAGCACTACCTTGTCGTCGAAACGCGGATCGTCGAGCGACAGGACCTCACCGTCGAGATCGGGGAATGAAAAGCTGAAGCGCCCTTCGTCGTTGGTCAGCCCGACCTGGCTCCAGGCGTCCGGCAGCACCTCTTCGTCGTCACCCAGGCGGCGCGCGGTCCAGCGTGCATGGTAGGTGTCGCGCGACCAGAAGTCGCCCACCAAGGTGCCGTCGGACTGTGCGAGGGCGCGGAAAAGAAAGGCGTGCGCACCGTCGAACGTCGAGAGGCGCAAGACACCGCGCGTGTAGTCGCCGGCGAGAAATCGATAGTCGCCGGTGGGCGTCAGGAAGGTGCCGTGCACCGTGCCGTCGGCCTGAGTCCGAAACTCACCGCGGGCCGCCTCGGTGCCCTCGTCGTCGGTGAACTCGACGCGCCAGTCGCCGGTGAGGTTTGGAACCGACTCCGAGTCCGCGCTCGCGACGATGGCTTCATCGACGGCGCCGAATCGAGGAGCCTCGCCCCGCGACGCGACGAAGGGCAACGACGAGGTCTCGCCGCCGGCCGCTGTACGGCTCCAGGATCCCTCCAAGCGATCATTCCCGACGCGCTGAGCCTTGATCTCGGCGTCGTACCAATCGATGCGCAGGCTCACCGCGTCGCCGTCGACCTCGACACGAGTGAAGGGCGCCTCTTCGTGGCCGTTGATCGCCACTGCGCGCAGCCCTGCGTCGGTTTCATCGATCCGCAGGAGAAACGGCAGCTCGCCGCCGGGTGACTCGAGCACGGCGCGCCACGGCCCGGTGAGATCGCCAAGCTGCGGCTCCGGTTCGCTGCAGGCTGTCGCGACGAGGAGCAGCAGGAGCGCGAGCAGGACAAGGCGAGTCGCGCACCGGTCGGGGCCGGGGGCGCTGTGTCGACGCGGTGGACGATTGAGCATGATGCCTATTCTACGCACCTTGCCTGCCGGGGTTGGCATCAGGTTCAGCGGACGTCGCCGAGGGCTGGACGCGAACCGATATGCTCACCCCCACAGCCCGCCGATCGTGCCGGCGGGGCACCGAACACTGTCCTGCGCGAGGCACATGGACGCCGACCTGCAGCGCCGCGTCGATGATCTCTTCGATCGTGCCCTCGACCTCCCCCCGACACAGAGGGCCGGCTTCGTCGCTCGCGAGGCGGCGGGCGAGGAGCGGGTCCGCGTCGAGGTCGAAGCGCTGCTCGCCGAGGTCGCCGACGACGAGGCGCGGTCGAGCGCTGTCCACCTCGACGACGGCTCGCTCGAGGGTCTGCTCGACGGTGGCGCCCTGCGCGGACCGCTCTTCGACGGCTTCGCCGAGCAGTTCGACGCCGCGCCGACGGCCGACCTGCGCGCCGGAACGCGGGTCGGCTCGTTCCGGATCGTGCGCGAGCTCGGGCGCGGCGGCATGGCAGTGGTCTACGCGGCGGAGCGGGTCGAGGGTGGCTTCGAACAGCGGGCCGCGGTCAAGGTGATCCAGGCCGGCGTTGCGACCGAGGACGTGCTGCGCCGCTTCGAGCAGGAACGGCAGATCTTGGCGACGCTCGAGCATGCGGCGATCGCGCGGGTCTACGAGGGTGGGGCGACGGCCGACGCTCGCCCGTACCTGGCGATGGAGCAGGTCGACGGACGTCCGATCAATCGGTACTGCGACGAGGAGCGTTTGCCGATCGAGGAGCGTCTTCGACTCTTCGTGTCGGTGGCGCGGGCGGTGGCGC
>JBCCVZ010000029.1:0-74489 GCA_039194425.1 Acidobacteriota bacterium | reverse complement strand
GTACCTGGCGATGGAGCAGGTCGACGGACGTCCGATCAATCGGTACTGCGACGAGGAGCGTTTGCCGATCGAGGAGCGTCTTCGACTCTTCGTGTCGGTGGCGCGGGCGGTGGCGCATGCGCATCGCCGGCTGGTGGTGCACCGCGACCTGAAGCCGGCGAACATCCTGGTGACTGCGCGGGGCGAGATCAAGCTGCTGGATTTCGGCATCGCCAAGCTGCTCGACTCGTCCGACTCTGCATCGGGTCCTCTGACGCGCACGGCGATGCGTCCAATGACGCCGGAGTACGCGAGCCCGGAGCAGGTGCTGGGCCGGCCGGTGTCGACGGCGTCGGACGTCTACCAGCTGGGTCTCTTGCTCTACGAGCTGCTGACCGGTCGTCGACCGTACGGCGGGGAGGAGCCGACGCGGGCCGAGCTGGAGCGGGCGATCGTCGAAGAGTCGCCGAGCCGACCGTCGGCGGTCGTGACGCGCGCGGAGTCGTCGGCTTCGAGTTCGCCGGTCGAGTCGGCGTCGATCGAAGAGCTGCGGCGCACGAACCCGCGGCGGCTGCGCCAGCGTCTGCGCGGCGACCTCGACAACGTCGTGCTGATGGCTCTGCGGAAGGAGCCGGAGCGTCGCTACGGTTCGGTCGATCAGCTGGCCGAAGACGTCGAACGCTTTCTGGCCGGGCGGCCGGTACAAGCGCGCGCCGACACCTGGGGCTATCGAAGCGCGAAGTTCGTCGGCCGGCACCGGGCGGCGGTGGTCGCTGCGGCGGTGATCGTGGCCCTCCTGGTCGGCTACGCGGTGACGGTGACCGCGCAGCGCCGCGAGTATGCCCGCGAGCGCGACGCGGCGCGCGCCGAGGCGACCAAGGCACGCGAAGTGACGTCGCTTCTGCTCGACCTCTTCGAGCTCGCCGACCCCGAGCGGACGCAGGGGCGAGAGCTGCTGGCGCGCGATCTTCTCGATCGCGGGGTCGCCCAACTCGAGGGCCGTCTCGAACAGCAGCCCGCGGTGCGCGCCGAACTGGTTGGTGCTCTGGGCGAGATCTATCGCAAGCTCGGCCTGGTCGACGAGGCACAACCACTGCTCGCCGAGTCGCTCGAGCTGGAGCGGCGGACGCACGGCGCGAGGCCCAGCCTCGACGTGGCGCAAGCTCTCTTGTGGAATGCCCATCTGGCTCAAGATGCGTCCGACTTCGACCGCGCCGCCGAGCTCGCCGCCGCGGCGCGTCGCCAGGCGGACGCTGTACGGGGCGAAGAGGCGAGCTCTGCCGCCCGCGGCCTGAGCCTCGATGCGCTCGCCCTCGCCGGCCACGTCGCCGTCCAGCAGGCGGCGTTCGAGCGCGGTGAGGCGCTGCTGCGCGAGGCGCTCGACGCCAGCCGCGCCGCCGGCGACGACCCGCGGCGGACGGCGCGCTACCTCGGCATGCTGTCCGAGGTGCTCTTTCACCGCCGGGATCTCGATGCCGCGCTGGCGGCGCTCGAGGAGGCGCGCTCGATTCAGCTCGAGCGCGTCGGTCCCGACCACTCCGACAGCGTCGAGCTGCTGGTCGAGATGGCCTTTCTCCATGCTCGCCGCGGCGATCTCGAGGCTTCGATGACTGCATTGCTCGACGCACAGGAGCGCATCGAGCGGGTCTTTGGCGCCGAGCACCCGCGCCTGGCCGCGGTCCTCGGGCACCGTGCGTCGGTGCTCGAAATGCAGGGTGACGTGGCGGACGCCGAGGCGCCGATGCGTCGAGCTCTCGGCATCTTGCGCGCCGCGCTCGGCGACGAGGCGATGGATACGATCTCCGCATTCAACTCTCTGGCGGTGAACCTGCAGTACCAGGGACGCTATGCCGAGGCCGAACCTCTCTACCGGCGCGCCCTGGCCGGTAATCGCGCCCTCTTCGGCGACCAGCACCTCCGCGTCGCTCAGAATCTCTACAACCTGGCGTCACTCCAGGCCTGGCAGGATCGGCGTGAGGACGCCGAGGCACTCCATCGTGAGGCGCTGGCGATCTACGAGACGGTGTATGGCCCCGAGCATCCGACGGTGGCGCGCAGCTGCGCCGCCATCGCCTGGCAGCAGATCGGCCACGGACAGCTGAGTGACGCGGAGGAGTTGGCCCGGCGCGCGATCGCGATCTACGCTGAGGCGGCGGCCGATACCGGCACCGACACGGCCCGTCCTCGAGAGATCCTGGCCTGGGTTCTCCTCGACACCGATCGACCGGACGAGGCGCTGGCGACGGCCCGCGAGGCCGCGGCGCTGCGCGCGGAGCTGTACGCGCCCGACCACATCCGCCGCGCCACGGCCGATGCCGTGCTGGCGGCGGCGCTCGTCGCGACCGATCGACGGGCCGAGGCTGCCGAGCTCGCCGCAAGCGCCATGCCGCGGCTGCGGGCCGAGTACGGCGACGGCCACTGGCTGGTCGAGCGCGCCGAGCGCGGGCTGGGCGACTCGTCTCCGCGACGGGGCGTCCGGTGAGCGGCGGTGTCGGCTCCCAGTTCGGCCTCGTGCTCACCGGCGGCGGTGCGCGCGGCGCCTACCAAGTCGGCGTGCTGCGCGCATTGGGGCGGCTCTACCCGAGCGCCCGATTCCCGATCATCACCGGCGTGTCGGCCGGCGCGATCAATGCGGTCTACCTGGCCAGCCATCCGTGGGGCCTGCGACGCGCCGCCCACGATCTGTCGCAGCTCTGGCGGCATCTCGAGCTCGACGACGTTGTCGAGAGCAATCTCGGCGCGCTGAGCAGCAACTTCCTACGCTGGATCTCGAAGCTCGGTCTCGGCGGTGCCGGCGCCGGCCCCGAAGTGCGTTCCCTGCTCGACACGACCCCGCTGCGTCGTCTTCTCGAGCGGCAGCTGCTGCGTGCCGAGGGCGCCGATGCCGCGGCCTCCGGCCTGCTTCACGGCATTGAACGCAATCTCGAGGCAGGTCGCCTGCGGGCGATCGCGCTGTCGACGGTGAATTACGGCACCGGGCAGACCGTGACCTGGGTGCAAGGGGGACGTGCGATCGAGCCCTGGGCGGCGCCCGACCGCGTCGCTCGTCTCGGACCGCTCACCCTCGATCACGTGCTTGCCTCGTCGTCGCTTCCGCTGCTTTTCCCGGCGGTACGCCTCGACGACGGCTGGTACGGCGATGGCGGGATTCGCCTCGCCGCGCCGCTTTCGCCGGCTCTCCACCTCGGCGCCGACCGGTTGCTGGCGGTCTCGACCCGCTATGCCCGCGGCGCGGCCGAGCTGGCGCCGGCAGGACCCATCGAGTATCCGTCGCCGGCGCGCATCGCCGGCAATCTGATGAACGCGATCTTCCTCGATGTCGTCGACCAGGACGTCGACCGATTGCGGCGGCTCGATCGCCTGGTCCGGCGCCTGCCGGACGACGCGCGTGACGGACTGCGGCCGGTCGAGCTGCTGGTGCTGCGACCGTCGGAGGATCTCGGGCGCCTGTCCGCGCGCTACGAGCCGAGGCTGCCCGAGGGTTTTCGTTTCTTCGCCCGCAGTTTCGGCAGCCGCCAAGACCAGAGCCCCGACTTTCTCAGCCTTCTCATGTTCCAACCCGACTATCTGCGTCGACTGATCGAGCTCGGCGAGCGCGACACGCTCGCCCGCGAGGCCGAGATCCGACGCTTCGTCGACGCCGCCGAGACGCCCGCCAGGAGGCCTCATCCCGTGTCCGACACCCAGAGACCCGCGTCGCACCATCCCGCCCGTTCCACTGCCGACGTCCCCGCCGCCGACCCGCTCACGGCCGATCCGGCGCGGCAAGCCGCCGTCGCGGCGACCCTCGAGTATCGAGCCGAGGCGCGCGTGCCGGTCGATGATCCTCGGCTGCGCGCCTATCTGCCGATGCTCTATGTCGCCTGGGCGGACGGCGATCTCGATGTGACCGAGGCGGCGGCTCTGTGCCCGAGCCTCGACGAGGAGTGTCGTCGAGTAGTCGAGCCGTGGGTCGATCCGACCCGGCCGCCGTCGCCGCAGGAGCTGAGCCACATGCTGCGCGCGGTTCGTCGCGGCGCCGATCTGGACGCGCTCTCGCGGCGCGAGCGCCTCGATCTCACCGGGCTCGGCCTCGAAATCGCCAAGGCCGATGAGCGGGTGACGCCGCCCGAACGCGCCGCACTCGAGCGTCTCGAAGACGCACTCGGAATCGCTGGCACTGAAGCGGCTCGTCAGCTTCTGGCGACTCGCAGACCGGGGGTTCATGTCGCCGAGCCGCCGCCACCGTTCGACGTCGCCGCGCTGACCGCGTATCTCACCCATGACTGGAGCGAGGTGCGGGCTCGCATGTTGGTGCTGCTCGAACGCGACGAGTTCAGCTGGCACCTCGAGCCCGCGCGTCATACGTACCGCGAGCAGGTGCTGGCCTGGCTCCAGATCCTCGCCGACGAGGGCTTCGGTGCCTTGGCGACTCCGGAAGAGCATGGCGGTGCCGGCGACGTCGGTGCCTTCATCACCGCGTTCGAAACGCTGGCCTTTTTCGACCTCAGCCTGTTGGTCAAGTACGGCGTGCAGTTCGGTCTCTGGGGTGGCAGCGTGCAGAATCTCGGCACGGCGCGGCATCACGAAGAGTTTCTTCCCGGCATCGGCTCGCTGGCGATTCCAGGCTGCTATGCGATGACCGAGTTTTCTCACGGCTCGAATGTCGCCGATCTCGAGACGGTGGCTCGCTTCGATGTCGCGCAGGACGAATGGGTGGTGTCGACACCGACCCGCGGTTCGCGCAAGAACTACATCGGCAACGTGGCCGCCCACGCCACGCACGCGACTGTCTTTGCGCAGCTCGAGGTGCCCTGCGCCGAGGCCGCGGAAGATGCCGGAGACGAGGGCGGGACCGGCGGTGGCGAGCACGGCACGTCGGATGCCCAAGGGAGCCATGCCTGGGAGAGCCACGGAGTGCACGCCTTCATCGTCCCGATCCGCGGCGACGACGGGGAGCCGCTGCCGGGCGTGGAGATCGGTGACGACGGCCCGAAGATGGGCCTCAACGGGGTCGACAACGGCTGGCTGGCGCTCGACGGAGTGCGTATTCCTCGCACCCACCTGCTCGATCGCTTCGCTCGGGTCGATGTCGACGGTGCCTACCACAGCCCGATCGCCAGCGCGAGCAAGCGCTTTTTCACCATGCTCGGCACCCTCGTCGCGGGCCGCGTCAGCGTCGCGCTGGCCGCCGGCTCGGTGGCCAAGACGGCCCTAGCGATCGCCGTCCGCTACGCGGTCCAGCGTCGCCAGTTCGGCCCGCCGGGCGAGGCCGAGACCGCGATTCTCGACTATCCGACGCACCAGCGCCGGCTGCTGCCGCGCCTCGCGCGGACGTACGCGCTGCACTTCGCGCTGCACGACCTGCGGCGTCGCTTCGTCGCGTCGCAGCGCGACCCGCGCGATGTCGAAGCGCGTCGCGAAGTCGAAACGCTCGCCGCCGGGCTCAAGACCCTTTCGACGTGGCACACCACCGACACGGTGCAGACCTGCCGCGAGTGCTGCGGCGGCCAGGGCTACCTGTCGGAGAACCGCTTCGCCGCCCTGAAGGCCGACTCCGACGTCTTCACCACCTTCGAGGGCGACAACATGGTGTTGCTGCAGCTGGTCGGCAAGTCGCTGCTCGCCGGCTACAAGCGCCAGTTCAGCGAGATGAACATTGTCGGCCTGGTGCGTTTCGTCGCCGCCGGCGCGACGTCGTCGATGCTCGAGAAGATGTCGGTGCGGCTCGGCTCGGCGGATCGGCTGCGCGATCGCGAAGTCGCGTCGCAGGCGCTCGCCTGGCGCGCCGAGCATGCGCTCGCGGCGTTGGCGCGCGGGCTCAAGGCGCGCCGAGACGACGGTGTCGAGCCGCACGACGCGATTCTCGCCCACCAAAACGAGCTGGTGCACGCCTCGATCGCGCACGTCGAGCGTCTCGTCGCCGAGCGTTTCGCTGAAGCGGTGGACGCGGCGCCGACTCCGGAGCAGCGAGAGAGTCTCGATCTCCAGTGGAGTCTCTATGCGCTGTCCTGCATCGAGTCCGACGCCGCGTTTTTCCTCGAGCACGGCTATCTCGACGCCGGCAAGTCGCAGGCGGTGCGTGAGCATGTCACCGTGTTGTGCGCTGAAATCCGGCCTCAGGCGCGGCATTTGGTGGACGCGTTCGGGATTCCCGCCAAGCTGCTTGCTGCTCCGATCGCGCGCTGAGGGCGTCCCGGCCCCCTGATCGGCGCCATTCGGCCCCGTCGATTTCCGACCGGTCGGTGCAGTGCGGTATCCTCTTGATCCGAAAGACGACGAACGACCCGAGCCGATCCTGGCACGATGGCTCCGGAGGGCCGCCTGATGCCGATCACCGCGACAGCGAAGCCCGAGCAGGCGACAGCGAATGAGCTGGCCGGTCGCCCGACGCACGGCCGGCGCGCGTCCGAGCGCCGGTGGATGAAGAGCCTTCGTTCATGCTGGGTTCGATCGGGTTCGTACGCGTGGTTGGTCTCTGCCGTCGTCACGACGGTCGTCGCCTGGATGGCCGTCCCGGCTCTCGGTGCGGCGCAGGACGGTCGCTTCTCGAGCACGCGCACGGAGAGCTCGCGCGCGCAGACGCATCGAGCCCAGAATCAGCATCTTCTCTCCGGCCTCGGCAGTGCCGCCAACGTCGCGCCCGGCTGGTACTCGCGCAATCTCAGTCAGCCTGTGGTCGAGGGCGGCGCGCTCGTCGCCCCCTTCGTCCAGCCCTTCGTGCCGCTGCAGCTCTCCCAGGTCGTGGTCGTTCAGCAACCCGCGCCGGTGGTCGTCGAGGCGCCGCCGCCGCAGGTCGTCTACATCGAGCGCGAGCCCGAGCCTCGACCTCAGCCCCTTCCCCCAACTCCACGCAGTGCTCCCACCCCTCGGCGTACCCCAGATCCCGAGCTGTGGCCCGCGCAGCCCGCGGCGCCAGCACCGCCGCCGACACCGCGATCCACCGATCCGCAGGCTCTCCGCCTGCAGATCACGCCAGCCGACGCCGTCGTCCACCTCGACGACGAGCCGCTCGGCGCGGCCGCGGATCTTCCCGCGTCTCTCCAGCTCGAGCCCGGCGTCTACGTGCTCGAGGTCTCGCATTCCGCGCTGCCTCCGCAGCGCCTCGTTTTCGGTGTCGCCGACGAAGCGATCTCGATCGCCGTCGATCTCGCGGCCGACCGCCCGAGTCGACGAGCGCGAGTTCGTTGACGCGCCCGGACTTCACCGGGAGGCCACGCAGCCCAGCGGTTCGAGCCCGCGCAGAACCGTTCACCAGAACTCAGCCGTCCGATTCCCTTGCAGGGGTCGGTGGTCCCTAAATGCCGACCGTATAATCCGCTCATGGTCGAAATGATCGGCCCCTATCGGGTACACGACCGCCTCGGTGTCGGGGGTATGGGTGAGGTGTACAAGGCGTACGACGAGCGCCTAGACCGCTGGGTCGCGATCAAGCGGATTCGGCCCGATCGTCTCGATTCGGAGGACAATCGCGAGCGCTTCAAGCGCGAGGCGCGCGCCACGGCGAAGCTGAATCACCCGTCGATCGTCCACCTCTACGGCATTTTCCAGGAGGACGAGAGCGACTGCATCGTCATGGAGTACGTTGAGGGCGAGACTCTCGACCGCATCCTGGCCAATGGCCCGCTCGACGCCTACCGCGTCGCCTCGCTCGGCTACGAGATCGCGTCGGGGTTGGCCGAGGCGCACTCCAACGGCATCCTGCATCGCGATCTCAAGGCCGAGAACATCATCATCACGGGCAAGGGGCGGGCCAAGATTCTCGACTTCGGTCTCGCCAAGCCGCTCCTCGACCAGGAGCTCGATCCGATGCTCACCGGCAAGGGGCAGCTGGTGGGCACGAGCCGCGCGATGTCGCCGGAGTACGTCGGCGGCGACGCCATCGACCATCGTTCGGATCTCTTCTCGCTCGGCGTGCTGCTCTACGAGTGCTCCACCGGCAAGTCGCCGTTCAAGGCGCACAACACGCTGGCGACCCTGAAGCAGGTGATGCTGCACCGGCAGACTCCGGTCCATGAGATCAACACCGATGTGCCGCCGACGATGTCGGAGCTCATCGACCGCCTGCTCGCCAAGGAGCCGGCCAAACGGCCCCAGTCGGCCGAAGACGTGGCGGTCGAGTTCGGGCAGATCTTGTCGCAGATGTCGTCGTCGACCATCGATCTCCCCGGCGGTGGCTTCGTGCGTTCGAGCACCAGCTCCGGAACCGCCGAAGGCACCACCTCCCTCCGCGCCTTCAGCGCCTCCGACACCGTCCTTGACCTCCGCGCCCCGCGCCGCTGGGTCCCCATCGTCAGCATCCTCGCCGTCCTCGTCGTCGGCGCCTTCATGCTCGGCTACTTCCTCCAGCAGCCCAAGCGGAACAGTCTCGCCGATGGCGAAGTGATCCAGATCGTCCTCGGGGAGTTCGAGAACAACACGAGTGACCCGCAGTTCGAGAACACCTTGGCCCAGGCATTCCGTGTGGGTCTGGAGCAGTCACGTGCGATTCAGGCGTTGCCCCCGAGTCAGATTCGTGAAGCCCTTCAGCGTATGGAACGACCAGCGGATACGGAGCTTGATCGAGACGTTGCGGTCGAGATCGCGCGTCGAGAGAACGCAGAGGGTGTCGTTCTAGGGTCAATTGCTCAAGTAGGTCCTCAGTATGTCCTTACTGCCGAAGTAGTAAACCCGCATGAAGACACTAGTCGACACCTGGCGAAGCAGGTAGTGGAAGGCGACACTCGAGTTCTAGCAGCGCTTGACGAACTGACTCGAGATGTCCGTGCGTACCTCGGCGAATCGAGAGAGGCAATTCAAAGGGATTCGAGGCCCCTAGAGAGAGTCACAACAGCAAGGCTAGCTGCCCTCGAAGCTTACACTGCCGGAGTAGCGCAAGTTGAGAACGGGGACCCAGATGCAGCGGTGGGTTTTTTCCGGCGGGCAATCGAAATCGACCCGGGCTTTGCTATGGCACATGCGAAGCTCGTCGTTCTTCACAGCAATGAAGGCAATCGGAGTCTAGCGGAAAGGCATGTTGGGCTGGCACTGGCAGAATCTGATCGTCTCACCGACTTAGAGAAGCTCTATGTGGAGGGCTGGGCAGCTCGATGGAACGGCTCGTCTGAAGACGTTGTCGAAGTCTGGAGACTAATGAGTGAGCTGCACCCAGTTTATGAGGCCCATCTCAATCTAGGCCTTTCCTACTGGTTCTATTACGCTCAATACGCTGAAGCAGAGAAGGCATTCGCCGCTGCATTGACACTAGCAACATCGGAACTTGAACGTCAGAACTGTCGCTGGTTCCTAGGGTACTCTGCCCTTGCCCAGGACAATGTTGAAGCTGCCCGAATGCACTTCGAACACTTGGACGGTACTGACTATCAGCTAGCTCTCGCGGACCTCGCTCGTGCGACTGGGGATTCTAGTAGCGCAGAGTCATTTTTGAATTCTATAGTCGAAGAGAGTGTCGAGTCAGACTACCGCAAGGGATTGGTCCTACTGGATCAGAAACTCAATAGACAGGCTGAAAAGCTCTTCTTGGATAGCCTGAGACTACTCTCTACAGAGTCGAGTCTGAGTCAGGAAGAGTTAAATCTCGCTCTAGGAGCAGCCGTTGTTCAGATGGCTGATTACTCGGTTTCTCGACCCTTAGGTAGATCTGTAGAGATCTTGGTTGAAAATGCAACAGTTAACCCTTTGTCGGTAGATGGAAGGCCCAGCTCGAGCAAGGTCTCCTTCCTTGCGTCGATAGGAAAGGCAGAGGCCAGGGCTGGTCTTGTTCAACAAGCTAGTGGCCGACTAGAGACTTTGCGTAGCTCTCCCGAATCTTTGCCCATTTCAACCGCCTTCGTAGCGATTCTGGAGGGCGAGATCATGGTCGCCAGGGGTGACAACGAAGACGCAGTTGAGCTATTTGAAGGAAGTCTCAAACAATTCGACCTCTGGCAGTTGAGAGAGTCATATGCATTTGCGCTGCGAGCTGGAGGTTATAAGACGAAAGCCGAATCACAGCGTGAAATTCTACTGTCGCGACGGCCCCTTGCGGTGGTCGAGTGCATTAACATGTGTTTCAGTCAAGCGGCAGCGGCTATGCAGTATCAAGATCTGCTCTCGGACTCTTGGCCTGAGCTATCTAGTTCCACTTCGGAAGAGCTTTGACTTTCGTCGACTGTTCCCCAGGGGAGAACATCAATCTCTTGGTGTACAGCTTTCTTATCTGGCTTCCCGCAGCCCCAGATCGCTAGCGTCCCGAGGGAAACCTGATCTAGATTCAAGAGGTCGGCTGCAGCCCGATGATTTATCGCACCTGAGTATGCACATGCGAGATCCAACTGCGCTGCTGAAAGATAGAGTGTCTGGCTGAGGTGTCCAGCGTCTGTAAAAATTACAGAAAGCGCTTTGGGCGAGTCTCGATACTTCCAGAAATGCCTCGCAAAGCGAGCGACAAGTATGATGAGAAACGCGCAGTTTGCTGCAAAGTCTTGCTGATTCGCGATCCTTCGATTGAGGATCCGCAGTTTTTCCTCTGCGATCTCCTCAAGGCAGCAGAGTTGGTGGCTATTTTGAGAGTAATGGTAAGTCCCTGCTGGGAGGGAATCTACAGAAGGCGCTGAAACAAACGCTTCAATTGGATGTAGAGATCCTCCAGAGGGGCTGGTCTTTCGGAGGACACGCAAACTCTTTCCGAGTGAGACGGATCCCGTAGGGGCAAAGGCCGCCTCGAGGAGAGCTGCTAGTTCCTGAATTGAAACAGTTTGAGTTGGGTCGACTACGCGGTTTGTCCGTCTCTCTCCTAGAACCTCTCCAAGCGGAGATTCTCTCCAGGATAGAGCATTAGATTCGAGGCGAACAACAGAGTCTGAGTTGGAAGCGGAATGCGATGGATGCTTTTTCTTAGTGTGGCTGTAGAATGTCGGGGGAGGCTTGCCAACGCGCCCTACATACTCATCTGCTCGGGTGTGAGCTTCAGAAAGGGCTTGCTGGTAAGAAAGGCAGGCTGTAGGGGCAGCTTGTCCTTCTTGAGTAAGAAGCTGATAGAAACAATAGGCCGATGGATCCCACCAAGCTTCATTAGCGCGTCGATCTCGGTCAGCCAAGAAGGCAAGCGAAGGTGCGTGCGCGGATCCACTAGTCTCATCAGTCCTATTAATGAGCGCTCCGACTTTGAGTAGTTCGCAGAGAGCATGCTCAGACGTAAATCTACCTTGGATTGTCTCTAGATCAACCCAAGTACTTTCAGGCACCCTACTCCAGGCAAGAATGTCTTCGGCCGCGAGAGTGATAGACATCCGTGACAGCGCGCAAAACATCCTAATCGCGCTGGACTCCAGAAGCTGGACCTGGCCCGCGAGTAAGGCTGCCACGTCAAATGTGAAATCACTCCCGACGTGAAGAGATACGAAACGAGACCGCTTGATTTCTGGCAAACGCTTTGTCGTCCGCCTATTGGTTTAGTCTTGAAGCCTCGTCAGATCTTGACTCTCAGGATTGATACGGGCAGAAGGACAGCTCAATAGAAGAGGGAGGCCCAGTTGTCGCCGCCGATGTCACCTTTTCTGGAGAGATCACTGAGCGGATCGCCTCCTACGGAGGATACTGCGATCTCAACTTTGCTGGGCACCATCGACGGATCGAGCTCAACCCCAACCTCTGCGAATACAGCCACCGGATCAGCCTCAAGTCGAGCGCGAAATTCCTCATCGTTGGCGATGCGATGCAGCAAGCTGATGGGAGCCTGGGGCGATGAGGGTGCGGCGGTCGTGATTTGAGTGCGCATGAGTGCCTCCGGTGTCCGGGATATGAGCGGAATTGGATTCTGCAGGTGGGCCGGCCCTTGGATGCTGGGGGGAGGCTGTTCAAGGACCACTCACCGAATCTTCTTAGGTTCAAAGGATGTCGCAAAGACTTCTCGCTGTCAAGTGTTTCGGCGAGTCGTTTTGGAGATTCTGTGTAGCGGGGCGATTCCGCACAGAGGGAAAGGGAGAGTGTGCTCAGCGCTTGGTATTCCTGGCGTTGGAGCCGCCATCTGTGGGACTCCACGCGAAATCGCCAGGGTCTCGCGCAGTCGACGAGGGCAGAAGAATCGTCCGGTGAGCGAGAGTCTGGGCTCGACGGCGCGGTGCGGGGCGCTCAGACCAGGGCGACGCGGGCCCATTGGGCGCAGACGTCGCGCACCTCGCGGGGGTCGTCGGCCGACATCGCCTGCGAGGTGAAGCGCTGGATCTCCACCGGGTCGACGTGGTGGAGCCGCATCTCGGCGCGGACAGCGCTCACCAGGGCCAACGGATTGCGGCTGTGCAGACGGACGTTGATGTCGGGGTAGCGGGGCATGAGCACGTCGAGACCTTTCCCTTCTCAGTATACGACGCTCGAGCTGCCGCATTCGTTCGAACCGCGAGGAATTTCGGCTGCAGTCTCGGACTCACAGCCTTCGACTCGCCGACAGGTGCTGGAGTTCCCGCACGGCACGAGAATCCATCGGACGAAGAAAAGCCCGCGCCGGGTGGCGCGGGCTTGGTCGGCAGATCGGGTCTGCCCGAACGGTGCGGCATCGGCCGCAGCGGCGATCAGTTGGTCGCCACTGGCTCCGTCGACGCCACCACCGGCTCGAGGTCGGGCTGCGGCTCACCCTGCAACGCGGGCTCGGTCGCACGGATCGTGGCCTCGAGACCGTCGAGCAGGTCCTCCATCCAGAGGTGCTTGCCCTTGAGGACGTTGAGCGCCACGCGGTACTTGCGCGCGTCGTCGTTCGACCACAGGTCCTGGAAGAGGCGCTTGATCTTGCGCCGGGTGCTGCGGCAGAAGAGGTCGGTGAGCTCGAGCGCCTCGGCGGCGTCCTTGTGTCCCGACTTGCGCATCGCGTCGGCGCGGCTGATCGACGCCGCCATGGCGAGCAGCTCGTTGGCGATGTCGACCAGGCGGAAGAGGAAGACCTGCTTGTTCTGCATGCCGGCCTGGTGCACCATCATGCCGTGGAACACCGAGCGCGCCAGGCGTCGGGTGTTGCGCTCGGCGAAGCGCAGGTGCGAGGCCAGCGGGCCGAACTCGTTGAAGGTCTTGCCGCCTCCGAACCAGCGCGACGGATACCACGAGGCGTAGAAGCTGGCGATCTTCGGCAGCTCCTTCATCTTCTCCTCGACCGACTTCTCGGGGTCGATCATCGCGCCGGCGACCTCGAGATGCTTGTCGACCGCTTCGCGGGCCATGAAGAGATGCATGATCTCGCTCGAGCCCTCGAAGATCTTGTTGATCCGGTAGTCGCGCATCATGCGCTCGACGGCCACCGGCTTCTCGCCGCGATTCTGCAGCGAGTGGTACGTCTCGTAGCCGCGCCCGCCGCGGATCTGCATCGTGTCGTCGATGATCTCCCAGGTGCGGCAGGTGTTCCACTCTTTGGCCGCGGCCGCCTCGAGGCGGATGTCGTAGCCGCCACGCTTCGACATCTCGGTCGCCAGGGTCGCCACCGACTCCATGGCGAAGGTCGTCGCGGCCATGTCGGCGAGCTTGTGCGAGATCGCCTCGTGCTTGCCGATCGGCTTGCCCCACTGCACGCGCTCCTTCGACCACTCGCGGCACACCTTGAGAGCGTGCTTGGCGGCGCCGACCGAGCTCGCCGGGATCGACAGGCGGCCGTCGTTGAGCGTGGTGAGAGCGATCTTCAGGCCGCGGCCTTCCTGACCAATGAGGTTTTCGACCGGCACCTTCACGTCGGTGAAGCTGATCACCGCGTTGGCGAGCGCCTTGAGACCCATGAAGTGACAGCGGGTCTCGACTTGCACGCCCTCCCAGTCGGTCTCAACGACGAAGGCGCTGATGCGCTTGCTCTCTTCACCGGTCGCCATCACCACCAGCAGCTCGGCGAGCGTGCCGTTGGTGCACCAGAGCTTGCGGCCGTTGAGGATGTAGTGCGAGCCGTCGTCCGACAGCGTGTACGTGGTGGTCATGCGCGCCGGGTCGGAGCCGACCTCGTTCTCGGTGAGAGCGAAGGCCGAGATCGCGCCCTTGGCGCAGCGCGGCAGGTACTTCTTCTTTTGCTCGGGGCTGCCGAAGAGCTTCAGCGGCTGCGGCACGCCGATCGACTGGTGCGCCGAGAGCAGGGCGGTGACGTTGCCGTCGATGGCGCCCAGCAGCTCCATGACTTTCGAGTACTCGACCTGGTCGAAGCCGAGGCCGCCGTACTCCTTCGGAATCTTCATGCCGAAGGCGCCGAGCTTTCGCAGGCCGTCGATCACCTCTTCCGGATACTCGCCGGTGGCGTCGATCTGATCGGAGTCGACATGGTCGCGCATGAACTCCTTGATCGCGTTGTAGAAGGCGACGAACTCGGGACGCTCTTCCTGGGCGAGCGGGTACGGATGCACGAGGTCGAGGCGGAAGTTGCCCAGGAAGAGCTCCCGCATGAAGCTCGGCTGGGCCCACTCCTTTTGGCGCGAATCTTCGGCGACTTGCATCGCCTCCTGCTCGGTGACTTGAACTTTCTTGGCCATGAGTGGCTCCTCTTCGGTCAGGGTCGCGAACTCTGGATCGCGTGAGATCGGGGTCAGTGAAGTCGAAGGTCGTGTGACGGTGGGTCGTGAGAGATCGAGATCAAGCGGGTTCTGTGGATGCGGATTCGGTAGCCAGTTGGTGATCCGGGGAGTCGGTGAGCGCCGGATCACTTGGATTCAAAACGCCGCCGAGCGCCGTCTCGGTGACGTGGTCGGCGACGTCTTCGCCGTTCAGGCGGCCGCCGGGTTGGAACCACCGGGCGATCCACATCACCATGCCGAGAATGGAGAAGGCGGCGCTGGTGGCGTTGGGCACGCGCAGCCTGCCGGCCACGCGCAGCGCTTCGAGCGCGTCGCGCAGGAAGTCGAAGTACTCGCGCTTGCGCCGGGTGATCGCCTCGCGCTGCTCGGCGGACAGGCCGCCGACCTCATCGATCAGAATCGCCAGCGCCCCGGTCTCGCGCGTCAAGAGACGCGCATGCTGGCGCACGATCATGCGCAGGCGCTCGGCGGGGTCCTCGAGCAAGCGCGCCGGGCCGACGACCTCCTCGTCGAGCCGATCCATGGCGAAGCTCATGATGGCGAAGAGCAGTTCCTTCTTGCCCTTGACGTGGTAGTAGAGCCCGGGCTTGGTCAAATCGACCGCCTCGGCGATCTCGTTCATCGAGGTCGACGCGAAGCCCTTCTCGTAGATCATCCGTGCCGCGGTGCGGTAAATGGCACCGGCGCGATCGTCGTCGAAGGGTGTGCTCGCTTTGGCGGAGGCGCTCATATCCTGCTCTAGACCGTCATGGTGGGAGTCCGATGCGTGGCTTCGGCTGGAAGCCCTCGCACTCGACTCTGCGGGTGTTTTCGCGCTCTGGTGGCGCCTTCGTAGCGCAGTGCGCGTCGCGTCCCGCCGCGTGGCCGACTGGGTCGAGGCACCGCAACGCCGCAGGGCGGCGTTACTTACCGGTCGGTAAAGTGATTCTGCCGCGTCGCGCCGAATTTGTCAAGATGCGGCAAGGCGGCCATGAAGGACTCGCTCGGTTGCATGTGCACCAGCGTATGTGTCGAAGCAAGTGACGACGAGGCGTCGCATGGGTCGATGCCCGACACCGAGGGAGATTCGATCCGATGCACGCCGTCCCTGAGCCCGTCGACTGGCTGGCCGACCCGAGGAGCGATCGCACGATGCAACCGCAGCCCCGACCGCGCAGCGACGAGAGCGAGGCGACCCTGTTGGCGCGCCTCGCCGAGGGCGATCGGCGCGCTGCCGAGGCTCTCGTGGATCGCACCTACGGCGATGTCTATGCCGCGCTCGTCCGCTTCACTGGCGGCGATGCCGACCTCGCCGCGGATCTGACGCAGGACACCTATCGCAAAGCATGGCAATCGATCGCGACGTTCGACGGGCGGTCGCGGCTGGGCACGTGGCTCTACCGCATCGCGTACACCACGTTCTTGAACCATGTCCGCCGTCCGGCGCTGGTGCAGCCGCTCGACGAGGCGCGCGCCGAGCGGCTCGAAGATCCGGGCACCGGGCAAGAGGAACGCTTGCAGCGACGGCGGGCGGCGGAGAGGCTACGCCGCGCGGTGCTCGCACTGCCCGAGCCGCTGCGGTTCACCGTGACCGCACATTACTGGGGCGATGTGCCGGTGCGCGAGCTCGCGGCGGCCGAGGAGCTCACTGGCGCCGCGGTGCGCAAGCGCCTGAAGACGGCGCGCGAACGACTCCGTCTCGACCTCGAGGAGACCACGCGATGAGCGGCTCCATGCACGACGATCACGATCTCGAGCAGCTGCTGCGCGGCGAGCGAGCGACGCCGCCCGCCGGGTTGCTCGAGCGCCTGCAGGCCGAGATTCCCGAGCACTTGGAGACGATCCCGCGGGACTCGCACCCCCCTGCGATCGAGGGCGAAGCAGCCGGCGAGGCCGACCGCGAGGTCGCGGTCGTGTCGATCGAGCGTCCGCGACCCGCCCCGGGCGGTGCCGGCCGTTGGGTCGACTGGCGCTCGCTGTCGGCCGCCGCGGCGCTCGTGGTCGCCGTCGGCACCGGATTCTTCGCCTGGACGCTGCGCGACGACGTGGCGCGCCTTGAGATGCAGGTCGAAGCCGGCGGCGAGCCCGCGGCGATGCGGTCTGAGGCACGCGCCGATGCCGTGCCGATCGATGCCGCGCCGACCGAGGCCGCAAGCGTTCCGGCCGCTCCGGCAGTCGTTGCGGAGGCCGAACGGTTGCCCGAGTCGGAGGCGAGCCCCGAGAGCTCGAATCTCGAGGCGCCGCAACCGGTGACGACGGAGGCCACGCCGCAGCGCCGGGGGCCGGCGGAGCGCGTCGCGGAGGTTCTGGATTTGCCCAAGGCGTTCGAGGCCGAAGCTCCTGTGGCGGAACCGGGAGAACAGGCGAGCGCGTCCGAGGAGGAAGCAGCCTTGCGGCAGGAAGAATCTGCCGAGGAGATGGTCGCCAACGGCTCCGGCCTCGTGACTCGAGGTGACCCTGATCGTCTCGGGAACGACGAGGCCGAGGAAAGCCAGGATCAACTGTGGATCTCGTATTCGCGGCCTGAGCCTCCGGGGGATCCTCTTTCCAGATCGAGCGCGCAGGAGGTGGCCGACGTGGCCGGGCTGCGAGCTGCGGCGACGCGCGCGCGGCCGACTGAGGCGCAGAAGGTCGAGGCTGGAGCTCCTCTGGTGGAGGAGCTGGTGTCGGAGGAGTCGATCTCAGTCGAGCCGGTGGCGAAGAAGCTCGCGATCGAGCCGCCCCGCGCTGAACGACCCACTGTCACGCAGCACTCCACCGAGAGGTCCCCAGCCGCGAGACGTTCAGCCGGGGTCGCGCTCGAGAGCCCCGCGATGGATCAACTCTTCGGTGACGAACCGACGGCGCCGCTGGAGGTGGAAGTCGTCGACAGCGACGATCTGCCGATCGCGGGTGCCGAGGTCGTCGTTTGCGATGGCGACGAAGAGCTGGCGCATGCGGCGACCGACGCCGAGGGGCGGCTGTGGCTCGCGGCGCCGCGGCGGCCGCTGGTCGTCCACACGTACATCGACGGCGTCGAGCCACGCTCGCGCCGGCTCGAGCAACCGGGCGAGGTGCGCTTGGTGCTGCCGCTGGGCGTCGGCGATCCGCGCATGGCGATGTTCCTCGACGGCGCCGAAACCACGCGGCAGCGAGCGCGCGAGGGGCTCCGAGCCGAGGCGGTGGGGCAGGCCGAAGGCTCGCTGTGTCGGTTGATCCGGCTCGACTCGGACGCTGCTCCGCACGACACCACCGAGGCCCTGGCCGGTCGCGCGTTGGGTGGTGAAGTCGACGACGACCTCGTGCAGGATGACGAGCTGGCGTCGGACGAAGATCGGATCGATCCGCCGCCGCGCCGGTAGTCCGGGGCGCCAGGATCCCTGAAACGGGGAAAGCCCCGATCCTGGCGCGGACCGGGGCCTTCGGGGTGGCACGTGTCGGTGGCGCGGGGTTCCCGGAGGGGATGTGTCCCGTGCGCCGCAGGAGACGCCCTCTACAGGGTCGCCACCTCCGCGATGCCGTCAACAGTTTGACTCACAGGACCACCTCCTTTCTGGGCGTACCCCTCATCGGCGGGCCCCACCCCGCCCGGCCCTCGGAGCCGCCCATGCTCCTCCGGCCGCCGCGCTCTGGGCGCGGGTCGTGTCAACACCGTCATTGTGCGGTCAGGGCGGTCGTGGTGTCAACTCCCGGGTGACGGTCGTGGCGACCTGCGGGTTCATCGCGACGCGAGGCTGGTCGAATGGTAGATTCGAAGGGGTCGATCGATCCACTCTCCCAGGAGGTTTCCCGTGCATCGTCCTGCTCTCCCCCCCTCTCCGCAGCGTCCCGCCGTCGGGCGTCTCCTGCGTCTCGCGTCGTTCAGTCTCGTGCTGGCTGGGCTTGTGGCCTGTGCCGGCAATCAGGGCCTCGTCATTCCGCCTCAGCCCGCTCCCGACACCACCCCGCCGTCTGTCGCCACGTCCGACGAGATGGTGCTCAAGGTCGACCTCGATGCCTGGGCCGAGGAGTTGCCGCAGGGCCTGGTACCGGTGTGGGTCGAAGTGGAGAATCGGGGTGCCGAGACCCTCCTGGTGCGCTACGGCGGTTTCGGCCTCGCCGACGTCACGCCGCGCGGTCCGATGCCGGCTCAGGCGCTCGCCGACGCGGCCGCGGTCGAGGCGGTGGAGAGCAACCTGGCGCCGCTCGGCCGCGTCGAGGAAGGGGATGCAAAGAAGGTCCGCATCCTCGGCACTACCGGGCCGACGGATCCGGAGCGCGACACACCTGGCGGAATCGGCGACCGGGCGCCGGCGATCGACGATTACCAGCACAACTACTGGGACCGTTTCGGTCCGCCCACCGAAGTGATGTACGAGCGCGCGCTGCGTGAGATCAAGCTGGCGCCCGGCAAGAGCGTGTCCGGCTTCCTCTACTTTCCGCGCGCCCAGCTCGACGAGGCGACAGCCTTCGCCGCCGAGCTGGCGACCGAGGGCGGCACGGGCAGCGTGCGGCTCGAGGCGTCGCTGCGGTGACCACCTCTCGGGGCTGACGCCTGGGCCGACACGCGGGGGCTGACGTCTACAGCCGGTCGCATCGCCGAGGCGTCAGGGAGTCTCCAGCGTGTCGGCGAGCGCTGCCGCGACGCCCTCGAGCTCGGCCTCGAGCAACAGGTGGTCGGCCTCGGGCGTAATCTCGACGCGGAGGGTCATGCCGGTGTCGTCGGCCAAGCGTTGCGCCAGGTCGGCGTAGCCCGCACGGAGCGCCTCGGCGAACGGGCACTCGGTGCTGTCGGAACAGCAGGCGGCCGTGCAGGCGAGGTGAGCGCCGAACAGCACGCGATCGGCGCCGGCGATGTCGATGCCGAGGTCGAGGCGGAGCGCCGGATCATCGGCCAGCGCACTGTCTGTCGGCGCGTCGAGAGCGGGAACGAAGGCCAAAGCCTGGTGCCCCTGCAGGCGGCCGATCAGGTCCCAGGGGCCCGCCGGAGGACGTGCCTCGAGCGGTGAGGTCACGCCGCGTTCGAGGCGGGCGATAGCGTCTTCGACCAGCGTGGCTTCGGAGCCGACGACGATGGTACCGTCGACGAAAACCAGGAGCATGCCGTCGCCGGTCTCGAGCGCCGGGCGACCACCGAGCGTCATCCCGGTCTCGGCTCCGGCCGACTCCGCCGCCGACTCGAACACCATGCGTAGCGGCCGCGCGAAGGCGCGCGGATTGAGAGCCGCGACCCAGCGGCTCTCTCCCGCCGGCCCCGGCGCCTCGACGCGGAGAGTGGCTTCGCGGGGCAGGAACATCGCCAGGCCACGGCCGGAGCCTTGCGAGCTGTCGAGGTCGGCGAGCCAGCCCCACTCCTCGGGCAGCTGGTCGCGACGGTTTTGGTTCTGCGCCGTGGAGAGAGCGACGGCGAGAGCGTCGAGCATTTCGAGCGTCCCGGCATCGGAGCCGAGGTCATCGAGGCGCACCACGCTCGGTGCCTCGGGGGTCGCGACGGCGAGGGTCGAGACTTGCTTCCCCGGCGTGAAGATCCAGACGCCGGCGAGCCCGAGCAAGACCGCGCCCAAGAGCACCAGGCAGCCGCAGCCGAGACCGCAGCCGATGAGCAGACGATCGGCCCGTGTGGCCGTGGGGCGGACGGACGCCGGCGGTGGGCTCGCAGGCGGTGGCGGCGGCATGGTCGAGTCGGAGTGCATCGGTTCTCCTTGGCAGGGCGAATTCTGCCATGACACCATCAGGCCGCCGAACGCGCATCCCTTTCCCTTCCGGTTCGTTCCTCTCCGCGCCGACCGCGACAGACGTCCCCTCCCCGAGGCGTTCGCGGGCCTGTGTTCAACACGCCTCTCTCTCTCGGAGGAAAGCCATGACTGTCTTCACCTCGTCGTCGAGCACGAGCCATGTCCCTCTGCTCAGTCCGTCCGCGATCCCGACGCGCCACGTGTGCGAGATCGAGCTGCCGCGCGAGTACGACCGGCTCTACGAGCTGGCCTACAACCTCTGGTGGAGCTGGACGCCCGCTGCGCGCGATCTCTTCGGTGCCGTCGATCGCTCCAAGTGGGCTCACTACCGCAACCCGGTCGAGCTGCTGATCAACATCGATCCGAAGCACTGGTACGAGCTGCACGAAGACGACAGCTTCCGCAGCCTGTACAACGACGTCGTGCAGGAGTTCGACGCCTACCTGCATGCCACCGGCGGCACCTGGTTCGAGCATCATCACGGCACGTACGATGCCGGGCCGGTGGCCTACTTTTCGATGGAGTACGGTCTGCACCAGAGCCTGCAGATCTACTCGGGCGGCCTCGGCGTGCTGTCGGGCGATCACTGCAAGAGCGCCAGCGACCTGGGCCTGCCCTTCGTCGGGGTCGGCCTGCTCTACCGGCGCGGGTACTTCATGCAGACGATCGACGCCGAGGGCTATCAGCAGCACATCTATCCGGAGTTCGATTTCACCCGCCTGCCGCTCCGACCGATCGCGACGTCGAGCGGGCAAGAGCTGCGTGTCAAGGTCGAGCTGCCGGGGCGGACGCTCGAGGTGCTGCTCTGGCTGGCGCAAGTCGGGCGCGTGCCGCTGATCCTGCTCGACACCGACCTTCCCGAGAACGATCCGGCCGATCGACCGATCACCAACCAGCTCTACGTGCGCGGTCGCGAGATGCGCATCTTGCAGGAGATCGTGCTCGGAGTCGGCGGCGTCAAGGCGCTGCGTGCGCTGGGCGTCGAGCCGGGAGTGTGGCATTTGAACGAGGGCCACAGCGCGTTCTTGCAGCTCGAACGCGTACTCGAGAGGGTGAAGGCCGGCAGCACGCCGCACGGCGCCCTCGAGGCGCTGAGGCCGGATTCAGTCTTCACCACCCACACGCCGGTTCCTGCCGGCAACGAGACCTTCGATCGTTCGTTGGTGACCAAGTACTTCGAAGCGTGGTGCGACGAGGTGGGCATGCCGGTCGACGAGTTGCTCGAGCTCGGTCGTGGTCATGAGGGCGATTCGCAGTTCAATCTCACTGCCTTCGCGCTGCGCACCTCGAGCTGGGCCAATGGCGTCAGCCAGCTGAACGCCGAAGTGGCCAGCGAGATGTGGCACCACCTCCTCCCTGCCGGGAACGGGCAGCCGATCCATGCGGTCACCAACGGCGTGCACGCGCGCACCTGGCTCGGTCCCGAGATGCAGCGCCTCCTGCGTCGCCACGTCGACGAGGACTGGGAGGCCAAGCTGCACCAACCGCAGGCGTGGCGCGCGGTGCTCGAGGTCGAGGATCGGCGGATCTGGTCGACCCACCTCGAGCAGAAGGAACGCCTCGGCCGCTTCACGCGCTCGCGTCTGCAGGAGCAGTTCGCGCGTCATGGTGCGTCGCCCGACGAGCTCCGTGCGGTCGGCGGCTCGTACGATCCGGAGGCGTTGACGATCGGGTTCGCTCGTCGCTTCGCCACCTACAAGCGCGCCAGCCTGGTGTTCTCGGATCTCCAGCGGCTCGAGGCGATTCTCACCGATGACGAGCGCCCGGTGCAGCTGATCTTCGCCGGCAAGGCGCATCCGGCCGATCGGCCGGGGCAGCAGCTGATCCAGCGGATCTTCGAGCTCAGCCGCAGCGAGGCGCTCGCCGGACGGGTGTTCATCCTCGAGAACTACGACATGCGCATGGGCCGGATGCTGGTGCAGGGCGTCGACGTGTGGCTCAACACACCGCGGCGGCCGATGGAGGCGAGTGGCACCAGCGGCCAGAAGGTCGGCATGAACGGTGGCCTCAACTTCTCGATCGCCGACGGTTGGTGGCCCGAGGGCTTCGACGGCAACAACGGCTGGGTGATCGACGCTGGTAACGGCGGTGTCGACGACGCCGAGCAAGATCGCCGCGACGCCGCCGCCCTCTACGACATCCTCGAGCACCAGATCCTGCCGCTCTACTACCAGCGTGACGAGCAGGGACTGCCGCGGGGCTGGATCGCGCGCATGAAGGACGCGATGGCGACGATCACGCCGCAGTTCTCCGCCAGCCGTATGGTCGCCGAGTATGCCGACCGCGCTTACGTGCCGGCGGCGCGGCGCGGCCAGGAGCGCGACGCATGAAACGGCGCGGAGCTCGCGGGCCGGCGTGAAGTGGCCCGCCGTGCTCTCGCTGCTCCTGTTGTTCGCCGCGGCCGCCGCGGCGAACGACGAGCTGCGATTGCGTCGGCTGGGTCTCGAGCAAGGGCTGGCGCAGAGCTCGGTGCAGGCGATCGCCCAGGATCGCTACGGCTTCCTCTGGCTGGCGACGCAGGACGGCTTGCATCGCTGGGACGGCCGTCGATTCACGGTGTTCGCGCTCGGTCATCGCCGCGTTCTGGCCCTGCTCGAGGGAGACGACGGGCGGCTCTGGATCGGCGGACAGAATGGCCTGTCGGCCTACGATCCGTCGACCGGGCGATTTCATGCGCCGACGATGCCCGACGGCCCGGCGCCGTCGATCCACGCTCTGGCCGAGCACCGAGGCGTGGTCTGGGCGCTCGCGGACGACGGCGTGCTGCGCGTCGTCGACGGGCGTCTCGAGCGCCTCCCCGCGGCATCCTTTGCCTCAGAGTCTCTAGGGCTCGACCCTGAAGGCCTCGAAGAAGCATGGCGCGGTGTCCTCGCGGTCGCCGCCACCGCAGGGGACGACACGGCGGAAGGAGATGCGGCAGACGACGACGCGGCGGAAAGCGACGGCCAGTCGTTGTGGCTCGGGCATGCCGGCGGCCTGGCGCGCTGGAACGGCTCGGCCTTCGAGCCGGTTTCCGGGCTCGATGCGGTCGAGGTCACGGCGCTGGCGCCGGCGCGCGGCGGAGGGCTCTGGGTGGGCGACGGCGCCGGACGAGTGTCGCGGGTCGGGGTCGGCCCGCCGCGTCCAGTCGAGGGCCTCGGAGCAGAGCGTGCAGGCGCGGTCTCGGTGCTGCTCGAGGACTCGGCCGGCCGGCTGTGGGTCGGGCGGCGTGGCGGTGGGCTCGATCTTCTGCCCGCGCCCGACGACACTGTGGTTCGGTTGCGGCACCGTCCGCTCGACGCGTCGAGCCTGTCGGCGGGAAGCGTCGAAGCGCTCTACGAGGACCGGGGCGGCCTGCTCTGGGTCGGTACCGCGCTCGGCGGCGCGACGCGCATCGACCCGCGTCCGCGAGCCGGGCACGTCATGCATCGGCCGGGAGTCGCCGAGTCGTTGCCGGCGGGCGCGGTGCGCGCCTTCGCCCGCGACGCCGACGGCGCAGTGTGGGTGGGGGTCGACGGCGGCGGCGCGCGGCGCCTCGACGGCGCGCCGTCGACCGGTGCCTATCGTGCCCCGATCGACCATCCGGTGTTTCGCGACGCGCGGGTGCGTTCGCTGCTGGTCGACCGCACCGGCGCTTTGTGGATCGGCGCCGAGACTGGGCTCGCTCGCTGGACGGCCGATCGCAAGGTCGAGTGGCTGCGACCGGTGCCCGGAGACCCACTGTCGCTGCCGCCCGGCGGCGTGCGCGCGCTGGCCGAGGACGCCGACGGCAGAGTGTGGGTCGGCACCTTCGGGGGCGGCCTCGCCGTACACGTCGGTGAGCTCGGTTTCCGGACCGAGATGCAGCACTCGAGGACGCGGTGGGCGTTGCCCGATCAGCGAGTGCTTTCGCTCCTGGTCGACAGCCGTGGCACGCTCTGGGTGGGGACTGCCGGCGGCTTGGCGCGGCGCGGCGGCGATGGGCGGTTCCATACCTATCTGCCGCGACCGCAGGATCCGACCAGCCTGCGGGGGTCGTTGGTGCAGGCACTCCATCAGAGCGCCGACGGCGATCTCTGGGTCGGCACCGAGGCGGGCCTGAACCGGCTGTCGGCCGAGCTGGTGGAGGCGCCGCCGAGCGCCGGCACGGTGGCGCGCGGTTTCCGCCACTTCGACAGCGACGACGGTTTGCCCGACGATTCCGTGCACGGGATTCTCGAAGACGCCGCCGGCCGTCTCTGGGTGTCGACCTCGCGCGGAATGGCGCGGGTCGATCCGGAACGTGGCGAAGTCGTGCGTCTCGACGTCGACGATGGGCTCCAAGGGCTCGAGTTCAGTGACGGCGCGGCGCTGCGCGTCGAGGATGCGCTCTTCTTCGGCGGTGTCGGCGGCTTCAACGTCCTGGAGCCCGAGCGGCTGGAGGTGAATCGCCATGCGCCGCCGGTGGTAGTCACCGCGATCGAGAGCGCCGGCGAGTCGCTCGAGCTGTCGGCGCCGCCGTGGGCGCTCAATACGATCGATCTGCCGTACGACGCTGCCGGCGTCTCGCTACGCTTCGCGGCTCTCGACTTCGCCGAACCCGAAGACAACCGCTTCGAGTACTCGATCGAGGGGCTCGACGACGGCTGGCGTGGGCTGGGCACGCGCGACGAGGTGGTGCTCGGTCACCTGGGTGCCGGGTCGTACACGCTGCGCGTCCGGGCCGCCAATGGCGACGGCGTGTGGAACGAAGAGGGGGTGGCGCTGGCGCTCCATCGCCAGCCCGCGCCGTGGCGAACCTGGTGGGCGTGGGCCGGCTACCTCGCCGTCGCCAGCCTGCTGCTCGGAGTTTTGGTGTGGCAGGCGTGGCGTCGTTTGCGCCTCGAGGCGCAGGTGGTCGACGTCGTGCGCACGAGCGAACGGCGTCTCGACTCGGCGCTGCGCGGCAGCGGCGACGGGCTCTGGGACTGGAACCTCGAGAGCGGTGAGATCTTCCGCTCGCATATCGGCCAGCTTCTCGGCTGGGCGAGCGACGATCTGCCGCCCGGGGAAGCGTTCCGCGACTTTCTGATCCATCCCGACGACCGTGTGCGGGTCGAGCAGGCGATGCAGGCTCATTTGCACGGGGAGACGCCGCGTTACGAGGTCGAGTTGCGGATGAAGACACGCGGCGGTCCGTGGCGCTGGATCCTCGATCGCGGTACGACGATCGAGCGCGACGACGACGGCGAGCCGCTGCGCGTCGCCGGCACGTTCCGCGACATCACGCGTTCGAAGCAGGTCGAGGACGAGCTGCGCGTGTGGTCGACCGTGTTCGAGAGCCTCGGAGAAGGCGTGGTCGTGATCGGTGGCGATGATCGCGTGCTGGCGGTGAACCCCGCCTACGGCCGGATGACGGGAGCCGAGTCGGCCGAGCTGGTCGGCCGCCCGGCAGGTTCGCTCGGCGTCGAGAACGACGAGGCGCCGACCTGGAACGAGATCCGGCGCCGAGTCGAAGCCGAGGGCCGCTGGCAGGGCGAAGTGCTGCAGGCACGCGTCCACGGCGGTGCCTTCCTCGCCGCCCTCGACGTCACGCGCGTGCGTGCGACCGAGCCCGAGGCGAGCCGCGACGCAAAGCGGCGATTCGTGATGGTCGTCGTCGACATCACCCGGCGCAAGGAGAGCGAGGAAGAGCTCCGCTACCTGGCGAGCTACGACACGCTCACCGAGCTGCCCAATCGCGCGATGTTCCAGCAGCAAATCGTCGCCGCGCTCGAGCGGGCGGCCGACCGCGACCGGCGCGTGGCCCTTCTGTTCAGCGATCTCGATCGATTCAAGCAGGTGAACGACACGCTCGGCCACGTCGCCGGCGATCTCCTGCTGCAGGAGGCGGCGGCACGGCTCCTGGCGTCGGTGCGCAGCCGCGACGGCGTGGCGCGCCTGGGCGGCGACGAGTTCACCGTCGTGCTCGAAGATGTCCCGGGGCGCGACAAGGTCGAGCAGGTGGCGCGGCGCATCCTCGAAGCCTTCGACCATCCTTTCGTTCTCGACGGCCACGAAGTCTCGGTGACCGCGAGCCTCGGCATCGCGCTCTATCCCGAGCATGGCGACGACGCCGACACGCTGCTCAAGCACGCGGATGTCGCGATGTACGCCGCCAAGGCCGCCGGCCGCGACCGCTTCCGATTTTACGAGCCGGCGATGAGCGAGCGGGTGCTCGAGCGGCTGACGCTCGAGAGCAGTCTGCGGCGCGCCGTCGAGGCCGACGAGCTCGAGCTCTGGCACCAGCCGCAGCTGGATCTCGCTGCCGGGCGCCTGAGCGGCGTCGAATGCCTGCTGCGCTGGCGCCGCGACGGCGAGATCTTGGCACCGGGAGACTTCCTCGAGATCGCCGACGAGACCGGCCTGATCGTGTCGCTCGGCGCCTGGACGCTCGACACCGCCTGCCGGCGCGGCGCGGCCGGGGCGCGCCGCGGGCTCGACGTCGCGGTGAACGTGTCGGCGGCGCAGATCGAGGATCCCGCCTTCGTCGAGCTGGTCGAGAGCAGCCTCGAGGCGCACGGGATGCCCGCCGAGCATCTGGTGCTCGAGCTCGGCGAGAGTCTGCTGACCCGCGACGACGAGGTCGTGCCTCAGCGACTCGAGGAGCTCGCGGCGCTCGGTGTGCGCCTGGCGCTCGATGATTTCGGCACCGGGTTCTCTTCGTTCGGTCGGCTCGAAAAGCTGCCGCTGCACCAGCTCAAGATCGACATGTCGTTCGTGCGCGACGTGGGCACAGGCGAGGCGCCGATCTTCCACGCGATTCTCGGCATGGCCCGCGGCTTCGGTTTGCGGGTCGTCGCCGAGGGGGTCGAGACCGAGGCGCAGATGCGCGTGCTGGCCGGCGAAGTCCGCTGCATCGTCCAAGGCTATCTGGTGGCGCCGCCGCGCCCGGTGGAAGAGTTCGACGAATTGCTCGGTCGCGACGACCCGCCCTGGCGCGCCTGGCTGACTGATGACGAGGCGTCCGACGCACGGCCTCTCGATCGGCGCTAGGCACCTCTTGCCAGCGTTCGGGGGCTCGTCTATACTCTGCGGTCCCGCCCGTGGTGCGTCCGCGCGCGGGGTGCGGTCGCGACCAGGGAGCCCTCGATGCCCCGTCGGCCGGCCAGCTTTCTCAACCTCCGTCCGAGAGCACTCCGTTCTCCAACCTCCGAATCGACCGTCGCCGAGAACGCTCTCGGCCTACGACGCCGCGCGCCGAGCCCGCCAGCCGCTCGCGACCGGCCGCCCGCGACCAGGGAGACTCGCGATGTCCAAGAAATGCGCGATCACCGGCAAGAAGCCGCTCAGCGGCCACAACATCTCGCATGCCCACAACGTCACGAAGAAATGGCAGAAGCCGAACCTTCAGACCAAGCGGATCTACGTCACCGAGCTGGGCCGCTGGGTCCGCGTCCGCCTGTCCACGCGCGCATTGCGCACGGTGAACAAGAAGGGGCTGCTGCCCTTCCTGCGCGACGAAGGCCTGAAGCTGAAAGACGTCACGCGCTGACCCGGAGCCTCGCCATGAAGCCTGATATCCATCCCGAATACCATCCGGTCCTCTTCATCGACACGGGCTCCGATTTCGAGTTCACGACCCGCTCGACGATGAAGACCGACGAAACGCGCGAGATCGACGGCGTCGAGCACTACGTGGTCCGCCTCGAGATCTCGTCCGCCTCGCATCCCTTCTACACCGGTCAGCAGCGCTTCGTCGACACCGCGGGACGCATCGAGAAGTTCCAGCGCAAGTACGGCAAGCGCGGCGCCAAGAAATAAGCCGCGACGCCGCGACGGCGACATGACGACCGGCGCTCGATCCCCGGCAGGGCTCGACGCCGGTCGTTCTGCGTCCGGCGCTCTTCGGCCGGCGCCTGCCCTGTGCGCCGTCGACCTGGCCTTCGGCTGGCGTCCCGAGCGGCCGATCGTCGACGGGCTCGACCTCGAGCTGCGCGCGGGCGAGTTGGTGTGCTTGCTCGGGCCCAACGGCGCCGGCAAGTCGACACTCCTGCGCACGCTCGCCGGCCTCCAGCCGGCGCTCGACGGCCGGATCGAGCTCGCCGGGCGTGCGCTCGACGCGTGGACGCCGCGCGAGCGAGCGCGGCGCCTGGCGGTGGTGCTCACCGAGCGCATGATGCCGGGCATGGTCACCGGCGTCGAGTTGGTGCGGCTCGGCCGCCAGCCGTACACGCCGTGGAGCGGTCGGCTCGGTGCAGACGATCACGAGGCGGTGGCCGCCGCGCTCGACGCCGTCGGCGCCGAAGGTCTGGCGCTGCGGCCGCTCGGGCAGATGTCGGACGGCGAGCGGCAGAAGGTGATGATCGCGCGCGCCCTGGCGCAGGAAGCGTCCGCGCTGGTGCTCGACGAACCGACCGCGTTTCTCGACCTGCCGCGGCGCGCCGAGATCCTGCGCATCCTGCGGCGCCTGGCGCACGATGCCGGCAAGGCCGTGCTGCTCTCGACCCACGACCTCGACCTGGCGCTGCGCGGCGCCGATCGCCTGTGGTTGCTCGCCGGCGGGCGGCTGCGGGTCGGCCTGCCGGAAGAGCTGGTGCTCGACGGCTCGTTCGCCGCCGCCTTCGCCGGCGAGGGGGTCGACTTCGACTCGGAGAGCGGCTCGTTCCGACTCCATCGCCGTCGGCGTGGCGCCGTCCACCTCCACGGTGAGGGCCTCGCCGCCACCTGGACTCGCCGCGCCCTCGAGCGCGACGGCTGGCGTCTCGACGCCTCCGCGTCAGTTGCGGTCGAGGTCGTGGACGGCGAGCCTGACGACGCCACCTGGCGTCTGCGCGGCGCGCAAGGCAGCGTCGACGTCGACTCCCTCGGCGCTCTCCTCGAGCACCTCGAGTCGGAAGCGATCCCGATTGCTCCCTCGTAGGCCAGGCGGCGAGCGGTGAGGAAGCACCCTTGCCTTCCGCAATGAATCGACTTGATCGCGATTGTTGATCGCGATGAAGTCGCTTGATCACGAGCGCCGGTCGCGCTAGATTGACTTGGTTGCAGAGAGCCTCCGATGACGACACTCGACTCCAGCCTGCACGATCTCTTGCTAGTCGACAATCCGTGGCTCGCCGCGGAGGTTCTCCCCGGCGATTCGTCGGGTTGGTACGCCGCGCGGCTGCCCGATCGCCTGGTGCGACGCCAGCTGTCGAAGGGGACCCGCGAGCGCTGGCGCCTGGCGGACCGCGCGCACCTGGTGGTCGGGCCGCGGCAGGCCGGCAAGTCGACCACGATGCGCGCGCACTTCGCCGAGATCGGCGAGCCGGCGCTGTTCCTCGACTGCGAGCAGCCGCTGATTCGCGAGTGGTGCCGCTCGGCTCCGCTCTTCCTGCAGCAGATCGAGACGCAGATCGGTGAGCCAGTGCCGCTCTTCTTCGACGAGGCGCAGCACCTCGACGAGGCGGGACTTTTCGTCAAAGGCCTGGTCGACCGGAGCTGGCCGCGGCCGATCTTCGTCACCGGCAGCTCGTCATTTCACCTCGGCGCCAAGACTCGCGAGTCGCTCGCCGGGCGGGCAACGCGCACCCGAGTTCTCCCGTTCACCCTGGCCGAGACCCTCCAAGATCTGAGCGACCTGCGGCCGGTGGCGCGCGCCGACGCCGTGCATCGTCGTCTCGAGCGCCACTGGATTTACGGCGGATACCCGGAGGTCTGGCTCGCCGACGAGCCGGAGCCGCTCCTGCTCGAGCTGGTTGAGGCGATCATTCTGCGCGACGCCAGCGACCTCTTCCGCATCGGTCGCCCTGATGCGTTTCGGCGTCTCTTGCGCCTCGCGGCGCACCAGGTCGGCAGCCTGGTGAATCTCTCGGAGTGGGCCGGCGTCCTTGGGATCTCACGCGACACGGTGAGCTCCTATCTCGAGATTCTTGCGTCGTCGCACGTCACCGTCACCTTGCCGCCCTTCGCCGGCGGCAAGCGCTCCGAGATCACCAGCCAGCCGAAGATCTACGTCGTCGACAACGGCATCCGCCACCAGGTCTTGCGAAACTTCGAGCCGTCGGCGACCCGCGTCGACCGTGGCGCCGTGGTCGAGAATTGGGTCTTTGGTGAGCTCTGGAAGGCACTGCCGGCGGATGCGACGCTGCACTTTTGGCGCAGCGCCGGCGGCGCAGAGGTCGACTTCGTCGTCGTGCGCGGCGATGTCATCGTGGGCATCGAGGTCAAGGCGGGAGGGCAGACCGAGAAGATCCCACGCGGGGCACGCAGTTTCGTCGACGCGTACCGGCCCGCGGTTCTCGCCTTTGCTTGCGGCCGGCCCGGCCATCGGACGACGCTCGGCTCGACCGATGTGCGTTGGATTCCGTTCGACGCGGTTGCCTCGCTGGTGCGCGAGCTCTTTCCCGCCTGACGCAGGGCGACCGGTCGAGATCGACAGCCTGGGCGGCGGTTCTAGCGGTCGTGCTGGCGGGCGTAGTGGCGCTGCCAGCGGAGGAACCATGCGCGCAGCTGGTCGGCGGTGGCGAGGTGCGGCTGGCCGAAGGCTGTGGACGGCATGTGGGGGCCCATCAGCTGCAGAGCACGGTGGGCGAGGTATGCGAAGTTCTCTTGCACGGTGTCCTCGGACCGGCTCTCGTACATCGCCGCCAGCGCGCGCAGCTGGCCGGCGAGCAGGTCCTCGGTGTCGACCAGTTCGCGGCCGGCGCGGCGCGGTCGTGGTGGGCGCGAGGGCCGGGTTGTTCCGAGGGCAGACTCTTCGATGTGTCGCAGCTCCTCGAGGACCGGGTCGATCGGCTGCGGCCGCGGCGTCTCGCGGCCACCGCCGAGGAGCACGGGATGGCCTTCGCAGTTGGCGCGGTGGACGCGCGGGTCGTAGACGATCCAGCCGAGCTGGTGGAGCGTGAGGCGCGAGGAGACGTTGCCCGCGAGGTTGCGCACGAACGGTTCGATCGCTTCGTCGTAGCTGTCGGCGACGCCGTCGAACATGTTGAGCACGTAGCAGACGCGGAACTCGCCCAGGAAGTCGCTCAGGACGCGCAGCAGCGGATGACTCGGGCCGAACGCCTCCTCGAGCTCGCCGAGAAAGGCGTCGAGGTTGCGCAGGGAGTCGTCGTAGACATCTTCGACGCGGCCGAGAAGATCCTCGACCAGCGGCTCGAGGCGCGCCATCCCCGGCTCGCGGAAGATCGGCGAGCCGTGGCCGAAGAGCGCGCGCAGCGACCGGAAAATCTGCGCCTTGACGATGTCGGAGGCCGCCAGCGTTGCTGCCGGGTGGTGCGGCGCGAACACCAGGACCCCGCTGTTGGTGTGCGGCAGGAAGTCGACGACCTGAGCATCGAGGCCCGCTCGCAGGTCGACGACGACATACTCGGCGGGCAGGGTCTCGACATGGCCGGCGATGCGTCGCCGGAAGAGCGCGTCTGGGTTGGCGAGCTCGTCGATGAAGTGCTTCGGCGCGGCGATGAAGCCGAAGTCGCGGAAGCGTCCGTCCGGGTCGAGCGTCTCCGGCAGGGTCGAGACACAGTCCGACAGCGGTACGCCGCGGCGGTGGAAGTGGTAAAGATCGTGCTCGACCGGTGCCGCCAGGGTGTTGCGCACCGACGAAGTGCCGGTGTCGAGGTCGAGCAAGATGGTCTTGCCGACGCGCGAAAGGGCGAGCGCGAAGTTGATCGCGAAGGTCGTTTTGCCGACTCCTCCCTTGCCGGATGAGACCGGAATGATGCGCCGAACCATCTCGGGGCGAGTGTACCGAGCGCGGGGCACTGCGCCCACTTCGTTCTCTCTGTTTCGGCTTCCATCGAACGGCCGGTCGGACGCCGGGCACGATATCATTCGACGCTCTTGGTTCGCCTCTCGCCATCTCGTATGGAGCCCGCCCTCATGCCCCAGCGCCGCCTCGCGTTCATCGTCTGCCTCGTCGTTCTACTCTCGGTCGCGCACGGGCCGTTGGCAGACGCCGCGTGGGCCGATCCCGTCGACCCGACGCTGCTCGCCGGTCTCGCCGCGCGCTCGCTCGGCCCGGCGACGATGAGCGGCCGCGTCGCGGCGGTAGAAGCTGTCGAGTCCGACCCGGGGATCGTCTACGTCGGTGCGGCCACCGGTGGGGTGTGGAAGTCGACCGACGGCGCGCTCACCTGGACGCCGCTCTTCGACGACCAGCCGGTGGCGGCGATCGGTGCGGTCGAGGTCTTCCAGCCGGCGCCCGACCTGGTCTGGGTCGGTACCGGCGAGGGCAATCCGCGCAACAGTGCGTCGGTCGGCGACGGCGTCTACAAGAGTCTCGACGGCGGCGCCACCTGGACCCATGTCGGCCTCGCCGACAGCGAGCGCATCGCGCGCATCGTGCTCCATCCGAGCGACCCCGACACGCTCTGGGTCGCCGCGCTCGGTCCGACCTGGGGCCACGCGACGCGCGACGACGGTGGCGAGCGGGGAGTCTTCAAGAGCACCGACGGCGGCACCACTTGGCGCAATGTGCTCGCGGTGAGTCCGACGACGGGTGCCGCGGACCTGGTGCTCGATCCGAGCAATCCGCGGCGCCTCTTGGCGGCGCTCTGGGATCATCGCCGCTGGCCGTGGTCGTTCCGGTCGGGCGGTCCGGGCTCGGGCCTCTTCGAGAGCCTCGACGGCGGCGAGACCTGGCGTCGCCAGGGGCCCGAGGACGGCCTGCCGGAAGTCGACCTCGGCCGCATCGGCCTCGCCATCGCGCCGTCCAATCCCGAGATCGCCTACGCCTTCGTCGAGGCGGAGGGCGACGCCAACGTCGTGCTGCGCTCGGAGGATGGTGGGAGTTCGTGGGCGCAGGTGGCATCGAGCGACACCCAGGAGATTGGCAACCGGCCGTTCTACTACGCCGACCTCGTGGTCGATCCGGCCGACGCGAACCGCGTCTACAGCTTGTGGTCGCTGGTTTCGGTCTCGACCGACGGCGGGCGCAGCTGGGAGATTCTCGTGCCGTTCGCGCAGGCCCACCCCGACCACCATGCGCTGTGGATCGCGCCCGACGATCCGCGGACGATGTACTTGGGCAACGACGGCGGCGTCTATGTGAGCCGCGACCGCGGATCGTCGTGGCGCTTCGTCGCCAACCTGCCGTTGGCCCAGCTCTACCATGTCCGGGTCGACGACGCCGATCCGTTCAACGTCTACTTCGGCCTGCAGGACAACGGCTCGTGGGTCGGCCCGAGCACCGCCTGGCGCGGCGCCGGCGTGCGCAACGGCGACTGGCAGGAGGTCTTCTTCGGCGACGGCTTCGACACCGTGCCCGACCCGAGCAACCCGGGCCACGGCTACGCCATGGCACAACAGGGCTACCTCGCCTACTGGCATGCCGACAGCGGCACCCACCGCATGATCCGACCCGAAACGCCAGCCGGTGAAGAGCCTCTGCGGTTCAACTGGAACGCGGGCGTCGCGCTCGATCCGTTCGATCCGTCGACGGTGTTCTTCGGCAGCCAGTTCGTTCATCGCTCGCGGGATCGCGGGGCCAGCTGGCAGACGATCAGCGACGACCTGACCAGCAATCGCGCCGAGGTTCAGCGTCAGGCGGAGAGCGGCGGTTTGACGCCAGACGTCACCGGCGCGGAGAACTTCACGTCGATCGTCGTGATCGCACCGTCGCGTCAGGAGCCGGGGGTGCTCTGGGTCGGCACCGACGACGGCCGTCTGCACGTCGGCCGTCTTTCCAACGACCGTACCTCCCTCGACCGTAGCGCCGACGAGGACGTGGAGCCTGCGCGCTGGACCCGCGTCGACGTCAACGTCCCCGGCGTGCCCGAAGGCACCTGGATTCCGCACATCGAGCCGTCGCGCCACCGGGTCGGCGAGGCGTTCGTCGTCTTCGACAATCACCGCCGCGGCGACTGGACGTCCTACGTCTACCGCACGCGCGACCATGGTGCGACCTGGACTCGCCTGGTCGACGCGCCGGGGACGCGTGCGCCGGTGTCCTCGGACGATGCGGGCGACGCCGACCGTGTCCGCGGCTATGCTCTCGCGATCGTCCAGGACCCGGTCGAGCCCGAGCTGCTCTTTCTCGGCACTGAGTTCGGTCTGTGGACCAGCCTCGACGGCGGCGCATCGTGGCTGCCGTTTCGCCACGGCGTACCGACGGTGTCGGTGATGGATCTGGCGATCCAGGAGCGCGAGAGCTCGTTGGTGCTCGGCACGCACGGGCGCGGAGTCTTCGTCGTCGACGAGCTCGGTCCGCTGCGCGAGCTCTCGGCGTCGCTGCGTGAAAGCTCGGATGCTTCGCCGCTCGCGGCCCCACTTCATCTCTTCGCGCCGGCGCCGGCGCGCTTGATTGCCGGAGGTCGGCCGCCGGGCTCGCGCTTTGGCGGCGATGGTGAATTCGTCGGTGCGGCCCGCCCGGCGGGCGCGGTGCTCCACGTCGCGCTCTCAGGCGATGAGCTGCCGTGGCCCGACGACGAGGCCGAGGTCGTGCGCCGCCGCGCCGAGCGGGAAGCGGAGCGCGAGGCACGCCTGGCCGAGGGCGAAAGCGCAGCGCTGCGCCACTCCGCGCCGCGTGCCTCGCCGGCCGGCGGAGAGGACGCGGCGTCGGGCCGGTCTGCCATCGACGAGACGTCTTCCGACGAGACATCGTCCGGCGTGACTTCTTCGGGCAGACCTGCTGCCGACGAGCCCGGCGCGGACGAGCCCGAGCCGCAGCTCGTGCTCGAGATCACCGATGCCGACGGCACGCTCTTGCGCACGCTCGAGCAGCCAGCGCGGCGCGGCCTTCAGCGCGTGGTCTGGGACCTCGCGCGCTCCGCCGGTGCCCGTCCGCCCGGGATCGACGAAGACGACTGGCCCGAGTCCGGGCCCGAGGTGCCGCCAGGCACCTACACGGTCACCGCGCACTTCGGCGAGGTGTCGGCCTCGGCTAGCGTCGAGGTGAGCGTCGCCAACGCGCCGCTGGAGCTCGACGCCGCGGCGCGTCGCGCGCGCTACGCCGCGCTGCTAAGCATCCAGGAGCTGCAGGACGTCGTCGTCGACGCCTTGCACCGGCTGGAGTCGACCCGCGGCGATCTCGACCGGCTGGAAGCCCGGCTCGACGAGCGTGCCCGCGATCGGCCGCTGAGCGTCATCGGCGAGGAAGCCGACGAGGATCCGGACGCCGCGCTGCGCGAGGCGATCGACGGCTTGCGCGCGCGCCTCGACGAGGTCGAGAGCTTGCTCTGGACACCGCCGACGGCCAAGGGCATCCCGTACGACGACACGCCCTGGGCGCGTCTCGGCACGGCGTCCTTTCAGCTCGGCTCTCATGCCGGCGCTCCGGAACCAACCAACTCGCGCTACCTCGAGCGCGCGGAGGCCGCTCTCGCGGCGGTCCTGCCCGACGTCGATCGGGTCGTCGCCGAGGAGGTCGCCCTGTTGCGCGAGCTTGCGCGCGACGATCTCCAGCTGCTCCCGTCCTTCACTCCGCTGACCCTTCCCCCGCCCGACCTAGCACAGTAACCCCACGGAACCCGACCCATGACTCGATCCAAGACTCCCGTCTGGCTCAGTGCGCTGCTCTGGGTGCTGGCGGTCCTGATGATGTTTTCGGCTGTCGTGTACCAACGCACCACCGGTCCGACCTATCCCAAGCGGGGAGACCTGGTGACCGCCGACGGCACTCTCCGGTACAAGCTTGTGCGCAGCGAGTACACGACCACCGACGCCGCGGTGATCCTGCCGTTGCCGGCAGGTGCCGCGGGCGCTGACGCGACGGTTTTCTTCAAGCGCTACAAGACCGAAGACGCGTGGACGCCTCTGCCGATGGCGGTCGAAGCGAGCGACGACGGGGATCAGCTGGTCGCACGCCTGCCGGCGCAGCCGGCGGCCGGCAAGCTCGAGTACTACCTCGAGGTCGATGTCGACGGGGCAGGCGGGCTCGCGATGCAAAGGATTCCCCAGGCGTCCGAGGACGAGAACATCATCATCCGCTTCAAGGACCCGGTGCCGACGGCGCTTCTCGCCGCGCACGTGATCTTCATGTTCTTCTCGGTCTTGATCGGCATGCGCACCGGCCTCGGCGCGCTGTTCGCTCCAAACGGCATGCGTCGCCTCGCCTGGATCACCTTCACCGGCCTCACCATCGGTGGCATGATCCTCGGCCCCTTCGTGCAGAAGTATGCCTTCGGCGAGTACTGGACCGGCTTCCCGTGGGGCTACGACCTCACGGACAACAAGATGCTGATCATGTGGCTCGCCTGGCTGATCGCCTGCACCAGCGTCGGCCTGAAGCCGAAGCGCAAAGAGGGAGTCGGGCGTGTGGTGGTGGTGATCGCCGCGTTGGTGATGACCGTCGTCTACCTGATTCCGCACAGCATGCGCGGCTCTGAGCTCGACTACTCGAAGGTCGACCAGGGAATCGCGCCGTCGGAAGCGATCGGAACCGGCGACTGAGCGCCCGAGGCAGCCGCCCACCATGACCGCCGTCCACCTGCACCTGGCCATCGTGCATCTGCCGGTGGTCGGCGTGCTGTGCGCTGCCGCGCTCTTGGTGGCAGCCGAAGTGGCGGCCTGGCGCACAGGCGATGCGCGGACCGCCGTGCCCACGACCCTGCGTCTCTCCGGCTGGAGCGTTCTCCTGGTCAGCGCGCTGACAGGCATCGTCGCCTACTACTCCGGCCCGTCGGCCTACGAGCAGCTCGACTCGGTGCTCGCCGACGACAAGGAGTTTGTCGAGCGCCATGCGGTGCTCGGTCGCGCCGCCTTCGTCGGCCTGATCGTCGCCGCCGCCCTGGCGCTCCAGGGTGTGGTGCACCACCTCCAGGAGGAGCCGCCGCTGCGCTGGCTTCATCGAGTGGTGCTCGTGCTGGTCCTCGGGCTGTGCTACCTACTCGCCTGGGCGGCGCACCTGGGCGGCCAGATCCGCCACGAGGAGATCCGCGACCCGTCGTCGCGCGTCTTCCCCTCGTGGGTCTCTATGGCTCCGGGCTCGGGATCAAGTCTCACTCGAAGTGCTTGAGCTCGGGCCACAGGGCGTCGATCGGTCCCTTCGGCCCCCGGGCAACCCAGATCGGATAGTCGTTGCGCCAGGGCATCGCGTACGGATGCGAGACGCGGTCGGCGAGCTCGACTTCGTCGAAGAGCTCTTCGAGCGCCTCGCGCTCGATCCGCGCGGCCACGATCCAGACCTCGGCCTGATCGGCGTCCGGCGTCGGGCCCCAGAGCCAGTACGAGTTGTGTCCGGACATCGCCGGCGGTAGGCCGAGGTCGGGGCCGAAGAAGTCGATCGCGCCGGCCTGTGCGTAGCTGGCGCCGTAGATCGCGATCGGCCGGTCGGTGGTCGGGCGCACTGTGTCGTGCACCGTCGCCACCGCGCGTGCCAGCTCCTCGTGGCCGAACATGTCGGCGAAGTGCTGCGGCAGGGGCCCGATCTCTTTGCGCTCGCTCGATTCTCCGGGGCCGCCTTGAGCCTCGAAGTAGGCGACTGCCTGTTCGACCGGTAGCACCGGTAGCGTGATCGGCGCGAGGATGAGGCCGGAGACGACCAGGCCGGCGACGAAGACCCCCCGCCACACCGCCGGTGCGCTGCGCTGCACCGTCCATGACTCGAAGAAGACCGCTCCGGCGGCGAGCAGCGGCAGAATGAAGGTTCCGAGGTAGTACGGCTTGCCTCCGCGCCAGAGGAAGAGCGCGGCAGCCACTGGATAGATCCACGCCAGCAGCCGGTGTCCGCGCGTTGTTGGGTGGATCGCGAGATGGATGAGGCCGGCCGCGAGCAGCGTGAAACCGACAGGGTGCGTCTGCACAACGTGCTCGAAGAGGAACTCGCCGAGTCCGAGGGGCCGATTCTTCAGCTGGGTGGCGTTGTGCATGAACTCGAGCGTCGGCCAACCGTGCGCATGCTGCCAAAGAACGTGCGGCAGGAAGAGCAAGCCGGCCAGCCCAGCTGCCAGGTAGGGTCCGCGGGTCGCGAGCAGTCGACGACCGGATGCGGTGGCGACGAGGCCGACGCCGAGGCCGGCGCCGAGGAAAAGAATCGAGAGCTTGGTCTGCAATCCGAGGCCGAGGACGGCCCCGAGACCGAGCCACAGTCGCGTCGGGACGGCGGCTCCACCGTCTGCAACGTGGCGCCCGATCCGCGCCAGCAGCCAGAAGGCGATGCCGGCGAGCAGGACGTCGAGCGAGTTCATCGACAGAAAGGCGTGGAGGTTGAGCAGCAGCGGCGACGCGAAGAGCGCCAGAGCGGTCAGCATCTGCGCGAAGCGCCCGCCACCGAGCTCGCGCGCGACAGCGCCACCGACGATCAGCGTGCCGGCTCCGGCGAGCATCGAGGGTAATCGCAGGCCGGGAAGCCAGTCGCCGAACACGGCGTGCGCCGCGGCGGCGACGACGGCGATCATCGGCGGATGGTCGACGTAGCCGAAGTCGAGGTGGCGAGCGCAGGCGAGGTAGTAGAGCTCGTCGATGAAGATGCCATAGCGGCCTCCGACCGCGAGGTGGAGGGCCAGCTTGACCGCGGCGAGGGCGAACAGGCCGCGGAGCCAGAGGGCGGGTCGGGGAGCGAGGCCGAGAGAGTCGGCGGTGGTGGTCATGGAGGCTCCGGGGGGGGTCGTGTCGAGACTGTACGGATGAATCCCGCCCCGTGTTCCATGGTGAATCGGGCGCCCTGACGACAGGTTCCGAGGAGACAGGGCTTCCCAAGAACCCTTCACTGCGGTAATATGCCGACCGTTCGGTAGAGATCCGGCGCTTCCGGTCTCCTCGCTTCTCTGTCTCGACCCATTGAGGGATTTGAAAACACGTCATGCGACCCATGCCTGAAACGACTGAACGTCCCGCCGACGTCCAGCTCGATGCTTCAGATCGGCGACGCCTGCGCCATTTGCGCAGTCGTGGAGGCGATGCGCCGGATACGATCTCGAATACCGAGTCGTATTGGCGGCGAACTCTCGCGGTAGCGTATCTCGATCTGCTCGACGATCTGGCGGCCGACGATCCGAAGCTCGCGGCCGAGATGTCCGGTGGCGCACCGCTCCTGGTCGACCGCGTGCGGCTGTCGACCGACGATCCCTGGCGCTCGGACCTCGAGTTCTACAGCTACCAGGCCTACAGCTGGGCCGTTCGAGCGAGCTGCTGCCGGCTCGCGGGCCGGCTCCGCGACGCCGACTTCGCACTTGCGCAGGCGCTCGATGTTGTCGAGCGCGGCGGCAATGTCGCCCTCTGGGCCCGCGGCGAGATCATGCGCCGGCGCGCGATCCTGTTGGCTCATGTCGCCGGTCCCGACGTGGCGTTCCAGGCCGCCGAAGACGCGGTCGATCTGTGTCGCGAGGCCGACTTCAAGCCGGGGGTCGCGGACTCGCTGATCCTACTTGGCGCTCTGCTCGCGGGCTGCGGCGAGGCCGGCAAGGCCTGTGCCTGCAATGTCGCGGCGCTGAGCCTGGTCGAAGGTTCTGGCGCGCGCGCCACGCGAACCCGCACCGCGGTAGTGATCAATCTCGCGCAGTCGCTCAGCGAGTGCGGGGATCTGAAGCAGCTGAAGCAGGCTGCGCTCGCACTGCGCCAGGAGCTCAAGAAAACGCGTCACCGCGAGCAGCGCGGGCGCATCCTCTGGGCGATCGGCCGAATCGAGCTGAGAATGGGTGCGACACGTTCGGCGGCGCGTCGATTCCGCTCCGCCGTGCGTCAGCTCGCCGAAAGCTCAGATCCGACGCTGATCCGGCTGGCCGAGGATTGCCTGCGCGCGCGCGACGGCTTCTCGCAGGCGGACCTGATCGATGTCTTGCGCCTTCTCGATCAGTCGGCGGTCGGTCATGAGCTGCCGGAAGCGGTGGAGGCTTGGAATGACGCGATCATCGCGTACCGCTTCCGGCAGTCGTCCGTCAGCCGCCCGGCACGTAATGCCCGTTGAAGAAGTCACCGTTGTGGGTGGCGCACTCCTCCGGGGTCAGCCCGTAGAGGACCGTACCGTCGTCGAGCACGCACGAGGTGTTCGGCGTGAACTCCTGGGCGGTCGCCACAGGGGCTGGGACCAGGCAGAACGACGACAAGGCCAGTGCCAGGGCAAAGGCGGTGAGACGACGTACCATCATGGGCTTCCTCCGCAATAACGCCGACACGGGCAGTCCGGTCGGCGCCCGTTGAATGGAAGAACCGGTCACGTTGACCAGCTCGAGAGTCGATATTTGAGCACGTTTGGTCCCCGAATTGAACATTTTTCGGGTGTCCAGGGTTTTATGGTACAAGTTGAAAGACTAGTCGCCTCGATCCCATTCGCCTCGGCGAACGTAGCAAAATATAGCCTTTCAAAAATGCCAATACATCATAGCCCTGCCCTGAAGGGTAGTTGCGGTTCTACCTTTCAGTGTGGAGACGTAGAACGCCGCGCTCGGTACTCTGTAGGTGCCTCGACGCGAGAGACATTCATGCTCTGCGCAACCGCCCGGCACACGCCGGGCTTTTTTTCGTTGCGCGGTCTCCACCTCGCGATCTCCGCCTCTCGGTCGGCAGGTCTTTACGGCGAGCCGGAGATCGTGTAGTCTCAGCGGCCCGGCGGGGTGTATCTATCGACGGGGCCCTTCCACGGCCCGCCCGCCACGCTCGCCGAGCGAGCCCGACTTCACGACCTTCTCTCGTCGATCGACGACCCGTCGATCCCAGACACCGACATCGTCCGAGGATCCCATGGCCAAGAAGAGCGCGATCGCCCGCAACGAGCGCCGCAAGAAGCTCGTCGAGCAGTACAAGGAGCGCCGCGACGAGCTGCGCGCGACCTACAAGGACTCCACCCTCGATCCGGAAGTGCGGGAAGAGGCGTACCGCAAGCTGGTGAAGCTGCCGCGCAACTCCAGCGCCACGCGGGTGCGCAACCGCTGCGCGCTCTCCGGCCGCTCGCGAGGCTACTACCGCAAGTTCGGCCTCTCGCGTATCGCCCTGCGCGATCTCGCGCTGCGCGGCGATCTGCCCGGCGTGATCAAAGCCAGCTGGTGATCCTCGGCGCGCCGTCGAGGCGCGCGACTCGCTGAACGCCTCCGTGGGCGGAGACGGCGGATTCTGCGGAATCCGCCGTTTTGCTTTTGGAGGAGATGTTGGCTCGTCGGTGCCATTCCCGCGGGTCGGCCTTTCGTCTGGTGGGTGAGGAGGCCGGGGTGTAAGATCGACGCAGCGGCGCCTCTCGTCAGGTGTCGGTCGTTTCGTATGAGGACGATCCCCCAATTCTTCGTCGCCGTCGCCGTCGAGTGTCTGCATCTCTTGGTGCTCGCCGCGCCGTTCTTGCTTCTCGGCTTGGCGCTCGCCGGGGTCGTGCACGTGTTAATGCCGGCACGCTGGATCGAGCGTTGGCTCGGGCGCCCAGGTCTCGGGGGTGCGGCGCGCGCCGGGCTCGTCGGCATTCCTCTCCCGGTGTGCAGCTGCGGCGTCGTTCCGTTGGCGATCGAGATGCGGCGCAAGGGGGCGAGTGAGCCCGCAAGTCTCGCGTTCTTGGTGACGACGCCGGAGTCGGGCGTCGATTCGATTCTCTTCACCGGTGCGTTGATGGGTCCGGTGATGGCAGTGGCGCGGCCGATCGCCGCCTTTGGCACCGCGTTGCTCGGTGCCCTCGGCATCAGCCTGCGACCGACTCCAGCAGACGGCGAGCGAGCCGTCCGCGCCGCCGCTGCGCCGAGCTGCTGCAGCTCCGCCGCCTCCGTCGACTCGGTCGGCGGCGCCAGCTCGAGCTGCGGACCGCCGAAAGACACCGCGACGATGCGGCCGTCGTGGCGGGCGCCGTGGCGCAGCGTCGGCAAGCCGTCGTTGGCCTATGGGTTCGGTCCCTTGCTCGACGACATCGCGTTCTGGCTGCTCGTCGGCCTCGGCCTCGGGGGTCTGCTCACCGTCGTCCTGCCCGACGATCTCGCCGCGCTCGGCCTCGGCGGTGGCCTACCGGCGATGCTCGTGATGCTCGTCGCCGGTGTACCGCTCTATCTCTGCGCCTCGGCGTCGACACCGATCGCTGCCGCCCTGATGGTCAAGGGGCTCTCTCCGGGTGCGGCCCTGGTCTTCCTGCTCGCCGGACCCGCCACGAATGCAGCCTCGCTGGTGGTGCTCACGCGCCATTTCGGGCGACGATTCGTGGCGACCTATCTCGCCGGCGTGGTCGTCGGCTCGTTGCTCGCCGGACTGGCGCTCGACGCGTTCATCACTCGCTTCGGACTCACGGTGTCGCTTCCGTTCGCCACGGCCGCGGACCATGGGCCGGGCCTGCTCGAGATCGCCTCGACCGTCGTGCTGGTCGCCTTGCTGATCGCCAGTGCCTGGCGCGGTGCGCTCGCCTCGGGCTGGCGCGAGGCGGTCGACGCCCTGCGCGCGCTGCGTCCGGCGACCGGAGGCGGCTGACGAGAGCCGCCTCGCACGAGGTCTGCTCAGGGGCGGAGCGCCAGGACGATCAGTCCGTGGCGCTCGTCGCGAAACACCGGGACGAGCCGTTCCGCGGCCTCGGGACTCGGAGCGATCGCGCCGCGCAGGAAGGACTGGTGGACGATGCAGTACTCGACCCCCGCGTCGTCGAGCGCTCGGAGCGCGGCGTCCGAGGGAAACTCGGCCATCGTCCGCTTGAGCTCCTTGAAGTGCGACGGAAAGAAGCCCGAGTAGCCGTTGACCATCGGTCGCCAGTGGCGGAGCTGCCAGTACATCCACTGGCTCGTGCCGAGGTACGCACGCGAGCTGCGGCCCTCGGGGAACGGAACGAAAGCCAAGACATCGTCGGGCTCAGTCGAGGTGAGGATCCACTCGATCCATGGCAGCTCGAGGTCGAGAGGCGGCAGGGGCTCGATCGGCGATTGCGACGGTCGGATCTCGAGCGCCATCAACGCGGCCAGCACGGTGACGAGGAGACGGACCTTGACGGGCGACAGGCGCTGGCTGGTGGCGTGCGCGACCTGCTCGAGCCCCAAGGCGGCGAGGGCGGTGAGACCGATCTGCACCCAGAGGGCGAAGCGAAAGTAGCTGCGGAGCTGCGAGACGCCGGGAAGCAGGCGCAGAACGCCGGCGAGGGAGAGCTCGCCGAGGGCGAAGTGTGCGCCGAGCGAGAGGACGAGGGCGGTCGCCGTGAGCAGTGCGCCGGCGATCGCCAGGCGTCGAAATCGGCCGGTGCGCCACGCCGCACCGAGAGCGACCGCCGCGAGGAGAAGGCGCAGCGCCCCGGGCCAGAATGCGCGCTGCGAGGGTCGTTCCGCGACCTCGATCCCGGGGGTCGGTACGAGCGGTCGCCAGGCCGCCGTGAGGTAGTGCTCCGGCGCCGCCGAATGCTGCCGTACCGACTCGAGAGAGCGCTCGAATCCGGAGCTGCTCGTGGCACGGAGCTGGGCCGCCGTGAGGGGAGACGTGAGGAGGAGGAACGCGGCGGCGCCCGCCGCCAGGCCCCACCAGGTGCGCCGCTCGCCGAGCCGGGGCCACCACAGCCAGACCACCGCGGGAGTCCCGGCGAGAACGCCGAGAAGCGTCAGCTGTGAGCTCAGGCCGAAGGCGACCGCGAGCGCCAGCCCCAGGAGCAAGCCGTTCGCGGCGTGGGGGGCGTCCCGGAACCGAAGGATCGCGAGAGCCCAGAGAAGGAGTCCTGCCAGCGGGACCAGCTGCAGCACACCGAGCTCTTGGTGCGTGAACGGCAGGAGGAGGACGGCCAGGCCGGCGCCCGTCGCCGGCAGCCAGCCGAGCCCTGCCCGGCGGCTCACGACGGTCGCGAGCCATCCGTTGGTCACCAGCGCGGCGAGCACGAGGATGTTGTAGGCGCTGAGGCTCGAGGCACCGAGAGCGACCAGCAGGGCTGCGAGGAGGCCGGTGAGCGGCTGCGGCTCGGACAGCGCGAAGGCATCAGGGCTCGGATGGAAGATCGGCGCCTGCCAGTAGCCGGAATAGCCGCGCCCGATGCTCTCGACGTTCCAGGCCAGCGTCCAGAGATTGAACAGCGGCACCGTGGCCACCGTCTCGGTGCCGAGCGGAATCCCGGCATCGAGATCCGACGCCAGGGGCCAGGTGACGGCGACCGCGACGACGGCGAAGAGAAGAGCCGAGCCGACCCCTGCGACGACAGGATTCGGCTCGGCTCGGTCGATCGTCACAGACGGTTCGCCAGACGAATCAGAAGCGCAGCTTGGCCGACAACGTGATGTTGCGGCCAGGCAGCGGCGCGACGTTCTTCAGGAACGACGTGTGGCTGCGCGCATCTTCATCGGTGAGGTTTCGTCCGCGGAGCAGCAGATCGAGGATCTGGTTGCCGAAAAGGAAGCGATAACCCAGGCTGGCGTGCACCATGGTGTAGCCATCGGTCGGGCTTTCGTTCTCGGCGACATCGGTCTGATCGTCGATCCAGCGCACCTCGGCGGCGGCATTCCACCGCTCGCTGTGGTAGTGCAATCCGCCGCCCAGGCGGAAGGGCGGAATGCGTGGGAGGTTGCCGCCACGATCGAGCTCGGCCTCGACCCAGTCGCCCATCAGGCTGAGGTGCATGTGATGGTCCTCGCGCTCGAGCAGCTCGACCCGACCCTTCAGCTCGACACCTTCGAAGACGGCGTCTTGCTGGCTGTAGAGCACGACCGGGAAGCCCTCTTCTTCCTCGCCGGTGAAGGCCTGGAAGATGTAGTCGGAGAAGTCTTGCCGGAAGAAGGTCAGCTCGCCCGAAACAAGCTCGGTCTCCGTGCGCAGCGAGAGGTCGAAGCCGAGGCCGACCTCTTCTTCCAGGCTCGGATCACCGACCTCGAACGCCTGGGTGGCGACGTGGAGGCCGTTGGAGAAGAGCTCCTCGACTGCCGGAAGGCGGACTGCACGCGATGCGGAGACGGCCAGCGAGAATGCGTCGGTCGCCTGCCAGATCAAGCCGGCGGAAGCGCTCAGGCCATCATGGGAGCGCGACCCGACGCCTGCCGCATCGCTGTCCTGGGTCTCGAAGCGTGCACCGAACTGCCAGGTCACCGGACCACGCTCGAACTCCTGGAGGGTGAAGAGCGCCCACTGCTCGGTCGTCGTCGCCGGGATGAAGGCCTCGGCGCCGATCGCTTCGAGATCGCGATCGGAGTACTGCAGTCCGAAGGAGCCGCTATGGTTTCCGCGTCGTTCCTGCACCAGCTCGATGCGGGACTCGAGGAACTCGTTGAAGAAGAAGGTCCCTTCTTCGTCCCCCTCGAGCTCGATATGCTCGTAGTCGGTGGTGCCGAGACGGACCTTGAGGGCCTGGAATCCCTGGAACGGCTGGTTCAGCTGGCCGCGGAGGTCGAACCGGCGCTGCTCCATGTCGATGCGAACCGGGACGCCTTCCTCGTGCTCGTCGTGCTCGCCCTCGTCGTGCTCGTCGTGCTCGTCGTGCTCGCCGTCGTCGTCATGCTCGTCGTGCTCGCCGTCGTCGTGCTCGTCGTGCTCGCCGTCGTCGTGCTCGTCGTGCTCGCCGTCGTCGTGCTCGTCGTGCTCACCGTGCTCCTCGCCGTGCTCACCGTGCTCGAGGCCGCCGGGGAGGCCGTACTCGGTGTCGAATCCACTCACCGATACACCGAGGAAACCGCGGTCGCCGAAGAAGTAGGTCACACCGGCGCGCGCGCTGCGGGTGTCGATGTCGGTGTTGGGGACGAAGCCGAAGGGATTCTCTTCTTCGCCGTGCTCGTCGTGCTCGTCCTCGTCGTGCTCGCCTTCGTCTTCGTGCTCGTCGTGCTCGTCGTCTTCGAGCCGAGCGAAGCCCGGGATTTCGTAGTCGTCGGCTTCCCGGACGGTGGCACCGGCCGTCCAGGCCCAGCTCTGGCCGCCACCCTCGAGATCGATCGTTCCCCGGCGCTCGTCGCTCACGCTGCCTGCGCTCAGGTCGATCGAGCCGTGAACGCCCTTGGGCCCGCGGGCCGTGGGAATCCGCTCATCGATCACGTTGACCACGCCGCCGATGGCGCTCGAGCCGTAGAGCAGCGTTCCCGGCCCGCGGATGATCTCGATCCGCTCGGCCTGCGACGGTTCGAGAGTCACCGTGTGGTCGACGCTGACCGCCGACGCGTCGCCGCTGCCGATTCCGTCTTCGAGAGTCCGGACACGACCGCCGGCCTGACCGCGGATCACCGGCCGACTCGAACCAGGACCGAAGAAGGTCGAGTGCACGCCCGGCTCCTGGCCCAGCGTTTCACCGAGGCTCGATTCGACCCGCAGCTCGAGCTCGAGACCGCTCAAGCTGGTGGTCGGGGTGGCGAGCTCGAAGGGATCGCGCGCGTCGGCGGAGGCCGACACTACGATCTCTTCGGAATGGACGCCTGGCTTCAGCTCGATCTCGACCTTCGTTTCCTCGCCGGCGCGAATCTCCACGCGCTCGGCGACGACACCGAGGCTCGGAACTCGGATCTCGAGCAGGTACGAGCCGGCCGGTAGGGAGTCGAAGCGGAAATCGCCGTTGGCTTCCACGTCGACCCATCGGCTCAGGTCGGGTATCCGTGCGGTCGACAAGATGAAGTCGTGATCGTGGGCCGGAGTGACGCGGCCGGTGAGCGATCCGCTCTCTCGGGCCTGGGCACTCGGCGGGCCGCCGAGCAGACCGCAAATCAGAGCGAAGACGATGATCAGGACCGCGCGTCGCGCGGCTCCCGGCGAAACGGGGCCTCGGCAGGCCATGGCCTGGACAGTGGACATGATGAACCTTTCTTGCGAGCGTGGTCGCTGAGAGCTCGAGCGCGGTGCATCGAGAGCGCTGAGCGGCTGACGGCGGCGGCCTCGTCGGGCCGTACGCTGGGACAGATCGGCGTGCAGAACGGCGCCGGCCTAGCAGCGGCGGCGCGAGGCGCGGGGGTATCGCGCGTGGGGTCGACTGACGGCGATCAGCAGCCGGGCGGTGCGCGACCACGCTGGCACTCTGCGGCAATGCTGCTGGCGCTCGTCGGTTCGTCGAGCGCTCGGGCCACGGGCGGCACGAAGGTCGCCGTGCTCGCGCAGGCCAGATCGATCGCCGCCGGACCGGCGACGATCGAGAGCATGCCGTGAGGCTGGTGGTGTGCACGATGCGACGCTTCGAATCGGCTCTCGTCGTGGCGCTCGTGCCCTCGGTCCAGGCCACTGGTCCAGCTCGCGCAGGCCGCGTGCCCGTCGTCGGCGTGGAACCAGGACGACGCTAAGGCCGACTCGAGCGGTGCCGAGCCGACGATCAGGGTGGTGATGGCCAGGAGGGATGCGAGGCGTCCCAGGGTCAATCGCCCGCCTGCCGAAAGCCGGCGCATCGGGCGCCGCAGGGCACCCGCGGGCCGGGCATGGCGACGAGAGACAGCGATTCGCATCAATTTCAGTCTACTGGAGCGCCTCGGTCGTCGGCAAGGACGCGCCCGAGAAGCTGGCGACCAGCAACTCCGCGGTGTGGCGGAGATTTGCGACGACGTCTCGGGCCAACGGGTCGAGAGTCGCATACTCGAGCCCGAGGGCCCGAACGATCGCGGCAGTCCGCGGTCCGGCCAGCTGCGGCGGTACGAAGAGGGTTCGGACTCCGGCGGCGTCCGCGGCGCGGCGCAGCGCCGTCAGCTCGCCGTCGCTCGGTGTCTGACCGGCGATCTCGAGCGCCAGCTGACGCAGGCCGTAGGCGTCGGTGAAGTAGCCCCACGAGGGGTGCAGCACGAGGACAGAGCGACCGCGATAGGGCGCGAGGCGCTCGCCGAGCTCGGCTTCGAGTCGGCCAAGCTCCGAGCGCAGCGTCTCGAGATTCGCTCGATGAGTCGTTGCCCGCTCCGGCCATGTCGCGGCCAGGGCCTCGGTGACAGTGTGGGCTTGCGCCGTCAGGTAGGCCGGAGCGAGCCAGACATGAGGATCGTGGCCGCCAGTGGATTGGTCGGCGTGGGAGTGGGCGGCGCCGCCGCCGTCGATCGAGCGCAAGCCGAGCCCGTGGCGCGCGAGATCTTGCTGCAGATCGACGATCTGCGGCCCCCCGGCTCGCTCGAGCGCGGTCAGCCAGCCGCCACGCTCGAAGGGCACACCGGCGCGCAAATAGAGCCGAGTCTTCAGCAGGCGGGCGGTCTCGGCGTCCGTCGGTTGGAAAGTCTCGGGCGTTTCGCCGGCGGTCACCAACACCGTGACTTCAGCGTGCGGCTCGATTTGTTCCACCAGCCAGGCATACGGCGCGATGGCGACGGCGACATGCGGAGTCTCGGCCGCGGGACTGGCCGTTGGCGAGCCTTCGTGCGGCGAGGGCGAGCCGCAGGCGGCGAGGCCCAGGCAGAGAGTCGCGACGGAGAGAGCCACGACGGCGAGGCGAAAACAGCGAGAGCTCATCTCTGGGTCGTCGTGATCGGAGGTGCTATGTCGCTCGGGATCGCGGCGGCGTTCTCGGGCGAGGGCTCGTCGAGCAGAAAGTCGAGAATGCGCCGTAGCGTTCCCGGATGGAGGATCAGCTCGAAGTGCCGATCCTGCACCAAAAACGGATCGGCCGCCAGCAGAGCGCGCTCCGACGGAGAGAGCGCGTGCTGGCTCTCGAGGGTCGCATGGCCGTCGCCGGGCTGGCTGATCAGAGCGTCGAGGTAGGGCGTGTCGTCAAGCTCGCGATCGCCGGTGAAGAGCAAGTTGCCGTCGGAGGTGACTACCGCCAGATGCGGCGTCGGTTCGTAGCCGTTCTGCAGCAGATAGATCCGTGTCGGTGCGATGTCCACGTCGCGCGCCAGGAGCCGGTGCAGCCGCTCGGCGCGCTCGAGCACCCGCCCGAGGTACGCGATGCGCTCGGTCTCCGTGCCGAAGAGGTCCGGGCGGGCGATCTCGTCGAGGCGTGCACGGGTCGCGTCGTCGAACACCGACCAACCGTGGTGGACCCAGGCCTCGGCGTCGAAGAGATCGATCGCGAGGCGCCGGCCATCGCGGTCGACGAACGGATGCGTCTCGTGGGCCGGCAGGTCCTGGAAGAGCGCGGGCAGCGTGAACAGGGTCTCGGGAAGAATCCGGCGGCCGACCAGCGGCACGTAGCGGCGTCCGCGGTCGATTTCGCGCAGCAGGCGCAGGCCACCACCGTTCGAGGTGCCGACGAGAAGGAGCTTGCGCACACGCACCGCGGTGAGAGGTCGGCCGCGCCCGGCCTCGGCGTCGTCGAGCGATACGTCGCCGTACTTGAGCAAATAGCGGCAGATGTGCGCGCCGTTCGACTGGCAGATCAGATCGACTTCGAGAGGGTCGTCGTCGCTGGCGTCGCGGGCGGCGGCCAGCGCTTCGAGGCGACGCGCCAGGAGGCGGGCGGCCAGGAGATTGTCGTCGCGCCAGTCGTAGGCGAAGAGGAAGAGACTGCCTCGAGGCTCTTTCACCGCGAGGTCGCCACGCCGGTAGCCATGGGCCTCGAGCATCTCCGGGAGCGGACCGTAGACCGATTTGCGCGCCAGGCCGGCGACTCGGAGCTCCTCGATCACTCCCGCGGGCTCGAGGGCGTCGCGTTCGCCGGGCCCCAGGTGAATCGAGCGCGCGAGGCGGTAGCCGCCGTCCCAGGGCGTGAGGACGTTGCGGCCTTCTCCCCACACGGTCTCGCCGGTCGCCCGGTCGCGCAGCGCGGTTCCGCTGATGCCCGGCACCAGGACCACCGGCACTGTCTTCGGCGTGTCGGCGAGCGGCTGGAGGCGGGGAAGTGTGGGCGCCGCGCTGCAGCCGAGCGCCGCCACCAGCACGAGCGCGAGGCTCAGGAGCGCCGGTGAATCAAGAGCGAACCAGCGAGCACCAAGAGCACCGTCAGGATCAGTAGGCCGGTCGGCTGCAGCACCGGGACCAGCGGTGGCGGATCGTCGGGGATCACCAGGTCGCCGTTCACCTCGAGCACGATCTGCATCTGTGGGATGCCGATCACCGACGTCGGTGTCGGTGTCGGCGCGCTGCAGTCCGCCGCCTGGATGTAGCTTGGGCCGGACTCGCCGGCGTTGTTCGAGCCAATGAAGAATCTGTTGCCCTCGGTTTGGCCGTTCGGTGTGAAGACCTCGACCACCAGCAGGTCGACGTCGCCCGGCACCACCGGCGTGATGGGGATCTCGATCACGGTCAGCGCCTGGTCGGGGATCTGCACGGAGGTCGACGCGATCTGAGTGTAGCTGCCGGGGAAGCCGGTCGGGAAGCCGTCCGGTCCGGCCCAGAGAATGATCTCCACCGGCTGGTCGCCGCCGGCCCCCGTCGCGCTCTCGATACCGAGTGAGATCGAGCACACCTCGAACCAGGCGAGTCCGCCGACATCGGAACCGTCGAAGGCCCGGAAGTACGAGTTGTCGGTGTGCAGGCCGCCGCCGGTGCACGCGACCGAGTTCAGCGCTTCGACCGCGGTCGAGCTCGACTGCGAGAGCACGATCGGTCCGCAGACGCTGCCGCCAGCGATGGGCTGGCCGACGCCGCCGGCAGGCAGTTGCGACCGAGAGAAGATGTCGCCGGAGGCGCTGCCCAGGCAGAGCAGCACACACGGCAGAAGCAGGAGAAGTCGCTCGAGGGGAGATCGCATCGTCTCTCCCAAGGCCGGTTGTCGATCGGGCAGGGATATCGTTCATCCTGTCATACTCAGCCTCCGTCGTACCTCTCGGTGGATGGGTACCTTGTGGTAGAAACTCTCGACGCGGCGCCGCACCGGCGTCCCGTCTCGCCTTGCCTTCCTCCAGCCTTCTTCGATCGAGAGCACTCCTCATGAGCAACCAACCCACGATGCAGAAGATCGTGTCGCTTGCCAAGCGCCGCGGCTTCGTTTTCCAGAGCTCCGAAATCTATGGCGGCCTCCGCTCGGCCTACGACTACGGTCCGATGGGAGTCGAGCTCAAGCGCAACCTGATGAACGAGTGGTGGCGGGCGATGGTGCACGCGCGCGAGGACATCGTCGGAATCGACGCTTCGATCGTGATGCATCCGCAGGTTTGGCGCTCGAGTGGTCATCTCTCGAGCTTCTCCGACCCGCTCGTCGACTGCAAAGTCTGCGGCGAGCGCTTTCGTGCCGACAAGGCTCCGAGCGCCGAGGCCGGAGCCGACGCGCCGATCGAGCTCGCCGACAAGGGCCGCGCCAAGGCCGCGCTCGAGAAGCTCCAGAGTCTCGACCCGGAGCGCACGTTCGAGCGTCGCGGCAAGACGGTGTACGGCGCCGTCGCCGGAGAGCAGGGCTACGTGTGCCCGACCTGCGGCTCGCCCTGTCTCTCGGACGAGCGCCAGTTCAACCTGATGCTGCGGACCTTCCTCGGCCCGGTCGATCCGATTGGCGATGTGGTCGCGGCGGTGCAGAAAGCGGTCGAATCGGGAAGCGACGCGCGCGCCGCGGCCGAGTCGGCTCTCGCCGAGGCCTCGGTGTACATGCGCCCGGAAACCGCGCAGGCGATGTTCGTCCAGTTCTCGAACGTGCTTCAGTCGACGCCGATGAAGGTGCCGTTCGGTATCGCGCAGATGGGCAAGAGCTTCCGCAACGAGGTGACGGTGGAGCACTTCATTTTCCGCTCGGTAGAGTTCGAGCAGATGGAGATGGAGTACTTCGTCGAGCCCGGCAAGGGTGGTGAGTGGCTCGAATACTGGAAGCAGGAGCGCCTCGACTGGTGGTCGCAGTACCTGCGCGTCGACAAGCTGCGCCTGCGCCCCCACGGCGACGACGAGCTCGCGCACTACTCCGACGGCTGTTTCGACGTCGAGTTCCTCTTTCCTTGGGGCTGGGACGAGCTCGAGGGCATCGCATCGCGCACCGACTACGACCTGCGGGCGCACAGCGAGGGATCCGGCAAGAAGCTGCTGTACTTCGACCCGCAGGCTCAGGATCCGGAGACCGGCAAGCAGGGCTGGCGGTACATGCCGCATGTCGTAGAGCCGGCGGCCGGGGCGACCCGTGGCGTGCTCGCCGTGCTGTGCGATGCCTATGACGAGGAGCTGGGCGACGAGTCCGGCAAGGGCGCGCGCACCGTGCTTCGATTGCATCCACGCCTGGCGCCGGTGAAGGCCGGCATTCTGCCGCTGGTGAAGAAGGACGGAATGCCGGACGCGGCGCGCGCGATCGTCGAGCGATTCCTCGACGCCGGGATCAACGCGAAGTACGACGAGCAGCAGTCGATCGGCAAGCGCTACGCGCGCCACGACGAGATCGGCACCCCGTACTGCCTCACCGTCGACGGCCAGACCAAGGACGACGACACGGTGACGATCCGCTACCGGGACGACAAGCGCCAGGAGCGGATTCCGGTCGACGAGGCGGTCGAGGTGGTGCGCAAGGCGCTGGCCACGGGCGCGCGCTGAACGGGCGTCCTCTCCTTCGAAAGCACGCGCCCCGAGTTCGAGCGCGAGCGCGCCAGGGATTGAAATCCCTGGAAGGGTCTTATAAATAGACCTAGAGGAATTGGAGCACGGGGATGGCTCCGGTGAGCCGCCGAAATGGCTTTCCCTGGAATGCCCCCCGTGCTCCGAGCCATACACGCTGCCTGATAGACCCTGGCGCCGATGGCTAATAGAGGCTGGGCAGTGTGTGGCGATGCCAATTCTACAGAAGGAGGCACACCCATGCTTCACAACGGCTGCTACATCGGTGTCGATTGCGGAGAGCAGCATCACCATCTGGTGCTTCTGAACAAGGACGGCAAGCGACCTCGGAGGCGGCGGGTATCCAACCGTGACGATGCGATTCGCGGTGCCTTGGTGGACCTCTGCGATGCCGGAGACGGTGAGCCGCAGATCGTGCTCGAGAGCCTCTACGGGTTCTCTCGCCGGGTTGTCGAGATCGCCCGTGATCTGGGCGTCACACGATCTGGCACGTGAACCCCAAGGCGTTGGACCATTTCCGAGACCTCGAAGGGCAGCCCCACAAGGACGACGAGCGAGACGCGTACCTGCTGGCACGGATGGCGTACTTAGACATGGAGGGCTGCCGCCTGGCTCTCTCGCCGACGCCCGAGGAGCAAGTTCTTCGGCGCCTGAGCCGCCTACAATCTCGAGTGACGAACCAGCGCAAGTCCATAAGGCTGCGACTCCGCAGCCAGTTGGTGGAGCTGTGCCCGCTCGTCGTGTCCTCGACGTGGCAAGGTCCGAGTTGGTCCAGCGCTTCGTTCCTTGCCGTGCTCGAGCGGTGGCCTGGCCTCTCGGGCTTGAAGAAGGTGCGTATCTCCAGCATTCACAAAGTGTTGGCCCGAACACACGCGACCGACGACGCGACCCAAGAGCGCCAGGCGCAAGCTCTGAAGAGCCTGGCTCAGGGACTCGATGAGACGCCAGAGCATCAGGTCATCGCTCTGGAGATCTCCTGCCTGGTGGCACAGATCCGTGTCCTGAACGAGTCGATGAAGACCATCGCTCGTCAGCTCAAGGAACAGGTCGAGGCCCATCCGGTCGCTCGCAAGCTCTTGGACGTTCCAGGCGCCGCGCACTTCACCGCAGCGATGCTCGTGGGTGAGTTGGGCCCCCTGGCCCGGACCTGCTCGGAGGCCAAGGTGGCGACCTATGCCGGCCTGACGCGACTCGGCGGAGTGGCCGCTCGGGGCGCAACATCCTGGCCCGGGGCGTGAACAAACACGCCTTGCGGGGCTGCTACCTCTCCGCCCTCGCTTCGCTGAGGCCCAGCGCTTTGGACCGAGCGTACTACGACAAGCAAGTCGAGCGGCACCGAGGGCATCCCAAGGCCCACGTGGTCGCCTTGATCGCCTTGGCTCGCCAGCGGCTCAAGCTGTTCTACAAGCTGCTGACGACCGAAGCGGCGTACGACAAAGAGATTCTCATCGCCAGCCACCTGGCGCGCCGACAACGAGCCAAGGCGAGGTTTCCACAGGCTGCTCCCCCCTCTCCTCCCCCGGCCCCCACCTCTCCCCCCGCTGAGGGCATGGAAAACCTCCCCGAGCCTCCGGTTTCCCACACCCTCAGCTACGACGCCGGCTACGGAGGCTGATGCTGGAAGATCCTGCCCTTGACTTTTATAGAGGCTCACGCCGTGTGTCCCTGCGGGACACCGCTTACTCGATTGATCAGCCTAAACCCTTGTAGGATCAGGGCTTAACCCAGCTCGTGGTACAGCGAGCCCCAGAGATGACTGCGGCCTAGGGAATCTGAGCGGCCACGAAAAAGCCACCGCGCGAGCGGTGGCTTTTCGTGTGCGGTCTGCGATCGACCGCGACGGACGGCTCGTCGGCGGAGCCTCGAGCCGTCGTCAGGGGGTCATTCGTCGATCAGGCGCGGCGGCGCAGGGCGATGAAGCCCGCGAGGCCGAGAAGCGCGACGAGGGCGAGCATGCCCTTCCAGTCGAGGGTCGGGACCTCGACCGAGTAGTTGCTGTCGGCGCCGCCACCGCCGCCGGTGGCCTCGTCACCGTTGGCCTCGAGCACGATCTGCATCTGCGGATTGCCGATGCCGCCCGTCGGGGTCGGGACGGTGACGCCGCAGTCGGCCGCGGCCAGGTAGCTCGGCGCGGTCTCGCCGAGGTTGTTCGAGCCGATGAAGAAGGTGTTGCCGGCGACCGAGCCGTCCGGAGTGAAGATCTCGACGACGATGATGTCACCGGCGGGGACCGTGGCGGTGATCGGAATCTCGATCACGGTCAGTGACTGATCGGGAAGGTCGACCGTCTCGGTGCCGATCTGCGTGTAGCTGCCCGGGAAACCGGTCGGGAAACCGGCGGGGCCGGAGTAGAGAATCACGTCGACCGGCTGAGTGGCGCCGCCGGCGACGGCGGACTCGATGCCGAGCGTCACGGAGCAGACGTTGAAATCCATCACCACGCCGAAGTTGGCGGGATCGAAGGCGCGGTAGTAGGAGTTGTCGGTGTGGAAGCCGGTCATGTTGTTGTTGCAGGACACCGAGTTCAGCGCCGTGACCGTCTGCGAGGCGCTCTGCGAGAGCGTGACGGTGCCGCAGACGGTGCCGGCGATGGGCTGAGAGTCCTGACCAGGATCGAGGTCAGAGCCCGAGAACGAGGCGGCGGAGGCTGCGCCGACACAGAGCACCAGCGCGGCGCCGATGACGAAAATCTGACGGAAAGAAGGCATGAATCGAAATCTCCTTGGTCACGTCCTGAACGGTGGCACGGATCCGGATGGAAGCGTTCCGCGAGAGCGAAACCTCGCGGACTCCGGGAGGTACCCCGGTAGACGACCGGGGGCACCGGGGCTACGGGGAAGGCTGGCCGAGGCTCGAATGCCGGGGTCGCACCGTGCTCCTGCGCAGGCAGACGTTGCTCGCTCGACACACGAAGATCGGAAGGCGAGAGTTTGTCGAAGTTTCGACGGATTGTCAATTCTCATTCGCTGGGATCAGGCGTTCGAGCCAGGAGCCATCCGAATCAGGCGGAGCCGCTCGAGCACCGGCGGATGACTGTGATGAAGCGCCACAAAAAATGGATGCGGTGTCAGATTGTTGAGATTGTCGGTTGACAGTTTCTCGAGCGCCGTCGCCAGCGCCTCGGGTTCGTCGACGGTCTCGACGGCGAAGCGATCGGCCTCGAACTCGTGCTTGCGCGACAGCGCGCCGAGCGCCATTCCGAGGATCGTCTCGATCGGCTTGAAGAGCAAAGTGAAAAACACCAGGCCCGCGTGCACCGACGGCTCGGCGACGTGGAACGCCGCGAAGAGGCCGGCCTGCTCGAGTACGATCGAGAGCAAGAAGAACATGAGGCCGGTGTGCAGAATCGAGAGCACGAGCATCTTCGGCACGTGCCGACGCTGGGAATGACCCACCTCGTGCGCCAGCACGGCGACTAGCTCGGGAACGCTCTGGCGCTCGACCAAGGTGTCGTAGAGGGCGATCCGCTTGGTGCGGCCGAAGCCGGTGAAAAAGGCGTTGGCGCGGTTCGAGCGGCGCGAGCCGTCGATCACGAAGATGCCGCCGAGCTCGAAGCCGACGCGCCCGGCGTAGCGCTCGAGAGCGCTACGAAGCGCACCATCCTCGAGCGGCTCGAAGCGGTGGAAGAGGGGCAGGATCCAGATCGGCAGGATGACCTGGACGCCGAGGAGGAACGCGGTCACCGCGACCCAGCCCCACAGCCAGGCCGAGTCGCCGAGGTGCAGGAAGAGCCAGAGCACCAGGGCGAGGAGCGGTCCGCCGAGCAGGGCGCTGAGCACGAAGCCCTTGCCGAGGTCGGCGAAAAAGGTCGCCGGCGTCGTGCGATTGAAGCCGAAGCGCTCTTCCAGGACGAAGGTGCTCCAGGCGTTGAACGGCAGGGCGAGGAGGGTCTTGCCGATCAGCAGGGCGGCGATGAAGAGCACGCCGGTGAGCACTGGTCCGAAGCCGAACGAGCGAACCCAGCGGTCGAGCCAGCCGAAGCCGCCGGCGAACCAGAAGAGGAGTAGGGTCGCGAGATCGACCGTCGAAGTGACGTAGCTGAAGAGGGTGCTGGCGCGGGTGTATTCCTGCGAGCGTCGGTACGAGTCGGGGTCGTAGACACCGCGCATGGCCGCCGGGACGTCGGTGCGTAGCGCGCCGAGATTCAGCCAGCTGGCGAACCAGTGGAGTCCGTGCTCCACCAGCAGGGCGATCAGGATGAAGAGCGCGAATCCGTTCACGCCCGGAGCTTAGCAGTCTCAGAGCCGAACCGGCTCGTCACCGCGCAAGATCAGCTCGTGCGGTACCGTCGGCGGCTCGCCGGCCGGTTCGAGGCTCACCGAGAAGCCGCGTGTTCCGTGCGGCATCGAGAGGTCTTCAGCCGCCGCGTCGCCGTTCTCGTCGACTTCGAGGATGCCTCCGTCGATCGGTCCGTCGGTGGTCATGAACCACAGCCGGTAGATCTCGCCCTCGGGCGGCTGCTTGAGGCCGGTGAGCGAGAGCAGCCACTGCTGGTGCTGGCCGCAGACGTAGACAATGCCCTTCGCGTCGTCGGCGCGCGTGGCTCCGGTTGTGTCGACCACCCGCTGGGCGTTCATCGGGTACGCCTGGCGCGCGGTGAGAGTCACCATGTCGAGACGTTCGCGAGTGAGCTCGAGATCGCGTTGCGCGCTCGCCATGTCGAGGCGCATGGAATCGACCGTGTCGCGGACAGTGGCCAGCTCTCGGGTCTGCCGCTCGATCGTATCCCGCGCGGCGCCCAAGGTCCCGGCGAGGTAGCCGAGCCCGAGCATGCAGCCGAGGAGGACGGCGGCGACGGCCCAGGAAACCCAAGGACGGGGTGCCGGCGTGGCGGTCGGGCGACTGCTCGCGCCGTCGACGCTCGGGGCTTCGCCGGCACGATGGAGGGTCGTCTCGGCCGGCGATCGCACAAACGGAACGACCGGCGCGGTGGCCTGCGGCGTGTGCGCGGCGGCGTGCAGCAAGGCCTCGCGGGCGCCTGCCGACGGAGCCACCGGCTCGGTGTCGTCGGCGAGCGTGTTGTCGGCGAGCGTGCCGTAGGCGAGCTCGGCGAGCGTGTCGAGGGTCGCGGCCAGCTCACGACGGACGGCATCGTCGCGCGGATGGTCGCTGGCGGTTTGTGGGTCTACGGCCCGCTCCAGCATCTCGAGCGCGCGCTCGAGTGCTTCGTCTTCGGGGAGCATCGGGCGGTCAGGGGCATCCGGCATCTCTTGGCTTCACCTTCGTTCGCTCAGAGGAGCTCGTCGATCTCGTCTCGGAGCGCGACGCGGAGTTTCTTCATCGCCAGCAGGGTGCGCGTCTTCACGGTGCCGAGCGGAATGTCGGTGGCGCTCGAGATCTCGCTCTGGGTCATCCCCTGGAAGAAGGCGAGCTCGAGGACTTGACGTTGTTCCGCCGGCAGTGTCGCGAGAGCAGTGTGGAGCCTGCGGCGTCTCTGTTCGTGCAATACGGTGCGCGCGCCCTCGGGGGATGTATGGACCTCGCGATTTTCTTGCGCCACGGTATCCAGAGTGCGCTGCTTCACCTGCCGGCTGCGCACCCGGTCGATGGCGCGGCTGCGGGTGATCAGCACCAGCCAGGTCGATACCGAGGAGCGCCGTGAGTCGTAGCGGCCAGCCTGGCGCCAGACCTGCAGCAGCGCCTCTTGGACGATCTCCTCGGCCTCCGCGTCGTCGTGCAGAACACGCCGCGCCAGGCTGAGCAAGAGGCGCGCGTAGCGATCGTAGAGCACGCCGAGCGCCGCATCGTCGCCGTCTGCGATGCGCCCGAGCAGCATCACGTCGTCGTCGCCCTTCGGGGGGCGGCGTATGCTCTCGGAGCTCATCGGCTGGGGCGGAGGCTCATGGGCTGATGCTCGGTCTCGGGGGTCCGTGGATGAGAGATCAGTAGCGTGGCACGTTCGAGTCGATCGTTTCGCTCCAGTCGTCGATGCCTCCGCCGAGGTTCACGGCGCGGTCGAAACCCTGGGAGCGGAGAAAACCGACGGCTTGTGCCGAACGGCCGCCATGATGACAGTGAACGACCAAGATGCTCTCACGATCGAGCTCGTCGAGGCGACGGGGCAGCTCGCCGAGTGGGATGAGGAGTGCCCCCTCGATGGTTGCGATCTCCGCCTCGAAGGGCTCACGGACGTCGAGCAGAACGTGCTCGAAGTCGGCGCGCCAGGAGACGTACTCTTCGACATCGATCTCGAGCGGCATCACGTCGCCGGCATGGGTGGAGCTCATGGTGGCCTCCATCGTCGGTTCCGGGGTTGGCGGCGCGCAGCTGGCGTCGTCGCTGTGCAGTACGAGCGCCGACGGATCACTGCAGGCGGGGCAATCGGGGTTGCGGGGCAGACGGAGCTCGCGCAGGCGCATGCCGAGCGCGTCGAAGCTCAGGAAGCGGCCGACCAGCGGCTCACCGACGCCGAGGATCAGCTTGATCGCCTCGTTCGCTTGCAGGCTGCCGATGATCCCGGGGAGCACGCCGAGTACGCCGCCTTCGGCGCACGAGGGGACGCTGCCGGGCGGTGGCGGCACTGGGAAGAGGCAGCGGTAGCAGGGACCGCCGGGCGCGGAGAAGACCGAGACCTGGCCGTCGAAGCGCAGCACCGCACCCCAAACCAGCGGTGTGCCGGTGAGCACGCAGGCGTCGTTCACCAGGTAGCGGGTGGGAAAGTTGTCGCTGCCGTCGACCACCAAGTCGTACGCTTCGATCAGCTCGCGGGCGTTGTCGAGCTCGAGGCGCGTGGCGTGGGGCACGATCTCGATGTGCGGGTTGACATCGTGCAGGCGCTCCGCGGCCACTTCGAGCTTCGGCCGGCCGACGTCGGGATGACCGTAGAGCACCTGCCGTTGCAGGTTGCTCAGGTCGACCTGGTCGAACTCGACGACGCCGAGGGTACCGACGCCGGCCGCGGCGAGGTAGAGCGCCGCTGGAGAGCCCAGGCCGCCGGCGCCGATCAACAGCACGCGCGCCGCCTTGAGGCGCTTCTGGCCGTCGACTCCGACCTCGGGGAGGACGAGGTGCCGGCCGTAGCGCCGCAGCTCGTCGTGCGTCAGGTCGACGCCACGGGCGCGTGCGCGGACCGCCTCGAGCAGGTCGGCCTCTGGAGAGTCGGCCGTGGTCGGTGACCGGCTCATGGCTGGTTCATCCCGGCAGCGGTGACAGCACCGAGAGCAGGATCGCGGCACCGGTCGCCAGCAGGCAAAGCAGGCCGACCAAGAGGTGGAGGGGCGACTCGTCCTCGAGCGGCTTGAGCAGCGACGCGGCCAGCCAGCCACCGACAAAGCCACCGATGTGGGCCCAGTTGTCGACCATGCTCACCAGGAAGCCGAAGAGCAGGATGAAGAGCGCCGACTGCCAGATGCGCTGACTGTGCGCCGTCTGCCCGGTTTTTTGGGTGTAGAGGAGGAGCGCGCCGAGCAGGCCGCAAAGCGACGCGGAGGCGCCGACCGTGAGCGGCGCGCCGCTCAGCGCGTTGGGCAGAAAGCTGAGCGGGCCGCCCGGCTGGGTCAGGCCGAAGAGGACCGAGGTGAGCGTGAAGCCGGTGATCGAGCTGACGGTGTAGATGATCAAGGTGCGGCCGAGGCCGAAGATCTTCTCGCACTGCGGCAGCAGCCAGAGCAGGTAATAGAGATTGAACGCGATGTGGACGGCGCCGCCGTGCAGCCAGCCGGCCGACAGTGGTGTCCACCAGCGGCCGAGGCCGAAGAGCGGCCAGAAGCCGCTCGCGCCGAGAGTCACGAGGGCCTCACCGCTCGGCCCGAGGAGGCCGAACGGAAAGTCCATGCGCACGTTGCCGAGGTCGATCGCCAGGCTGACGCCGAGCATCACGACGCAGCCGGTGAAAATCAGGTTGGCGATCGAGAGCGCGCCGCCAAAACGTCCGAGCGCCGGCGCCCAGCCCCACAGGCCGGGGTTCCAGCGGCCACAGTTGGGACAGCGGTCGGCCTGGACGCCGACCAGCCGACCACAGCTAGGGCAGACGACGGAACCGGTGGTCTGGCGCCGCGGCATCGCGTCAGCCGCCGCCGGCGTCCGCGGAATCGTCCGTCTCGTCGTCGTCCGCCTCCGCGCCGTTGGCGCTGGAGTCGGTCTCCGACTCGTCGTCGAGCAACGACGCGAGATGGTCGACCAGGGTCTCGACGCGCTCGCGGATCTCCTCGCGCTCCTGGCGCCAGTCCTCTGCCTCGTCGTCGTCGTCGTCGTCGTCTCGCGCCGCGGCGGCGGCCTGTGCCGCTTCGTGCGCGGCGTCGGCTTCGGCGGCGGCCGACTCGGCGGCCTCGGCGCGCCGCGTCAGCTCGTCGACTTCGACCTCGAGCGACTCGACGCGTTCGCGCAGCGAGTCGTTCTCACCGTCGAGCGACTCGATCCGCGTGCGCAGCGTCTCGTTTTCGGCGCGCCGCGCCGACAGGGCCTCGGCGGCCTGCTCGACGCGTTCTTCGAGGTCGCGCAGCCAGGCGGTGCTCATTTGCGGCTCTCCAGCCCGAAGCGGGCGGCCAGGCGGTCCGTGAGACGACGATGGCGGTCGTTGACTTCGTCCTGGGTGAGTGAACGATCGGCGGCGACGAAGGAGAAGCGCAATGTGGTGTTCACCGCGCCGTCCGGTACGCCCTCGCCGGTGTAGCGGCCGACCAGGCGGAAGCCGACGAGGTCTTCGACCGCGTTGTCCCCGGTGCGCGCTGCGTCGACCTCGGCGGCGAGATCACGCCAGGCGACATCGATCGAATGGGTCAACGTGGTGTCGACGGCGACGCCCGGGAAGCGCGACGAGGCGTCGACCGTCAGATCGCGCGTGCCCTCGAGCGCGTCGAGCAGAATCTCGGCGCCGAAGAGCGGAGCCTGCAGCGACTCGTCGTCGATCTGGCCGGCGAAGCCGACCACGCGCTCGCTGCTGGCGAGCACGATCTCCGCGCCGGTGCCGGGCAGCATCTTGGCCACCGACGCGGCGCGCACTGTGACCTCGACGCCGAGCTCTTCGAAGAGCGCGTCGACGGCGCCCTTCAGGTCGAAGAAGTCGAGCTCGGTTTCGCGCGACCAGGGCGAGCCGATGCGGCCGCCGCAGACCAACGCCACCGCCTCACGCTCGGTGAGATGCGGGTCGACACGGTCGGCATCGCCGCGGTCGGAATCGTCGTGCTCGGCGTCGAGGGCGAAGACGTGGCCGATCTCGAACAGCCGCACCGCGTCGGCACCGCGGCGCTGATTCCAGCCGGCGGCGGCGACCAGGTTGGCGAGCAGCGAACGGCGCATCACGTCGTATTTCTCGGACAGCGGATTGGTCAGCGGCACGGCGACCCCGCCGAGCAGGCTCGGGTAGACGGCGTCGACCCGGCGGTCGAGGAAGGCGAAATCGATCGCTTCGGCGTAGCCGGCGGCGGCGAGCAGGTCTTGGGTGCGGCGTCGGCGGAGCAGCGACGCGCTCTGCGGTGCGTCGACCCCGGCGATCGCCGGCAGAGTCGCCGGGATGCGGTCGAAGCCATAGGCACGCAAGACCTCTTCGTAGACGTCTTGAGCGTGGGCCTGCTCGAAGTCGTACCAGCGCCACGACGGCGCGGTCACCTTCCAGCGCGTCGCCGGCTCGGTGGGTGAGTCGCCGGCGTCGAGCCGCTCGAGGGCGAAGCCCAGCGCGCCGAGGCTCGCCTCGACCTCGTCGGACTCGATCGGCGCACCGCCGAAGACGCGCAGACGCTCGAGGTCGAGCTCGACTCGTGGCGGCCAGTCGTTCCGCAGCTTGGTGTCGTCGAGCACGCCGGGTAGAACGGTGCCGCCGGCGAGCTCGGCGATGCGCCGGGCGGCGCGCCGCCCGGCGGCACGCGGCGCCAACGGGTTCGCACCGCGCTCGTACCGATGGCCGGCGTCGGTCTTGATGCCGAGAGTCTTGGCGGCCTTGCGCACGGCGCTGGGCGTGAAATGCGCCACCTCGAGAAGCACGTCGACCGTCGCGTCGGTGACTTCGGTGTCGAGCCCGCCGATCACGCCGGCGAGCGCAATCGGTCGCTCGGCGTCGGCGATCACCAGCATTTCGGGCGTCAGCTCCCGCGCTTCGCCGTCGAGGGTGACCAGAGTCTCGCCGGCCCGCGCCCGCCGAATGCGCACGGCGGGCTTGCCGTCGGCGTCGGCGCCGAGCGTCGCGAGATCGAAGGCGTGGAGCGGCTGGCCGGTTTCCCAGAGCACGAAGTTGGTCACGTCGACCACGTTGTTGATCGGGCGCAGGCCGATCGAGCGCAGGTGCGCGGCCAGCCAGTCGGGGCTCGGGCCGACCCGCACGCCGCGGATCACGTAGGCGAGGTAGCTCGGGCAGCCGTCGAAGTCCTCGACCCGCAGCGACGCGGCGTCGTCGGCGGTCTCACCGCCCGGCGCATCGCCCTCCGCGCTCTCGACTGTGGGATCTTCGAGTGTGGGGTCTTCGAGTGTGGGATCGTCGAGCGGCAGGCCGAGCAGCGCTGCCGCCTCGCGCGCCATGCCGAGGTGGCACATGCAGTCGGGGCGGTTGGTCGTGATGTCGATGTCGAAGAGAACGTCGCCGTCCTCCGGCCCGTCGGCGTCGAGCGTGCGGCGACCTTCGACGGCGTGGCCGGCGGCGGTGAGGCGCGCGGCCAGCGCGTCGAGATCGTCGATCTCGAGGTAGCGGGCGATCCAGCGAGTCGAGAGCTCCATCAGCCTCTCACCTGGCGCAGCAGCCGTTCGTCGTTGTCGAAGAGGGTGCGAATGTTCGGGATGCCGTAGCGATTCATCGCCACGCGGTCGATACCGAGGCCGAAAGCGTAGCCGCTGTAGCGATCGGGATCGATGTCGCAGGCTCGCAGCACGCGCGGGTCGACCATGCCGCAGCCGAGGATTTCCATCCAGCCGGTGTGCGAACAGGTCTGGCAGCCGCTGCCGCGACACGCGGCGCATGTGATGTCGACCTCGGCCGACGGCTCGGTGAACGGAAAGAAGCTCGGCCGCAGGCGGATCTCCGTTTCGGCGCCGAACAGCCGCTTGAGGAAGGCGTCGAGAGTGCCTTTGAGGTCGCCGAGCGACAGTCCTTCGTCGATCGCCAGGCCCTCGACCTGGTGGAACATCGGCGAATGGCGCAGGTCGTTGTCGTTGCGGTACACCCGGCCCGGGCAGATGACGCGGATCGGCGGCTCGGCGCGCGCCAGCATGGTGCGGATCTGCACCGGCGAGGTGTGCGTGCGCAGCACCAGGTCCGAACGTCCCGGCAGGTCGACGAAGAACGTGTCTTGCGTGTCGCGCGCCGGGTGGTCGTGCGGGAAGTTCAACGCCTCGAAGTTGTGGAAATCGTCCTCGATCTCCGGCCCTTCGGCGACGCTGTAGCCGAGTTCGGTGAAGATCTGCTCGATGTCGCGGGCGGTGCGCGTCACCGGGTGCAGCGAGCCGAGGCGCGGCCGGCGTCCGGGCAACGTGACGTCAATCGCTGCGGCGGCGTCGGTGGCCGCCTTTTCGGCCGCCGTGAGCGTCGCGTCGAGCGCCTCGAGACGCGCCTCGACCGACTTCTTGAGGCGGTTCACCGCCTGGCCGTAGGCCGGGCGGTCGGCGCCGTCGAGGTCTTTCATGCGCTGCATCAGGTCGCGCAGGCGACCCTGCTTGCGCCCCACCCAGTCGACGCGCAGGGCATCCCAGGCGTCGCGAGTCGCGACGCCGTCAGCGGCGGCCTCGAACTCTTCGCCCAGTCGGGCGAGATCGGCGTGGGCGTCGGTGCTCGCGGTCATGGCCTCTCCTCGCACGTCGGTGCGCCGCGCGAGCACCTCGCGCGGCGTCGGATCAAGCAGCCTGGGCTTCGAGAGCCTTCTTCGCGGTCTCGGCGACTGCGGCGAAGACCTTCGGCTCGCGCACCGCCAGATCGGCGAGCACTTTGCGATCGAGCGGGCTGCCGGCGGCCTTGAGGCCGGCCATGAAGCGGCTGTAGCTCAGGCCGTTGAGGCGGGCGGCGGCGTTGATGCGGGTGATCCACAGGCGGCGAAACTGCCGCTTGCGCTGGCGTCGGTCGCGGTACGAGAAGGCGAGGGCACGATCGACCGCGATCTTGGCGATGCGGTAGGCGCGCGAGCGCAACCCCCAGTAGCCGCGGGCGATCTTCAATAGGCGCTTGCGCTTGTTCTTGCGCTTCGGTCCGCGCTTGACTCTCGGCATGATGGAACCTCGTTCGTCGTTCGCCCGCGAAGGCGGGCGCGAGCGTGCCGGACAGGTTCTCCCGGCACTCCCGTGGTGGGATGAGCGTGCCGCCGAAGGAGTCGGCGGTCACGTCGAGTGTGTCGATTCGGTCGAGAAGCGAGCGCCGACGGCGAGGCCGTCGGCGTCGGGTCGATTCGGCGTGCGAATCGGGTGGCTGCGTCGGCGCGTGCTCGCGCCCCATCGAACGATCTAGTTCAGCAGCTTCTTGACGGTCTTTTCAAAGGCCGGCGAGACCTTCGCCGCCTTGCGCAGCTTGCGCTTCCGCTTCTGCGACTTCTTGGTCAGGATGTGGTTCATCCCCGAGTGGTGGCGCAGGACCTTGCCGGAGGCGCTCACCTTGAAGCGTTTCGAGGCGCCTCGATGGGATTTCTGCTTGGGCATACGATAGCTCCTTACTGCCGCTCGGATGGTGCGGCGCGAGGCGGCGTCCGGCCGCCTCGGCGTGCGAGTCTAGCGGATCTTGATGGATTCGTCTTCGCGGATGTCTCGTGCGGATCTTTCGTGCGGATGGATTCGGCGGACGGCTCAGGGCTCGCGCGAGCGTGCGTCGACGGCGGCGCGCAGGCGCTCTACCGCGTCGTCGAGAGGCAGAGCTCCGACTTCGTCGCCGCTGCGCAGGCGCAGATTCACCGCGCCGGCCTCTTCTTCGCGCCCGCCGACGACGAGCATGTACGGAGTCTTCTGGACCTGGGCCTCGCGGATTTTGTAGCCGAGCTTCTCGCTACGCGCGTCGAGGTGCGCGCGGAGGCCGGCGGCCCGCAGCGCGTCGTGCACGCGGCGACCGTAGTCGAGGAACTTCTCGGAGACCGGCAAGACCACTGCCTGGACCGGCGCCAGCCACGGCGGGAAGGCGCCCGCGGTGTGCTCGATCAGGATGCCGAAGAAGCGCTCGAGCGAGCCGAGCATGGCGCGGTGAATCATCACCGGCTGGTGCTCCTCGCCGTCGGCGCCGATGTACGAGAGGTCGAAGCGGGCCGGCAGCTGGTAGTCGAGCTGGACGGTGCCGAGCTGCCACGAGCGGCCGATCGCGTCGAGAATCTGGAAGTCGATCTTCGGTCCGTAGAAAGCGCCGTCGCCCTCGTTGACCTCGTAGTCGATGTCGCGGCGCTCGAGCGCCTGGCGCAGCGCGCCCTCGGCGTGATCCCACACCGAGTCGTCGCCGAGGCGTTTCTCGGGTCTCGTGGAGAGCTCGATCAGGATGTCGCCGAAGCCAAAGGTCTCGTAAACGCGCAGGATCATGTCGACGACGCCGAGCACCTCGTTCTCGATCTGCTCTTCGGTGCAGAAGATGTGCGCGTCGTCCTGGCAGAAGGTGCGCACCCGCGTCAGACCGGTGACGACTCCCGAGCGCTCGTAGCGGTGCAGGCGTCCGAAGTCGGCGTAGCGGATCGGCAGATCGCGGTACGAGCGCAGCCCGGTGCCGAAGATCAGGCAGTGGGTCGGGCAGTTCATCGGCTTCACCGCATACTGCCGGTTGTCGACCTCGGTGAAGTACATGTTGTCGCGGTAGTTCGCGTAGTGGCCGGAGGTCTTCCACAGCTCGACGTCGAGAATCTGCGGTGTCACCACTTCGTCGTAGCCGAACTCCAGGTAGAGCTCGCGCACGAAGTCGACGAGGCCGTTGTAGACCGTCGTGCCTTTGGGGTGGAAGAACGGGCTGGCCGGCGCTTCCGGGTGCAGGCTGAAGAGGTCGAGCTCGGGGCCCAGGCGACGGTGGTCGCGGGCGCGCGCCTGCTCGACTCGTTCTTCGTAGTCGGCGAGCTCTTTCTTCGAGCCGAATGCGGTGCCGTAGATCCGCTGCAGCGCCTCGTTCGACTCGTCGCCGCGGTAGTACACGCCCGACGACTCGAGCAGCTTCACGGCGCCGATCTGTTTCGCGTTCTGCACGTGCGGACCGCGGCAGAGGTCGAGGAACTCGCCGTGCTTGTAGAGGGTGATCGTGTCTCCCTCGGGAATGTCCTGGAGGCGGTCGATCTTGAGCTCGGCGCCGAGCTCGCGGAAGATCTCGGCCGCCTGCTCGCGGTTCACCTCGATGCGCTCGAAGACCGCGTTCTCCTTCAGGATCTCGCGCATCTTGCCCTCGATCTTCTCGAGGTCTTCGGGCGTGAAGGCGCGCGGGAACCTGAAGTCGTACTGAAACTTCTCGGAGTGGTCCTGGCGACCGGCGTCGATCTCGGTGCCCGGCCACAGGCGCTGCACGGCGTCGGCGAGCACATGCTCGGCGCTGTGGCGGATGAACGGGCCGGCGTCATCGTCCCTCGTCGTGATCAAGCGGAAGGCGCCGCCGACTTGAATCGGCGTGCGCAGATCCAGCGGGCGGCCGTCGAGCTCGGCGCCGATGGCTGCCTTCGCCAGGCCTGCGCCGATCGAGCGGGCGACGTCGAGAGCGGTGGTGCCCGGCGCAACGGAACGGCTAGAGCCGTCCGGCAGGACGAGGTCGATCGTCTGTCGGCTCATCGTGACGGTTCATCGAGGGTCGATGGTAGGCGCTAGCGGACTTGAACCGCTGACCTCTACCGTGTGAAGGTAGCGCTCTAACCAGCTGAGCTAAGCGCCTAGAATGGGTCGTCGACGGCCGGACGCGATGCGAGAGATGGTAGACCCGAGCGGACTCGAACCGCTGACCTCTACGATGTCAACGTAGCGCTCTAACCAACTGAGCTACGGGTCTGAAGCTCGTTTCGACTCGCGTGGAAGCGTTCGACGCGGTCCGGCTGTGACGAGATCGCGGGGCGACGGAGCGCTCTGGGAGGCGCCGCGCCGCCGGGCGCCGAAGCGTAGCAAAGGCCTCCGCGGTCGTCAATACTCGTGCGCGACGCGCGAAATGCGCACCGGGCGGTGCCTGCTGGGGGTGAGCGTGGTAGCGTCGCATCGAGGTTTTTTCGTTGCGATGAAGTGCTCCGTTCCCCTCGTCTCCGGACGGACTCCTGCTCTCTCGGTTTTCGCCCGCGTGGCTCGGATGCTCGCGACGTTCTTCGTCGTCTCGGCCCTGGTGTCGTGTGCGACGACGCCCGTCACGGCGCCCGCGGATGCGCTGCGGGCGGATCTCGAGACGCGGCTCGCCGGCGCCGGCCTCGACGCGTCGGTCGAGGTGCCGTTCGCGTTGACGCCGACGACTCGTGCGGAGGTCGTCGGCCAGTTGCGCCCGACCGGCGACGACGCTAGCCGCGTCGCGCGGGTGGTCGACTACATCTTCTCGGACCTCGACTTGCGCTACGCCCTGACGCCGACGCGCGACGCCGAGCAGGTGTATCGGCAGCGCGAGGGCAACTGCCTGTCCTTCGTCAATCTCTTCGTTGCGCTCGGCCGGTACATGCAGCTGGCGCCGTTCTTCGTCGAGGTCGAGGATTACCAGCGCTGGGATCATCGGCGCGGCATGGTGGTGAGCCGTGGTCACGTGGTCGGCGGGGTCTACGTCGGCGGTGCGCTGCGCACGTTCGACTTCTTGCCCTATCGACCGAAGGGCTATCGCACTCTGCGGCCGATCGACGACATCGTGGCGGTGGCGCATTTCCGCAACAATCTCGGTGCCGAGGCGCTGCTCACCGGCGACCTGGACCTCGCCGCGGAACATCTCGAGGTCGCTGTCGCCTTGGCGCCTCGCTTGATCGATGCGCTCAACAACCTGGCCGTGCTGCGTGCGCGCCGCGGGGACGACGAAGAAGCCGTGTCGCTCTATCGGCGAGCGCTCGAGGTCGAGTCGGGGCACGTGCCGGTGCTCGAGAATCTCGGCCGCTTGCTCGAGCGCATGGGGCGACGCGACGAGGCGGCGGCGGTGGCCGAGCGCGTGGCGAGCGCCCGCCGGGCGAGCCCGTTCTTCTTTCTGTCGAAGGCCGAGGTGGCGCTCGCCGATGGCGACGCCGGCGGCGCCCTCGAGCTGCTGCGCCAGGCGCTGTCGCGCGATGCTGAGATTCCGCGGCTCCATGTCGGCTTGACCAAGACCTATCTGGCCCTCGGCGAGATCGACAAGGCGCGGCATCACCTGGCGCGGGCGCGAGCTCTCGACGCTGACGGAGACGAGGTCCGGCGTCTCACACTCCTCCTCGGCGGGGTCGGCGTCGAATGAGCACAGGTCGCGTGAGCACAGATCGCGTGAACACAGGGCGCGTGAACACAGGCCGCGTGAGCACATGTCGCGTGAAAACAGGGCGCGCCGCGGCGAGTCTCAGATTCTTCTTCGTGGCGACATGCCTCGCGATGTCAGGGCTTGGGATGTCGCTGTGCACCGGCGCGATGCACGCTCAGGCGTCGGCCGGTGCGCCGGGAGGCGATGCGATCGATGCGGAGGCCACCGCGCGCGTCGAGGCGACGACGCGTGTCGCCCTGGTCGAGGTGCCGGTGGTCGTGCACGACGCCGCGCGGAATCCGGTGCGTGCCCTGCGCGCCGACCAGCTGCGGCTGTTCGACGCCGGCGTCGAACAGCCGATCGCACGCTTCGAAGTCGTCGACCGGGCCGCCCTCGCCGACCTCGATGCGGTCGACGCGATGGCGCGGGTGCCGGCGACCGCGCGGCGGCGCGTGCTCTTCCTCTTCGATCTCGAGCTGGCGTCACCGCGCGCTCTGGCGTCGGCCCGCGCCGCCGCGCTCGAGGTTGCCGCCGAGCACCTGCTCCCCGGCGATCTGGCGGGCGTCGCCACGCTCGACGCGCTGCGCGGGGTGCGCTGGCTGCTCGCCTTCGGCAGCGATCGCGCTCAGCTGGCTCGCGCCATCCGCACGCTCGGTGTGCCGGGCCTGGTGCGCGGGCCACCGACCGCCGATCCACTGCGTTTCACTCTCGAAGCGCCCTCGTCTCTCGCATCGTGGGCCGACACCGCATCACTCGATGTCGCGGCGCTCGCCGCCGACGCCGAGCTGGCGCGTCTCGTCGAGCAGCTGGAGCGGCTCCGGACGGAGGCCGATCGTGGACGCGGTGTCGAACGGGCGACGCGCTGGGTGCGGGCTCTCGGAGCACTCGGGGAGGCGCTCACGGTGGTCGAGTCGGGCACCGAGGTGCTGCTCTTCTCGGAGGGTTTCGACGCTCGTCTGTTCGCCGGGACGGGCACGACTCCGGAGAGCGGAGCTCCGGGCCTCGAGCCGGAGGCCGACGCGCTCTTCGGATCGTCCGCGCTCCGGTCCGAGCTCACCGACGCCCTCGAGGCGCTGCGCCGTGCCGACGCGGTGGTGCACGCGGTCGACGTTGGCGGTCTGCGCGCCGCGGTCGGCGCGAGCGCGTCCGCGCCGGCCGATGGCGGAGGGTCGGGGGCGCCGCGTCGCGATGCGCTGTTTCGCGTCGCCGACGCGACCGGAGGCCTGCTGGTGGCCGATTCGGCGCGCCTCGGTGAGGCCCTGGACCGCGTCCTCGCCACCCGCGATGTCGTCTATCTCGTCTCGTTCTATCCGCCGGCCGACGCGGTGCCGGGAGCCTGGCGCCCGCTGCGCATCACGACCGACGTGCCCGGGCTGACGGTGCACCATCGTCCGGGCTATCGCCTGGCCCCCGGCTTCGCCGACCTGCCGGCGCTCGAGCGCGATCTTCTCGCCGCCACCGATCTGGTCGACGCACGGCCGCGAACGGAGCTGCCGCTGGCCCTTCTCGTCACGGCGTTTCCCAGCGCGCCGCAGGCCACTCTCGAGAACGCCAGCGGCGAGACCGCCGACGGCGCGTCCGCGCGCGCCCCTCAGTCGTACGTCCCGCTGGTGCTCGAGCTGCCGTCCGCCGGCCTCGCCGACGTCGCGGAGGACGACGCACCGCCGTGTCGCCTCGAGGTCTACGCGCTCGCCACCGATCTCGACGGTCGCATCTCTGGCGTCCACGCGCAGACGCTCGAGATCGACCATCGGCGCCTGGTCGACCCGGCGATCGACCGCGTGCAGTACTACGGGCACTTCGAGCTGCCGGCCGGCCGCCACCTCGTGCGTGCGCTGGTGCGCGACGTGCTCACCGGGCGCACCGGCACGGCGAGCACGACGCTCGAGGTGCCTTCGTGGGACGCGCCGCATCTGCTTCCGCCTCTGGTTCCCGACGATGCCGCCGGGGCCCTGCGCGTGCGAGAAGCCGGGGCGGCGCCCGCGGGCGGCGGTGGACGCCTCTATCCTTTCTTGGTCGACGGCTTGCCCTTCGTACCCTCGCCGAGCCCGCGATTCACCCCCGCGCATCCCCGGCGGCTGGTCGTCGCCCTGCACGGGCTCGCTCCGCCCGTGCGTCTCGAGGCTCACCTGTTGATGCCTGACGGCACACGCCTCCCGGTCGACCTCGCGCCGAGCCAGCTCGACGGTCCATTCGCCACGCCGGTCCACCGCGTCACCGTCGGCGCGCGGCTCGACTCTGCGCCTGCCGGAAGGACGGACGGGCGATCCGGCCGCGACTCGTCGCGTCGCGGCGGCGTTTTGGAGCTCGAAGTCACCGCACAGGCCGACGACGGTATGGTGGTCTCCGGCCGTGTGGCGGTCGAGCTCGACGGCGTCGACTGACGCGGTCGACAGACGCGGTCGGCTGGCGGGCCGGCAGTGAAGAGGTTCTGGATGGAGCTCGAATCGAGGGCTTGGCCTCAAGAAGCGAGAGCGATTGGCGTGGGGCGTTCGTGGATCCGTCCATCGACGACATCGATGATGCGATCGATACGACCTTCGAAGGCTTCCACATGATGCGCTACGACGAGCGTGGTTCGCCCTTTCATGAGGCGTTCGAGTGCCTCGTAGACGGACGACTCAGTTTGTCGATCGACCGCCGAAGTTGCTTCGTCGAGAATCAAGATCGTTGCGCCTCTGAGGAGCGCGCGGGCGATTGCGATGCGCTGTCGCTGGCCGCCGGATAGACGACAACCTCGTTCGCCGACAAGCGTGTCGAAGCCATCAGGCATCGCGTCGATGAACTCGAGAGCGTTGGCTTGCTGCGCCGCGTCGCGAACCGCCTCGTTGCTCGCGTCAGGGCGACCCACTCTCAGGTTCTCTCTCACAGACGTGGAGAAGAGGAAGGTGTCCTGGGAGACGAAAGCGATTTGCTGACGCAGCCAGCGCAGGTCCAATTTGGTCAACGGCGTGCCGTCGAGGGAGATCGACCCACTGGATGGCTCGTAGAGGCGGGGAACCAGCGACATCAAGCTGCTCTTTCCGACGCCGCTCGGTCCCTGAAAGAGTATCGTCTGGCCAGGCTCGACGACGAGGTTGACGTTCGAGATCACAGGCTCACCCGGTCGATACGAGAAGGCCACATCGGAGAATGTCAAGCGGCCGCGAGCCTGGCGCGATGGGACGAGACCGCGGGATCTGGTCGCCTCAGTCGACTGGTCGAGGATCGCCTCGAGGCGCTCGATGGCGGCCAGCGACCGATGCATCTGGAATGCTTGAGAGACCAGTTGGCTGACTGGGGTCAGTAGGTATCCGGTCAGCGCGTTGAGCGCAACGAGCTCACCGAGAGTGAAGTTGCCGCGAATGACCTCGAAGCCGCCAAACACCAGAATAAACAGTGATACACCGAGCAGGACCAGTTGGGTCGAGTGACCGGAGAGCGCCATCAGCAAGCGGCCTCGAATGCGGCTGCGGGCCTTTGCGGCGAGGCTTTCGACGAATGAGCGTCCACGACGTTTCTCGTGGCCGTACACCTTGGTCTCTGCAAGGCCCGTCAGCGCTTCGTGGAGCTCTCTCGAGGTGGCTGCGGTTCTCTCTTGGACGTCGGCGAATTGATCCTTGATCCGCTGCTTGAACGTCACGAGAATGGCGACATACAGCGGAATCACCGCCATCACCACCAAGCCAATCACCGGATGGAGCACCGGGACGAGCACGAAGGCGGCGCCAAGCCAGACGAAACTCCGGCCAAGGCTAGTCAGGCCCGTGGGGAATTCGATGGCAGTGTCGGCATCACCGGCGATGCGGGACATCAGATAGCCGCTGCCGTGATTCTTGAAGAAGGCGATCGGCAGGTGTTGGACGTGATCGAACAGGTCTCGTTGAAGCTCGATCGACAGTCGCTCCCGCAGGACGAGCGTCGAGGCGATCTCACCGTAGCGCGCCCAGGCCGACACCAACATGGCGACCGCCAACGTCGCTGCGATCCAGCCCAAGAGGGCGAAATCGCCCGTCGGCAGAGCCTGATTGATGATGACTGCGCTGCTGAGCGGTACCAAGAGCTGGAGCGAGCTTGCCGCGGCGCCACAGGCCATGGCGAAGACGGCTCGTCGGCTGTGATGGCGGAAGCGACGAAGAAATGTCACCATTCGAGCGAAATCCGCACCAAAGCGGCTCCGGCGATTGCTGGAATGCACGGCCTTCGTGCCGGCGCTCTTAGTCACGTCAGCACATCTCCACACGAGTCTCGGTATCCAGTGCCGAGGCGCGATCGGGCCCAGTCGTGTCGGCCACGGCTGTTGCCGGCAGGTTGGCGGAGCTCCAGAGCTTTTCCAAGGAGCGTCGGAAGAAGACGGAGCAGAGATCACGATTCCGCGCGTCGAGGCGTTTCTCTCGGGAATAGGCCTCCTGGCGGCAGCCTCCAGCACAGAGGTAGCGCATCGCGCACGTCTTGCACTCGTCGAGATAGTCTGCGGTCAAGTGTTTGACCCTCTGGAGAAGCTTGGACGTCGCGAGCACTTCTTCGAGACTTGTTTCGAAAACGTTTCCGCAGGCTAGCTCTGGGCTATGCATGGTCTGGCAGGGGTAGAGCTTGCCGTCGGAATCCACGCTGATCACACCGTTGGCGGCGCCACATTGCGTTCGTCGAAGTGACGACGGTCGCACCGGCTTTCCGCCCCAGTGTTCAGTTTCCCAGGCTTGGCGCCGCTCGAGGACATCGCGCACCTCGGCCGGCTCGAGTTGATATTGCCGCGCGCCACGCTGCCCCTCGGGATCGTCGACGACAATGTTGGAGGCTGCCATGGTGACTTTCTGAGCGCCGAGGTCGTCCCAGGCATAGGTCAGAAAGTCTTCGACGGAGTCCTTGTTCACCGGTGTCACGACGGAATTGAGGTGGAGATACTCGAGCCCGGCCTCGCGTAGCCAATCGATCGCACGCAAGACTTTCGCGTGAGTGCCCGAGCCGCGGACCGGATCATGCTCTTCGGGCCTTGGGCTATCGAGGCTCAAGGAGACTGCATCGACAGTTTCAGCGATCTCACGCGCCAACTCGCGTGTCATGAGCGTGCCGTTGGTCAGTAGGTTGACCCGCAGCCCTTTGGTCTTGGCTCGACGAGCGATCGCCAAAGTGTCCGGATTCAGCAGCACTTCGCCACCAGTGAGCTTGATCTCACGGAATCCCAGCTCCGCGGCTTCGTCGACCAGGCGAAAGAACTGCTTCCGGTTGCCGACCGGCTGTTTCCAAATCGTTTTCCGGTGTTCTTGGTTGTAGCAGTAAGGACATTTTAGATTGCAGCGCGCAGTGAGGTGGATATACATCACCAGCGGATGGTCGACGAGGCCATCGTGCCACTTGCGAGGGGTGTACTCGCCCTCGTGGACGAAGCCGATGTCGACCAAATGACGCAGCATCTTGGTGGTGTAGACCCGCGCTGCGTCGACTGGCGCTCCGGCGACCCGCGAAACCTCCTCGGCGGCCTTCTCGGCATCGCCAGCGTCCGCCAAACCGTCGACGACGGCTTTGCCGAGACGATCGGTTTGGAACCAAACGAAGCTCACCGGATCGAAGAAAAGAAATCGGTCCTCGCGCCGGAACAGATAGCGTTCCTTGGGAAGGCTGTACGAGATCGGTGTCTCGGACGGTGTCGATGCGATCATGGCGCGCTCCGTTCTGTTCTTGAGATCAGTCAAACAGTCAAGGCGCGCTCGGTGGCACACGTAGGAATGACTGCCACCGAGCGGGCTCCGGGCCTGCTCAGGCGCCGCCGCCGTTCTCCGTGCCGCAGTCGCAGCAACCGCCGCTGCCACCACCATTGGCTGAGCCACAGCCGCAGCCTTCACCCCAGCAGATCTCGGTCAACTCGGAGTCGGTGTTCGGAGTCAGGATGAGCGGTTCGAGCGTCAAGAGGTTTGAGGGATCCATGGAGACCTCCGGGGGTAGGTTGGATCGATGATCCAAGTTGGTGATCGGTCAAGCTTCGATCAGCCTAGTGTCTTGTTTGATTAATCGTTTCCACTTTGGCGCGAGCCCGCTCATGCTTCTCAAGGATCGTCGCAGCGCTCTTCGTCCAGTTGAACGGTTTGGCTAACTCCCGGTTGTGAACCTGAATATAGCGATGGATCTCGT
>JBCCVZ010000028.1:0-81251 GCA_039194425.1 Acidobacteriota bacterium | reverse complement strand
GTTTCCAGCGCGAATCCATGCCTGCAGCTGGGTCCGATCCGCATCGGGCAGTCTCAACGTCTTGATGGGCCTTGGCATACCCAAGTCTACTTGAAGACGGACGTAAATGGAATCTATTTGCCGAACACTGCACTAGAGGGCCACGACAACACTCGATAGGTCGATCTTGCCGAGAAGGCGACAGATCGAACGGGCCATGCGGTGGATCTTACGATTCGGTCGCTCGGACCCGCACGGTCGCGTCACTTCGCTCACGAAATTGGCTCGGTGTGACGCCAGTCGAGCGCTTGAACATGCGCTCGAAGTGGCGTAGGTCACCGAAGCCGGTCGCCCATGCCACCTCGGTCACCGACTGCTCGGAACAGTTCGACAGAAGATTGCGAGCTCGCTCTAGGCGCAATTCGTTCAGGTGTGCCATCGGTGAGATTCCGAGGGTCTTCCGAAAGAGATGGGAGAGGTGCGATGGGCTCGAGTGGGCGGCCTTGGCAACGATCGCCAGCGTTAGGGGCTCGGCCGAGTGCTCATCGAGATAGCGCAAGGCACGTGCGACGGCCGGATGCACGATCGAGGAGTCCGGAGCTCGTTCGAGAGCTTTCGCTTCCGGTTCGAGGGTCGTAGGCGGCTCGGTCGCGGATTGCTCCCCTGCAGGGCTCGATCTGTCCAGCGGGTCGAAGATCTCGGGCGCTGTCGTGCGCAGCGTTTCGAGAGTCGCTCCGGAACCGTTTGCGAGACTCACCAGGCGGCCAATGACTTGCCGAAGTTGCGGGATGTTCCCGGGCCAAGGGTAGCGCTCGAGACGCCGGAGTGCGCTCTCCTCGATCACCGTGTCCTCTCGGCCGTAGAGTCTCGCGAAGTGCTGAGCCAGAAGCCCGATGTCCGCTGGGCGCGCTCTCAGAGGCTCGACTTCAATCTCGAGGAAGGCGAGCTCTTGTTCGAGGGTTGGGTGTAGATTGGCGCCACCGGCGACGCTGCGGGGAAGGGTCGACGCCACAAGTCTCGGTGGGTCGGGCACATTCACGGTCGAGGCCCCAGCTCGCAGCCTGTCTGCTAGCTCGCTCTGGATCACCTGGGGTAGGTGATCCACAGCTGCCAAAAAGAAGGTGCCACCTCGCGCGGATTCGAGCCGCTCGTCGAGCCGCCGATGCCAATCCTCGGGTGGAGCTACCGTGCCGTCGAGTTTGACGAACGGAGCCTCGGCGTGATCGCTCAGTAGGTGGAGGGCAAAGGCGACGTCTTCACGACCAGTGCCGGCCTCACCACGTACGAGAGCAGGTAGCTTCACAGGCGCTGCCCAGTCGATGAAGGATTCGACTCGGTCGGCTCCGTCGCTCGACCCGAGGAGCCACAGGTCACGCCCGACCCGTTTCCGCGCCCTTCGGCCGAGTGTTTCGCGTTGGACCCAGCGAGATACTTGTCGGGCTAGCGCTTCCAAGGGCTGGGGACCTTCGGCGTCCGCGACGACCAGCCCGGTGAGACGAGAGCCACGGTGAATTGGGACCTGCACTGGGCGATGGCATGGTGTCGTGTCGTCGCCGGTCAGAGGGCATGCGGTGCACGCTTCGCGGATTCCTCCGGCCGCGATGACTCGAGTCGACGCATCGTCCCGAGTACGCCTGAGGCAGATGGCGAACGGCTGGATCTCGGGAGTCTGTCGGCTGTGCTCGACCAGCGCGGCTAGAAGCCCCTCCAGTGAATCCCTGCCGTGAAGATCGAGGGGACTCTGGGGCTCGAGACGCGTCATGCGGGCCTCAATCGTCTCGCAGGAGCCGTCGGGGGTCGACATGACTGGCGAGACGAGCCGGAACATATGCAGTCAGAGTGGCGACGGAGAGAATCAGGCCTGCGACCGTGACGAAAGTGAGCGGGTTGAGCGGATCGATGTCGAAGACGCGGCTCTCCAGGAGCCGCGCGACGCCGACCGAGCCTGCTGCGCCGATGGCGACACCGAGCGCGATCATGCCGACCGGGGCGCGCATCAACAACCGGACGATGTCGGCACGTTCGGCACCGAGAGCCAGCCGCACGCCGATTTCCGGGCGTCGGCTAGTGTTCCAGTAGGCCGTGACGCCGTAGATGCCGAGCATCGCGACGACGAGCGCACCGAGGGCGAAGCCGAAGAGCAGCGAGCCCTGGAAGCGTGGTTCGCCGGTCGCGCGATTCAACTCGGTCGAGAGGCTTGCGATTCGATCGACCGGCTGTTCCGGATCGAGCTCGGCGACCACTGTACGAATCGACGTCAACGCATCGGTAACCGTTGTGCGAGGTTCGAACGCCAAGGTGAGGAAAGGCCACGAGTGTTGAGTGTGCGGCACGTAGACTTCTGGCTGAACCGGCGTATCGGGCCCGTAGTGGTGGATATCACCGATCACGCCGACGATTTCTCGGGTTGGGTCGGAGCGGAAGAGGAGCTTAAGGCTTTCGCCGATGGCTGGCCTCTTGCCGAAGTAGCGTCGGACGAATTCCTGATTGACCACGGCGACTTCGGGGGCGTCGACGGCGTCGGCTGGCGCCAGATCGCGACCACGCACCAGGGGCACGCCGAGGGTTCGAAAGTATCCGTCGGTCACTGCGCGGTAGTTCGCGAAGAGTGGCTCCTCCCCGGCATCGCCGCCCGGAAGCGTCAGGCGAAAACGCATGTTCGAGCCGGACAGAGGGGGATGCGTCACGCCGGCGACCTCTCGAATCGACGGAGAGGCTCGCAGTTGATCGATGAGCTGGCCGAAGAAAGCTCTCCTCGCGGCCGGTTCGCCGTAGCGTGCCGTCGGCAGAGCAACGCGAGCCAATATGACATTGTCTGCTCGGAAGCCTGGGTCGACTTGTTCGAGTCGATAGAGGCTCTGGAGCATCAGGCTGGCGCCGAAGAGAAGCATCAACGTGGAAGCCACCTGCGCGATCAGCGCTATCCCCTGCCCACGTCGTACGACCGAGACGGTGCGCATGCGGATCTTGGATTCATCGGCTCGCAAGGTCTGAAATGCCGGACCCGCGACAAAGAGCAGCGTCGCGATGATCGCTAGCGTCACGTCGAATGCGATGATCGTCGGGCTCCATCCCAGATTTCCGAGACTGGTGAACTCATCGGGGTACAGCGCAACGAACGCGCGACTCCCCAGAGTGCCCAGCGCAACGCCGACAAGAGTGCCGAGGCCTGCAAGTAGCAAGCTCTCGGAGAGCAAGAGGCGGAGAAGATCCCGGCGTCGAGCCCCGAGTGCGGTGCGCAGATTCAATTCTTTGGTGCGACCCGTTGCACGCGACATCAGCAGGCTGGCGACGTTGGTGCAGATGACCAGCAGAACGCATGCCGCAGCGCCGAGTATCAAGCCGAGTCGAAGCCCTGTGTCGCCGACGAGTACCTCTCGGATCGGATCCACCGCGATACCCAGCCCGGCATTGGTCTCGGGATACTCGTCTGCCAGCCGACCGGCAATTGCGTTCATCTCGACGGTCGCCTCGGTCACGGAGGTGTCTTCCTTGAGCCGGGCAAAGACCGAGACGAAGCGACCGTCGCGAACTTCGGCCCCGGCTTCTTTCGGCAGAGGCAGCCAGATCTCCGCCTCTTTCGGAAGACTCAGCGACGAAGGCATCACTGCCATGATCTCGTACGGTTCGCCGTCGATCACCAAGGGCTCACCGATGGCGTTCGGATCGGCACCCAAGTGAATCCGCCAGAACTCGTTGCTGACAGCCACCAACGGATAGCCCTCGGCCCACGCTTGCTCGGCTGGCGTTCCCAGGCTCGGTCGAACTGCCATGACGCGGAAGAAGTCGGCCGTCGTGCGTGCCGCAGGCAGGCGCATCGGATGGCCCAACTCCGTCAGAACGATGGATTCGGCACTGACCGCCGTCATCGCGACGAATATGCTCGTGCTGTCCCGCCAGTCGGCGAAGTCGAGGGGCGAAACCGGGCCTCCGCCTTCACCACTCTCTAAGTCGCGCATCGACAAACTGACCATACGGTCGGCCATCGGGTACGGTAAATCTTGGATGAGCGCAGCATCGAGGACCCGGAAGATTGCGCCGGTGGTCCCGATACCAATTCCCAGAGCCAGGACAATGGCCAACCCGAGAGCAGGCTTATTCATCAGGGATCGGCCTGAAATTGCCAATTCTTTCGCAAAACGAGTCATTAAGCTAAATCTTAACGCTCAGGTCGCCTGCAGTCGCCACCCGTGCGGGCGGTTCTCTGACAGGCTAGCTGGGTAGCGGAGGCCGAACGGCCTATGCAGGCTAGAAGCGCGCGACGCCGAAGGTCGACGGACGGGTCGCGCGTTTCGGCGCCTCGGCGTCGGCGACGATTTCGAGGCAGAGGCCGAGCACGTGGCGAGTGTCGCGCGGGTCGATCAGTCCGTCGTCCCACAGCCGGGCGGTGGCGAAGAGCGCGGTCGACTCGCGCTCGATCTGGTCGACGATGCCCTGGCGCATGGCGTCGAGGCGCGCGACGTCGACCGGCGCGCCGGCGCGCTGTAGCTTCGCCTCGGTGACCAGGCGCATGACGTCGCCGGCCTGCTCTCCGCCCATCACGGCGGTGCGCGCGTTCGGCCAGGCGAAGAGGAAGCGCGGGCCGAAGGCGCGTCCGCACATGCCGTAGTTTCCGGCGCCGTACGACGCGCCGACCTGGATCGTCAGCTGCGGCACGGTGGCGTTGGCGACCGCCTGGATCATGGTCGAGCCACGCTTCACCATGCCCGCCTGCTCGGCGGCGGTGCCGACCATGTAGCCGGTGGTGTTCTGGAGATAGACGAGCGGCGTCCCGGTCTGGCAGCAGCCGTGGATGAAATGCGTTGCCTTGGCGGCGCTGTCGACGTCGATCGGGCCATCGTTGGCCAGAATGCCCACCGGCCAGCCCTCGATCGTGGCGCGTCCGCACACAGTGTGGGGTCCGAAGCCGGGCTTCACCTCGAGAAAGTCCGAGTCGTCGACCAGGCGAACGATCAGTTCGCGGCAATCGTAGGGCTGGCGCGGGTCAAGCGGCACGACGCCGAGCAGCTCCTCGGCGTCGTGGAGTGGCGGACGCCAGGTTCGATGCGGGCGCTCGGCGACCGCCGGCCAGCCGAGCGACGCGATGACTGCCCGCGCTCGCTCGAGGGCTTCCACGTCGTCGTCGGCGAGGTGCTCGGCGCTGCCGGTGACGGCGCCGTGCATGGCCGCGCCGCCGAGCTCTTCCTCGTCGGCGTCCTCGCCCAGCGCCGCCTTCACCAGCGGACCGCCGGCGAGGAAGACTTTGGCGCGTCCACGCACCATCACCACGTGGTCGGAAAGACCGGGCAGGTAGGCGCCGCCGGCGGTCGACGAGCCGTGGACGACGGTGATGACCGGGATGCCTGCCGCCGACAGGCGCGCCAGGTTGGCGAAAATGCGGCCGCCGTCGATGAAGATCTCGCTCTGGTAGAGCAGGTTGGCGCCGGCGCTCTCGACCAGATTCACCAGTGGCAGGCGGTTCTCGAGCGCAATCTCGTGCAGACGCAGGTTCTTGCGCAGCCCCATCGGCGAGATCGCGCCGCCCTTGATGCCGGCGTCGTTGGCGTAGAGCGCACAGCGCACTCCGGAGACGACGCCGATGCCGGCGATCGCACCGCCGCCGGTGACCGTCCCGTCGTCCTTGTCGGGCCCGTCGTCGTCATGGAGGCCGAGGCCGGCGAGAGTCGACAGCTCGAGAAAGGGCGCCCCCGGATCGAGCAGCCGGGCCACGCGTTCGCGCGCCGGCAGCTGACCGCGCTTGCGTAGCTTCGGCGTCGCCCGCTCCGACGTCGCCCGTACCCTCGCCTCGAGCCGACGCACCTCGTCGAGCTGCTCGAGCATGCGCGCGCGGTTGGCGCGGAAGCTCTCGGACCGAGGATCGAGGCGACTTCCGGGGCGGGTTTCCAGCATCGGCACGACTCGGAGCTTATCGTGCACCGCGGACCACGCACGATAAACTATGGCGCGAACGATTGGAGTGCCCCGATGAGCGTCAGCTACCCACATCTCGTCGTAGAGTCGGACGGTTCTGCGCGACTCGAGCGAATCCCGCGGGTTCGCGTCGCGCAGTTGGTGATGGACCAGATGGCGCACGGCTGGTCGGTCGACGAGATCTGTCGGCAGTACCCACACCTCCAACCGGCCGAGGTGCATGCCGCGATGCTCTACTACTGGGATCATCGCGATGCGGTGGACCGTGAGATCCGCGAGGAATGGAGGCTTTCCGACGACGCTTCGAAGCAAGCCATGCTTCCGCCGGCGATCGCGCGTCGTCTCCGCGAAATCGCATGAGCCCGCGGCGTGGCGATCGCCTTATACCTCGATTTCCACGTTCCACTCGCCATCGCCGAGCAGCTGAGGCGACGCGGTGTCGATGTTCTCACGGCGATCGAAGATGAGGCGGCAGAGCTGGCCGATGACGATCTGTTGCGCCGTGCGTCGGCACTGAACCGGATCCTGTTCACGCAAGACATCCGCTTCAAGGTCATGGCGGAGCAGTGGCAGCGACGGGAGGAAGACTTCACCGGTTTGATCTTCGGTCATCAGCTGGGTGCCACGATCGGTGCATTCGTTCGTGACCTGGAGGTGGTGGCCAAAGCGACCGAGGTGGGTGACTGGCGGGGAACGGTGATGCATCTACCGCTGTAGGTTCCGGGGCCAGGACTTGCGGGGGCGCGGGGTAAGATCGGCGGACTTGCCACGATTGATCGGAGAGCGACATGCGGACTGTGCTCGAGAGGTTGCGCCAGCATGCGCGCGAGCGGCCGGAGGATGCGGCGTATCGGGAGCGGACCGGCGACGGCTGGCGTGCTGTCGGTTGGCGGGCGTACGACGAGCAGGTGCGGCGTGTGGCGAAGGCGCTGGTGGCGCTCGGGGTCGAGACACAGGAGACGGTGGGGCTCCTCGGGGTGAACCGCCCGGCCTGGGCGGTTGGCTGTCTCGGCGCGCAGGCTGCGCGGGCGGTGCCGGTGGGGATCTACCAGACCTGCTCGGCGGAGCAAGTGGCGTACATCGCTTCGCATGCCGAGATGCGGGTGATCGTCGTGGACAGCGTCGATCAGTGGCGCAAGATCACGGCCCACCGCGCTGAGCTACCGCGCCTCGTGGCGGTGGTGGCGATGCCGGAGATCGCTGCCGACGAGGTCGAAGGGGCCGCGGCCGGAGACCGGCTCTTCCTCTCATGGCGCGACTTCCTGGCTCGCGGTGACGGCGCGGACGAGACCGAGGTCGAAGCCCGCTTCGAGGCGATCTCGCGCGACGATCTCGGCAGCCTGATTTACACATCCGGCACCACCGGTCGGCCAAAAGCGGTGATGCTCAGCCACGGCAACCTGGTCGAGACCTGCCGCATCGGCGCTGTGTTGCACGACCTACATCCGACCGACAGCTTGATCTCCTACCTGCCGTTGGCGCACATCGCCGAGCAAATGCTGTCGGTCCACATGCCGACCTACATCGGCTACTCGGCGTCGTATGTCGACGCGCCCGAGGATTTGCTCGACGCCCTGCAGGCGCTCGAGCCGACCGTGTTTTTCGGCGTACCGCGGGTGTGGGAGAAGATCCACGCCGGCATCGCCGAGAAGCTACGCGCCGCCCCGTCGTCGCGTCGTCGCCTCGCCTCCTGGGTGCTCAAGGTCGGCCGCGCGCGCTGCGACGCGCTCGACCGCGGGCGACCACCGTCGCTCGGCGTCCGCCTGCAGTGGGCGCTCGCCGACCGCCGGGTGGCGTCGAAAGTGCGCGCGCGCCTGGGCCTGGGGCGGGTGCGGATCGCGGCCTCCGGCGCGGCGCCGCTGGGGCGCGACGTGATCGACTTCTTCGCCGGCTTCGGCGTGCGCATCCTCGAGGTCTACGGTCTGTCCGAGTGCTGCGGCCCGGGCACCTGGAATCGCCACGACCTGTGCCGCGCGGGCACGGTCGGTCCGCCGATCCCCGAGGTCGAGGTGCGCCTGGTCGGGGAGACGGCGGAGGCCGGCGGCGAAGCCGGCGGGTCGGGGGAAGGGGAAGTACTGCTGCGCGGTCCGAACATCTTTCAGGGCTACTGCAAAGACCCCGAGGCGACCGCCGAGGCGCTCGACGCGGACGGCTGGTTGCATACCGGCGACCTCGGTCGCCTCGACGAGGCCGGATGCCTGACCATCACCGGTCGTAAGAAGGACCTGCTGATCACCTCCGGGGGCAAGAACATCGCACCGTCGGGAATCGAGGCCAAGCTGAAACAGATCGAGCTCGTGGGCGACGCGCTGGTGCTCGGCGACCGCCGTCGCTTCATCGCCGCCCTCTTGACCCTCGACGAGGACGCGCTCGCCGGCTTCGCCGCGCAGCACGGCCTCGACGCCAGCGACCCGGCGACGCTGGCGCGCAATCCGCGGGTCGACGAAGCGGTGCAGCGCAGTGTCGACCAGGTGAACGAAACACTCGCCCGCGTCGAGAGCGTGCGCGCGTTCCGCATTCTGCCGCGGCGCTTCAGCGTCGACGAAGGCGAGCTGACGCCGACGCTCAAACCCAAGCGACGTGTGATCGAAGAGCACTGGGCACGAGAGATCGAGGACCTATACCGACCGCGCTGAGCCGCGAACATGTGCGGCCGCGCGCGGGTCGTCAGGGCGCGATCCAGCTCCAGGCCGTGAGGTCTCCGGTCTCGAATCCGTCGGCGAAGAAGCGATCGGCGAACGGATGGCGTAGCCGCAGCGTCTGGTTCGTCGCCGGCGCCGGGAACGACTGCTCCGTGCCGTCGAGCCAGCGGACGTCGACCCAGTCGATCATCGCCGCGCCGAGGCCGAACTGGAGCGCCAGCTCGTCGCCGGCGCCGAGACTCGAGCCGCTGCGCAGCTCGCGGAGCTGCATGCGGCCGTCGTCGGTACGCACGGAGACGCGCGTACCGAGGGCGTCGCGGTCGACCGGGCCGCCACCCTCGAGCTCGACGCGCAGCCAGCGGTGCCCGCTGCTGTCCTGGTTGCGGTAGAGGGTGTAGCCGATGTCGAAATTGCCGATCACCAGATCGACCCGGCCGTCGAGATCCCAGTCGGCTTTGGCGACGCCGAGGGTCGGACCGGCGTCGTTGCAGCCGCTGGCGTCCGACAAGTCGTCGAAGCCGCCATCGCCGCGATTGCGATAGAGCCGGTTGGCGCGCCACGGCTCCGCATTCATGGTCGCCAGGTAGAGATCGAGCCAGCCGTCGTTGTCGTAGTCGATGAACACGGTGCCCCACGAGGTGGCGTCGGGCGATACACCGGCCTCGAGCGAGCGCTCGACGAAGGTCGGAGACCCTTGCGCGGTCCGGTTCTCGAGCAGCACCGCCTCGGCGATGCTCGAGTAATAGAAGTCGAGATCGCCGTCGTTGTCGTAGTCGCCCGTGGCGAGACCCATGGCGTAGGCCGGGCGATGGGCACCCGACGCCACCGAGACGTTGGTGAAGCACCAGCCGGCGCAGCCTGCGCCGTCGTTGCGCCACAGCGCGTTGCCCTGCGTCTTGTCGTTCACCACGTAGAGGTCGAGGTCGCCGTCGTTGTCGTAGTCGACGAAGCTGGCGGCGAAGCCGGGCCGGATCAGAACCTCGGTGGTGAGCCAGGCCGAGACGTCGGTGAACGAGCCGTCGCCTTCGTTGCGATAGAGCCCGTCGCGATTCAGCGGCGAGTCGACGTCATAGTCGAAGAACCAGTTGACGACATAGAGATCGAGATCGCCGTCGCGGTCGAAGTCGCCCCAGGCGGCGGTCTGCCCTTGCCCCGGGTCGCCGACGCCCGCGGCGTCGGTCACGTCGACGAAGGCCGTGCCGCCGTCGTTGCGCAGCAACCGATTGGCGCCGCGCTGCAGCACGTAAAGATCGAGCCAGCCGTCGTTGTCGTAGTCGGCGAAGCTGGCGCCGGCGCTGGTGCCGAACGCGAGCTCCGACGCCGCGTCGGGCCAGAGGGTGAACGAGCCGTCACAGGCCCCGCGCCAGAGACTGTTGGTCCCCGCGGAATCGGTGAGGTAGAGGTCGGGACAGCCGTCGCGGTCGACGTCGCCGAAGGCCTGGCCGATGGAGAAGTAGTCGGGCGCCGCATGGTGCGCCTGGTCGACGCCGGTGGGCGGGGCGTCGTAGGGAAGCGGCGGAGGCAGCGCGTCGACGAGGGGGCTCGTACAGAGTGCCATGCCGAACGCGAGAGCGACGCCCTGGAGGTGGCAGTCGCTCGAGGTTCGGCGATTCGAAGCCTGAGGACTCGATTCCTGGTCGACGCCGTGCAAAGTTGCTCTCCTGGTCGCTTCGCCGGGTCTCTGGCGCGATACGCAAGAACGTGAGATCTGGCGAACGGAGTCCAGAGAGATTTGCCGAGTAAGAGAAAGAGTCTAGCAGGTCGCCGCACAAGATGACGAGGATACGGCTTGACGCCGAGCCGCCAAACGAGGAAAAATGCGTGAACCGCCGAGGGAAAAGAGAATTCACGTGCCGATTCGCGGCGCGCTTTGGTATTGCATTCATCTCGTCCATTCAGTCCACGCCGTCGATCGTCGATCACGGTCCTGTTCGTAAGGAGTCACTCCATGAGAGTCAGAAGCCGCCTGTCGATCACACTCGCCGTCCTTGCCGCGGTCGCTCTTCTCGCGGCCCCCGCCATGGCCGGGAAGGGTGAGGCCGATCCCGCCGCCATCTCCCAGGGTGGCCAGGATGCGTCGGGTGGTCCCGACATGTTCGGCTACACCTTTTTTGACCAGGACGAGCCCGAGTGCACGTTCAGCTTCATCGACATCAGTGGCACCGGCACGCCGCTCTCCTACACCGCGTCGGGCACCTTCCCGGCCGAGGACGACGGTGGCGCGACGGTGACGCTGGCCGAGCCGTTCAGCTTCTACGGCACCTCGGTCACCGACGTCGTGGTTTCGTCGAACGGCTACATCGCCATGAACACCACTGGCGGCCTCGCCGACGACAGTGGCGGTGACTTCAGCGAGGACTGCCCGCTGCCGGCCGCTCCGGACAACGCGCCGTCGATCCCCTTCCGCCTGATGCCGTACCACAACGACCTCGCGGGTGACGGCACCGGCGGCACCACCTTCGTCGAGTACTTCGCTGCGTGCCCGCGCGTGAGTGAGGCCGGCGACGAGTCCTGCACCATCGTGCACTGGAACAACTGGGGCTTCTTCGGCGTCACCGGCAGCTTCGACCTGCAGGCCGTGCTCTACCACGCCAGTGGCCTGATCGTGTACCAGGTCAGCGATCCCGCCGGCCTCGCCGACGGCTCCAGCACCGCGGTCGCGATCCAGAACGACGCCGCCACCGATTCGCTGGTCTACTCCTGTGACGCCGCCGGCGCGGTCGCCGATGGCACCGCCGTGTGCATCTACAACCCGGCCTGCCCCACGCCCGACTGCCTGGAGCCGTTCAATCCGATCGAGGTCCCGACCCAGGGCACCCTCGGCCTCGTGCTTCTCGGCCTGCTGCTCGCCGCCGGCGGCGTGTGGCTGGTTCGTCGCTCGGCCTGATCCGGTCCGGCGTTCGCGCTCGTTTCGTGCCCGGTGGCCGAGGCCGCCGGGCATTTCGTATGTCTGAAGATCCTAGGTCAGAAGACCGTCCGTCCGGAAATCAGGTGCCTGGAGCCGAACGATGCGTTTCAAGGACTCACGCGTGACTCGCTGCCGCTTGCCGCGCCTGCCGTTGCTCGGACTGTTCGGTGTCGTCGTGGCGGCCACGCTGACCCTTCCGGCGACGGCGGCAGCGTCGGCTGGAGACGGCTGGACCTTCGTCGATGTCACCGCCGCGTCCGGTATCGCCCACAGCTACCTCTACGACCCGACCGTCAAGCCGATCGAGCCGAAGTGGATTTGTGGCGGTGTCGCCGCCGGCGACGCCGACGGCGACGGCTGGATCGATCTCTATCTCGTCGGCGGTGAGCTCGGCGCCAACGCGCTCTACCGCAACCGCGGCGACGGCGGGTTCGACGACGTCACCGTCGCCGCCGGGGTCGCGGTCGAGGGAGTGCTCGGCTGCGGGCCGAGCTTCGTCGACCTCGAGGGAGACGGCGACGACGACCTCGTCGTGCTCACCGTCGCCGGTGCGCCGCGACACCAGGGGCAGCCCGCCGTGCAGCGGCCCGAGGCGGTTCCGAAGGTCTTCTGCAATCGCGGCGACGGCTCGTTCGACCCGCCGACCGACGGCGGCTTCACCACCTACGATCCAACCTACTCGGCGGCCTTCGGCGACGTCGATGGAGACGGTGATCTCGACGCCGTCACCACCTCGTGGCGCTATCCATCGCTGTCGATGATCTGGTCGAACGACGGAGCCGGTCTGATGGCCGACGCGACCGCGGCGTCGCTCGTCGGCGGTTTGCTCGACATGCCGCCGTACTCGTTCACCCCCAACCTTGTTGACCTCGAGGGGGACGGTGACCTCGATCTGTTGATCGCCGGGGACTTTGGTGGCAGCCGGGTGCTCGAGGGACAGGGAGACGGCACCTTCGTCGACGTTACCGGGCCGGAGATCACCGACGAGAACGGCATGGGCGCCACGGTCGGCGACATCGACAACGACGGCGACCCCGACTGGCTGGTGACCAGCATCTGGGACCCCGACGGCGATTCGACCGGCGGCAACTGGGGCATCACCGGCAACCGTCTCTATCGCAACCGTGGTGACGGTCGCTTCGACGACGTCACCGACGCCGCCGGCGTGCGCGAGGGCTACTGGGGCTGGGGTGCCTGCTTCGCCGATTTCGACAACGATGGCGACCTCGACCTCTTCCACGTCAACGGCTTCCCGGCGGCCGGTGCCAGTGAGTTCCACGCCGATCCGTCGCGCTTGTTCCTGAACCGCGGCGACGGAACCTTCGTCGAGAGCTCGGCCGCGGTTGGCTTCGACGACGTCGGGCAGGGTCGCGGCGTCGTCTGCTTCGACTACGACCGCGACGGCGACCTCGACGTCTTCGTGGCGCAGAACGCCGAACCGTCGCGCCTCTACCGCAACGACCTTCCGGCGGGCAGCCACTGGCTGCAGGTCCGTCTCGCCGGCGAGGCGCCGAATCCGGCCGGCATCGGTGCGCGCATCGAGGTTGAGACCGGCGGCGTGACGCAGACGCGCTGGCTGCAGGCCGGCAGCCACTTCGTGTCGCAGAACCCGGTCGAGGCGCACTTCGGCCTCGGCGACGCGGCCACGGTGGAGCGCCTGCGGGTCACCTGGCCCGACGGTCGCGCCTGTGTGCGCCTCCAGGTCCCCGCCGACCAGTACCTGGTGATGAGCCGCGGCGAGATCTTCGCCGACAGCTTCGAGAGCGGCACCCTCGCCGGCTGGTCGCTCGGTCACGCCGTGCCGTAGCTGCCGGACGTGACCTCTGCCAAATCGTTTCTCCCTGGGTCTCGCTTCGAGGCCGTCGCTCAAGCTCCGTCAGCTCGAGCGTGGGCAGCTCGAGCTCTCTCGATGGCGTCGAGGCACGCTTCCTCGAGGGACGGTGCGACTGGCTCTCCTTCGATGTCTCCCGCCATGCCGACGACAGCGCGCACGGCGATACCGTCCGCCGTCTGAGACCGTGCGGTGATCCGGTGGCGCGCCGCGAAGGCAGCCATCTCGTGCGCTTCGAGCATCGCTTCGAAGACCCGTCCGTCGGCGCGCGCAACCAGGTCGTCGGTGGGCCCATTCCATGCCAAGGCGCCGCCGGAGAGGACCAGGATCCGCTCCGCCGTGGCCTCCAGATCGCTCGCGATATGGGTCGAGAAGAGGACGATCCGCCTCTGCGCCGCGTCGAGCAGCACATCGCGCAGAGCCTGACGTGACTGCAGGTCGAGGCCGGCGGTCGGCTCGTCGATGATCAGCACGGACGGTGAGCCGAGGAGCGCACGGGCGATGCCGACACGTTGCCGCATGCCGCCCGAGAAGTCGACGACCTTGCGGTTAGCGACATTCGTCAGCCTCACCTCGTCGAGGCGCCGCGCGACTTCCTTCGCGCGCTGTCGGTGATCGCCGAGGCCGCGCTGCTTCGCCCACCAGTCGAGGAGCTCCTCCGCCGTGAACCCGGTGTAGGCGCCGGCGTCTTGCGGCAGGTAGCCGACGAGCTGGTGATAGTCCTGCAGCAGCTCCGGCCGCAGCGCTCGACCGCGATAGAGCACCTGGCCCCGGCTTGGCGCCAGCAGGCCCGTGAGCAGGCGGAGCAGAGTCGACTTGCCGGCGCCATTCGGGCCGACGAGTCCGGTGATGCTCGGCTTCAGCGTGAAGTCCACACGGTCGAGCGCGCGACGTCCGCCGGGGTAGATCTTGGTCAAGGCGCGCGCTTGGAGCTCCGGCGGCCCCTCGGCCCAGACCTGGCGGATCCGGTCCCGCGCCGCGGCACGTTCGCCGCGGCGGCGCCAGGTCGCCAGCACCGTGCCGCTGGCCGGGACGAGCACCAGACCGGCCAGGGTCGCAGTCGCCAGCGCGATCGCCGCGACCAGCAGAGGAGCGACCAAGGCTGCGCGCGGCGCGGCGCCGACAAGCGGTGCCGCGAGCAGCACGATCGCCGGCACCAGACCTGCGACGATCCAGCGACCTGCACGCAGTAGCGGTCGATAGGCGGTGGCTGCCGGCAGCGTCGTGAGCAGTACCGGCAGCGCCGCCGCCGTCGCCGCGGCCAGGGCCACAAGGACCATCTCGTGCGCCCGCCCCGCTGTGGTGTGGATCGCCGGCGCCGCGGCGAAAACGGCGAGCACCAGCGGTGACAGGCTCAGGGCCGCCCACGTCAGCGAGTTCGACAGAACGGCGGCGACGGCGAAGAAAAGCACAGAGACCAAGGCCGCCAGGGCCCAGAGCTGCAGGCGCTGCTCGGGAATCACGATGCGCCCGAGAGCCGGCCGTTCGAGGTCTGTGGCGGTCGATTTTGGCAGGCGCGCCAGAGCGCGGTCGACCTTTCGGCGCAGAGTCAGTCGCCGAGCCTCCACGGTGTGGGGAATGTGGACCGTGATCGGCGCGACGAAGCGGCCGTCCTCGCGCTGCACTCGTGGCTGGATCAGGTCCCCGTGCAGCCCGACGAGCGACGCCGCGACGATCGGCTGGTGGCCGTCGAAGTGCAGCGGCCGTGCGAGCAGGTTGGCCAGCTGCGGTAGCTCCTCGTCCTCTCGCCGTGTGTCGGCGTGATGAACGCGCACTATGCGTCGCTGCGTGCCCGGCAGCTGCACCGGCGTCGGTGGCTCGGTGAGCCGCCGGAGCTCTGCGGCCAGAGCGGTGGCGTCGGGCGGAAGTGGGCCGGGAGAGTGGGCATCCGGAGGAGGCGCGTCCGCGACGGCTGCGAGCGGCCGCGGCGCGAGTCGAATCCGGCTCTCGGGTGCCTGCCAACCTTCGATCCAATGCCTGCGCACGCCGGCCCGGATCATCTGGTCGACCGCGCGATCATAGGTGGCGCGCAAATCGGCGAGGTCGAGGCCGCGCAGCACCACTCGGTAGCGATGGCCGTCGTCGTCGGCTTCCGGTTCGATCGGACCGCGCCGCGCGCCGGTCACCGCATGTGCCAGGTCGGTGCTGGTCTGCGAGCGTGCGCCGGCGGGCAGCTCGCGGCGCAGTCGGGCGAGGACCTCTGCCAGCCGGTCGGGTCGTCGCCAGGTCGGGTCGATCTCGACCTCGAGCCAGCCCCAACCAGCGCCGTGGGCGCCCCACGACGCGCCCAAGCCCTCGACCCTGCGCAGCGCTTCGTCGGTGGCGGCGAGGTGCCGGCCGGTCGCTGCGCGCGTGCTGCCAGTCGCCAGCTCGAGATCGACGAAGAGAGTGCTCTCGCTGGCTTTCGGTACACCGGCCCGTGGCGCCAGCGCCGGTCCCCACAGGGCGGCCAAGACGACGGCGGCGGTGGCGGCGACGAGCAGGGCCGACCCGGGGTCGCGCAGCGTCCAGCGCGCCAGGCGTCGCATGCCGAACCCCGCGCGGGCTCGACGCTCGGGTCGGTCGAGACGGTGCGGGCCGCGCGGCAGCAGGGGCAGGGCCACGGACGATGCCAGTACAGTGATCCAGAAGGCTTGGCTCGGTGCTTCGATGGCGAAATCGACCGAGCTGCTCGTGAGCAGCGCGGCGCAGGGGGGAATGGACGCGCACAGGCTCCAGACCAGGCCGACCGTGAGCGGCGAGTGGCCGCCGAGGATTACCGCCGCAGAGGCGGCGAGCATGGCGGCGACGCCGATCGAGACCGCGAGCAGCATCATGAAGTCGAGCCCGTCGCCGAGGCTGGCGAAGGCGAGAACCGTCGCGGCCAGGCAGGCGACCGGCGCACTCGCCATGCCGACGCCGGCCGTTGCACCTCCGGCGCGGGTGCCGAGCACGCCGGCGGTGAGCACGGCGAGTGCGAAGCCCAGGGTGAGGCGGACCAGGAGCTCTCCGAGGGCTTCCGCTTCGCGCCAAGAGATCGCGGCCGCTAGCCGCGGTGGCAAAGTCGTCACCGCCTGCCGCAGTCTGCGGTCGACGCCGAGGACCGACGCCGCGTTCTCACGGTAGACGGCGAGGGCGAGTGCGCTGGCACCGTTGCGCCGCAGCGAAACGTCGGCCAGCGCGACTCTGCGCTCGACTGCCGCCAATGAGGCGAGAGGCAACATCGGCCCACCGCGGCCAGGCGACACCGGTATTGCCGCCACCTCCTCTGGCGTCGCCGCGGTCGGTGGGCGCCAAAGGTCGGCGCGTGCTCCGGCCTGACGCCATGCGCCGAGCGAGGTCGCGCTCACGCTGGTGGTGATCGCTTCGTCGAGTGCCACCGAGTCGAGTTCGGACCCCGGCAGGCTCGCGGGCAGGATCACGTCGATGGCTTCGTCGCGTGCGCCCCAGGTTTCGACAGCGCGGATTCCCGGCACTCGACGCAGCGTGCGGATCGCCGACTCGAGAGTCGCCTGGTCGATGCGTTGCGCCACCCAGACCACCGCCACCAGGTCTCCCTGTCCGGCCTGCGTCGTGACCACCCGCAGTCGCCCGCCGGTCGGCAGCAGGGCGCGCAGTGCGGCCAGCTCGGCCTGGAGGCGCGACGCCTTGAGCTCGGGGTCGCTCCTCGATTGGAGCGAGACCTCGAGCCTGGCGCCGTTCGGCCACACTTCGCCGGCGACCTCGCGAACTCCGCCGAGTGATCGCACTCTCTCTTCGATCGGCGCGATCCATCGGCGTGCGACGGTCCCCGGATCGGTCGCCGACGGCAGCGAAAGAAAAATCCGCAGGGCCGGCCGCCGATCGTCGCTGTCGAGGTGGAGCGTGAGGCGCGGGGCCGCGAGAGCGGCGAGGCCGACGAGCGCGCAGAGCACGATCGCCCGAGCCCGCGCATGCGAGCCGCCGGCGCTCATCGCTCCGAGTCTCGGATCGGCTGCTGCTGCTCGAAACCTCGCCCGCCGCCGTGAGGATGCCGCCAGACGGCGAGCACGGGCAAGAGGAGCAGGGTGCCGATCAGACCCGACACCAGGCCGCCGGCGACGGCGATCGCCAGCGGTCTGCGGATCTCTTCTCCCGGTCCGCTCAGAGCCGCCAGCGGGATCATGCCGGCGAGCGTCGTGATCGTGGTCAGCAGAATCGGGCGGTAGCGCTCTGCGGCCGCACGGTGGACGGCCTCGACCAGTTGCAGACCTCGAGCCTGGCCGCGCGCAACGCGGTCGAGCAGCACGATCGAGTTGTTCACCACCATGCCGCTGAGCAGGATCAGCCCGAGGAACGACATCAGGTTCAGGCTCTGGCCGGTGGCGAGCAGTGCCGCGGAGCCGCCGACCAGCGCGACCGGAACCGTGCTCAGCACGAGCAGAGAGCGGATCGCCGACTCGTAGATGGCGGCGACGGCGAGGAAAAGCAGTAGAAGCGAGACGATCAACGCCAGGCGCAGCTGCCCGAACGATCGCTCGAGCTCGAAGGCGGCGCCGGCGAGCCGCAGCTCGTCACCCTCGGCCTCGGCGAGCGTGGTCAGCACGCCTTCGATGTCGGGGACCCCCGCACGCTCCCGCTCGACCAGCAAGCGGACCACCGGCCGGCCATCGTGGCGCTCGAGCAGCGCCGGGCGGGGCTGGCGATCGAGGGCGGCGAGCGCGCCGAGCGGCAGGCTGGGAAACGTCGCCTCCGCGGACCCGCTGGCGCCGCGCAGAGGGACGGTGGCGAGTGACGGCGCGTCGACCGGCTCGAGTCGGAGCTCTTCTTCAACGCCCGGCAGGTCGACGCGCCCTGCAAAGCGCGTCGCGGTGGCCGCGGCGAGCTGCTCTTCGAGCGTCTCGCGCCGCCAGCCCGCGTCCGCCAGGGCCCAGGGATCCCACTGGATGCGCCATGCCGGCTGCGGCCGGGTGCCGTGGCCGCGGCGTACCGGAACGCCGCGGCGCGCGAGCTCGCCGGCCGCCCGCGCGGCCAGCGCGTCGGCGCCGCTCGGTGTTCTCGACAGAGCCAGGATCTCGACATCGCGCGCCGCGCGGGACACCGCGCCGGCGATCGCCGTCTCGCGCGGTGCGACGCGGCCGCGGCCGGTCGGCCAGTCCGCGAGAACGGCCTCGAGAGCGGGCCGCGCGCGCTCGGCCGCGGCCGGCGAGCCGAAGCTGAAGCGGATCCTGCCTGCCTCCCCATCGCGCCGCAGCGCCGCGTCCTCGGGCCAGTGCAGCCACAGAGTCCGCTCAGCGTCGGTGGATGCATCGAGCTGACGCACGAGCTCTTCGGCGGCCTGCTCTTGCGACTCTGGCGCCAGGCCGAGGGGCAGTCGATAGCTCACGTCGAGCTGCGCCGTCGCGGCGGCGGGCAATAGCTGGCGCGGCAGCGCGAACGCCGCCACCAGGCCGCTGGCGATCAGCAGCGCGACCACCAGCACTGTGGTGGCCGGTGCGCCGGTTGCGGCCGAGAGCAGGCGCTCGTACGCTGGACGGCCCAGGTGCTGTCCCTGTCTCTCGCCGCCGCCGGTCAGCAGCGGCGTGATGGCGAGGGAGAAGGCGAGGGAGAGCAGGAGCGTGCTGACGATGGCGAAGCCCTGGACGCCGAAGAACGCGCGCGGCAGACCGTGGAGGTAGACGATGGGAACGAAGACGACGGCGGTGCTCACGAAGGAGGCGGCGAGTGCCACCGCCACTTCCGTCGGTCCGGCGAGCCGCGCTCGGTCGGGTGTGAGACCGCGCTCGCGCGCGGTCGTGATCGCTTCCACGACGACGATCGAATTGTCGACCAGCAGGCCGGCGACCAGCGCCAGGCCACCGAGAGCGACGATGTCGAGCGAGACCCCGGCGAGCAGGAAGAGGGTGAAGCTGGAGAGAATGGCCGCCGGGACGACGACCGTCAGCGCCGTTGTCGCCCGCCAGGAGCCCAGCGCAACGCGCAATGCCAGCGTGCCCAGCAGCAGGCCCAGGAGCGCCGCCAGCGCGAGCTCGCGCACCGCGGTGACGACTTCGCCGCTGCGATCGTCGACCACGTCGAGCGTGACTCCCGCGGGTGCGCGCGCGGCGAGCTCCGCCATCCGCTCGCGCGCCATCCGCGCCAAGAGCACCGCGTTGGCGTCCGGTGCGCGGTAGAGGCGCAGCAGCACGCCATCCTCGCCGCGCTCGCCCGCGCCGCGAGCCTCGTCGACGCGGTGCGCTCGTCCGAGTGTCTCGATCGTCGCCAGGTGAAGCTTGGCGAGATCGCCGAGCAGCGCCGATCCGGTAGCGCCCTCGAGGCGCAGATCCGCCAGCTCTTCGAGCGAGGCGACGCGCTCCTCCACCACCAGCGAGCGCACCAGCGCACCGTCGCGCGCTCGCCCCGCGGCGAGCGGCGTGCCGAGGCCCTCGAGTCGGCGCGCCAGGTCGACCGAAGTGAGTCCCCGCGCCGCCAGTGCTGCCGGCCGTGGCGTCACGGTGACGTGGAGCGGGCGCTCGCCCACTGTCTCGACGCGGCCGGCGCCCGGCAGCCGAGAGATCTCGGGCACGAGCACGCCGCGCACCCAGGCGGTTCGGGCGGCGGCCGAGCGACCGCCGAAGACGCCGATCTCGAGAATCGGTTCGTGGTCGCCGGCCGCAAGCTCGGTGCGCACGATCACGTCGTGGTTGCCGGCGCCGGGAAAAGCGGCGCCGGAGAGGTCGAGGACGGCGTCGAGGCGCCGCTCGATGTCGAGATGCAGGCGATCCGCGTCTGTTTGCCACTCGCTTTCGAGCAGCAGGCGTGTGTGTCCGTCACCGGTGGTGCTGCGGACCGAAGTCACTCCCGGCGCGGCGATCAGCCGGCTCTCGAGCGGTTCGGTGACCCGACGCACCATTTCGGCCTGCTCGAGTCCCGGCACCTCGACCGTGACTTCGACGCGCGGCGGGGTCATGGTCGGCAGCAGCGACACGGGCAGGCGGGCGAGCGAGAGGCCGCCCAGGGCGACGACCGTGGCGGCAGCGACGAGGCAAGAAACCGGGCGGGCGAGCGCCTGGCGGATCACGGCGGCCCGGTGTCCTGGCGCGCCGCAGTCTGCTGTGCCGAGTCGTCCAGGCGTGGCGCCTGCACCTCGCGCACACGGTCCCCGTCGGCGAGGAAAGCGACTCCGTCGACCACCACTCGGTCGCCCGGACGCAGGCCGTCGAGGATCTCGACCCGCTGGCCGCGGCGCCCACCGAGAACAACCTGGCGGCGGTTCGCGGTCGGGCCGTCGGCGCGTCGCTCGACGACGAAGATCGCCGAGCGCTCGCCGCTCGTCACGACCGCCTCGAGGGGCACGACGAGCGCCTGTGGGCGCTCGGCGAGCTCGAAGAAGACCTCGACACCCTCGCCGGGCGTCGGCAGCGATGACGGGTCGGTGACAGCGATGCTGACGCGCAGCGCCCCGGCTTCGACGGTCGGCGCGACCTCTTGGACTCTCCCTTCCGCGACACCTCCCGCAGCCGTGTGGTCCGCAGGGATTCTGTCCGTCTCCCGGCCCGAGCCAGGGGCGCGCAGCAGCACCCGCAGGCTTTCCTCGAGAAGCGGGCGGTCGCGCGCGGCGATCCAGGCTTCGACCCGGCCTCTGTCGGTCGCCAGCACCCGCGCAAGAACGCTGCCGGCGAGAACGTACGATCCCGCCGGCAGTCTGCGCACATCGGCCAGGACACCGCTGATCGGGGCGGTCAGGGTTTGTCGACGCCGCTGTTCTTCGGCCGCCTGCAGACCGCTGGCCGTCAGCTCCGCGTCGAGTCGATACGGAGTCAGCGTCGCCTCGCTCACCATCCCGGCCTCGACGGCGCGCTGGTAGCGTTCGTATTCGGCCTGCGCCGCCTCGGCCTTCAGCCGCGCCTCGGCGACATGGCGGTCACTGTCGCCGTCGCTCAGCTCGACGAGTGCTTCTCCGGCATCGACGACGATGCCGGCAAGCAATCCGCCGCGTAGGCGCGCAGGGTAGCTCACCTCGCCCGCGAAGGGAGCGACCAGCTCGCTCGCGGTGGCCGGCTGCACCACGCCGAGTGCAGCCAGCTGCGGCCGGAAGGGCTGCGCTTCGACCGGCAGCACGGTCACCGGCTGTACCGGTTCGTCGTCCGTCGGTGGTGCCGGCTGCGCGCAGGCGGTGGCGCACAGGACGACGAGCAGGAGCGCGGCACGCTGGCGCAGGCGTCGACGTCCGTAGAGAAAGAAGAGCGCCGCCGCCGCGATCAGAACGACGAGTGTCGGCAGCTGCGCCAGGGCGGCCTCGGCACCGGGCAACCAGGGGCCGCTACCGTCGGCTCGGGTCTGGATCGGCAGGTCGAAAAACCACGGTCCGAGCACCACCAAGGTGGCGACCGAGACCAGCCACGCGGCGCCGGCGGTGGCCGTTCGCACCGCCCAGAAGAAGGTCACCGTGACAGCTAGCACCGTGCAGGCGGCGAGCTGCAGCGCCGCGGGCAGGAGCGCGAAACTGCGCCCCGCGAGCCACCAGGTGGCCATCAACAGGGCCTCGCCCTGGAGTACGAGCAGCACCCCGATCACGAGCACCCGGTCGAGAAAATAGCCGTTGCCCGACGGCGCGGTGAGGGCGACTTCGAGGCAGCCGGCGCGGCGCTCCACGGCGACCAGATCGGCGAGTGCGGGAATGCCGACCACCAGCACGAGGCCGAGCAGACCGAAGCCGTAGATCCAGTGCTCGGCGCGGTCGCCGGCGAGCAGCGCGGTGATGATCGCCTGGGCCAGCCACAGCACGTCGAGCGCGAGGAAGGCGCCGAGGTGCCGACCGAGCTGGAGACGCAGGATCTGCCGCAGCGTCCGCAGACGGGCGCCTATCGTGGCACCCAGGCCGCTTCGAGTTTCGGCCCGAACCATCAGGCTCCGCCGACGACCGCCAGGTCGATGCGTTCGCGCGCCACTCGCGAAGCTCGGTAGCGAAAACAGCGGCCGTCGGGATCGAGCAAGACCAGCCTGGGTCTCTGCTGCGTCACGACCTGAAACGCGGCCTCTTGATCGATGTCTACTGTCACGTTCACTGGAGTCCCTTCGGTGGCGATTCGCACTGGACATACGGCGTGGCCATCGCCCGCGTTTACGATCCGTCCGCTCACCGACCAGGAGTCGCCGCGGCGCGCCACCGTCACGTCGCCCAGGCTGAGCACGGGCAACGCGTCGTTGCGTACCAGCTGATCGGCGAATTCGGCGAGACGCGGGCCACTGAGCGCGGCGACCAGGTGGTCGAGGTTTCGGGGCCCGGCGGCGTCCTCGTCGTCGAGGCCTTCGAAGAGCGTTCGGCGCAGTGCCTCGTCGCCGACGCGATGACGCAGATCGACGACCAACGCCGACCAGCGCTGGGTCCAGTAGGGCGAATACGACGGCTCGTCGATGGCGCTCTGGCGGAACGTTTCCGCTCCCAGGCGCGCGGGCCCGAGCACGGCGCCCTTTTCGGGTACCCGTCCCGCCAGCTGGCGTACGACTTCGAGCAGCAGATTGCGCGGCAGCAGTTGCTGGTCGGAATCGAAGCGCAGACCCTTGAGCCGCGACTCCAGCAGAGGCGCGACGAGGTCTGTTGCCCCCAGCTCTTTGCCGCTCAGCAAGTAGTCTTCCGGAATCCGAACCAGGCGATGATCGACCAGGATCCGCTGTTGCCCGCCGAGCTCGAACCGAGCCCATGGCTGCCAGCGCGCCCACTCGCGGCGTCCCGGCGGCGCCGGCCAGTCCAGGAAAGTGCTTTCGGCGAGCGCCTCGCCGCCCGGCAAGATCTGGTCGAGCAGACCCTGTGCGTCCGCGAGCGCGGAAAGGTAGGCTTTTGCCGGGCGCTCGTGGCCGGGAAGCAGGGCGCCGCGCAGAGTCACCGACGTGATCGGACGATGCGGTCCGCCCGCGACCAGGTAGCGCGCCGGCGACAGAACACAGGCGCTGTGGAGCACCGGCTCGTTCGGTGTGGTCATTGCGCCACAGGCGTCGGCCAGCAACGCTGTTTGCAGCATGCGCAGCTCGATCTCGAGATCTGCCGGCGGGAAGTGGTTTTCCTGCACCGGGCCTCCGAGGTCGACACCTGGCTCGAAGGGGATGAAGCCGAAGGGCGTGTAGCGCGGCGAGGGCAGCAGCTCACCCGCCGCCAGCTCGATCCGCGCCGCAGAGATCGACGGCAAGTCGAGTGCGAGGGCCGGGTCCTGGAGGTCGCGCGGGAACCTCGCGTGCCGCTGTTTCGAGAACCAGCTGTGGAGCTCGGGCGCTCGCCAGACGAGGCGGCGCGGCGGCAGGACGAGCCGTGTCGGAATGCCCGCGAGTCGAAGACTCAAGCGGACGCTGTCACCCGGGTCCAGGGATTCGGCGAGGACGATGGAGAGGCGGTCGAGGCGCCGTTCGTGGACCTCCAGAGGCCGGTCCGCCGCCAGCTCGACGAGGTCGAGACCGCGATCGATCACCCAGGTGATCTGCCGACCCGCCGGCTCGCCGCGCGACTGCACCATCTCGGCTTCGAGCGCCACGTCGACCGAGCGCCCGTCGAGCGTACCCTCGAGGCGCCAGGAACCCGGCACCAGCCCCGGGCTCGTCGGCGGCGGCCACTCACTCTCTTCCAGCGCGACTTTTCGGGCCGCCAGCTCGAGCACCTGCTGGCCACGCAGCCAGTGCATGCCGAGGCCGACCACGGCGAGCACCATGCAGAGGCCGAGCAGGCCGCGGTCGAGCCGCGACAACGACGCGTCCGGGCTGTAGCGGGCCCGCAGGCGACTCAGCAACAGGAGAAGAGTGCGCAGCGGATGCCCGGCGCGCACCCGCGGCGGGTCGATGTCGGGCACGGTCCGCCGCAGGTAGGCGACCGCGAGGCCGAGGCCGACGAGGCTGAGGGCGAGAGTGCCGGCGCCGGCGTGCAGCGACTCGCGCAGCATCAGCGGCGCGTCGATTGGCGCGCTGCTGGTCGCCATCGGCAGAATCGGAAAACCGCCCACCAGGCCGTCGGAGCCTTCTGCCGAAGAGAGCGCTCGCAGGCTGAGCGCGAGACGCCGAATCTGCAGCTCGATGTCGTCGAGTCCGAGCCAGTCCGTCGGCCCGGCGAGCGATAGACGCCACGGCACGAGCGTCTGGCGAACGAGCGGGAAGAACCCGGCTCCGGCGAGCGCAGCGAGACCCAGGCCGCCGAGAAATCCGCCCGTGATCGTCGCCGCGCCGAATCCGATGGCGGCGCCGCTCACGGTCACCGGGACGATCACCAGGAGCCAGGGCCAGACGAAGCTGCCGGGCGTCGTCATCGGGGCGCCGTGGGTGACGGCGAGGATCGCGGCGATGCCGAGCGGCAGCGTCGTCAGCGGCAGCACGACCGAGAGGACGGCGAGGAACCGGCGGATCATATAGCCGGCGCTGCTCAGCGGGTTGATCGAAAGGGTCGGCCACGTGCCATCAGTGCGTTCGCGCACCGCCGCCTCCGCCGCCAGCACAAGGGCCAGCAGGAAGCTGAGAAGAGGCAGGTAGACCAGCACCTCCGCCGCCCATGCCGACGCGTCGACGAAGTGTGGCACGCGGCGGGCGTGGGCGGTCGTCACCAGCCCCGGCAGCGCGGCGAGGCCGACGTAGAGCGCGCCGAGACCGCCGAATCGAAGCGACCGCAGCTGCGCTCGCCATTCGTAGGCGAGAAAGGCGAACAGGGCTGTCATCGGGCCTCGACGTTGTGCCGCGCGAGCAGGAGCGCGTAGGCGTCGTCGAGCGTCGCCGCATGCTCGATCGAACCGTCGGGTCGCTCCTCGGCATAGATCACGGCGCGCACTGTGGCGTCGCGGCCGCGGCGGCGGCCGAGCGCGATCTGCCCCGGTTCCAATGCATGGTCGGACGGTAGCTCCCAGAGTCGGCCGCGGGTCTGGTCGAAGAGCGGCCCGGCCGCGCCGTCATGGATCACGCGCCCGCCGGCGATCACCACCAGGCGCGGACAGACGGCTTCGACGTCTTCGGCGAGGTGGGTCGAAAGCACGACCGCTGCGTGGTTGGCGATGTCGGCGACGAGCTCGCGGAAGCGGATGCGCTCTGCGGCGTCGAGCCCTGCTGTCGGTTCGTCCAGAATCACCAGTTCGGGTTGGTGGACCAAGGCCTGGGCGACCCCCAGTCGGCGCCGCATGCCGCCCGAGTACTGGTTCGTCCGCTGATTCGCCGCGTCGCGCAGCCCGACGGTCTCGAGCAGGCTCGCGATGTGCTCGGCGAGCTCTCGGCCACGCTTGGGGACGCGGCGCAAGCGAGCGCAATGCAGGAGGTATTCACGTCCGGTCATCCAGGGGATGGCCTGGAACGCCTGTGGCAGGACGCCGAGGAGCGACCGGATCGCGGGCCGATTCGCCGGCCGCGCGGCGTCGAGATCGCCATAGAGAATGCGACCCGCCGTGGGAGCCAGCTGCAGTGCGAGAATCGACATCAACGTCGTCTTGCCCGCGCCGTTGGGACCGAGAAGGCCGAGGAGACCAGGGCCGAACGAAAGGTCGATGCCGCCGAGAGCCCGCGTGCCGTCAGCATACTCCTTGCTCAGGGAGTCGATCTGAAATGTGGTGATCTGCATGGCGCTGGATCTCTGCCGGGTTTGAGCTGCTCGCCCGAAAAAGGCTTACGGACGAGAGCGCGTCCCGTACTGTGTGCGCTGCCGCGCGAGCAGGCTGGTATAGCGCCGGCGCAGGAAGTCGTAGATCAGGAGCTCGTGAGCTCGGGGCGCGGTGGCGAAGAGGCGACGCGTCGCGGCGCGCAGCAGGTGCCGCGCGAGCTCTGGTGCGCTGCAGGTGAGCCGATTCTCGCGCAAGGCGTCGCGCACGGTCTGTGCGATCGGAACGCCGCGTGCCGCGCGCGCGTGAATCAGCTGTTGCGCGCAGACGACCCAGCGCGCCGGAGGCTCACGATCGGAAGCCGTCGGGTCGGCCTCGGCGACGAGACGCTCGAAGCGAGTGTGGTCGCTGCGGTAGCGCGCGCCTAAGCTGTGGCGCAGTGGGTCGTGTTCGTCGAACGACGCGAGCAGCTCGTCGGAGAGCCGGGACGCCAAAGCGCATTTCGCGGTCAGCTCGAGCCCGAGCTCGTCGCACAGCAGGTCACCGCCGCGGAGAGCTAGGAACCAGCGTGCCTGTGCGCTCTCGCTTTCGTCGACCGCGGCGAGCAGGTCGAGCACCAGCTCGCTGTCGAGCCAAAAAAGCTGCTCCGCCAACTCGATCCCTCGCGGGCCGCCAAATCGGTCGACTTCGCGCTCGTAGGTGTCGAGAGCGAAGCGGTGGATCGTCGCCTCGTCGAGCAGCGCGCCGGCGATGCGCTCGAGCGCCGGACGCACCTCCCCATGGAGCCGTTCCTGGGCACCGTGGATGCGACACCGCAGGTGGAAGTCGTCGCCTTGCTCGCGGCTGAAGAACCAGCGTTCAGCCGCGGCGCGGAGGGGAGTCATCACAGTGCTCAACACGCGATCCGCAGAGATTGCGCTGCAGTAGAGCCGGACGTCGATCCAGGGCGAGCCCGGCCCGAAGCTCTGGCGCGCCGCGCCGTCGCGTGGCCCACGCCGGCGCTCGGCGCTCGGCTCCTGTGGGTCACGCATTGTGTCGACCGTCCGCGCCTTGGGCCCGTGAGTCCGTCGGCGCACGAAGGGGAGGATCAGCTCGTGGCAATGCGCACCCTCGGGGCTCTCGACGCAGAGGTCCTCCTGTCCGAGGAAGAGCTCGACCAAGAGGCTGCTGTCGCGCTGCGACGCCATCTGGACGAAGACGTTCACGCACAGAATGTTGTCCAGGTCCAGAGCCACGAACTCGTCGCCAATCGCGACGCCCACGACGCGTGGCAGCCTGAGCTCACGGCGCAGGCGCCGAACCGCTCGGAAGCGCTCGGCTCCGGGCATCGCTTTCAGGGGCTCGACGCTCTCCTTTTCGAGCCGCCAACGCGCTGGTGCGAGAATCACGTCGCCGTAGGTCAGCCGAGGCAAGAAGGGTGCCGCGTCGAGTGGCCCCCAATGCCAGCGGACCCCGCCGCTGGTGCCCTGGCGCTGCAGAGCGATGAGGAATTTGTAGAGGCCGAGGCCGTTCGCCTCCGGGTTGTGGGCGCAGCTGAGGCGCGGAATCACTCTGTGACCGAGGCGCTTCGATCGCAGCTGGATTTCGTCCCCGACCACACGAATCTGCACGTCGGCGGCGGGGATCTGCTGACCGTCGGCGGCTCCGGAGCGGCCGAGAAAGGTGAGCTCGTGCTCGCGCAGCACCGGGCGACCGACGACGTTCGCTGCTCGGCCTTGGGGGAGGTGCACGATCTCGGCGAAGAGCCACTCGGGCCGGCAGGCCTCCTCGTTGCGTACGGACTCCCTGAGCTCGCCGCGCAGCTGCTCGTCGAGCGGGCTGAAGCGGCCGACGGTGCGTCCACCCGGTGGCCCGTCGAGCCACTTGAGGTAGAGCCTCGGTCTGCCGGTGCGCAGCTCGTCGACGCTGCCGACTATCGTCGCTGCGATGCTGAACGCGTCGGGCAGCGGCAGCGGAGCCTCGCCGCCGAGCGCGTCGAGATCGTCCGGCGTCAGGGCGAGCTCCCGGACACCGGATGCCAAAGCGCGGCACAGCAGTCGGAAGAGGTGGTTCTCGCGCCGTGCCCATCGCACCTCGGTCGGATTCTCGGCGGGCGGAAATGTGAGGCCTTCGAGCAATGGCGAGGCATCGACGAGAGGACTCTCCGTGGCGTCGAATGGGATTCCGGCGTCCTCGTCGAGAGCCTCGAGAAGTGGCACCTCGCGGTCTTGGTAGCGCGCCACGAAGGCGTCGCGGAAGCTCTCCAGGTCGGCATGCGCGGACGGGCCGCGCAGGCGATGCAGCACGGAGGCGGCTTCGAGCGCCTGGTCGGCCAGGTCGCGCGAGATCGTCAGATCGTCGGTGGCGGTTAGCAGATCGACCTGGACGAGCCGCTCTTCGGGCCAGGATTGAAGGAGCTGAATCGGCAGCAGCTGGCGCAGCGCGTCCTCGTCGGGAAATACTCCTTGGTAGCGCGTCGGCGGAACGCCGAGGCCCAGGCGATCGATCGCCGCCAACTCGTGGCGGATCTGCGTCAGGCGCTCCGCCAGAGCGGCGGTGCGTGGCGTCAGCCGTGCGAGCTGAGCTGCGATCTCCCGCGCGGGATCGTCGCCGGTGACGATCGGCGACAGCGAGCTGACCAGGAGATGATGGTCGATCAAGGCGTGGACGAAGGCGGTCGCATCGTCGAGCGGAATGTCGTCGTCAGGATCCGACGTCGCGAGTGCCGCGGCCAGCTCGGCCACGGTCGCTCCGCCGGCGGCGCGGCGGAGCACACAGTCGACCGGCTCGGAACGCTCGACCTCCACCAGGCGGTGGGTGAGTCGTGATTGATCGACGGCGGTTTGCGCGAATCGGTAGTTGGCGCCGTGAAGGTAGAGGCTGTCGTTGGCAGTGAAGGTGAGCTCACGGCGCAAGCTCCGATCGCGCCGCAGGTCCTCGCAGATCCCGTAGACATACGCCTTGTCGACGCGGCTCACGCGGCGATGCAGTGTCCTCGCGCGCAGCGCCAGCCTGCTGCGCTCGGCGACGCCGTCGGTGGGCCCACCGTTTCCAGCGACACGGCCGACGGCGCATCCAGCGAAGAGTCCGAACGGCGTCGAGCGCGTGCACAGGCGGCCGAGGTAAGACACCAGAGAGCGTTCGACCCGCTGACCGCGCTTGCTCTCCGGGTCCTCGCGCCAGTAGCGCTGGCTGCCGGCGAGGCTTGGCGAGGCGATGAACACCGCTTCCTGGAGCATCGGATCGTCGAAGATGTCCGCCAGGCGTGCGCGCAAGCGGGTTGTGTCGGCATCCAGAGCCTCCGAGAGCTCATCGTCGTCGAAATCGTCCACTTCGACATCGGTCGCCGAGAGATCCATGTTCCATCGCTCGAAGGCCGAGACCGGGAACAGGGGCGTACGCAGCACGAAGAAACGCGCCGGCTCGAACGAGTCGTCGAGAGTCGCTGGGGGGTGCAGAGTCGTGGCGGTCATCAGGGGTTGTCCTCGGCGGGTCTGTCCTCGGTGAGGAAGCGGACGAACGGGCCGTCGATCGGCGGCGCCGAGAGGGTGAGCAGACGGTGCCACTGCGGATGCACGTCGCTGACCAAGCTGAGCAGCGCGAGCCCGACGCCGACCGCGCCGCGCAAGAACGTCGGATCTACGCGTGGGCCATCGCCTGACCGCAGCGACCAGAAGCCGCCGGCTCCGTCCACCTCGGGATCGCACAAGTCGAGCGCGGCGTTCGCCCACACTCGGGCGCCACGCGCCAGCTCCTCTGTACCTTGCTCCCCGGCGCTGAAGAAATGCAGCCGGGCGAGGAGAGTCGCCAGCCCGGCTGCGCCGTGGCAGAGTCCCGGCTCGTCGATCAGCTCGGGGTCTGGAGACCGCGCCGCCACCGAGCGACCGAGCTCGAGGGCTTCTCGGGACCACTCCTGCTGGCCGGTGGCGCGGGCAGCGCAGAGAAGTGTCGACGCGATGCCGGCCTCGCCGTAGCACCAGCCGAATCGCGACGCCGGCGGCTCGCCGTCCTTCGGCACCCAGGTCGGAAACACGGACTTCTCACCCGGAGGCAGTTTCTGCTCGAGCATCCACGTTGCCGCACCGGTGAGTAGCTCGCTCGCCAACTCGGTGCGGACATCGAGAGCGATGGCGGCGGCCAGCACGACCAGCACTCCGGGCAGTCCGTGGGCCGTGCCCAAGTTGTAGTGGCCTCGCGGAGTCAGTTCTCGCTGCCACTGGGGCAGCCGCTCCGGCGCCGTGAACCAGGCGTATCCCACCGGACTCCCTAGCTTCCCCGGCATCTCTTCGGCGAGCTTTGCGAGGTGGTCGATGATCAGGCCCAGACCGCGGGCGGCCGATGGTCGGGGCCAGCGCTCCAGGAAGTAGACGCCGAGACCTGTAAGGCCGCGGAAGAGCTCGTACTCGCCGGCCCAGCGCTCGTGCTCGAGGAGTTCGAGAATCAGCGGGTCGAAGTCGGCGTTCGGATCGTCGCCCGCCGCATCGAAAAGGCGGCCCTCGAGATGTGCCGCAACCCAGGCGACGAAGGTCAGGCCCTCGTGCAGAGCAACCGATCCTTCTCGAGTCTCACGCGACATCGCTTCGCCGAGCCACCACAGCGCCGCCGCGTCGTGCCCCTGGTCGGGGGCGAACGCATCGAAGTACGAGAAGAAGAGCGCAATCTCTGCCGCGATGATTCTCGAACCGGGCACGATGCGACCTGCCGGGTTTCGGTCGAGCGGCGCGAGGTCTCGGGCGATGGTCGCCAGCAGCGCTCCGATCCGCGTTGCCGAGTGTCCGTGGACCAATGGTTTCCACGGAGCAGGCGTCGCGAGTTCTTCGCTCGTCATCGTGCCCTCACAAGCTGGCGCATCGATCCAACGCTCGCTGCGGAGCCGACCCCAATCGTCGACCTTGTTCGCCGGTCCGCTGAACGGCGACCCACGGACATCGCGATCGCTTCGCTCGTCGTGGGCCGCCGGGCGGGCATCAGTAGGTGGTGCCCGTGCAGTTGATCTGGCAGCTACCGCCCGCGGTGGCTCGACACTGCTGAACCGGGGATCCCTCCTCGAGCAGCGCTTTGTCGACACCGAGCCGGCGCACCGGCAAGACCTTCAATTGCAGTCGGTTCTTGGCCTTGCTGTCTTGGTTCATGCTGATCTCCCTTCGTTGGTTTGAGGCATCGTGGTGGAATTGCACTGTCTGAGGATGCCTCTCTCTCAACGTGTACGGTCGCTTGGACGGGAGGTCGAGGTCGAGGGTTCTAGTGGTTCGTTGAGTGGTGTGAGTCGGCAGGCTCCAGGGGTCAAAAGGTGTAAGTATTTGGTCTGCTGCGAGTCGCCTTTCCTCGTGCGAACGTTGTCTCTTGTTCTCCGTACAAGACTGCAGATGCGAGGGAAAGCATCAGGCCTCTGCGCCAGGTATGGCGCCGTGACCCGAACATCCTGGAGCTCCGATGGCAAGAACATCTCAGACATTCACACCACGAGAGATGCGCAGGCTGATCGATGCCGTGATCGACAGCTTTCAACCCATGGTGCCGGCGGAGAGCGAATGGAGCGGCGACCAGCTGACGATGCTCACTGACCTGCGTGAGCAATTCTTGGCGGCCGGAGCGGAGCACCTCGAGCGCACACTCAATCCGACGCGCTGGCTCCAGATGGGTCTCGGCTTTCGCGATACCGAGCAACGGCTCGATTTCTTGTGTGGTGCGCTGCGGGCGAAACTCGACGACTGGCGTACGGTCGGTGCGATCGACAGCTTCTGGTTCATGATCAAGCCGCCTGGGCTACGGCTCCGCTTCTCCGGCGCAGCGCTGCATTCCGGATTCGAACCCCGGCTTCGTCGTTTCCTCGACGAAGAGGTCGCGGCCGGCCGGCTCGACGACTACGCGACGGGGATCTACGATGCCGAGACCTATCAGTTCGGCGGCGTCGTCGGTCTCGGCATCGCGCACGATTTGTTCGCCGCGGACAGTCTGACGATTCTCGAGTTGCTGCGGCTCGAGACGCCGGTCGAGATCTTGCCCTTACTCTCGCTCACCGTTCTCAATGACTTCCTACGTACGATCTGCCTCGATGGCTGGGAGATCTGGGACGCGTGGTGCAATCTGGAGCTCGCGCAGCGCCTGCCGGAGCTCTCCGCCGAAGGACGCGAGATCACCGAGGCGAATGTCGTGGAGCAGCGTGAGGTCCTGGCGGCCGCGGTCTGGGATCCCGACGAGATCTTGAACGAGCTCGAGCTGCCGGTGCGAGACGTGCTGCGCCGCGCCCTCGACTGCAACGCAGAGCTTGCGGAACGTCTCGACGCCGCAGCGCGGTCTGGTCGCCTGCTCTACGGACCGCGCCAAATCTTTCCTTTCTATGCCATCTTCCAGTGGAATCGTTGGAACTTCTCGCTGGAGACGCAAAGCACTCTGGCTCTTTACATGCAGCGGCTTCTCGACCCGAGGCAGTCATGAAGTACTCGGTGCTCGACATCTTTCGCAATCCGCTCGAGACCGCCGAGCTGGTGCAGAAAGCGGATTCCTTGGGTTTTCATCGCTACTGGATTGGCGAGCACCACAATCCGTCGCAATGTGCCAACCCGGTGCTGCTTTCGGCGGTGCTCCTCGGCCTGACCGAGCGCATCCGCATCGGGACCGGAGCGGTCGACGTGCAGTCGCGCAGCCCGCTGAGCCTGGCCGACGACGGCCGGATGATCCGGCTGCTCTACGGTGATCGCTTCGACCTCGGCGTGTCGCGTAGCCTGGTCGGCGCGGGGCCTGCCGCCGAGTCGAACGATCGGCTGCGGGCTCTGCTGCTCGACGGCCGCGACCCGGTGCAGATGCGCGAGACGGTTGGTGATCGCCTGCGTGCCCTTCGCGAGCTGCTGTCGCTCGAGGGGCGCCTACGCTTCCCCTTCTGGCTCGTCGGGTCCAGCGCCGCATCGGCGCGGAGCGCGGCGACCCTCGGCGTGGGTTTCTGCACCTCGCTCTACCACGCCGCTTCGATCCCCCTCCTCGAGTCTGCCATCGCGATCTACCGCGACGAGTTTCGAGGGACCGGTGGTCTCGAGCGTCCCATCGTAATTCTCGCTCAGTGCGGTGTCTGTGCCGAGACGCGGGAGCAGGCGCTGCAGGCGCTGCGCGTCTTCTTCGAGGCCGAAGGCGACGATCCGGCGACGTTCACGCCGAAGCCGATGGCGCCGTGGCTCTTCGCGGGGACGGGCGAGCAGTGTCGCGAGACGATCGAAGCGGCCGCCGCACGCTTTGCTCCCGACGAGGTGATGGTCCACAATCTGCTTCCGACGAGCCTCGCGGCAGAGCGACGCTCGCTGGAGCTGCTCGGTGCAGCACTCGAGCTCCCGCGTGTTGCTGCGCCGTCGGCGGCATGACTCCTCGGTGATTCAAGGCCGCTCGGGGTCGGCGACCCACGGACCCGCGAGCCGCGCGCTCGCCCGCCGCAGGCCGCCGCTCGTGCACTCTAGCTGGTGCCGGTGCAGCAGATGTTGCAGCTGCCACCCTGGGTGGCACGGCAGCCGCCGGTCACATCCTGGTCGAAGCCGGGGGCGCCATTCTGGAGCAGCGCCTTGTCGACGCCGAGCCGGCGGACCGGCAGCACCTTCAGCTTCAGGCGGTTCTTGGATTTCATTCTCGGGTCCATCTCTAGTCTCCCTTTCGTCATTGCAGGCAACGTGGTGGTAAATCTCATCTGTAGTGATGCCTGTGTTCTGACTCAAATCGCGCTGGAAACGAGGAGGCAAGAGGAATGGTTTGCGTGTCACGATTCGAGTGACAAGTTGTCGATCGATAGGGATCGAGAAATCGAGCTCGTTGAGCCAGCAATTGAGTGCTCGTTCCTCGGCCGACAGCGGTCGGCTACGATGGGTCGGTTCTCCGGGGTTTTGTCGACCTTTGTCTCCTCGTGGAACGGCGACAACGAGTGGGCGATGGGATCAAGGTTGGAAACCAAAGATGTCAGGGATCCATGGTCGCGATGACTCGCCTGCTCCCTGATACTGTCGAGCTTGCCGAGGCGCGACGCCTGGTGGTGGAGCATGGCTGGAACGCGACCTGCTACCAGATCCTTAATCCGGGGATCGCTCGCTGGTTCTCTGGCCGTCGCGACGCCGTCGTCGGTTTTGTCACGCACGCTGGCTACCGAGTGGTCGCTGGCGCGCCGGTGTGCGCCGCCGAACGGCTCGCTGAGGTGGTCGAGGAGTTCGAGCAGGCGACGCATCGACTCGGCCTCTGGTCGTGCTACTTCGCCGCCGATGAGCGCCTGGCGGCCACGCTGGCCTCGCGCGGTCCGCTCGATCGCATCTTGCTCGGCGCGCAGCCGACCTGGGATCCCGCGTCGTGGCCGAGCATTCTCGCCGGCAAGGCGTCGCTGCGGGCGCAGCTGAATCGGGCGCGCAACAAGGGTGTCGCAGTGACGCGCTGGCCGCGCGCGCGGGCGCTCGAGCACCAAGAGCTGCAGCGCTGTCTCGACGAGTGGTTGGCGACCCGGGGTCTACCGCCGCTGCATTTTCTGGTCGAGCCCGAGACGCTCGGCCGGCTCTATGATCGACGCGTCCATGTCGCCGAGCAGGACGGCCGTGTCGTCGGCTTCCTGGTGGCGTCGCCGATCCCGCGACGCGATGGCTGGTTGATCGAACAGATCATCCGCGGTGCGGCGGCGCCCAATGGCACGAGCGAGCTGCTGCTCGACGCCGCCTGGACGGATCTCGCTGCGCTCGGCGCGCGCTCCGTCACGCTTGGCCTGTCGCCGCTGTCTCGCCGCGCCGGCCTCGAGGCGCCGCGGCAGGCGCTCTGGATCCGCGCTTTGCTCGGCTGGATGCGCGCTCACGGACGGCGGTTCTACGACTTCGATGGCCTCGACGCATTCAAGGCGAAGTTCGTGCCCGAAGCCTGGGAGCCGATCTACGCCATCACCAGTGCGCGTCGGGTCGGTCTCGGCACGCTCTGGGCGATCGCTGAGGCGTTCGGCGACATGTCGCCGCCGCGCCTTGTGCTGCGCGCCCTGCAGCGAGCCGCCGGACGCGAGCTGCAGTGGCTGTGGGGTCGGCTGCGGTTGGGTCGGCTGCAGTTAGGTCGGATGCGTTCGCGTCGGCCGCGACCGTCATCGACCGGGACCGAGCCGCCGCGCGGCGGCCCATGACCACGCGGCGGCTCGATCGGTCCCGATCATCCGTTGGCCGCGAGGCTGCTCAGCAGCCCGGCGGCAAAGTGGTGTAGGCGATGTCGTAGCTGGCGGCGCACACCGCCGTCGAGCCGGCGATGATGTTGCGCACGCCGGCCAGCTGGCTGGCGCCGACCTGGAAGGTCGTACCCGCCGTCTGGTTGGACAGCGCGATCCGAGCGTCGAGCACGCTCTGGTCGATCTTGGTGAACGACCCGTTGTTCACGTTGCGTGCGGCGATCGGCAGCGCTGCGGCAAACTGGCTCGCCGAGGCCCGAATCGTCGTGTCCTTCACCTCGACGCGGGTCGCCGAGCCGCCGCTTTCGTTGCTCAGGCCGATGGCGCGCGACGCGTTGGTGGCCTCGATCGTGCTTTCCTTGAGCTCGACCACCGGGCGCAAGATGGTGGCCGGCACCAGCGGCACCAGCACGCCGATCGCTTCGCCGTTCGACACGGTCCAACGATTGTTGGTGATGCTCGGCGAGGAGCCGGACGAAAGGATGCCGATGTTTCGGCTACCGCCGAAGACGACGCCCGAAATCTTCTCGAGCACCGGCGCAGCGCCGTTCGACACGCTAATACCGATGTTCTCGCGCTGCGTCTCATTCTTGATGAAGACGAACATCTCGAGCACGACCGGTGCCCCGGAACGGATCGCGAAGCCGGTGGCGACACCACCGTTGGTCGACGAGACGCGCGAGAAGACGGCGGACAGGCGGGGGTTGCCGGCTGTCGAAAGAACTCCCGTGGCGGAGTCGGACGCCTCGACTTCGACGTTCACCTGGGTCAGCTTGAGCTCGGTGCTGGCGTTCTGAATTCCGATTCCTCCGACGATGTTCGAGAAGTACTGCACGGTGAGGTTGCGCAGCTCGGAGTTGACACCGCTCGCCGCGTTGACGGTCGCCGGTGCCGGCACGAAGACGGAGCCGCCCGAGCGGATGAACGTGGCGTTGCGGCCGGAGCCTTCAATGTCGATCCAGCTCTGCAGCTGCAGAGTCTGAGAGCCGAGGTCGAAGATGCCGGGCTCGACCTTGATCAGCCACGGATTGCCGGCCGACGGCGCCGGAACCGCGGCGAGTGCGTCGTTGACCGCGGTGAGTAGCGCCGTGCCGTTGGCGGCGTCGGTGCCTCCACCGCCGACGATGATCGTACGGTCGAAGGGTGCGGTCGCCGGTGGCTGCGCGAGTGCCGGTGCGGCGAGCAGCGCGCACAGGCCGAAAAGGATCGGGAGCACGAAAAGGGCCGTCGGCGCGAGGCGAGGAATCGAGGCTTGCTTCATGTTCAGTCTCCTGGCGGGGGGCGGGTTGGGGGGACGGAAGGCCGCATCCGGCCACGCCGGATGCGGCGGTCTCGGAATCGTGAGGCGAGCGGCGTGGCCGCTCAGCAGCCCGGCGGCAAGGTGGCGTAGGCGCCGTCATAGCTCGCGGCGCACACTGCCGTCGAGCCAAGGGCGATGCTCCGCGCGCCCGCGAGCTGAGTCGCACCCACACGGAATACTGTCGTCGGCACCTGGTTCCACAGTGAGAGGTTGCCGCTGACGATCGACTGGTGGATGTCGGTCGCAGCACCTTCGACGGTGTTCTGCGCACCGATCGAGCCGGGGAAACTCGCGGGATCGACCGGAGTGAAGAGGATCGTGTCCTTCACGGTGACTGCGCCCCCCTTGCTCTCGTTGCTCAGGCCGACCTTGGTCGACGCACTGAGCGCCTCGAAGGTGCTCTCCTTGATCTCGAAGGGGAATCTCGAAGCGACATCGGACGAGTCGAGGATCTGTACGCCGATCGCCAGCGTTCCCGTCGAGACGCTCCAGCGGTTGTTCGTCACGTCCGCCGAACCGCCGACCGAGCGAAGGCCGATGTTCGACTTTCCGCCGAAGACGACGCCCGACGTTTTGTCCAGCACGAGGCTCGCGCCGGTCTCGACCTGGATGCCGACATTGCGCTCGTCGGCCTCGTTCTTGATGAAGACGAACATCTCGAGAACCACCGGCCCACCACGCTGGACCAACATGCCGATCGCATTGCCGCCGTTGATCGAGGCGACGCGCGAAAACACTGCCGAAATGCGCGGGCTGCCGCTGGTCGAGACGATGCCGAACACGTCTTTGGGCCCCTCGACCTCGATGTTCACCTGCGTCAGCTTCAGCTCGCTGCTCGCGTTGGTCAGGCCGGCGCCGCCGCTATTGGATGTCGATAGGTACTGAACCGTCAGGTTGCGCAGCTCGGAGTTGATGCTGGATCCAACATTGACCGTGCTCGGTCTGGGGGTGAAGGGGCTGCCGGCCGAGCGGATGAAGGTGGCATTGCGGCCGGAGCCTTCGATGTCGATCCAGCTCTGCAACTGCAGAGTCTGATTGGCGAGGTCGAAGATTCCGGGCTCGACCTTGATCAGCCAGGGGTTGCCGGCCGTCGGCGGGAACGGCGACGTGAGCGCGTCGTTGACCGCGGTGAGCAGCGCGGTGCCGTTGGCGAGGTCAGTGCCGCCGCCGCCGACGATGATCGTGCGGTCGAACGGCGGCGTCGCCTGGCCGAACGCCGGTACAGTGAAGACGACGGTAAGCAGCACGACGACGGGGAGCGCCGGCGGCAGAATGCGAGCTTTCATCATGTGCGATCTCCTGGAGAATTCAAGTCACGAGGGGGGCTCGGAGGATTGGCGGGGAACGCGCCCCGGCGCGGGCCGGGGCGCACGGAGCGCATCGGACGCGGCCAGCCCGCCGGGGCGAGCTGGGCCCACACGACAGGCTCAGCAGCCGAGGGGAATCGGCGCGTAGGTCGAGTCATAGCTGGCGACGCAAACCGCGGACGAGCCCGCGATGATGCTGCGCACGCCGGAGAGCTTGGTCGCACCGACTCGGATCGTGGTGCCGGCGACCGCGTTCTCGATCGAGACCTTGCCGACGAGCACCGCCTGGTCGACTTCCGTGCGGGCACCGTTGACCGTGTTGCGCGCGGCGACCGAAAGCGTGCTGTTCGCCGCCGGGATGGCGGTGACGATCGTGTCCTTGACGCCGACGAACACCTGGGTGCTCTGGTTGCTCAGGCCGATGACGCGCGTCGCCAGGCTGGCGTCGACGGTCGACTCTTTGAGGCTGAGATCGCCGGCGACATCGACCGTCGTGCTGTCGAGCACCTGGATTCCGATCGCGGTCTCCCCGCTGGCCACCGACCATCGATTGTTGGTGACACGGGCCGAGGCTCCCTGGACGCGGATGCCGACATTCTGCGCAGCGCCAAGGACGACGCCCGAAACCAGATCGATCACCGGATCCGCGCTGCGCTCGACGATCATTCCGACGTTCTCGCGCGGGGACTCGCTGCTGATGAAGAAGAACATCTCGTTGATGATCGGGCCGCCGCCGCGAATCAACATGCCGGTCGATTCGCCGCCGCCGGTCGATGCGACGCGCGGGAAGACGGCCGAGAGGCGCGGGTTGCTGTTGAACGAGTAGATGCCGGTCGACGACCCCGCGGTCTCGACCTCGACGTTCAGCTGCGTCAGCTTGAGCTCGCTGCTCGCGTTGACGATGCCGGTGCCGCTGAGGTTGGAAAAGAACTGCACGGTGAGGTTGCGCAGCTCGGAGTCGACGCCGGGCGCCACGTTGACGGTTGACGGCCGTGCCCCGAAGGGTGTGCCGGCGGAGCGGATGAAGGTCGCGTTGCGGCCCGAGCCCTCGATGTCGATCCAGCTCTGCAGCTGTAGGGTTTGGGAACCGAGGTCGAAGATGCCGGGCTCGACTTTGATCAGCCACGGGTTGGTGGACGACGGTGGAGGCACTGCCGCCAGCGCGTCGTTGACCGCGGTCAAGAGGGCGGTGCCGTTGGCGAGGTCCGTGCCGCCACCGCCGACGATGATGGTGCGGTCGAAGGGCGGTGTCGCCGGAGGCTGCGCGAGCGCCGGCGCGGCAAGAACCGCGCACAGGCCGAGAAGGGTCAGGAGGACAGGAAGAGGCGGCGGAAGGAAGCGAGCTGTCTTACTCATCGAAGACTCTCCATGGAGCGAGTCTGCCTTGGGGGATCCGAGTGGGGGGCTCGGGGTGGGTCGCCCGGGCACGGCCCAGGCGCGGACGCCCGCATGGAGCGCGAGCGCATTCGGACACTGAAGAGACGAGGCGCCGGCGAGCCGTTGTGGGCACCGAAGCGGCGTCGAGCGTCAGCAGCCGGGCGGTACCGGCACGTAGGCGCCGTCGTAGCTGGCCGCGCAGACCGACGACGAGCCGGCAGCGAAGATGCGGACGCCGTCGAGCTTGCTCGAGCCGACGCGGAACGACGTTCCGGCGACGGCGTTCTCGAGGGCCGACTGGCCCAGGAGCTTCGACTGGTCGATGTGGGTCGCTGCGCCGGTCACCGTGTTGCGCACCGCCACCGCCACGGCTCCGCCTCCGAGAATCGCGTCGAGTCGTGAGTCCTCGACCGAGGGGACGACTAACCCCGCGCTCCGGTTGAGTAGCCCGAAGCTGCTACTGGCCCCGGCGCTCTCGAACGTCGATTCCTTGATCTCGACCTCGCCGACCTCTTCCGAGGCGAACGAATCGAGAATTTCGACGCCGATCGCGTCATTGCCGGTCGATACCGACCACCGATTGTTGGTGATGCGTGCCGAGGCGGCGTGCACTCGGATGCCGACGTTGTTCCGTCCACCGAAGACAACACCCGAGATCTGCTCCAACACCGGGGCACTGCCGTTCTCGACGAAGATGCCTACGTTCTCGCGGTTGGTCGAGTTCGGGATGAAGATGAACATCTCGTTGACGATCGGCGCGCCGCCCTGGATGCGAAGGCCGAACGCACGGCTGATCGCCGATGTCGAGTCGACACGCGGGAACACTGTCGATATGCGAGGACTGCTGTTGATCGTGATGATGCCCGCAACGATGCCCGCGGCCTCGACTTCGATATTGACCTGCGTCAGCTTCAGCTCACTGCTTTCGTTGACGACGCCGGCGCCGCTGGCGGTGGCGAAGTACTGGACAGTGAGGTTGCGCAGCTCGGCGTCGACGCCGGCCGCGACATTGACCGTCTTGCGCTGCACGGCCGCGGCGCCGTCCGAGCGGATGAAGGTGGCGTTGCGGCCTGAGCCCTCGATGTCGAGGAAGTTCTGCATCTCGAGCACCTGCGAGCCGAGATCGAAGATTCCCGGTTCGACCTTGATCAGCCACGGATTGGTCGGGGACGGTGGCGTCGGCGAGGCGAGCGCAGCGGTAATGGCGTTGAGCAGGTTGGTGCCGTTGACGAGGTCGGTGCCACTGCCGCCGACGATGATCGTTCGGTCGTAGGGCGGCGTCGCCTGGCCGAAGCTCGGCGCGGCGACGAAGATGGCCAGGAGCAGAGTCGTGGCGGCGAGGGAGAGCCGGGGGGACGATCTCTGGAGCATGAAGGCCTCGTGATCGTGAATGCGTGGTGTGGCCGGAACGAGCGGAATGTGGGAGAACGACAGAGGGCTCCGTACCCGTACGGAGCCCTCGAGTCTGGCGAGCGCCGGTCGCGTCAGCAGCCGGGGCCGATCGCCACGTAGTTGCCGTCGTAGCTGGCGGCGCAGATCGCCGAACCACCACCGATGGCACGCGGACCGGAAAGCTGCGTCGAGCCGATGCGGAACGCGCCGCCGAAGGTGTTGCGGAACGAGAGCCCGCCCTGCAGCACCGACTGATCGATATCGGTCTGGCCGCTGAACACGTTCTCGACCGCGATCGAGCTGGCGCCCGCGCCGGCAATGACGCGCGAGGTCTGCACGGTCAGGAAGCCCGTGTCGTTCTGAATGCCGACGTTGGTGGTCGCGCCCGTCGCCTGGAAGGTGCTCTCTTGGACTTCGACGAAGACATCGTCGGTAGCGTAGAGGCCCCGTGCCAGGCTGCCGCCCGTGACGGTCCAGCGATTGTTGGTGAGAGTCGCCGAAGCGCCCTGGACCTGGACACCAGTGTTGCGATTGCCGCCGAAGACGACGCCCGAGGTCTTGTCGATCGACGGATTGGCACCGCTCTCGATGCGGAAGCCGCGGTTGTCGCCCGGAGTGGCGTTGTTGATGAAGACGAAGGACTCGATGATCACGGGAGCTCCGGCGTCGAGGAAGAAGCCGGTCGCGTCGTTGTTCTTGGCCGCCGCGCGGACGAAGACGGTCTGGACTCGCGGATTTCCGGCGAAAGAGACGAAGCCGAAAGACGAGCCCTCGGATTCGACTTCGATGTTCACCTGCGTCAGCTTGAAGTCGGTGCTCGAGTTGGTGATGCCGGCGCCCTGACCGGAGGCGAAGTTCTGCACCGTCAGGTTGCGCAGCTCGACGTCGGTGCCGGCGGGCACGTCAATCGTCGCGGCGAGGCCGAAACCGCCCGGCGACGAGCGAATGAAGGTGGCGTTGCGGCCGGAGCCCTCGATGTCGACGAAGTTGATCATCGGCAGGGTGAATCCGCTGAGGTCGAAGACCCCCGGCTCGACCTTGACCAGCCACGGATTGCCCGCGGACGGCGGCGGCACGGCGGCCGCGGCGGCGAAGACGGCGGTGATCAACGCGGTGCCGTTGGCGGCGTTGGTTCCCGAGCCGCCCACGATGATCGTGCGATCGAACGGCGGAGTGGCTTGACCAAGAGCAGGAGCGGCAAATGCGGCGACGAGAACGCCGACAAGCAGTAAGTGCAAGAAGGAACGCTGAATCATGTGGAATCTCCGGAGGTTGGGTTGATCGGATCGCGAACACCCGAACGCTACGGTGTGGGCAGATCGATCCCCAAGGGCTGCGAAGATCGAAACATCACGATTCATCGATTCATAGCCCGGCAAAGGGCTCTGCTCCGCTGTGCAAACCTGTGCACAGCGGTCTTTGCGCGGCTCCGGGCGGCCCCGGAGCGCGCTCAGTACTCGAAGATCGTGATGCGCGCGAGCTCGGCGGCGCGCCGGACGCGGTCGAGCCCGCGTCCCAGATCGAGCGGCTCGGGGCCGTCGGCGATGCGGAGCGCACCGTCGGTGCGGTCGCCAAACAGAACGACGGCGCGTGCGTCGTCGAACTGCCTCGAGGTCCAGGCCAAGCCGTCGAGGCCGTCGTGTTGCCGATGGAGCGCGGCCGCCCAGGCCGCGGTCTGGGCGTACGCGCTGGCCGGCGACGTGATCAACTCGTCGCGCGCGACCCCCAGACGACCGAGTCCGTGTCCCGACAGCCGGGCGAGCGCCAGGTCGCGCCGCGGCTCGAGCACCGAGGCCATGCGACCGCGCAGCCGCTGGCGTCGAAACCCGCGTTGCGCCGCGGCGGCGCGATCGAGGTCGTGGTCGAGAAAGGCCTCGGCCGCCGCCCCGGGATCCGGACGCGGCGGCAGGCTGTGGAAGAGGGTCTCGGAGAGCGCGCCGTCGAGGCAGTCGGCGGCGTAGAGCACCGGCACCACATCCCCCCGCGCATCGTCGAAGGGATGGAAGCGCCCCCGGCCCTTGCCCGGGTTGAACGACGCGGCGCCGAACCGGCCGTCGTGTACCCGGACCAGCTCCCGGCCGGCCGGCCAGATGTCGACCAGCGGATCAAGAGAGGGCGGAGGGGGCGGTGGCAGCTCGATCGTGAGAGCGATCCTCAGAAGACCTCGTCGGCCTCGGCGCAGGCCGCGGCGTGCACGGCCTCCGGCTCGCTGGCCAGCACGTCGACCGGCCGCCGGTCGCCGAGATGGCCGTTGATGGCGAGAAACCACAGCGCTGTCGGCCAGCCCTCTTCCCCGCCGAGCGACTCGACGATCTCGCCGACGCCGTCGAGCGGCTTGCCGTCGGCGTCGAGCTGGAAGGCCGGAAAGCGAGTCTCGCCGCGATGCTCGACTGCGAAGAGCCGTCCCTCACGATGCCATCTGCTGGCCAGCGCGGCGCGGTTCTTGGCCCGCGAGCCGGCGATCTCGGCGATCTCGGCGCTCGAGAGCAGGCCGAATTCCTCGATCAAGGCATGGCGGGCGGCCGCGTTGCGCCGCGCCTGCAGAACGGCCGGAGCCGTCGGCAGGTCGTCCGGCATGAGCGCCTCGATGCGGTGCGAGGTGAGTGCGATCTCCTTGAGCGCGGCGCGAACGACGGCGACCGCCGTCTGCGGCGCCATCGAGCGCGTTGCGAGCACGATCTCCGATTGAACCTCGCCGCCAGCGTCGATCTCGCTGAAACGCAACATGTGCGCCCTCCGTTCGGGTGGATCCTGGTGTATGTCGCCGCGGGATTCGAGTGATCTAAGTGATCGTGGCGACGCAACTCAATGACATCACCCTACCAAACGTCATGAGGACGCGGAAGATTCCTCGGCGAGCAGCTTCTCTCGGCGATACGGGAAGAAATCGACCATCTCGCCGCCCCCGACAGCTTTTTGCATCGCTCGCCAGAAGTCGACGCCGAAGAGATCGGCATGCGCGGACTCGAACGCCGCGCGCAGGGCGCCGCCGAGGCCGAGGAAGCTGCGCATCTCTTCGGGGAACACGTCGCCCTCGGCGACGGAAAAGAAAGGCTGGTCGTAGAGCTCTTCGATTTCGTCGCGGGGCTGCGGCATGGGCCGGAACGAGCACTCGCCGAGCGGACGGAGCTCGTCGTAGTCGTAGAACACGACGCGGCCGTGGCGCGTGACGCCAAAGTTCTTCAGCAGCATGTCGCCGGCGAAGATGCCGGCGGCGGCGAGGTCCTTCAGCGCATAGCCCCAGTCGATCACCGCGGCGCGCGCCGCCTCTTCACCGCGCTCGCGCACGAAGAGATCGAGCGGTGTGACCCGGCGGCCGACGTACATGTGGCCGATCACGACCTGGTCGCCCTCGATCTGCACCGTCTCGCCCGCCACCTCGAGCAGCTCGTCGAGGAGCGCGGGCTCGAAGCGATGGCGCGGAAAGGCGACGTCTTCGAACTCCTGGAAATCGACCAGTCGGCCGACCCGATCGTGCAGCAGCACGTGGCGATACTTCTCGCGAATCTCGCGCCGGCTGGTGCGTTTCGACGCCGGGAAGCGGTCTTTGATCACCTTGAACACGAAGCGAAGGCTCGGCATGGTGAAGACGGCCATCACCAGACCGCGCTCGCCGGGTGCGACGTGAAAGCGCTCGGCGGCCGTCGACACGTGCTTCATCACGTCGCCGTAGAGCTCCGTCTTGCCGTGCTTGGAGTAGCCGAGTGAGATGTACAGCTCGGCGATGCGCTTGCGCGGCAGGATCGAGCTCAGGAAGCCGACGACGGCGCGCGGATTGTCGACCTCGGCGTGGAAGTACCAGCGCGCGAAGCTGAACACGATCGAGGCTTCGTTCTCGGTGGTGAGCACGGCGTCGATCTGCAGGCCATCGTCCTGGTACAGGATCGGAAGCAGCAGCGGCACCAGGTGACGTCCGCGGCGCAGACGGCCGACGACATAGGCCGACTTGTTGCGCACGAAAACCGGTCGCAGGACGTCGATCGCATCGATCGAGCCGCCGAGGCGCTCGATCTCGGGCTCGAGGCGGGCGGCGATCGCCGTGCATTGCGCGTCGAGCCGGTGGAACGGGGCGTGCAGACCCGTGTCCTCGAGGATTCGCCGCAGCGCGCCCGGCGAGGCGCGGTGCACCGCGTAGGTGCGTGCGCTGGCCATCTCCCAGCCGCGGTAGAGCAGCGGAAAGTCCGCCGGCACGAAGTCGATCGCCGGGTCCAGGCCGACGTGCGGGAAGAGCTTGCGACTCAGCGAGTTGAAGAAGGTCTGGGCGAGCTCGAAGTCGTCGCGGCCGAGCACCGCCTCGGTGTAGAGCTCTTTCACCCGGCTCCAAAGCTCCTTGTCGAGCGCCGCGCCGAGCTGGTGGCGCAGGTCTTCGAGCGCCTGCGCGAGGCCGCGCGGGTGGAAGCGGAAGCGCTCGGCCGTGTCGCGCCGGACGCCGTCCCAGTCGCCCTGCTCGAACCGTCGTAGCGCGCGCCGCGTCACCGCCTGGAAGCGCTCGTGGTACTCCTCGAAGCCGTGAAGGATCGTGACCGCGGCGCGCCGTGCGCGTACCGCGCCGTCCACGTCGGCTCCGCCGCCGGTCACCGGCGCAGCCCGCAGAGAGCGTTTTCGTACTGCTCGAGAATGCCCGGCAGGCCGAATCGCTCGGCGTTGCTGCGCGCCGCCCGGCGCATCGACTCGAACCGCTGGCGGTCGCCAAGAACCTCGGCCGCCAGTCCGCCGAGACAGACGTCCTCACCCTCGGGGCAGAGAATGCCGGTCTCGCCGTCGCGCACCACCTCGGGCAGGCCGCCGGCGCGATAGCCGATCACCGGCACGCCGCACGCCTGCGCCTCGAGCGCGGCGAGGCCGAAGCTTTCCGCGAGCGACGGCAGCAGGAAGAGATCGCTCGCGCGCAGGATCTCCTCGAGGTTGTCGAGGTTACCGAGCACCCGCAGGTCGCGGCGGACGCCGAGCTCCTTCGCTTGCTCGATCGCCGGCTCGAGCTCGGGCCCTTCGCCGATCAGCACCAGCACCGCGTCGATCAGGGTGCGGAGCTTGGCGAAGCCAGAGATCACGTCGGGCACGCGCTTCACCGGTCGGTAGTTCGACACGTGGGTGATCACGGCCCGCCCCTCGGCGCCCAGGCGCCGGCGGGTGGCTGCACAGTCGCCGGGACGGAACCGCTCGAGGTCGACGAAGTTCGGAATCACGTCGATCGAGTCTTCTCGGACGTTGAACTCGCGCTCCGTCTCGCGCGCCAGCCAGGCGCTCGGCGCGGTGAGCAGATCCTGGCGCAGGATCGAGAAGCGGGTCAGCTCGAAAAAGCTGTGCTGCAGGCCGACCAGGGTGATGTCGGTGCCGTGGAGCGTGCAGGCGAGCGCGACATCGAGCCCGCGCTCCTCGCGCAGCACCTCGCGCGCCATCCAGGCTGCCTGCGCATGGGGAATGGCGTAGTGACTGTGGATCACCTCGACGCCGCGTTCTTCCACCAGCTGGACCAGCTTGTTGGTGAGGTTCAGCAGGTACGGCGGGTGGCGGAAGAGCGGGTAGTCGCTCACGTCGACCGCGTGGAAGTAGATGTTGGGCTGCAGCGGGTCGTAGCGGAACGGTCGCTTGTACGACACTAGGTGGATCTCGTGGCCGCGCAGCGCCAGCTGCTGGGCCAGCTCGGTGGCGACCACACCGCTGCCGCCGTAGGTCGGATGACAGACCACCGCCATGCGCATCGACACGATTCCTTTCTCTCGTCGAGCCGTCGCTCGGTCGGGTCTCAGTCGCGCAACGGCGGTGCGACGTCGCGCACGTCGAGCCGCTCGGTGGCGATCACGCCCGAGTTGTCGTCCCGCACGCCGATCGCCACCTGCTGGTCGCCCGGCTCGAGCACCACCGGCAGCGGATAGTTCGCGGCGTCCTCGAGAGCCTGCTCGAAGAACTGACTCGGGATCTCGAGGTGGAAGGGCACGCGCTGCACCTGCCCGGGATCGCCGGCGGCGTCGAGAGTCGCGACGTAGAGATAGAGGTCGACGCTGAAGGTCTCGCCCTGCGGCAGCATGGCGAGGCGCGCGATCGGGATGTCGATGCGCACCGGCAGCACCACGCGGCCGTCGTCGCGTGGCGTCGGATCGCCCGGCGCGAGCTCGATGCCGAGAGGGTTGTCGGCACGCAAAAAGAGGAGAGACGCGAGGGTCGCCTGGGCGGCTCGCTCGTCGGCACCGGAGAGCCGTACGCTCTCGCGGTGCCGCACCCGAAGATTGCGCTGACCACGGATCCGCACCTCGAGATTGAGCGTTCCGTCGCCGGCCTCCGGAGGCGGCGGGAAGCCGAGCGAGTAGTACGTGCCGAAGTCGCGCGCCAGGTCGCCGAGCTGCTCGAGCAGGGTGCCCGAGGCCTGGAACCGTCGGCCGCCGGTCTGCGTCGCGGTGAGCTCGAGCGGCGCGCGTAGGTTCGCGTTCACCACCTCGAGGGTTTCCGACGTGGCGCCCTGCTCGGTGGCCGCCGAGCGCACCTCGCCGGCGTGGTCGGACTCGGCGTCGAGCGCGTAGAAGGTCACCCCCGCCGCGTTGGCGCGGTCGGAGAGCTCCTTCATGTCGCGCAGGATGTCGAAGTTGCCGACCTCGCGCCGATAGTCGGTGTTGAAGTCGAAGCGGCGCAGGCCGAGGCCGGCGTCCGGATTGCCGCCCCCGAAGCGGTTGCGCCATTCGACGAAGAGTCCTTCACCCGGACGGTCGGGGATGCCGTCGCTGACGTAGACGAGCGCCTTGCGCCCCGGAATGCCGGCGAGTGCGGCGACGACTCGCTCCAGCTGGCCGATCGAGGTCTGAGTATTCTGGTACTCCTCGGTGGCGTAGGCGCGAATTCGCGCCATCAGCTGGTCGGCGTCGGCGTCGGCGATCGCCGCGCGCGCGGCGAAGCCACCGCTCTGGCCGCGCGCCAGCTCCCCGAAGAGGCGCCGACGCTCGGCCTCCTGGGCCGACGCGCGCGCCGAGATGTCGAGCACTTCGAGCAGGATCTGGTCGACGGCGTCGCGGTCGTACAAGAAGTCGCTGTGGAAGATCAGCCCGTCCTTGATGCTGATCACCGTCACCAGGTCGGACGGTCGCAGGTTCTCCTGCAGGAAGCGGCTCATGGTCTTGAGCGCCCGCTTGCGATTGGTTGCACGCAGCCGCCTGTGGTCGACCACCAGTGCCAAGTGCACCTGGCGGTCGCTCGGCACCTCGCCGGGTGCCGGCACCAGGTCGGCGCCGCGCCTCGGGGCCGCCTGCGGGATCGATTCGAGGGCTTGATCGATGCTCGCCGACGGCCGGCCGTCGACCTGCGCATAGAAATTGGCGATCTCGACTTCGTCACCATTGACCAAGAGCTGGAAGTCGGACGGGCCGAGGCCGGTGATCGGCTCGCCGCCGCGGTCGGTGACGTAGACGTCGAGATTGACGATCCGGACCTCGACGGCCTCGGCGAACGACGCCTGGCCGGTCGGCTCGGCGGGATCCCCACCGGCGTCCTGAGCGCTCGTCGCGGACGCGATGAGGCCCGCGATCAGAAGCGGCAGGAGGAGCCTGCCGAGGGATACCGTGGAGTGGGGCATGTGGGGCTGGCGCAGGGGGTGCATGGTACTCTCCGGGTCGAACGAATGCTCCGTCCGCGGCGCGGGGAGCAGCGCGATCACGCCGTCGCCGCCGAGTCTATTCGATCCGGCAGGCGACGCACGGAGTCTATCGACGCCCTGCCCGGTGCGCCCTGCGACCCGCCGCGGACCACCCGCCGACCGTCCCATCGCACGCTCGCGGCGGTGCCTCCTCGACCGACTCTGGAGCCGATCCATGCTTCGACCCCCTCGCCTGCCCTCGCTCTGCGTTCACGTCCTGCTCGTCGGCCTCGTCGTCGGCCTCGTCGCGTCGCCGGCCTTTGCCGGTCGGTTGATCGGCGAAGTGGTCGATGAGAACGGCGAGCCGCTCGAAGGCGTGCGCGTCACGGCAACGTCCGATGGCTTCACCAGCTTCCACGAGGTCGACACCACCAACAAGCGCGGTGGCTTCATGTTCAACTTCCAGCGCGCGCAGTACATCTACAAGCTGCTCTTCGAGAAGCCCGGCTACCAGAGCTTCACCCAAGAGATCCAGCCGAAGCAGCGAGAGAACGTGCACGAGACCTTCCCGATGGAGAAGGCGGCGGCGCAGCTGCAAGAAGCGCGCGGCGACCTCGCGGCCGACGTGATCGGCTCGTCGAACGAGGCGGTCACCGCGTTCAACGCCGGCCTCAGCGCACAGCGCGACGGGGATGCCGAGGCGGCGCGTGGACACTTCGAGGCCGCGCTCGCGGCCGATCCGAGCCTGGCGCCGGCCCACATCGGTCTGGCGCAGGTGGCGTCCGACCTCGACGACTACGAGACCGCCGCCGCCAGCGCGGCGCGTGCGCTCGAGCTGCAGCCGTCCGACCGTGAGGCACTGCGCGTGCGCTACGAGGCGCTGCGCGCGCTCGGCCAGGACGCCGAGGCGGATGCGGTCTCCGCCGAGCTCGAGGCCGCCGAGGGCTCGGCCGAGATGGCGCGCCGCGTGTACAACGAAGGGGGTGAGGCCTTCCAGGCCGGTGACCGCGACACCGCGCGTGCGAAGTTCGAAGAGGCGGCGTCCCTCGATCCGACCCTCTACGACGCGCAGCACGCCGTCGCCAGCTTGCGTCTCGCCCAGGGCGACGTCGAGCCGGCGATCGAGGCGGCCAAGCAGGCGCTCACGCTCAAGCCCGACGCGGTGCCGACGCTGCGCATTCTCTACGACGCCTACGAGGCGCAGGGCAACCTCGAGGAGCTGACCTCGATCGCACCGCGTCTCGCCAAGGTCGATCCCGAGTTCGGCGCCGCCAAGCTGCTCGAGCAGGGAACCGAGCTGTTCAACGCGGGACAAACCGACACCGCGCTGCTGCTGCTCGAACAGGCACTGGCGATCGAGTCCGAGCTGGCCAAAGCGCACTATATGCTCGGTGTGCTCAAGGTGAGCACCGACGCCGAGGCCGCCAAGAGCCACTTCACGACCTTCCTCGCTCTGGCGCCAGACGATGCCGACGCGGCGACGGCCAAGGAGATGCTCAGCTACCTGCAGTAAGCGGAGGTCGAGCCTCAGGCGCCGCCGACGCGCACGCCGGTCGACAGCACCGCGTACTGGCGGCCGTAGGTGTCGACGACGCCGATCGCGATCTTCTGCGGCCCCTCGGTGGTGAGGAGGCGGTGAGTGTGCACCATCGCCTCCTTTTTCGCCGCGTCCACGTGCTCCTCGGCGAGGCGCAGGCCGAGCGGAACGCGGTCGATCTCGGACATTCGCCCCCGGTCGTCGATGACGCCGACGAAGAGCTGGAGCGACGTCTCCCACTTGCCGTCGGGGCGTGGCAGGATCACCAGATCGCGCAGCGGGATCTTCACCTGAACGGGCACCAGCCACTGCTTGTCGTCCTGCGGCCGTGGCCGCGCGGTCGCGATCTCGATGCCCAGCGGGTTGTGCGCGAAGTCGTAGCTCAGCGCCGAACGGATGCTGCCGGTGACCCGGCCGTCGAGAGACCGCGTGCGGTAGCCCTCGCGGTGGCGCACGCGCACATCGTCGCGCAGCACGCGGACCTTGAGATCGTGCCAACGACCGGACTCGGCGACGCTGGCGGTGATGCCGAGCGAGTAGAAGTTACCAAAGTCCTGCGCCGCGTCGTTGAGCGCCACCAGCGTGTCGTTGCGATTCAGGATCGCCCGGCCGCCGGTCTGTTCCGCCATCAAGCGGAGCGAGGCTTGGCCGTTCTCCACGATCACAGAGTCCATCGCCATGCGCAGCCCCGGTGTCTGCAGCTCGTCGTACTCTGCGGCGCCCATCGCCGACGTACGCAGGCCGCCGGCGTCGAGGGTGTAGAACACGACACGGGAGGTGTTGGCCTGGCGGGTCACGCGCTCGAAGGAGCGGGTGGTGTTGTAGCGCGCGATCTCAGAGAAGGCCTCGGAGCTGTCGAACTTGAGGCCGATCGCATGAAAGACCTCCTCACCGGCGAGCATGGGCAGGCCGCTCGACACGTACACAACGGCTTTGCGTCCCGGGAGCCCGGAGAGGCTCTCGACGATCTCGTCGAGCGCGCGTACGGTGAAGGTGACGTCGTTCATCACCTGATCGGCGTAGTTGCGGCCGTAATTCATCGCGCGATCGACGTCGCGCAGCTGGTCGATCTGGCGCAGCGCGTCGAAGCGCTCCCGGGCGCGGAGATCTGCGTGCCCCGAGTCGTCCTCGAGCTCGTCGAGGGCGGCCCAAACCTGCTCGACATCGGCGGTGAACGGATGACGCACCTTGAGCGTGCGGTCGTAGCTGACCAGCATCGCGTGGTCGCCGGGGCGCAGCGTGCGGCCGAGAAAGGTGCGCAGCGCCGGCATGATGCGGTTGCGCTGCAGCGGCTCGATGTTGAAGTTGTCGACGTAGATCACCAGCCACAGCTTCTGCTCCTCGGGCACCTCGCCGAGAATCGGCAGCTCGAGGCGGCTGCGCGGCGCGTCCTGAGAGTCCGCGCTCGGCGCCGCGTCGGCCGGTCCACCGAGCCCGCGCGTCGTCGGCACGCCCTGAGTCACCGCGTAGAAGTTCGTCAGCGGCACCGCCAGACCGTCGACCTCGACCACGAAATCGTCGGCTTCGAGTCCGGTGATCGCCTCACCGTCGCGGTCGGTCACGTAGACGTCGATGTTGACGATGTCGACGTCGACCTGCTCCATGAAGATCTCGCCCAGCGTGTCGTCGCCCGTACCGTCGGTCGCGGAGTCGTCTGCAGGCTCGGCCTCACCCGCCGCCTCGCCTTGCGCTGTCGCCTGGGGTGCGACGAGCCAGAGGAGGGCGCAGAGCGGCGCCAAGAGCGCCAGGGCGGCGAGAGTGCGGAGCAAGAGAGCCAAGGAGTGAGGTACGCCGGAGAGCGGTCGGGTCATGGCGGGGTCCGGGTCGAGAATCTGGTCGGAACCTGCTCAGAAGTCCTGATGCAGGGGATGGACGGCGAGCTCGTCGATCACCACGTGCGGCGGCAATTCGAGCAGATCCGCGATGCGTGCGGCAAGCTCCTCGGGACGAAGCGCCCACGAGTCGTCGCGGCTGCCTTCCGCCGACGGATCGTCGCCGCCGAACGAGGTGTCGATCAGCCCGGGAAGGACCGTCGTCACCTTCACGCCGTGCTCCTTGACCTCGCGCAAGAGCGAGCCCGAGAAGCCGAGCAGGCCGAACTTGGCCGCCACGTAGGGCGCCATCTTCGGCAGGAATCGACGCGCCAGGTCGGACGCGACGTGCACGATCAGGCCGCGCCGGCGCTCGATCATTCCGGGCAAGAAGGCGTGGGCGAGAAGCATCGGTGCCGTGAGATCGACGCGCACCAGGTCGTCGATCTCGCCCGTCGTGTGCTCGAGAAAGGGCTTGTACCAGCCGATCCCGGCGTTCGACACCAGCACGTCGCAGCCGCCGAAGTGCTCGCGGGTGGCGTCGGCGAGGCGGCCGATGTCGTCGGCCGAGCGCAGGTCGCAGCGTGCGTGCGCCACGCGTCCGTCGCCGTGGCGTGCGGTGAGCTCGTCGTCGAGCGCGCGGAGATCGTCGGCCGAGCGCGCCGCCAGCATCACCCGCAGCCCTTTGGCAGCGAACGACCGCGCCACCGCGCGGCCGACGCCGCGCGACGCACCGGTGACCACCGCCACCGAGTCGCGGTCGAACACGCTCGCCGGGCTTAGCTGCGTTGCCGTGCCGGGCTCAGCCATCTGCCGAGGGGCCCTGCGACGCGGCGTCGCGAATGCGCGTCAGCTCGCGCTCGAGTTTCTCCTCGACCCCACGCCGCTCGAGACGGTAGTCGCGCTCCTCCTCCTCGCGCTCGGCGAAGCTCTGCAGCTTCGCCAGCCGCTCCTTGTGCAGAATCTCCAGCTCGGCTAGCCGCGCCTCCGCCCGCCGCCGCGCTTCCGCCATCGCCTCGCGGTCGTCGTCCGACAGGGACCCCGCATCGGGCCGCTCGATGCCCTGCGACTCCAGTCGCTCCAAGGCCAACTCGTACGCAGATTTCATCGCGTTTCCTCCATCGAGCGCAGGATACACGAAGTCTGTCGCCGGTTCGCCGCGGCAACCCTCGGGCTCATCCGTGGCGCATGCAGTGCGCCAAATCGGCACCTGGATGTCGAGCTGAGCCTCGCCAAGGCTTCACGCGTACCGGACTTTGCGGTGTTCTCGACCCCAACTCGCCGCGCAGGTCGGCACTTTTTTTGCTTCTACGCGAGGTGCCCGACTCTTCGGGTTATCCATCCATCCAAGCCATCCATCCAGGATCACCACGGAGCGAAACGACATGCTCGTAGCGAATGGACTGGTGCGGCGGTACGGTGACTTCACCGCGGTGCGCGACATCAGCTTTTCGGTGCCCGAGGGCGAGATCCTCGGCATCCTCGGCCCGAACGGGGCCGGCAAGACGACGACGATTCGAATGATCACGGGGTTCTTGCCGCCGACGGTGGGGCAGGTGACGCTCGATGGCGTCGACCTGCACCAGGATGCGTCGGTGCGGGCGCGGCTCGGCTATCTGCCCGAGACCGTGGCGCTGTATCCCGAGATGCGGGTCGACGAGTACCTGGCCTTCCGTGAGCGCCTTCACGGCGGGAACGGAGGCGTTGGGAACGGCGGCGCGCAGGCGATCGACCGCGCTGTCGACGCCTGCCTACTCGGCGAGGTGCGGCACCAGATCATCGGCACGCTGTCGAAGGGCTATCGGCAGCGCGTCGGCCTCGCGGCAGCGATCCTGCACGAGCCGCAGGTGCTGGTGCTCGACGAGCCGACGGTGGGGCTCGACCCGAAGCAGATCATCGCCATCCGCGAGCTCATTCGCGAGCTCGGCCGCGAGCGGACGCTGCTGCTCTCGACCCACATCCTGCCCGAGGTCGAGCAGCTGTGCGACCGCGTGCTGATCATCGACGGCGGACGGATCGTCGCGGAGGGCACGCCGCGCGAGCTGCAGCAGAAGGCGCGCGGCCAGGCGCAGCTGACGGTGACCCTCGCCGGCGCCGTCGACGCGGGCGAGGCGCTCGGCGCGCTCGATGCGGTGCCTGGCGTCGCCTCCGCGGACGAGGTCGCCCTCCCGGCGACGGGCGACGAGCCCGACGACGCGGCGACTACGCGCCGTGTCCGTCTCACCTGCGACGCCGGCGCCGATCCGCGCGCCGACGTCTTCCACCTCGCCGTCGAGCGCGGCTGGGTGCTGCTTGAGATGGCGGAGCGGCGCGTGTCGCTCGAAGATGTCTTTGTGCGCCTCACCGGCCAGGCCGACCCGGCAGTGGCCGCGGTGCACGACGGCGAGTCCGCCGAAACCGAGATCGAGCCGGCCGAGGCCGAGCCGGTCCAGGCCGACGACTCGATCTCCGACGACGCGATCTCCGAAGACTCGATCTCCGGAGACGCAAACTCCGAAGACTCGATCTCCGAAGACAATCACGACACCGACGACGCGGAGACCCGCTGATGCGAAGCTTCCTCGCCATCCTCCGGCGCGAGCTGCGCGCGTACTTCGTTTCGCCCCTGGCCTGGGTGATCCTGGCCTTTCTGCTCTTCGTGCAGGGCGGCGTGTTCTCGATGATCGTCACCGCGCTCAACGACCCGCAGATCCCGCCGGGCGTCACGCCCTACGACGTCTTCTTCAGCAACATCTTCTTCTGGGTCACGATGCTGTTCATCACGCCGGTGATCACGATGCGGCTGATCGCCGAAGAGCGGCGCAGCGGCACCATCGAGTCGTTGATGACGGCGCCGGTGACCGAGACCCAGGTGGTGCTGGCGAAGTTCTTCGCCGCGCTCGCCTTCTTCGGCTTTCTCTGGCTGCCGACGCTGGTCTACCCGTTGATCATCGAGCGTAACACCGAGATCGACTGGGGGCCGATCGCCTCCGGCTACCTCGGAATCTTCCTCGTCGGCGGGCTGTTCATGGCGATCGGGCTCTTCGGCTCGGTGTTCACCAAGAACCAGATCGTCGCCGCCGTCCTCTCCTTCGCGCTGGTGATGCTCCTCTTCGGCGGGCCGTGGACCGGCAACTTCCTGTCCGACGAGACCACCAAGAGCCTGCTCGGCTATGCCGAGGTGACCGCGCACATGGACGAGCTCGGCCGCGGCATCGTCGACACGCGGCATCTCGTCTACTTCCTCTCGACCACCGCCCTTTTCCTTTTCCTGACCGTCCGCGCTCTCGCGGCCAAGAAGTGGAGCTGACGCGATGTCCGAGACGGAACAGACGACCGAGACCGTGCATCAGGCCCCGCCCCGGCGCAGCGCCCTCGCCGAGGGCTCGATGCTCTCCGCCGGCGTGCTTCTCGTGCTCGCCCTGTGGGCGATGGTGAACTACCTCGGTTGGCGTCACTACGAGCGCTTCGACTGGACGTCGAGCCAGCTCTACACCCTTTCCGAGAAGTCCGAGCGCGTGCTGGCGCAAATCGACCGGGACATCGACATCGTGACGGTGATCCGGGCCGATTCGCCGGTCTACACGCAGGTCGACGAGCTGGTCGAGCGCTACGTGGCGGCGAATCCCGAGCGCATCGAGCGCCGCGATCTCGACACCGCGCGCGATCGGCTCGAGCTCGAGCAGATGATCCAGACGTACAACATCGAGCGCGAGAACGTGATCGTGATCGCCACCGACGACGACCGTCGCGTGGTCGACGAGTTCGACCTCGTGGAGTACGACATGGCGGGGCCGATGGGGCAGCCGTCGGTGCGCGAGTTCAAGGGTGAGCAGCAGATCACCAGCGCGATCCTCAGCCTGATCGAGTCCGAGAAGCCGACGATCCGATTCACCTCCGGCCACGGCGAGGTGCCGACGGCGCCGAGCCGTGGTGCGTCGCTGTCGCGCGCGGCCAGCCTGCTCGGCGGCGACAACTTCGATCTCCAGGAGTGGCGCTCGTTGGGCGAGGCCGACGTGCCCGCCGACACTGATCTGCTGGTGATCGCCGGGCCCGAAAGCGGCTTCCTGCCGCCCGAGCTCGACGCCTTTTCGCGCTACCTCGACGGCGGCGGCCGCATGCTGGTCTTCGCCGACGTCGTCTTCGAGCCGGGGGGCGAGCAGCAGATCGCCGACCTCGGCCTCGGCGAGTGGTTGGCGTCGTACGGCGTCGAGCTGCACGACGACATCGTGATCGATCCGGCGAGCGCGCTGCCGCTCTTCGGCGCCGAGACGATCTTCACCGCCGAGTACGGCAATCATCCGATCGTCGAGACCCTGGCGGAGTCGGGCACGCCGGTGCTCCTCGGCTTGACGCGCTCGATGGCGCAGGGCGACGTGCCGGGGGACGCGCAGGTCGTCGACCTGGTGCGTACCTCGAGCGAGGCCTGGGGCGAGACCGACTTTGCGAGTCTCGATCGGGTCGAGGCGGGGGAAGGTGACTTCACCGGCCCGCTGACTCTGGCGATGGCGGTGTCGTTCCCCGGGCGTGTCGACGACCCGTTGGACGAGCCGCCGGCGGATCCAGTCGACGATGCGGCCGATGCGAGCGCCGGAGAGACTGCTGAAGAGGCCACGGAGGAGACCGCGGGGGAAACCACAGACGAGCCGCTCGAGCCGAGCGAGGATCGCGAGGCGCGCCTCGTCGTCTTCGGCGACGTCGACCTCGCCACCGACGGCAGTGTCGGCAACGGCGGCAATGCCCTGCTCCTGCTCAACACCTTCAACTGGCTGGTCGAGCGCGAGGAGTTGATCGAAATCGAGGGCCGCGAGCCGAAGCAGAGTCGTTTGTCGATGACTCAGGGCGAGTTCTACTCGTTGCTAGGCATCGTGCTCGGCCTGCTGCCGCTGCTCGCTGTCGTCGCCGGCGTCTGGGTGTGGCTGCGCCGTCGGCGCTGAGGAGGTCGCGATGCAACCGAAGACACTGCTCGTGCTGCTCGCCGTGGTGCTCTGCCTCGGTGCCTTCATCGTGTTCTACGAGAAAGACTTGCCGTCGACCGACGAGCGCGAGGAGCTCGCCGGCAAGGTGCTGGGGCTCGAGGCCGACGCCGTCGACGCGCTGGTGCTCGGCAATGGCGCGGTGCGCCTCGAGCGCGTCACGCGCGAGGAGCCGTCGGCCGACATCGAAGACGATGTGGTCGACGCGCTGACTCTCGACGCTGCGCTCGAGGGCGGCGGCTGGCGACTCACCGAGCCGCTGGCGGCGCGCGCCGACGCCGTCGCGGTCGACGACCTGGTCGAGCGACTGATCGGTCTCGGCAAGGAGCGCGAGCTCGACGAGGTCGAGCGGGCAGACCTCGGGCTGGACGCGCCGCGGAGCGTCGTCACGCTCGAGACCGCGCGCGGCCCGGTGACCTTGCGCGTCGGCGACGAGCTGCCGCTCGGCGACTCGGTCGCGGTCGAGATCGAGCGTGGAGGCACGGCGACTCTCGCCGAGGCGACGCGCATCCCGGACGACCTGCTCGACCTGCTAGCCCAGGGGGCCGACGACTGGCGCGACCCGCGGCTGGTGCCGGCGGCGCGCTCGGCGATCGAGCGCATCGTGCTCACCCCATCTGATTCGCAGGCCGACGGCGCCGGTTCGCCCGGACCCGAACAGCTGGTGCTCTCACGTCGCGGCAGTGGCGAGACCTTCTGGCTCGAAGAGCCGTTCGAAGACCGCGCCGCCTCCGAGGCGGTCGGTCCGCTACTCACCGGCCTCGCCGACCTCGCGGCGGTGAGCTTTCTCGACGACGGGGACGATGGCCTCGCCGAGCCCGCGATCACCGCCGAGATCACCCTCGCCGGCGACGGCGAGCCTCTCCGCATCGAGGTCGCCGGCCTCGAGACCGCGAGCGTCGAGACTGCGAGTTCCGAGACTGCGGGCGTCGAAACTGCGAGTTCCGAGACTGCGGGCGTCGAAACTGCGAGTTCCGAGACTGCGGGCGTCGAAACTGCGAGTTTCGAGACTGCGGGCGTCGAAACTGCGAGTTTCGAGGACCTTGCAGTCGACACGACGCGCACCGTGCGCGTCGTCTCCGCCGACGGCGACCAGCGCGCGACCGCTGAAGTCGGCTTCCTGGTCGATGCGCTCTCCCGCTCGCTCGACGCCTGGCGCTCGCGCGATCTGACCTCGATGCAGGTCTTCGAGATCGACGCCGCCTCGTTCGAGGGGCCGGCGCTCGAGCGCCTGGCCGGTGTCGAGCGCCTCGAGATCGAGCGCGTCGACGGCGCATGGCAGCGCCTGGTCGACGGCGAGGGTGTCGAGCTCGACTACTCCGTCGCCTCGGCGGCGCTCTACCCGCTCGCCGATGCGGTGGCCGAGGACCTGGCCGACGCGTCGACGGTGCGCCTGGCGGCGCCGCAGCTGCGCGTCGAGCTGCGCGCCGGCGAGACGAGCGAGGAGGTTACTGTCCACGGCGGGCCGTCGGTCGCGGGCGAGGACGCGAGCGGCGCGCCGGCGCTGGTTGGGTCGCGCCCGGTGGTGCTCTTCCTGAGCGCCGAGTCGGTGGCGGCGATCTACGACGCGCTGCCGCCGCTGGCCGAGCTGCCCGAGGCCGACGAGGTCGCCGACCCGCCGACGATCGACCCGACGACACCCGACCAGTCAACCACCGAGATGTCCGAGGACGACGCATGAGCGACCCCAACGCCACGTCCCGCCCGTCTCCCTCCGACGGTGTGCGCCGATTCGGCCGCCCGGTCGGCCTGTGGATGCTGCTTTCGGCTCTCGCCGGCGCCGTCGTCGGCATCGGTTTCGAGGTCGTGGCCGCCGGCTTCGACCTGCCGTCGCCGTGGCAGCGTGCCCTGCCGTCCGCCGGCTCGCCGGTGGCCGGAGCACCGGGGCCGGGTGGCGGTCCGGGCCTGCCTGCAGGCTCCTATCCGCCGGCCGACTTCCGCCTCACGTCGCTCGACGGTTCGCTGGTCGGGCCGCGCGATTTCCTCGGTAAGCCGGTGGTCGTCGAGCTCTGGGCCACCTGGTGTGGCCCGTGCCGGGCGCAGAAGAAGGAGCTCGAGAAGCTCCAGAAGGCCCTCGGCGACGAGGTCGTGATCCTCGCCGTCGACCAGGGCGAGGACGCGCAGACCGTGCGCTCCTACGTCGGCCGCGACCCCTTCCCGTACCCGGTGCTGCTCGACCCGCAGCAGAGCCTGATGCAGCGCTACGGCGTCAGCGGCATTCCGACGATCATCGTGGTCGACGCCCGCGGCGAGGTCGCCCTCGTCCACACCGGCGTGCTCGACGCCGACACCTTGCGCAGCATCGTCCAGCAGTCGCAGACGACGACCGTGTGATCTGACGGCCGGCTGCCCTTCGAGAAATCGCAGGTCAGGCGGATCACGCGGAGGCGAGCTCCCGAGGCCAACCACGACCGTCGGTCGCCGCCAGGGATTGAAATCCCTGTCTCACCCCGTCTGTCCCTGCGGGACATCGGAGGTCTAGCCACCGCAGTGCACAAGCCGTACTGGGGTCGCCGGCATCCTGCCGACCTGGGTGCACGCAGGGCTGTTCGCGCGATGGCCTTCCAGTCAGCCAGCCGGCTCTGGCGCAAGGCGTCAGGCGTCGGCGGCGGGGTTCGGGTAGTTGTCCGACTCGTCCTCGCCCGGGCGCTGGTGCAGGCAGGTGAAGTCCTTCTCGATCAGCAGCGTGACCTCTCCTTCGTCACCGATGTCGACCGCACCGTCGAGGCCGACGAGCTCGGTGCTGGTCCAGACGGCGGCCCGCTCGAGCGGCAGGAGGACGGTGATCTCGGTGGCGGTCGAGCGCAGCCCGAGCACGCTCGCCGACTCGTCGACCTCGAGACCGTAGTCGAGGTGCTGGCCGTCGGGGCCGAGAGTGAGCCGGTCGGCGACACGGCCGTGGCGCGAGAGTTCGTCGACTTCGCCTTGTTTCAGGCGCAGGCGGATCGAGTTGCCCTGGATTCGCAGCTTCATGTCGGTCTCCTCGGCGCCAGTCTATCCTCTCCAACCGCTTCCGACTCGGGTCCCGATGGGACCGACGATGAAACCCAGGGGTTTCAATCCCTGGCGACTAGGCTCCCGAGCTGAGCGTACGACGACTGGCTCGCGAGCTCGAGCCCGACGACGCCCAGGATTGAAATCCTGAGCTCACAGCGTCCGTCCCCTGGGGACGAAGAGGGGCACCGGGTCGGCCTATTCGCCCAACTCATTGGGAAGGTGAGACTTGCGCGGATGGCTAGTGGGTGAGCGTGAAATCGATCCGGAGATCGAGGAAGACGGCGACGGGGCGTCCGCCGAGGCGCGCAGGCTCGTAGCGCCACTGCTCCACGGCCTCGATCGCGGCCTCGGTGATCCCGAGCGGGAGGCCGGCGAGGGGCTTCACGTCGACGACCCGACCATCAGTGCCGATCACTGCCTCGAGGTGGATCGTGCCGCCGACTCGCGCGCGCCGCGCCACCGACGGGTAGCGGGGTTTGACGAAGTGGACCCGCACGGGCGGCTCGATCTCGCCTCCGAGGCGCAGCGGGCCAGACGGCTTCGGCGGTTCGGCGAGGCGCAGGCCCTCCGGCGGCGGGGCGGGGATCGCCGCGCGTTCAGCGATCACGACCGGCGGCAGGTCGGGCTGGGTTTCGGGCACCGGCACTGGCTCGGGCGGCGCTGTCGGGACCGGGATCGCGTCACGCGTCGTGCGCGGCTCCGGCGTCTGCGGCTCGGGAGGCGGCGCGGGCGGCTCGAAGCGCGGCGTCGGCGCCAGCTCGATGACGCGCGGTGGCTCGGGCGTCGCCTCGAGCACCGACGCCTCGGGCAATACCAACAGCAAGAGGCCTAGGTGGACGATGGCTGCGGTGAGCAGGGCGCCGCGAAACACGCGTTGCTCGCGTCGGTCGCCGGCCGTGGGGCCGATGGGTAGATCGCGGGAAGGACGACGAGGTCGTCGGCTGGAGCGATGGGTGGATGGGCGCATCGTGAGCTCCTCGCTGAGCGGCGCGCGGCCGGCGGTCCGGGAGGCGCCGCGGAGTCGTGCCGGCAGCGTCGGCTGCGGCAGGTTTGCGGCAATGCGAGGGGCCCTTCGCGGTCTATAGGCTCAGACCGACTCCGCGGGCGATCGGTTCCCGTGCGAACCCTTTCAGCGCTCGTGCGTTGTGAGAGCCGAGGAGAGACCGATGGCGTTCGAGGCTTGCATGGACACCGACACGGCGCAGGACACGACCGATGACCTCCGGGTGGCCGACCGCTCGGAGGACGGCTTCGTCCGCCTGGTCGACGAGTACAAGGACCGGATCGTCAACTACGCCACTCGCCTCACCGGCGACCGCGAGCGCGCGGAAGACGTGGCGCAGGAGACTTTCGTCCGCTTCTATCGGCATCGCGCCCGCTATCGCGAGGAGGGCACCGTGGCCGCCTACCTCTACCGGATCGCGACCAACCTGGTGCGCGACGAAGGGCGACGCCGGAGCCGCTGGCTGCGCCTGCAGCCGTTTCTCGGCGGCCGCGGCGACACCGCCGTGGCCGAGCCGGCGCCACGTCCGGCGCCCGACCCACGCAGCCAGGCCCTGGCGGAAGAAACACGTCGCCAGGTGACCCGTGCCATCGCCTCCCTCGAGATCCATTACCGCGCGCCGCTGGTGCTGCGCGAGATCGAAGGTCTGTCCTACCGCGAGATCGCCGACACGCTCGGCTGCGCGGAAGGGACGGTGAAATCTCGTCTGCACAAGGCGCGCTCGTTGCTCAAAGAGAAGCTCACGCCGTACTGGAACGGAAGGTCCTGAGATGACCGATCACGAGACCTCGACTCTGCATCCGGTGCCCGATCCGCCGTCGCCGGCTGCATCGTCTTCAGATGTTCTGTCCGACGACGTCCTCGACACCATGCTCGGCGCGCTGCCGCGCGAGCGGGCGCGCGACGGCTTCACCGCCGCTGTGCTCGCGCGCAGCGGCGTCGCCGCACCGCAGCGCGCACGCTGGCCGATGGCGCTGGCCGCCGCGGCGCTGCTGCTGCTCGTCGTCGGCCTCGGCTGGCGCGAGATGGAGCTGGCGCGCCAGCAGCGCGCCACCGAGGCGCGAATCACCGCACTGCGCGCCGAGTACGACGCGCTGGCGCGCGAGCTCGCGGCCACCCGGCGCCTGGCCGAGTCGGCGCGACCGGTGGTCTATCTGCGCGGCGACGAGGCGATGGAATTCCATCTCGATCTCGCCGCCCTGGCGCGGCGCCAGCGAGCGCTCGATCTCCGGGCCGCGCAGGCCGTCGGGTCTGATGCGTCGCGCGCCGTTCCGGCGCTCGACCAGCGCAGCTACTGATCGCGCCTCGGGCGCTCTCGATTCGACCGCTTCGACCTCTTTCACTTCGACTGTAGACCCTCGACCGAGCGGCCGACTCTTTGGCCGCGGTCGATTCGACCTCGGGAGATTCAGAATGCACATCCTCACGCTTCACACGGTCCGTCGATCCTTGTGCCGGCTCGCCGTCAGTGGGCTGACGCTGCTCGTCGCGGCGCCGCTGGTCGCCGATTCACCAGATCCGGTTCCGCGCGTGCCGGCTCCGGCGGAGCCGCGCGTTGCGCCGCCGGCACCGGTCGCTCCCGTGGCGCCGGCGCCGCCGTGCCCGCGCATCGTCGTCAATGGTACCGTGGTCGGCGGCCAGGCGCGCGGCTTCCTGGGAGTCGAGCCGACGCGCCTTTCCGGCGAGCTGCGCAGCCACTTCGGTTTGCCCGAGGGCGGGGTCCTGGTGGGCGAGATTCTCGACGGCAGCTCGGCCGAGGCCGCCGGTCTGCAGGTCGGCGACCTGGTGCTGCGGATCGACGACACCACGATCGACGACGCCTGGAGCCTGACGAGCGCCGTCGCCACGCGCGACGGAGGTGAGTCGGTCGAGATCGAGTACTGGCGTGACGGCGCGACGCGCACGACGACCGCTGTGCTCGACACGCGCGAGCGCTGCGCGTTCGACCTCGGGGACGCGCTGCCGCTCGAGGCCTTGCGCGAGCTCGAGGCGCTCGAAGATCTCGACTTCGACTTCGACTTCGACTTTGATCTCGACGAGTTCGAGATCGACGAGGCCGAGATCGAGCGTCTCACCGAAGAGAGCCTGGCCGCGGCGACGGTGGCGATCGAGGAGGCGATGCAGTCGCTCGACGCGATCGACTGGGAGAAGGAGCTCGAGAGCCTCGAGCAGCTCGAGGTGATGGAGCTCAAGGCGGTGGAGGAGCGGATGGAGGCGATCCAGGAGCGGATGGAGGCGCTGGAGCGCGAGCTCGAGGCCGAAAGCCGCAAGCTGAACCACGACGCGCGGCGCGAAATGGAGAGCCAGCGGCGCACGCTCGAGCGCGAGCGACGGGTCGTCGAGCGTGAGCGGGAGCGCGTGGCGCGGCAGATGAGCCGCGAGGATGCCGAGGAGGTCCGTGCCGAGGCCGCGCGCGCGCGCGCCGAGGCGCGGCGCGAGATGGAGGAGGCTCGGCAGGAGCTCGAGCGCGAGCTCGCCGAGGTCGCCGCGGAGCGTGCGGAACGGGCCGAGGCCGACAACGACGGGTTCGCGCCGCGCTGAGCTCGCCCTCAGCCCTCGACCCCATCCCGGGCCCTCAGCCCTCGGCGTCGTCCGGCGTCGGGGGCACGAGCAGGAAGAGCGTGTCGGCGACGACCGCGCGGCGTCCGCTCTCGCGCAGCACGAGATCGCCGCGCACGCGGGCGAGCAGCGTGTCGCCGCGCTCGATCACCTTGGTGAGCACGCACTCGAGGCGAATCTCGCTGCCCGACGGCACGGGCTGGATGAAGCGCACCTTGTCGAGGCCGTAGTTCACCACCATCTCGAGCCCCGGCAGGTGGAAGACCTCGCTGAACAGGCGCGGGATGAGCGACAGCAGCAGGTAGCCGTGCGCGATCGTGCCGCCGAAGCGGCTGGCGGCGGCGCGCGCCGGGTCGGTGTGGATCCACTGGCGGTCTTCGGTGGCTTCGGCGAAGGCGTCGATCCGTTCCTGGTCGATGCGGATCCAATCGCTGGCGCCGAGGTCGAGATCCTCGGCGTCGCGCAACAAGTCGAGCGTGAGCTCCATGATGCGGTCTCCTCGATGCGCGCTCGGGACGTTCGGCGGGTGAGCGCGGCGGCGACTTTACCGCAACCCGCTGTGCTCTTCCGCAACCGCTGCGCTCGGTCGAAGAGCTTGACGGCGCGCCGGAGCCTGGGGAGGATAGCGCCGCCACGACCGACCCGCTCCCTCGATCGCTCCAGGAGACTGCCTGCCGATGGCGACCTCAGCCGAGAAGTCCGACCGCGCGCCCAGCGCATCCTCCTCCTCCTTCTCCTCGACCGCCGCCGCGGGAGCTCTCGATCCGCTCGAGCCTCGCTTTGTCGAGCTGATCGCGCAGGAAGCGAACGCCACGCCGCGCCAGGTGGCGGCGGCGTCCGCGCTCTTCGCAGAGGGCGCCACGGTGCCGTTCGTGGCGCGCTATCGCAAGGAGGCGACCGGCGGGCTCGACGACGCCGCGGTGGAGACAGTGGCCAAGCGGCGTGATTACTTTCTCGAGCTGCAGCAGCGGCGCGACGCGATCCTGGCGTCGATCGCGGAGCAGGGCAAGCTCGACGACGGGCTCGAGGCGTCGATCCGCGCCGCCACCGGCAAGCAGGAGCTCGAGGACCTTTATCTGCCGTACAAGCCGAAGCGCCGCACGCGCGCCCAGATCGCACGTGAGAAAGGGCTCGAACCGCTCGCCGACGCGCTGCTGGCGGCGGCCGAGAGCGCCGCGGGCGGGGATCTGGAGGCGGTGGCGGGACCGTACGTCGACGCCGAACGCGGGGTCGACGACTCCGACGCCGCACTCGCCGGCGCGCGCGACATCCTCGCCGAGCGCTTGGCCGAGCGCGCCGAGCATCGCGCTGCGCTGCGCCGCGGCTTGCAGGGCGAGGGTGACTTGAAGGTGCGCGTGCTGCGCGGCAAAGGCGACGACCCGGCGGCTTTGGTCTACCGCGACTATTTCGAGCACGACGAGCCGATCGCGCGGGTGCCGTCGCATCGCCTGCTGGCGATTCTGCGCGGTGAGCGTGAGGGCTTCCTGCTCTCCGACCTGGCCGTCGACGACGATGCCTGGGTCGAGCGCTTCCAGGGCTCGTGGAACGTGCGTCTCGACACTCCGGCTGGACGCGAGGTGGCGACCGCCACCGCCGACGGGTACAAGCGCCTGCTGCGGCCGTCGATCACCAACGAGGTACGCGGCGAGCTGCGCGCGCGCGCCGAGGCCGAGGCGATCGCCGTCTTTCGCGAGAACCTCGAGGCGCTGATGCTGCAGTCGCCGCTCGGCCTCCGGCCAGTGATGGGGCTCGATCCGGGGTTTCGCACCGGCTGCAAGCTCGCCGTGGTCGACGGCACCGGCCGCGTGCTGACCACCTCGGTGATCTACCCGATCGAGCCGCGCGCTCGCGCCGAGCAGGCGGTGCATACGCTCCTCGAGCTCATCCGGCGTCACGACATCCACGCCGTCGCCATCGGCAACGGTACGGGCAGCCGCGAGACCGAGCGCTTCGTGCGCACAACACTTCGCTCTGCAGCCGAGAGCCATCCGGAGCTCGGCAAGGTCATCGTCGCCATCGTGCCCGAGACCGGCGCGTCGGTGTACTCGGCGTCGGCCGCGGCGCGCGAGGAGCTGCCCGAGCTCGATGTCTCGCTGCGCGGCGCGGTGTCGATCGCCCGCCGGCTGCAAGATCCGCTCGCCGAGCTGGTGAAGATCGAGCCGCGCGCGCTCGGTGTCGGCCAGTACCAGCACGACGTCGACCAGAAGCGCCTCGACGAAGAGCTCGACCTCGCCGTCGAGGGCGCGGTGAACGCCGTCGGCGTCGAGCTGAACAGTGCCTCGCCGTCGCTGCTGCGGCGCGTCTCGGGCCTGTCCGAGCGCATGGCGCGCGCGATCGTCGCGCACCGCGACGCCGCGGGTGTGTTCCGCAGCCGGCGCCAGCTGCTCGAGGTGCGTGGCTTCGGCCCCAAGACGTACGAGCAGGCCGCCGGCTTCCTGCGGGTGCGCGACGGCGAGCATCCGCTCGACCGCACTGCCGTCCACCCTGAGCGCTACGAGCTGGTCGAGGCGATGGCGGAGTCGATCGGCCAGCCGGTCGACGCCCTGGTCGGCGACCCCAACCTGGTCGCCTCGCTGTCGCTCGATCGCTTCCGCGACGACGCTGCCGGTGTCGGCCGCTTCACGCTCGAGGACATCCGTGTCGAGCTCGAGCGCCCGGGGCGCGACCCGCGTCCCGAGTACCGCGCGCCCGCCTGGCGCGACGACGTGACCGAGCTCGCCGACCTGAAGTCTGGGATGACACTCGAGGGGCGCGTGTCGAACGTCACCAACTTCGGCGCCTTCGTCGACCTCGGCGTCAAGCGCGACGGCCTCGTCCACCTGTCACAGCTGTCGGACGAGTGGGTCGACGACCCGCGCCAGGTCGTGCGCGTCGGCCAGATCGTGACGGTGCGCGTGGTCGAGGTCGACCACGATCGCCAGCGCATCGGACTGTCGATGAAGAGTGAGGACGCGCCGGTGCGTGGCGGAGGCGGAGGGGGTGGCGCGAAGAACCGAGGCCCGAGCCGCGGCCACCGCGGCGGCAACCGTGGCAAGACGTCTCCGCCGCCACCCAAGGGACCGGCGACGAAGGCGTCGCTCCAAGACCTGGCGAAACGCTTCAAGCGCCGCTGAGCCCGATCACCAGGGGGGTGAATCCCTGGCCCGCCTCGCCGGTTCCTGCAGGTCCAAGAAAGGGCGGGCGCGGTCGTGCTCGAAGTTGCGTTCACCTCTGCACTCCGGCTGAAGTGACGGGGCTTGCCCCTGTCTTCTGCGCTGCGGGACTTTACAGGCGGTCCGGTACCCAACGCGGGAGGAGGCAAGCTCCAAGAGTGCCCTCCGCGGGAGGAGCAAGCCGCTCTCCTACAGAGAGCATGCAGGATTCTCCTGCGATAGAGCGCTACTTCCCGGGCTTCATCGCCTGCATCTGCGCCTTGAGCTGGTCGCGCGGGAAGTCGGTGAAGGAGGCGAACTCCTGGCCGTGCTTGAGCCACTCGCCGCCGTCGATGGTGACGACCTCGCCGTTGAGGTAGCCGGCCATCGGCGAGAGCATGAAGGCGGCGAGGTCGGCGAGCTCGGGCGGGTCGCCGAAGCGGCCGAGCGGGTGCGACGCCTTGGCCTTCTCGAGATAGCCGGGCGGCATCAGGCGCGAGAAGGCGCCCTCGGTGGGGAAGGGACCAGGGGCGATGCCGAGGAAGCGGATGCCGTAGGTGCCCCATTCCACCGCCAGCGAGCGCGTCATGGCGAGCACACCCGCTTTGGCGCAGGCGCTCGGCAACACGAACGGCGACCCCATCCAGGCGTAGGTGGTGAGGATCGAGAGCACCAGACCGCCGTCCTCGCGCTCGATCCAGCGCCGACCCATCGCCTGCGTGCAGTGCCACGAGCCGTAGAGGACGATCTGGACGACGGCGTCGAACGCGTTGGCACTGAGGTCCTCGGACGGCGCCAGAAAGTTGCCGGCGGCGTTGTTGACCAAGGTCGTGGCCGGCCCGAGCGCGTCTTCGAGCTCGGTGATCGCGGCGTCGACGCGGGCGGCGTCGCGCACGTCGACCTCGGCGACGAAGGCGGCGGTACCGCCGGCGTCCTCGATCGCCTTCACGGTGTCGCGCAGCGGCTCGGCGCGCCGGCCGAGGATGCCGACGCGGGCGCCGAGCGCGCCGCAGCGCTCGGCCATGGCGCGGCCGAGCCCGCTGCCGCCGCCGGTGATCAGGATCGTCGAGCCGTCGAGCAGGTCGTCTTGGAACATCGTGCCTTCCTGGGATCCGAGCGTGGGCTAGTGTTTCGCTTCGGAAGTCCTGTTCGGAGATTCGAAGCCGGCGGATGCGTCGAGCGCGAGGAAGCGCTCGATCTGTTCGAGAGTCACGGCGCGTGGATCGTCGCCGGCGCGCCAGCGGTGGGTCCAGTCGACGATCCAGTCGATGCATTCGCCGAGCTCGAGGCACGGGCGCCAGCCAAGCAGGGAGCGTGCCTTGGTCGCGTCGAGGCGCAGCAGGCTCGCTTCGTGCGGTTGCGGCCCCTCGGCGCGCGTGTGCTCGACCACGTTGCCGGTCGTCTCGCGCCACCGGCGCGCCATGCGCTCGACGATCCAGCCGACGGTGCGCGCGTCGTCCTGCGACGGCCCGAAGTTCCAGCCCTCCGCGCAGGGCGCGCCGTCGGGTCCGGCCAGGCGCTCGGCGAGCAGCAGATAGCCGGCGAGGGCCTCGAGCACATGCTGCCAGGGGCGCACGGCGCCGGGTGAGCGCAGGTGCAGCGGCGTGCCGGAGACGATCGAGCGCACCAGGTCGGGCACGAGCCGGTCGGCGCCCCAGTCGCCGCCGCCGACGACATTGCCGGCGCGCGCCGAGGCGACTCTGGGCGCGTCCGCGTCGGTGAAGAACGAGCGGCGGAAGGCGGCGGTCACCAGCTCGGCGCAGCCCTTCGAGGCCGAGTAGGGGTCGTGGCCGCCCATCGCCTCGTCTTCACGGTAGGGCCAGATCCACTCGCGGTTCTCGTAGCACTTGTCGCTCGTCACCACCACCACGGCGCGTACTCCGGGGGTTCGGCGTACGGCGTCGAGCAGGTGCACGGTGCCCTGGACGTTGGTGGCGAAGGTGCCGACCGGGTCGTCGTAGCTCGGGCGCACGAGCGCCTGTGCCGCCAGGTGGAACACGACCTCGGGGCGCGCCGTGTCGATCGTGGTGTACAGACAGTCGAGGTCGCGCAAGTCACCTCGCACGTCGCGTACCAGCTCAGCGACCCGCGCCAGGTCGAAGAGGCTGGGCTCGGACGGCGGCTCGAGGGCGTAGCCGGTGACCTCGGCGCCGAGATGTCGCAGGAGCAGACTGAGCCACGCCCCCTTGAAGCCGGTGTGGCCGGTGACGACGACGCGGCGTCCGCGCCAGAATGCGAGATCCGTCATGACGTGCGATTCTTACCACAGGAGGTGAGGCGTGAATCTGCTGCTGCTGGAGGCCGCCGAGGTCGGCGACGACGGACGGGTCGAGCTCGCCGGCCGCCGTGCCGAGCACCTGCGCAAGGTGCTGAAGGTCGGTGTCGGCGATGCGGTGCGTGCCGGGGTCATCGACGGCGCGCGCGGGACGGCGCGGGTCGCCTCGGTGGCGCCCGGCGCGGTCGCCGTGGTGTTCGAGCCCGGCGACGCCGTCGACGACGGCACCGACGGCGATCCCCTCGAGTCGCGGCGCGCCCGGCGCCCGCCGCTCGATCTGCTGGTCGCTCTGCCGCGTCCCCAGGTGCTGCACCGAGTTCTGCAAACCGCCGCCGTGCTGGGCGTGCGTCGCCTCGACCTGGTGAACGCGTGGCGGGTCGAGAAGAGCTACTTCCAGTCGCCGTCGGCGACGCCGGAACGCATTCGGCGCGAGCTGCGCCTCGGCGCCGAGCAGGGGATGACCACCCGTCTACCCGTGGCGACGTTGCACCCGCGCCTGCTGCCGGCGCTCGAACGCCTGGCGAGCGAGCAGGTCGACGAGTTGTGTCTTCTGGCCCACCCGAACGCGCCGCGACCAATCGAGGACTTGGTGCGGGGTAGGGCAGCCCGGCGACCGGTGCGCCTGGCGATCGGTCCAGAGGGCGGATGGGTCGAGCGCGAGGTCGCGACCTTCCGTGACCACGGATTCGACGTCGTCGATCTCGGCCCGTGGGTGCTGCGCGTCGAATTCGCAGTGGCCGCCGCGCTGGCACAGATCGACTTGCTTCGTCGCAGCGGTCCGGAGGGTGGTGGCTCGATGCCGTGGTAGGCTCGGGCGCCATATTCGAGAGACTTTGAGAGACCTGAGCGACGATGAGCGAGAGTTGGACCTACACCCTGCTCTGGCAGGGCACGAAGCACGAGCTCGGCGGCGGTGAGTCGGTCGTCGGTCGGAGCCGCACGTGCGATGTTTCGATCAGCGATCCGAGCGTCAGCCGGCGCCATGTCGTACTGGTTCCGGGCCCCGGCCACATCCTGATCAAGGACCTCGGCTCGTCGAACGGAAGCTACGCCGACGGCGAGAAGATCCAGGGTGAGGCGGTGCTCGAAGACGGCGGCGTTCTGCGCCTGGGCGACGCCGAGGTCCATGTCCGAGTGCGTTCGACCCTCGACGACCATGCCACCGTGCGCCTGCCGGCGCAGGGTCTGCCCGAACCCGGCGAGGCCACCAGCCTGCTCGCGCGCGAGTCGCTGCAGCTGGGACCGACAGGGGGCGATCCGCCAGCGGCACCGCCGTCGGCCTCGGTCGCCGCGCCGCCACCGAGCGAGCCGACCGGCCAGGAGTTCCAGCCTGTGCCGCCGCCGGAGACGCCGCCGCCGCGCCCCGCGGCGGACGAGTTCTCGTTCGCCGGCCTGATCGACCCGTCGGGCGAGATTCCGGCACCGGCGCCGCCTGCACCGCCGGCTCCTTCCGCCCCGTCACCGGCGACACCACCGACTCCGTCGGCACCGGCGGCCGAGGCGGGCGGAGCCGGACCGGCTTCGGTGCGTTTCGGCGACACAGGGGAGATCGCTTTGCCGTCGACCGAGGCCGAACCGTCCGAGGCGCCGTCGTTCGACGCCTTGCCGTCGCTCGAGTCGTTTGGTGCGCCGGAGCCTCCGCCACTCGGGGCGCCTCCGCCCGAGGTGGATCTGCCCGATCCGACCGCATCCGCGCCGGAACCCCCGCCCCCGGCACTGTCGATGCCCTCTCCGTCCGCACCGGCACCGTTGGCACCAGCACCTCCTGCCCCGTCGGCACCGACACCGCCGACACCGGATCTCTCGGTGCCGACACCACCTGCTGCGGATCCGTTTGTGCCGGCACCGTCTGCCCCGGCACCGTCTGCCCCGGCACCGTCTGCCCCGGCACCGTCTGCCCCGGCACCGTCTGCCCCGGCACCGTCTGCACCGGCACCGTCTGCACCGGCACCGTCCGCACCTCCGTCGTCCGCACCCGCGCCGTCCGAGTCGGTGATGCCCGACTTCCCGAGCTCGTTCGCGCCCGCGTCGTCGGCGACGCCGTCCGAGCTGCCGTCGTTCGATCGGCCGATGGCCCCTGCGGCTCCGCCGCCGACGCAGCTCGACGAGCCCGAGGGCCTGCGTCAGCCGTCGGGCGCCGGCGATCTCCTGCCCTCGCTCGACGAGATCGACAGCGCCATCGGCGCGCCCGAGCTCGGGCCGCCGTCGATGGGCGCATCCGGCGTCTATCCCACCCTCCAGGTCGCGCCGCCGGCCGGCTTTTGGCTGCGTGTCGTGGCCATGCTGCTCGACGCGGTGTGGATCGGCGGCATCTCGTTCGCGGCGCAGATCGCCACCGGCGATCCGATGATCAGCTCGGCCGCCGCTCTGATCGGGCCGCTGGTGATTCTGGTCGGTTGGGCGATCTGGGGCACGACCCCGGGCAAGCGGGCGCTCGGTCTCTACGTTCACGGCCCGGACGGCGCCGCCGGCATCGGTTTCGCGCGTGCGCTCTTGCGCTACCTCGGCTACATGGTCAGCAGCGCGATTCTCTTCCTCGGCTACGTCATGGTCGCTTTCGACGCCGAGAAGCGTGGTCTCCACGATCGCATCGCCGGCACCACCGTGCGCCGCCACGTCTGAGCCTGGGACGAGCCGTAAGATGCCGGTAAAAGGCGCTGCCAAGTGCCGCGCCGCGCTTCTTCGTCTGTAGACGGGCCGATAGCATGAGGGGATGAGCGACTCTTCCCCGCCCATCCCCCCCTGGCGCCATCGTCTGAGCCTCGCCGGCAGCATCTTTCTCGGTGCGATCTTCCTCGTCGCCGCCTGGGCCAAGACGCTGAATCCCGGCTCGCTCGCCGATCAGATCACGCGTGAGGGCCTCGACTTCTTGCTGCCGGCCGGCGTCGTGGCGTTGATCGCCCTGGCGCTCGAGTACTTCCTCGGCTCGGCGCTCGTGCTCGGCTTGCGGCGGCGCGTTGTCCTCTGGCCGACGGCGGCGCTCGTCGTCTTCTTCCTGTTCCTCACCGGACGCACCTATGTGCGCTCGCTGCAGGGCATCGAGCCCGAGGACGCCTCGTGTGGCTGTTTTGGCAATCTCGTGCAGCGAACGCCCGCCGAGGCCTTCTGGCAAGATCTCTTCCTCATGGTGCCGGCGCTCCTTCTCGCCTTCTTGGCGCTGCGTGGCGGTCTGCCGCGCGTGCGCACCGCCATCGCTGTGGCGGTGACGTTGGCGATGACGCTGCTCGCCTGGCGCGCGCCGCATCTGCCGCTCGACGATGTCGCCACCTCGCTCAAGCCGGGTGTCGACATCGCGTCGCTTTGCATCGAAGGGTCCTCGGGCTCGGACGTTTGCCTGGATGGTATTGTTCCGGAGCTGAGTGAGGGCGAGCATGTCGTCGTTCTCACCGAGCTCGACGACGAGCTGATCGCTCACGTCGACGATCTCAACGACTTCTACTGGACCGCGGAAGCTCCTGCCCTCTGGGTGCTCACTGGTGCTTCCGAGGAAGAGCTCTTTCAGTTCCGCTTCACGCAAGGGCCGACCTTCGAGCTGCGCGAGGCGCCGAAGCCGCTGCTGCAGCGCATGTGGCGGCAGGCACCCCGTTCTTTCGAAGTGTCCGATGGCGAGGTGACCCGCACCTGGTCCGGTCTCCCGCCGCTCGACGCGCTGCGAAGCGCCGAATCCCAGGACTCCGCCGCAGTTCCATCCGCCACCACGAGGTGATGATCGATGTTCAAGTGCCCCTACCGCCAGCTTTTCGTCCTCCTCCTGCTCGGCCTGGCCATCTCCTGGCCGGCCGCCGCCGAGGTCGACTCGGTGTTCAGCGCCTTCCGACCGAACGGCGACTATCTCTTCGAGCTCGACGGTGAGGCCGTCAGCGACGCCACCCTCTACTTCTCGGATCGCGCCCGCGCCTACCTGATCGTCGGCCCGGCCCTCGGCTCGCCGCTGCTGATCCACCCGCGCAGCGGCGTGGTCGAGAAGATCAGCCTGATGAAGGTGCAGAAGAACGAGGACGGGAGCATCGATCTCCTCGCCGACGCCAGCTTCGACCAGGTCGGCAAGTTCCGGCTCGACGGCCTGAGTCTGCTCTTCGACTACAAGGGCCAGCAGGCGGTGGTGCGGCCGAAGCCGGCGCTGGTCGGCATGCAGTCCGCCACCGCGCTGCGCGACTTCAAGCCCGAGTACGCCGCTGAAGCCGATGCCTACGCGCCGAGCTCGGCCGCGCTCCAGGCGCTGGCCGGTCAGGGCCGCGACGTCACCGTGCGCGTGTTCCTGGGCACCTGGTGCCCGGTTTGCGGACGCACGGTGCCGAAGGTGATCAAGACCGAAGAGGCGCTGGCGGGCCTCGGCGGCTCGAACATCCAGTTCGAGTACTACGGGCTGCCGCGCAACATCAGCGAGGATCCGGTCGCCGCCGAGATGAAGATCAACGGCGTGCCGACGGTCGTCGTTCTCACCGGCGAGCGAGAGATCGGCCGCATCGACGGGCGAGATCTTCACTCGCCCGAGACGGCCCTGCGCGAGCTTCTCGACTCATGAGGCGCACGACCAGGGCCCGAGGCGGAGTGCGTGGTGTGGCCCTGGGCATCGCTCCGCTCGCTCTCCTGGCGGTTGCACCACCGGTCAGCGCGCAGGGCGGCGCCTTCTTCGAGCGCGGCGACGTGGCGGACGACGATGCGCGCCACCGCGTCGGTGTCGAAGTCAAGGCGCACTACCGCGACAGCGATGCCGCGCGCTTCCCGGTGAACTTCCCGTTCTCGCGGGATCAGCTGCCGCCGGGCGTCGAACAGGGGGCGCTCGAGACGGTCGAGCCCGGCGACCACACCGAGTTCTCGGTGGTGTCGCTCTGGTGGCGCGGACGCTTTGGCACGGACGACGGCTCGCTCCGCCAGATCGCGACCAAGGTCAAGCTCGACCTGATCGACCGCTACGATCGCAATCCGACGTCGACCGACAACGAGTGGGATCTCGACGAGGCTTGGATCCGCTTCGGACCGGAGCTCGAGCCGGGCGATCCGCTGCCCGAGTCGACGTTGCGCGAAGGCGGTGCGTCGGGCTATCTGAAGCTCGGCAAGTTCGCCAAGTTCGACCGGCAGAACGACCGTCACCTCGAGAGTTACGGCATCGTTGGCACCGCGTTCAGCCGGGCCGAGGATGTCGGCCTCGAGGCGGGGCTCGATCTCGGACGACATCTCTACGTGGTCGCCTCGGTGACTGCCGGCAACCCGGTGTTCCTGCGCGACCTGAACGCGCTGGCCGGCGACCACGGCACCCCCGTCCTCGACGGGTCGGTACTCAACCCGGTGCCCGAGCTCGGTCCGGGCATTCCGATCCTCTACGACGCTGATGTCGAGCTCGACGACCTCGATTTCTCGAATCCCGAGTTCGGCGTCGGGATCGGCGGGCGCTTCGGCGGATTCAACTGGTCGGTCGACGGTCTCATCTGGTACACCGAACGCGAGCTCGCCGAGACGGTCGAGCTCGAGGGCTCGTTCTACGGCGGCGATCTCGACATCCTGCGCGGCCCGCTGAACCTCTTCCCGCTGGCGATCACCAGCGATACCAAGAGCGAGTTCGGAGCCAATCTCTGGCTCTACCTCGGAGACCTCGCCGTCTTCGGCCAGTTCGTCGACCAGGATCTCGCCGGTCTGTCGCGCGACGGCTGGGAGATCGAGGTCGCGTATACGCTCGAGCTGCCGTACCTCGGTGCGCTCTTCGGTCGTCCCGTGCTGCCCTACCTGGCGCCCGCGATCCGCTACTCGACGCTCGATCCCGACTTCGCTCCGCCGCCGGTGACGCCGTCGCCGAGCTTCGCCTGGGACTGGGACAAACTCGACATCGGCCTGCGCGCAGGTCTGATCGAGGACCTTCTCGATCTCACCGTCGAGTACGCGGACAACGAGTTCGTGCGCGGAGGCCGTACCGAGAGCGCCGACGAGCTGCTGGCGACCTTGCGCGTGCAGTGGGACCGCGGGTTCTGAGCCCACGCCGGGAATGAAGCTGCTCGACATCTTCCTGCTCGCCTTCGCCGTCGTGCTCGCACTCTTCGGCGCGGTGATCGTGGTCGGTGCGTCGCTCGGCTGGAGCGAAGAGCAGAGCAAGCTCGGTCACGTGCTGCTGACGCTCGTTTTCGGCATCGGTCCGCTGGCTGCTGCCGGTGTGCTTGGGCGCTGGACCTGGCGCCGGGTGGGGCGCCATCGGCGCGAGCGCCTCGAGCGCATGCTCCTCGACCTCGGCGCCGCGCATGGCGGGCGCATCACGGTGCAGCAGGTGGCGCAAATGACTCCGCTGACGCTCACCGAGGCCAAGGAGCTGCTCGACGATCTGCACCGTGCCGGGACGTGTCGCCTGGAGGTCGATGCCGACGGCGCCATCGAGTACTGCTTCGGCATTCTCAGCGCCGGCTCGGGGTCGTCGGTCACGCCGTGGCCGGCCTCGTCGGCCTGATGCGGCGGTCTGAGCGTCGGTCTGACACGACGGCCTGACGCGTCAGCCGGTCGGCGTCGTGGCGTCGACCTCGAGGGCCGAGGGGCCCGCGAAGAAGCGCCGCGCCGCGTCGTCCGGGTCGCCGACCAGGGCGCGCACTCGTCCGTTCTCGGGCAGCCAGTCGTCGGGTAGGTGGCGGCGGTAGGTCTTGTAGAGGAAGCGCTTGTCAAAGAGCGCGATGACGCCGCGGTCCTCGGGCGAGCGAATCAAGCGCCCCGCCGCCTGGACGACGCGGGTCATGCCGGGCACGACGAAGGCGTACTCGAAGCCGCGGTCGAAGCGCTCGTCGTAGTAGGCCTGGAGCAGCTGCTGCTCGAGGCTGAGCGCCGGCAGGCAGGGGCCCACCACGGCCACGGCCTTGAGCACGTCGCCCGGGTAGTCGACGCCTTCGGCGAAGACGCCGCCGGCGACGGCGAGGAGGAGAATGTCGCCGAGCACCGCGCTCCGCAAGGTGTCGAGAATGTCTTGGCGCTGCGCGTCACCGCTGCCGGGGCTCTGCACCAGCACGCGTTTGCTGCGCGGCGCGACACTCGCCGACACCTGGGCGAGGAAGGCGTAGCTCGGGAAGAGCGCCAGGCAGTTTCCGGGCACCGCGTCGGCGAGCTCGGCCAGGCGTTCGCCGATGCGCGGCGCGTTCGACGGCCGCTCGCGATAGGTGGTCTCGACGCTCGAGTCGATGACGACGATCCGATTCTCCTGCGGGAACGGATTCGGTACGCGCAGCAGGCTGGTGCGCTCGGAGTCGAAGCCCAGCAGGTCGCGGTAGAACTCGAACGGCGACAGCGTCGCCGAGAGGCCGATCACGCTGTGGCAGCGGTTGATCACCCGGCCGAGAAACCGGCTCGGGTCCTTGCACAGGATGCGGAACGCGTAGTCGTCGCCTTGACGCTCGAAGTAGTGGCTGAAGGCGTCGTCCGACACCACCAGCGCGTTGAGGAACTTGAGCAGCTCGAAATAGAGATCGACGAAGGCGTCGTCGGCGGTGAGCGTCTTGGTCTCGCGCCGATACTCGAGATAGTCGACGAAAGCGCGGTCGAGGCGCGGGCGCAGTCGCCACAGCTCGTCCTCGGGCAGCGCCTGCTCGAGCGCCCAGGCGCGCTGGCCGCCGGCCGGCTGCACGTCGCTCACCGACTCGTAGATCAAGCGCTCGAGGTCGAAGCACAGTCGGCCGAGCTCGGCGTGGATCGGCGCGCCGCCGAGTGCCACGAGCTCGCCGGCACGACGGCAGCGCTCCGACGACAGGGTCGGGCTGTAGTAGCGCCGCCCTCGATCGACCAGGTTGTGGATCTCGTCGATCACCAGGACTGTGTTCGAGAGGTCGGCTTCGGCGGAGAACTCCGAAAACGCGACGTAGGGATCGAAGGCGTAGTTGTAGTCGCAGACCACCAGCTGGACATGCTGGCTGAGCTCGAGGCTGACCTCGAACGGGCAGACTTCGGCGCGCCGCGCGGCGGCGAAGACCTCGTCCGGCAGCAGCGTGTCGTGCTCGTGCAGCAGGTCGCGGATCACACCGCTGCGATGCAGCTTGGCGTAGTACTCGCGCGCATACGGGCAGTACTCTTCGTGGCAGATCACCTGGTCGTTGGCGCACATCTTCGCCTTGGCGCGGACGCGCAGCGAGCGGAAGGCGCCGTCGCGATTGAGCAGCGCGGCGACCGCCGAGGCCATGTCCTGCTGCAGAGTCTTGGCGGTGAGGACGAAGATCTTGAGGTCGCGTTCGAGCGCGTGGCGGAGCGCGGGGTAGAGCGCCGAGACGGTCTTGCCGAGGCCGGTCGGTGCCTCGACCAGGACGTGCTCGGTCTGCTCGAGCGCACGGCCGACGCCGTCGATGATCGTTTGCTGGCCGCCGCGCTGCTCGGGGTAGGGGAAGGCCAAGCGCTCGGCCGCATCGCGCCGCGCGGCGAGCGCTTCCTGCTGGGCGCGCCAGCCGCGGATCAGGCCGTTCAGCCGGCGGCGGATCAGCGCGTCGACGGCGCGCAGGTCGACCGCGACTTCTTCGCGCACCACCTCGTCGCTGCCGATCTCGATCAGCAGCAGCTCGGCGCGCAGGGCGAGCGGCCCGGCGCGCTCCGCCGGCTCGGCGGCGTCGCCGTCCGCGCTGCGTGCCGCGGCTTGCTCGCTGTGCAGCAACCAGACGTAGAGCGCTGCCTGGCGCTCGTAGAGCTCGCGCTGCGCCGGCGAGAGCACCGCGCCGCGGCGCACCGACTTGATCTCTTCGATCACCTGCGTGCCGTCGGCGTCGCGACGCAGGCCGTCGACCCGTCCCTGGATCGTCACCCGCCAGCCGCGGTGATCGAAGCTGTGGCGCAGGACGACCTCGCGCCGATAGGTCGGGTCGCGCTCGAAGGCGGCGTCCTGGTAGCGGTTGTGGATCGCCTGGCCGAGCCACATGCGCTCATAGCCGCCGCGGTTGGCGAAGCCGAGGCTGCGCAGCAGCTGCGCGTCGAGCAGGTCGGCGACGGCCAGCTCGAGGGTTTTCGTCTCTGGATCGAACCGCGGCGCCACGCGCGGAGTCTAGCAGCTCAGCGGTCGCTGCTCCCGGAGGTGCTGGTCGCCGGATGAATGCCGGACTGGCTCCAGCGTGTCGGCAGGAGCGCGGTGAGCAGGCGGCGCAACACCGCGCCGCTGGTCTCGCGCTCGGTGACGTCGTCGAGCTCTTCGAGCACTTCGGCGACGCTCTGCGGCCGGTTCTGCGGGTCTTTCTCGAGCATCCGATCGATCAGCCGGGAGAGCGCGGGCGGTACCTCGGGCACCAGCTGCCGCACCGGGCGCTGGCGATCGTTGATCACGCGCTTCAGGGTCAGTAGATCATTGCGACCTTCGAACGGCGACTGTCCGCTGAGCATCTCGTAGAGCAACACGCCGAGCGAGAAGAGATCCGAGCGATGGTCGATATCCTGGCTCAGCGCCTGCTCGGGGGCCATCGTGCGGTAGGTGCCCACCAGGGCGTCGGAGCGCGTCAGATCGGGCTCCTGGTCGGCCAGAAAGCGCTTGGCGACGCCGAAATCGCTGACCTTGGCGTGGGCGTCCGCAGTGATCAGGATGTTCTCCGTCTTCAGGTCACGATGCACGATGCCGTGCTCGTGCGCCATGCGCAGCCCGGCGAGGATCTCGCGCGCGAAGTCGAGAGTGATGCTGACCGGGAGCGGTCCGCCATCGGTGATCAGGCGACGCAGCGTGGTGCCTTCGACGTACTCCATCACGATGCACTCGACTCCGCCGATCTCGAGCAGCTCATAGACGCGGACGATCGAGGCGTGCTCGAGACGCGCGGCGAGGCGCGCCTCGCGTCGAAAGCGAGCTCTCCGCTCTGCGCTCAGTCGGGCCCCGGGCAAGATCCGCTTGATCGCGACGAGACGGTCGAGCCCCTCGTCGTGCGCGAGCAACACTTCTCCCATCCCACCCTTCGCCAAACGACGCAGGATGCGGTACGAGCCGAGTCGCTCGGGTAGAGAGTCCGAGCCGCGGTACGACATATCGTCGGGAGCTTACCGCAGGATTCGCGACTCTTCTATGATGAAATCGCATGACCGGCAGACCCGCAGCGCAGAATCGGAGAGATCGTGATCGTCACCCTTCACCAGTCGGCGTTGATTCAGGTCCGCCGCTTCGGGGCTCGTCTTCTGTTCTCTTTACCTGGCGCCTTGCTCGAGCGCCTCGCCGGTGATCGCGCGGGTCGCTACGACGGTCCGCCGCTCGATCCGAGCTCGCGTTTGGTGCTCAGGGCGATCGAACGCGGGCCGAAGCTCGAGGATCTCGGGCCGGTGGCGGCGCGGCGGCGGCTCGCGAATTTGACCTCGCTCGTCGGTTGGCGTTCGACGCGGCTCGACTCCGTCGTCGAGGAGTCGATCCCGCGCGGCGAGAGCGTGCCGCCTCTCCGGGTGCGTGTTCTGCGGCCGTACGGCCTCGACCGGCGGGCACCGGCGCTGATCTACCTGCATGGAGGCGGTTGGGTGCTCGGTGGCCTCGAATCGCACCACCACCTGGCGTGCGTGCTCGCCGCCCGTGCCCGCTGCGTCGTCCTCGTGGTCGACTACCGGCTGGCGCCCGAGCATCCGTTTCCCGCCGCCTACGACGACACGCTCGCCGCCTACCGCTGGACGCTGGATGCGGCCGAGCGTCTCGGTCTCGACCCCGAGCGCATCGCGCTCGGAGGCGACAGCGCAGGCGGCAACCTGGCGGCCGCCGCCTGCCTGGAACTGCGCCGGGAAGCTCGTCCACCGTGCGCCCAGCTTCTGATCTATCCGGTCACCGACACGGCGCGCGCAACCGCGTCGTACCTGGAGCTCGCGTCGGGCTACGGCCTCGAGCGCTCGACCATGGACTGGTTCTTCGATTGCTACTTGCCGCTAGCCCCGAAGCGCGCCGCCGCGCTCGAGGACCCGCGCGTGGCGCCTCTACGCGCCAGCGACTTCGCAGATCTGCCGCCGGCCGTCGTCGGCACCGCCGCGGTCGACATTCTGCGCGACGAAGGAGACGCATACGCTGAGTCTTTGCGGGCCGCGGGCGTCGAGGTCGTGCATCGGTCGTTCCCGGGCTTGATCCACGGCTTCGCCAATATGGCGGCGCTGCCGGCCGCACGCCGCGCGATGGAGACGTTGATCGACGACTTCGCTGCTCTGCTCTGAATTGCCCTGCGGTAGGCTGAGGTCATGACAGCCAGCGACTCCCAGTCCTCGTCCTCCCGACGCTTCGACCTTGTTCTCTTCGGTGCCACCGGTTTCACGGGTCGGCTCACCGCCCGGTATCTGGCGCGGCATGCGCCGGCTGGCCTGCGCTGGGCGATCGCCGGTCGGCGTCGCGAGGGTCTCGACGAGGTCGTGGCGGAGCTCGATGGGGATGTCGAAGATGAGATCGGCAGCGACGGTACCCGCCCCGACGTCCTCGTCGCCGACAGCGCCGATCGTGCCTCCCTCGACGCGATGGCCCGCGCGACCCGCGTCGTGGCGACGACGGTCGGACCGTACGCGCGCTTCGGCGAACCGCTGGTCGAGGCCTGCATCGCCGCCGGCACGCACTACGCCGACATCACCGGCGAGCCGGAGTTCGTCGGCCGGCTGCTCGAGCGCCACGACGAGGCGGCGCGGGCCGCCGGTGCGCGCATCGTCAGTTGCTGTGGCTTCGATAGCGTGCCGCACGATCTCGGCGCCCTGCTCGCGGTGCGTCAGCTGCCGAACGATCTGCCGATTCGGCTCGATGGCTTCGTGCGCGTGCGCGGCGGCGGCATCTCGGGCGGCACCTGGCGCTCAGCGGTCGAGGCGATGGCCGAGCCGTCGAAAACACTCGGCGCTTTCAAGCGTCTCGGTTCCGGGGAGCGTGGCGCCTGCGGCGGGCGCAGCATTCGCTCCGGTCCGCGCAAGATCCGGCGCGAGCCCCTGTTCGGCGAATGGGTCGCGCCGCTGCCGACGATCGACCCGTGGATGGTGCTGCGCTCCGCCTGCGCGCTCGAAGACTACGGCCCGCGTTTCCACTACGCGCACTTCGTTCGCGTCGGCTCTTTGCCGAAGCTCGTCGCCGGCGCCTCCTTCGTCGGCGGAACCGCCACCCTCGCCCGCTTCGGCCCCACCCGCCGCTGGCTGCTCTCGCTCCATCCGTCGGGAGAAGGGCCGTCCGAGCGGCGGCGCGAACGCACGCGCTTCGACGTCGTCTTCCAAGGCCGTGCCGGCGATGGCGACGACGGCCCGCGCACCGTCGTCGAGGTCTCGGGCGGCGACCCCGGCTACGACGAGACGTCCAAGATGCTCGCCGAGTCGGCCCTCTGCCTTGTCTTCGACGAGGACCGCCTCCCCGACCGCGCCGGCATTCTGACTCCGGCGATGGCCTTCGAAGAGCGCCTGATCGAGCGTCTACGAGCCGCCGGCATGGGCTTCGACGTCGTGGAGTGATCGTCGGCGCTGGCCGCGGTGCTGGGGCGTAGCACTCGGTGCGTTTGCGCGGGCTCCGGCGTCGTCCATCTGCCTGACAGAGACGTCGGGTGCGTGCCCGCTGCGCCGAGAAAAATTCGCGCTGCAGCCGTAATCGGGGTTGTAACGCAAGCAACGCATACTCTGCGCATGGTTGATTTGTGCTCTCACCGGACCGTGTTCCGGACACTTTGGGAAGGATGCTGATGAGCGACCCCTACGCAACGGGGCTCGCGACTCGTCGATCCTCGGCACGCCCCGCGTTGCCCGACGTTCTCGAGACGTCGGCTGTCGCGTCACAGGCGGAGCCCGCTCTCGGCTGGTCGGGGATCGACTCTTTGCTCGGTGCCGTGCGCCGCCATGTTCGGATGGCGGTCGAAGGAACGCATGTGGTGGGCCGGCAGCTCGCGGCCCGCACGGATTTTCTCGCTGTGGTGGAGGACACTGCCGCGGTCTACGCCCATCTCGCGCGCTTCGTTCGCGCGTTGAGATCGACCGCGGCCCGGCGATCCGGAGTCGATCTGGATCGCCTCGCGCTCGCCGCCGAAGTCTTGCGACTCGAGGAAGAGATCTTCCACGGGAAGCTCGACGCATGGTGCTCGCGCTTGGCGAACGGTGGAGTCGACGAGACCTCGCGTCTTTTCGGTCTCCTCGTTGACGCCTGGCACGAGACGGCCAGCGCCGCCCTGGAGCAGGCCCGCGATCTGCGCGCTCATGCGTGGCTGGTCGCGCGCGGCTCCGAACGGTTCGGAGAGGACTACGGCGGGCCGGCCGGCGCCCACAAGGCGCCGGCCG
>JBCCVZ010000027.1:0-84300 GCA_039194425.1 Acidobacteriota bacterium | reverse complement strand
GGCTCGCCCTCGTGCAGCGAGCGGTAGAGCAGGTGCTCCGAGCCGTCGGGCCCGAGGTAAAGCCAGTGGGACGAGACAGGGTTGCGGAGCGTGCTCGGTGCATGGAGCGCGCCGAGCGACAGGCGCCAGCCCATCCCGGCGTTGAAGTCGCGCCCCGCGTCGGCCACCGGCACCTTGCGCGGCTCGGCGTCGCCGAGGCAGAAGGCATCGTCGACCTCCCAGTCCCATGGCGTTGTAGACCAGGGCGAGGCGGTAGGCCAGCGCGCCGTCGCCCTCGAACGCTTGGCCGATCGGCAGGGTGACGACGAGGTTGCCGTTGAACAGGTTGACGTGGTCGAGGGCGCCGAAGTCGTAGCCGGTGACCTGGCTGAAGCCGCGCTCGAGGTGCGGCAGCTGGTAGTTGGCCCAGGCCGCGGGAGCGCAGGCGACGAGCAGGGTGCCGATCACCATGCCGTAGAGGCTGCGGGAGATGTTCATCGTGGCTTTGCTCGATTGTAGCCCTGTCGATCGACTCGACCGGCCGCGACTACGGCTCCGCGCGACGTTCAGCGGCGGCCGGAGGAACCGAAACCGCCGCCGCCGCGCTCGGTGGTGTCGAGACTGTCGACCTCGCGCCACTCCACCTCAGCGACGCGGGCGACGACGAGCTGTGCGATGCGGTCGCCATGCTCGATCGTGAGCGCCTCGTCGCCGTGGTGGACGAGGAGCACGTGGATCTCGCCGCGGTAGTCGGCGTCGATCGTGCCGGGGGCGTTGAGCACGGTGACGCCATGGCGCCGCGCCAGGCCCGAGCGCGGCCGAACCTGCGCTTCCCAGCCGCGCGGCAGCGCCAGGGCGAGGCCGGTGGGGACAGCGATGCGGGCGCGCGGCTCGAGTCGCAGGGGCTTCTCGAGCGCGGCGCGCAGGTCGAAGCCCGCGGCATCGGCGCTGGCTTGCGCCGGCAACGGCAACTCGGCCGCGTGCGGCAAACGGAGGATTCGCACGACCGGGGTCGACTCGCCGGGATCGAGGCTCAACCGTCGCCTCCGAACGGGCCGGGGCGAGGCGGCGGCGGCTGTCCGGGCGCCTGGCCCGGGGGATTTCCGGGTTGAGGCGGCTGGGCGACCTGGCCGCCGGGGGTGACGCCGCCGGGGCCGACGCCCTGCGACGCGTCGATGCCGGCACCCGAACCCGGCGACAGCGGCGCCTGCTGCTGCGGCCTCGGGTTGGGAGACGGTTGGGCGATCTGCGGCTGCACTTCCGGCGGCCACGGGCGACCGATGTCGGCCACCGGGAACGGACGCACGAAGGTCGGATCGTCGGGCGTTCCCTGCAGCATGTGGCTCACCAGCTCGACCGTGAACTGCCAGTCAGAGACCGACGTACTGCCGAGGAACGAGCGCACGGTCTCGTCGCCGTCGGGACTGAAGACGCCTCGGATCGGCACCGCGGGGCCGGGTGGCGCGAACGGGTCGCTGGTGTCGCGACTGAGCAGCACAGGCGTCTTCGTCCGGCCGTCGGCCGGCGTACCGTCGGCGTTGACGGCGCCGTCGAGACCGCTGGGATTGTTCTGAGCGCCGCCAGGTGCCTGCACCTGCTGCCCTCCCAGGCCGGGGACCTGGCCCGCGGGAATCAACCCCCAGCGTCCATCCTCGCGCATCGGATTCGGGTAGAGCTGGCGGATGCAGCGAGGCTCGACGTCGATCAACTCTTGGAGACTGGTCGGGTAGCGGCTGAAGCGACTCTGGAAGACTCGGATCGCTTCGGCGTACTGCAATCCGCGGAAGATGAGCTCCGCCTCCTTGTCGCGCTGGATCTGGTGGCTCCACAGCGGCAACGTCGCGGCGATCCAGATGTTCAGAACCGTGACCGCGATGGTCAACACCACCAGGTTGTAGCCGCGATCGCTGGCCGGGCTACCACTGCGCATAGGGGTCCCCGTCGACCGAGTTGTCTTCGGACAGCGAGTAGACATCGATGATGCCGGGACCCGCCGACAGATCGTCGTCGCCGAAAGCGTCCAGCAGCTCGGCGTCCTCGACGTCTTGGTCGTACACCAGCCCCCATTCGGCCTCGCCGGTCATCGGGTCGAGCGGCACGTTGCGCACGTAGCCTTCCTCGACCAGGGCTTCGAGCGTCGCCGGGTAATAGCCCTTGTCACCATTGTACTGGTCGATGACCTCGCGAATCGTGCGCAGGTTCGTCTTGAGCACCGCCTCTTTGGTGCGGCGCGGCTTGTCGATCAGGTTCGGCAGTGCGATCGCGGCCAGGATGCCGACCATGGTGATCACGATGATCAGCTCGAGCAGGGTGAATCCGCGGTCGAACCGGCGCGTTTGGAGACGGCGGCGGCGTAGCACGGCGGCGGCAGGGGTCATGATGCTCTTCATGTCGGTCCTCACCATTCGGAATAGGGCACGCCGTTGAGACCGACGCCCGACGCCTCCGAGTAGACGTCGTAGATGTTCTCGCCGCCCCAGCTGGTGGCGTCCCAGTCGTCCTCGACGCTGCGCAGACCCCACTCGGGCTCGCCGGTCATCGGATCGACCGGAACCCGACGCAAGAAGCGCTGCTGTCGATCGATCTGACCGACCAGGTCGACGCCTTCGACCAGTGTCTCGAGATCGGGTGGATAGCCCTGAGATCCGAGGTCGACCGGAATCAACCCGGCGTCGCTGTAGCGCTTGTAGTCGTCGATCGCGTTGCGCATCATGCGCAGCGAGCGACGCAGCTCGATCTCTTTCTGCCGCCGGATGGTGAAGCGCGCCACCGGAAAGGTGACGGCGGCGAGAATGACGAGGAGCGCCGCCACCACCACCAGCTCGGTGAGGGTGTAAGCGCGTTGTGCGATGCGCCAGCGGGGGCGGAGAAAGGTGCGTTGTAGAAACACGATGCGTCGTCGATCGGGAGTCGGAGGAAGCGGACGAGGCGACGCCTTGCGACGTCGTCCCCGTCCGATCCTACGGATCAGAGTCAGCGATCGTTGATTTCTTCGCCGTCGTCGGCCTCACCGAACGAGTCACCGAAACCGGTCGGCGCGAGGTCGATGCCCGGCGGCGGCTCGGGCTGGACTTGCTCGCCCGCTTCCTCGCCTTCGTCCTGGAGACCGCGCGGCAGCGAGCGCAAACGCTCGCGCAGACGCTCCCGCACGCGGCTGCGTGCATCGTCGTCGAATGGTCCGCTGACGTCGGATTCGACGCGCGGGCTGTCGCCGCGGAAGGTGATGTTGGTCTCGGTCCCGACCCAGATCGGCAGCAGGTCCTCTTCCTCGATCGAGGCACGGCGGATCACATGCGGCGTCAGGGTGAGGACGATGTCGGTCCGGCGGTTGTCGGTCTGCACGTTCTTGAACAGGCGGCCGAGAATCGGCAGGTCCGAGAGACCCGGAATGCCGGTCTCGGAGAACTGCTCGTCGGTGCGGATCAGACCGGCGAGGAAATTCGTCTCGCCGTCGCGCAGCCGGATGTTCGACTCGATGGTCCGAGTCCCGATCACCGGCTGCTGCTGACCGCCCGAGCCGGTTACGAAGTCGGCGATGTTCGAGACCTCCACCTTCACCGTGAGCGACACCTCTTCGTTGTGGTGCACGCGCGGCTCGATATCGATCTTGATGCCGATCTCTTGGTACTGGAAGGACGTCACCGGCACGATGTTGCCGCCGACGGTGTTCGAGGTGTTGAACGTGGTGGTCGGAATCGGCACGCGGTCGCCGATCACCAGCGACGCCTTCTCGCCCTCGGTGATGCGCATCTTCGGCTGTGCCAGCGTCTGCGCGTCGCCCGAGCTCTTGACGAAGTCGTAGATGAAGCTCGGGATCGTGAGCACCCAGTTGTTCTGGTTCAGGAACTCGAGATCCGAGATACGGATCGGATCCGACGCGGTGGAGAAGTCCCCGTCGTAGTCGAGGTCGACTTGCAGGGTGTTGGTCGACAGGCTGAGCCCGAGGTCCTGCAGCTTCGAGGTGTTGATCTGCAGCAGCTCGACATCGACCACTACCTCGGCCTTCGCCTTGTCGTTGGCCAGGATGATCTGCTCGGCCACCTTCACCTTGTCGGCCGTGTCACGCAGCACGATGGCATTGAGCTGCTCGTTCGCGGCCACGTGCTTGGCGCCGATCAGCGAGCGCACCATGGTCATCACGTCCTTCACTTCCGCGTTGTCGAGGAAGAACGTCTGGATCACCTGGTCTTCGTAGTTGCGGCGGTTCTGCGGCGTGTCGTCGACGATGATGATCGAGTGCTCGTCGAGCACCTTGTAGAAGTGGCCGACGGTGCGCATGAGGATCTCGAGGCCGTCTTGCGCGGTGACCCCCATCAGCTCGATGGCGATCTCCTGGTCCTTCAGCTTCGGATCGAAGAGAACGTTGATGCCGAACGCCTTGCCGAGCGCCTTGTAGATGTCGAGCACCGACGCCGGCTTCGAGAAGATCAGGTCGATCGGCTCATCCGAGCGCGGGTTCAGCACCGGCGGTTGGGGCCGTGAGCCGCGCGTGTCTTCCTTCATCTCGGCGATCGAGCGCAGACCTTCCGAGCCTTCGCGCTGTGCCTGCATTTCGGCGAGCACGCGGCGCAGCTCGGCCTCGGCGTACTGGTTCGTCGGATCGAGCTCGATCGCCTGGCGGTACTCGACCAGCGCGCGCTCGAGCACGCCGGCCTCACGGAACTCCTTGCCGCGACGCACATGCTCTTGAGCCGCCTGCACCTTGGCGCGCATCAAGGCCGCGCGGTAGGCGATGTTGTCTGGGTTCTGGCGCACCGCTTCGAGGTACTTCAGCACCGCTTCGTCCCAGCGGCCGGCCTGCTCCTCGGCCTGCGCTTGACGGTACAGACCGCGGCTGGCGCAGCCACTGACGAGAGCGCCGGCGAGAAGCAGCGTCACGCCGAGGGCCACGGTTCGTGTGAGCGCAAGGGACTGTCGCATGGTGTTCGGCTCCTACCCTAGATCCGGGTCACCGACGGCGGGATCGACCGCCACGGTTGTCGTCGTCTTCCATCACGATGCGCTCGGTGTCGTCGGGAAAGCCGACGAAGCCGAGGACGACCGATTGGAAGCCGATTTCGTTGAGGATGAATTGATTCTTGATCTCGTCGCCGCGCAGCGCGTTGACGATCTCTTCGCCGTCGCGGAACACGGCGATGCGGCGCCTTTCGGGACCGAAGATGCCGATCAGCTCGATCGAGACCGGCGGCGGGCGTGGCACGGTGATCGTCGGTTCGGGCGGCGGTGGGGCCACCACCGGCGGTGGTGGCGCCAAGGGTCGTGGACTACGCGGCGGCGGCGCCTGGCGCGGCGGTTCCCCGTAGCGGAAGAGGTTCCGATCGGGCTGGTAGGTGCCGGCCTGGCCGCCGAGCGCGTCGAGGCGGACGTCGACGATCTGCTGATCGGCGAGCAGCCGGGTCCGCTGGGCGCGGCGCGCGCTCGGATCATCGCCACGTAGCCAGCCGACGACCGATTCGCCGCCGAACCGCCAGCCGACGAGAACCACCAAGAGGACGACGAGCGCGATCGCCAGCTGACGCTGACGTGCGGGATCGAGAGAGCTGATCATTCGACCTCCTCCTCGTCCACTGCGACGCTCTCGGCGTCTTCATCCGGCACGGCGCCTTCTTCCAGCATCGTGCCTTCTTCAGGCACAGTGACTTCGACCGTGTCGACCGGTACCGCCGCGTCCGCGGCACGCGGCGGAGGCATCACCGAGCGCTCGGCGAAGATGGTCGACAGACCGAGGCGGATCTGCAATTTGGCGTTGCGCTGCTGGTCGTTGCCACCGAGCGCGACGTCTTCGAGGATGAAGAACTGGTCGGTCAGCTCGAGCAAGTTGATGAACGTCCGCAGCTGATCGTAGGTTCCCTCGACGGCGAACTGGATGCCACGGCGCTCGAGGCCTTCGACATCGAGCGACGCTTCGGCGTATCCGAACGACGAAGGGTCGAGACCTGCCTGGCGCGCCAGGCCGCGCAGGCTGCGCGCCGCGGCGGTGAAGCGCTCGGACTCGAGGCCGAAGTAGTCGCGGTAGAGCGCGTCGACATTGTCGTCTTGCGCACCGATGCGGCCGAGCATCGTGTCGAGGGTGCGGCGGTCCTCGCGCAGCGCCTCGAGGTCACCGGTGGCCCGCTCGTACACGGCCTCGAGCGCGTCGACACGGCCGGAGTAGAACGAGACGTAGACCGCCAGCGTGACGACCATCAGCAGAACGAAGACGAGGGGCGGCAGCCAGAGCCAGAGCAGGCGGCGGGCCGCTTCGAGCCGGTGGATCATGCCGTACGGTCCTCGCGGTCGGTCGCCTCGGGGTCGACGTCGGGGAGCAGCCACTCGAGCAGCGGCGGCAGGGAGCCGAAGAGGCGCGGGCTGGCCGAAGCCGACGGCTGTCGCGAGCGTGGTCTCTCCGGCTCGGCCTCGCGTGGAGTTTGCTCGACCGACGGAGCGTCGTTGCTCTCGTCGTCCGCAGGGCGCGGACCGAAGGGCGTCAGGCGCGTGGCGGCAGGCTCCTGGCGCGGCGGCGTCGGCCGAACCTGGACGGGCACGGTGCTCGCCGCGTCGCCGCCGCGGTCCTCGGCGCGTGGCCGATCGGACGGGCGCCGGCGATCGTCGGTCGGTTCGCCCGGATCGCCTGTGGTCGCCAGGGCGCGGCTCGCTCGACGAGCCCTGGCGGCCTCGAGCGCGCTTTCGCGATCGGCCCGCCGATCGGCTGTCGACGCGCCACGGGTCGCAGTCGACGGCTCAGTGGCCGCGGTGCCTTCAGGGAGCGCAGGATCACTGGTGCCGGCCGCGATCTCGACCGCCGCGTCATCTGCTTCCTCCGCCGCGACCTCGACCCCGTCCTCGGCGGTGTCCGCCGCGGCGACGTCGGGATCCGGACTGCTCGACGGCTCGAGCGACGGACGCTCCACCAGGTAGGTGACCGAGACGTTGAAGCGCACCTCGCCGCTCCGCTCGCGAGTTTCGCGCGACAAGAACGGATCGAGAAAATGCGGATGCTCGTAGAGCGCGTCGACAAAGTCGAGCATCGCCTGCTCGTTGCGCGCCAGGCCGGGCAGCTCGAGCTTGATCTCTTCGGGCTCGTCGGCGACCACCGCCGGCGCGGTCGAGCGACGCGTTTCGTTGCCGGCGCGCCGCGCACGCGCGGAGGTGGGTGTCGCGCGTCGCGCGCGGCGCGGTGTCCGCACCGACGACTCGTCCGTGCCCAGACTGGGGGACACCGAGCTGATGCGGACGTCGAGTGGGATCACGTCCTCGAGATCGTCGAAGAGCTTGCTCCACGGGAAGGTGCGGCGCTCGATCAGGCGGTTGGCCTCGAGCGCTTTCTCGTTGCGCGTACCGAGATCGAGGCGCTCCAGCCGTTCGATGCCGGCGTCGAGCTGTTCCTGCTCTCGATCAATCTCCTCGTCCAGCTCGGCCAGGCGCTCGCGGTAGTCGGCCGAGCCGCTCCAATAGCGGGCGAAGAGCGAGAGCGACAGCGCCGCCAAGACCAGGCCGAGGATCCAGAGGATGAACGCGACGCGGGCGATCGGTCGCCGATTGATGAACGGGCGACGGGAGAGGTTGACGATCTGCACGTCAGGCGACCTCGAGGCTGGCGGCGCCGAGCAGGGGTGCGAGATCGAGCGGATCGACCTCGCGCCGGCCACGCGTCAACGGCAGCGCATCCGAGCGCAGAGGTTCCGGATCGACACCGAGCTCGTCGGCCATCCAGCCGAGCCATGCCGGCTCGACCTCGGCCGGAGCGACGAGGAACGCGCGGCGCGCGCGCGCGCCGAAGTAGCGATCGATGAAGCTGGCCGTGAGCCGCAGGTCGCGCGCCACGGCGTCGGCGAAGACTCCGCTATCGGCCACGTTCTTGAAGCGGTAGAGGCGCGGCTCGTCGTCGAGCGCGAAGGAGATCGTGTAGGCCGTCGGGCCGACCGCGACGAGGCAACCGAGAACGCCAGGCTCGAGCACTGTCTTCAAGCTCGATAGCGTGGCAAGCGTGTGATTGGTGATCGCGCCGAGGACGACGCCGTGACTCTCGAAGGCGTCCTCGAGCTGACGCATGAGCATCTCGCCGGCGAAGCCGAGGACGATGCGCAGCTCCTCGTCTTGATCGTCGAGCGGCGTGACCTCGATCGCCGACAGGCGGAGGTCCTCGACGCGGTACGGCACCAGGCGCTTCAGCTTCCAGCGCAGAATCTCGTCGCGCTGCTCCGGCCGCGCCGGCAGCTCCGCGAGCTCGGTGAACGCGAGGCGCAGCCAGTCGTCGGGCACCACCAGCGACGCCTTCGCCGGCACCTCGGGCAGCTGGCCGATGAGCTCGCCGACATGCGCCGCGAGCGCGCTTTGCTCGCGCGCCGGTCCCCCCAGCTTGCCGCCGACGAAGAGACCCTCGGGCAGCACGACCTGCCGGAAGACTTCGAAGGCGAAGCCGTCGGGACTGGCCTCGAAGCCGCCGTAGAGCAGCGCGTCGGGCCGCAGGACGAACGCATGGGGTGGCGCCGACACCGGCTCGAGCCCGAGCAGGCGCACCACCCACGGGCGCTCAGTCCACGAAAGTGACCTTGTTGATCTCACGGAGGGTGGTGACTCCCTGGAAGACTTTTTCGAGCGCCGACTCGCGGAGGAAGGTCATCCCTTCCTCCTTGGCCGCGCGGCGGATCTCCGCGGCCGGGCGCTTCGAGAGGATCAGCTCGCGGATCGGGTCGGAGAGATGCAAGAGCTCGGTGACCGCGAGGCGGCCATGGTAGCCGGTTCCGTTGCACTCGATACAGCCCGCCCCTTCGTAGAAGGTGGTGTCCTCGTACGTGTCGGGGTCGAGACCGCTCTCGTCGAGCAGCGCGCGAGAGAGCTTCACCGGCCGGCGGCAATGGTCGCAGATCTTCCGCACCAGGCGCTGCGCGAGAATGCAGTTGAGCGCGGAGACGAAATTGTACAGGTCGACCTTCATGTTGAGGAAGCGTCCGAGCACATCGACCACGTTGTTGGCGTGCACGGTGGTGAACACGAGGTGGCCGGTGAGCGCGCTCTGAATCGCGATCTGCGCGGTCTCCTCGTCGCGGATCTCGCCCACCATCACCTTGTCGGGGTCGTGACGCAGGATCGAGCGCAGCCCGCGGGCGAAGGTGAGGCCCTTCTTCTCGTTCACCGGAATCTGGGTGACGCCGTGAAGCTGGTACTCGACCGGATCCTCGATGGTGATGATCTTGTCTTCGACCGAGTTGATCTCGTTGATGCAGGCGTAGAGGGTGGTTGTCTTGCCCGAACCGGTCGGACCGGTGACCAGCACCATGCCGTAGGGCTCGCGCACCGACTTGCGCAGCTTGCGCTTGGTGTCTTCGTCGATGCCCAGGACGTCCAGCGAGAGGTGCTTGAACTCCTTGTTCATCGACTCTTTGTCGAGCACGCGGATCACGCAGTCTTCGCCGTGCACCGTCGGCAGGATCGAGACACGGAAGTCGATCGTCCGCCCCTTGAGACGCAGCTTGAAGCGACCGTCCTGGGGAACGCGTTTCTCGGAGATGTCGAGCTCGGACATCACCTTGATGCGGCTGATGATCGTCTGGTGATGCTTCTTGTCGATCGGATCCATCGCCTGGTAGAGGGCACCGTCGATGCGGTACTTGAAGGCGACGTCGACATCGCTGGTCTCGATGTGGATGTCGCTGGCGCGGCGCTCGATGGCGTTGAAGAGCGTCGAATCGACGAGGCGGATGATCGGGCTCTGGTCCTCGGTGATGCGGCCGAGCGAGATCTCTTCCTCACCGTCCTGCCCTTCCTGGACCAGCTGGATGCGGAACTCTTCCGTCGCCTCTTCGAGCACCCGCTGCGCGCTCTCGGACTTCTGCAGCAGATCGTCGATGGCGACGCCGGAACCGACCTTCACCTCGACCGACTGCGCCAGCGCCATCTCGAGAGCGTCGATCTTGCGCACGTCGGTCGGATCCGCCATGACCACCGTCAGCCGTCCGTTCGCCACCGACTCGGGCAGGAAACGGTAACGCAGCATCAGGTCGTACGGAACGCGGCGGAAGAGATCGTTCTGGATGCGGAAGTTCTCGACGTCGACGTACTCGAGGCCGTAGCGCTCGGCCGTTTCGCGCGCCTGGCGGGCATCCTCGGCGGCGTCCTCGGCATCGCTGCCCCCGTCTGCTCCGTCGAGAGCCGCGGCGGCATCGGACAAATCAGGATCGGACAGCACCGAGTGGGGCGGAATCGCGTCGGACATCACGACGTCGGAGCCGGCCTCGCCGGGCACTCCGACGCCGGGCGTCGTCTCGTCGGTGGAAGAAGGAGTCGTCGTCGCCATGCGCCGTTCCTCAGTTGCCGACCTGGCCGATGGCGGAGAACATCGGCAGGTAGATCGAGATCAGGAGGACCGAGATCAGGCCCCCCATGATGACCAGCATCACCGGCTCGACCAGCGACAGCAACCGCTCGACGCGGGTCTCGACCCGCTCGTCGAAGTAGTCGGCGACGCTGGTCAACATTTCGTCGAGCGATCCGGTGGCCTCGCCGACCTTCACCATGTCGATCGCCAGGTTGGGAAAGACGTCGGTCGATTCCAGCGCCTCGTAGAACGCGCGTCCCTGGCGCACCTCGGTAATCGAAGGCCGGATCCGAGCCGAGATCTCGGTATTGCCGATCGCGTCGGTCGAGGTCTCCATTGCCGACACCAGCGGAATGCCGCCGGCGATCAGGGTCGCGGCCGAGCGACTGAACTCGGAGAGCGAAAAGAGGTGGAAGATCTCGCCGATGATCGGCAGCTTCAGCTTCATCGCGTCGACGGCGCGTCGCCCGCTCGGCGTCCGCGACCAGCGCCGGAACAGGAAACCACCGACGACGAGGCCGCCGATCAGCAGGAAGAAATTGTCGCGCAGCCAGAACGAGACACCGAGTGTAATCTGCGTGATCTGCGGCAGCTCGGCGTCGAGATCCGAGTAGAACTTGGAGAACTGCGGTACGACGTAGACCGCCATGACGGTGAGCATGCTCAGCGAGAGCAAGATCAGCACCGATGGATACACCAACGCCGACACCACCCGCTTGCGCGCGTCGAGCACCAGGCGCAGGTAGCGGATGAAACGCCGGATCACCGATTCGAGCTCGCCCGAGCGCTCGCCGGCCTTCAGTGTCGAGGCGTAGATCGGCGGGAACATGTCGCCGAACTTGCCGAAGGCGTCCGACAGCTCGGCGCCCGACCGCACGTCGTCACGAATGTCGGTAAGCACGTCGCGCAGCAGCGGATCTTCCATCCGCTCAAGCATCAGATCGAGGCTCTGCAGCAGCGGCAGGCCGGCGCGCAACAGCGCCGCGAGCTCCTGGTTGAAGGCCAGGAACTCGCGCATCGGCATCTTGCGCTTGCGGCGCTGGCCGAAGGGCAGCGCGAGGTCGAAGCCGAACCCACGCTGCTTCACCTCGAAGATGTGGAAGCCACGCCGCTCGAGGTCGCGGCGCACGGACTCCGCGTTCGGACCCTGCTGGACCTCGGTCAACACCCGACCGTCGGGTGTGCCGTATCGACAAACGAATTGCATGATGGGGCGCTGTGGCTCGCGAGCGGGTCAGGGGATGGGACGGCAAGAAATGGCGATCATCAGCGCGTCGTCGCCGGTGGGCGCGAGCACAATGAACGGCCGATCGAGCCAGAGGTTCAGGGTCGCGTGGAAGAGCTCACGCGGCTCGAGGCGGCGCCCCTTGTCGGTCGTCTGGCGCGGTTTCTTGGTGATGGTGAAGCCTTCGAGCTTCAGGCGGCTGCCGCCGAGCAGCATGCCGGGCTTGAAGCTCACATCGTAGCGGTCGCCGAGAGAGTACGTGACCGCCTCCCCTTCCCGCGAGCGGACACCGGCCTGCGCCAGCACTTCGTAGTCGTCGTAGCGCAGCAGCGCGCGCAGTCGCTCGACCAGCTCGGGCGGCAGCTCGGCGTCGATCGGCACGTCCTCCGGCGGCGGAGAGATCAAGCCGCGGCGCGCGGCGGCGCGCACGATGCGGATGTCGAAGGCGAGATCGCGCGGCGGCTGGTCGAACGCTCTCAGCGTCGAGACGATGCGCTGGACCGACGCCGCGACATCCCGCACGACCAGGGTGTTGCCGCCGGGCTGCTCCTCGACCGTCCCGCGGTGGGTGAGCATCGGTCGCACCAGGTCGGCGGCGTCGGCGGCGCTGCGGTGCTCGAGAGTCTGCGCGTGGACGACCGTGCGCGTCGACGGCGCGGCCTGGCCCGCGATCGGCACCGCGGTGAGCGACGCGGCCAAGCAGCCCAAGGCCAGCAGCCAGAGACCGCGGCGCACGACCGGCACCGGCACCGTCGTGCGGACGGCGTCAAACATCGAAGTCCGGAGTCGAGTCGAGATCGACGACGACGATCGACAGTGCTGCGTCGTTGATCTGGATCCAAGAATGCGCCTCACTCTCTTCGACCAGCGGCAGGCTCTCGAATGTGGCGAGCGCGGCACCAGGCGCTGGGCGCGCCGTGGCACGCGGCGCCGCGTAGAGCCTGGGCGTGGTCTCCCGTGCGCCGGGCTCCGCCACAGTCGGCGCGTCGGCCAGCTGCGGCGCGGCGGCCTCGTCGCTCGTCGGCGGCGCCGGCAGCAGCAGGGCGGCGGCGAGCGCGGTCGAGGCGACGGCGGCAGCGGCACGCCACGGCATCCGCCGCGCTGGCGGCGGGTCGGCCGCCTCGAGCACACCGAGGGAGGCGGCGCGACGCAAACCGGCGACCGCCTCGCGCATGGCCTCGACCTCGCCGTCGTCGACCGTCGCCTCGGGCAGCTGACGGAAGAGCAGCAGCGGATCGGCCTCGAGAGCCTCCGCGCGCACCGACGGGTCGTGGTCGAAGCACTCCATCGCTTCGAGCCAGGCCTCGTCGTCGTCGTGTGGCGCAGCGTCGTGGCGCGCGGCGAGTGCCTGCCAGTCGATTCGAATCTCGGGATGGTCGGTGCTCATTCCGCCTCCCCGCCGCGTCCACGAGCGTACTCCGGGTAGCGGGCGATCAGCTCGCGGCGCAGCACTTTGCGGGCATTAAAGAGGTGATTGCGAACGGTCGATTCGCGGCAGCCGACGATCTCGGCGACTTCTTTCGACGGCAAGCCTTCGATCTCACGCAGCAGAAAAACCGCGCGCTGCTTCTCCGTGAGCTCGGCCGCGAGCTCGTGGAAGATTGCGGCGACCTCGGTCTCGTGGATCTGCGCGCGGTCGCGTCGGCTGCGAGACTCGAAGCGTCCCTGGAGATGCAGGCGCACCGGCTCGGTGGCGCGCTGCCGGCTCTGGCGCGAGCGCAGGTGGTCGATCGCGAGGTTGGTGGCGATGCGGTAGATCCAGGTGTTCGGCGCCCAGCGCGGGTCGTAGCGGTCGCGGTGCTCCCAGAGACGCAGAAAGGAAACCTGGACGACGTCGCGCGACTCTTCGAGATCGCCGAGGATGCGTTGCACGGTCTTGAGCAGCGCACCGGTCTTGCGCTCGATCAGCTCGTCGAGAGCGCCCTCGTCGTCGTGGTCGCGCAGCGCGAGAAGCAGCGCGCGATCGTCGAGCTCGCGCAACTGCTCCCGATGCCGACTGCGAGAATAGGCGAGGGTCGGTCCGGTGCGGTCGGCGGTGGCAGATTGTGCGCTCATCGTCTTGAAGGAAGGGGTCTCTGGGTGACCGGTCGCCTCGATCCCGCTCGTCGGAGGCTGTCCGCGGTCCGGGTCGACGGGCTCGGAGTCGACAGGCCCGAAGGATTCATCGTGCGAAGAGCCGGGCGGCTCGGGTGTGTCGGGTACATCGGGCATCGTGTTCGGTCGGCATGTCCACGCAGTGTCTACGAGCCGACCCCGCGGCGCGTCTATCGCCGGCGCCTTCGAGCTCATCCCGGGCGGTGAGACGACGGACAGGCCATCCTCTCATCTCGGGCGGGTCGGATACACTCGCCGCCCGATGCCGCTCCTTCGTGCCGCCGGCTGGCTCGCCTACCAACTCGCCCTCGGTGCGGGCCTCGTCGCCGCTGCGCCCACCCTGGTGCTGCGCGGGCGGGGCGTCGGCCACTATCTGCCGACGCTGCGGCACCGGCTGACGCTCGCTCCGCGTTCGACGAGCGACATGCCACGGCTGTGGATCCACGCGGTGTCCGTGGGGGAGGTCGGCGTTGCCGCGGTGCTACTGCGCGCGCTCGACGCCAGCCTCGAGGCCTCGACCGAGGGCGCCACGCTGCCCGTCGTGGTCACGACGGTGACACCGACCGGCCAGGAGCAGGCGCGCGCCGCGTTCGCCGAACGGCCGGCGACCCGCATCGACTACCTGCCGTTCGACCTGGGGCCGCTGGTCGAGCGCTTTCTCGAGCGCCACCGACCCGCGGCGCTGGTGCTCGTCGAAGGCGACTACTGGCCGCTGGTTCTGCACAAGGCGCGCCACCGCGGACTGCCAGTGGCGGCGATCAACGCTCGCGTCAGCGATCGAGCCTTCGCCCGCCAACGGTCGATCGGCCGAATCAACCGACTCTTTTACGCCGGCGTCGACCGCTTCGGCACGCAGACCGCCGAGGACCGCGACCGCCTGGTCGAGCTTGGCGCCGCGTCGGAGTCAATCGACGTCACCGGGAACCTGAAGTTCGACGCCCCGGCGCCGTCGCCACGCCCCGAGCTCGAGGCTCTGGTCCGCGGGCTGGCGGACGGGCGGCCGGTCCTGGTCGCCGGCTCGACCATGGACGGCGAAGAAGACGCGGTGCTCGACGCGTACCTGGGCCTTCGCGCGCGCGGCCACGAAGCGCTGCTGGTGCTGGCGCCGCGCCACCCCGAGCGCTTCGACGGCGTCGCGGCGAGGCTCGCCGAACGCGATGTCAGCATCCTGCGACGCTCACAGTCGGCCTCTGGCGAGCCTCCGCGCGACGCGCCGGCCGACGTGCTGCTGCTCGACACGCTCGGCGAGCTCGCCGTCGCCTATGCCTATGCCACCGCCGCGTTCGTCGGCGGCACGCTGGTCGCCACCGGCGGTCACAACCCGCTCGAGCCGGCACGCTTCGGCGTCGCCACCGCGGTCGGCCCGTCGATGGTGAACTTCCAGGCTATCGCCGAGCAGTTCGATCGCGCCGACGCCTGGGGCCGGGTCACGAGCTCGGACGAGCTCGCCGAGCTCTGGGCGCGCTGGCTCGCGTCGCCCGACGAGGCGTCGGCGGTCGGTGCTCGAGCGCGGGCGTTGGTCGACGCCGGCCGCGGCGCGGCGGCGCGCAGTGTCGAGCTCCTGCGTCCGCTGCTTACACCGATTGGCTTGCTGCCGGCGACGGAGCCCTCGTGAGCCTGGTCGACGCGCCGGCGCCGCCGCGCTCGCCGTGGCAGCTGCTCTACGGCGCCGGCCACCGCGCGCGCCGACGCTACTGGACGCAGCGCGCTCGGCGCCTGCCGCGACCCGTGCTCTCGATCGGCAATCTGCACTGGGGCGGTGGCGGCAAGACACCGCTCACCGCGGCGGTCGCCGGCCACCTGCGCGACCGCGGGGCGCGCGTCGCCATTTTGTCGCGCGGCTACAAGAGCCGAGGCGAGGGCGTGCGCCTGGTCAGTCACTACGACGGCGTGCCGCTGCTCGGACCGGGCCTGGCCGGCGACGAGCCGGTCTTGCTCGCCGGCTTGGTGCCCGGAGCCGCGGTGGTCGTCCATCCGGACCGCCACCGCGCCGGACGTCATGCGCTCGAGCGTCTCGATCCGATGCCCGACGTCTTCGTCCTCGACGATGGCTTCTCGCACCTTCCGCTCGAGCGCGATCTCGACTTGCTGGTGTTCCCGTCGTCCGACCCGTTCGCCGGCGGTCGTCTGTGGCCGGGCGGGCGCCTGCGCGAGCCTCTGGCGTCGGTGGCGCGCGCCGACGCGGTGCTGCTCACCGGGCCCGCGCTGCCAGCGGACGGTGGCCAGGCGCTGGCCCGCACGCTGCGCCGCCACGGGTTCGAGGGCCACGGCTTCATCGCTCCGACGGTGACCCGCCGTCCCGAGGTCGCCGGCGACGTCACGCTCACGCCGACGACGCCAGTGCTCCTGGTGTCGGCGATCGCGCGGCCAGAGGCCTTCGAGCGCAGCGCGCGGGATCTCGGGCTCGAAGTGGTGGAGCACCTGCGCTACGCCGACCACCACGATTATCCGGCGCGCACCCTCGACGCGATCCGTGACACCTTCCATGGCTGCGGCGCACGGGCGGTGGTGACGACCGGCAAGGACCGCGTGAAGCTGCACGGCCGCCTGGATCTGCCGCTGGCCGACGTGCCTCTCGAGTCGCGCCCCGAAGCCGCATTCTTCACCTGGCTCGCGCACCGCCTGGACGAGTTCACCGCGTGAGCTCTCGCGAGACCGGCCAGGAGACCGGCCGCAGCGTCGTTTGGACCACCGGCTCGCTCGGCGCCACCTGCACACACCTGCCAATCCTCGCCCAGCTGGCGCGCTCGGGACGCCAGATCGTGGTCGTCGCCAGCTCGGACGAGGCCCGAGTGCTCGACCCGACGCTGATGCGCCTGCGCCTCGACCACACGCCCGACGCCCTCGACGCGCCGCTGTCGCTCGACAGGTCGACGCTCACGGTCGAGCTGCTGGCACGGCTGGAGCCCGACGAGGCGATCGTCCTGAGGCCCGGCGTCCGGCAGCTGCAGCAGGCGGCGCGTGCCGGCATCGACCGACGATTCGCCCTGGCGCCCGCCTGGCGGCTCGATGTCGGTGTGCTGGCGACGGTACGGGTCGCACCGCCACCGGGTCATCGCGAGAAGGCGGCGGAGGCGCTGGGCGCGGCGCTCGAGGCGGCAGGGCTGGGGACGCGGCCCGACGCGCCTGGGACCGCCTCGTCGGACGGTACGCAGCTGGTCGTCCCCAAGACCTGGCACCGGGTCGGCGCCGAGCGCCTCGATGCCGCCAAGATCGACCGAGAGGCGCCAGTGCTCGGCGTCGTCGCGACCCGCGCCGGCGGCGCCGTGGGTCGCTGGAGCGGCTGGACCCGCCCGCGTTTCACCGAGCTGCTGCAGGGATTGCGGCGCCGCGACCCGTCACGCCAGATCGTCTTGCTGACGCCGGCCGGCGACCTGTGGCACGCGGTGCGCCTGCACGAGACGACCGGCAAAATCCACCCGGTGATCGGGCCGGATCTTCCTCTCGACGGCCTCGCCGCCGTCCTCGGACACCTCGACCTGGTCGTCGGCCACGACTCGACTCTGCTCGAGCTGGCGGCCGCGGTCGGCATCGGCACCGTGGGTCTCTACACGCGCGGCTCCACCCGGCGCGCGCCGCGCGGAGCACGCCACCACGCTTTCGAACGCCGCCATCTCGGCGCCCTGCGTGTCGAAACAGTGCTCGACGCGGTCGATCGCCTGCTCGCCGACTGAGCGCCCAGCGAGCACCCGGGAATGAACGGGCACGGGTGCCTGTTAAGCTCGATGAAGCCTATCGGGGGCGTACCGGTCTCGACGGGCAACAAGCGGCTCCCGAGTCGCGTGCCGGATTCCATCCGTCAACTGGAAAACAACACACAACTGCCAACGATAACCTGGTAGTCGCGGCGGCTTGACCCCGCGTGTCTCGATGACCTCGCCCTTATCGACGGCGTCCATCGAGGCATCACTTAAAGTCGATCGAACGGTGCGGCGCGTTCCGAGTCGCACCCGGATCACTCAGGAACTGGCCGCGGTGGCGGTGAGCCTTCCACCAAACCACCACGGCGAGAACTCAACACGAAGGCTACGCACGTAGACGCTCCGGAATCGAGTTGTTCGGACGTGGGTTCGATTCCCACCGCCTCCACCATCCCTCTTCGGCTTTCTCACCGCCGGCCAGCCGTGGTGCTACCCTGACTCCATGAGCGATGCTCTGGTCTTGATTCGCCTTTCCGGCGAGCTCAGCGCCAAGGGCCGACTGACGCGGCGTCGCTTCGTCGACCGCCTGGTCCACAATCTGGACGATGCGCTCGCCGCTGCCGGTCTCACCTGCCGCATCGAGCGGCGCTGGGCGCGGATACTCGTCCGGGGCCCGGCCGACGACTCTCGTCCCAAGGCTGCGGCCGATCACATCGCCACCGTCGCCCGCCGAGTCTTCGGCGTGCGCGACGCGCTGCCGGTCACCGAGCGCGCCTGGCGAAATCTCGACGATCTCCTCGCGGTCGCTGCCGAGCACTTCGGTCCGAAGATCGCCGACCGGACGTTCGCGGTGCGTGCACGGCGAGGGGAGACCGCGACCGATCTTCCGTTCCGCTCGCCCGAGGTGGAGCGGCGCCTCGGCGCGCTGCTGCGACCGCGCGCGGCCGGAGTCGACCTCGAGGCGCCGCAGTGCCTCCTCCGGCTCGAGATCGAGCGCGAGCGTGTGTCGCTGTGGACGGAGTCTCGGCGTGAGGAGGCAGGAACGCCGCACGACACCGTCGAGACCGCCGGCCCGGGCGGTCTGCCGGTCGGCACCGAGGGCCGAGCTCTGGTGCTCTTCTCCGGCGGCTTCGACTCGGCCGTCGCCGCCTGGCGCATGCTCCGCCGTGGTGTGCGCGTCGATTTGCTGGTCGGCCTTCTGGGAGACTTCCGAGGACACGAGGCGCAGAGCGACGCCGTGCTCGACGTCGCGCGATCGCTCGCCGGCTGGTGCCGGGGCTACCGGCCGCGACTTTTTCTGGTCGATCTTCAGCCGATCGTCCATGAACTCAAGGAGCGCTGCCCACCGGCACTCTGGCAGGTCGTGCTCAAACGACAGCTGCTGCGCGTCGCGGCGCCGCTCGCGCTGCGGCGACACGCCGGCGCGCTGGTCACCGGCGAAGCGATCGGCCAGGTGTCGTCGCAGACGTTGCCCAACCTGGCGGTGATCGAGCGTGCCGTCGACCTGCCGATCTTTCGTCCGCTGCTCACTGCCGAGAAGCACGAGATTCTCGCCGAAGCACGCCGCATCGGCACGCACGACGCTTCCGCCCGGGTGCCCGAGCTGTGCGCGCTCGAGGCGCCCCGGCCGGAGACGGCAGCGGCCCTCGAGGTCCTGGTGACGGCCGAACAGCCGCTCGACGCGGAGCTGCCGCGGCGACTCGCCGACGAACGGGTAACGATCGACCTCCGCTCGTGGGTCGAGACGGCCCGTGACGACGGTGTCGAAGTCGCCGACTCGGTCGACCTGCTCGCGGATCGTACGGTGCTCGACCTGCGCCGCGACGCCCAGCGCCGCGCGCTACCGATCGCCGGCGCGCTCGCAGTCGACTACCCCGCGGTGCTCGAGCCCGACGCGCTCGACGCGCTCGATCGCGCGCGGCGCTACGTCGTCGTTTGCCCGGTCGGCGTCCAGAGCGCTCACCTCGCCGCCGTACTGCGGGCGCGCGGACTTGATGCACGAGCCTTGCGCGGCGGCCAGCGGGCCCTGCTACGCGGCGGGGCGGAGGCCACGTTCGATCCCGCGCTCGCCGCGGCTCTGGCGCCTGCCGTACGCGACTGATCTGACTTCAAGAGCTCTCGGCGAGCTGCTCGAGCGTGGTCGCGACGACGGCGCGCAGCGAGTCGATCCGCGCCGTGCCGGTGCCAGCGAGGTCGTAGGCAGTGCCGTGATCGACCGAGGTCCGCAGATACGGCAGGCCGAGCGTCCAGTTGGTCGCATCGCCGAAGGCGGCGGTCTTGACGGCGATCAGGCCCTGGTCGTGGTAAAGGGCGAGAACCCAGTCGAAGGCGCCGCGTACGGTGCGCGCGAAGAGAGAATCAGCGCTCTCGGGGCCATGCGCATCGATACCCTCGGCGCGTGCCCGCGCCACCGCCGGCGCGAGGATTTCGGCGTCGGCGCTGCCCAACAGCCCTCCTTCGCCGGCATGCGGATCGAGGCCGGCGACCGCGATGCGGCCGGTGGCATTGCGGTGCAGGCAGCGCAGCGCGTCGAGCACGGCGTCGACGGTGACGGCGTCGAGCGCGGCGCGCAGCGGTATGTGCGTCGACAGCAGCGCGACCTTCAGGCGCGGCGCCAGGAAGGCCATCAGGTAGTCGCGGCCGTAGCGCGTCAGGCCGGCGCCCTCGGCCAGGTAGTCGGTATGGCCGCGGAAGTCGGGCAGCAGGTGCCGGGCGATCTCGGCCTTCGACAGCGGCGCCGTCACCAGCGCCGCTCCGACGCCGCCGCGCACCAGCGCTACGCCGCGGTCGAGCGCGGCGAGGGCACCGTGCGCGTCGGCGGCCGACGGCTTTCCCGGGACGACGTGGCGCGCGTCCGGCGACGTCGGCTCGACCTCCGGCTCGACGACTGGCACGTCACCAGCGGTATGGACCGCGTCGAGCGCGGCCGTGAGCGCGAGCGGATCGTCGATCGTTTTCACCGTCTGCAGCCGCTGCCAGGGCAGGTCGGGGAGCGCCGCACGCAGCGGCTCGAATGCCGCCCGCTCGGCGACCAGCAGCGGACGCCACCGCGCGGCGCGCGAGTCCCGTTCGCGCTGTGCTAGCTCTTCGAACGCCATGCGCACGATGATCTCGGGACCGATTCCGGCCGGGTCACCCTGGGTCAACACGAGAGTCGGTGCTTCGTCTGGCATGTCGTCCTTATCCCGTAGCGCCCAAAACGAACGGGCCGGCTCGCGCCGGCCCGTCGGTCTCATCGATGGCGTGTCAGACCGTGTTGTTCAGACCGTGTCGATCAGACCGTGTCGTTCAGAGCTTGTAGGTCAGACCGTGTCGATCAGACCGTGTCGTTCAGAACTTGTAGGTCAGCGACGCGCCGGCGAGGTGGACGAAGGTGTCGTAGGTGCCCGCGATCACACCCTCGCTCTCCGGCGCACCGGTGACCGCGGTGATCTCGTCGAACCACAGCGCCATGTAGTAGGTGTCGAAGATCCAGCGCCGGCCGTCGTGACCGTAGCCCAGGGTGAGACCGGTGCGGTCGGCGTCGGGAATCGAAGGCCGCAGGTACTCCTCCGGCACCGGGCTCTCGTCGAAGACGGCGCCGAAGCGCCACTCGGAGGCACCGGCCGTGTCCCAAGTCAGGCCAACGCGGTAGGAGTAGGTGTCGTCCCAGTTTTCGACCACGACGAAGTCCTGGGAGGCGCCCGGCGTCTCGTTCTCGATGTCGATGTCGAGCTCGTCGAAGGCTGACCACTCCGCGTACGCGACGTTGAACTCGAGCGTCATGTTGCTGCTGATGTTGAAGCCGAGGCCGATCGCCGCCTGCGCCGGCAGGCCGAGCGGCGTCGAGCCGGGGCTGTCGGGGAAGAGGCCGGCCAGCGGGCCGAAGTTCTCGTAGTCGATATTGCCCTCGATCTCCGGCTCGAACCCGGACCGGTAGGTGAGGCCGAGGGTGAAGGACGACGTGCGGAACGAGGTCGCGACGTTCCAGCCCCAGTCATCGCCGTCACCGGTCAGGTTGCTGAAGCCGATCACCTCGGGGCCGTTGAACGGATTGCCGTCGAGCTCGATCGGCACCTCGCGCGAGAAGTCGCGGACGTCGGCGAACATATAGTCGACACCGACCGCGACGCTCCACGACTCGGTGAGGCGAAACGCGATGTTGGGGTTGAACACGAAGGTCGCCAGGTCGGACCGCTGCGCGGCGAAGGAGATCGGCCGCGTCTCCCAGTCGGTGACCAGGCCGAACGGCGTGGTGATGCCGAAGCCCCAGGCGATGTTCGAGTTCACCTTCCGCGTGTAGTACAGGTGGATCGGGGTCTCGATGCTGCTCTCGGGCTCGAACACGGTCGGCGTGAAGACTCCGACGGCCGGATCCTGCACCTCGAACTCGGTGTCACCGCCGGCGGTGATCAGGTTGATGCCGAACTGGAACTGGGCGCGGTCTTCCATCCACACCAGGTTGGCCGGGTTGTACCAGTTGGCCGACGCGTCGTCGGCCAACGCCACGTAGGCGCCGGCGAGGCCCGAGGCCTTGCCACCCTGCTCGAAGATGCTGAAGCCCGAGGCCAGCAGCGACGCCGGGCACAGCACGGCGCCGGCGAGCGCACCGATCAGGAAGGTGTGTCGAACGGATCTCATGTCACTCCTTTCGCCGCGTCGAGCGCGGACGGTCTCGCGCTAGTCGGTCGAATCCTGCGAGCTGGTCGCTCGGCGACCGCGACGGCGGCCACGCTTCAGCTCGTCTTCCTTGAACATGTAGCGCACATTGTGTTTTGGGATCAAAAGATTGGGACCATCGTGGCGATTCAACTTGATGGCGTTCTTGTCGTACCACTCGATCCAGCCGAAGAGCTCTTCGTCGTTGGTCAACACCACGACCATCGGCGTCTTGGCCGCCATTTGCTTGAGGTAGTAGAACTCTTCGGCGTTGGTCTGCTCCGGCGGCACCTGCTTGCGGCGGGCCCCACGGCCGGCACCGCGCTGCTCGACGACATCCGGTCGGATCAGCTTGCGTTGACTCATCGGGCCTTCCTCGCGATGCGGTTGCGGCTACGCCCGCCGCCGTCGTCTGGACCGCGTCCACCGCGCGCGCCGGCGGCTTTCGGAGGCTTCGAGCCACCCCGCGGTGCGCGGCGACGCATGGACTTCTGGTAGCGCGGATCTTCGTAGGCGAGGCAACACAAGAGGCGGCCGCACTGACCGGAGATCTTCGACGGATTGAGGCTGAGGTTTTGGCGTTTCGCCATCTGGATCGAGATCGGCTTGAACTCACGGAGCCAGGTCGAGCAACAGAGGGTGCGGCCACAAATCCCGAGGCCACCGAGAAGCGCGGCTTCGTCGCGGGCACCGACCTGCACCATCTTCACTCGGGTGGAGAAGCGGCGCGCCAGGTCGCGCACCAGCTGGCGAAAGTCGACGCGACCGTTGGCGGTGAAATAGAACGTGGCGTGCCGCGCGTCGAGCGTGAAATCGACCTTCGAGATCTTCATCTCGAGTCCCAGCTCGTCGGCGCGCTGGCGGCAGAAGCGTTTGGCGACCAGCTCGTTCTTCAGCTTGCGCTCGAAGTCGTGTCGATCCCGCGTCGACGCCGGCCGCAGAATCGGTCGTGCCTTGCTCTTCTGACAGGGCTTGAACACCGGCATCGGCGAGCGCTCGATGCGTCCGTAGGCGGGCCCGTCGTCGAGCTGGACGAGCACGCGGTCGTCCTTGCAGAAACGGACCCCGTCGGTCCGGCAGAGGGTCAGGTTGGTCTCGTCACCGAAACGCACACCGACGAAGGTGTCGTCGACGGCGGTGGACATTCCTTTGTACGAACAACCGGAGCAGGACATGGTGATGCTTTCTTCGAGGCGGATCTGCGTCGCGACAGAAACTCGCTGCAGATCCGTGTCGCCTCGGCGTCGGCCCGGGTCCGAACCCGGTGAGGCCAAGAGAAAGTATCGCAGTCGCGCTCGGCAGTGTCAACGAACCGAGACCGCGCAAACTCCCGCAAACGACGACGAATACGAGGCCTACGCGCCGCCGCGCTCGAGCACTCGACGGCCGATGTCGGTGCGGAACTGGCGGCTCGGCCAGCTGATTCCGGCAGCGGCCCGATAGGCCTTCTTGAGCGCATCGCGCAAGTGCGGACCGGTGGCGCACACCGAGAGCACCCGGCCACCCGCCGCCACCAGTTTGCCGTCCTTGACACCGGTGCCGCCGTGGAAGACCTCGACTCCCTCGAGCGTCGCCGCGCTCTCGAGACCGATGATCGGCTCACCCTTGACCGGCTTCTCCGGGTAGCCCTGGCTGGCCAGTACGATGCAGGCTGCGGCTTCCTTGCGAAAGGCCGGGCGCAGCGACTCGAAGCGGCCCGCGGCCGCCTGCTGCAGCATCGGCACGATGTCGTTCTCGAGCCGCATCATCAACGGCTGCGCTTCCGGATCGCCGAAGCGCACGTTGTACTCCAACACCTTGGGGCCGTCGTCGGTGAGGATCAGGCCGGTGTAGAGCACACCGTGAAACGCGCGGTTCTCGTCGGCGAGGCCGTTGAGCGTCGGGCGCACGATGTGGTCGAGCACCTGCGATCCGGCGCCGCTCGGCAACACGCCGGCCGGGCTGTGGGCGCCCATGCCGCCGGTGTTCGGACCCTGGTCGTCGTCGAGCAGGCGCTTGTAGTCCTTGGCGGTGGCCAGCGGCAGCGGATACGAGCCGTCGCAGAGCGAGGTGAACGACACCTCTTCGCCGACGAGGAACTCTTCGATCACCAGGCGGTCGGCCGCGGCGCCGAAGCGGCGACGCTCGAAGAAGAGCGAGATTGCCTCGTCGAGCTCCTCTTGACCGTGCACGATCACGACGCCCTTGCCGGCGGCGAGACCATCGGCCTTGAGCACCACCGGAAATCCGAAGGACGCGGCGGCGGTGCGGGCCTCGTCGGCGCCGTGAGCGATCTCGAAGCGCGCGGTCGGAATGCCGTGGCGCTTCATGAACTCCTTGGCGAAAACCTTGCTGCCCTCGAGCTCGGCGGCCTGCTTGCGCGGGCCGAAGATGGCCAGGCCGCGCGAGATGAACTCGTCGACGATGCCGAGCGTGAGCGGCAGCTCGGGTCCGACGACCGTGAGGTCGATCTTGATTTCGGCGGCGAAGTCCGCGAGCTGGTGAATCTCGTCGGTGGGGATCGGCACCCGGTCGGCGAGGCGGGAGATCCCGGGATTGCCCGGGGCGCAGTAGAGCTCGTCGACCAACGGGCTCTGGCGGATCTTCCAGCACAGCGCGTGCTCACGGCCGCCAGAGCCGATGACCAGGATTTTCATGGGTTTCTCCGAGGCACCGCGCGCGCATCGAGCGCGCCGATCATCATGGCATCGAGAACATCGTCCACCGAACAGCCGCGGGAGAGGTCGTGCACGGGCCGAGCCAGACCCTGCAGCAGGGGGCCGACCGCGCGCGCGCCAGCGAGGCGCTCGGTGAGCTTGTACGCGATATTACCTGAATTGAGGTCGGGGAAAATCAGGACGTTGGCGGCGCCAGCCACCGGACTCGCCGGTGCTTTGCGCTGCGCCACCGCCGGAACCAACGCGGCATCGCCCTGCAGCTCGCCGTCGAAGACGAAATCGACCTTTCGCGTACGCAGAATCTCGACCGCGGCGCGCACCGGCTCGAGGCTTTCGTGGCGCGCACTGCCGGCGGTAGCGAAGGCGAGCAGCGCGACCACTGGCTCGTCGCCGACCAGGCGACGCCGCGCCTCCGCCGCCTGCACGGCGATGTCGGCGAGCTGTGCCGGCGTCGGCTGCGGCACGACGCCACAGTCGGCGTACACCAGGACGCGCCCGTCGGGCAGCTCCATCAGAAAGCACGAGGTGACGACCTCGTAGCGCGCGTCGACGCCGACGACGCGGAGCGCCGCGCGCAGCGTGTCGGCGGTGGTGGCGACCGCCCCCATCACGGCCGCGTCGGCCTCGCCGTGAAGCACCAGCAGATCAGCATAGCCGAGCGGGCTCGCCGCCAGCTCTGCCAACCCCTCGGTCGGGATGTCGCGCGCGGCGCACGAGGCGACGAGCGCCTCGGTCCACGCCGCGAGACGCGGGTCGGCCAACGGATCGCGCACCGCGATCTCTCCGGGCAGGTCGAGCCCGGCCGCGGACGCGGCAGCGGCCACGGCGTCGGCGGCGCCGACCAGGATCGGCCGACAGAGGCGCAGACGCAGCGCCTCCATCGCGGCCTCCAGCACACGCGGGTCGGTCGCTTCGGGCAGCGCCACGAGGGCGTCGAGGCCGGCGGCGCGCCGCCGTAGCCGGCCGAGCAGGGTCGGCGGGTCGGCCGGGTCGGCCGCCGCCGGGTGGGGATCGGTCGCGGAGGTCACGCCGTGACTCTACCGCAGCCACGACGCGCTCGCCGCGACGCCGCCGGGCTCAGGATCGCAGGTCGAGCACCTTGTCGAGCGCCAGCAGCAGCTCGGTCTGGCGGAAGGGCTTCTGCAGAAACGCATCCGGCGCCGCGGCGCCGAAACGCTCGGTCGTGGTGTCTTCCCCGTAGCCGCTGGTGAGCACGACCCGCACGTCCGAGCGCACCGCGCGCAGCGCATGGAAGGTCGCGACCCCGTCCATCTCCGGCATCGCGAGGTCGAGAAGCACCGCATCGACGGTGTCGGCGTGCGCGCCATAGACCTCGACCGCATGCCGTCCGTCGCGGGCTTCGAGCACGTCGAATCCCATGCGCTCGAGCATACGTCGCGCCATCGTGCGGACTTCGGTGTCGTCGTCGACCAGGAGCACGGTCTCGCGCGCCGAGCCCTGGGTCGGCGGCGGGGGCGGTTCGGGCTCGGCCTGCTGCTCGATCTCCGCCGGCGGCAGCATCAGCGTAAACGACGCTCCCTGGCCGGGCGCGCTTTCGATCAGGATCGCTCCTTGGTGGCCCCGGACGATGCCCAAGACCGCGGCGAGGCCGAGGCCCCGGCCGGTGAACTTGGTGGTGAAAAACGGGTCGAAGACGCGGGTCTTCACCGAATCGTCCATGCCGACGCCGTCGTCGCGCACGGTGAGAGCGACATAGTCGCCGGCCGGCAGGGATTCGGTCGGCGCCGCGCGTTCGAGCAGAGTGCGATCGACACTCCGCACGTCGGTCGAGAGGACGATCTCGCCGCGGCCCTCGGGCAGCGCCTCGGCGGCGTTGCGCACCAGGTTCATGAGCGCCTGGCTGAGCTGCGCACGGTCGACATCGACCGCGGGAAGGTCGCCCGCGAGGCGGAGCTCGAGGCGCGCGTCGTCGGGAAGCGAGCTCAGCACCAGACCTTTGATCTCGCGCACCAGGTCGGACAGATCCAGCGGCTCGACGACGAAGCAACCTTTGCCGGAGTAGGCGAGCATCTGGCGGGTCAGCTCGGCGGCTCGCAGGGCCGCCGACTCGATCGTCTGGAGATCCTCGCGCCGCGGCGTGCCGCCGGCCAGATCCTGCAGCGCCAGGCTGGCGTTGCCCAGGATCACCATCAGAAGGTTGTTGAAGTCGTGCGCGACGCCGCCAGCGAGAACGGCCAGGCTTTCGAGCTTCTGCGCCTCAAGCAGACGCTGGTCGAGGCGACGGCTCTCGTCTTCGGCGCGGCGCCGCGCCGTGACGTCGTCGAAGACGGTGACGCGGTGCGCCGAGCCGTCGATCTCGATCGAGATCGCGTGCACCGTGGCGAGGATCTCGCCGCCGTCCTTGCGGCGCTGTGGAATCTCACCCTGCCAGCTGTCGACCGAACGGAGCAGCGCGCGCAGATCGTGCTCGCCGGTGGCCAGCACAGTGAAGCTCTGGCCGATCAGCTCCCCCGGCTCGAAGCCGAACATGCTGTCGAGCGCCGGGTTGGTGTAGAGGATGAAGCCGGCTGCGTTCGACAGCGTGACGCCTTCGGTCATGCTCTCGAGCACCTGCGACTGGATCTTGTGGACCCGCTCGGAGCGCTTGCGCTCAGTGATGTCCTGCCCAATGCAGCTGAGCGAGAGATGGCGTCCGTCCTTGCGGTGCGGGCTGACGGTCCACAGGATGTCGCGCACCTCGCCGCGCCGAGAGAGCACCCGATGCTCGAACGTGCCGGCCGCCCCACCACGGCGCCAGCGTTCGAGGCGTTCGCCGGTCGAGTCGCGATCGTGCGGATAGACGAAGTCGAGCCACGGGAAGCCGACACACTCTTCGGGCTCGGCGCCGAAGACGTCGCGGCTCACCGGGTTGACGAAGGTGATGCGATCGTCGGCGTCGACCTGCAGCACCAAGTTGTCGGTGCCCTCGATCAGCTCGCTGTACCAGCGCTCGTTCTCGCGCAGCCGCTCTTCGACGCGGTGCCGCGCCGTGATGTCGAAACAGGATCCGACGAAGCCGAGAAACGAGCCGTCGGAGCGCCGCCGCGGTGCGCCGTGCTCGACCACCCAGCGCCAGCAGCCACCGGCGTCGAGCAAGCGGTACTCGTGACGAAAGGCATCGCGGTCGTGGAACGCCGACTCCACCACCTCGCGGCAGCGCTCGCGATCGTCGCCGTGAACGCGCTCGAGCCACGACCAGCCGAGCAGCTCGTCGGCGGTGGCACCGGTGAGTTCCATCCAGCGGCGATTGAAGTAGCTTCGCTCGCCCTCGATGTCGGAGGTCCAGAGCAGGGCCGGCGCGGCGTCGGCGATGTGACGGAAATGGACCTCGGCACGATCGTCGGCGATCTGAGTCGGCGTCACCTCGTCGACGCTGAACGAGCACAGCCGGCGGTGGTCGAGGCTCAGTGGCGTCAGCTGGAAGACCAGGTGCCGGGGCGGGTCGGTGCCGCGGTCGACATGGCGAAACCGCGTCGCCTCACCGACATTCCAGGATTCGCGCGCCATGCCGCTCCAGGCGACGGCGAGCGTCCGGCTCAGCGGCAGCTCGCGCAGCGTCCGCCCTTCGAGCATCGCGGGCTCGACACCGAACTGTCGGCCCAGCGCCGGATTGGCGACCAGCAGCCGCAGGTCGTCGTCGAGAATCTCGGCGACACCGGCGCGGACTCCCGAGGCGCGGAAGGCCGCAAGAACGAGTTCGCTTGCGCTCGCCTGTCGATCGCCGCGCGGCTCTTGGACGAGCGTCGGCGACGAGTCGAGGTCTTGCTCGAGCATGGAGGCCCCGGTGCGTGAGAGGAACGGCGCGCTGCGCCGGAGTCGAAACTCTGCCGAGACACGCTAGAGCGCGAAGATTACGAACCGGATGACGTTTCCACCCACGCACGAGGTGGATCGCCGCGAGCGAGCACAGCGCTCAGGTCGGCGGATCGACCGTTCCCTGTGGAGTCCAGGGGCCACAACGAAGAATGCGCCAGAACGCCCACCACGAGCCCACGAGCGCTCCGTGCTGCTCGATCATCGCTTCGCCGTAGTGGCTGCAGGTCGGCTCGAATCGGCAGCTGACACCGAGGCTCGGCATGCGCGGCGAGAGCGTCGCCTGGTAGAGATCGATTGCCGCGAGCAGGACGCGGGCCGAGGCTTGCTCGGCGGCTGGCCGCGCCAGGTCGGCGGCGACGAGGGCCAGAACGAGTGCCGCGATCCAGACGACACGGCGCCGCCGCGTTGGCGGCGCCGTGGTCGCCTCGGTGGTTGGCTCAGAATCGATCGGCCAGCTCACTGATCTGCGGAATGATCAGCTTCTCACCGCCGAGCGCCTTGACGATCGCCGTGATGTGGACGACCAGGAAGATGAAGGTCAGCGCCAGCGAGCCGAGACATCCGGTGCAGCCCAGGTCGAGGAACGAGAGCATCGACGAGAACACGAACCAGACGATGCAGAGAATGATCTCGGCGCCGAAGAGCACCAGGCCGTGCTTGGCGTGCCACTGGACCCAGCGGTCGTTCTTCTCGACCAGGAACGGGATCAACGCCAGGATTCCGAGGTACGAAAGAATCAGCAGGATGGTGCGATTGGGCGAAGCCGGACCATCGTTCGGCCCCACTCCGCCGCCCGACGAACCACCGCCCGGCGGCTGATACGGCGGCTGGGCCGGGGGAGGCTGGCTCGGAGGAGGCGGTGCCCCGGGACCCGGCGGCGGGGGAGGCGCGCCGCCCGCATCGGCAGGCGGAGGAGGCGTCGCCGGAGGAGGCTGCGGCGTGCTTTCATCGGACATGAGGGTTCCTTTCGCGGTCCGGGACGAAGATCGGAGGATGGCAAAAGTGTATCCGCGGCGCGATCGGCCGCTCAAGCAGCCGTAGAAAAGGCTCAGGGCCGCCATCCGACCCAACGACGGCCGGTGCGAAGAGTTTCATTCGGGATCAGCGATGGCCGCCGGGCACCAGCGTCAGCGGGTCGGCGATCGCCAGCGGGCCGCGGCTCCAGAAGGGCTCGCCGAGCTCGGCGCCGATCAGCTGGCCGAAGTGGCGGGCGCGGCCATCGATGGCGTCGCGGAACTCAGGGCTCGCGACCTTGGTCTCGGGCTCGTCGCGGCGCGCGTCTCCACGCTGGTGGAGCTGCGAGCGATAGCAGGCGAGGGCATCGAGCTTCGCCTGCCACCAGGCGCCGACATCGACGATGAAGCTGGGCGTGAACAGGTCGTGCTGCATGTAGCAGACGACGGCGCCCGGGCGATGGGCCTCGCCGCCGCGTCCACGCGCCCGCCCGCGCAGGCCGGCATAGAAGCAGGCGTCGACAACGAGACGGTGGGCGCGGCCGTGATCGGGATGGCGATCCGACGGCGGCGGCGCCAGCACCAGCTCGGGGCGGCGGCGGCGCAGCAGCGCGAGCAGTGTGTCTTCCTCGGCCCGCCCTGTGCGCAGACCGGCGTCGCCGCAGTCGAGAATGTCGAGGTGAGAGGCGCCGAGCACTTCGGCGGCGCCCTCGGCCTCGGCCCGCCGCTCCTCGACGGTGCCGCGGGTCCCGGCCTCACCGCGCGTCAGGTGAACGATGCCGACGCGTCGCCCGGCGGCCACCAGCTTGGCGACGGTGCCGCCCGCGGCGAGCTCGACGTCGTCGGGATGCGCGCCGATCGCCAGCACATCGACCGCTTCCTGCTCGTGCTCTGCTCCCAACGTCGCCTCCCGGTGCTCAGTCGTCGAGAATCACCGCGCGCAGCCGGCGCGGATCGAGATCGAGCTGGTCGAGCAGCGCCGCGACCAGCGCGTCGCCGTGGCGGGCGTCGAAGACCAGGGTCGAGAGCCGCCGCTCTTGCAGCGAGCCGCCGGGTACCACCAGGTGCTGCAGCTGCTCGAGGCGCCGCAGCCAGACTTCGTGCCGGCGCGCGATCGCCGCCGTCGTCTTCTTCGACAGCGTGTCGAGGGAGCGCCGGATCGAGTCGCGCGTCTTGCGCCACGGGCTCTCGAGGCTGCCGTCGACATCGAGCACCGGCTGGCGCAGGCGGCACATCATGCGATCGATCTCGGAGCGCGCGACCGCCACGGGATCGGCGCCGAGGCGGCGCGCGATCAGCTCGTCGTGCGGCGTCGTGAGCAGGTCGCCGAGGGTCACTTCGAGCTCGTCGAGGTAGCCGGCCGAGCGGGCATCGAGAACCACGGTCTGCGGGCGTAGCGACGACCACGTGCCGTCGAGTCCGAGCTGTCGGTGCACGGCCGAAGCCTGCGCCATGTACGACAGCTCGGCCGGGCCGAGAACTTGCAGCGAGGTGCCGAGCAGGGCGTCCTGAATTGCCGGCCGCGCCAGCACACCGGGGCTGACCGCCGACGGATTGTCGTCGAGGATCTCGAGCAGCTCAGCGACCGGACGCTCGAAGCCGTCGAGGCCGCGAAGGCCGAAGCGATCGTCGCCGCGCCACTCGATCCGCCGCCGCGCCGGCGCCGCCTCGTCGTCCTCGGCGTGGAGCAGAAAGAGCGGGGAAACGCCGGGCTGGGGCTGCACCTGGAGGGCATGGCCGCGCGCCTCGACCGCCTCGTGCTGCCGCGCCAGCGCGTCGTCGAGCGCGGCCCGCTCCTCGACCAGGCGCCGCATCCACGGCGCCTGCAGGCGCTTCACCTCGGGCAACATCGAGTCGAGGTAGAGCGGCGCCTGCTCGCCCAGAAGGTCGATCATGAACCGGCTGAAGGCTTCGCCGAAGCGCGTGTCCGGACGGTACCAGCGGCGCGCCGCCGTCAGCCGATCGCCGGCACGACCGCCGGCGAGCAGGTCGGCCGCGCGGTCGGCGAGCTCGTCCAACCCGTCGCCGAAGGTGCGCATGCCGACCGGCAGGAGCGGGGCGAGATCGTCGCCCAGGCTCAGCGCCTCGGACCCGTCCGTGCCGAGCAGCGTCGTCTGCGCGACCTCGGCCCAGTCGTGGTCTTCGGTCGCCACCCAGAACACGACCACCGCGCGCTCGCCGCGCGCTTCGAAGGCGCGTGCTTGGCGCAGGGCGGCGATGGTCTTGGTCAGCCCCATCAACGGTCCACCGAAGAGACCAGGCTGCTGACCGGTGACGACGACGCGGGTCGACGGATGGGCGAGGCGCGCGGCCAGCTCGTCGGCACGCGGGTGCCCGTACGAGGCGTTGGCGCGCTCGAGCGCCGCGGCGAGCGCCACGCGGTCGACGGCGGGTGCCGGCGTCGTCGGCAGCTCGCCCGGCGCGAGGAAATGCAGCGGAGCCAGCAGGTCGTGCTCGCGGCCGTCGAGGAAGGCGCGCGGAAGCGCCGGCAGCCGTTCACCGGCGACCAGGTCGAGCGCGCGGCGCGACGCCGCGGCCGTCGGATCGGGCGCGCTCATCGGCGCGTCTTCGACCACCAGCGGCGGCAGGTCGTCAGGGCAGTCAGAGGGCACGGTGGCCGAGGACGATGAGGCGTTCGCTGTCACGGTGGTATGGCTCTCCATCGAAATTGCCATAGAGCGCGTCGACCTCGAGGCCGGCCCAGCGGGCGCCGATGGTGACCTCGTCGCGGTCGTAGGCTCGCACGCTCTCCAGGAAGGTGGCGCCGGGGCGCCCGGGCGTTTCGAGGCGCATGCGCTTGTTGATGCGCCGGGTGGCGCTGTCGTACCAGCGCTCGATGTGGGCGGTTCGGCCACCGAGCGTCTGCGTTTCGCGCTCGCGCAGCTCGGCGAGCACGCGGTCACGGTTGAGGAAGTCGATCAAAAAGCGTCCGCTGGGTGCCAGCACCCGCCACAGCTCTTCGAGCACGCGGAAGTTCTCGCGCTCCCGCTCGAAATACCCGAACGAGGTGAAGAAGTTCAGCACCCAGCCGAACGACTCTGAGGCGAACGGCAGGCAGCGCATGTCGCCTGCGGCGCGTGGCGTCTCGCCGTGCGCCAACAGGACGACCGAGAGATCGACGCCGACCACGTCGAGCCCTTGCTCGGCGAGGATCGCGCTGTGGCGCCCGGCACCGCAGGCGAGGTCGAGCACCTTCGCCGGCCGCGGCACGCCGAGCCGGTCGACCACGAACGACACGTGCTTCCTCGCCTCGCCTTCGTCGCGATGCGAGTAGAGCTCCAGGTATTCCTGCCCGAACCACTCCTTGTACCAGGCCACGTCGATCTCCTCGCGTCTCCGATGCGGCGCCCCCGGCGCAGGTTTCGCCTCCGGCCTCGACCGCTCACGTTCCGCTACACTCTAGCGCCATGCCGACGCCGGACCCATCGACCCGACCCACGCGCCCGAGCGCGCCCAGCGCGGACGACGCGCTCGGCGCGCCGTTCGCGATCGGCGGGGTACGCGTCGACCCGCCGACCGTCCTGGCTCCGATGGCCGGCGTGACCGACCGCGACTTTCGCAAGATCGTCAAGCGGATCGGCGGGGTCGGCGTGGTGACGATGGAGTTCATCTCGTCGAAGATGCTCCTGCAGGGCGATCGGCGGGTCACCAGCCTGCTCACCTACGCCGAGGAAGAACGTCCGCTGTCGATCCAGATCTACGGCTCGGACGCGGCGACGATGGCCGACGCGGCGCGGGTGGTGGAGGAGCGCGGAGCCGACCTCTGCGACATCAACATGGGCTGCCCGGCGAACAAGGTGCTCAAGGGCTGTGCCGGCGCGGCGCTGATGGGCGACCTCGACCTGGCGCGCGACATCGTGCGCGCGGTGCGCCGGGCGATTTCGATTCCACTGACGGTGAAGTTCCGCCTCGGCCTCGACGAGCGCAGACGCAACTACCTCGAGCTCGGCCACATCTGTGAGGCCGAGGGCGCCGACGCCGTCGCGATGCATGCACGCACCGCCAAGCAGATGTATCGCGGCACGCCAGCATGGCACGAGATCGCCGCGCTGGTCGATGCGCTGTCGATTCCGGTGCTCGGCAACGGCGACGTGCGCTCGGCGGGCGATGCGCTCGACATGCTGCGCGCGACCGGCTGCGCGGGCGTGATGGTGGGCCGCGGCGCGACGCGTGATCCGTGGATCTTCCGCCAGATCGAGGCGGCGCTGTCGAACGGACGCGTCGCGTCGCCGACGCTGGCAGATCGTCGCAGGCTCGTGCTCGAGCATTTCGAAACTCTTCTGGCTCGCGACGAACCGACCCTGGCGCTGCACAAGATGCGCACCTTTACCCACTGGTACAGCCACGGTCTGCCCGACGGCAAGTCTCTGCGTCGGCAGATCCAGGCACAGTCGACGCCGGAGCAGCACCTCGCCATGGTCCGCGCCTATTTCGACGCGCTGTCCGCCGAACGCGGGACCGATGAGGCGCTCGGAGAGGCGGCGTGAGTGCCCGCACCTTCACCGCACGGCTGCAGGCCGCTCCGGCCGAGGCGTTGGGCGAGCTCGAAGAGACCGTCGTCGCGTGGGGTGGGGAGTTCCAAGACCAACCGGCGCAGCCGGGCACCACACCGAGCGCGCTGATCCAGCTGCCGGTGCGCGCCGGAATCCGCTACGGCTGGGTCGCTGGCGCCGTCCGCGCGATCCCCGACGGCCACGGTGCCGCCGACCACGGCACAGACGCTGACCACGCCAAGAACGGGTTCACACGGCTCGAGTTCACCGTCGACGACGAGGAGTACCGCGTCGACAAGGCCGCCTTCGGCGTTTTGCTCCTCGCCGCCGCCGGCGCCTTGGTCACTCTCGTCGCGCCGCTGGTGCCGCACCTCGTCTCGCTCGTGCCCGTCGGCATCCTGCTCGCCGTCGGTGCCTGGTTCTTCATCATCGCCCGCCTGCGCAACAGCGGTCCCGAAGAGCTCTTCGACCTGCTCGACGAGATGGGTGACGAGGAGGACGACGACAGCGTGCGCGATAGGCTCCCCGGCCGATGACCGAACGCTCCGTCCGACGCCACGCGGCGCCCGAGCTCGCACCCGACGCGACCCTGCCCGACCTGATCGAGCGCGCCGCCGCCCAGTTTCCGGAGCGCGGCATCGCGATCTTCGACGGCCGCGGACGGCGATCCGAGCGCCGCACCTACCGCGAGATCGCCGACGCCGCGCGGCGCAGCGCCGGCCGCTGGGCAGCCCTCGGCCTCGAGCCCGGCGAGCGCGTGCTGATCGCGCTGCCGACCTCGTGGAGCTTCCTCGACGCCTGGCTCGGCGCGATGCTGCGCGGCGCTCTGCCGGTCGCGGTGGCTCCGGGCGCCGCGATGGGCGCGGCGCAGGCGCATCTCGACAAGATCGAGGCGCTCACCGAGCGCCTCGGCGCGCGCTTCGTGCTCGCCCGCGACTCCTTTCGCGCGGATGCCGCGGCCGACGGCACGCGGCGGTCCGCGGAGGTCGCCCTACGCGCCGATGAGCTCGAGGGGACGGCACCCGCCCAGTTCGCGGCGCCGACTCCGGCGCCCGACGACATCGCCTTTCTCCAGCTGACCAGCGGCTCGACCGGCGTACCGCGCGGCGTGATGATTCCGCACCGCGCCGCGCTCCACAACAGCCTGGCCAACGACCGCGCGATCGGCGTGCCCCACGGCGCGCCGACCAGCGCCTGGGCCGACTCGATGGTGTCGTGGCTGCCGCTGCACCACGACATGGGCTTGATCGGCTGCCTTTTCCTGTCGCTCTACGCCGGCCACGACCTCTGGCTCTTCCAGCCGAGCACGTTCCTCGCCCGGCCGCGCCTGTGGCTCGAGCACCTCGGCCACCACGGCCGCGCGTTCGCGCCGGCGCCCAACTTCGGTTACCAGCTTTGCCTCGAGCGCCTCGACGCGCAGGCCGATCTCGAAGGGCTCGATCTGTCGTCGTGGAGCGACGCGATGACCGGCGCCGAGATGGTGCGGCCCGAGACGGTCGCCGGCTTCTGCGAGAGATTCGGCCCGCACGGGTTCCGCCCCGAGGCCTTTCGCCCGTGCTACGGCCTGGCCGAAGGCACGCTTGCCGTCACTTTCGACTTGCGCGGACGCGGACTGCGCACCCGACCGCTGCCCGCCGGCGCGACCGCGACGCTCGGCAGCGAGGGCTTCGGCCTATCTGAGGTCGCCTGCGTCGGCGAGCCGATCGACGACACCACGGTCGAGATCGTCGGCCCCGGCGGTCGGCGTCTCGACGACAGCGCGATCGGCGAGGTTTGGGTGCGCGGCCCGAGCGTCTTCGCCGGCTACTGGAACGACCCGGAGGCGACCGCCGAGGGACTCGAGGACGGCTGGCTACGGACCGGCGACCTCGGATTCCTGGCCGGCGGCGAGCTTTATCTCACCGGCCGCACTAAGGACGTGCTGATCCTGCGCGGCCACAACCTGATGCCGCACGAGATCGAGTGGCAGGCCGAGGCGGTGACCGGCGGCGGCGGCGCCCAGCGCTCGGGCGCGTTCTCGATCGCGCGCGGCGCCGATGGCGAAGAGGCGGTGCTAGTGGTCGAGGCGGTCGATCGCGATCCGGAGACTCTGGCGACGATGGCGGCGGAGATCCGCAGCCGCGTCGGCCGCACCCTCTCGATCACCCTCGCCGACGTCGCCTTCGTCCGCCGCGGCCGGATTCCGAAGACCACCAGCGGCAAGGTGCAGCGCCGTCAGCTGCGCCACCAGTACCTGGCGGGCACGCTCGACATTTTGCCGCTCGGGAGGGCCGGAGAGCGATGATCGAAGGATTGAGCGAAGCGCAGACGGCGGGTCTCGAGGTGATCGCGGCGATCGCCGAGCGCCCGGTCGACGAGCTCGAGCGGCGGCACGAGATGGTCGCTGATCTCGGCATCGATTCGCCCAAGGCACTGCGGCTGCTGCTCGACCTCGAGGATCGCCTCGACATCGAGATCAGCGACGAGGCAGCGGCGCGCATGGACACCGTGGGCGACGTGCTCGACCAGCTCGCGGGCGTCGGCTGAGAGGTCCGTCGATCCGTGCGCATCGACCCCGGCCGCCGCCTCGGCGGCATCCTGATCGGCCTCGCCGGACGCCTGGCGCGCTGGCTGGTGCTCGCCCTGGGCGCCACCTGGCGGCTGCGCGTGGTCGGCGACGAGCATCTCGAGGACCTTCGGCGCGGCGGTGGCCCGATGCTGCTCGCCTTCTGGCACGAGCATGCGGTCATCGCCTGCTCCGTGCTCTACCGCCGGCTGCACCGACGCGGCGTGCCGCTGACCCTGCTCACCAGCCAGTCGCGCGACGGAGAGCTTCTCGCCCGCGTCGTGCGCGCCTGGGGCATCGACCCGGTGCGCGGCTCGTCGACCCGCGGGGGCAGCGCCGCGCTGCGTGCCCTGCACCGCGCCGTGGCGCGTCACGGGCTGTCACCGATCCTCGTGCCGGACGGCCCGGTCGGCCCACCACATGTCGCCAAGACCGGCGTCCTGGTGCTCGCCCAAACCACCGGCGCACCGATCCTGCCGCTCGCCTTCGCCGCCTCGTCGGCCTGGCGACTCGGCTCGTGGGACCGCATGCGCATCCCCAAGCCGTTCAGCCGCGTCACCGTCGTCGTCGGCCGGCCGATGCCCGTCCCCGCCGACGCGACCGGTGATGCCCTCGAGAGCGAGCGCCTGCACCTCGAGTCCCTGCTCGACGCATCGACCGAATCCTGATCGAGCCGGCTCGGTTGACCGTTCCGGGCGGCTGGGGCTAAGGTCTCAGGCGATCATGACTCACCGTTCCTCCGCATCTCCCGCGGCGTCGCGCTCGACGCTTCGACCCTCGATCCGCAGCCTGCTCGCCGGCATCGTCGACTATGCTGGACTCTTCCCGCCCGCGTCCCTCGCCATGGCGCCGGCGGTCGCCGAGTACGCCGCCCAGCGAGGCGGCGACGAGGCGTGGATGCTGGCGCGCTTCATCGTGCCCGTCTCGCGGCTCGACGAGTTCGAGGCGGCGATGTCCCAACACCGACGCGAGGACGATACGACCTGGCCGCTCTCGGCCCTGCCCGGAACAGAGCTCGGCCCCGCGCGCAAGGCGATCGATGCCTTCCACGAGCGCGTCGGCGACGCGGCGCGGGTCGAGTCGATCGAGATGAGAGCACCCTCGGCCGATGACATCTCCCGTGGCGCGCGCACGTTCGATGGCTTCGAGGTGTACTACGAGCTCGATCACCGCAGCGACCCGCGGCCGCTGATGGAGGCGGTGGCGCAGCAGGGCGGCGCCGCCAAGATCCGCACCGGCGCCGTCGTGGCCGACGCGATTCCGACGACCGCCGAGGTCGCCCGCTTCCTGCGCACCGCCGCCGAGGTCGGCATTCCGCTGAAGGCCACGGCCGGTCTGCACCACCCGGTGCGAGCCGAGCATGCGCTGACCTACGAGGACGACGCGCCGCGCGGCGTGATGCACGGCTTTCTCAACGTCTTCCTCGCCGCGGCGCTCGCGCGCTCGCGCGACCAGCCGGCGCTCGACGAGGCGACGCTCGAAGATCTACTCGACGAGCGCGACCCACGCGCCTTCGCCGTGTCCGGCGACGCCGTCTCATGGCGTGGCCACACCGTCGACAGCGCGTCTCTCGACGCCGCGCGCCACCAGTTCGCTCACTCCTTCGGCTCGTGCTCCTTCGCCGAGCCGGTGGACGATCTCCGCGCTCTGCGCCTTCTCTAGGCTCGCATCGCTCGTCGTCCTGACCACGTCTTCCTGAACCGCTGTCTGTTCCCGAACCCCGAACCATCGTCGAGGCTTCCATGACTCTTGCTCCCAACGAGACCCACGATCCGTCGCTGCGCAGCTGGGTCGCGTCCGCCCAGGATCCCGCGACCGACTTTCCCATCCAGAATCTGCCTTTCGGCGTCTTTCGGACCGACGGCGCCGACGCCGAACGGGTCGGCGTCGCGATCGGCGACCAGATCGTCGACGTCTGGGGTAGCGCCGAGAACGGCGCCTTCGAAGGCGTATCGGACGAGGTGCAGGAGGCGCTCAGCGCCTGCGCCGCGCCGACGCTCAACCCGCTGATGGCGCTGACGCCGAGCCACTGGTCGGCGCTGCGGCGAGCGCTGCAGGCGGTCCTCGCCGACGGCGCCGCGGCGCGCGAGAAGGTCGTGCTGGTGGCGCAGGACGACGCCGCGATGCTTCTGCCGGTCGACGTCGGCGACTACACCGACTTCTACTGCTCGATCCACCATGCGCGCAACGTCGGCAGCATGTTTCGACCCGACAATCCGCTGCTGCCGAACTACAAGCACATTCCGATCGGCTACCACGGCCGCGCGTCATCTGTGGTCGTCTCGGGCACGCCGGTGCGCCGCCCGCGCGGCCAGGTGAAGGCGCCCGACGCCGAGGCACCGACCTTCCGGCCGACACGCCTGCTCGACTACGAGCTCGAGGTCGGCTTCTTCGTGGGGTCCGGCAACGCGCTCGGCGAGCCGGTCGGGGTCGACGCCAGCGAAGATCAGCTCTTCGGCTTCTGCCTGGTCAACGACTGGTCGGCGCGCGACGTCCAGGGCTGGGAGTACCAGCCGCTTGGCCCGTTCCTGGCCAAGAGCTTCCAAACCTCGATCTCGCCGTGGGTGGTGACCACCGAGGCGCTGGCGCCCTTCCGCGTTCCCGCCTTCGAACGCGCCGCGGACGATCCGCAGCCGCTGCCTCATCTCGACTCGGAGCGCAATCGCGCGCTCGGCGGAGTCGATCTCCATCTCGAGGTGCTGCTGTCGTCCGCGCGCATGCGCAGAGAGGGCCACGAGCCGGTGCGCCTGTCGCAGAGCCTGTTCCGCGACATGTACTGGACCGCGGCGCAGATGACCTCACACCACGCGTCGAACGGCTGCAACTTGCGCCCCGGCGACCTGGCGGCGAGCGGTACCGTCTCGGGACCCGACAAGGACAATCGCGGCTGCCTGCTCGAGCTCACCTGGCGCGGCGCCGAGCCGATCACGCTGCCGACGGGCGAGGAACGCAAGTTCCTCGCCGACGGTGACGAGGTGATTCTGCGCGGCGTCTGCGCCGCCGACGGCGCCGTGCGGATCGGCTTCGGCGACTGCCGCGGCGAGGTGCTGCCGGCACACGCCGAGCACCCAGGAGCCGAGGCTTGACTCGAGAGGAGGCGGCCCCGCCGGTCTGGACGCCGTCCGCCGAGCGCATCGCGGCGGCGCACATGAGCCGCTTCCTCTCCCACGTGGCGGCAGTGGTCGACAACGTCGACGACCGCACCTCCCTCTGGCGCTGGTCGATCGAGCAACACGCCGAGTTCTGGCGCGCGGTGTGGGACTTCACCGGCATCGCCGCATCGCGCCAGCCCGAGCGCCCGCTCAAGGGCGATGGCATGCTCGACGCGGACGGCCGTCCCGCGACCCGCTTCTTTCCAGGCGCACGACTCAACTTCGCCGAGAATCTGCTGCGCCACGACTCGACACGCGACGCCGAGCGGCCGGCGCTGATCGCGTGGACCGAGCACGGCCCGCGGCGCCGGCTCAGTCATCGCCAGCTCGCGGACGAGGTGGCGGCGTGCGCCGCCGGCCTGCGGGCGGCCGGCGTCGAGCGCGGAGACCGCGTCGCCGGGTTCCTCCCCAACGGCCCCGAGGCGGTGATCGCGATGCTCGCGACCGCCAGCCTGGGGGCGGTCTGGTCGTCGTGCTCGCCCGACTTCGGCGCCACCGGCGTGCTCGACCGCTTCGGCCAGATCGGTCCACGCGTCGTCTTCACCGCCGATGGCTACCGATTCGGCGGCAAAGACTATCCGTCGCTCGAGCGCATCCGCGAGGTGGTCGCGCAGATTCCCGAGGCCGAGCGCCTGGTGGTCGCCCCCGTGCTCGCCGAAGTGAACGGGGAGCCGGCCGAGCTCGCGGCTCTCGACGCGCTCTCCGGAGTGGAGATCGTCCTCTGGGACGACCACCTGGTCCGCGACCCCGCGCCGCTCGAATACCACCAGGCACCGTTCGATCACCCGCTCTACATCCTCTACTCGTCGGGCACGACGGGCCTGCCGAAGTGCATGGTGCACGGCGCCGGCGGCACGCTGATCCAGCATCTCAAAGAGCTCGTGCTGCACACCGACATCGGCCCGGATGACAAGGTGTTCTACTTCACCACCACTGGCTGGATGATGTGGAACTGGCTGGTGTCGAGCCTCGCCACCGGCGCCGCCGTCGTGCTGTACGACGGCTCGCCCTTCGCACGCGACGCGATCCTCTGGGACCTGGCGGAGGAGGAGGGTGTCACCGTCTTCGGCACCAGTGCCAAGTACCTCGCGATGGCCGAGAAGAAAGGCCTCACGCCGCGCACGAGCCACGATCTCGGCGCGCTGCGGACGATCTTGTCGACCGGCTCTCCGCTGCTGCCGGCGAGCTATGACTACGTCTACCGCGACATCGCCGATGACGTTCTCCTGGCGTCGATCTCGGGCGGCACCGACATCGTCTCCTGCTTCGCGCTCGGCGATCCGACGGCACCGGTCTACCGCGGCGAGCTGCAGGCGCGCGGCCTCGGCATGAGCGTCGAGGTCTTCGACGCCGAGGGTCGGCCACAGGTCGGCGCGCCGGGCGAGCTGGTGTGCACTCGCGCCTTTCCGTCGATGCCCGTGCGTTTCTGGAACGATCCGGACGGCGCGAAGTATCGCGCCGCCTACTTCGAGGTCTATCCCGACGTCTGGCGGCACGGCGATTGGGCCGAGATCACGCCGCGCGGCGGCCTGGTGATCCACGGCCGCTCGGATGCGACACTCAATCCGGGCGGCGTGCGCATCGGGACGGCCGAGATCTACCGCCAGGTCGAGCAATTCGACGAGGTGCTCGAGAGCCTGGTTGTCGGCCAACGCGCGGGCGACGACGTGCGCATCGTCCTCTTTGTGCGGCTCCGCGACGACCTCACGCTCGACGACGCGCTGCGCGAGCGCATTCGCCGGCGCGTTCGTGAGAACGCCTCACCGTTTCACGTGCCGAAGGTGATCGCGCAAGTGGCCGATTTGCCGCGGACGCGGTCGGGCAAGATCACCGAAATGGCCGTGCGCGACATTCTCGAAGGTCGGGAGGTCGCCAACGTCGCCGCGCTGGCCAATCCCGAAGCGCTCGACGCGTTTCGCGACCACCCCGAGCTGGCCGTTTGATAGGGAACGCCTTCATAGGTCTGTGCTAGGCTCGCGCGTCTATGCCGGCGCGCAACCGCATTCTCTGGCCTCGATCTCTTCGATCACCGCGCGCCCGCCGGGTCCGGCGGCGCATAGCCGCCTCCTGTTTCGCGATCGCCTGCCTGTTCGTTGTCGGTCTGCCGGTCGATGCCGACAGCCAAACTCTCGACCAGGTCCCGGTCGGAGCGAGCCTCGAGGTCGTCTTGCCGGCACTTGACGACGATGCGCTCTGGCGCGCCGACGAGCGCCGCCTGGCGGTCGGTCGGTCGGCCCACTTCGCCGCCGAGCGCCGGGTCGACTTCGACCCCTGGCATCACGGCGCCTGGGACACCACCGCTGAGGGCCGTGCCCGCTGGCGCCTACGCATTCGCTCGCTCGGCGCACAGTCCCTTTCGCTGGCGCTCGATCGATTCGTGCCGACGCCGAAGAGCCAGCTGTGGATCGAAGGCCGTCCGGGTACGGAGCGTCTGGGGCCGTTCGACGCGAGCGATGTCGACGCGCACGGCAGCTTGTGGATACCGCCGCTGACCGGTGACCGGCTCACCCTCGTCGTGGTGCTGCCGGTACAGGAGATCGACGCCTTCGATCTCCACGTCGGCCGCATCCACCACGGCTACGCCGGATTCGGTGACCAGGCGAGCAGCGGGAGCTGCCATCCCGACGCCGCCTGCTCGCCGGTCGGCTCCTGGCAGGAGGCGGCGTCCGCCGTCGGCCTCTTAACCATCGACGGCGTCCGCTACTGCACCGGCTTCTTGGTGAACAACACCGCGCGCGACCGCCGCCCGCTCCTCTTGACCGCGCATCATTGCGGCATCACGAGAGCCAACGCAGCGTCAGTCGTCGTGCTCTGGGGTCAGCGCCAAGACGTTTGCGGTGGTGCCGAGAGCCCGGCGCTACGCTTTCAGACCGGAGCGAAAGTGCTGGCGGCCATGCCGCACAACGACCTGACTCTACTCGAGCTCGACGACCCGGCACCGGCGAATGCCGCGTTCGTCGGCTGGGACCGCTCGGACGACGAGCCGCGGCGCGCCGCGACGCTGCATCATCCGAACACGGACCACTTGCGCCTGGCGGTCGCCGCCGATCTCCGCACCACGCGCCACCTCGAGGATCAGCGCCTGCGCGGCGCCGACCACCTGCGCGTGGTGTGGCGCCTGGGCAGCACCGAAGGGGGATCGTCGGGAGCGCCGCTGCTCGACGAGGCGGGACGCGCCGTCGGCGTGCTCCACGGCGGCTACGCGGCCTGCGGCGACGACGGGGCCGACTGGTTCTCGCGCCTTTCGGCAGCCTGGGACTCCGGCCTGCTGCCGGCGACCCGCCTGCGCGATTGGCTCGACCCGCTCGAGACGCAGGCTCCCGTGCTCGATCTGCTGGCGCCGCGAGCCGCACCCGCGCCGTGAGCCCCGACGCCGCGCGGGCGGCCGTCGCGCAGAGCGTCCTGCGCGCAGCGGAGAGGGCACCGGGCGACCGGCCGGCGTTCGGCGCCTGATGCGAGACCGTGCGCTGCGGCCTCCGCGCGCCGGCCTCGTCGTGGCCTGGCTCGTCGCCTCGCTCTGTGCGGTCCTCGGCGAGCCGAGCGAGGCACAGGCTCCCGACCTCGCATGGCGAACTCTCGAGACCGAGCACTTCCGCCTCCATTTTCCGGCTGACGCCGAGCCCTGGGCTCGGCAGGTCGCCGGCCACCTCGAGGCGACGCGCCCGCGCCTTGAAGCTCTGATCGGACACCGCGTCGACACCCGCGCGGAGGTCGTGATCGTCGATCCGCTGGCGCGGCCGAACGGAGTCGCCTGGCCGCTGATCGGTCGGCCGCGCCTGATGCTCTACCTCACGCCGCCACCCACCGACTCGTCCCTTGGCCACATCGACGACTGGGGCCGGCTGCTGGCGCTGCACGAGGATGCTCATCTCGTCCACTTGCTGCGCCGGTCGCGCGCACCGCTGGGGCGACAAATCGAGTCGCTGATGCCGGTCGGTCCGATTCCGCGTCGTGCACCTCGGTGGGTGATCGAGGGCTACGCGACCCTGCTCGAGGGCCGCATCGGCCACTGGGGGCGCCCGTGGAGCGACCTGCGGGCTGCCGTTCTTCGGACCTGGGCCGCCGCCGGCACCCTGCCGAGTTACGCTGAGCTCTCGGGGACTCGTCGCCGCTGGCTCGGCCTCTCGGCGCCCTACCTCGTCGGCTCGGCGTATCTCGAATGGCTCGAGGCGCGCGAGCTCCAGCGCGACCCGGAAGCGGAGCCGTGGCCGGCGCTCTGGGCGCGGCTTACGGCGCGCACTCCGCGCAGCTTCGAGGCGGCGTTCGAGGGCGTTTTCGGCGACACGCCGCGGCGGCTCTACGGACGCTTCGTCGCGGAGACGACGCACCGCGCGCTGCTCGTCGAAGAGGCCCGCGGCTCGGCGTTTCGTGGCACTGTGCTCAGTGAGACGGAGCCCTGGCTCGATCTCACCTGGCGCGCCAGCGCACCGGCTCTCGCTCCCGACGGCGAGCGCCTGGCGATGGTGGTGCGTGCGCCCCAGCAGCCGTCGCGCCTGGTGGTGTGGTCAACGGCAGTCGACGAGGAGGCGGTCGAGGCCGCCTCGACGCGTCGGCGCGAGCGTCTGGCGGCCGATCCGGACGATGTGCCGCCGCGTCACCATCCTCCGGTGCCGCGCCGCATCGTGTACGAGCTGCCCGCGCGCCACGGCGCCGAACCGTACACGCCGCGCTGGAGTCGCGACGGCCGCTCCCTGATCTTCATGCGGCTCGAACCCGACACCGCCGGCGACCTGCACGCCGATCTCTTCCGCTGGACGCCCGGCGGGGACGCCGTGGGAGACGATGAGCGTCAACGCCGCTCCGGACGTGTCGAACGCTTGACGCGAGGGGCCGACGTGCGCGAAGCGGATCCCGGTCCCGACGGCTGGGCGGTCGCGGTGCGGCATCGCGGCGGCGCCTCGCAGCTGGTGCGAGTCGACCTGACGGCGGGAGCCGGCACTCAGAGACCAATCGTGCCGCTCGGACCCCCGCGGGTCGATCGCCTGGTCTCTGATCCACGGCTGTCTCCCGACGGCCGCTGGATCGCTTACGTCGCCCGTTCGGTCGACGGCTGGTCGCTGCGCCTGCGTTCGACGACAGGAGACGAGGCGATCGAAACCATCGCACCGCTGCCCCCGACCGCGTCGGTCGCCGCGCCGGCCTGGAGCGCCGACGGCCGTCGACTGTTCGCCAGCGTCGGCGTCGACGGCTTCTTCGACATCGTCGCCTTCGAGGTGCTCGCACGCGAGGCCGGCCCGGACGTCGGCACGGTGCAGGTCGGTAGCATGCGCCCGGTGGTGCGTCTCCACGGCGGTGCCCTGGCTCCTGCACCGACGCCGGACGGCGATGCGCTCTTCGTCCTCACGCTGGAAGAGGACGGGGTCGATCTCCGGCGCGCTCCGCTCGACCCGGCGCTCTTCGCCAGTCCGAGCCTCACCCTCGATCCACTCGCCGGCCGCCTGGCCGAACGCGATCTCGCACCGGTGGTCGTTCGGCGCGCGAGGCACGGTCGGGCCGCCGAGCCGACTCCTGCTCCCCGGGCGACGTCCATCGAGAGTCTCCCGGACGCAAAGCCCTATGGCACCGGCCCGCTCGAAGTCCTGCCGCTCGTGGGCGGCGCGGTCAACGCCGGGGGCAACCGCATCGAGCTCGGCCTCCGCCTCGGCGACCCGATCGGTCGTTTCGAGCTGCTGGCGCTCGGCGGCTTTGGCGACGTCGAGGGTGGCGCCGTCGCCGCACGCTGGCAGGGCCTCCCGATCACGCTGGGCGCGCACGCGTTTCAGGTCGACGAGACCCTCTCGGGCAGCCTGGCGAGCTCCAAGCGCGAGGAGGGCGGAGTCGAGCTCTCGCTCTCCGATCGCCATCTCGGCCGCAGGCTCTCGACCGCGTGGGCCCTACGCGCCGCGGCGAGCCGGGTGGAGCTCGGCGACGTCGACGTCGATCGGCAACTGGTCGAGGGGTCGGGCGCCCTGAGGGCGCGCCAGCGATGGGGCGCCTGGTCGCTACGCCAGCAGCTCGATTTGCGCGCGGCGTGGGGCCGGACCGACGAGCCGTCCGCGACGGCCGACAGTCCGTCGGGCGCGCGCTCGTGGCGGCGCGCCCGCGGCGCCGTCCGTCTCGAGCTGACCCGCCGCCGTCCGTTCCGCCGCGGCGTGCGTCTCGCCGTCGAGCTTGCCGCCGGGCGCGCCGACGACGCGCCACCGCTCGAGCGTTTCGCTCTGGGCGGCCCCATCGGTTCCCTCGAGCCGCCGGCGCTGCGCGGCGAACGCGTCGAAGCTCGAGCGCTGCCGCGCGCGGTTCAGGTCGGCTCCCGTTTCACCAGCCAGCGCATCGAGCTCGGACTCGCCGATCGGCGGCTGCCAGTCCACCTCTTCGCCGCGCGCCACCGCCTCCACGGTGACGAAACCGCCACGGACAGCGCCGACTGGCTCGTCCTCTGGGGCCTCGAGCTCACCATCCGCCGTGGCTCTCAGCCCATTCTGCGCCTTCCCGCCTTCGACCTCACCCTCGGCCTCGCCCAGATCGTCGAGGCACAGGATCCCCTCGATCTCGAGGACGACGTCGAAGGCTGGATCACCCTCCGCTGGCGCCCGTGATCCGAGATTCGCTCCCGACGAGACGAAGATGAGCAAGGACGATTCGCTCTCGCGCGCAATCGAAGCTGCCTCCTTCGTCTTCTAGGGTATGACGAACAACACAACGTCCTTCCCCAACCACGACCGCGCGCGCAGGCTCCTCTTTGCCCATCGAGATGTCGTCGAGGATCTCTTGCGCCACCATGTCCAGGAGACTTGGATCGAAGAGCTGGACCTCACGACCCTCCGGCGTGAACCCGAGATCTCGATCTCCGAACCTCTCGACGCCCGCGAGAGCGACATCGTCTGGAGCGTGCACTGGCGCGAACGGTACCTCTATGTCTTGATCCTTCTCGAGTTCCAATCGTCGGTCGACCGCTGGCTGGCGCTTCGCCAGTTGGTCTATGTCGCGCTCTTCTACCAGAAGCTGGTGCAAGCTGGGCGGCTCGAGGACGGCAAGCTACCCCCAGTTTTTCCGATCGTGATCTACAACGGAAAACCTCGGTGGACTGCGCCGCTCGATCTACGCGATCTGGTCGCCGAGGCACCCGGGGAGTTGGCGCGCTACCAACCGACCCTGCGTTACTTTCTCGTCGACGAGCTCCGGATGGCCGTGGACCTGAACCATGGCCGCGAATTGTTGAGTGCGATCGCGGCGCTGGAACGTAGTGAAGACCGGCGTGAGCTGGTCACCATCGTCGACCGTCTGAGCACTTGGCTCGACTCCCGCGCCAGCGCTTCGGAGCGGCGTGCCTTCGCCGCATGGTTGAGTCGTGTGCTCCTTCCGCGACACAATGAGCACGACGACGGATCGATCGAAGAACTCTTGGAGTTTCGAAGCATGCTGGCAGAAACAGTCGAACGATGGCGCCGGGAAGATCGAGCCAAAGAGCTGCAGATCGAACGCAAGGACCGACAGCTGGCGCGTCGCCAGCGGCTGATCGAGCAGAAAGAAGAGCTGATCGAGCGGACCAAGACCGAAGCGGCCGATGCTCGGCGCCAGGGCGAGATCGAGGTCTTGCGTCGCCAGTTCACGCGGAAGTTCGGCGCGCTGGACGACGCGACCATACAGCGGCTCGAGGATGCCGACGACGAGACGCTGCTACGCTGGAGCGAGCGACTGCTCGCCGCCGCCAGCCTCGACGAGGTCTTCGCCGAGGACTGAGAAGAAAACCGTCGGCGCGTCAGTCGGCCGCGAGGGCGCGGGCGATGCTTGCGGTGAAAGGCGGCTCGAGGACGCCGGTCTCGGTGATGATGCCGGCGATCAGCTCGTGCGGCGTGACATCGAAGGCGAAGTTCAGCGCGCGGGTGCCGCTCGGAGCGACCAAATTCTGTCCGAGGTGGGTGATCTCGTCCTCGGCGCGCTCCTCGATCGGGATCTCGCTACCCGTCGGCGTGTCGGGGTCGATGGTCGAGCGCGGCGCGGCGACGTAGAAGGGCACACCGTGACGCGCCGCCAGCACGGCAACAACGTAGGTGCCGATCTTGTTCGCCGTGTCGCCGTTGGCGGCGATGCGGTCGGCGCCGACGACAACGCGATCGACCAAGCCGCGCGCCATCAGGGCGCCGACGCTCGAGTCGGTGACCAGGCGAAAGGGTACGCCTTCACGTTCGAGCTCCCAGGAGGTGAGTCGCGCACCCTGGAGGAGCGGGCGGGTCTCGTCGACCCACACGGTCTCGACCCGTCCCCTGGCGTGCGCCGCGGTGACGACGCCGACCGCCGTGCCGATGCCGGCAGTGGCCAGAGCACCGGCATTGCAGTGAGTGAGCACGCGCTCTCCGCCACCGCTCTCGCCTTGGCCGAAAAGATCGGCGCCGTGCGCCGCGAGGCGGCGGTTGGTCTCGATGTCGCGCGCGTGCACCTCGTGCGCCCAGGCGAGCAGCGCGGCGATACGCGCCGCGGGCTCGGTGCCGCGCGTCGACGCGAAAACCTCGGCGCCGCGAGCCAGCGCCCAGGTGAGGTTCACCGCCGTCGGCCGGGTCGACGCCAGCAGCGCGCGGGTCGCGGCGAAGCGGCGCTCGAGCTCGCCGTCGTCCGGGGCGTCGCGCACGCCAAGCACCAGGCCATAGGCAGCGGCGACGCCGATCGCCGGCGCGCCGCGCACCGACAGGCGGCGGATCGCCGCCGCCACGGTTTCCGGATCACGACACTCGAGCCAGGTCTCTTCGTCGGGAAGTAGCGTCTGGTCGAGCAGCCAGAGCGCATCGTCGCGCCACCGGATCGGAGAGAACGTGGTCATCGATCACCTCAGCTGAGCAGGATCTGGAGGTCGTCGGTCGACAGGTCGCCGATCAGGCTCTTGTCGGCCGACAGGATCGCATCGGCGAGCTGCTTCTTCGAGCCCTGCAGCTCCATGATCTTCTCCTCGACGGTGCCGCGGCTGATCAGGCGGTAGGCGAAGACCGGCCGCGTTTGACCGATGCGATGGGCGCGGTCGACGGCCTGGGCCTCGACGGCCGGATTCCACCACGGATCGAGGATGAAGACGTAGTCGGCGGCCGTGAGGTTGAGGCCGACGCCGCCCGCCTTGAGACTGATCAGGAAGAGGCGGCAATCCGGATCTTCCTGGAAGCGCTGGACCCGCTCCTCACGCTTGCGCGTCCGGCCGTCGAGGTACTCGTAGGTCACGCCGTCGCGGTCGAGGTGCTCGCGCACGATGCCGAGCAGCGAGGTGAACTGCGAGAAAACGAGCGCCTTGTGGCCCTCGTCGAGGACCTCTTCGAGATGCTGGAGCACCGTGTGCAGCTTGCCGCTCGACTCGCTGCGCCGCTCCTCGTCGATCAGGCCAGGATGACAGGCCGCCTGGCGCAAACGCAGCAGCGCCTCGAGCACCTGGATCTTCGACTTGCGCAGGCCGACCTGCTCGATGCGCTCTTCGAGCGCGGCGCGATAGTGGTCGCGCAGCTCCTGGTAGAGGCGCGCCTGCTCGCCTTCGAGCTCGCAGTAGAGAGTCTGCTCGGTCTTCTCGGGCAGGTCTTTCAGCACCTCGGCCTTGGTGCGGCGGAAGATGAAGGGCTTGAGCGCCGCCGAGATCGCCAGCACCGCCTCACTGTCGGCGGGCGCGCCGACCACGTCTTTCAGCACCTTCTGGCTCAGCATGCCCGGATTGAGGAATTCGAAGATCGACCAGAGCTCGCCGAGATGGTTCTCTACCGGGGTGCCGGTGAGCGCCAGCCGGTGGTGGGCACGCAGCCGGCGGCACGCCTTGGCCGCCTGGGACGACGCGTTCTTGATCGCTTGCGCTTCGTCGAGAATCGCGTAGTCGAACTCCATCGAGGTCAGCTCGTCGACATCGCGGCGCAGCGTGCCGTAGGTGGTCACGATGACGTCCGCCTCGTCGAGCTCCGGCAGCAGCTCGTGGCGACCCGGTCCGGTGTAGTTCACCAGCTGGAGCTTGGGCGTAAACCGCGCCCCTTCTTCGATCCAGTTGTGCACCAGGCTGCGCGGCACCACGATCAACGACGGCAGACGCTCCCAGGCCGGCTTCTTGCGCGCGCGGCGCAACTGCAGCAGGGCGAGCACCTGCACCGTCTTGCCGAGACCCATATCGTCGGCGAGGCAGCCGCCGAAGCCGTGTTCTTTGAGGAACTTCAACCAGCCGAGGCCCTCGCGCTGATAGGTGCGGAGCGTCCCCTGGAAGCCGCGCGGCTCCTTCGCTTCCTCGACCTTGTCGAAGTCCTGAAGCTGCTTGCGGACGCGCTCGAAGTCGCGATCGACATCGACCTCCTGGTCGCCGATCAGCGTGTCGAGAAGCAAGGCCTGCGAGGGCAGGAACCGCACCGCTTCGCCGATCTCGTCCTCGGCCTGCTCGACCGTGTTCGCGGCCAGGCTGGAGAAACGCTGGATCCACTCTTCCGGCAGCAGACCGTGCGTGCCGTCGTCGAGGCGCACGAACAGATCGCCGCGGCGAATCGCCTCGAGCAGCGACGGCAGGCTGGCGGTGGTGACGCCGAAATCGATCTCCCCTTCGAGCTCGAACCAGTCGACGTTCGACGAGACGCTGAGCGCGATTTCGCTGTGCGACGGCCGGCGCACGCGCTGGCCCTCCGCCTCGACCTCCCAGCCGGCGTCGATCAGGTGACGGGCGACCTCGGGGAAGGCCACCATCGACACGCGATGTCGATCGGAGTCGTCGTGGTTTCGGCCGTTCATCCGCTCGCCGCGCGCGTCGGCGAGCAGCAGCTCGAGCTCCTCGACTCGCTGCCGCTCGATCTCCGCGTCGCGGAAGACGAGTCGGCCGTGCGGGCGGTCGACGATGCGGTCGATCGTGCCCTTGTCCGCCGCCTTGCCCGGCTCGACGAGCAGGCCGTCGTAGTCGAAGCGCAGCGACGCCTTGAAGGCGAAGGGCGTTTGACCCGTATTGCGGAACGTCACCCGCGTGATCGGCGGCGTGCGCACCTCGTCCAGCTGCCACTGCACCGGCAGCTCCATCGGCGGCAGCACCGGCATGCTCCAGAGATCCTCGAGCATGGCGTCGACCTCGGTCTCCGGCACGTCGATCTCGCTGTCGCGGCGGAGCGCCGCAGCCCACGCGAAATGGTCGCCAGGGTCGAACGGCGCAATCCTGTCGCGGAAGATCACGACGCCCTCGGGCAGGAGCATCAGCGGCTCGGAGAGCTCACGTTCCTCGCCGTCGCGCCGGAGGCAGCCGGCGACCCGAGCGTGCAGGCCTTCCTCGTGCTCGAGGCGCTCGATTTTGAGCAAAAAGGCCCAAGGTCCGTCGTCGTCCCACTCGAGCGGATGGTGCGTGATCTCACCCTCGTCGAGCCCGTTGATCCAGCCGAATCGACCGGTGGCGCAGAGGCGAGGCAGGAGGGTGTCGTAGAGCACCGGCGGGACCGCGCCGCCGGCTCCCTTGGCGCCGTTCTCGCCGCCGATCGTCAGCGCGGCGAGCGACTGCTCGCGCGGCGGCGCGGTGGCGAGAAGCACCGACAGCAACTCGTGGTCGTCCGGATCGAGAAAGCGCGAGGCTTCACGCTCGTCGAGCTCGAGCGGTCGCAGCGCCGCAGACTCTTCGCGCCCGGTGCGCTGGAAGAGGTCGATCACCAGCTGTTCGCTGTTCAGGCTCTTGAGCACGTTGATGCGGTAGTGCGCCATGCGCCGCGGGTCGCCGCCCTGGCGCGCATTGCCGTTCGCCTCGCCGAGCACGCGCCGCAGAGTCTGGAACTGCTTGCGCCAGGAAGGCGGCGCGTCGGCGGTGACGACGGCGGCGTGAACCGCCGAGCCGTTGGACTGCTCGACCGTGGTGTGGGGCAGCCCGTCGCTCGACTCGAGAAACACTTGCAACTCGCCGTCCCCCGCGATCCGCTTGCCGACACCACGCTGGTCGGCGGTCAGCAGTGTGGCCCAAATATGCTTGCACAGGCGGCCGGCACGATATCGCGGGCACTGGCACGACGCAGTCAGAATGCCGGAGGTCTCGGAGTCGAACCAATCGATCTGGACTTCGTAGGTTCTGCCGGCACCGCGGACGGTGGCATTCAGCCCATAGTCGTCACTGGCGTCGATCTTGACACGACGTTGTGAAAAATATTGTCTACCGCGATCACGGTCGCTGCTCGCGACTTCGTGGACGCATCTCTTTTCGAGGGACACGTTCGATTCCTTGTCGACCGTTCACCGGGTGCCGCTCGCCGACCGTCCTCGGCATGCCGACCCGTGGCACGGCCCGGACCGTCGCCTTGCGGCGCGTGGTCGAGCGACCAAGAGAGGTTGGAAGGGCGAGGAAGGCTCCTGGTCGACGACCAGGATCTGGCAGGTCCGGCAGGGCCGGAACGAGCGGCGCATCAGAGTTCATCGGACGATCGCGAGATTGCGATCTCATGAAACTCGATCGAACGAGAAGTATTTCACATTCGGCGCGTCGAGAACAGACGTCGTGCGGGATCCGCTCACAGCGGCGTATAGACCAGATCACCCATCTGCGACTGACCCTCGACCAGGGATCGTCCCGGGTCGGCGCGCGTGACCAACCGGCCCTCGATCTGCGCCGCATCGGGGATGTTCGCCGCGGGACCGACGACGACGCGGCGAAGGTGGACGCCTCGACCGATCGACGCACCGTCGAGGACGACCGAGTCTTCGAGGCGGGCACCGGCGCCGAGTCGCGCCCCGCGCTCGACCGTCGAGCGCACGAGCTCGACAGAGTCGGCCCGGGTGGCGAGCGGCGAGCAGTAGGAGCGGACGCCGTGGATCCTCGACAGCGGCCAGGGCCAAGGCGAGCCGAGGGCCGCGAGCACCGCGTCGAGATAGCGCGCCGGCGTGCCGAGGTCGTGCCACGGCCGAGCGGTGACGACAGCCTGCAGACTCGGTGCGTTCGCGGGGCCCGAGAGCAGCGGCTGATACAGGCCTTCGACGATGTCGCCGAAGCCGGGCTCGACACGCTCGAGCAGACGGGGTGAGAGCACGTGCACTCCGGCGAACACATGTCGGCGCGCCGGCTCGTCCGCGGCGACGTCGCGCAGCGCGACGATCCGGCCGCGCCGGTCGACCCCGACCCCGCCGCCGAGCGCGGCATCCGGCCGACGGTGGTGGAGCAGGAGTGTCGCGGCGGCACCGGTCGCCAGGTGGCGACGGACCAGCCGGCGCAGCGGCCAGCGACACAGGCTGTCACCATTGACCAGGATCACGGCGTCGGCGCCGGCGAAGGCCTCGCGCAGCGGGTGAAGGGCACCGAGGGTTCCCTGGATCTCGTCCTCGACCGAGTAGACCAAGGGCATGCGGCCCCAGCGGCGACCGAACTCCTCGCGAATTGACGCGCCCAGGTGGTGCAGGTTCAGCGCCGCGACCTCGCAGCCGATGGCGGCCAGGCGCTGTAGGGTCAGCGCGGCGACCGGTAGGCCGGCGACCGGCAGCAGCGGCTTCGGCAGGTGGTGGGTCAGGGGCTCGAGACGGGTGCCGAAGCCCGCGGCCAGGACCAGCGCCCGCAGGCGCGTGCTCACGCCGCCGAACCTCGATCAGCGGCGCCCTCTCCATCTCCCTGGGTGCGGTCGGGAAAGATCATGTCCTTCGGCGCGTCCGGATTCTCGCGCAAGTAGTCCGCGTAGAGCCGGAGGTAGTTGCGCCGCTCGGAGGACTCGAGATCGAGCCCGAGACGCTCGGCGAATCGCTCACAGCCTTCGCCCTCGAGCTCGACGAAGTCGCCGATGGGTGTGTGATCGAGACTGACGACGGCCGAGCCGAGAAGCCATTCTTCGCGGTACTTCTGATAGCGCCGCACCAGCCGATAGCCGAGCGCTTCGAGAATCGACCGCATCGCCTCGACGCGCTCGACGCCGGTCTCGATCTCCTGGCGGACCTTGACGCGACCCTCGTAGCTGGCCGGCCCCTTGAACGTGATGCGAGCACCCCGGCGATCGATGCGCAGGCGCAGCAAGCTGCCCGACTCTTCGAGCTCACCGCCCGTGTCGAAGATCCAGTTGTCCTCGAAGGCCGGCGGTCCCTGCCGCTCGGCGTCCATCTCGGCGAGGCGTCGGCGGACGTGCTCGGCGTCGACATCCGCGAACTTCAGCTCGCGTTCGATGCCGCCATGACTCACGCGTTGGCTCCGAGTCGGTCGATCAGGCGCACGACGGCGCGGATGCCATCGTAGAAATTCGCCACGTCGAACTTCTCGTTCGGCGCATGGAGATTGTCGTCGTCGAGACCGAATCCGAGGAGGACGATCGGAACGCCGAGCGCCTCCGCGAACGTGCCGACGATCGGAATCGAGCCGCCCTCGCGCACCCGCACGGGCCGCTGCCAGACATCCTCGGCCGCCGCCATCGCGCTCTCGAAGACCGCGCCCTCGGTGGTGATCAAGACCGGCTGTGCGCCGTGATGGGCCAGCACCTCGACCGTCACGCCGGGCGGCTTGATCGCCTGCACGTGTTGTTCGAAGAGTCGCGCGATCTCGTCCGGATCTTGGTCCGGCACCAGGCGCATCGAGACTTTCGCTCCGGCGATCGACGGGATCACTGTCTTGGCGCCTTCTCCCTGGTAGCCGCCCCAGATCCCGTTGATGTCGAGGGTCGGACGCGCGCCCCGGCGTTCGAGCGTCGTATAGCCCTCTTCGCCGTGGGTTTCCGGCACGCCGGTCTCGCGTCGGTAGGCGTCCTCGGAGAAGGGAAGAGCGGCGAACTCCTTGCGCTCCCACTCTTCGAGCGGCAGCACAGCGTCGTAGAAGCCCGGGATCTGGATTCTGCCCGTGCCGGCATCGATCAGCGCGTCGAGAATCTGGGTGAGGGCGTTCGCGGGATTGCGCACGGCGCCGCCGTGCACGCCGGAGTGCAAGTCGTGATCCGGCCCGGTGACTCGCAGCTCCATGTAGGTCAGGCCTTTGAGGCCGTAAACGATGGCCGGCTGACCGGCGGAGTACATCGACGAGTCGGAGACGAAGACGCCGTCGCAGCTCAGCTCGTCGGCATGGGAGCGCACGTAGGCGTCGATCGACTCACCGCCCGACTCCTCCTCCCCTTCGACCAGGAATCTCACGTTGATCGGCAGACTGCCGCGCTCGGCCATGAGCGCCGCCACCGCCTTGAGCTGCGCGAACGACTGACCTTTGTCGTCGGTGGCGCCGCGGGCGAAGAGCTTGCCGTCGCGGACCGTCGGCTCGAAGGGCGGCGTGTTCCAAAGGTCGAGAGGGTCCGCCGGCTGGACATCGTAGTGACCGTAGAAGAGCAGGGTCGGTGCACCCGGCACGTCGTTGCGCTCGCCGTAGACGAGCGGTTTGCCCTCGGTTTCGATCAGACGCGCGTCTAGACCAGCCTGGCGCATCTTCTCGAGCAGGAACTCGGCACAGCGCCGGACGTCCGCGTCGTAGGCCGGATCGGTGGAAATCGAGGGAATCCGCAGGTAATCCTTCAGCTCATCCAGATACGCCTCGTGCTCACGCTCGATCCGATCGAAGACATCCTGACTGCTCTTTGCTTGAGGGGCACTCACAAACGACCTCCGCCGGGGATTCGTTGTTGGGGACGTGCTGAGAATACTAACTCCGGCCCGCGAGCATAGCAGCCCGTTGGGGCGGGCGGTGGCCGAAGGCGCGCTTCACTCGGGGGGCATGGGGGCGGACTCGGCGGGCATGCGGGCAGAGAGGTAGCGCAGATTCACCGCGTTGACCACGACATGCGCCAGGATCGCCGGCAGAAGGTCGCCGCTCCACAGAACGAGGAGGGTGAAGAGCGCTCCGGCGAGGGCGGCAAAGGCTGTCCACAAGAGGTAGATCCGGCCGGGCCCGGTGTGCAGCACGGTGAACAGCGCGAGCGAAATCCAGGGCCCGAGGTCGCTGAGCAGGACGGCGCGGAAGACGAACTCTTCGGCCAAGCCCGAGATCACCGCCAGAGCGAAAGCCTCCGAAGGATCGAGGCGTCCGATCAACGCGGCGAGGCCATCCTCGAGAGCCCGGACCGCTGGCAACAGGCGACGGGCCAGCGCCCACAGGCCGAGAAGCAGCGCCCCGGCGCCGAGGCCGGCGGCCAGCCCGCGCGGCAGATTCTCGAGATCGACGAAGAGATCGAGAGGAATCGGCCGACCGGCGATCATCATCCAACCGACGCCGGCGAGAGCGAGCACCAGATAGGCGATCCACGCCGACCGATAAAAGGGCGACTGAGTGGATGGTGGCGGAGGTTGCGTTTCCTGAGTCAGTCGTCGAAGCTCTTGCCGATGTTCGTGCCGTCGAGGTCGCCGCCGTCCGGCAGCGCTCGATCCCGCGAGCGCGGTGGCGCCACAGGCGAGCGCCTCGCCGCGACGCGATGGTAGAGCATACTCTAAGCCTCGTTCGAGCTCTGGAGACCGATGAATGCGAATCGCACTCTTGGCCGATGTCCACGGCAACATCGACGCGCTCGACGCAGTGATCGACGATCTGACGCGCCGCGAGGTCTCTCGCGTCGCCAATCTCGGCGATCACGCGTCGGGGCCGCTCGCTCCCTTGCGAGCGACACGCCTCTTGATGGCGCAAACCTCTTGGATTCATCTCGCGGGCAACCATGAGCGACAGCTCCTGACGACCCCACGTGCCGCCATGAATCCCTCGGATGCACACGCGGTCTCCGAGCTCGGTGAGGCCGAGCTGGCGTGGATGGCGAACCAAGAGCCGTGCGCGGCTCTGGGCGACGACGTTCTCCTCTGCCACGGAACCCCGTCGAGCGATTCCACCTATCTGCTCGAAACTGTGACCGAGGAGGGTCAGGTTCACCTCGCCACGCGGGCCGAGATCCACGACCGGCTAGGACCGACCCAGGCACGGCTGATCGCATGCGGCCATTCCCACATCCCGCGCGTTGTCCGCACCGAGAGTGGCCAGCTGGTGGTCAATCCGGGGAGTGTCGGGCTCCCTGCCTACGATGACGACCGACCCACGACTCATGTGATGCAGGTCGGCTCGCCCGACGCTCGCTACGCGGTGGTCGAGAGAGTCGGCGACGCATGGCGCTGTGAGCTGATCTCGGTGCCTTACGACGCCACCGCGATGATCGAGCTGGCGCTGGCGAACGAGCGGTCCGACTGGGCCGAAGCCCTGACGACCGGCTACCTGACCTCGTCGTGACCGGAGGTCGACGCGACCAGGCGTCGACCTCCGCAGCAGCCCAGCTCAGTCGTCGAAGCTCTTGCCGGTCGCGTTCCAGTCGGCGAGGAATCTCTCGAGGCCGACGTCGGTGAGCTCGTGGTGATAGAGCTGCTCGAGCACCGAGAAGGGAATCGTGGCGACGTCGGCGCCGATCACCGCGGCGCGGCGCACGTGCTCGACGGTGCGCACCGAGGCGACCAGCACCTGAGTGTCGGCGTCGTAGTTGTCGTAGATCCGCACGATGTCTTCGATCAGCTGCATGCCGTCCTCTCCGCGATCGTCGAGGCGGCCGACGAAGGGCGAGATCAGGGCGGCGCCGGCCTTGGCCGCGAGCAGCGCCTGGGTGGCCGAGAAGCACAGGGTGACGTTGCTCGGAATGCCTTCCTCGTCGAGCGTGCGCACTGCGCGCAGACCGTCGACCGTCAGCGGGATCTTGACCACGACATTGTCGGCGAGATCGGCCAGGCGCCGGCCTTGCTCGAGCATGCCCTCGTAGTCTTCGGCGAGTACTTCGCCCGAGACCGGTCCGTCGACGAGCTCGGCGATCTGCTGCACCGTCGGTAAGTAGGGCAGGCCCATCTTGGCGATCAGGCTGGGGTTGGTGGTCACGCCGTCGACCATGCCCCACTCCGAGGCCCGCTCGATGTCTTGGATGTCGGCGCTGTCGAGGAAAAAGAGCATCGTCGCGCTCCTGGAAGGTGTCGTCAGTGTCGTCGGATCGTGGTGTCAGTTGACCGGCTCGGGCCCGGTGTCACTCGCTTCGCTGTCGTCTGGACTGTCGGGCCCGCTGGTGCTCTCGGACCCGTCGGTGCTCTCGGACCCGGCGCCCTCGGACTCGGCGCCGTCGGCATCGTCTTCGTCCTCGCGCTCGACGATCTTGGCCAGGGCCACGAGACGATCGTCGTCGTCGAGGTCCATCACCTTGACGCCCTGCGTCGAGCGGCCGACGATGCGCACGCCGTCGACCAGGATGCGGATCAGCTTGCCGTTCTGCGTGATCAACATCATGCCGTCGTCGGCCGCGACCTGGCGTACGCCGACCACGGCCCCGGTCTTTTCGGTGACCTTGAGATTGATGATGCCGAGACCCCCGCGGCTCTGACGCCGGTAGTCTTGGAGCGGCGTGCGCTTGCCGTAGCCGTTCTCGCTCACGGTGAAGACGTGGCCGTCGTCGGTAAGCGCCACCAGCGCCACCACGCGGTCGCCGTCCCGCAGGCGAATGCCGCGCACGCCGCGCGCCACACGGCCCATCGCGCGCACACCGGTGAGCGAGGTGCCGTTCTCCTCGCTCGCTTCGTCAGCCTCCGGGAAGCGGATCGAGTAGCCGTTGGCGGTGGCGAGGAAAACGTCCTGCTCGCCATCGGTGACGCGCACGTCGAGCAGCCGATCATCGTCGTCGATGTTGATCGCGATGATGCCGCCCACTCGCGGATTGGAAAACGCCGCGAGCTCTGTCTTCTTCACCGTCCCCTTCTCGGTGGCGAAGACCAGGTAGCCGCCCTCGAGCTCGCGCACGGCGACGGTGGTGGCGACCTTCTCGTGCTTCTCGAGCTCGAGCAGATTGACGATCGCCTTGCCCTTCGAGGCCGGTCCGAGCTCGGGCAGACGATGGACCTTGATCCAGTGGACGCGCCCGCTTTCGGTGAAGACCAGGACATAGCTGTGCGCCGAGGCGATGTAGAGATGCTCGACGAAATCGCCGTCCTTCGTCTCCATGCCCTTGCGGCCCTTGCCGCCGCGTCCCTGCTCACGGTAGAGCGCCAGCGGCGAACGCTTGATGTAGCCGCCGCGGGTGACGGTGATCACCATGTCCTCGTCGGCGATCATGTCCTCGAGCGTGATGTCGTGCGTCTCGTGAATGATCTCGGTGCGCCGCGGGTCGGCGTACTTTTCCTTGATCTCGAGCAGCTCGTTTTTGATCACCTCGAGCAGCAGCGCGTCCGAGCCGAGGATGGCGCGCAGGCGCTCGATCGTCGCCATCACCTCGCGATACTCCTCGAGCAGCTTCTCGCGCTCGAGCCCGGTGAGGCGCTGCAGACGCATGTCGAGGATCGCCTGCGCCTGCACCTCGGTGAAGGCGAAGCGCTCGACCAGAGAGCGGCGTGCCTCCGCCCCGTCGGCGCTGGCGCGGATGGTGGTGATGATCTCGTCGATGATGTCGAGGGCCTTGAGCAGGCCCTCGAGGATGTGCGCACGCGCCTCGGCCTTGCGCAGGTCGAACCGGACGCGGCGGATCACCACCGTCTTGCGATGGTCGAGGAAGTAACCGAGGATCTGGCGCAGGTTGAGCACCCGCGGCTGGTTGTCGACGATCGCCAGCATGTTGATGCCGAAGCTGATCTGCAGCTGGGTGAGCTTGTAGAGGGTGTTGAGCACCACCTCACCGACTTCGCCGCGCTTGAGCTCGATCACGACGCGGATGCCGTCGCGGTCGGACTCGTCGCGCAGCGCCGAGATGCCCTCGACCCGCTTCTCACGCACCAGCTCGCCGATGCGCTCAAGCAGGCGCGCCTTGTTCACCTGGTAGGGAATCTCGTTGACGATGATCGCCTGGCGATCGCCCTTCAGCTCGACGACCTCGGCGCGCGCCCGCACGTGGATCGTGCCGCGACCGTGCGCGTAGGCCTCGTGGATGCCTCGCATGCCGTGAATGAAGCCGGCGGTCGGAAAGTCGGGCCCCGGCAGCACCGCCACGAGCTCGGCGAGCTGCGCGTCGGGACGGTCGATCAGCAGGACGGTGGCGTCGATCACCTCGCCGAGGTTGTGCGGCGGGATGTTCGTCGCCATGCCGACCGCGATGCCAGCCGAGCCGTTGACAAGGAGATTCGGCAGGCGCGCCGGCAAAACCGTCGGCTCGGTCTCGGACGCGTCGTAGTTGGGCGCCCAGTCGACCGTTTCCTTGTCGATATCCTCGCGCAGCATCTCCTCGGCCAGCCGCGTGAGCCGCACCTCGGTGTAGCGCATGGCCGCCGGGTTGTCGCCGTCGATCGAGCCGAAGTTGCCCTGGCCGTCGACCAGCGGATTGCGCATCGAGAACGGCTGCGCCAGGCGCACGACCGTGTCGTAGATCGCTGAATCACCGTGCGGGTGGTACTTGCCCATCACGTCGCCGACGATGCGCGCCGACTTCTTGTACGGCCGGCCAGCGCGATTGCCCGACTCCCACATGCCGTAGAGCACGCGGCGGTGCACGGGCTTGAGGCCGTCGCGCACGTCGGGAAGGGCGCGGCCGATGATCACGCTCATGGCGTAATCGAGGTAGCTGGTCTTCAGCTCCTCTTCGATGTCGACCGGCTGGATTTGCTCGGGAACTTGGCTTTCGTCACTCATGGCTCAGGCTCGAAGAAGATTGGCGGGCCTGCGGGCTCGCCGTACTGGGTCTCGTCATGGTTCAGCCTCGATCGACATTCGACAACTCGTTCGATGAACCCATTCAATCGACATAGCCGAGCGCACGGAGCTCGCTGCGGGTTTCGGAGTCGAGTCCGGCGTCGGAACCGATCGCCTCGACGGCGCGCGGCGGATGGTCGTGGAGTTGCTGCGCGAGCTGGCAGCGTAGGGATTCGAGCAAGGGCTCGCCGACACTCGGCGTCTGCTCGCGCGGGTCGCGGCGCAGCTCGAAGACTTCTGGGGGATGTGACGCTCCGCCCGAGGCCGCATGATCGGGCGCGGCACGCGCGCCGTAGCGAGCGGCGAACAGTGTCTGGATGTCGGTCAGCCGATCGCCGCTGCTGCAAAAGAACGAGTCTTGACCATAGCCGGCGATGATCTTGTGCTCGGGCGTCCGCAGAGCGGCCTGGCGCAGCGACAGAAAGGACAGCGCTGGCACCGAGCCTTCGGCGGTTCCAGCGATCACGCTCTGCAGGTCGCGGCCCGCGAGATCGTCGAACGGCACGGAGGCCGCCTTCAGAATCGTCGGCGCGACGTCGAGCAGCCTCGCTTGACCGTCGATGCGGCCGCCGTCGTCGAATCCGGGTCCGGCGATCACCAGCGGGACCCTGACCAGCTCGTCGTAGAGCGTGTGCGAGTGCAGCATGCCACCGTGGTCGAAAAACTCTTCACCGTGGTCGGCGGTGAGCACGATCAAGACATCGGAGAGGGTCTGACCGCGTGATTCGAGAGACCGGTCGAAGGCGCTCAAGAAGCGGCCGATCTGGCGGTCGACGAAGCGAATCTCGGCGTCATAGCGCCCGATCAGATAGTCGAGTTCCCCTTCCTCGAGTGCGCGCCGACCCGCAGCCAAATCGCGGAAGCGTTCGGTCATGGCGTGGACCGAGAGCGCATCGTAGGTGGCGGCGAGAGCGATGAACTCTTCGCTCTCGATCTGCTCCCACGGACCGGCTTCGGCTGGCTCGTACGGATGATGAGGATCGAGCAAGTGCAGCCAGACGAAACGCGGCGCATCGCCCTCTCGGGTCTCGAGCCAGGCGAGTGCGACGTCGACCACATCCGCTGCGTTGCGCCGCCGCGCCGCACCCTCGAAGCCGAAAACCGACGACTCGTCGTAGGTCGTGAAGCCCTGACCGAAGCCGTTGCTCGCCTTGAGGTAGGCGTTCGACACGAAGCCAGCCGTGCCGTAGCCGGCGGCGCGCAGGCGCTCGGCGAGTAGGTGGAAACCACTCGACACCCAGGCACCGCCGCCGCGCTGACCCCGGTCGATCTCGATCACGTGGGGGTGGAGGCCGACCATCATCGACGCCATCGAGCTCCGGGTCTCGGGCGCCTGAGCGACCGCGTGGACGAACCAGCTACCGCGCTGCGCCAGTGCATCGATCCGCGGCGACACCGGCCGCGCAGCACCGGCATAGCCGAGGTGATCCCAGCGCAGCGTGTCGATGGTGATCAGCACCACGTCCGGTCGATGGTCGGCTGCGGCCTGCTGCACCGCGGAGAGCATCTCAAGCCGGGTGGGATAAGGCTGGAGGAGAGATTCATCCTCGATGCCGCGTGCCTCCGCCGTTTCGCGCAGACCGTGGAAGACGGCAAAGAGCGCGAGCAGCGCGACCATCACACCGGTCGCCGGACGGCGCATCAGACCGGCGAAAAGCGCGAGAAACGCTGCGAGCGGCAGGCTGAGCACGATCGCGGCGACGACCCATGGCCGCAGCGACCACCAGGCCGGCCCGGCGAGCACGGGATGTTCCCCCGAGGTGAGGACCTGCGCCGCCAGCAGCGCCGCAGCAGCGCCGCTGAGACCGACCGTCACGACGCCGACGATCACGGCACTGCGGAGGATTCCGGGGCGCCCGGATCGCTCCGAGCGGCCCGCGGGCTCAGACATCGAGATTCTTGACCTCCAAGGCGTTCTCGACGATGAAGTCGCGGCGCGGCTCGACCGCGTCACCCATCAGAACGGTGAAGATCTGGTCGGCGGCGACGGTGTCCTCGATGCGCACCTGGAGCAGATTGCGCTTGCCGGGATCCATCGTCGTCTCCCACAGCTGGTCGGCGTTCATTTCACCGAGACCCTTGTAGCGCTGGACCGACAGACCTTTTTTGGCACCTTCGAACATGAAGTCGAAGGCCTCGTCGAGATCGTCGTGCGACGTCTCTTCGTCGTCGCGGATCACCACCAGCTCGGAAACGGCGAGCGCCTCGCGACCCGGCTCGTTCGCCGCCAGCGACCGGAACTCGGCGGACGACAGGAGGGTCCAGTCGATGCGCACGCGGCGATCGACGCCGTCCTGGCGGCTCTCGAAGGCCACCGACCAGCCGCCGTGCTCGACATCCGCGACGACCTCGACACCGCTGAAGCGCGGCTCTTGGTCGAGCCGTGCAGCCACCGCCTCGACCCGCTCGCGGTCACCGAGATCCTGCTTTGAAAGCAGACCACCGAGGAGCGCGATCTCGACCGCCTCCCGCGGCACGCCGCGCCCCACCAGGCGGTGCATGGTGTCGCGGAACCGCTCCACCTTCTCGAGGAACCCGCCGAGCTCCTCGCCCTCGAGCAGCCGACCCTCGGCGCCCAGGCGCAGGCTGAAGCTCTTGCGAATGCGCCGAATCAGGTAGCGACGGTATTGGTGGTCGTCCTTCAGGTAGCTCGCCTTCTTGCCCTCGCCGACCTTGTAGAGCGGCGGCTGGGCGATGTAGAGATGCCCGCGCTCCACTACTTCGGGCATCTGCCGGAAGAAGAAGGTGAGCAGCAGCGTGCGGATGTGAGAGCCGTCGATGTCGGCGTCGCACATGATGATCAGCTTGTGGTAGCGCAGCTTCGTGACGTCGAAGTCTTCTCGACCGATGCCGGTGCCGAGCGCCGTGATGATCGTCTTGATCTCTTCCGACGAGAGCATCTTGTCGAAGCGTGCACGCTCGACGTTGAGGATCTTGCCACGCAGCGGCAGGATCGCCTGGAAGGCGCGGTTGCGGCCCTGCTTGGCCGAACCGCCGGCGCTGTCGCCCTCGACCAGGAAGATCTCGGCACGCTCGGGATCGCGCTCGGAGCAGTCGGCGAGCTTTCCGGGCAGGTTGGCGCCGTCGAGAACGCCCTTGCGCCGCGTCAGCTCCCGCGCCTTGCGCGCCGCCTCGCGTGCCCGCGCCGCGTCGATGCATTTTTCGATGATGCGGCGGGCGATCTTCGGGTTCTCTTCGAAGAAGGTGCCCAGATGCTGGCCGACGGCCTGCTCGACCCACCCCTTGACGTCCGACGAGACCAGCTTTTCCTTGGTCTGCGAGGAGAACTTCGGATCCTTGATGCGCACCGAGACGACCGCTGTCAGCCCCTCGCGGATGTCATCGCCGGTGAGGTTTTCCTTCAGATTCTTGGTCAGCCCTTCGGCCGTTGCGTAGCTGTTGACGGTGCGCGTCAGCGCGGAACGGAAGCCGACCAGGTGCGCGCCGCCGTCCCGGTTGTTGATCGTGTTGGTGAAGCAGAAAACCTGCTCCTGGTAGCCGTCGGTCCACTGCAGCGCGATCTCGACCGTCTCGGTCCCTTCGTCGCGGGCATCCTCGAGGAAGATCGGCTCGGGGTGCAGCTGCGTCTTGTTGCGCGTCAGGTGCTCGACAAAGCTCCGGATGCCGCCCTCGTAGCGGAAGTCCGCCTGCTTGTCGGTGCGCTCGTCGACCAGGCGCACGTGAACGCCGCGATTGAGGAACGAGAGCTCGCGCAGCCGTTGGGACAGAGTGTCGTACTGAAACTCGAGGATGCTGAAGATCTGCGCGTCGGGAACGAACGTGACCTGGGTGCCAGTTCGCTCGCTGGTTCCGATCGCCTCGATCGGTTTCTCCGGCAGACCACGGTGATAGACCTGGTACCAGACCTTGCCGGCGCGCCGGATCTCGAGCTCGAGGGTCTCGGACAGCGCGTTGACCACCGACACACCGACGCCGTGGAGACCGCCCGAAACCTTGTAGACGTTGTTGTCGAATTTTCCGCCCGAGTGCAGCTCGGTCATGATCACTTCCGCCGCCGAACGGCCTTCGCCGGCGTGGAAGTCGACCGGAATCCCGCGGCCGTCGTCCTCGACAGTGACCGAGCCATCGATGTGCAGCGTCACCTGGATCAGGCTGGCGAAGCCGGCCTGCGCCTCGTCGATCGAGTTGTCGACGAGCTCGAAGATCATGTGGTGCAGGCCCGAGGCGTCGTCGGTGTCACCGATGTACATGCCCGGGCGCTTGCGCACGGCCTCGAGGCCTTTGAGGACCTTGATGTCGTCCGCGGTGTACTCCGGCGGCGTCGGCGGCGCAACATCGCCGACGCCGGCGGCCGTTTCGGCGCCGGGCAGGTCGTGCTTATCCGTCATACGGTGGGGTCTCCGACATCTGAGCGTGTCTGAGCATGGATTCCGGCGGGTCGAGTGAGCGAGCTGGAGGGCTCCACGGCGGCTGGACGGACGTTCGTCGATCGACCCGCCACCCTGGATCGGCCCATGGGTTCGGACCGCGTGGGGAGGGCGAGGAAGTGGCTCGACAGCGGCTCGCCGGAATGCATCATCTTACCATGCGCGGTCAGGCTTCTCACGCGGCCGGAACCGTTCCGGGATCGGCCCTCTCACGCGGCCTCCGGCGTCAGTCGGCCGGTGCGGCAGGACCAGCGCCGCGTGACACCGAGCTCGTCCCAAACCGCCGGACGATTCGACGTCGCAAAGAGCTGGCGGGCGGCGCCGAAATGGCGCCAGAGACCGGCCAGGCGCTCGCGGTCGAGCTCGGTGTCGACGTCGTCGAGCAGGTAGACCGGAACCCGCCCGGCCTGCTCCAAGATCCGGCCGTGCGCTGCGAGCAGCGCCAGGCCGAGAGCCTTGCGCTCGCCGGCTGAAGCGACCTGCTTGACCGGTAGACCGTCCCAGCGAATCGAGAGCTCGTCGCGCTGCGGACCGAGGAGCGGATACTCGGTCGCCGCCTCGCGCGGCGCCGCGGCCTCGAAGGCGGCGAAGAGGGCCTCGGCGCCGTCGAGGGACTCTCTCGGCGACGGACGATAGTCGAGCGCGATCGGCGGCAGCTCGAGCACACAGACTTCGAGCACCTCGGCGAACGCGGCACGCAGGCGCTCGACGTAGGCGGCGCGGCGCGTGGCGTACTCGGCGCCGACCGCGGCGAGCACCTGGTTCCAGCTCGCCAGCTCGGCCGCGCCGGCGCGGCCGCCGGCGAGCAGACCGCGCTTGGCGTCGAGGGCGCGGCGATAGCGCGCGACGACGTCGAGCGAAGCCGGCCGCTCGGCGACGATGCCGCGATCGAGAAAACGGCGGCGCTCGGCGGGCGGGCCGGTCGGCAGGTCGACATCGGTCGCGGTCCAGGCGACCACCGGCAGGGCCGCCAGGTACTCGCTCGAGCCGACCCGATCACCCCCCAGCCGGCGCTCACGTCCGCCCGCATGCTGCACCACCTCGAGCGCCGCGCGGCGCGCGGTCTCGCCGCGCAGCACGAAGCCCTCGGCGCCGCGGCGCACGCAGTCGGCGAGGCGCGGCGTGCGAAAGCTGCGGGTCGTCGCCAACACGTAGATCGCCTCGAGCAGACTCGTCTTGCCGGCACCGTTCGGGCCGAGCACGAGGTGGCATCCCGGCTCGAGGTCGAGATCGAAAGGTTCGAGGTTGCGGAACCGTCGGGCGCTGAGCCGGACGAGCACGAGGGTCCGCGATCAGAGCCGGATCGGCATGATCACGCACAAGTGCCGGCGATCCGGGCCGTCGATCGGCAGCGCCACGACCTGGGAGTTCTCGTCCTTGAGCTCGAGGCGTACCTGCTCGGTCTCGGTGGCGACCAGGAACTGCGCCAAAAAGTCCGGATTGACGCCGATCGAGAGATCGCCGCCCTCGTGCTCGCAGGGCACCTCTTCGCGCGCCTCTCCGAGGTCGGGATTGGCCGCCGACAGCACCAACCGCTCCTCCTCGACCGCGATGCGCACGGCGCGCGAGCGATCGCCGGTGAGCAGGCTGACGCGCTGCACGACGCCCTGGAGCAGCTTGCGCCCGACGACGACCGACTTGTCGTTGTCGGTCGAGATCACGCGATCGTAGTCCGGGAACGTCCCTTCGAGAATGCGGCAGATCAGGCGCCGGCGCCCGAGCATGAAGGCGAGATGGTGCTCGCCGCAGCGGAAAACCATCTCGTCACCGTCGAAGCGCTGCAGCTCCTGCAGCGCCTTGCGCGGCACCAGCACGCCCTCTTCGTTGCCCAAGCCGTCGACTTCCGATTCGACCAGAGCGAGGCGGTAACCGTCGGTGGCGACCAGGGTCAGGACGTCGTCCTCGGCTTTCATCAGCGCGCCCGAGAGCTGAAAGCGCGACTCCTCGCTCGAGACGGCGAAGAACACCTTGCCGATCATGGCGCGGAAGGTACCGAACGGCACAGTGACGGTCTCACCGTCCTCGATCGTCGGCAGGGAGGGAAAATCGTCGGCGTCGAGGCCGCGGATCTTGAACAGCGACCTGCCGACCAAGATGGTCAAGACGCCGTCCTGGTCGATACGTAGCGTCACTTCCTCGCCATCGCCGGCACGCACGATCTCGAGCAGTTTCTTTGCCTGGATGGCGATCGCGCCCTCCTCCTGCACCTCGCCGGCGACCGACGAGGTCAACGAGACCTCGAGGTCGGTGGCGGCGATCGACAGCTCACTGCCGGCGGCGCGCAGCAGCAGATGCGAGAGGACGGGAATCGTGGTGCGTCGTTCGACGATGCCCTGCATGGGGACGAGCTCTTGCAGGAGCTCGGTGCGATTCAAGCGAATTTCCATCGGTGACTCCTCTGAGAGAGGGGAACTTATCAGATCTACAGAAGGGGTCCGGAGGTAGCGGCTGTCTCTGCGGAAAAGCGTCTCGGGCCCACGGTCCGCGCCGCGTCGGGACTGCGGAAAGCGATCCGGGGAACCTGTGGAAAGGACGTGGACGGATTGCGGAGAATCGCTGCCGGTGGCGGACCGGTGGGAATTCTCCGCAGCGGCTCCACAAGCGATCCGCGCGGAGATCCGGAGAGTTTTCCACAGGCTTCGGTCGCGCTCGGTGCTAGTCCCCGCCGTCGCGCGCTCGCGGCGTGACGCCGAGTGCCTTGTCGACCATCGAGGACGTGGCGAAGGCGCTGCGTTGCGCGGGATCGTCCGGGTCGATCCATGCGGCTTCCGGGCCCTCGGCGATCTCGTCGGACGGCAGCTCGAGGGCGGCGGAGCGGACGTCGAGGTGGAGATCGCGGTGGGTGATGCCGTGGCGCGTGCGTCCGCTGTCCTCGCTCAGCCGCCAGCGACCGCCGTAACGCGCCGCGAGCAACTCCTCGGCCGGGCGCGAGCCGTCGGGGGTGATCGCCGGCAGCTCCCACAGGCCGGGCATCAGCTCGGCGGCGTCGGAGCGCCGGAAGAGCAGGATTCTTCCGTCGGCGCGGCGCACCACCGCGACCAGAAGGTCGTGACGCTCGGCGGCGCGGCGGCGGCGCGGTGCGGGATAGAGCGCCGGCGCCGTCTTGCCGCGACAGCCATCGGCCAGCGGGCAGCCGAGGCACAGCGGCGCGCGCGGTCTGCAGACGGTTGCGCCGAGCTCCATCAGCGCCTGGTTCGAATCGCCGGGACGCTCGGCGACGAGCAGAGAGGCCGCCTCGGTGCGGAGCCGTCGGCGCGGCGCCGCGCGCTTCGGATCGTCGGCGAGGGCGAGACGCCGCGCGGTCACGCGTTCGACGTTGCCGTCGAGCACCGGCACGACTTCGTCGTAGACGATCGACGCGATGGCGGCGGCCGTGTACTCGCCGATGCCGGGCAGCGCGCGCAGAGTGTCGGCGCTGCGCGGCCAGCCGCCGTCGGCGATCTCGCGCGCCGCGGCGTGGAGATAGCGGGCGCGCCGGTAGTAGCCGAGCCCCGACCAGGCGGCGAGAACGTCTTCGACGGGAGCGGCGGCCAATGCCTCGACGTCGGGGAAGCGCTCGAGAAAGGCGAGGTAGTACGGAGTCACCACGTCGACCCGTGTCTGTTGCAGCATGATCTCGGAGATCCAGACGCGGTAGGGATCGCGGTCGCGGCGCCAGGGCAGGTCGCGTCGGCGCTGGTCGTACCAGCGAATCAGGCGTTCGCCGTCGGTCGGCTGAACCGGGTCAGGCAACGGAGGTCCAGCTAGAGTCAAAATTCGTCACTGGAGCCTCGTCGAGTGACATGAAGTGGCACCAAACTGCCGGTATAGAAAACGCCGCCTCGCAGGGAGGCGGCGTTGACATCGTCTGGAAACCGGAGGGGCCGGAAGGGTTGAGGACGGTTCAGGTCGACCCTCGTGGTGGCGAACCGCTCGCCCGAAGCGGGCGGAAAGGCCCGCTGCATGCGACGATTTGGCCGGAGGGAGCTGGAGAGCGTTGGCTGCGACGGGCCCGCGCGAGGGCGGGCCACGGAAAGCGGAAAGATGATCGGTCAGGAACGCGGCCCGTCGGAGGTTTCCTCGTGGTGCTAGAAATAAGCAAAAATTGCGCCAGAACAGTGTCATGAGTCGGGTCGGCCGGCGATGGACCGGCCTCGCCACGACGGAGAAAAAATCCTCGGATAAATCGAGTGGCGTCGATGATTCTGCGCCAGAGCGATGGTAGGCTCACCGTTCGCTTCTGGGAACCGAGTCCCAATCTTTTCCACAGCTTGTGGAAATCTTGTGGAAACATCCTTCCATTCGCTGAGATCGAGATGTCGACGTTCTGGTCAGACTTGAGGACTAAGCTCGCGTCGTTGGTCGACGACGAAGAGTACGACACGTGGTTCGCGCCGCTCCAGGTCGCGGACGAGCAGGAGCGAAGGCTGGTGTTGACGGCGCCGAACCAGCACTTCGTCCACACCCTCGAGCAAAGCTATCGGCCGCTCGTCGACCGCGCTCTCGGGGAGTTGGGATCCGGACACGAGGTGCTGTTCGCGGTCGAGCCCGAGGACGACGTGCGTCCGCCCGAGGCGGAGTCGTCGCAGTTCGATCCGCGCTACCGTTTCGACAGCTTCGTCGTCGGCAGCTCGAACCAGTTCTGTCATGCCGCCGCCCGCGCCGTCGCCGAAAGCCCGTGTCACAGCTACAACCCGCTCTTTCTCTACGGCGGCGTGGGTCTCGGCAAGACGCACCTGATGCACGCGATCGGCCAGGAGATCATCGACAGCCACCCTGATCTGCGCGTGCTCTACATACCGACGGAGCAGTTCGTCAATGAGCTGATCAACTCGATCCGCTTCGATCGGATGCCGAAGTTTCGCGACCGCTACCGGACGATCGACGTCCTGCTGATCGACGACATCCAGTTCATCGCCAACAAGGAGCGGACGCAGGAGGAATTCTTCCACACCTTCAACACGCTCTATACGGCGCAGAAGCAGATCATCCTCTCCTCGGACTCCTCACCGCGCAATATCCCGACGCTCGAAGAGCGCCTGCGTTCGCGCTTCGAGTGGGGTTTGATCGCCGATATCCAGCCGCCCGAGCTCGAGACCAAGGTGGCGATTTTGCGGCGCAAGGCGGAAGAGGAGGGCTTCGAGCTGCCCGACGACGTCGCGCTCTTCATCGCGCGCAACGTGAAGTCGAACATCCGCGAGCTCGAAGGCATGCTCAACCGGGTGGTCGCGTTCGCCTCGCTCACCGGACGCGCCGTGACCCTCGAGCTGACCAAGGAGACGCTGAAGGAGATCCTGCCGCAGGAGCGCAGCGTCGGCCCGGCCGAGATCATCAAGTTCGTCGCGCGCCACTACGGCCTCAAGGTGAGCGAGATCAAGAGCCGCAACAACTCGAAGCACATCGCCTTTCCGCGCCAGGTGGCGATGTACCTGTGCAAGCAGCTGACCAGCCTCTCCTACCCGGACATCGGCAAGCAGTTCAACGGCAAGCACCACTCGACCGTCATGTATTCGGTCGAGAAGATCGAGGAGCTGCGCACCAAGGAAGCCGAGATAGACCGCACGGTGCGCAGCCTCTCGGAGCACTTCAGCTAACGGACCGGGTGAGTCGGCTGGCCGGTGAGCGTTAGGGAAGGGCGAGTGTCTCGCCGGCGCCGGCCGAGAAGATGTACCAGCCGACGAGCTTGTCGTCGATCTCGCGTAGGCGCTTGGCGATCAGTCCGCAGAGCAACTGTAGAAGGCGCATCGACGACACCTTCTGGATGTCGAGAATGCCCTCGAGCACCTCGCGCGAAATCAGCAGCACGACGGCTCCGGTGTCGGCCGCCTTGGCATCGGCCGAGCGCGGCTTGTGGTCGATCAACGCCATCTCGCCGAAGTAGTCGCCGCGGCCGAGGAAGGCGAGCGCTTCCTCACCGGCTCCGACGATCTCCTTGGAGATCATGACCTTGCCGTCGAGCACGACGTAGAGCGCGTCGCCTTCCTCGCCCTCGCGGAAGATGTACTCGTCGGCGGAGTAGCGCCGCTCGCGCGACAGAGTGGCGAGAAAGTTGATCTCCATCGGCGACAGGGTCTGCTCGCGGAAGAGCTCTTTCTTGGCGCCGAGCCCGACCTTGAAGTCGCCCGTGGCCTGGCGCTCCTTCGGCGCCTCGGTCTGCTTCACGCCACCCTTGGCGAAGAACTGTGCCAGCACTTCGTTGGTGCCGCGCAGCTTCTGCGACAGGCTCTTCCACAGCGCCCAGTAGAGCGCCAGAGCGAATCGCTGGTTGCTCTCGAGCAACGGCTCGAGGGCGCTCGAGCTGACCGGGAAGAGAAAGGTGTCGGTCTCGGCGAAGACGTCCCCCGAGCGCGGGTGGCTGTCGATGAAGCTGGTCTCGCCGAACACCCGACCGCCGTCGAGGCGCGCCAGGCGATACAGACCATACGGCGTCGTGCGCTGGATCGACACGCTGCCGGAGTCGACGAAGTAGAGGTCGCGGCTCTTTTCGCCTTCCTTGAGGACCTGCGAACCCTGCCCGTAGCGCACGCGCGAGGTGCAGCCGGCGAGCAGATCGAGATGCTCACCGCTCATGTGCGAGAGGATCTCGAATTGACGCAGTCGATCGAAGGTGTCCACGGCGTCAGTGTATCGCGATCTCGGTTCGGCTGCTGGTCTCGACCGCCGTCGTCAGGCGAGCTCCAGCTGGGTTGGACCAAGGCGCAGGCGCACCTCGTCGTCGACGCGCTGCAGCCACTCGTCGCGTCCGATTCCGCGCAGGTCGAGGACGGCGAGACCGCGTTCCTCGATCTCGTCACCGAGCCGCCGATCGACTTCGGTTTGGAACGACGGATCGGTCGAGCGCAGGCCGTCGGGGGACGGCATCCCGACCACCGGAACGCGAACCAGAAGATCGTAGGTCCGCGTCCACGAGGCGACGAGCGGCTCGAGGCTCGCCTGCATGCCGGCCGAGAGCAAGAGGTAGATGTAGTTGTCGAGCACGCTGCGGTCACAGATCACGACGTCGTAGCGACTCGCCGCGGTCAGCTCCTCAGCGATCTGCGTGTGGAGGATCCAGGCCTGCGCCGCGAGCGTGGTGCCGCGGTTGATCGGCAGCGGGCAGCGGCGTGCGATCTCGCCGACGACATCGAGTGAGACGTCCGACGCCTTGAGGCGCGCGGCGAGACCGTAGCAGAGCGTCGTCTTGCCGACGCCATGGCTGCCGATGAAGGCGATCTTGAATGCTCTGGGCCACACGGTGCTCTCCTCGGACGATCAGGACGGGGCGATGTGACCGAGAGCATCCTCGAGCACGTCGAGGGCTCCGTCGAGCTGTCGGTCGGTGATGACGAGCGGCGGCGCGATCTGCGCGACGCGGCCTTCGGCGCCGCCGGCGAGGAGCAGCACTCCCGCCGTGCGTGCCCGCTCGACCAGCTCGGCCGCCGCTGCGGTGCTCGCCAGCTCGAGGCCCCAGAGCAGGCCACGGCCGCGGGTTGCGACGAGGGGCGCGAAACGGCGTCGCCAGGTCGCGATTCGCGGCGCCATGCGGCTGCCGCGCTGGATCGTCTGCTCGACCAGGTCCTCGTCCTCGAGTACGTCGAGCGTGGCGAGCGCGGCGGCGCAGGCGAGCGGATGGGCGACGAAGGTGCCGGTGTGGAGCGCCTCTCCCGGCGTCGACCAGGCGGCGAAGAGCTCCGGTGCACCGAGCACGGCGGCGATCGGCAGGCCGCCGCCGAGCGCCTTGCCGCAGCAAACGAGGTCGGGCGAAACAACGTCGTGCTCGCATGCCCAGAGACCTCCTGTGCGGCCGAAGCCGGTGAACACCTCGTCGACGATGAGAAGTGTGTCGCTGCGGCGACACAGCGACTCGAGGCCTGCGAGCCAGCCGTCGGGCGGCACCAGCACACCTTCGCGGCCGACGATCGGCTCGACCAGAACCGCGGCGACGTCGCCCGTCTCGAGCGCCGCGAGGAGCGCGGTCTCGAACTCTTCGTCTTCGTGGCCGAACGGCATGCGAAGCACCGCGTCGTGGAGGTGTGCGGCGAACGGCCGCCGAAAGGCGCGGCGCGAGCTGGCGGCGAGGGCGCCGAGAGTGAGCCCGTGGTAGGCGGGCTCGAAGGCGACGATCCGTGAGCGCCCGGGGCGCGCGAGGAGTGCGGTCTTGAGCGCGATCTCGACCGCGTCGGCGCCGGAGACGGCGAAGTAGACCTGCGCCCGCGGCATCGGCGCGAGCGCGATGAGCCGCTCGGCGAGCTCGATGCGAACCTCGTGACCCGCGGCGTCGCCGAGGCCGTGGAGGAGATACTCAGCTTGGCGTGTCACCGCCTCGACGATCCGTGGATGACGATGGCCGACGGCGGCGACGCCGAATCCGGCGGTGAGGTCGACATAGCGATTGCCGTCGACGTCGAGCACGTTGGCGCCGCGCGCCTCCGCCCAGACGATGTTCGGCGCTCCGCCGTAGAGCGTGTTGATGCCCGGAGCTTCGGCGATGCGCAATCGCTCGCTGGCGTGCCGCGAGCGTGGTCCCGGGGGGAGACAGAGCATCGATGGCGCCTGATCGCCGCGCAGTGGCTCCGCCGAAGCACCGACTGACGGGTCGCTCCGCTCTCCGCCGTTCGATTCGGGACCGCTCACAGGGCTCGCCGCCCGGCGAGAGAGCGACCGAGGGTGACCTCGTCGGTGAACTCGATGTCGGCGCCGACCGGCATGCCGAAGGCCAGGCGGGTCACCGTCAGGCCGCGCGGCTTGAGCAGACGCGCGAGATAGAGCGCGGTCGCTTCGCCCTCGACATCGGGATTGGTGGCGAGAATCACTTCGTCGACGCCGTCGAGGCGCCGCAGCAGGGAATCGATCGCGAGGTCCTCCGGTCCGATTCCGCGCTGAGGCGAGAGCGCACCGAGAAGCACGTGGTAGAGACCGCGATGCTCCCCCGTGCGCTCGATCGGCGGAATGTTGAAGGGCTCTTCCAGCACGCACAGGCTGGTGCGGTCCCGCTCGGGATCTTGGCAGATCAAACACGGATCGCGATCGGTGATCGAGTTGCAGACACTGCAGTGGAAGAGCTTCTCTTTGACCTCGAGGATCGAGTCGGCCAGGCGGCGGGCTTCGTCGATCGAAAGGCGCAGCACGTGGTGCGCCAGGCGCGCCGCTGTCTTGGGACCGATCCCCGGCAGGCGGGAGAGCTCGGCGATCAGGCGTTCGAGCGGCTGGGCCATGGCGTCGTGTCGACGGCTCGCGTCAGGGAGAGACCCGGGTCAGAAGAGACCGGGAATGGCGCCGCCGGTGAGGGAACCGACCTTCTCACGCAGCATCTCGTCCATCTTGTTCGAGGCGACGGAGAAGGCGGCGACGATCAGGTCCTCGAGCATGGCGGGGTCGTCCGGATCCATCGCCTCGGCTTCGATCTTGACGCCGAGCAGATGCTTGTGTCCGTCGATCTTGACGGTGACGAGCCCGCCACCAACCGTCGCCTCGGTCACGGTCTCGCTCAGGTCGCGCTCCATCTTCTCGCGCATGTCCTGAGCCTGCTTGATCAGCTTCCGCATGTTCATGACGCGATCTCCTCTTCCATCACACCCTGGATCTTACCGCCGAAGAGGTCGAGGATCGCTTTGACGGTCGGTAGCGTCTCGGCCTCGCGCACGGCGGGATCGTCATCGCGTCGGACGGGGCCGAAACCCCGGGCCGTCGGTTGGCCGTTCGAACGACCGGAGCTCTGGGCTCGCTCGTCCGGCGGGACGTCGCCTGGCGGCTGCTGATCGAACGGACGGGCGCGATCCGCGCGCTCGGCCCCGGCGTCGTCGAGCGCCCGTGGACCCGCACCGCCGTTGGTCCGGACCTTGGGCGCAAGAGCGTCGTGGCCGTTGCCCCGAGGCTCCGCGAGCTGCCACGAGACGCCGGCGCCCCAGATCTCGAGGATGGCTTCGTCGAGAGCGCTCGCGTTGCGCTGGCGTCCGAGCGCCCGCGCGAGAAAGCGGTCGGGGGGCGCGACGTGCAACACGCTCGCGCGCAGCTCGACGTGTGCTTTGCGGAGCTGTGCGGCGAGATTCTGACGCCGGCTGCTGAGCAGCTCGAGCAGCGCCGGCAGCCGTTCGATCCCCGCGGTGACGCCGGCAGGAACGGCCGACACGACGGGCGACTCAGTCGCGTGATCGCTGGTCTCTGGAGCCCCGGTCTCTGAAGCCCCGGTCTCTACAGCCCCAGTCTCTAAAACCAAGGTCTCCTCGGTCCTTGCCTCGATCACGACGGCCTCTTCGACCACCGCATCTTCGGCCCTGGTCGCTTCCACCCTGGTCTCTTCCACCGTCTCGAGCCCGATCGTGTCTCGGGCCGAAGACGCCCCCCCCTCGGCCCGATTCTCGGCGACCCTCGGAGTATCGCCGAGATCGGCGGCGCCGCCGGCGGGCCCGTCGAGAGTCTCGACCGACGGGCTCGCGCTCGCTCCGCGGGTACCGCCATGCCGCGGCGGTGGGCCACCGCGGCGACCGCCGCCGGAAGCTCCCGAGGACGATGCTCCGCCGGAACCGCGACCCGGCGGCCCACCGGCCGACGGGCCGCCGGCGAGCAGGGCCTGGATCGACTGGACCTTCGGCAGCTCGGCGGCGCGCAGCCAAGCGATCTCGAGCGCCAGCAGCCCGAGCTCACTGCGTCGGACCGTCGGCTCGCCCTGAAGCAGCAGGTGCACGACCTGCAGCAGCGCTTCGTGACCGAGCGGCGCGGTGACTTCGGCGAGGCGTCGAGCCTCCTCGTCCGGCAGATCGACCGCCGGCGGAGCGCCGCGCGACGCGCTGAGAGCGATGTGTAAGGCGTCGCGCAGATAGCCGAGGAACTGTGCGTAGACAGTCTGCGGATCCCAGCCGTTGCGCTCGATGTCGCGCACGATCGCCACCACGTCGGCGGCGTCGCCCGTGGTGATCGCCTGCAGCAAACGCAGAAAGACAGCGCTGTCGAGACCGCCGAGCAGTTGCTGTGCTTCGTCGTCGCTGATGGCACCGCCGCCGAAGGTCGCCATCTGGTCGAGTAGCGCCACCGAGTCACGGACGCTGCCCTCCCCGGCGCGCGCGATCATCCGCAGCGCGGCGTCGCTGACCTCGATCGTTTCCGCGGTGCTGATCGTCCGCAGGTGCTCGGCGAGCACGGGTGAGGGCACGCGCTTGAACTGGAATTCCTGGCAGCGCGAGAGAATCGTCGCCGGCACCGCATCGATCTCGGTCGTGGCGAAGATGAAGACGAGATGCGGTGGTGGCTCCTCGACGATCTTGAGCAACGCGTCGAAGGCCTGGCGCGACAGGCGATGGACCTCGTCGAGCACGACGACCTTGTAGCGATTGCGCGTCGGCCCGTACCGCAGAGTCTCGGTGAGCTCGCGCACCTGCTCGACCTTCGAGTAGGTCGCGGCGTCGACTTCGAGCACGTCCATGCTCGCGCCCGCCGAGATCTCGAGACAGGTGTCGCACTCATTGCATGGATCGGCCGCCGGTCCGCGCTCGCAGCTCAAGGCCTTCGCCAGCACCCGTGCTGCGGTCGTCTTGCCGACGCCGCGGATTCCCGAGAAGAGATAGGCCTGCGCGATGCGACCCTCGACCAGCGCGTTGCGCAACGCGGTGACGAGGTGGTCCTGGCCGACCAGGCTCGAAAAGTCCTGCGGCCGCCACTTGCGGGCGAGGACTTGATAGCTCATGCGCGGTAGTTGCGTCGAGAAGGTCGGTGATCAGTCGAGCGTTGCCGCAGGACGGATCTCGCGAGTCGGCGAAGGGTTCCGGCTGCTCTGCGGCACCCGGCGCGATACCTTATCGCTGCTCCCTTCCGGGCCTGACGAGGTTCGATACCTGCCGGTGCACAGGACCCGAACCCTTCGCCGGCTCGCGAGATGGTTGGGACCGTACGGCCCCGAGGCGAAGATCCATCCTATGAGCGAGCGCGGCTCGATGTCAAAACGACGGCCGCCGAAGACACGCCGTGCTCCGAGCCGAGATAAGGTCGACACGGCAGTTGAGTTTCGAAGAACCTTCGGCTAGGATCGGCGGTCCCGAGCGGCCGTCGCCCGGGAGGGGGTGATCCGCGTACACGCCAACTGCCACGAGGCCCCTCTCTTGGATGATGATCGCTGGATGTCCGAAGCGCTCGACGAGGCGCGTGCCGCGGCCGAGATCGGTGAAGTCCCGGTCGGAGCCGTGGTGGTGCACGAGGGTCGGCTCATCGCCCGCGGTCACAACCGCCGCGAGATCGACGACGATCCCCTGGCACACGCCGAGCTGATCGCGATCCGCCGAGCGGCGGCAGCGATCGGAGGCTGGCGGCTCGTCGGCTGTGTTCTTTACGTTACCCTCGAACCATGCGCCATGTGCGCAGGGGCACTGGTCAACAGTCGAGTCGACACGCTGGTGTTCGGCACGCGTGATCCCAAGGCGGGCTTTTGCGGCTCGCTCGGAGATCTGGTGCGGGACCCTCGACTGAATCATCGCCTCGAGGTTCGCGAAGGCATTCGGCGCGACGAATGCGGCGAGATCCTCCAGCAGTTCTTTCGTCGGCTGAGGACACGCCGAGCCGCCGAGCCACCAGATCTTTGAGCCGCAGAATCTTCAGGAGAGATGACCGAGTGGTCGAAGGTGCACGACTGGAAATCGTGTGTAGGGCAACCTACCGAGGGTTCGAATCCCTCTCTCTCCGCCATCCACACTGAAGATCCAAGAATCGAAGACTCGAGCATTGAAGACTGAGCATTGAAAGACCACGGAGAGGTGCCGGAGTGGTCGAACGGGGCGGTCTCGAAAACCGTTGACCCCGCAAGGGGTCCGTGGGTTCGAATCCCACCCTCTCCGCCATAGTACGAGCTGAGCGATCCCCCGACCACGGATTGCTCGACGACGGTGATCGCCCGACTCTGACGATCGACCGACACACCGAAACGCGAGGCGCGACGAGCAGACGATCCACCGCGTCGCACCGCCGCCAGCCAGCGCGCTCCACACCGCCAAGCTCACGGAGCGCCGACGAAGGAATCCGCCGTGAAGCGAACGTTCCAGCCCAACAATCGCCGCCGCCACAAGAAGCACGGCTTCCGCAAGCGCATGCAGACCAAGAACGGCCGTCTCGTGCTGGCGCGCCGCCGGCGCAAGGGCCGCAAGCGTTTGGCCGTGTGATCGGGCCGTGCCGGCCGGGTCCGGGCCCTCGGACGAGGGTCTTCGCCGGACCGAGCGGCTGCGTCGCCGCGCCGACTATCAGCGCTGCTATCGACGCGGTCGGCGTCGCCACGGTTCGTACGCGAATCTCCACTATCACCCGAGCGACACGAACGAGACCCGCTTGGGCATCACGGCCAGCCGCAAGGTGGGCAAGGCCGTGGTGCGCCAACGGGTCAAACGTCGTATTCGAGAAATCTTCCGGCGGTGGCCACAGCGTCGTCAGATCGCCGCGATCGATGTCGTCGTGCACGTGAAACCCGCGGCGGCGTCGGCCGGTTTCGACGCGCTGAGTGCCGAGATCGAACGCATGCTGCAGACTCTGCCCCGACGAATGGTCGATCGCTCGCCGCGCTGGTAAGGACGCGTCGACTCTCGTCCGTTCAGAGGCTTTCGACCACGATGCGCACCGCATGACCCGATTCATCGCTCGCCTGCTCCTCGCCTACAAGCGCTGGATCTCGCCGCTTCTGCCCAAGGCGTGTCGCTTCTCACCGACCTGCTCTGAGTATGCACGCCTCGCGGTGCTGCGCCACGGCGTACTGCGTGGCGCGCTCTTGGCCGTCGGCCGAATTCTCCGCTGCCATCCCTTGCATCCCGGCGGCGTCGACCTACCCTGAGACGTCGAGGTCAACCGACGAAGACGACGACGCCCCGCCGCGTAGATCGCCTGGACCCCGATCCGGGATCACGCCGTCTCGAGGACGGTGCCGCGGACTGAGCTCGTCGTCAACACCGCCCGAAGGAACTCCGACTCGTGGACAATCGCCGCCTGCTCTTCGCCTTCTTCCTTTCGCTCCTGGTCTTCGTGATCTGGAGCATGCTGTTTCCGCCGACGCCGCCGGTCCAGCCCGAGCGCGAGCCGACGACGGTGGACCAGGCGGCATCGCCCGATCGCGCCGGTCCGGGCGACGAAGCGACGCCGACCACCGAGCAACCGGCTGGTGCTGACGAGATCGATCTGACGACCACCGAGGCGCCACCCGGCGAAGCCGACGGAGTAGTGCGCGAGCCGGTGTTGCCTCCGATCGTCGCCGTGTCGGAGCAGAGCGTCGTCGTCACGACCGGACGCGCCGTCGCCGAGTTCACCAATCGCGGCGCGCAGCTCGTCCGCTACTCGCTCGACGAGCATCTCGACGAGGAGGGCGCCGGACTGAACCTGATCCGCGCACGCGGCAACGATCTCTATCCCTTCGCGCTGCTCGAGAACGGCCGGTCTTCGGCGCTCAACGGCGTCTACTTCGTGGGCGAGCAAGGAACCGACGACGAGGGGATGCCGGTCGTCACCTTCCGCTACCGTGGCCCGGCCGGTGAGGCGACCAAAACCTTTCGCTGGCGCCCGCACGGTTTCATCGACGTCGAGATCGAAGCGCCTGATGCCGCTACCTGGAGCGTGCTGCTCGGTCCGGGGATCACCGACCAGGAGAACCAGTCGGGCTACGGACAGCAGGTGACGCGCGCGGTCGGATATCGGCGCGGCGGCGAGACCGAGCTGATCGAGGCCGACGACACGGACGAAGATGTGGTCCTCGGATTGAGCGGCCTCGAATGGGTCACGCTCGAGGACAACTTCTTCCTCAACGCGGTGATTCCGGACAGCGGCCTGAACGAAGTGCGCGTCCGGCCGGTGTTCGAGCGTCCGGCCGCCGAGCAGGGGAGACCGCGCTTCCTGCCGATCGACACCTCGGCGGACACCGACGATCTCACCCGCGAGCTACTCGTGGTGCTGCGCGCCGACGGAGACGCGACGACGTTCCGGGCCTTCTTCGGCGCCAAGAAATACAGTGAGCTGGCGGCGCTCCCCTACGGACTCGAGCAGACCGTACGCTGGGGATTCCTCGAGTTCCTCGCCAAGCCGCTTTACATCATCCTCGAGTGGACGCACGACACCATCGTGCCCAACTGGGGATGGGCGATCGTGCTCGTCACCATCCTGATCAAGCTGCTCTTCTTCCCGCTGACCCACAAGAGCCAGATGTCGATGGGACGCATGCAGGAGCTGAATCCGAAGGTCCAGGCGATCCGGCAGAAGTTTCGCTCCAAGCTGCGCGACAAGCAGGGAAGACCCAATATCGAGGCGCAGCAGCAGATGAACCAGGAGATCATGGCGGTCTACAAGTCGGCCGGCGTGAACCCGGCGAGCGGCTGTTTCCCGATTCTCCTGCAGATGCCGGTCTTCTTCGCCTTCTACCGCCTTCTCCTGACGGCCGTCGAGCTGCGCGGCGCCGAGTGGATTCTGTGGATTCACGACCTTTCGATTCCCGACCCCTACTTCATCCTGCCGCTGCTGATGGGCGCCACGAGCCTCGCGATGCAGCGCATGATGCCCTCGTCGCCGGACGCCATGCAGCGGCGCATCATGCAGATCATGCCGATTGCGTTCACAGCCTTCGCCTTCTACTTTCCGGCCGGCCTGGTGCTCTACTGGCTGACCAACAACCTGCTGACCACCGGCCAACAGGCGCTGATCAATCGAATGCGCGCCGGGCAGCAAAGCGCCGAAGCGGTGAGCCGCTGAGGCCCGCTTTCTCGGAGGAACAGATGAAGAAATTCTTCTCCGGCAATTCGATCGAGCAGGTGGTTCTCACCGCGGCTCGCCATTTTGGTGTCGAGCCCGAACGACTCGCCTACACGGTGCGCGACAAGAAGCACGGATTCACCAATGTCCGCCGGAAGGTGGTGATCGAAGTCGACCCCGACCACTTCGAGCTGAGCGTTCAGGAGGCGGCGGCCCAGGCCGAGGTGGGGGAGGCGAGCGGCGTCGAAAAGCTGTCGGGTCGCGGCATTCCGAAGGAGCTGAAGGATGGGATCCCTTTGCCGGGAGAGGGCACGGCCTATGGTGAGGACTCCAAGTCCGACGAGGACGAGGAGGATGACGACGACCGCTACGACGATGAGGCGGACGACGACTCCGACGAGGATGAGTCCTACGAGGACGAAGAAGACGAGGACGAGGACGAGGAAGAGGACGACCGGGACGACCGGGACGACGACGACGATCGAGGACGGCGCGGCCGGGGCCGCTCGCGGGGACGGGGCCGCTCGTCGCGCCGCGATCGCGGACATGGTGGCCGTCGCGCCGACTTCATCCATCGTTGGGAAGGCGGCGGTCTCGACGACGACGACGTCGCCGAAGTTGGCCAAGAGATCGCGGCGTTCGAGCTCGCGCTCGACGCGATTCTCGACGTCATGGACCTCGAGATCGAGTTCACGATCACAGAGGGCGATACCTACGAGGTCGAGTTCTCCGGAGAAGACGCCGACCTGCTGACTGCCGAGGACGGTCGGGCTCTCAAGGCCGTGGAGCACGTGCTGCCGCGCGCGGTGCGGACCTTGCTGGGTGAGACGCTGCCGGTGAAGGTCGATTGCGAGGGCTTTCGGGCGGATCACGAGGACGAGCTGATGCAGGCTGCGCGCGACGCGGCCGACGACGTGCGGTCGTCGGGACGCGAGGTGCGTCTGGCGCCGATGGGCCCCGGCGATCGACGGATCGTGCACCTCACCCTGGCCGACGACCCGGACGTCGACACCTTCAGCGAGGGACGTGGTTATAAGAAGCGCGTGACCGTTCGTCCAATCGACTGAATCGTCGGCGTAGAGTTTGGAGCGAGCCGCGGGGTCTTCGGATCTCGCGGCTCGTTGGGTTTGGAGCCTGTTTCACGTGAAACGGCCGATCTCTCGTTGGAGCTCGCCTCGGCGCGAACGAGCAGGCCCTCGATCACCGCCGATGTTTCATGTGAAACAAGGGCGGTGTATCCTGCCGCGGTGGGAGCCACCCTGCCGCCTCTAGAATCCAACCAGCTCGTCGACGGGCTCGCCGAGAGCCTCGGCGCAACGCTGGTGGAGTCGCTCGCCCCAGCGACGATCGCCGCTCTTCTGGCGCACTACGACGAGATGCGGCGCTGGAACCGGCGCCTCTCCCTGGTCGGCCCGGGCACCGCGGCCGAAGTCGTCGAGCGGCACTATGCCGAGTCGCTCGCCGCGCTGCCTCTCGTCGAAGCCGCGGGAACTCTCGTCGATGTCGGCACCGGAGCTGGGTTTCCGGGCCTGGTTCTCGCCGCTGCTCGGCCGGGGCTCGACGTGCTGGCGATCGAGCCGCGTCAGCGCAAGTGGGCCTTTCTCGAATCGGCGCTGCGCAAGATGCGGCAGGCCGTGCGCCGAGAGGGTGGGGACGTCGACTCATTGTCGTGCCGGATCGCCAATGCTAGAGTCGAGCGCCCGCTTCCGCCCGCACTCCAGTTCCCGCCATCGATCGATCTCGTCGCCTCGCGGGCTCTCGCGCTGCCGACGGAGATCCTCAGTCTTTTCATGGAGCGGGATCCGTGGACACGCTTCCTTCTCTGGCTCGGTCGTCTCGATCCCGAGCCTCCCCCCGGTCTCGTGATCGGCCGCCGCCTCGCTCTTCCCGGAGCCGAGCATCGGCGCGTCGTCGAGCTCGTCCCGTCCGCCGCCTGGAGTCGGACCTCTTCGAACTGAGGTCTGCTCGTCCCGAATCTGCCGAAGGAGTCGACACTTCGACATGGGCATCTTTGTCGCCATCGCCAATCAGAAAGGCGGCGTCGCCAAGACGACGACCGCAATCAACCTCTCCGCCGCGCTGGGCGCGCTCGAGAAGTCGGTGCTGCTGGTCGACTGCGACCCGCAGGGCAATGCGACGCGCGGCCTCGGTCTCGCCGCCGAGGCGCCGCATCTCTACCACGTGCTGAGCGGCGCAGCCGATCCCGCCGATGCCATCGTCGAGACGCGATTCGCGGGTCTGCATGTCCTGCCGGCCGATCGCGAGCTGGTTGGTCTCGAAGTCGAGCTGGTCGATGTCGATGGCTGGGAGAAGACCCTGCGCCATCGCCTCGACCCGCTCCACGATCGCTACGACTATGTGCTGCTCGACTGTCCACCCTCGCTCGGCCACCTCACGGTGAACGCGCTGGCCGCTGCCGACCAGATTCTCGTGCCGCTCCAGAGTGAGTACTTCGCGCTCGAAGGCTTGAGCGAGCTGGTGGCGACGGTGCGCCGCGTCCAAAGCCGGATCAACCCGAAGCTCGAAATCGGCGGCATCGTGCTCACCATGGTCGATGAACGGACCAATCTGTCGCAGGATGTCGCCACCGAAGCACGCCGTTTCTTCGGCGACAAAGTCTTTGAAGCGGTCGTGCCGAGAAATGTTCGTCTCGCCGAAGCTCCGAGTCACGGATTGCCGATCCTGCATTACGATATCAAGAGCCGTGGCGCCACCAGCTATCTTGCCGTGGCCCGGGAATTTCTGCAGCGGAGCGCATGACCGATGGCGACGAAACGACGAGGTTTGGGACGCGGCCTGGATGCTCTGCTCGGGTCGCAAGACGAGGCTCCGGCGGAGGCGGTGAGCCGGTCCGTCGATCGGCTCGCGATCGACGCGCTCGAGCCCAACCGATTCCAACCACGGAGTCACTTCGACTCGTCGGGACTCGACGACCTGGCAGACTCGATTCGAAGTCAGGGCGTTGTGCAGCCGATCGTCGTCACACCGAAGGCGGATGCCGATGGTCGATATGTGATCGTTGCCGGAGAGCGTCGGTGGCGCGCTTCGCGGCTCGCCGGCCTCGACACCGTGCCGGTGGTCGTGCGCGAGGTGGCGAACGACCAAGAGCTGCTCGAGCTGGCGCTGGTGGAGAACATTCAGCGCGCCGACCTGAATCCGATCGAAGAGGCCGAGGCCTATCGCACTCTGAGCGAGTCGTTCGAGCTCTCGCAGGAGGAGATCGCGACGCGGGTCGGCAAGGGGCGCACGACGATCACCAACTTCTTGCGTCTCCTGCGCCTGCCCGAAGAGGTCCAGGATTTCTTGCGGGAAGGCCGCTTGACCGCCGGCCAGGCCCGTCCGATTCTCTCGCTCGGTGATCGCGCGCGCCAGATCGAGATCGCCGAGCGCGCCATTGCGGAAGGACTGACCGCGCGGCAGCTCGAGGCTCTGGCGGCGGAGGCACCGCAGGCGAAGAACAAGAAGAAGGTCAAGCAGCAGGAGCCGGATGTCCATACGAGGGATGCGATGGATTCGTTGACGCGCAGTCTGCAGACGCGTGTCGAGATCGTGCGCAAGCGCCGTGGTGGCACCGTGCGCATCCACTTCGGCTCGGAAGACGAGCTGATTCGCCTCTACGACCGCCTGATGGACAGGGAGTCATGACATGTTGAAGCGATCGAGCGCACAGGGTGACCTCAACGGCTTCCTCGACGCGGGCAGCCATATCCAGGGTGAGCTACAGTTCGAAGACACCTTCCGCATCGACGGCAAGCTCACCGGCAAGATCGTCTCGAACGGTGAGCTGGTGGTCGGGGAGCGCGGCGAGGTCGACGGGGAAGTCGATGTGCGCTGTGTCTACGTCTCAGGCACCGTGCGCGGCACGCTGCGCGCGCGCGAGCGCCTCGAGATCACCGCCAGCGGCCGCGTGCACGCCGATCTCCTGGTGCCAACGCTGACCATCGAAGACGGCGCTTTCTTCGAGGGCAGCTGCAAGATGGCACGGGGTGGCGAGGGCTCGAAGGACGCACAGGACAAGGACACGCGGCGCAACGTGACCCGCATGCCGGTCGCCGGCTCGCAGAGTTGAACCTCGACCCGCCCGTGGGGCGGCCCACGCCCGTGTTTCTGGCCCTCTTCGCCGCCACGGCGATCCTCACCGCCCTCGGCGCCGTGATGGTGCTGTCGGCGAGCGCGGCCTCGTCGATCTCGGAGACCTCCAGTGCCTGGAGCCTGTTCCGCCGCCAGCTGGTGTGGGTCGGGCTCGGCGCCATCGTGATGTTCAT
>JBCCVZ010000026.1:0-112621 GCA_039194425.1 Acidobacteriota bacterium | reverse complement strand
GTACTGGTGGCACATGATGCGCCGTCCCAGCGAAGCCACCGCCGGGCAGTCGCGCAGCCTCAAGGCCTCGACTCGCTCGTGCGGGCAGGAGGAGCGACCGGGCAGCCGCAACGTCAGGGGAACCTTCTCTCTGACTGTGGTGACGCCGTTCGCCGTCTGCAGGTCCGGGCCGTCTACGAGAGGCTCCACGCGCCGCCCCTGAGCAGACGGCGTGCCTAGGCAGACCATGTGGCTGGACGACGAGGCCGACTCTTGCTACAGTCGGCGGCTCGGTGCCTCGGGCACCCCGGGCGCCGTGCGCCCTCCCGCCTCACGGCTCACAGACTCCCCGACCGCTCCCGATCCGATCCCGTTCCGGCAGCAGGTACGCGCCGCGTCGGCCTCGACACGAGACACCTCGAAGGCCGGCGGCGCTGGTCGACGCATCCGATGATGTGCCGGCAGCCTCGCCGAGATCCCGAGACGGTCGGCCACCGCGGGCCGCGGCGACCTGACACCGCGAACGCGGCAGACTCAATCGTTCCTGGAGGATTCGACATGTTGAAGATTCGGCTTCGCCGGATGGGCAGCCGGCACCGGCCGTTCTACCGCGTCGTCGTCTCGGACCAGCGCCGCGTGCCGAGCGCGACGGCTCTGGACGAGATTGGCTACTACGATCCCCGCAAGCGCCCGACGGTGCTCCAGATCGACCTTGAGCGCTTCGAGCACTGGGTCGGTCAGGGCGCGCAGCCGTCCGACACGGTGAAGAGACTCGCCAAGCGCGTGCGCAACCACAGCGATTCGCTCGCGGCGGTCGGCGAGGCGGTCGAAGCGTCGGCGCGCCACCGCACCGACGAGGACGTCGCCGAGGCCGAGGCCGCGCTGGCCGCGTCGGCCGACGCCGAGACCGCGGACGAGTCGACCGAGGCCGCCGAGGCGTCGTCCGACGAAGCAGCGGAAGCGTCGTCGGGCGACGAGGCGTCTGAGGCGCCGGCCGCGGAGGCCGCTGCTGAAGAGACTGCCGCCGAGGAAGCTGCTGCCGAGGAACCTGCTGCCGAGGAGACCGCTGCTGAGGAGACCGCCGCTGAAGAGGCTACGGCCGAGGCCGACACCGAGAAAGGCGAGTCCTGATGGCGAAGCCGGCGGCGAGTGACGTCGGCCGTGATCTGGCTCAGCTGATTGGCCTGCTGATCGACGAGCCCGAGGATCTGCGGCTCGAAGAGGTCGTCGTGACGTCGGACGAGCGTGAGTTCGTCGCCCGCGTCGCCGACGACGATCTCGGCAAGCTGATCGGTCGCCAGGGCCGCACGGCGCGGTCATTGCGCGCGTTTCTCGATGTCCGCGGCGAGCTCGATGGCCGTGGCTATGCCCTCGAAATCCGCGAGCAGACCTGACGAGTCGATTCTCGTCGGCCGGGTCGCCCGGCCGCACGGCGTGCGCGGCGAGGTCCGCGTCGAGAGCTTCTCCGACGTCCCCGACCGGTTCGCCGCCGGCGCGTCGCTGCGACTCGTCGGGCGCGACGGCAGGGCCCGTTCGATGCTCATTGTGTCGAGCCGGCCCGTGCGCGGCGCGCTCTTGATCGCATTCGAGGGAGTCACCGACCGCGACGCCGCCGAGGCGCTTCGCGGCAGCCGTCTCGAGATCGACGCGGACGAGGTTCCGGAGGCACCGGACGGCTGGTACTACCACTTTCAGCTCGTCGGCTGTGCCTGCAGCGATCGCGCGGTCGGCCCCCTCGGCAAAGTGACCGAGGTGATCGAGGACGGCGGCGGCTGGATTCTGCAGGTTCGCCAGCGTGGACGCACACTCCTGGTTCCGTTCGTCGACGCCTTCCTCGTCGACCTCGATCTCGACGCACGGCGCATCGAGGTCGACCTGCCACCCGGTTTGATCGAAACATGCACATCCAAATCCTGACCATCTTCCCGGAGCTCTTCGAGCCGTTCCTGACGACCAGCCTCATCGGTCGTGCGCGGGAGAGCGGCGCGCTGCGCGTCGAGGTCGAGGATGTGCGCGCCTTCACGCGCGACAAGCATCGCAGTGTCGACGACGAGCCCTACGGTGGCGGCGGCGGAATGGTGATGAACGCCGAACCCCTGATCGCCGGTGTCCGTGCGCTCGCCGCGCGCGCCGACGACGGCGAGGATCGCCGGCCGCGTGTGGTTCTCCTCTCGCCGCAGGGCCGTCGGCTCGACGAGTCGACGGTGCGCCGCCTGGCCGCCGAAGAGGCGCTGGTTCTGCTGTGCGGACGCTACGAAGGCGTCGACCAGCGGGTCGTCGACACAGTGGTCGACGAGGAGATCTCGATCGGTGATTACGTGCTCTCGGGCGGCGAGCTGCCGGCGATGGTGCTGATCGAGGCGGTGTCGCGTCAGATTCCGGGCGTCGTCGGCCTCCAGGACTCGGTCGAGCACGACAGTTTCCGCCGCGGCCTGCTCGACTTTCCCCACTACACCCGTCCGCGCGAGGTCGAAGGGCACGGCGTTCCGGACGTCTTGCTCTCCGGCGATCACGCACGAATCGAAGCCTGGCGCCGCCGGGAGTCGCTGCGCGCGACCCTGGCCAAGCGACCAGATCTCTTGAATGAGGCCGAGCTCGACGCCGGCGACCTCGAGACGCTCGAGGCGCTGGCACGCGAGCTCCAGCGACCGCTGCCTGCAGGCTTGCAAGAGCGGCGGTAGATCCCAATAATGAGGAGCGCCCGTTTTTCGCGTAAACTGGCGCTGCAACAGGATCTTCGACCGAATGCACCGGGCGAGGGGGCAGGCGCGACACCGTCGCGACCGCCTGCGCCGCTGCCGATGCCCAGAGGTCGAACGAGGACATAGCGATGAGTCAGCTTCTCGATGTCGAACGACCCTACCTGCGCGGTGATGTCCCAGAATTCCGCGCCGGCGACACGGTCCGCGTGCACGTGCGCGTGGTGGAGGGCAAGAAAGAGCGCATCCAGGTTTTCCAGGGCGTGGTGATCGCGCGCCGCGGCGGCGGGACCCGCGAGACTTTCACGGTGCGCAAGATTTCCGGTGGTATCGGCGTGGAGCGGGTGTTCCCGCTGCATTCGCCGGTGATCGACAAGATCGAGGTGGTTCGGCGCGGCAAGGTGCGGCGTGCGAAGCTCTACTACCTCCGCCAGCTGCGTGGCAAGGCAGCGCGGATCGAAGAGCGGCGCGAGGCCTGAGCGTCGGCACGGCGGGCGCGGGTGGCACGATGCTGCTCGATGGCCCGTCCGGGAGACGGCTTGACGACTTTAGACCGAGTCTTCGCAGAGGCCTATCGCCTCCGACTCATGCGGGGGCTGGAAGAATCTCTACACGACGCCGGCTACGGCCAGGTGGCGGGAGTGGACGAGGCGGGGCGTGGCTCGCTCGCCGGTCCCGTCGTCGCGGCCGCCGTGCTGGTGCAGCCGGGCGTTCTGGTGCCCGGGGTCGACGATTCGAAGCACTTGAAAGCACCGGCGCGCGAGGCGATCGAGGGCCTCGTGCGCTCCGCCCACCCGGTGCACGCGGTGGTCGCCGTCTCACCGCAGGAGATCGATCGCGTCAACATCCTTGAAGCGACGCGGATTGCCATGCGGCGGGCCGTCGAGCGCCTGGCGCGGCGCCCGGAGATCGTCCTCGTCGACGCGGTGCGCCTGGAGCTCGACAGTCCGTCCTTGCCGGTGATCCGGGGCGATCAGGTGAGCTACGCCATCGCCTGCGCGTCGATCCTCGCCAAGGTCGCCCGCGACCGCGAGATGGAGCGTCTCGACGGCGTCTACCCGCAGTACGGATTCGCGTCGAACAAGGGCTACGGCGCACCGGCCCATCGCGCGGCACTGGCCGAGCACGGTCCCTGTGACGAGCACCGCCTGACGTTCCGCTCCGTGCTGCCGCGCACGGACGCCGCGACGCCTCGGCGGGCGGGGAGCTCGGCATGGCGCTGAACCGCGAGGCGGTGATCCGCTCGGCCGAGAAGTATGTCTCGAAGGGCAAGCTCGAGAATGCGATCAAGGAGTATCGCAAGGTTCTCGGCGAGAACCCGAACGACATCAACACGCTGAATCGGGTCGGCGACCTCTACGCCCGCCTCGAGCGCTACGACGAGGCTGTCCGCCTGTTCTCGCAGATCGCCGAGCAGTACACGCGCGACGGCTTTTTCGTCAAAGCGATCGCGATCTACAAGAAGATCATCAAGCTCGATCCGACGGCGCTGACCGTCTATGAGCGGCTGGCCGAGCTCTACCACAAGCAGGGACTGCTCAACGAGGCGCGTACCCAATACCAGGTGCTCGCCGACTACTACCAGAAGCACGACAACGCGACCTCCGCGATCACGATCTACCAGCGGATGTCGGAGATCGAGCCGGAGAACCCGACCTTCCACCTCAAGCTGGCCGAGCTCTACGAGAGCCAGCGCCTCGTCGACAAGGCGATTCGCGAGTACCGCCAGCTCGCCGACTTGATGATCGTCAACGGCTCCGTCGACGAGGCAGTGCAGGTCTACCTCAAGGCGCTCGAGATCGGCTCCGACAATCTCGTCTTCGTGCGCGAGGCGGTCGGCGGGCTGCACGAAGGCGGGCACACCGCGGCGGCGGCGAAGGTGCTCGCGAAGGCGGTGGACCTCAATCCGGAGGCGACGCAGGTCGCCACCCAGGTCGGGCTCGACGACGGAGCGGCTTCGGCGGCGGATGCAGAGGGTCTCGCCGAAGACGAGGTCACCGTCGAAGAGGCGGCGGCGCAGGAGCCCGAACCGGCCGACGATGTCTTCTCCGCCGAGCCGCACGACGATGCGTTCGAGCTGCCGGAAACGTCGTTCTCCGATCTCGACGACGCCTTTTCCGAGTTCGGCTCCGACGGCTCGACCGAGGTCGAGATCGATCTCGAGGTGCCCGACGAGTTCGAGCTCGAGCTCGAGCTCGAGGACGACGGCGACGACGCGCTGCCTGAAGTCGAGCTCAGCTTCGACGAGCCCGAGTCCGACTCGTCCGAGAGCGCCGACGAGGGGGCGGCCGACCTCTCGTTCGAGGACGAGTCGGAAGTCTTCGTGCTGGACCTCGAAGACGACGAGATTCCGGAGAGCATGGTGCAGCCGCCGCCGGATGTCGGCGACGAGAGTGGCACCAGCTTCGACACGCTGTTCGGTGCCGGCGACGAGCCCGAGGCGCCGGTCGATGCTGTGGCCGACGCTGTGGCCGAGGACGTCGCCGAGGACGTCGACGAGTTCGAGTTCGACGTCGAGTTCGAGGTGACGCCGGAGCCAGTTGACTCGAGCGGCGACTTCGGCGACGACACGCTGGCTGTACAGGAGGCCGCCGAGAGCATCGACTCGGGCTTCGCGATCGAGCCTCCGGATTCATTCGAGATCGACTGGTCGGCCGACGCGATGAGCGATCTCGAGGTGCCGGCTCCCGAGGATGAAGAGCCGGTGCTCGCCGAGACCCCGGAGCAGGCTCCGGAGATCGATCTCGAGGTCGGCGAGTTCGAGGTCGACTTCGACGAAGTTGCCGATGCCGCTGCCGATGCCGCTGCCGACGATGCGGTCGAGTTCGAGGACGTGGACGCGGCCGGTGATGGTGTCGCCGAGGACCTCGCGGAGGAACCCGTCGAGGCGGCGGACGATGCTCCGGCAGCGGTGCGGCGAGAAGAAGACCTGGTCGCCGAAGCGAAGGTCTTCGCCAAGTACGGCCTGCGGGAGAAGGCGCTCGATCGGCTCGACGAGCTCTTCGAGTCGTATCCCGAGCATCTCGAGGGCCTGGCGCTGCGCATCCGGCTCGATCTTGAGGGCGGGCGCCACGACGAGGTCGTGACCCGCGCCGCCCAGCTGTCTCAGGCGTCGCGGAGCCAGTCCGAGAGCGAGCCGTGGGCGACGGTGCGCCAGGAGCTGCTCGACGCGGGCTTCGGGGTCGACGGTGACAGCGTGCTTTCCGGCCCCGGCGAGAAGCCGGTGGCGATTTCCGGCGAGGACGATCGCATCGCGCAGCTGCTCGAGGACCTGAGCCTCGAGAGCTTCGAAGACAGCGCGAGCAGCCTCGACGAGACCGCGTTCGATTCGTTGCTCGAAGACTCCTCCCCCCCGCCGGCGCCGCCCGCTGCCGCGGCGCCGCCTCCTGCTCCCCCTGAGGCGCCGCCCGCGAACGACGAAGTGCAGCTGATCTCACTCGTCGACGAGCTCGGGCTCGACGAGCTCGACGACACCGAGGACTACGGCGAGGCGACGATCGCCGCGGCACCCACGCCGCCGGCGCCGCCCGTCGAGGCGCCGCCACCCGATTCCCTCGACGAGACCGGCATGAGCTGGCTCGACGATGCGCCGCCGGCCGAGACTCCTGCCGCATCTTCAGACGCGATCTTCGATGAGGAAGACGACTTCTTCGACCTCGCGGCGGAGCTCGAGGCCGAGCTCGGCAGCGACGCGGCCTCGATCGATCTCGGCGGCGTGTCGTCGTCGATGGAGCCGCAAGAGCAGAGCCTCGAAGAAATCATCGAAGGCTTCAAGCAAGGCGTCGCCGAGAACCTGTCGGCCGAGGACTACGACACGCACTTCAACCTCGGCATCGCGTACCGCGAGATGGGCCTGATGGACGAGGCGATCGGTGAGTTCCAGCTGGCGTCGAAAGACCCGCGGTACCTGGTCGAAAGCGCGTCGATGCTCGGCATCTGCTTCCTCGAGAAAGGCCTGCCGGAGCTCGCCGTGCGCTGGTATCGCAAGGCGCTCGAAGCGCCCGGAGTCACCGAGGATGCGACGCTCGGCCTGCTCTACGACATGGGCAACGCCTATGTCGCCATGGGCGATCCGGACGCCGCCTACCGCACCTTCGTCGAGATCTACGGCATGAACACCAACTTCCGCGATGTCAGCGTCCGGATGCAGGAGCTCGCGCCGCAGCAGACCTGAGGTCCGTCGGATCGGCGATGCCGCCTGCGGCTGAGCCCTTCCGTGGGTCGGGTGCCGCGGCAGACTCGCCATGAACAATCGCGCATTTCTGATTCTGCTCGTCGTCCTCGTCCTGGGCGTCGTCCTCCTGCTCTTCCAGCGCCAGGTCGAGGACACGCTGGCGCCGGAGCTCGAGTCGGTGTGGGTGGCGATCGAGGCGCGGGGTGCCACCGGGGATGATGCCGGGCTGGCGCGAGTCGGCACCGTGCACCTGCCGGTGGGCTCCGATCTGCGTCTCCATGCGGTAGTCGGCGCGCGCCGTGGCGATACACCGATCTACTACACCGAGGCCGAACGGCTGGCCTTCGGCGACGAGGAAGTGCCCGCCGAACAGATCCGCCCCTGGTCGCGCAGCCGGCCGGTGAAGATTCGCTGGTACACCGTGGAAGGGCGCTGGCCCTATCTGCCGCTCGAGGCCGAGAGCGGCGCGCGGGCATTCCAGATGCAGGAGTTCCTGCGCTCCGACTGGCCGCTCGGCTGGACGGTGGAGGGTGAGATCGACGCCGCCAACGACGATCATTTCGCGGAGCGGAGCGTGCTGCGCTCGCAGATCTTCGGTACCCAGCGCTACCATGTGCGCTTCGAGCTCTATCGCCTCGAGGACGACCTGGTGCCGCAGGAGGTCCTGCGCTCGTGGGGTGTCGACGAGCTGCGCGACACGATCGAGCGTTTCCCGACCGCGATCGTCGCCCCGGACGACGCGACGGCCCCGATCGCGTCGCTGGTTGGTCTGACTCAGCTCGAGCCGCCGCCGGACGCCGACGAAGCGGTCTTCGATCAGGTTCGCCAGCTCGCCGACGCCGGTCTCGCCTTCAGCCGCGCGACGGCGCTGCGCGACCTCTTGCGCTCGGTCGAGCGCGGTCTCGACGACTTGACCTGGCGCGATGTCGAGCTCGGCGTCGACGTGCTCGCCTGGTCGGGGGAGTCAGCCGCTGGCGACCTCGCGCCCGGTGACCTCGTCCGCGTCGGCGACCGGATCGTCGTGCTCTACCGCGACGCCGAGGAGGCCGGGACGGTCGGTGCCCTCGACGGTGCCGACCTGTGCTTCGACTTCGAGCAGGGGCTCAGCGTGCGGCCTCTCGACGCGGTCTTCGAAGGTGGCGTCGTCGAGCTCGCCGCGCTTCGTTCTCCCTCGCCCTGATTCGCGGCCTTCGTCTCCTCTCCATCTCAGCCATGACTTCGATTCCTCCAGGAGATCTCTCGCCATGACCAGGACCGTGACACTCTTGCCGGGAGACGGAATCGGACCCGAGGTCACACACGCCACGCTGCGTGTGCTCGACGCCGTCGGTGCAGACTTCACGTGGGACCGCCAGATGGTCGGTCTCGAGGCGGTGGAGCAGGGGGAGGAGCCGCTGCCCGACCGCGTGCTCGAGTCGATTCGCGCCAATGCGTACTGCCTCAAGGGGCCGGTGACGACGCCGATCGGTCGCGGCTTCCGCTCGATCAACGTCGCCCTGCGCAAGGAGCTGGTGCTCTACGCCAACCTGCGCCCGGTGAAGGCGATCCCGGGTCTGCCGACGAAGTTTCCCGACGTCGACCTGGTGATCGTGCGCGAGAACACCGAGGGCCTCTACAGCGGTCTCGAGCACCAGGTGGTGCCGGGAGTGGTCGAGAGCCTGAAGATCATCAGCGAGAAGGCATCGACACGGGTCGCCCGCTTCGCGCTCGACTACGCGCGCAAGAACGGTCGCGGACGCGTCACCGCGGTGCACAAGGCGAACATCATGAAGCTCTCGGACGGTCTCTTCCTCGACTGCTTCCGCGCCGTGGCGGAGGGCTACGAGGACATCGAGACCGACGACCGCATCATCGACAACATGTGCATGCAGCTCGTGATGTACCCCGAGCGCTACGACATGCTGCTGCTCGAGAACCTCTACGGCGACATCGTGTCCGATCTCGCCGCCGGCCTGGTCGGTGGTCTCGGCGTGGTGCCCGGCGCCAACATCGGCGACGAATGCGCGGTCTTCGAGGCGGTGCACGGCAGCGCGCCCGACATCGCGGGCCAGGGCATCGCCAACCCGCTGGCGTTGATGCGCTCGGCGATCCTGATGCTGCGCCACATGGAGCGGCGCGACCTCTCTGAGCATCTGGCGCGCGCGCTGCGCCACGTGGTGGTGGAGATGGGTGTACGCACGCGCGACATCGGAGGCGACGCCGACACCGCGACCTTCACCGACACAGTGGTGCGGGTGATCGAGTCGGGCGATCTGGCGGACGGCGACCCGACCGACAGCGTCCCGACAGACAGCGTCCCGACAGACAGCGACCCGACGGGCTGACACGCCCATGGCAGGACCCACGCTCTTCGACGACCAGGCGCCCGCCGGGCAAGCCGGCGACCGGGACGCCAACCGTGCGGTCGCCGACGAGCGAGGCGGAACAGGCCGCGGCAGCGAACGGCCGGTCGTTGGCACACCACTCGCCGAGCGGCTGCGTCCGCGCAACCTCGACGAAGTGGTCGGCCAGGACGACGTGGTCGGCGCACGCGGCTTCTTGCGTCGAGCCATCGCCGAAGATCGCGTGCCGTCGATGGTGTTGTGGGGTCCGCCCGGCTGTGGCAAGACGACGCTGGCCGAGATCGTCGCGCGCCACACCTCGTGCCGCTACGTGCCGTTCAGCGCAGTGACCTCGGGCATCAAGGAGGTGAAGCAGGTGATGGCCGACGCGGCGCGCTTTCGCCGTGCCGACGGTCGCCGGACGCTGGTCTTCGTCGACGAGATCCATCGCTTCAACCGCGCCCAGCAAGACGCCTTCTTGCCCTACGTCGAGCACGGCGACATCGTGCTGGTGGGTGCGACCACCGAGAATCCGTCGTTCGAGGTCAACGGCGCGTTGCTTTCGCGGTGCCGCGTCGTCGTGCTCGAAGCACTCGCCCCGGAGCAACTGCAGGCCCTCCTACGCCGCGCGCTCGACGACGCCGAGCGCGGTCTCGGCGCGTCGGGCGTTGGGCTCGACGACGATGCGCTGGCGTCGATCGTCCAGCTCGCCGGTGGTGACGCGCGCCGGGCTCTCAACATGCTCGAGCTGGTGGTCGACGACGCAGCCTCGGGCGGGCGCGATCGCGTCGAGGCCGACGAGGTGCAGCAGGTCGCGCAGCGCAAGATCCTGCTCTACGACAAGAGCGGCGAGGAGCATTTCAATCAGATCTCGGCGCTGCACAAGAGCCTGCGCGACTCGGACGTCGACGGCGCGCTCTACTGGCTGGTGCGCATGCTCGAAAGCGGTGAGCAGCCTGAGTACGTGGCGCGCCGCATGGTGCGCTTCGCGGCCGAGGATGTCGGCCTCGCCGATCCGTCGGCGCTCGGCCGGGCCGTCGACGCCTGGGAGGCCTACGAACGCCTCGGCTCGCCGGAGGGCGATCTCGTCCTCGCCCAGCTCGCCGTCTATCTCGCCCTGGCGCCGAAGAGCAACGCGGTCTACGCCGCCTACAAGGCGGTGAAGAAGACCCTCGCCGAGCGCCCGGCCGACCCTGTGCCGATGCACATCCGCAACGCGCCAACGCGCTTGATGAAGGATGTCGGCTACGGTGACGGCTACGTCTACGCGCATGACACCGAGGCCGGAACGGCAGGGCTCGACTGCCTGCCCGAGGCGCTCGCCGGCACGCGCTTCTACCATCCGACGGCGCGCGGCGCCGAGGAGCGGATCCGCCGCCGCCTCGACGAGCTGCGGCGGCAGCGCGCCGACGCCGCACCGGCGATCAATCGCTGGGGCTAGTCGGTCCGAAGCCGCTGCAAGGTTCCTTGGACGTCTTTTGAGAGCTGCTGCTCTTCGTCGACCCAGATCTCCGTTTCGGCTGAAGTATCGAGTTGGAACACGGACGCGTTCGGTGCCGTCAGTCGTCGAATCTCCAGGATGCGGAGCACGCCGCGGCCGATCGAGTTCCCTTCCTCGTCCCAAACGTCGAGGTCCAGCTGCCGCGGCACTGGAATACCGTCGAGAGTGGATGGTCGAGTCCAGTCGGTCGCGGAGACGACGAGACGCTGGCCATTGGAAAGGTTTTTCTCCACGTTAGACGGAACGACCCAACGATCGACTCTTGAGAGGGACACTTCGAACCTCACCCCGTTCAGCGATCGTGCCTCGATGACCGGGTTGTCCACGGCGAGCCCCCTCGATTCGTCGTCGGCGAGATCTCTCCATCCTTCGAGCACTTCGTCCGACCGGAAGCGACTATACAGTGTGGGCTCTTCGAGCACGAAGTCGGTCAGCAGGGCCAGGGGGTGTGGCACCGGGAGAGGTAGATGGGCATGCGGCTGGCGTGCGACCACGAGTTGGGTCGTGCCTGGCCACTTCATCATCGCGAGTTGCCCATCGTAGGAGTACTTCACCGTGCCCATCTGGCCGAGGTCCGAGAGAGCACTTCCATCGACCTCGTAGCGGTAGCGATCACCATCTTCCCAAGCTTCCAGAGTCGCGTCGGCGGACTGACCTTTCTCGAGGTCGTGGTAGAGATATCCAATCCGGAAGTGCGTTGCTCCGAGCGAATCGATCGCGGCGAGATAACGACTGATGTCGTGATCGTGGTTGGCCTCTTCTGCATGACACAGGGCCGAAATGAGGAGCCCAGCGAAAGCCAGGCCGCAAGGCATGGCGCGTTTCATCGCGGGTCTCCCTCAGCGAGGAAGCCGGTCGGGAATCCGTGCACGTCGTGCATGCAGTTGCCTTGACACGGTTCCTTCAGAAAGGGCGGGCCGCACGGTGTGAAGGGGAACGAGAGCTTAACTCCACAAACGCCGGGTCGAACTGGATCCGGCCTCCAGCCGTCCCCTTGAATCGAGAGCCCCATCGGCGAGAGAGATGTCGGAGCCTTCAGGCAGCTGCTTCCACCGCACAAGCCTGCGAGATGGCAGTGCGGCTGGCGCTTGGTGAAATCCTCCGCAGGCACTTCGCTGCCGACAGCGGTGCTGTCGATCTCGACGGAGGATCCGCAGAAAACGGTGGGGGCGAACAGCAAGAGATTCAGGGCGAAAAGAATCAAGAGTCGCATAGTTCGTTCCTTTCAAAGATGTCGATCAAGGAGTTGGACCCAGAAAGGGCGAGTCTGACGTCGCAGATTCTGCGTCAGATTCATTGCTCAGGTGATGATAGGGAGAGACTGAGAGAATGTCAAGAGAATGAAAGGAAAATGCTGAGATTCCAGGGGGCCATCCCTGGAGGCGCGACGGTAATCTGGTGTAATTCCTCACTTGCGATCTCTGTGGGTACTGAGCTGGGCTCCGTGTCGAGTTCGTGACCTCGCAAGGCTCGGCGGCTATGTTACGATCCGATCGTCAATCAGCCGATCCGGCAGGTCGCTCCATGCAGCCACCCATCACAGATTCGTACGTCCCGCGCGCTCTCGAGCAGCCGATTCTCGCCGCCTCGGAGCAGTTTCCGGTGGTTCTCGTCACCGGACCGCGTCAGGTCGGCAAGACGACGCTGCTCGATCGTCTGCGCGCGCTCGAGGGAGGGGACGAGCGGCGCTACGTGACGCTCGACGACTTCGCGGCGCGCGAGCTGGCGAGCGAAGATCCCGCCCTCTTCCTGCAGCGTTTCCCACCCCCGGTGCTGATCGACGAGGTGCAGTATGCGCCCGGTCTCCTGTCGGCGATCAAGCAAGCGGTCGACCGCGACCGGCGCCCCGGCGCCTTCTGGCTCACTGGCTCCCAGCAGTTCCAGATGATGCGCGGAATCACAGAAAGCCTCGCTGGACGCGTCGCCATGGTCGACCTGCTCGGATTCTCTCGTCGCGAGGCCGAACGCCGGCCGCTGGACCTGGAGCCGTTCGTGCCGGGTGGCGACGATTTGGACCGGCGGCTGCGCAGCGCGGCACCTTCCGGCCTCGACGCAGTTTTCGAGCAGGTGTGGAGAGGGTCGTATCCGGCGCTGCGGACGGAGGCAGTGCGAGACCGCGATCTGTTCTACCGTTCCTACGTCCAGACCTATCTCGAGCGCGATGTACGTGAGCTGGCCCAGGTCGGCGACCTGATGGCCTTCCATCGCTTTCTCAAGGCGTGCGCCGCACGGACCGGGCAACTGATCAATCTCTCGGACCTGGCGCGCGATGTCGACATCGCGGTGTCGACCGCGAAGAATTGGCTGTCGATTCTCGAGGCAAGCCTGCAGGTCCGCCTGCTCCCGCCCTACTTCGACAACCTGTCGAAGCGCCTGGTCAAGAGCCCGAAGCTCTACTTCCTCGACACCGGTCTCGCCGCCTACCTCACCGAGTGGTCGAGCCCGCGCACGCTGGCGGCCGGCGCAATGGCGGGGGCGATCTTCGAGACGTACGTCTTCGGCGAGCTCTGGCGCAGCTACAGCCACCAACTACGCACGCCGCGGCTCCACTTCTACCGCGACAAGGACGGCCGCGAGATCGATTTCTTGCTCGAGCGCGACGGTGCCCTGTATCCGATCGAGGTCAAGCGCGCGGCGACCCCTCGGCGGGATTGGACCCGCGCCTTCGCCGTGCTCGACCGGCTCGCGCCCGCGCGCGGAGACGGCGCCGTGCTCTGCCTGGTCGAGCGCGACATACCGCTCGATCGGCAGACGACCGCGTTGCCGGTCGGCGTGCTGTGACGACAAAGAGTCTTCGGCTCGGACTTCAGTCGACGGTCCAGGCCGACAGATTGCCGCTCTCGAAGCCGTCGAAGAAGATGCCCGAAAGGTCGCTCGGCACATGCATCACGATGCAATGGAGCACGCCGGCGAACTGCACCAGGAAGCTCGCGTCGACCGGAATGATCTGGTGGTTCGGGAAGGCCGTCTCGTAGACCGTGACCGCGGCGGCGTTGTCCACAGGGTAGGGGTCGTACTCGGGGATGAAGACGATGTCGTTGAAGATCACCGAGTTGGCGTAGGTGTAGTGGGTCCCCGAGGCGTTCCGGCCGCGGATTCGGTGCACGGTGTAGCCGCGAGTCTCGAGCTCGGCGGTGAAGGTCTCGGTGACGGTGTGGGGCGTGCCGGTCGACGGGTCGTACTCGTTGACGATCGCGACGCCGTCGCGCACCGGCAGCATCCACATGTCGATGTGCTGCGTGGCGTCGAAGCTCGCCGGCAGGGCCGGCCAGAGGGTGAGATCGAGGCCTTCGTAGTCGCGAAAATAGTCGATGACTTGCTGCTCGGTGAGGCCCGGATTCTCGGCCAGAATCAGGTCGGTCATGAACGCCGTGCCGTCGCCGAAGAGATGGAAGTTGCCGCCGCCGTGGACGAGCGGGATGTCGAAGTCGGGAATCGACCAGGTCTGCGCCAGGTAGTCGGGCACGGCGTTGTCGAACGGGCGCGGGCGGTTGTACTCGTGGTCGACGATGGTGCGCGTGCCGGCGTCGGACACGAAGCGAGGGCCGTAGTCGCGCATCCACACGCTGTCTGTGTCGCGGATCAAGAACTCGATCTGATCCATGTCGGCACCGGCGCCGGCGAGCGTGGCGGCGGCGCTCGACTGCTGGCTGGCGCTGGCGACGAAAATCCACACGGTCGAGCTTTCGTCCGCGGTGCTGATGCCGACGGCCATCGCGGTCAGCACGTCGTTGAAGTTGCCCCAGCGAATCAAGAGACCGTCGTTCGGCTCGTACTCGGCCGGAGTGTCGACCGGGCCGAGAGGCGCGCTGCCGCGGAGCGGTGCGTCGACGAGCGGCAGCGGAATCAGCTGCTCGCGCGCGGTGGCGGAGCGCGGCAGCGGGTCGAGATCGTCGTCCTCGATCGCGTCGAGGACCTCGGGGGGTACGATCCGCGCCTCGCCGGCCGGCGCGGCGGACGGTGCGAAGAGCAGGCCGAGAAGAGCGAGGAGGCTGAAAATGAGCGCGGAGGTCGGGAGCGGGCGGGGAGCGGTCACAGGGCGGGGCATGGAGGGACCTCGGGGGGATGTCAGACGGAGGGCGGCGAGGCGCGCCGACCAGAGACGCGCTCGCCTGGGAACGCGCTCTTCAGGCGCGGTGTCCGCGCTTCTTGAACGACCACTCGAACGTGAAGCGTGAGACCTCGACGCCGTCGGGCATGCGGCCGACTGTGCTGGCGCGCGCCGTGGCCGGCTCGCCGGTGGCCAGGGTCTCGACGACCGCGTCGAAGATCGCCGCGCCGTCTTCGCACGTGAAGGTCGTGAGGTCCGTCGCCTTCTTGCCGAACGTCGACTCGAGGCCGGTGATCAGCATCGCCACCGAGTGGGGTGCCGACTCGACCGCCAGCATGGCGAGCGCGCCGGTGGAGAGCTCGGCGGCCATCGCCTGGGCGGCGAAGTAGGTCGAGCGGAAGGGGTTCTGCGTGCGCCAGCCGTAGGGCACCGTGGTCTGGCAACGCTCGGTGTCGATGCTCTTCACCCGCAGGCTGGCCATGAAGCCGAGCGGCAGGCGGCCGAGGAGGAAGGCGCGCATCAGCCAGGGATTGGTTAGGCGTTTCTGCAGCTTGGCGATCTTGTCGTGGTCGAAGGCGGCCGCGCGCGCGGCGGCGGCGAGACCGGCCTCCGGGTCGGCGGCCCGGGGGGCGGCCGGCGCGGCGGCGGTGAGGGTGCTGGGACTCGATGAGCTCATGGCGGTCTCCTGCGGTGGTTGCTGGCTCGTGCGCGGGCCGTCAAGCGCTGCGCCGGGGCACGAGCTCGGCGTGGGCGAAGCGCGCGAGGTGGAAGAGATCGTGAGGCGCGGTGGTGTTCATGTCGGAGGCGCGGGGGATCGTGTCGAGGACCAGGTCGGCGAGCATCTCGCCGAGCACCGGGGCGAACTTGAAGCCGTGGCCCGAGAAACCGGTGCCGAGCACGACGTGCGGCCAGCGTGGATGGCGGTCGACCACGAAATGATAGTCGGGCGTGCACGTGTAAAGGCAGGTCGTCGTGACCACCGGGTGGAGATCGAGATAGGGCAGCCGGTCGGCGACGAAGCCGGTGATGCGGCGCAGGATGTCGGGGTCGGGCACGGCGTCGGTGTCCGGATCGGTCGCGGGTCCGGTGCGGTGCCAGCCGACCTTCAGGCCCGCGACTTCGATCTGCGGCAGAACGTAGAACGGGTGAGGCTCGTGGTAGTCGATCACCGCCGGCATGCCGCCGACGTGGTGATCGTCGCCGTAGTTGGTGGTCCGTGGCGAGATCGGGAAATAGGCCACCACCTCGCGCGTGACGCACAGCGGCAGGTCGAGCCCGAGGGTTTCGGCGAAGCCGCTCGTCCAGGCGCCGGTGGCGAGCACCAGGCGCTCGGCGTGAATCACCTCCGCGGCGCCGTCGCGACGCGTGCCGCGCGCGATCACGCCGTCGTCTTCGATCTCGAGAGCCTCGATGCGCAGGTCGCTGTGCGTCCGGGCGCCCGCCGCGTCGGCGCTGCGCCACAGCGCGGCGACGGCGCGCTCGGCGTGGATCACCGCGCCGTCGGGCTGGTAGATTGCCTCTGCGCCGAGCGGCAGCTCGATCTGCGGAAAGCGGCGGCGGCTGGCTTCCGTGTCTAGACGCCGATACGGGACTCCCGACACGGCGAGTGAGGCCGCGAGCTCGGCGATCACAGGGCTGCGCGCGGGGCCGCACTCGTAGGTCCCCGTGGTAACGAGGAGGGACTCGTCGCGCTCCGCCTCGAGCGCGCGCCAGCCGGCGAAGGATCGGCGCGCCATGTCGAGGTAGATGGCTTCGGGGTAGGTGAGCCGGACAATGCGGCCGTCGCCGTGGGAGCTGCCGTGGCGGTGGCCCGGAGGGTGCGCGTCGACCAGCACGACATCGACCGGCCGGCGGCTCTCGTCGCCGCGCGCGAGGGCGCGCGCCGCGGCGGCACCGACGACGCCGCCACCGAGCACCAACACGCCGTGCCGTCGACGCGCCGTCATGCCCCGCCGTGGATCGCCGGATCGAAGGTGATCAAGTAGATCGCCTCGCTGGGCTCGATCGCTTCGAGGTCGAGATCGTCGCCCGCGATCGCCTCGGAGTCGAGCCACAGGACGTGCACCAGCAGGCGCTCGCCGTCGGGGCCCCAGGCGATGCCGCCGATCATCGCCTCGCCCAGAGAGTCCGGTGCGTCGGGGTCGTTGAAGAAGGTGAGCCGCTCCTGCGAGCGACCGCTCGGCGTCGCTAGCCACAGGTCGTGGCGTGCCGGCAGAAAGCGCGGCGGCGCGAGCCCGCGATCGGAGGCGAAGATCAGACGCTCACCGCGCGGCACCTGCGCCAGATCGCGCTCCCAGCGGCCGGCCTCGGCGAGCACTTGCAGGCGCCGATCGTCGAATCCGTAGCTGCCGACGAGAGTCGCCGGGGTGCCGGCCGCCGGGCCGCCGAGGCGTCCTTCGGCGGCGCGTTGCTGCGGTGGTGCCGCAGCGGTGACGAGGACCCCGCGGTCGTCGACCGTGAACGCATCGACGCTGAGCACGCCGGCCCAGGGCATGGCGTCGAAGGTGTCGACCCCGCCAAGGCGCGGCAGCCCGCGGCGGAGTCTGAACTCGGCGACCTGTAGATCCCAGTCGCCCCACGGTCCGCCGGCGGTGCTGTCGGCGCGCTCGCTCCACGCGAGGCGGTCGCCCTCGTAGGAGAAGGCCGGGGGCCCGGCGGTGGCGCCGCGCTCGCCGGCGCGGGTCAGCTGCCAGGCGTCGCGGCCGTCCCGGTGCACCGCCCACAGCTCGGTGCGTAGAAGACCTTCGACGCCGGCGAGCTCGCCGGCGTCGAGGTGCAGACGGCGCGGCATGCGCTGGACGACGGCGACCAATACCTCGCCCGACGGATGCCAGGCGGCGTGGAGCACGTTGTCGTCGCGCAGCTCGTGCAGATCGCAGCTCAAGCAGCGCTCGACCGGCGCGTCGGGCTGGCCGAGCATCAGGACCCGTCGGCCGCGATCCCCGACTCGGTCGTAGACGATCCAGTGGCCCTGGCGCGACCACGACGGGCGCCCGGCGTCGCTGCGCCAGCGGCGCACCGAGCGCACCCAGCGGTGCCCCGGCGCGGCATCCGACGTGAGCCGGGCCCGCACCGTTTCGCGGGTCGACGTCGTTGGCGCCGCCTCGTCCGCGGCGGCACCTTGCGCCGCGTCGACCGCGTCCGGGTCGGGCTCGTAGCGCAGGGTCGTACCGCTGCCAGGCTGAGGGACGACCGCTTCCGGCGGCGCGGCGTCGCGCGCGCGCGCGTCGTCGGACTGCGGCGGCGGCTCCTGAACCTCCTGCGCGGCCGTCTCCTGTGCGCTCGCTCTCGGCGATAGTGCGGAGAGTCCGCTCAGGACGGCGGCGACGGCGATGAGGAGGACGACGCTCGGGAAGACTTTCGCGAGACGACTGGGCAGGCGGCTGATCGGGATGGGGTAACGAAGAAGCGGTCGGCTCATGTGACCGCACGCTATCAAACTCGGCGCCGGCCATGCCGCTGTCTGCGCGTCGCCGCGAGCTCACGGCTTGGGGATGTCGACCATCTCCTCACCGTCCGTCTCCTCGTCGGTCCCGGCTCCCGGCATCTCCCAGCTCGGCTGTGGCGGCGCCTCGTACGTGGCCAGGCGGTCGAGCAGACGCTTGAGATCGTCATCGACGAGCAATCGCTCGCGCTGGCCGCGGCGCAGAAAACCCTCGTCGACCGCTTTGTCGAGCATGGCGACGAGCGGCGCATAGTAGCCGCGGACGTCGAGCAGACCGCACGGCAAGGAGACGATGCCGAGCTGACCCCAGGTGAAGGCCTCGAAGAGCTCCTCCAGCGTGCCGATGCCTCCGGGCAGGGCGAGCACGGCGTCGGCCAGGGTGTACATGCGGTGCTTGCGCTCGTGCATCGTGGCCACGATCTCGAGCGAGGTGAGGCCGCGGTGGGCTACCTCGCGGCGCTCGAGCCCGTGCGGAATCACGCCGATCACCTCGGCGCCGGCGTCGAGCGCGGCATCGGCGAGCACGCCCATCAGGCCGACGTTGCCGCCGCCGTAGACGAGGCCCCAGCCGCGCTCACCGAGGGCACGTCCGACCGCGCCCGCGGCCCGCGTGTACTCGGGCTCGTGGCCGTGGCTCGAGCCGCAGAAGACGGCGAGCCGGGGCCGCGGAAAAGGCTCGCTGGGGATGACATCGTGACTCATTTGTAACTCCTGACGCGGTCGCTGCCAATAGACCCGAAGAAGACACGTCGGCGCCGCCACGAAGGTGGCGCCCGGACTCAGCTCAGTCCCCCGGGGGACCGAACATCATGGAGATCTCGCCGATGAAGATCCGACCCTACCGCGTTTTTCCCGCTCTTCTCATCGCTTTTCTCGCACTTCTCGTCGCCGGCGCGTCGAGCGCCCAGGAAACGTACCGAATCAAGATCACGAACGTCACGCGCGGCCAGGTGCTGAGCCCGCCGATCGTCGTCTCCCACAGCATCCGCGCGCAGGTCTTCAACGTCGGTGAGCCGGCGTCCGCTGAGCTCGCCGGAGTCGCCGAGGACGCCGACAACGGGCCGCTGGTCGCCGCGCTGCAGGCGAATCCGGAAGTGCTCGAGGTGCTCCAGGGCGCCGGTCCGCTGCCTCCGGGCGCCACCGCTGAGTTCGACATCCAGGCCAGCTCGTCGTTCCCGCGTCTGTCGATCGTCGGCATGCTGGTGCAGACCAACGACGCCTTCTACGGTCTCGATCGCTACCCGATGGTCGACGGCAATCGCGACTGGCGCCAGGTGATCGGCCTGCCCGCCTATGACGCCGGCTCGGAAGCCAACAACGAGCTCTGCGCCTTCATCCCGGGCCCGCCGTGCGGCAACCTCTTCGTGCGCGACACCGGCGACGCCGAGGGCTACGTCCACGTCCACTCGGGAATTCGCGGCATCGGTGATCTCAGCGTCGAGGTCTACGACTGGCGCAATCCCGCCGTGTCGGTAACCATCATCCGCCTCGATCCCTGAAGCGCTGGCGCCGCTCCGGCGCTTCGAGATCAGCGAACGCCCTGGGAGGGGTCCGGATCCTCTGGACTATACTCCTGGGGCGTTTCGCTTGTCCGCTCGCCGTACGCTGGAGGCCGCCATGAACTTGCCGCAGCCCGTCCTTTCGTTCGCCGCCAACGCGGCGTTGCGCATGCCGCCCGCCGTCAAACCGATCGTCCACGGTGTCCTCGCGCTCGCCGGCATGCGCTGGGCGACTCGCTTCATGGACTACGTGATCGACTTCGAGCGCGCCTACATCACCGACGACTGGAGCCGCGTCGCGGAGTACTTCGCGCCCGACGCGATCTACGAAGTGCGTCACGCCGATTTCGACTGCCGCCTCGAGGGTCGTGAGGCGGTACTCGCCGGCTTTCGGCGAATCCTCGACCGCTTCGATCGCCAGCTGCATCGGGACCTGCGCGTGGTGAAGGGGCCCTACGAGCTTCCGGCCGGCGAGACCGACGACGGTGGCCTGACCTTTCTGTGGAAAGGGAGCTACTCGCGGCCGGCGATCCACCCCGCCGCGGCTGATACCCCTCCGGTCCGCCTTTCGGCACGCCAATCCGCGCGCTATCGCGACGGCCTGATCGTCTGGCTCGCCGACGAGTATCGCGACGGCACCGGCTACACTGTCGACGCCTGGATCGAGGCACACGCGCCGGAGCTCAGCGCGCGCTACGAAGAAGGTACCTGAGCGCGCTCAGCGCTTCGAGACGTCGTTCAGCGTCCAGTCCCAGTCGAGCCAGTCGACCGACGGCTCCTGGTCGGCCGCGAGCGCTTCGGCGACGCGCGGGTCGTAGCGAGCGACGAATGCGAGCACCGACCCGGCGGGCGACTGCTCGAAATCGTCACCGAACCACGAGTAGATCTTGGTCAGCGCGACCTCGCCGCGCGCGGCATCGTGGCTCAGCCAGCGCGGGTCGGCGTGCACCATGCGCGTTTGCTCCTCGAGCTGGGCCTCCAGCCGCGCGCCGACGAACGCTTCCGGGCGCAGCGGCGGGCAGCCGATGCTGGCGCAGTTGACGGCGAAGTGGATCCGCGGCTCGCGGAACTTCGGCCGGATCTCCTCGTGCTCGATCTGGTCGAGCGTCAGGCGCTCGCCGCCGAGCAGCCAGGTCCGTCCCTTCCAGCGCTCGTCCGACGGGATGTCGCGAATCGACTCGAGCGGCCAGTGGTCGAGGATCAGGCGCAAAGTGAACGCGTTGTAGGCGTTGATCAGGGTCGCCAGGCGTTCGTCGCGCCCGAGCGACTCGAGGTCGAGCGCCGCCAACCGACCCAGGTAGGCGTCGAGCTGCGACGAGTCGGCGGCCAGCGCCGCATAGTCGACCCAGCCCTCGGCGTCGACGTGACGCTGGAGCACGGCGTCGAAGGTCGAGTGGTCGACGGTCGGGCCGCCGGGCTTCGCCTCGTAGGCTTCTTGCGACTCGACTCTCGGCGGCAGCGGGCAGCCGAGCAGCGCGAGACAGGCGACGGTGACGCAGGCCAGCTGAGCGAGCCTTGGCATCAGCTGTAGCCGATCCAGACTGCGGTGGCGAGGGCGATCGAGCCGACGAGCCAGGCCTTGAGCATGAACGGGACGATGAAGCGCAGCCAGCGCTCGTAGGGGATCTTGGCCATGGTCAGGATGCCGATCAGCACCGCGTTGGTCGGCACCAGGATGTTGGTCAGGCCGTCGCCGAGCTGGTAGGCGAGCACCGCGACCTGGCGCTCGACGCCGACCAGGTCGCCGAGTGGCGCCATGATCGGCATGGTGACGAAGGCCTGGCCGCTGCCCGAGGGCACGAAGAGATTGCACAGGCTCTGGAAGAAGAGCATGCCGACGGCGGCGACCACGCTGCCGGTCGCCTGCAGCGGCTGCGCCACCGCGTAGATGATGGTGTCGATCACCTGGCCCTCCTCGAGCAAGATCAAGATCGAGCGCGCGAAGCCGATCAAGAGCGCCGTGGTGGTCAGCTCGGCGGCTCCGACGCAGAATGCCCGTGCCGCCTCGTCCCAGTGCACGCGCGCGACGATCGCGAGCACGACACCCAGGCCAAGGAAGATGGCGCTCATTTCGAGTACGTACCAGTGGTGCTGCTGGATGCCCCAGACGATCAACACGACCGTCGCCATCACCAGGGCGAAGGCGAACAGATCCGTGGCGCGCAGGCCCTCGAAGGGCTTCACACGCCAGCTCTCGTCGGGCTCGACGTCGGCCACCAGACTGGCTTCCGGGGATGCCTGGACGCGGCGAGCGTACGACCACACGTGGTGGATGCCGACCAGGACCATGGCCACTCCGAGCACGGCGCGAAACTCCCAGCCGGAGGTCGGCTCGAGCTCGGCGACGTTCTGCGCAATCAGCACGGTGAAGGGGTTGAACATCGCTGCGCCGTAGCCGACGCCATAGCCGATGGTCAGAATGCCGACGGCGGTCACCGCGTCGAAGCCGAGGCCGATGCACAACGCCAGTAGCACCGGCACGAAGGGAATGTACTCCTCGGCCATGCCGATGGTGCTCGAGCCGAAGGCGAAGAGCGCGATCGTGCCGCCGATGAGCAGCAGCGGTCGGCCGGCGAAAACCTTCAGCGTGTAGCCGATCAGGGCGTCGATGGCGCCGGTCTCGCGCAGGATGCCGAAGGTGCCGCCGATGATGAAGAGGAAAAAAATGATGTCCTGCGCCGCCTCGAAACCGCGCGGGATGGCCATGAAGAGCGCCCAAAGGCTCGGCCGGCCGGCGTCCTCGAGCGGTGCGTAAGTGCCGGCGACCACCTGCTGACGACCGCTCTCGAGCGTTTCGCGCTCGAAGGCGCCCTGCGGCAGCGTCCAGGCCAGGAGCAGGGCCAGGACGTTCATCGCGAAGAGCAGAATGAGCGTATGCGGGACCTTGGAGCGGGTCGGGGCGGCGTCGGGTGTGCTCATCGGGGCTCCTCAGCTTGCTTCGCCGTCGTCTGGAAGGTCGTCAGCGAGGACGTAGGCGAAAATCAGTGGCGCGACGATCGTCGCATCCGATTCGATGATGAATTTCGGCGAATCGCCGTCGAGCTTGCCCCAGGTGATCTTCTCGTTCGGCACGGCGCCGCTGTACGAGCCGTACGACGTGGTCGAATCGCTGATCTGGCAGAAGTACGACCACAGCTTGGCGTCGCCGCGCAGATCCTGGTTGATCAGCGGCACGACGCAGATCGGGAAGTCGCCGGCGATGCCGCCGCCGATCTGGAAGAATCCGACGCTCGCCTCGCGCGTCGCCTGGCGGTACCAATCGATAAGGCGCCGCATCGTGTGCAGGCCGCTCTCCACCGTCTCGAGGCTCTGAATCTCGCCGGAGACCTGGCAGGCGACGAACATGTTGCCGAGCGTCGAGTCTTCCCAGCCAGGCACGAAGAGGGGCAGATCGGCGCGCGCCGCGGCGAGCAGCCACGAGTGCTCGGCATCGATCTGGTACTCGGACTCGAGATCGCCGGACAGCAGGAGGTCGTAGAGATACTGGTGGGGTGGCTTCGACTCGCCGGCGGTGTCGGCGCGCTGCCAGTGGCGCAGGACTTGGGCCTCGATCTTGCGCATCGCCTCCTCTTCCGGGATGCATGTGTCGGTGACTCGGTTGAGGCCGCGTGCGGCCAGAGCAAGCTCCTGCTCGGCGGTGAGGGCGCGCCAGTCGGCGATGCGCTCGTAGGCGTCGTGCGCCACAAGGTTGAACACGTCTTCTTCCAGATTGGCCCCGGTGCAGGTGATCGCGTGCACCGCGCCGCGCCGAATCATTTCGGCGAGGCTGATGCCGAGCTCCGCGGTGCTCATCGCGCCTGCCAGCGTCACCATCATCTTGTCGCCACGCTCGAGGTGAGCGATCCAGGCGCGCGCTGCCTCGACCGTGGTACGCGCGTTGAAGTGGCGGTAATGGCGGTCCATGAACGCCCGGACGGCGCTGTGACTCTTCGGCATCGATGGGTCTCCTCGGACGACGAAAACCGTTCGCTCGGCGCATGGGCTTTCGACAGCTCAGAGAGGGAAGGCGTCGGTGCGCCGAGTATAGGCCACGCCCGCGAAGCGCCGCCTCGCCCGAGGTGCCGCGAAGGTGCGACGATCGGATAAAGTCCGGCGCCGAGAGTTATTCTTTGGCTGGTGGAGGCTCGGTCGAGTCGTTCGCCACGAGGAGAGCGATGGCCACGGGACGAAGCCGAGATCATGCACAGCCGAAGCCGCGCGGCGCCGCGCGCCGCCGCCGCCGTCGTCGCGCCGCCGCCTGGGAGCTCGACGACGCGGTGCGTCTCTACGGCGTCGAGGCCTGGGGGCGAGACTACTTCTCCGTGCAGCCCTCGGGCCACGTCGCTGTCGGTCCCTTACGTCCAGGTGGCCCGGCGATCGACATCAAGGAGCTGGTTGACGAAGTGGTCGAGCGCGGCATCGCGCTGCCGCTGCTGATCCGCTTCTCGGACCTGCTGCGCGCCCGAGTCGAGGCGATCGCCGCCGCCTTCCGCCAGGCGATCGACGAGTACGAGTATCGCGGCGAGCATCGAGCCGTCTACCCGATCAAGGTGAACCAGGACCGCCTGTTGGTCGAAGACCTGGTCGAGTACGGCCGGGCGCACCATTTCGGCCTCGAGGCGGGCTCCAAGCCCGAGCTGCTGGCGGTCATGGCACTGCTCCACGATCCGGACGCGCTGGTCGTGTGCAACGGCTACAAGGACGAGGAGTACGTCGAAACGGCGCTGCTCGCGTCGCGCCTCGGCCCGCGAGTGATCCTGGTCGCCGAGAAGCCCGCCGAGCTCGACCTGATCGCCACCGTCGCGCGCCGCACCGGCATTCGCCCACGCATCGGCATGCGCGCGCGGCTCTCGGCGCGCGGCGCCGGGCACTGGGAAGGTTCGGGCGGCGACCGCTCGAAGTTCGGCCTCGGCGCGCGCGAGTTGCTCGAGGCGGTGGAGACGCTTCGGGCCGAAGGCATGCTCGACTCGCTGGAGCTTCTGCACTTCCATCTCGGCAGCCAGATCTCGTCGATCCGCAACGTCAAGGGCGCGCTGCGCGAGGGCGGCTGGCTCTACGCCAATCTGCGCAAGCTTGGCGCACCGCTGCGCTACCTCGACGTCGGTGGCGGGCTCGGCGTCGACTATGACGGCAGCCAGACGAACTTCGTCTCGTCGATGAACTACTCGCTGCAAGAGTACGCCAACGACATCGTCTCGGGCCTGATGGAGGTGTGCGACCCGCAGGGCGTCGAGCACCCGATCATCGTCACCGAGTCGGGCCGCGCCACGGTCGCCCACCATGCGGTGCTGGTGGTCGAGACCCTCGGCGTCGGCGAGTTTCGCGTCGGGCCGCTGCCGGAGTCAGTGCCCGAAGATGTCGAACCGGTGATCGGCTACCTCTTCGAGACCTACGAGGAGCTCGACGCCTCCAACGTACGCGAGACGTACCACGACGCGCAGCAGTATCGCGAGGACTGCCTTTCGCTGTTCAGCCTCGGCCGTTTGTCGCTCGAGGAGCGGGTGCTAGCCGAGGACATCTACTGGGCGATCTGCCGCAAGGTGCGCGATCTGGTGCGCGATCTCCCCTATGTGCCTCCCGAGCTGCAGGGCATCGAGACCGACCTCGCCGACACCTACTTCTGCAACTTCTCGCTGTTCCAGTCGCTGCCCGACTCGTGGGCGATCGACCAGCTCTTCCCGGTGATGCCGATTCACCGCCTCGACGAGCAGCCGACGCGCCGCGGAATCATCGCGGACATCACGTGCGACTCGGACGGCAAGATCGACCGCTTCGTGCGCAGCCATCTCGAGGACGGTTTCGACGCGAAGGAAGTCCGGCCGGTGCTCGAGCTCCACGACCCGAAGGACGCGCCGTACTACCTCGGCATCTTCCTGGTCGGCGCCTACCAGGAGATCCTCGGCGACCTGCACAATCTCTTCGGCGACACCAACACCGTGCACGTGTCGGTCGACGACGAGGGCGAGTACTTCATCGACCACGTCGTCCCCGGCGATACTGTCACCGAGGTCCTCGCCTACGTCGACTATCGGCGCGACGACCTGGTCGCGCGCGTGCGCAAGGCCGCCGAGCGAGCGATTCGCCGCAAGAGCCTGACGCGCGAAGAAGCCCGCCGCCTGGTCGACTTTTATGCCGCCGGCTTGAGCGGCTACACCTACCTCGAGAGCGACTGACGGACTCGCGGCAATGGATCGTAGTCCCCTGACGCGGCGCGAGGAGCAGATTCTCGTCTCTGAGCTTCGTCAAGCACCGCGCGACGGGATCGCTCTGGCGAATAGCGTTCTCGGGGCACTCAGCATCCTTTCACTGGCCGGAGTCGAGCTTGACCTCCCGCCGTTGACCTGGCTCGCCGAGAACTGGTCGGAGCTCTGCTTGGAGCTTTGGACTCTCGCACTCTCGTGGCTTCCTCTAGAGATCTCCCTCAGCCCGCTGGCGACAGACGGTGTCACCCTCGTTCTGCTTCTTGGCCTCATGTTCCTGCGTGGGCATCGCTCCGGCTACGTCGGCCTCAATGCCTTCTCGTTTCCGGCGCAGGATTTCATCGCGCGCCTGATCTACCTCGTCGTGGTCGGTGGACTCGCGATCAAGGGGCGTCGTACCCTGTCATCGATTCCAGTTTTGTTTGGCGATCGATCAGTCCTGGTTCTTTTCACGTTTGCCGCGATGCTTGTCGGCGGCTACATCGTGTTTCGCGCCTACGTTTCACTCTTGCGTCGCTGGCGAATCGTGCCTCGTCTCTTGGAACACCCTTGGTTGATCGCCTTGGGCCCGGTCGTTGTTCTCCTCGTGACGTCGAATCTACCCAGTGGCCTGGCCGCAAGCCCAGCAGATCAGGAACTCTTCGCGATGTTCTTTCGAATCGCGCTAGCGCTGGCTCAGATCGTCGCGATCCTCGGGATCGTCTTCTTCGGTTTTCCCCTCGCCTTTTGGTATCCGCGGATCGCTGCTTCGATGGCACTGGCAGTGCTGGCGCTGCTCATACTCGATGGACTCTGGCGAATGGGTCCGATGGCTGAGGCGAATTCGTCGGGCGTCTCCGAACTGACCAGCGATGGGGTGCCGTTGATCGAGGCCGATGAAGCGTTCGGCGCCCTGCCCAGACAAGGGACGGTCGATCGTGTCCCCGGGCCGTTGACCAAGGATGAGATCCAAGAGGCGATGAGTGATTGGGTCGACGCTGTGGCTCGGGCAGGGACTCTCGGAGCGATACGGACGGTCAGTCGCTGCTTCGATCGACTCCACGAGGGGTCCTCGCGCCCTGAACTGCATCGTTGTCTGATTGTCGACCGATACGGGCAAGCTCACTATGAGCTCATAGCCCGCTATCGGAACGTGGTGACGGAGGAGGGGCTGGCGTTCTTTACCGACGAGCAGGGCATGGAACGAGCCGCCACGAGTTGTGCTCTGCTTGGAATCGACGCGGAGACTTGCGGGCAGGTTGTGTGGGGCCAATACGTGATCGCAGACCCGATTGCGCGCGAATTCGATCGAGAGAACCTCGACGCGATGGTCCAGAAATCGAATTGACTCGTCGTTGAAGCAGGACTCACTGCAATCCAGGCGTTTCGCCGAGTACCGTCGGCGGTCCGCTGCGCGAAGCGACGGCGAGCATACGGCCCCAGGGATCGAAGGCGAGGTCGACGGCGTCGACCGGTAGGCGGGTGAGCTCGAAGAAGGCGGGCGTTGGATCGTCGGCCTCCGCTGGTTCCGCCGGCTCCGTCGGAGCGTCGACGCTCGTTGCCTCGGTCCTCGATGCGGCTTCGGGCGACTCGACTGCGGGCGGGTCGACCACCGCCCAGAGTACGATCGAGCCATCGGAGTCGGTGTCGTGATCGCCCGGTCCGACGGCGACGGCGAGGCGGCGACCGTCGGCGCTCCAGTCGAGGGCGCGCACGGCGCGGCGGTCGAGCCGTAGGCGCTCGCCGCCCTCGGGGCGCGCCTCGAGGCCCGCGACGCCACCGGCGACCAGCAGGCGGGTCGGCGCCGGCAGCGCGCGTCCGCTGCGCCAGGAGACCGCCGCCAGCGGTCCGTCGGCGCGGTGCTGGCCGTTCGGGCTGCCGACCGCCGGCAGCCACAGGCGGAGCATGCCGTCGGCGCTGCCGGTGACGAGCAGACGGCCGTCGGGGCTCCACGCCACCGCCTCGACGGCGCCGTCGTGGCGCTGAAGCCGGAGCGTGCCGGACGCTTGGGCGGAGCCGAGCAGCAGCGAACCGTCGTCGGTTCCGGCGGCGAGCCGTTCCCCGTCGGGGCTCCAGGCGACGGCTCGCGCCGGGAGAGGGCTCCAGGGCGTCGGCGGTGCGGTCGGGGAGGCGAGGTCGACGAGCGCGACGCTGTCGATACAGGCCGCGGCGAGGCGGCGGCCGTCGGGGTGCCAGGCGACGTCGCGCGCCTCGGCGCACACATGGCGCGCGAGAATGATGCCGGCGCGGAGGCTCCACACCGCGATCTCGTCGCCCGCCGCCACCGCCAGCCGCCCGCCGCGTGGATCCCAGGCGACCGCGCGGCTCGGTCCGTCGAGCGGCAGCGCACGGCCGTCGAGTGCTTCGCTCGGCTCGTCGGTGTCGGCCGCCGCCAGCAGCCGTCGATGCTCCCAGCCGCGCCACAGCGCCGGCGCGTCGTCGAGCCAGCGTCGCGCCGCGGACGAGTCGCCGAGGCGCAGCGACCCCTCGGCGGCGGCGAGATGGGCGGCGTAGGAGCGCAGCGCGGCGAGCGTCTCCGCTGGAGTCGGCGACCCGGTCCCCGTGCTCGGCTTGGCGTTGGCGTCGGGCGCGGGTCGTGTCGAGGACGCGGTCTGTGGTGAGGACGCGGTCTGCGGCACCGCCACGAGAGCGAGTCCCGCGAGCACCGTGAACGCCAGTCGCGGCACACGACATGACCCGGCACCGCGCGGCGCTGCCGGGACGCGATCCGCGGGCCGTCGTGACGGAGAGAGGCAAGAGATCGGCATTGCGGAATGGTACACGCACGGCGTCGGCTGCCCAGTCGCGGGCTCGTCGTATGACGCACGCCGGTCGAGACTACGCGTTCGATACGCTCACGCCGAGATGAGGGACAAGCTAGGGATCCTCGCCGTCGGCCTGTGGCTGTTGCTCGGCTTGCAGCTGCTGCGCATGCTGCTGCCGCTCCTCACGTTTCTGCTGCGTGATCGCCTCGACTGGCCGACGCCCGCCATCGGCGTGCTCGCTCTGACTCTCTTCGCCAGCGGCTTCGTCGGTGAACCGCTGCGTCGGTGGCTCGGTGAGCCACGCCGTCTCGCCGTCGCTCTCGGCCTGCTGGCGCTCGGCCGTGGCGGAGCGCAGCTGTGGACCGGCGATCCGCTGGGCGACCTCGTGCTCGGCGCGCTCGGCTTCGTCGGCTTTGCGCTCGTTGTGCCGTCGCGGCTGGCGCACGAACTCGCGCTGCGCGCTGGCCTGGTGCTCGGCCTCGCGGCGGACCTCGTTCTGCACACGCTGGCCGGCAGCTGGGACTGGGCGTGGCGAGCCGACGGGCTGGCGCTGGTGGTGAGTCTTGCACCGTGCACTGTCCTGGCGCTCCTGCTCGTGCGTGGATTCGCCGGAGTTTCTGCCGACGCCGAGGCCGCCGAACAACGAGCCGCGGGCGACCGTGGCGAGAGGCGCTCCTTGGCTGCATCGTCGACGCTCGGGCCGCTCGTCTATCTGACGCTGGTCTTGCTCGGCAATCCGGCCCGCCTCCTGGCGCGCACCGGCATCGATGGGCTCGTCCTCGCGTCCCTCGCTCTGCTCGGCGCGATCACTTGCGGAGTGTGGGCGAGCGCGGTGCCAAGCGCCGCGAAGCGCGCATCGTTTCGGTTCGCCGACATCGTCACGGTCACCGTCTCGCTGGTGACGCTGGCGGCCGTCGTCGCCTCGCGCCTTCCTTCTGTCGACGGGACGGCCCAGCTCGCCGCCACCCTCGCCGCCGCGGCGGGAATCGCCTGGCTTCTCGGGCGTGCGCTCGCGGTCAGCGTTCCAGGGAACTACGAGTCGACCGACCGCGGCCATGCCCTAGGGCTGCTCGGCTGCGCTGTGCTGCTCTTCGTCGACGCCAGCCGCTTCGACCTCGGCCTCGTCCATCCCGTGGTGATGCCCGCGCTGGCGGTGCTCTGGCTCGGCCGTGCGGCCTGGCTCGGCGCGTCGCCATCGGTGGAACCTGCGAGCGCCGCAACCGCGAGCACTGGCACAGCGGACGACGTTGCGGCGTCTCGGCGCAGCCGACACGCTGGAGCCGCGGGATTGCCCGTTGCGCCCGCTGCTCACGGGGTGCTGGTCGCCGGCCCGGCGCTGTTGGCGCTGCCGCTGCTGGTCGCCTGGATGGCGGCGGCCGATCGGCACCCGAGCGGTGACCCTTCGTCGAGTTGGCCGACCGAAGCCACTGGAGGAGCGCTGCGCGTCGCCACCTACAACCTGCACTGCGGCGTCGATCCGCGCGGCGCCCTCGACCTCGAGGCGCAGGCGCGCACGATCGAGCAGCTCGACGCTGACGTCGTCGCGCTGCAGGAGGTGCCGCGTGGCTGGCTGGTCACCGGCGGGGTCGATGCCGCCGGCTGGCTGGCGCGCCGCCTCGGCATGGAGGTCGTCTTCGCCGGCCACGACGACCCGCTGTGGGGCGACGCCGTGCTCAGCGCCCTGCCGATCCGCGCGAGCCGGCATCGCCCGCTGCCAAGCGACGGCCTGCGGATTCGCCGCGGCCTGCTCGAGGTGCGCGTCACCCCACCGGGTGGCGAGGAGGTCGTCGTGGTGGCCACGCATCTCCACCATCCGGCCGCCGCCGGCGCCGCGCGCAGGCCCCAGGTCGAGGCTCTGGTCGCCCACTGGGCCGGTCGCCCGCGCACGATCCTCGCGGGGGACTTCAACGCCGAGCCCGAGTGGCCCGAGCTCGCGCCGCTCCACCGTGCCGGCCTGCTCGACGCCGCGAGCGTTTTCGCTCGAACGACCGGAGACATGCCCGACGAGACGTACTCGTCGTGGCAGCCCGCCTACCGCATCGACTACCTCTGGCTCAGCCCCGACTGGACCCTCGTCGACCTCGCGGTGCCGTCGAGCCCGGCGTCGGACCATCTGCCGATTGTCGCCGAGCTCGCCCTCGGTCCCGCGTCGGCTGACGACTGAGGGACCGGGTCGGGTTCGCTCCTGCGTCGGTCGTGCTCGGTGCGTCGACGCTTCTTGTCGTGGTGCCCGCAAGCTTGCATCCCGCCGGCCCCGTGGGGCAACGCCCGGCGAATCAGACAGCACGATTTCGGATGGACTATCCTTCGATCGACAGAGAGTTGATCTGTTTGCCCGATTCGCGTTTCTTCTCTTGGCTCGTGGAGGAAGGATGTCCATCGACCTGGCACTGCTCGCGCAGGCGCTTGCCACCTTGATCGCCGGAGCGCCAGCGCTGCTCGAGAACCTCGGGAAGAAGGCGGCCGACAAGGCGGCGGAGGCGGCGGGGGAAGGGCTGGTCGCTCAGATCTGGCGCCGACTGAGCGCCGCGGACGAGCCTGAGCCGGTGAACGACGCGGCCAAGGAGCTTGCGAAGAGCCCCGACGACGATCTGGCTCAACAGCTCCTGGCGCTGCAGATTCAGCGCCTGCTCCAGCGAGACTCCGAGCTGGCGCAGAGCCTGCACCAGCTGGCCTCGTCGTCGCCCGGCACCCACTATCGCGCCACCGCCACTGGCGAGGCGGTGGTGGCGCAGGCCGGCGGTGTCGCCGCGCGGCAGGTGGCGATTGGTCGTGACGTGCAGGGCAACGTGATGCAGCTCTTCGTCGACCCGGCGGCAATGGCCGCGCCCAAGATCCGCCGGCTGCTCGGCGTTGACGATGCGCCGGGCGAGGCCGAGCTCGAGGCGGCGACCGCCGACTACCTGCGGCATCTCCTCGACATGCACCGCTATCTCGGGCTGCGCGGCATGGGGGTCCACGATCGCGTCGCGCTCAAGCTGCCGCTGCTCGAGCTCTTCGTGCCGCTGGTGGCGCGCATCGCCACGCCGGCCGGCGACGCGTGGAACGCCGACGAGCGGATCGCCGGACGCCGCCTGACGGCGGAGGAGCGCGAGGCGATCGGTGAGCACGGCAAACCGCACCCGGTGCTCGACCTGCTGCAGCGCAACGACGGCTTGGTCGTGCTGGGTGATCCGGGCGCGGGCAAGACGACTCTGCTCAAATTCCTCGCCGTGGCGCTGGCGAGCGGACAGGGAGAGGAGCTCGGCCTCGGGCGCCGCCTGCCGATCATGCTGCCGCTCGCCGCCTACGCGAGGGTTCTCGCAGGCCGGGAGATCGCCCTCGAGGGCTTTATCGCGACGTACTATCGCGAGCTCGGCGTCGCCCTGCCGCTCGGCGCCATGCTGCAGCGCGCGCTCGCCGAGGGCCGAGCTCTCTTCCTCTTCGACGGCCTCGACGAGGTGCGCGACGAGGCGCTGCGCGCGCGGGTCGTGGCGAACGTGAAACGGTTCTTCGCGCTGCACCGGCGGACGGGCAACAAGTTCGTCCTCACCAGCCGGGTCGTCGGTTACAAAGACGTCCGACCGCAGGCCGAGGGCCTCGAAGAGTGCACGCTGCTCGATTTCGGTGCCGACGAGATCGAGTCGTTCATCGAGCGCTGGGTCACGGCGGTGGAGGCGGCGGCGGGGGCGGGCGGAGCCGGCCGGCGCCGTGCCGCCGAGGAAAAGCGCGAGCTGCTCGATGCGGTGCGGCGCAGCCCCGGAGTGCGCTCGCTGGCGTCGAACCCGCTCCTGCTGACGATCCTGGCGCTGATGAAGCGGCAGGGAGTCTCCCTGCCCGAGCGGCGGGTCGAGCTCTACCAGAACTACGTCGAGACCTTGATCCGCCACTGGAACCTGGCGCGCAGCCTCGAGGAGGGACGCGTCGATCGGTCCCTGGATCTCCACGAGACGCTGAAGGTCCTCGCGCCGCTCGCGCTGTGGATGCACGAGACCTCGCCCGGAATCGGCCTGGTGCCCGAGGCCAAGGTGAGGCAGCGGCTCGAGACGATCTACAGGCAGCGCGGCGCCGACGATCCGGCGGCCTCCGCGCGTGGCTTTCTGCGCGACATTCGCGAGCATGCCGGGCTGCTGCTCGATCGAGGAGGTCGGCAGTATGGCTTCATCCACCTCACGTTCCAGGAATACCTCGCCGCGGTGGCTCTCGCGCGCCTCGGCCAGACCGACCCGTCTCCCGTCATCGACGCGCTGACGGCCCAGCTCGGCGAGGCGCCTTGGCACGAGGTCGCGCGCCTGGCGGTCGGCGTGCTCGGCCTGGTCCAGGGGCGCGACGAGGCAGCGTCGGAGGTGGTGCGGGCTCTGGCCGATGCTGGCGAGCCGGGCGTCGGGATCGAGCTCGCGGGGCTCACCGTGGCCGATGTGTGGCCGGGAGGGGTCACCGAGGGGTGTCGCGCGAAGGTCCGGGAGCGGCTGCTGGCGACGATGCGCGATGATCGACGCGTCCCCGCCGCGCGACGCGCCGCGGCCGGCGCGGCCCTGGCCGCGGTCGGCGATCTGCGGCGCGAGGTGCTCGACCTCGACGCCATGCAGTTTTGCTCCGTCCCAGCCGGGCCCTTTTGCATGGGCAGTGAGCGCAACAAGCACGAGAAGCCCGTGCATACTGTGGACGTCAAGGCCTTTCGCATCGGGCGGTTCCCCGTCACCGTGGCTCAGTACGAGATGTTTCGAGTGGCCCAGGACGGTGACGGGCCTGCGCCTGGATTTCATCCGGCAGCAGCGACCTGTCCAAAGTCTGAGATCACCTGGCACGATGCACGGGCCTTCTGCGAGTGGTTGACTCGCCGGTGGCACGCCAGCGGCGATCTCCCCACGGACTGGCACTGCCGCTTGCCGACCGAGGCTTAGTGGGAGAAGGCGGCGCGCGGAGGCCTCGAGATCCCGAGAGACCCTGTCGTTGGCGTCGCTCGCGAGGACATCCTCGCCGGTGCGCTGGTCCCGAACGAGTTGCCCGAGCGAGACTTCCCGTGGGGCGACCGCTCTGATCCCAATCGCGCAAACTCTAAAGACTCGGGAATCGGCTCAGCGAGCGCGGCCGGATGCTTCCCGGTCGCGAAGAGCCCATATGGCTGCGAAGAGCTCTGTGGCAACGTGTGGGAGTGGACCTCGACGCAGTGGGGTCAAGACTGGTCTGAGCCTGACTGGCCGTACCCATACGATCCGACGGACGGGCGAGAGAGTGTGAGAGAGGTCGGCGGTACCGAGGCAGGCCGCGCCTTGCGCGTGGTCCGCGGCGGCTCGTTCTTCGATCGCCAGGACTCTCTCCGCTGCGCTGCCCGCTTCGGGATCCTCCCGGGCGTCCGCGGCGACCTCTTGGGTTTTCGGGTGGTGCTGTCCCCATCCTCCGATCTCTGATCGCTCTGACCTCTGACCTCTGACCTCTGACCTCTGACCTCCGACCTCCGACCTCTGAGTTTCGCGCGCAGAATCAGTCGCGATCAGAGCTCGGAGGCCGACCGCCGATCACCACATCCCCGGAGACGCCGCCGCCGACCGACGTTCCTCCGGCGCCGGAGACCACCGAACCCCGGCCGACCCCGATGGCGCCATTGCCGACGACCGACGCAGTGATGTCTGGCGCCGGCGCAGCGGCGACCATCGACTGCAACTTCGCCAACAGCGCGGGGTCCTCCAGCAGAGCCTTCCTGAGCTGATGAGACACCACCGCGAGAGCATGCGAGTCTTTGCGGTCGGCAGCGAGATCGTACGCCGCCTCGCGGACCGCAGGGCGCCTCTCCAAGGCGGGCTGCACGGTCTTCCAGATCTCCGCCCCAGCCTGCTCGCCGACCTCCTCGATGGCCTTCTCGGCGCCCTTGCTCAGCCACGGCAGGAATGGGGCGATGGAGGTCATCAGCGTCTGCACGAAGAGTTCGATCTCGGTGTTCATCGGTTGTTGTCCTTTCTGGTGGTGATCTTGAGTCGCTCGCAGACTTTATGAGGAACCTCGGAGAGTAGCGCTTGGCGCAGCCCTGCCGATTGGCCGTGGCGAATGTGTTCGAGCCAGCCATGAATGGTGGCAGCGACGCGGTCGGCTGTGGTTGTCCCGGATTTGAGATCGGCCAGCATGGCGCGGAGTCTGCGGCGGAAATGAATAACCTTCCGTCGTTTGACCCGGCGACGGTGTGGATAGACCACGAAGCCCAAGAACGGAATGCCTTCCGTCACCGGCCGCGGATGAGCACCGGGATGAGGAGTGAGCCGCAACCTGGCCAATGCGCCTGAGACGGCTTGGCGCCAGGTCCATAACTGCCTCTTGGTGTCACCAAAGAGCAGCAGGTCGTCGACGTATCGGACGTACCCGGGGCATCGAAGTTCACGCTTGATCATGTGATCGAGTGGATCGAGGTAAATATTGGCCCAGAACTGGCTCGTAAGGTTTCCGATCGGGAGGCCCCGGGGTCGTAAGACAGCAAAGAGATCATCTCCAGGGTGGTAGACCATTTCATAGGAAGCGTCGAGAACGCCGGCTCCGCTCTCGAGGATGAGCTCGATGAGCCTGAGCACGTCGGGGTCATCCACCTTGCGGGCGATGATGCGGTGGAGAATCTGGTGATCGATGCTGGGGAAGAACTGCTTGACATCGATCTGAAGCACCCAGGGATGCAGCTGTGCGAGGCGCTGACATTGGTCGAGGGCTTCGTGTGTGCCTTTTCCTCGGCGATTGGCGAAGCTTTCAGCAACGAAGAAAGGCTCGAAGAGTGGCTCGATCAGATTGCACAGGGCGTGGTGGACAACGCGGTCGACGAATGGCGCAGCGCTGATCAAACGCCGCTTTGGCTCGTGGATGAAAAAGCTGTTGTAGTCACCCGGCCGGTACGAGCGATCTCGCAATCGGTGATGAAGGTCCAGGAGGTGATCTTCGAGTCGATGTTCGAAGGTGGCGACGGAGGTGTGGCTTCGCTTGCCCCGACTCGCCTGGCGATACGCTGCGAGCAGGTTCTCCCAAGAGATAAGTTCTTGATACATCGCAATAAGATCGTGAGGGCCGAAAAGCGTCCCGCCCGGAGATCGAGTCCAGGTGGGCGGGACGATGGATGTATGCCCGGCCCAGGCAAGTGGGCGCGGCCAGGAGCGAGCCCCGCCATTCTTCTCCTCGGCCCAGAAGGGCTTGGCCCCGCCGGGAAGTTCCGGTGTCAGCGACCCGAAGAATGTGGACAGCACCACCCGAAAACCCAAGTTGTCGTTGCGGTCGTTCGGGTGGTTCCTGTTGCGGGCAGCGCAGCGGAGATTGTCCTGGTGATTGAAGAACGAGCCGCCGCGGACCACGCGCAAGGCGCTTTGGACTCGCCCCCGCGATCCGGCACAGAGCGCCGGCTCTCGCCTATGGGGAACTCACTCTGATCCAGCCTCCGAGAAGTCTACCAACTTCTGCGACCATCGTCGCCGCATGCTTGTACTGCCCGTCGGAAAGCCAATCCCAGTGGTTCGCGAGGCGAAGGTACATGCGGAGCTTCGCAAGAGCGACATCGGCATTCTCGAGCGCCTCGCGCCGCTGGCCACCACGTCGTACATTCGCTTCTTCGAGAGCCTCACGCAGGTCGAACGCGGCGTCGAGAAGTCGCCTGGTGAAGTCGTGCCGATGCGCTCGCGGGAAGTGACGCGTCCTGGGAAGCAGCCAGCTCAGGAGGTCGAACGTTCGACTGAAGATGGGCATCTGCTGGTCAGGCTGAGGCATGGCTCCCTCGCGGTTTCTGTGCATCCTGATTTCGGCGAGCCGAAGCACATGAGCAAGGCTGAGGGTTGTCGAGAGTCCAGAGGGGCAAGCCCCCTCTGGACGCCCCCAATCTCGACAGAGCACAGAGCAGATCAGAGATCAGAGATTGGAGACAGCACCACCCGAAAACCCAAGCCGACGCCGCGGTCGAGCGGGTGGTCCCTGCCGCGGGCAGCGCAGCGGAGATTGACCAGGTGAAGGAAGAACGACCCGCCGCGGACCACGCGCAAGGTCTCACTCGCCTCGCCGACTACTTCGCGCTCATCCATCTGGTAGGGATACGACCAGTCCGGGGATCCCCATGACTTGCCCCATGCGGTGGACGTCCACTCCCACACGTTGCCGCTCATTTCTTCGCACCCGAGGGGGCTCGCGCCGTCAGGGAAGCAGCCGACTGCAGTGGTTCGCACCAAACCGTTCAGCCCGTCATGACATCGCCCTGGTTCATATGGACCGCCCCACGGGTAGATCTGACCATCCTTTCCGCGCGCGGCCTTTTCCCATTCGGCTTCGGTCGGCAGGCGAATCTCGTGGCCTGTCTCGAGGAGCCGGCGCAAAGGATCCTCCTCGGGCAGGCTGGTCGCTGGGAGCTCCAGAAGCGCAGTAGTGACCCAGCGGCAGTAGGCTCGAGCGTCGTCCCAGGCGATGTAGGCGACGGGTCGGTAAAGTGGGTCGACGAGAGCTTTGCGATCGACGTCATATCCGGTCGCCTGGACGAAGGCGGCGAATTGCGCGACGGTCACGGGGAAGCGGGCCATCCAGTAGGTTGGCAGGTCGACCTCGTGCTGCGGGGTCTCTTCTTCTTGGGCGCCCTCGTCGAGGCCGGGATTGCTGCCCATGAGGAACGGCCCGGCCGGGATCTCGACGAAACCCTTCATCGGTTCGGCCGGGAAGTGCAGGCAGTCCGGGTCGAATCGGGGATCCCCCAGAGCGCCGAGGAGATCGCCGGAGAGCGCACGCTCGGCGACCGGCCAGTCGCTTCGCAGGAGGTGGAGCATCCAGCGCCGCAGCCGCTCGAGCGTCTGGCGCTCCGACGCGTCGAGATCCTCAAGCGCCGCGCGGTCGCGCGCCATCTCGACCACCAACTGCGCCGCGATCTGGGCGCCCCAGGCGGCGGCAGGATCCGTCTCGGTGCCTGGCTCCGGCGCGCCGTGGCAGAGGCGATAGGCCAGGTCCCAGATCTCCCACAGCCCGCCGGCACCGAGCTTGGCGCCGGCGAGCAGCGCGACCTCGCGCCAGCGATCGGGATCGGTGGTGGCGAGGCGCTTGATCTCCGGCTTGCCGCCGGAGTTCGTCAGGTGGCAGGCCGCCAGGTATTCCTGGAAGGTGCGGTGCGGAAAGGTGTAGACGCCGACGCCGCGAGGCTCGAGCAGCCCGGTGCGATCTCGCAGGTAGTCGACGAGGCGCTCGGCGCTGCCGCCCGGGCGCAACCGCAGAAGGGCCTGCAGCACGGCGCCCTCCGAGAGATCGGCCGTGCCCTCGAGGTCGGCCTGCGTGCTGTGCGCCTGGAACGCCAGGCGCTCGAGCGCGCGGTGCACGCTCTCCTTGTCGGTCTCGAGCCACTCGGCGAGAGCCGGGGAGTGGACCGGCTGGCCGTCGGCGTCGGGTACGATGCGCTGCCGCTCCCAGAAGTCGAGCAGCAGCTCGACCGTGTCGGCGTAGAGCCGTTCGCGCTTTTCCGGCAGGGTGCCGCCGCGCCAGGCGTGCAGGCTCGCCATCAGGGTGAGGAGGAGCGGGCGCTCGGCGAGGTACTGCAGGCGCGAGCTGCCGAAAATCGCGCGCTCGAGCTGGTCGGCACGCGCCGCGGCAGCCTCTGGGCGCAGCCTGTCGAGTGCCACCATCTGCTGGTACCAGCAACGCGTGAAGCGCCGGATCTGGCCGTGCGAGAAGGGAGCCAGCGCCGCCTCGGCGAAGCCGGCGAGGCGCCAGCCCTGGTTGCGGTAGGGGTAGATGCGGCTCGTGACCACGATCCGCACCCGCGGAAAGCTCTTCTCGAAGCCGAGCACGGCGCCGCGCAGCTGGTGGCGGCGCTGGTCGGCTTGGGGCACCTCGTCGAGCCCGTCGAGCAGGAGGAGGCCGCCGGCGGTCTGGAGGGCCTGTTTCAGGGGAGCCGCGAAGTCACCGAGCTCCGCCGCCTCGAGCTCCGCGGCGACGAAGCTCCACAGCGCGTGCGCGTCGGCGCGGCCGGTGGCGGGCAGGCCGCGCGCCGCGAAGTCGCGCAGCACGATGCGCACCGGCAGCAGGGCGCCGTGCGACCAGGGCTGGGGCTCGTCGCCCGCGTTGCCGTCGTCCTCAGGGAGCGGGGCGCGCAGGGTGTCGAGGCCGAGACCGAGTCCTTCCAGGCCCGGGGCTTCGGGCCCGAGCCGCTCGGCGGCGAGGCAGAGCGCGACGAAGGAGACGAAGGTGCTCTTGCCGCCGCCCGGGTCGCCGAGGATCACCAGGTGGGGCTCGGCGTCGAGCCACTCGAGGGCGGACGCCGGTGCCTGGTCGAGGCGGTCTCCGGGGGCGAGCTTCGCTGCATCGCCATCGGCCTGGGTCTTCGCGGGCCGTGATTCCCGGGTCCGCAGGGCGGTGTAGACGCCGTGGAGGCTGAGCTGGACGTCGGCATCGCTGCGGGCGCCGGGGTCGATGCCGGCGAGCGGGATGGCGGAGGTCTCGCGGACCAGGCGATGGAGGTAGGCGCGTTCCAGGGTCGCCGGGTCCGGTCGATGGGTCTCGCCTCCGATCACGACGTCGCGGCCGACTCGATGAAAGGAAAAGCCGCGTTCTCCGGAGACCGCGGAGCCCGGGCCGGCGCTGGCGCCGCTGCCCACGGTGGACACGGAACGGGTCGCGTGGGCGCTCTGGGGCGCGGGGGTGCTCGGTGCGAGGGCCCGGAGCTCGGCGAGGAGCGCCGGGTCGGCCTGGAGTGCCTTTCTCAGCTGATGGCCGACGACGGCCAGAGCCATCCGGTCGTCGGGGTCGTCGGCCAGGTCTTCGGCCGCTTCGCGTGCCGCTGGGCGGGCCTCGAGGGCCGGCCGGACCGCGTGCCAGAGGGCTTTACCCTTGCTGGTTGGCGGTTTACTTCCGGAGTTGGCGTCTCCTGGCTGGCTCAAGAACGGGACGAAGGGCGTGATGTGGGCCAGCACGTCGTCCACGAAGGCTTTCAGGTCCATCTCGGTCCTCCCAACGACTCAATGCGAGGCTGTGCCGTGACTTGGGCATGATGTCTCGCCTCGCGGTGAGTGTAGTGCAGGTGGTTCGTCGTTGGAGGCAGTGCGGGAAGTTCTGGGTCCGGCGTCGGTCGTGCTCGGTGCATCGATGAGATTCTTCGTCGTCAGTGCCCCCAGGCCGGCAGGATGCCGGCGATCCCAGTACCGGTGGTGATGGCCTGTCGATGGAGCTGTGGCTTGTGGCTGGGGGCGGTTCGCCGCGGTGAGGCTCGGTGGCTGGCGGTCTAGTGGCGATCGGAAGAAGGTGCACTCAGGCGGCCAGCGATGCCCTGTCGGGTTCTTCAATGGCGCCTAAAGTACTGCTCTGCAGAGGTTTGTGGGCTGGAGACCACGCTACGCGGAAGAGTGCAAGAGCCGAGCCAGCGGACAGATTTGTCGGTGGGTCAGGCGCGGTCGGCGGCGAGGCCGGCGTGGATCTCGGCGATCGCTTCGTCGTAGCCGACGCGAGGCGACCAGCCGAGCTCGGTGCGGGCGCGGTCGGAGGGGAGGCGCAGGTGGGAGCCGACGAGGTTGAGGGCTTCGCGGGTGAGCAGAGGGCGCTCGCGCTGGCCGGTCAGGCGCGAGACGGCCTCGAAGAGGCGGGCGCCGGGGGCCGCCAGCCAGCGTGGGGCGGAGCGCGGCGGCGGGGCGCCGAGGGCGGCGGAGAGGTCGCCGAAGTACTGTCGCCAGGTGATGCCGAAGCCGTCGACGGCGTTGTAGGTCGGGATCGAGAGGTCGCGGTCTGGAGTACCGAGGACCGCGGCGGCGGCGAGCAGGAGGTCGCAGAGGTTGCGCACGTGGACCAGGCCGGCGTCGAAGTCGCCGCCGTCGATGAGGGTGATCTGCCGCGTCTCGAGCAGCGGCGCGACCATCTCCTGCCACGGTCGGCTACCCAGGCCGAAGACGTTGGCCGGGCGCACCACCGCCAGCTCGAGGCCGAGCTTTGGCGCCAGCTCACGGGCGAGCGCTTCCTGCGCCTGTTTGGCGCGGCTGTAGACGCCGACCGGTGAGCCGAACGGCGTGTCTTCCGGGCAGGCGCGATGCCTCAAGTGCGTGCCGTAGACGACGATCGACGAGGCGAGCACGCAGCGCACACTCGTGCCGCTCGGGGCACCCGCCGCGGCGGCGCGCAAGACGTTGTCGGTGCCGCCGACGGTGACGCGGCGGAAGAGCGCCTCGGGTCCCCAGTCGGTGACCACCGCCGCGAGGTGCACGACCGTGCCGACGCCGTCGCACGGTGCGGCTAGGCTCGTCGGCTCGGTGACGTCGCCTCGATGCACCGTGAGCTGGCCGCCCTCGAGGGCGTCGTGCCAGGTCTCGGGAACGCTCTCGCCGCGCAGCAGCAGAGCGCGCGCCGCGACGCCTCGCTCGAGCAGCGCCGCGATCAGATGCCGGCCGATGAAGCCGGCGGCGCCGGTGACCAGCACCGGCGCCTGGAGAGAGGTCTCCGGCGGCATCGTCGGGATCAGAACTCGAAGCGCACCTGGCCGGTGATCTTGCGGCTGATGATGTCGCCGAAGATGTGCTGCTGCACGTCCTCGTCGGTGATGTTGTTGCCGATCAGCGCCAGGGTCACCTTGTCGTTGGCCAGGCGGATGCCGACCGACAGGTTGAGGATCGTGTAGTCGTCGGTGGTGCCCCAGAAGCGCGAGTCGAGCACGTCGGTCCAGCGCGCTTCGTCGACGTAGTTCACCGACAGATCGGCGTAGTACTTCGGCCCATCGTAGGAAACGCCGAGGTTGAAGCGATTCTCGGGCGCGATGTTGGTCTCGGCGGGGTCGATGCCCTCGACGTCGGGCTCGTCCTGGTACGAGTAGTTCAAGGTCACTCGCCACTGCAGGTTCGGGCGATAGTCGAACGCGGCCTCGAAGCCCTGGTCGACCCGCTCGCCGATGTTGCGGTAGGTGAAGAGCGACGGTAGGGCGCCGGCGAGCGGCGGCACGTCGAGGAAGAAGGGCGGCAGCGGCCAGCCGAGCGGCGGATTCGAGCCGGTGTAGGCGGCGGCCGGGAAGAAGTCGGTGGCGTCCTCGATCTCGTTGCGGTAGACCGCCAGCTGCAGCGTGGCGCGATTCTGCGCCAGCGTTCCGACATAGCCGACCTCGTAGGCGGTGAGCGACTCTTCCTGTAGCAGCGGGTTGCCGACGGCGAGCGTCGGGAAGACGTACTGGCCGACGACCGGCAGCTGGACGTCGTTGACGATCGTCGTATCGAGGAAGTTCTCGACCAGCGACGGCGCGCGGAAGGCCTCGTTGTACGAGATGCGGAAACTGTGCTCCGGCGTCGGCGCGAAGAGCAGGCTGGTGCGCGGCGACACCACCGAGCCGATCGGGTCGATGTCGTCCCAGCGCGCGCCGAGCAGCCAGGTGAGGCGGTCGGTGAGCTCGATCTCGTCCTGCAGGAAGAATCCGTACTCGTCGCGCGCGTCGTCGCCCGGGGCGATCGACAGATCGAAGTCGGTGTGGCGCACGTTGCCGCCGTAGGTGAACGTGTTGCGGCCGACGACCGCGGTGTTCGACGCTTCGAGGTTGTAGGTCTCGGTCTCGAAGAGGAACTGCAGCGGCAGCCCGTCGAGGCCGCGCGTCAGCTGGTTGATCGCGTCACCGTCGACCAGGTTGGCGTAGGCGCTGATGTTCCACGAGTCGATGCTCCAGTCGACCTTGGCGTAGCTGAAGCCGGAGCTGTCGTCGACGTTGAACGGACCGATGCCGGAGTGGACGATGCCGTCGGTGGTCGCCCAGCCGGCGGCGACAGTGAGGAACTGCGCGCCGTCGCCGATGTTGCGGTCGTAGCGCAAGTCGATCTTCGGCTGCGCCGTGCCCTCGTTGTCGAACGGCGGGTAGGGTGTGCCGGTCTCGTTGATCACGCCGGTCGGTCGATCGTAGGCGTCCTGCTCGTAGTAGCTGGCCGAGAGCTTGAAGCCCTGGACGTCGCTCGCCTGGGCATGGGTGATGCTGGCTCCGAGGGTGCCGAGCTCGCCGCCGGTGAGCTGCACGCCCGTGCCGACCATCTCCCACGGGGACTTGGTGATCAGGTTAACGACGCCGCCGAGCGCGTTGGCGCCCCACACCGCCGAGCCGGGGCCGCGTACGACCTCGACCTGGGCGATCTCGCGGAAGTCGACCGGCAGCAGGTCCCACATCACGAAGCCGAAAAAGTCGAGGTACACCGAGCGGCCGTCGAGCAGAACCAGCTGGCCGTTCGACAGACTGTTGGTCGCGCCGCGGCCGTTAATCTGGACGTCGCGGGCGGAGATCTGCGCCACGTTGATGCCCGGCACCGAGCGCAAAACGTCGCCGTAGTCGTCGGCCGGCGTGGTCTCGAGCTCGGCGGCGGTGATCACCGACATCGCCACCGGCACTTCCTGCAGGCGCTGCTCGGTACGCGACGCGGTGACCACGATCACGTCTTCGATCTGCGGCGTTTCGTCGGCGTCGGCCGTCGCGTCGTCGGCCGAAGCATCGGCTGCCGGTGCGTCGTCTTGGGCCGCCGCGGCGAACGGCAGGCCGAGCAGCAGGAGGAGCACGAGGCCGAGCCAGAAGGCGAGCCGAGGGCCGGCGGCTCGCGGGCGGCGGCGAAGAGAGCGGTGGGGATTCGTCACGGCGCGATCTCCTTGTCCATCGATCGACGGTTGGATCCACTTCTCCGAGGTGCAGCCGGCCCGCACCACCATCGACGACGGCGGGCTTTCCTGCCGCAATGCGGCGATAGCGCGGCTGGAACTATCTGAAAACGCAGGCGTTACAAAAACTCTAGCACAGCCCGAGGGGCCGGTGCCACCAGATGTGCATTTGCACTGCGCCCAGAGCCGGCTAGGCGCCGGCGCCGCTCAGAAACGACTCGTCGATTCGACGAGCTCGGATCTCGTCGATCAGTCCGCGTCGAGGCGCTCGGTGAGCAGACGGCGCACCATCTGCGGGTCGGCGGTGCCGCCGGTCTGCTGCATCACCTGGCCGATGAAGAAGCCGAAGAGCGCCGTCTTGCCGCCGCGATAGGCCGCGACTTGACCGGCGTTGGCCGCAAGGACGGCGTCGATCGTCGGCTCGAGCGCGCCGGCGTCGTCGATGCGACGCAGGTTGCGCGCGTCGACGATCCCTTCGGGCGTGCCTTCGCCCGCGACCATCGCCGCCAGCACTTCTTTGCCGGCGGCGGCGGTGATCGCGCCGTCTTCGACCAGGGCGACCAGGCGGCCGAGCGCCGCGCCTTCGAACGGCAGCTCGGAAAGCGGCCGGTCCCCGGCGGCGCCGCGCAGCTCGTTGATCGCCCAGCGGGCGACGGCATGGGCGTCGGAGCAGATCCCGTGCGCCGCGTCGAAGAACTCGGCGCGCTCGGCGTGGCGGGCGAGCAGGGTCGCATCATGCTCGGCGAGCCCGAGCGCGTCACGGTAGCGCGCGGCGATGCGCTCTTCGTCGGCGCTCAGCGTCACCCCGTCGTCGCCGGCCTCCGACTGGCGCCGTTGTGCCTCTTTGTAGGCCTTCTTCTCCTCGGCACGGCGCTGCGCGCGCGCGGCGGCCTCGCGCGCGTCGGCGGTCTGGGCCACCTTGGCCCACGTGTCGCGCAGCGTGACGGTGCGGTTCATCACCAGCGGATCGCCGGCGGAGTCCTGGTCGACGACGAAGTACCCCAGGCGCTCGAGCTGCACGCGCGTGCCGGGCGCGGCGCCGGCGAGCGACGGCTCGGCGCGCGCGTCGGTGTGGACCACCAGCGACTCGGGGTTCAGGTGCTGGAGAAAGTCGCCGCCCGTGGCGTCGGGCTGCTCGACCCGGAAGAGGCGATCGTAGAGCCTTGCCTCGAGCGGGACCGAGTGGTCGGCCGACACCCAGTGGATAGTGCCCGGCACGCTTCGCCCGTCGGCGGTCTTGCCGCCGCGGCTCTTGAGGTCGACGCGGCAGCGCAGCGTCGTCACGCGGCCGGCGGTGTCGCGCACCACCTCGGTGCACTCGACGACGTAGGCGTAGCGCAGGCGGACCTCGCGGCCCAACGCCAGGCGGTGCCAGCCCTCCGGCGGATCCTCGGCGAAGTCCTCGCGCTCGACCAGCAGGCGCCGGCCGAAGGGCACCGCGCGGGTGCCGTCCTTCGGCACGTCGCGCGGCCAGTCGTCGGCCTCGAGCTGCTCGACGTGGTCCCCGGGCCAGTTTTCGAGCTCGATCTCGATCGGGTCGAGCACCGCCAGGCGGCGCGGCGCGCGATGGTTCAGGTCGTCGCGAATGGCATGCTCGAAGCGCGCGATGTCGATGACATTGTTGCGTTTGGCGACCCCGACGTCCTCGGCGAAACGGCGGATCGCCTCGGGCGTCACGCCGCGCCGTCGCAGGCCCGAGATCGTCGGCATGCGCGGGTCGTCCCAGCCGGCGACGTGCTGGTCGGTCACCAGCTGGAGCAGCTTGCGCTTCGACATCACCGTGAAGCCGAGGCTGAGGCGCGCGAACTCGGTCTGCTCGGGGCGCGGCGGCTCGATCTCGACCGCTTCGATCAGCCAGTCGTAGATCTCCCGGTTGTTCTCGAACTCGAGCGTGCAGAAGGAGTGCGTCACGCCTTCGATGGCGTCTTCAAGGCAGTGCGCGTAGTCGTACATCGGGTAGATGCACCACGCGTCGCCGCGCCGGTAGTGGTGGGCGTGGCGAATGCGGAACAGCAGCGGATCGCGCATCAACATGTTGGCCGCGGCCATGTCGATCTTGGCGCGCAGCACGGCGGCGCCGTCGGGCATCTCGCCGGCCCTCATCTGGCGGAAGAGCTCGAGGTTGTCGTCGACCGAGAGGTCGCGATCGGGGCTCGGCGTGCCCGGCTCGGTGATCGAGCCGCGACCGGCGCGGATCTCGTCCTCACTCGAGCGATCGACATAGGCCTTGCCGTCCCGGATCAGCTTTTCGCCCCACTCTGCGAGCTGCTCGAAGTAGTCGGACGCGAAGCGCGTCGGCCCGTCCCAGGTGTAGCCGAGCCAGCGCACGTCGCGCTCGATCGCTTCGACGTATTCGATGTCCTCGGTCTCGGGGTTGGTGTCGTCGAAGCGCAAGCGGCAGACGCCGCCGAACTCGCGCGCCACCTCGAAGCTGAGCACGATCGCCTTGGCGTGGCCGATGTGCAGGTAGCCGTTGGGCTCGGGCGGAAAGCGCGTGACGACGTGCTCGACCCGGCTGGAGGCGAGATCGGCGCGGACCTTGTCGCGGATGAAGTCGTCGCGGGCTGAGTCGTCGCGGAGGGTGTCGGAAGGCTCGTCGGGGGCGTGGGTGGTCTCTTCGCTCACGGTCGTCGTCCTGGCGGGGGCGTCGCCGTCAGGCCTTCAACAGCCGCGGCGCATGCTCGGTGTATTTGCGGTCGAGGAGATCGTACACAGCGGCGATTTTTTCCAGCCGCTCGTCGAGCTGCTCGGTCCAGTGCTCGTGCTTCTCGGTGTCGACGCGCAGCGCGCTGACGCGGAACGGCAGGGCGTCGAAGCGAAAGGTCGACTCGCCGGTGATCAGCTTGGCCGAGAGCAGTCGCGCGTCGCGGTCGATGTAGCGATGCAGGTCCGGCAGGATGGCGCCCGAGAGCGTGATGCGCGCGTCCTCGGTGCGTAGACGCACCATGCCGGTCTCCGGCTCAAAGAGGATCTCGCGATCCTCGATCAGTGCCTCGAGGAAGCGACAGCCGAGCACCGACTCGCCGGGCTCGTGAGTCTCGACGACCGCGTCGTCGATCTCCGGGTCGCCGCGCTCGAGCCACGGCGTGCGCGGCTCGGCCGACACGCCGATGCGGCGCAGCTGTTCGAGTACCTTGCCGATCACGCTTTTCGCCGTCGAGCCGATCCACAGGGTCGCGCCGTCGAGGCAGCCCTCGACGATCTTGGTGCGCGGGCGTGACTGCACGATCAGCTCTTCCTCGGCCAGCTCCTTGAGCTTCTTGCGCTTCTTCGGACCGACGAAGCCCATCCCCTGCTCGATCTCGACCCGCACCAGCTCCTTGACTCGCTCCTTCACCGCCGTCGGGTCGGCGCGCAGGGTGTCGATGCGGACGCGGAAGAACCAGCGCGCATGGCCGGCGGAGTAGGGTGCCTCGGGCTCGAGGGGCACGAAGCCGGCGGCCTCCCGAACCTCGGAGCCGGGCAGGATTTCGCGAAAGCCTGCGCGCTCGAAGCCGGGGTCCTCGACCACGGGAACGACGGAGTAGCGCGAGACGCTGGCGGAGCCGGAGAGGAGTGCCATGGGCCGCGGATCATAGCACCGCGGGCTCCGGTGCGCCCGCCCCGGCGTCGTCGTCCGCGAGCACCGCCGAACCGAGCCGGCCCGACACCAGGTCGATCGTGGCATGAAGCAGGATCGGCGCCCAGAGCGCTCCGCCGAGCAAGTAGAACGCCATCAGCAGAGTACCGGCAAGGGTGGTACGCAGAACGCCGACTCCGCCCTGATAGGAATGGAGCAGGCCGAAGAGCACGACGGCCAGCGCGGCACCGCCGACGACGCCGAGGTGCGGTGCCAGCAACCAGAGCAGGAAGCCGCGGTACAGGATTTCCTCGGTGATGCCCGCGGTCACCGCGACTGCGCCGAACAGACGACGCTCGGCCGGGCGGCGGGGTACGAGGTAGTTGAGCGCGCGCATGCTCTCCCGTACCTGCGCGCGTTTCTCCGGCGCGCGCGCGATGCCGACCGCCTGGGCGACCAGCGCGAGCGACGCGAGTGCGGCGAGGCCGAGAGCGAGCCAGAAGCGCCACGCCGGGACCTCTCCCAGGCCGGGCAGGGTCGCGCTCGTCGGGCCGCCGAAGCCGAGGAGCGTCCAGTCGCGCCCGGCGATCCACCAAAGCGCCAGCACGCTCGCCGCCAGGCCCCACTCGGCGAGAAGAGTCGAGCGATAGAGCCAGAGGCGTGCGCGGGTGTCGCCGGCGCGTAGGCGTCGGCGCACCCATCGCATCTCGGCAAGGGTGTAGAGAGGGAGAAAGAGGGCGAGGGTGAAGAACAGAGTGAGGTCGGCCATCGATCGACTCCTCGTGTCAGTGTCAGAGGGACTCGTGCAAGTGTCCGGTCGAGAGATCACCGTCGGCGAACGTCGCCGCCAGGTGAGTCTATTGGAGTACGACCTAATATTCAAATAGTTTTGAATAATGAGCGATCGGCGAATGATCGGCCGCTCCCGAACGTCGTGGTATTGTCGAGTGATGGCGAGCATCCCGACAGATTCCGCGGCCACGGTGTCCAACGCGCCCCCGACGAGCGAGCTCCCGCTGGTCCACATCATCGAGGACCTCGAGCGGCTGAAGGTGCTCGCCGATCCGCTGCGCCTGCGCATTCTTGAAGAGCTCTGCGGTGAGGCTCGGACCACCAAGCAAGTCGCCAAGGCGTTGGGCGAGCCACCGACCCGCCTCTACCATCACGTCGAGACGCTCGAGCGCGCGCAGCTGATTCGCCTCGAGCGAACGCGGCCAGTGCGCGGAACGGTCGAGAAGTACTATCGCTCGGTCGCGCGCTCCTTCCGAGCCGATCCGCGGCTCTTCTCCCTCGACGGCGGTGCCGCCCAGAGTGCGCTTGCTGCCGAGCTCCTCGAGGGCTCCGCCGCCGAGCTGCGAGCCCTACCGCAGGCGCTCGACGCGGCCGCTGCTGGTGAGGGCGTCGACAGCTCTCGACTCGCCGACGCGATCGCCGAAGGCATGCTCATCGTCAATGTCTCGCTGAAGCGACTCGAAACCACATGCATTGTCGAACTGCGTCGTCGCCTCGACGCGCTGATCGAGGAGATGCAGGGTTGGGGTGACGACGTGAAGGAATCGGCGCCGCATGCGCCGGAACACCGTCTGGTCATCGCGCTCTATCCGCTCGGCGTGCCGCGCCTCGACGAGGCGAACCAGGAGGCCGACCAATGAGCGCTCCGTCGACTGCCCCAATCGTCGCCTGCACCGCCTGCGGCGGCAAGAATCGTCTGCGCGCCGGCGCCGCCGGCCGCCCGGCCTGCGGACGCTGCCAGTCCGGCCTGCCGTGGCTCGTCGACACCGATACCGCGAGCTTCGAGCGCGAGGTGATGCAGGCGCCGCTGCCGGTTCTGGTCGACTTCTGGGCTTCGTGGTGCGCGCCGTGCCGGGCCATCGCGCCGGCCCTCCAGGAGCTCTCGCGTGAGCTGGCCGGCCGGCTCAAGGTGGTCAAGGTCGATGTCGACCAGAACCCGGTGCTCGCCAGTCGTCACGATGCGCGCAGCATCCCGACGCTGCTCGTGTTCAACGACGGCGCGATGGTCGAGCGCACGATGGGCGCTCAGCCCAAGGCGGCGCTGCGCCGGCTGGTCGAGCCGTACCTGCCGGCGGCCTGAGACGCTCGAGACGACGAGTGTCCTGAGAATCGGACAGCGCGCTCTCTCGAGGCAACGCTCGTCAGCAGCCGAGGCTGTAGCGCACCACCACGTCGTTGCACGCCTCGCAGCAGTCGTCACAGCTGTTGAAGCCATCGATGCCGAGGCCCCAGAAGAAGCTCGTCTCCGGCTCGGTGGTGGCGCCGTAGCAAATCAGCGCACCGGTGCGGCAGCGGATGTTGGCGTCGATGTCGCCGCCCGCTCCCACCGTGTACACGCTGCTGTTCGACGGCCAGACGAGGTCGTTCGAGAGATCGAAGAGCCGTGCCTGCAGGCCGTAGCCGTCGTCACAGCGGTCTTCGAGCACGAAGGTCATGTTCGATTCGCGGAGAAAGATCGGGTCGTCGTCGCAGCCGGTCAGAAAGAGCGCCGCGCAGACGGCGAGGACAAGAAGTAGAACGCGCATGAAGTTCCTTGGTCGATGGGGTCGTGGACGGCCGGGAAGTCCCGGCGTCGACCAAGGAAGCGAAACCCGTGCCAGCCTTTCGGCGGCATGCCCGCGGAGTTCTCGGTGCTCTCAGGAGCGCGGCAGGGAGCGCTCGATCGCCGCGAGGACGTCGTCCGGCGTCGGGCGCACGCGGTAGTTCGGCGCCAGCTTCTTCCACAGCACGGTGCCGTCGGGCGCGACGAGGAAGCTCGCGCTCTGCGGGATGTCGACACCGTCGGCTCGTCCGCCCTGGTGCCGGACGTCGAGGAGATCCATCAGGACGCCGTCGGGATCCGAGGCGAAGCGCAGCTCACCAGCGACCGCTTCGGCCATCGTCTGAAGATCCTCGGGCGGGTCGACCGTGGCGGCGACGATCTCGATCCCGCGCTCTTCGAAGTCTGCTTTGCGTTGATGGAGCTCGACCAGCTCCCGGCGGCAGTACGGTCACCAATAGCCGCGGTAGAGCACGATCAGCGTCGCACGAGCTCGCGCCTCGGGGGCGAGGAGCGGCACTGATGCGCCCTCGACGTTCGGCAGCTCGAGGCTGGCGAGGCGCGGGATGCTCACGGCGAGCGGCTCCTGGACCGCCTCGTCGCCCGCGTCGGCCTCAGTCTCCTGCGCGTGGACGACGCCGTAGCGTTGGGAGCTGTAGCTAGAGTACTCGAGCGTCCACCACGCGAAGCCGGCGACCAGGACCGTCGACAGCGCCGCGCCCGCGATGCGCAGAATGCCCGGCCGCTCGATCGTGGCGAAGACCAGGATCCCGACGCCCATGAACCCCAGCAGAAGGTGAGCCCACGGGATGCGCTGATAGATCCCCAGACCGACCGAGAGCACCAGGTAGGAAGCCAGGGCGCCGACGACGAGGATCCAGCCGGTCACGGGATGCAGCAGAGTCTTCACGCGACGGAGTATGCCATGGCGCGGCCGATCGCGCTACTGCGTCTCGTCGACTCGCTCGCAACCCGACCGACGCGATCACTGAGTCCGACGCCTACGCCACCTGCCCTTGAGCGTCGAACCGAAACATAGTCAACCCGGACCGTGCGGTCTGGTTTCGAGTGATCACAGGTCAGATCAGCTTCGAAAGATCGCGGGCGCTGTGCAGGACGCGGACGAACTCGATCCGCCCGTCCACGATTCGATAGAAGAAAAAGATCTTCGGGAAGCCCGAAACCTTCCAGACTCGCAGGTTGCTCGTCGCACCGTGCAGCCCTTGCCATCTGGCCGATCTCGGGACTCCACGCGAGCTGATCGGCGGTTCGTTCTGCTGCAGACAAGAACCGCTCGGCGGTTTTGAGAGAGGCGTTCTCTAGCAGGTACTCGGCCTGCTCTTCTAGATCCAGACGAGCTCGCGGAAAGAATACGGTTCTGAGCCTTGTGGCCACTGTGTCGCTTCGTCGTCAGCGATCACTTCGTTGAGCCCGGGTCCGGAGCCGTTCGCGGAGTTGGAACCAATCTCTAGTCTCAAGCTCACTCGGGACGCCACTCGCGAGCCCCTCGAGGAGCAGGGCGTCGACTCGCTCTCGCTCTTGGCGTGCCTGATCGTGGCGGATGAGGTCGCGGACGTACTCGCTGTGGTTGTGGTACGCGCCGCCTTCGACCTGCTCATCGACGAAGCTGCGCATCTCGTCGGACAGTGAAACATGAAGCGAAGCCATCGTGCACCTCCAGGCTCAGTATCGCGATGTCGACAACTAGTGTCAACCCTTGGCATTGTATGAGGTCAGGCGGAAGAAATGCCCCAGGCCTCGAGAGGCCCGGGGCTTGCTCGGGTCGTGATCGCGCTCAGATCAGCTTCGAGACACGGTCGGAGAGACCGGTCTCCGAGAGCAGGACGCTGAGGTTCGAGGTGCCGGCGACCTTTTCGAGCACCTCCAGCTCGCGCAGCTTGAGCAGCGTCGGGTTCGACGCCACGATGCGGGCGGTGTTGGCCTGCGAACGCATGGCCGCGGTTTCCTCGCGGCGTGCGACCTGGTTGGCCTCGGCCGCCTTCTTGGCCTCGGTGACCCGGTTCATCAGCGTCCGGATCTCGCCCGGCAGGATGAGATCGCGAATGCCGACGGAGCCCAGTCCGAGTCCGAGCTCCTCGGCCTGCGGCCGCAGCAGGGCCTCGAGCTCGCGGGCTGGCTCGTCGCGGTCGGCAAGCAGGTCGTCGAGCGTTCGGGCGCCGACGACGGCGCGCAGGGCGAGCTGTGCCTGGCGGTAGACCGCCTGACGAACGTCGTCGGTGGCCTCGGCGGCGCGCCGCGGCGCGGTGACGCGGTAGGCCACCAAGGCGTTGAGGCGGAGCGACACCTTGTCCGACGTCATCAGCTCTTGGCCGCTGATGTCCAGCAACTGCTCGCGCAGATCGGTCAGTTCCACCTCCAGCCGCGCCGGCCGGCTCCACAGAGCATGCAGGCCCGGAGCGAGCTCGGTAAGGAATCGACCGTCCCGAAAGAGCAGACCCGTGTGGTCGGCGGGCACGCGCACCGGCTCGAGCTCGACGGCGGATCCGCCGGCCGAGACGATGGTGGCGAGATCGTCATGGCTGAATCGGCCGTCGCCGACCTCCACTACCTCGGTGCGAATGCGCCGGAACGGCGTCCACAGTCCGTGCAGGCCCGGGCCGAGGATGGCGGTGAACCGGCCGTCGACCCAGAGCAGCGCGCGCTGGCTGTCGTCGAGATCGAGAACCTCGAGCTCTTCGGCGAACGCGCCGGCCTCGACCAAGACGTCGAGCTTGCGATGGCAAAGAACCGGATCGAGAGTCGACAGGATGTCGACGTCGACCGTGTAGAAGGGCGTCCAGAGCGCGTGCAGCCCCGGCTCGAGGGTGCGCTCGAAGCGACCGTCGAGCCAGACGACCGCGCGCTGCTGGTCGTTGAGCTGAATGAAACGGACCTGCTCGTCGAGCACGCCGGACTTCATGAGGACTTCGAGGCGTGGATGCTGGAGCCAGGGTGCACGCACCGAGAAGCGCTCGATGCGTCCCCGGCCGCGGCCGGCGACGAGGTGCAGGCCTGGACTGAGCAGGCGCTTCGGCTCGTCGTCGACGAAGAGCACGGCGCGCTCAGGCTCACGCAGGCGGAACAGGCGAAGGAACATCGGAGGGCCCTCCTTTCTCAAGGGCGGATCGAACGTGCTGTCGAGCATTCGCTGTCGAACACTTGCTGTCGGACGAGTGCTATCGGACGAGTGCTATCGGACAACCGGGCCAGCGGACGGACGAGGCGGAGATCGGACGGAATGGACCGCGGGGGAGGCCGCGTCGAGCACGGCCGCGAACCGTCGCGGAGCCCGTAGGTCTCGCCGCTCGAGCCGCCGCCCGGGCGCTGCGCGTCGAGCCAGACGCTCGCCGCGGCTCGCGTCGCCGAAGCCCGAGGGCGTCGGCAGGGACAGGAGATGCGCGGCGGTGTCGGCCGTCGGCGCGGAGCGACCGCTGATGCGGACGCGCGCCGGGGCGGCGGCGGAACGGCGGAGACCGAAGAGGCTGCAGGCGACGGCTGGCGGTGTCGGCGCGTGCCGACGCGTCGGGGGCGACGATGCGTGATCGTCGTCCCGTCGGCCTCGGCGCGCGGCGACGGGTGCGCGGCGTGACCGCCCCCGAGGTCCGGCAGAGAGACGTGCTCGTGGAACGAGCCTGGATTTTCTGTCCAGTGTCGAGGCGGGATTCGAACCCGCAACTGACGGATCCATAGTCCGTTGCTCTACCCATTGAGCGACTCGGGGCGATACCGTCGGTTCAGAGCCCATGTCCGGAAAACGCACGGACCGATCACAGTCGAACGATCGACGTGAGGCCGGCGTTCCGCTGGTCCGGGGGTATCAGAGGTTGTGGTCGTGTTGATCGATGTCGAGTGAATAAACCTTTCGTTCGGGCGCAGCTCTCCCAGGGCGAGCACGGTGGCTCGCATAGGCCGGGCGGGACTGAAGGGTTCTCGTGGGGCCGTTGCCGGCTCGTCAGATCGCGACCCTGGGTCGCAGACATCAAAAAAGCCTTCCGAGTTTCCCCGGAAGGCCTTCAAGTGCATCGTTTTCAGTGCTTTGACGCACTAAGACGGTGTCTTGAAGAGCCTCCCGCGGGCACGATTTCCGGCCGCATACTGCGTGGCCTCGACGCCGGTCACGGCATCGAACCTCAGCTGCAAGCACGCCGCGGCCGCAAGGCCTTCGATCGCGTGCACGCCGTTCTCTCGGTCGGCGATCGGGTTGCAGAGATTGTGTTGGAGGGCTTTCATGCGTCAGGCTCGAGTCGTTCGAGTTGTCGTTGGGAGTCGGATCGTAGCAGGTGATGATTCATTGTCAACCCCTGCGGCGAAAAAAGTGGAAGATTCTTCGCGCGCCGGTCGGTGCGAGGGTTCGAGAGCAGTTTGTCGAGAACCCGCGGTTCGACTAAGGTGTTATCTCAAGTCTCTGTCTGCCCACGCCCGCCGAAGCGGTCTTCTCTGCGTCGGACTCGCTTCGCTCTGCCGAGGAGGACTCCCCATGTCGACCCGAGATCCACGGTCAGCCCAGATTCCACCGCTCACCGTTCGGGACAAGACGCTCTATCGCGCCGACGAGCCTGTGGTCCTTCGCGGCATCGGCGGTACGACGACCGAGTATCTGTTCAAGGGGGGAGTTCTCAGCGGGGCGTTTCTCAACTTCTTCTGGGACAATTCGGGCACGACCCGTCTTCCAAGCTGCGATGGCTCGCAGAATTCTCCGGTCTCCGTGTCGTACAACAGCTCGAACGGGATCGACGACCAGCTCCAGCTGCTGCTCGATTCAGGCCCGCCAGGTGTGCTGCCGATCTTCCGCATCCCGCTCAACCTCGACTACTACCTGCACGACCCCGCAGACGCTCTCGGCGACTACTCGAACCAAGGCTGCGCAGCGATCTACCAGGCGAGCGTCGATTTGTTGGTCGACCACTTCACGACGCGAGGAATCGCGGTCATTCTCGACTTGCACTGGAACGCCGCCGGCAGTGGCTACGAGCAGTGTGGCGGGAACTGCAGCCCGAGCAGCGGCTGCGGTGGCTACATGGCGATTCGAGAGGCGGTCGATTTTTGGTCGCTCGTCGCGTTGAAGTACCAGTCGAATCCGCTCGTCCTCTTCGAGCTCTACAACGAGCCGATGTGCAGCGACTCTGTGCTTTCGCAGGAGGTGTGGCTGGACGGCGGCACTCTCGACGGGCAGTCCATCGAGTATGCGGGCATGTCCGAGCTCTACCAGGCCATCCGCGGCCAGTCTGTCGAGAACGTCGTCATCGTCGGCGGCAACAACTGGGCGTACAACCCTTCATACTGCCGAGCCTTCGCGGACGCGACGGAGCCGAGCAACACGCTCTACAGCCTCCATCCGTATCAGGGCGCCGGTCAGGGCCCGGACAAGAGTGTCGAAGGATTCAAGGCCGCGTCGTCGGAGTTGCTCGAGGTCGGGCCCGTCATCGTGACCGAGTTCGGACAGTACTGCCTGACGACCGACTATGACGAGCAGATTCTGGCAATCTGCAACGAGCGCGACATCTCATGGCTCGGCTGGGCATGGCGGCCTCCAGGGGGTGGCGACTGTGGTCAGCCCGACGTGAACAGGGGCTCGCAGCTCTATGATTCGAGCCTGTACGAAGGAAAGGGAGGGGACTGGAAGACTCTCTGGCCGACCCTGTCGATCGCTCCCAGGGCTCGAGACGCATCCGATCGAGGCGAGCTCGACGACGGCTGAAGCGGTTCGGACCGAGCCGATCGACCGTGCCGCGCGAGTCAGCGGGAGAGACGAAAGAAGCCGACGTGCCTTCGGTGGCGCGTAGGGAAGCACGAATTCGCCGAGGTCGGCTCCACGAGTTTGCGGCAGACAGGCGACGGCTCGTGCCCGGTGGAACGAGCCGCTTCTCGCCTCGATGCGTGCCGTGGTCACATCGCATAGAACGACAGGTTCTCTCGATTCTCCTTGCCGAATGAATCGTCCGGATATAGGGTGTACCTAAATGTTTCGAGGATTGACTACTATGCGAAGGGATTCGTCTGAGGTGAGTCGTTGGCTCTGGACCGGGCCATCCTGCGTCTCGAGACGTCGGAGATATGACACACCCCGGTGTCTCGCTGAGTTGTGAATCCGGCAGACTCTTCAACTGCGTTCGATGGCAGGAAACGAGATCGTCGCGCAGCCTGGTATCAGGCGAACGGACGATCTGGAGGATGACATGGATACGAGCGATGCCACAGTCACAGTCTACATCCGCAATTTTTTGACCGAAGAGATCGTGTTCAACCGAGTCGAATGGATTTCAACCGGCTCAGGACTGAAGCCGCCAATTCAAACAGAACCGTCGATCGGTACACAGATCCCACCGAATGAGGCACTCGGGGTGATCGTGAGTGCGACAGGCGATCCGGATGCACCACCGATCTCGGCATTCTTGCTCGGTGTCGAGAACGGCGCGAGATGCAAGTTCACTGCGGCGACGCAAGGTAACAACCTGATTCTGATTGGCGGTACCACCTCTGCTGTTGCGACATCGACGTCGGAGATCAGCGGCTCCGCGATCATTCGTGAGTCGGGCGCGCAATGCTGCGAGTTCTCTTGTGTTCCCGCGCCGCCTGACGATTTGTGCGGCAGCTAAACTGAAGGGCCGTTTTCCGGTTCGTCAGCTGGCCGTCGACGGTTCTGGGCGGGATCGCGCTCGAGTCAGTCAGCGCCGCGCGAGTCAGCGGGCGAGGAGGTAGAAGCCGACGGTGCCTTCGGGCGACGGGCAGGTGTCGACGATCAGGTGATCGCTCGTGCCGCCGGACCCAGAGTCTTCCCCGGAGTCGGCCCCGAGCTCGACGAGGAGGCCGTGGCCGAGGACAGCGTCGAGCGCGCCGCCGACGCGGACGGTGCGTGTCGAGCCGTCAGCTCCTAGTGTGCGCAGGGTCGTCGCGCCGGCCGGGGCGAGCTCGTAGCGTCCTGCTGGGACTCCCGGATGCACGAAACGCAGGCAGCCGGCGCGGTCCGCGGCACCGGCGACTCGTGCGCCGTCGACGAAGCCTTCGAGTGCGCGCGGCGTCGGCTCGAGCTGATGCGGGTAGGACGGCCAGTTGGACGACCGGTTGGTCGACCTCCTGGAGGTCGAGGCGCTCGGATCGAGGGCCGCCGCTGCTTCGGCCGGCGGCACGATCCGCCAGCCGTCGACCACGAAGCCGGGCGCCGGGCGAAAGCGAACGAGGAGGTTCGACGCGGCGTGCAGCACCTCGACCCGCGGGTCGGCCGCCAGGCGTGCGCGCAGGGGACCGTCCAAAGTGGCCGGCACGGCCAGGTGGTCGCTGTCGAGGTGCGCCGCGGCCAGCGGCACGTCCGCATGTCGTCCGTCGAGCAGAGCGCGCTGCAGCTCGTACGCATCGCGGTCGACGCTGGCCATGAATACCGGGTCGAGCACGTTGAGGTACTCGCCGTGCGGCGCCCACAGCAGGTAGAGCGCCGTGCGGCCCCACGGTGCGACGACGTGGGCGCCGGCGGGCACGGCGGCGGCGAACGCGGTCAGCTGGTGGAAGCGCGCTTCGTCCGGGCCGGCGCTCGTCGCCTGCTCGAAGCGCGCGAGCTGCCGCAGCGCCTCCGGCGCCGACAGCAGCAGGCAACCGGCGAGCGCCACCGCCGTCGGAACGCGCCGCGCGCGCGCGCCGGCGCCGAGGGGTATCCAGGCGCCGACGGTCTCGCCGCGGCTTCGCAGCGTGAACAGGAGCGCCAGGCTGAGGAAGGGCACGGCGTAGACGACGAAGCGCGACATCAGGAGGTAGAGCCCGCCGAAGACGACGCCGGCGAGGGAGAAGGCGTCGGCGAGCCGTGCATCGTCGGTGCTCCGGCCGGCAGCATGCAGTGTCGCGCCGGCCGAGCTGCGCCGCCGCGCTCGCCACAGGACGAGCAGACCGGCGAGCCAGCCGAGGTTGACCATCAACGAGACGTCGGTGAAGTTCGGCCGAATCTCGGTGCCGACGTCGAGCCCCGCGCGATCGACGAAGAAGCGAATGTTCTGCACCACCCAGACGTCGAGGTTGCTCGGGAAGTGCGGATGCAGGACGAGGCCGACGCCGGTGCCGAGAGCCACAGCCAGCGCCATGTCCCAGCGCCAGCTGCGCCGCGCCAGGCCCCACCAGAAGAAGAGCAGCGCGAAGAGGCCGCAGAAGGCGTGGACCGCGGTGTAGGACAGGGCGAAGAGCGTGGCGACCAGCGCCAGGAGGCGCATGCGCAGGGTCGCCGCCGCCCACAATCCGAGGCAGAAGAGCACCAGCGCCAGCAGCTCGGGGCGCAGTCGGACGAGGCGCCAGGCGAACTCGGTCGACGACCAGACGAGCCAGACGGGCAGAAGCAGCCCCCAGGCGCCGGCGGCGCGGACGCCGAGAGCGGCGAGCACGGCGAGGACGAGAGCGTTGAAGAGTGCGAGCGCCAGGCGGCCGGCGGCGAGCGGCGGGCGCTCGGCGTCGCCCGGCCAGAGCTCGACCAGGGGCACCATGGCGAGGTGGAAGAGGAGCTCCTTGTCTCCAAAGCCCGTGTCGCCGAAGCCCGTATCGTCGAAGACAGTGTCGTCGAGCCCTGGATCATCGAGCCCCGGGTCGTCGACTCGCCCGAGCAGCGAGACGCGCAGCGGCGGCGCCCAGTCGAACCCGTCCTCGGCGTAGCTGCGCGCCGCGGCGAGGTGAAAGCTGGCGTCGGTGTCGAAGAACGCCGGGTGGCCGGCATAGAAGACGCCGCAGGCGAGCACACCGAGGACGAAGACCAGGATGAAGGCGAAGAGTGGTGACTGGAGCGACAGACGGAGCGGCAGCCGGGGCGCCTGGAGCGACGGACGGGGCATTTCAGGATGATACCGCCGCCGGCGACTCGCCTCGGGGCTCTCGCGGCTCAGAAGAGCAGCTCAAAAGAGGCGTGTCTGCTCGCCGGGCTTGCGAAACGCCGCGGTCGACAGTGCCGCACCGCGGCGCGCCAGGCCGTGCTTTCGTCGCGCGGCGTGGAAGAGTCCGGCGATCTGGTCCGCGAAGACCCCCCAGCCGTGCATGCGGTGACCGAAGCGCGCGTCGTGGACGGCGCCGCCACGCAGTGTCCGCAGACGCGACATCACCTTCTGTCGCCGCGCCGGATGGTGGCGCTCGAGCCAGTCGTCGAACAGGCCCTCGACCGCGCCGGGCAGCCGCAGCACGGTGAACGCGGCGAACGAGGCGCCGGCCTCCGCGGCGGCCTCGAGGATCGCCGGCATCTCGTGGTCGGTGAGGCCCGGGACGATCGGCGCCACCATGACGCCCACGGGTACGCCGGCCTCAGCGAGCATGCCGATCGCCTCGAGCCGGCGGCGCGGACTGGCGGCGCGCGGCTCCATGCGCCGCGCCACCTCGGGGTCGAGGCTGGTGATCGACAGGGCGACCGACGCCGCGTCGTGCGCAGCGAGCGCCCCGAGCAGATCGACGTCGCGCGCTACCAGCGCGCTCTTGGTGATGACGCCCACCGGGTGGCGCAGCTCCGCCAGCACCTCGAGGCAGCGGCGCGTGATACCCAGCGACGCCTCGACTGGCTGATACGGGTCGGTGACGCCGCTCATCGCCAGCGTGCTCGGCGTCCAGCTCTTGGCCGTGAGCGCGCGTCGCAGCAACTCGGGGGCGTCTTCCTTCGCCAGGATCCGGGTCTCGAAGTCGAGCCCGGCGGAGAAGCCGAGGTACTCGTGAGTCGGCCGCGCGTAGCAGTAGATGCAGCCATGCTCGCAGCCGCGATAGGGATTCAGCGAGACGTCGAACGGGACGTCCGGACTCTGGTTGCGGCTGACGATCGAGCGGCTGGTGTCGCGCAGGACGAGCGTCGCCTCGCGGTCGGGCGGTGGCGCCTCGAGCTCGACGTCGAGGCGCTCGAAGCGATTCTTCGGGTTGCCGGCGGCGGCGCGGCCGCGGACGGTGAAGGCTGGATCGTGCGACGAACCCATGGTCATAGTCTAGGCGTTAACAAGGCGTAAGTCGAGGCGGTGAGGAAAAGAAACTCCGCCTCGGCATCCTGTGGTCGAGGGCCGCGCGCTAGAATGGCGCTTCACGTTGCGTAGGGGACGGGAGACGGGCCTTGGCCACCGACGCGTTACCGGTGAACACATTCGTCGAATTCGACGACCGCGAGAGCATCCTGCGTCACCTGCGGTCGATCGAAGTGTATGAGTCTGGCATGGAGCCGATGTTCTGCCAGGTCGCGGAGCGCGTCGCCGACAAAGCCTACGACCGTTCGGCCTTCGTCTTCATCTTGCTCGAGGCGATCTACGAGTACGAAGAGGACACGGTCGGCCTCGGCGACCTGCTCGGACGGATGGTCTTCTGCCTCACCCGCGACCTCGATCTCGTCGGCATGGCGCTCGACGCCTTCGAGGAGATCCGCGAGACACTGGAGCCGGAGATCGACGCCGCGTCGGAGGATCCGCCGCCACCGCTGCCGGTGCTCGAGGAGGAGGCGTGGGAACCCGGCGCCGAGCACGAGTACCTGATGCTCGAGCTGCAGCTGGCGCAGAAGCGGGTGATCGATCTCGGCCTCGCCACCCGCGCCTCGATCGAGATGTCGCTCGCGCGTCCGAGTGGCGGCAACGTGCGCCAGACGCTGCGTGAGATTTCGATCATGCGCTCGAATCTTTTGCGCTTCGAGCAGCTGCTGCGCGAGTCGGAAGAGCAGATCCTCGAGGCGATGGGTGTGCTCGGCAGCGACTGACTGGGTCTCTCTCGGCTCGAGAGCCCCGGTGCAAAGGGCAAGACCGCCGGTGGAGAGGAACGAGCGAGACGACCTGCCGAACGACGGTTGCGCATGATGCTATACTTCTCTCTCCACGGCATTCGCCCAGAACGCGACCGCGCCGCGCGACCTTCTGCCAGTTCGCGCGGACGGTCGCGTTCATCCTTGCGTCCCAGTTGGCGAGGGATGGCGTCGAGAGGCCGAACCGCCCTCGCCGTGCTCGGTCTGGCTGTGCTCGTCGCGGGTTGTGCAACGAGCACCGGATCGCGGTCGACGCTCGATCGTGCTGCGCCGGGGGCCGGGTCGCCGGCGCCGCTGGCCGACTCCGAGGTGCTGCCATGGCGCGCGATCGACGATCCGCGGCAGCTGCCGCGGCCGTGGTCCGGCGTCGAGGCCGGCCTGCGGAGCAGCGTGTGCCCGGGCGTCTGCGCCTACGATCGGCACTCGCCGGGCGACGAGCGGGTGCTCGGCTGGTGGCGAGACGAGGCGGTGCTCTTCGACCAGGTCGGGGCCGGCGCGGTCACTCGTCTGTGGATGACCACCGGCGACGGGCGCAGCCAGCCGCTGCCCGACGATGTCGTGCTCCGCGTGTACGTCGACGGTGCGCGTCGGCCGGTTGTCGACCTGCCGCTGCCGCGTCTCTTCGACGGCTCGTCGCCGCCGTTCACGCCGCCGCTGGCGTTCGACCGCCTGCGCTCGAGCGGCGGCAACGTGAGTCATGTGCCGATTCCCTTCCGCCGCGCCTGCCGCATCACGCTCTCTGGCCCGGGTCTCGACGAGCTCAAGCTCTGGTACCAGATCGACCATTTGCTCCTCGATCGCCCCTCAGCGACGATTGACGACCTGGTGCCCTTCGGTGCGCGCGGCTTCTCGCGCGAGCTCGAGCCGCTGCGGCGTCTGCTCTCCACCGTCGATCCCCTGCCCGCCTACGGCGGTCTCGACGCGGGGCCGGAGGTGCTGACGCGCGACGCCTGGGCACCAGCGGCGGCACGCGGCATGCCGGTCGGCCGCTGGATCGAGGACCAGGGGCAGCTCGAGGCCGGAGTGCCACTCGCGCTCTTTGTCGCCGAGCGGCCGGGTAGCCTCACCGGCCTGCGTCTCGAGCTGCCGTCGCGGCTCTGGCGGCACGTGCGACTGCGTCTCGAGGTCGACGGTCGCGTCACGGTCGACGAGCGCCTGGCGGCCGTGTTCGCCGGCTGGCGGACGACCTTCGCCCAACCGCTCGCGACCGTCTTCGTGCGCCATGATCCGGGCGCCGACGCGCTCGCGCTCGACTTCCCGATGCCTTGGCACGACGACGCGCGGCTCGAGCTCCATCTCGATGCCGCGGCCGAGGAGCCCGTTTCGGTGCGCTGGTGTGTGCGCCATCTCGACGAGCCGCCGCCGCCCGACGCCATGCACTTCGCCGTCGCGACGCGCGGTGCCCGGCTGCGGGACGGCGATCCGCCACGGTCGCTGCCGCTGCTCGACGTCGTAGGCGCTGGCAAATGGGTCGGTCTGGCGGCTGATCTCGTCGCGGAGCGCGGGCCACGGACGTATCTCGAGGGCGACGAGTACGTGTGGATCGACGACGAGCCGGCGCCGCGCCTCGTCGGCACCGGCGTCGAGGACTTCTTCAGCGGCGGCTTCTACTTCGACACCGGTCCGTTCTCGACTCCGCTGCACGCCGTGCCGCACCACGGCGGCACGAGGCGCGATCGCGCGACCGGTGCCCTGCGGCTGCGCTTGCTCGACGCCGTGCCCTTCGAGAGCGCGCTGCGCGCCGAGCTCGAGGCCGGCCCCGAGGGCGCGACGCCGATGCGGTCCCTCGCCGTGTCGTACCTCTATGTGTCACCTCAAGACGTGTCACCTCAAGACGTGTCGCCTCAAGACGTGGCGCCGAGCAGCTCGCCGAGCCAATGAGAAAAAAGCCGTGCGGTCCACCGCACGGCTTCGATGTCGGCGCTCCCGGTGAGGGGAGCCCTCAAGGACGGCGGGAGCCGCCGTCAGTCCCAGTCGAGCGAGGCGCCGGTCTGGTACTCGGTGACCCGGGTCTCGAAGAAGTTCTTCTCCTTCATCAGGTCGGTCGACTGCGACATCCACGGGAAGGGGTTCTCGCGGTGGTAGCGCTTGGCCAGGCCGAGGCGCTCGAGGCGGCGGTCGGCGATGTACTCGACGTACTGCGCGAACTGCTCGGCGTTGATGCCGAGGAGCCCTTCGGGGCAGGCGTCGTAGGCGTAGCGCTGCTCGAGTCCGACGGCCTGGTCGATCAGCAGGGTGACCTCGTCCTGGAACTCGCGCGACCAGGTGTCGGGGAACTCGGTCTTGATCGTGTTGATCAGGTCGCAGCCGAAGGCGAGGTGGATCGACTCGTCGCGCATGATGTACTCGAACTGCTCGCCGATGCCGATCATCTTGTTCTGGCGCTTGAGCGCCAGCATCATGGCGAAGCCGGCATAGAAGAAGATGCCTTCCATGATGACGTAGAAGCCGATCAGGTCGCGCAGGAAGCGCTGGATGTTCTCGGTGCCGTCGGTGGTGAAGGTCGGGTCGAAGACGGTGGTGGTCAGGCCGACGACGAAATCGTCCTTCTCCTTGATCGACGGGATCGTCTCGTACATGTTGTAGATCTCGTCGGGATCGAGACCGAGCGTGTCGCAGCAGTAGATGAAGGTGTCGGTGTGGACCGCCTCCTCGAACGCCTGGCGCAGCAGGTACTGGCGCGACTCGGGGTTGGTGACGTGGTTGTACACCGCGAGCACGATGTTGTTGGCGGTCAGCGACTCGGCGGTGGAGAAGAAGCCGAGGTTCCACAAGATCAGGCGCCGCTCGGTGTCCGAGAGCACGCGATCCGACTTCCACTGCTCGACGTCTTTCTGCATCGAGACTTCTTCGGGAGTCCAGTTGTTCGCGATGCCGTTCTTGTAGTGCTCGCGCGCCCAGTGGTAGTGCATGGGCAGGATCTTGTTGGGGTCGGTCTTGCTGTTGTTGATGATCGTCATCGGCAGATCCTCGCGGACAGGGACTGGCGGCTCACTGGCAGGCCTCGCATTCCGGGTCGTCGATGCGGCAGAGCTGGGGCTCGGCCTCGGGTTTCTTCAAGCTGGGTTTCGCGGGTGCGCCGGCCGGCGCACCGATCGTCGCGGACGCGGCGAGTGGCTGGCGGCTGCCCAGGCGCTGACTCGCCGGGGCCGACGCCGGTGGCGGCTCGGTGGTGCCGGCCTGCGCGTCGGCGCCGCCCGCGTACTCGCGCTTTTGGGTGTAGCCGTACTTCGACGCGTCGAGCGTCGACTTTTCAATCTGTGTCGCCGCCAGCGTGCGCAGGTAGTACGTCGTCTTGAGGCCGAGCTTCCATGCCGCGGTGTAGATCTCGGACAGTTTCTTGCCCGACGTGCCCTTCATGAACACGTTGTGCGACTGGCTCTGGTCGATCCATTTACCGCGCGCGGCGGTCATGCGCAGGGCGTGCACCGGATCGATCTGGAAGGCCTCCTTGTATTTCACCTTCAGCTCGTCGGGCACGCCGTCGATGTTCGACACGTCGCCGTCGTAGTACTTCAGCTGATCGAGCGTCTCGTCGGTCCACAGGCCGAGCGCCTTCAGGTCGTCCACCAGGTAGCGGTTGACGATGGTGAACTCGCCCGAGATGTTGGCCTTGACGTAGATGTTCTTGTAGATCGGCTCGATGCACGGGAAGCAGCCGGAGATGTTCGAGATCGTCGCCGTCGGGGCCACCGCCATGGTGTTCGAGTTGCGCATGCCGTGCTCGGCGACGTGTTGGCGTACCGGCGTCCAGTCGAGACGCGAGGCGCGCGACGTTTCCACCGGCACGCCGCGCTCTTTCTCGAGCAGGTCGATGGTGTCCTGCGGGAAGATGCCGCGCTGCCACTTCGAGCCCGGATAGGAGGTGTAGGCGCCGCGCTCGGCGGCGAGCTGCGACGACGCGAGGATCGCGTGGTAGGCGATCCACTCCTGGGTCGCGTCGGCGAAGTCGATCGCCTGCTCCGACTCGAACGGCAGGTCGAGCACGAAGAGCGCGTCCTGGAAGCCCATCAGGCCGAGGCCGATCGGGCGGTGGCGCAGATTCGACTGCTCCGCCTCGGGCGTCGGGTAGAAGTTGATGTCGATCACGTTGTCGAGCATGCGGATCGCGGTCGTGACCGTGTCGGCGAGCAGCTCGCGGTCGAGGCTGCCGGCGCCGTCGTCGTCGATGCGCAGGTGGCTCGCGAGGTTGATCGAGCCCAGGTTGCAGACCGCGGTTTCGTCGGCCGAGGTGTTGAGCGTGATCTCGGTGCACAGGTTCGAGCTGTGGATCACGCCGACGTGGTCTTGCGGCGAGCGCACGTTGCAGGCGTCCTTGAAGGTGATCCACGGATGCCCGGTCTCGAACAGCATGGTCAGCATCTTGCGCCACAGGGTGCGTGCCGGCAGCGTCTTCGACAGTCGGATCTCACCCTTGCGCAGCTTCGCCTCGTAGTGCTCGTAGCGCTCCTCGAAGGCGCGGCCGTAGAGGCCGTGCAGGTCGGCCACCTCGTCGGGCGAGAACAGCGTCCACTCGCGATCGGCGATCACGCGCTTCATGAACAGGTCGGGAATCCAGTTCGCCGTGTTCATGTCGTGCGTGCGCCGACGCTCGTCGCCGGTGTTCTTGCGCAGGTCGAGGAAGTCCTCGATGTCGTAGTGCCAAGTCTCGAGGTAGGCGCAGGTGGCGCCACGCCGCTTGCCCGAGCGGTTGATCGCGTTGGTGACGTCATTGGCGATCTTGAGGAAGGGCACGACGCCTTGGGACTCGACCTTGGTCGACTTGATCGCGGCGCCGGTGGCGCGGATGTTCGACCAGTCGTTGCCGATGCCGCCCGACCACTTCGAGAGCTGGGAGTTGTCACCCAGGCACTTGAAGATGTGTCGCAGATCGTCGTCGATCGTCGTCAAGTAGCACGACGACAGCTGCGGATGGCAGGTGCCGGCGTGGAAGAGCGTCGGCGTCGAGGCGATGAAGCGGCGCTGCGAGAGCAGCTCGTAGAACTCGATGGCGCGCGCCTCGGGCTCCGCCTCCTCGATCGCCAGGCCCATCGCGACGCGCATCCAGAAGGTCTGCGGCAGCTCGGCGACCTGCTGGTCGAGGCGCAGGAAGTACCGTTCGTAGAGCGTCTGCAGGCCCAGGTACTGGAAGTCGAGGTCGCGCTCCGGCTCGAGCGCGTCGGCGAGGCGATCGAGGTCCATCGCCGCCAGGCGCTCGTCGAGCAGGTCCTGACGCGCCAGCTCGTGAATGCGGTCCTTGAACAGGTGGCGGTAGATCTCGGAGCGCTCGTCGTCGCGGATCGAGCGGCCGACGACTTCTTTGAAGAGGCGCTGCAGAAGCAGGCGGGCGGCGAGCTGGCTGTGGCCCGGATCACGCTCGATGAAGGCGGCGGCGGCGAGCACCAGCGCCTTGTCGATGTCGGTGGTCTCGACCTCGTCGTAGATGTTCTTCACCACCTCGCGCAAGATGGCGTCGCGATCGATGCCGTCGAGGCCGTCGCCGGCGCGCTCGAGGGCGTCGTCGAGCTTCTTGATGTTGAGCAGCTGCAGGCGGCCGTCGCGCTTCTTCACCGTCAGCTTGCCGAGCTTGGCGCTCTCGATCGCGCGCTGAGCGGCTTCGTCGCGCATCTTCTGGCGGTCGGCGCGGTACAGGATGTACGCCTTGGCGATCTCGTAGTGCTGGCCGCGGACGAGGTGCTTCTCGACGATGTCCTGCACATTCTCGACGTTGGGGTAGAAGTCGAGGAAACGGCTCCGAATCTCATCGCTCACCGCGTCGACGATGGCGTCGATCGTCTGCTCGCCGAGCTGTGCACCGGTGGCGGCCACCGCCTTGCCGATCGCGTTGTGAATGCGAGAGGCGTCGAATTCGACGACCTCACCCGTGCGCTTGACCACCCTCAAATCCAGCATGCTCTCCTCCGCCCGGGGGGAAGGGCCCCGGCTCGCGTTGATCCTGCTCGTTGTCTCGTGCCCGATCGATCGGACCGATCGTGGGCAGCGTCGAAGTCGGCCGCCGACACTCTCGGCGACCGCAGTCTCGGACGACCGGTTCGTGGTGTGCGACCGGTCGTCTGCGACCAGACTTGCGCGACGCTACAGGCTGCTCCGATCGGTGCTCTCAAGACGCCGGTCAGCGCTGTGATCGGCGACAACTTTCCCCGTCGGCATATGCTTCGATGTCGATAACCGAAAGGGTTCAGCTGAGCGCGAAGCTACAAGATGTAGCGGTGCCTGTCAACGCTTGCGCAAGATATCGGTGGCGATCGACATCTCTCGATCTCTCAGTCGGTTACGCGGAGGCGGTCGAAATGCCTCGAAAGCCGGGCTGCGACGAGGCCGCGAGTCTGCGTCGTGAAGCGCCATGAAGACCAGGGGAAATCACAATAAAGTGGCTGTCGGCGCCGATGTCGGCGCCGTCCGGCGAGGCGTTCGGAGGAGTCCGGCGGCGAGCCGCAGCGTCTCGAGGTGAATGTCGACAATGTCTTCGACCTCGTGGGCGTAGCCTCCGGCCATTGTCACCGCGACCGCCAGATCGGCGTCGCGACAGCCCTCGAGCACGCGGCGATCGCGCGCCGCCAGCCCGGCCTTGGTCAGCGCCAGACGCCCCAGTCGATCGTCGACGTACGGGTCGGCGCCGGCGAGGTAGATCGCCAGCCGGGCGCCCTGGGTGCGTGCCCAACCGAGCGCCTGCGCGAGCGCGGCGTCGAGAGCGGCGAGATAGTCGTCGTCGCCGGTGCCGTCCTCGAGCGCCACGTCGAGATCGCTGAGCTGCTTCTGAAACGGGAAGTTGCGGCGGCCGTGCAGCGACAGAGTGAAGACGGTCGAATCGCGCGCGAAGATCTGCGCCGTGCCGTCGCCTTGGTGCACGTCGCAGTCGATCACCAGAGCTCGGTCGATCGCGCCCTCGGCCTGAAGCGCGCAGATCGCCACCGCGGCGTCGTTGAAGACGCAGAAGCCGGCGCCCGCATCGACCGTGGCGTGATGTGTGCCGCCCGCGAGGTTGGCGGCGACGCCGTCGACCAGCGCGGCGCGGCTGGCGGCGAGGGTGGCGCCGGCCGAACGGCGCGAGCGCTCGACCAGGCCCGGCGACCAGGGAAAGCCGATGCGTCGCTCCTCGCGCCGCGAAAGCCGCCCGTCGACCACGCGGGCGATGTAGTCGGCGTCGTGCGCGCGTCGCAGGTCGTCGTCGTGCACCGGCTCGGCGACACGGAGATCCTCGGCCGCCAGCACGCCCTCGGCCAGCGCCCGCTCGCGAAGGCGCCGATACTTGGTCATCGGGAAGCGGTGGCCTTCGGGGAGCGGCAGAACGAAGGTGTCGCTGGAGAACGCGCGCATGCGGCGATCCTAGTGGACTGGCGTCGCGCGCACGCGACCGTCGACCAAGCCATGCGGCAAGGTGTCTACCCGCGTGGGTGGCCGGCGAGCGGGGCGGCTGTGAGAAAGTCGAGGCGACGGCGTCGACCCGCAGGGCACCGTCCGCCCACCCCTGGCCCGTTCTCCCCACGACCTGCTCTCCACGACCCGTTCGTCACGACCTGTTCCGCAGACCGAATTCCAGGACCCAGGATCTCAGGAGCTCCGATGCCTGCTCTTCAATCGTCCCGACACCGTGTCTCGATCGTGCCGCGCTTCGTTGGTCGACTGTGCGCTGTCGCCTGCTTCAGCTTCCTCATGGCCTTCGCCGCCTCGGTGGCGGCGGAGACCGCGTCCGAGGAGGCGACCGAAACCTCTGCCCGTTCCTCGGTTCTCGACGTCGCCGGCCAGCGCGTCGCCGCCGACGTCGCCTGGCTGGCCGACGACGCGCGCGAGGGGCGCGGCATCGGCACCCAAGGCTTGGTCGACGCGACCGAGTGGCTGGCGCGGCGCTTCGCCGCCCTCGGCCTCGAGCCGGGCGGCGAGGACGGAGGCTACCTCGACGGCTTCGACGTGCCGGTGCGCGCCGCGGTGCGCGCGGGCACCGAGCTGACGCTCGACGGCGCGCTCGTCGACGCGGAGCTCTTCACCGTCGCCGCGTTTTCCGCCTCAGGCAGCGTCGAGGCCGACGTGGTGCCGGTGGGCTACGGCATCACCGCCCCCGAGCTGACCCACGATGACTATGCCGAGATCGACGTCGAGGGCAAGATCGTCGCCGTCCGCCGCTTCGTGCCGCCCGGTGCACGCTTCGACGACGCCGAGGCCGAGCGCCGCTATGGCGACTTGCGCTACAAGGCGTTCAACGCCCGCGAGCACGGCGCGATCGGCGTCGTGATCGTCGATCTGCCGATCATCGCCGCCGACGAAACCATGGCCGACGAGGCGGTGTTGCCCGACCTGCGCGTGGATTCGAAAGGCGACGCCGGCCTGCCGGTCGTGGTGATGAAGCGCGATGCCGGTTCCGGGCTCTTCGACTACGTGCCGCCGCGTCAGCCGGCCGCAGCGGAGGGCGAGGTGGCCGAGGGGGAGATGGCCGAGGTCGAGACGACCGAGGCTGAGACGACCGAGGCCGCGCCGGCGCCGCGCATGCGCCTGACGGTCGAGCTCGAGATCGAGAACGAACGCGCCCACAACGTCGTCGGCTTCGTGCCCGCGGGCGCCGCCGAGCGGCTCGACGGCGCGCTGCTGGTCGGTGCCCACTTCGACCACCTCGGTTTCGGTGATACGGGCGGCTCGCTCGACCCGGACTCCGGCCTGCCGCACAACGGCGCCGACGACAATGCCTCGGGCACCGCCGCGCTGCTCGAGATCGCGCGCCAGCTGATGGCGCAGCGCGGCGAGCTGCAGCGCCCGGTGTGGATCCTCGCCTTCTCGGGTGAGGAATCGGGCCTGGTCGGCTCGACCACGTTCGTGCGTGCGCCCACCGGCGGCCTGGCCGTCGACGAGCTGATCGCGATGGTCAATCTCGACATGGTCGGCCGCCTGCGCGAGGATCGCGTCTCGGTGCTCGGCTCCGATTCGTCGACCGCCTGGAGCGAGCTGCTCGAGCCACTGTGCGCGGCGCGCCGGCTCGAGTGCAAGGTGGGTGGCGACGGTTACGGCCCGTCCGACCAGACGCCGTTCTACGCCGCCGGCGTGCCGGTGGTGCACTGGTTCACCGGCACGCACGAGGACTACCACCGGCCGAGCGACGACGCCGACAAGGTGAACGCCTTCGGCACGGCGCGCATCGCCCACGCCGTCGCCGACCTCGCCCTCGGCGTCGCCGCGCGCGTCGACGGCATGCCCTACGTCGAGGCCGAGGCGCCGGCGCCGGGCGGTGACATGCGGTCCTTCGGCGCGTCGCTAGGCACGATTCCGGACTACGTCGGCGATGATCGCGCCGGCGTGCTGCTCGCCGGCGCGCGTCCGGGCAGCGCGGCCGACCGCGCCGGCATTCAGAAGGGCGATCTGCTGGTCGGGCTCGCCGGGCGCGAGATTCGCGACATCTACGACTTCGTCTTCGTGCTGCGCTCGGCCAAGCCGGGCGAGACCGCCGGTGCGGTCGTTCTGCGCGGCGACGAGCGCCTCGAGCTCGAGGTCACCTTCGACGAGAGCAGTCGCTGAGCGTTCAGACGCTCGGCATGTCCGTCGCCTGGTCCTGGAGTTGCTCGAGCATGTCGAGCAGCTCCTGGGTTTCGCGGTCGCGCTCCTCGAGCTGCCGGTTAGTGTCGACGCGCTCGACGCCGGCGGTGTCGCCGGCGCCGCGGTAGGCGGCGATCGCGTCGTCCCACTCCTCGCGCGCCTCGTGGGCGAGGCCTCGGAGACGCAGCAAGCGAGGCGGCTGCGAGGCGGTTTCAGAGCCCTCGAGAGCCGGGGCGACGGCGCCGAGCACGTCGTTCCAGCGTCGCTCGAGGGCGTAGGCGAGGGCGAGGTCGAAGGCCGCCGCGGGATCGCTGCCGGCGCTGAAGTCGGCGAGCAGAGAGGCGGCGGTGTCGGGCTCGCCGGCGCAGGCGGCGAAGCGGGCGACGGCGACGCCGGTGCCGGGCTTGATCTCGCGCCGCTGCAGCTCGAGCAGGCGGCGGCCGGCCGACCAGGCCTCGACGCAGGCGTCGGCTCGAGCCCCGGTGTCGACCTGGCCGAGCAGCTCACCGCGCGCGCGCACCAGCTCGTGGGCGGCGACGGCGTCGTGCGGATCGAGGTCGAGGGTGCGCTCGAAGGCGGCGGCGGCATCGTCCCAGTGCCGAGCCTTGACGCACGTGATGCCGAGCTGGCGGTGAAGCTGCGCGTCGCGCGGCGCCACCTCGAGCGCCCGGCGCCAGCCGGCGATCGCCGCGTCGAGGCGTCCCTGGCGCACGGCGATCAGAGCGTCGAGCTGGTGCGCCGCGGCGCGCTGGCGCGGATCGAGCGACGCGACGTCGATGGTCTGTAGCGCGCTGTGCGCGCGCTCGACCCGTCCCGCCGTCAGCGCGGTCTGCGCCAGCGCCAGCGACGATGCGTCGCTGGGCTCGAGCTCGACGGCGCGCTCGAAATGTGTCAACGCATCGCCGGCGCGGCCGTCGCGCGCAATCACTTGCCCGAGCACCAGGTGGCCGCCCGCCCACTCGGGTCGTGCCGCCACGACCTGCCGCAGGGCCTCCTCGGCGGTGTCGAACCGGCCGTCGCGCAGCGCCTTGACGCCGTCCGCGTAGAGCGTGTTGACATCGGTGCTCGCCTGGCCACGGGCGACGTCGGCGAGGAACGCACAGGCGAGCGCGAGGCAGAAGGCGAGCCACAGCGGCAGCAGCGCATGAGCGGCGACAGCGTCGCGGCGAGCGGTGCGAGAGACGTGGAGGGCGGTGGACGACGACGCGGAGGATGGTGCGGAAGACGACGCGGAACAAGACGACATGGCGACCTCCTGGAGTGCAGGCGATCCGGGGCCTGCACCGGGCATGGCGAATGCGCCGACCGAAGCCGGCGGACGACGAGCCAAGAGGCGCCTCGGGTGGCTCTCGTGCTTCGACTCCAGGCTCGCGCCGCGAGTTCCCGGTCGAGAGAAAACGATGATGCTCAGTCGAGATAGCCGAGCGCCCGCAGGCGCTCGAGCTCTTCGGGCGGCAGGTCGACGGCCTCGGGCACGGTGCCCTCGCGGCGGTCGCGCAGCCAGCGGTCGAGCAGCTCGGCCAGCTCGGCCTCGACGGCGAGGCCGGTGCCGGCGAGGTTCTGGCGCTGCGCTGGATCGCGCGCCAGGTCGAAGAGAAAGCGGTCGCCGTCGACCAGCGGGTCGTCGAGCCGAGTGTAGAGATGCTCGTGTGTGCGCACCATGGTGCCGCGGCGGTCGGCGGACTCGGCGAACACCGCGCGCCGGCCCGTGCGGCCGTCGCTGAGCGTGTAGAGATCGCGGCCGTCGGTCGCCTCGAAGCTCTCGGCGTCGAGGCCGGCGAGCCCGAGCAGCGTCGGCGCCAGATCGATTGTTTGCACCAGGCCGTCGAAGCGTCGTCCGACGCGCCCCGGCGGCGCCGGTGGGCGAAGCATCAGCGGGACGTGGACCGTAGCGTCCCACAGGCCGGCGTGGCGGAAGTCGATCCCCTGCTCGCCGAAGTTCTCGCCATGGTCGGCGACCACGGCGACGATGGTCGTCTCGAGCAGACCGCGGCTTTCGAGGCTGTCGAGCAGGCGCCCGATCTGGCGATCGAGGTAGGCGAGCTCGCCGAGGTAGAGCGAATGCGCGCCGCCGAGAATCGGATCGACGAATGGCCGCGCAGCGTCCGCCAGGTCGCCGGCGTACGGCGCTGGCGGGGTGTGCGGCGTGTGCGGGTCGAAGAGGTGGAGAAAGACGAAGAACGGACCGTCGGCGCTCTCGATCCACTCGAGCGCCGTGTGCACTACGGTTTCGGCGGCGTACTGGCCCCAGGGCATGACGAAGCGCTCGAAGCCGCGGCCGAGGCCCGACTGCTCAGGGCCGAGGTGAGTCGCCGAGACCACCGCGCCGGTGCGCCAGCCGGCGTCGCGAAATACCGCGGCGAGATGCGGCCGATCGGCGGGCAGGGGCGTGCGCAGGTCGTAGACGCCGTGGTTCTTGCCGTAGAGCCCGGAGAAGATCGAGGCGAAGCTCGGGTTGGTGACGTTGAAGGTGGCGTAGGCCTGGCTCCAGACGTCGGCCTCGGCGGCGAGCGCGTCGAGCGCGGGGGTGACGCTGGGCAGACGACCCCAGGCGCCGAGATGGTCGGCGCGGGTGGTGTCGAGGCCGATCAGGACGACGTTCGGGCGCCGAGGCGAGCCGCGAGGTGGCGGCACCGGTCGGCGCGAAAGCAGGCGCGGCTCGGCCCAGCGCGCGCGACACGCGGCGGTCGACGGGCTCGAGGCGCTGTCCTCGTCCTCGTCCCCGCCCTCGCCTTTGATGCGCTCGGCGAGCAGGCGGAGCTCGGCGCGCTCGCCGCTCCAGGGCGTCAGGTCGAGATCGAAGACGGCGGGAGCGAAGTATCCGCCGCCGGCCGGCACGACGCGCGCCGCCAGCTCGGTGGAAGGCCCCACGTCGGCCGCGATCTCGATCCGGTAGCGCAGCGCGCAGCCGGTCGCCGGCAGTGGCCGCGCCAGCAGTCGTGGGGCAGCGCCGAGAGCCAGGCGCCAGGTGAGGGCGTGGCCGGGCGGTGCCTCGAGCAGGCGCACGTTGGCCCCGACGCGCAGCGGTGGCGCGTGGCTGTCTGGCTCGTCGCCCTCCTCGTCGCCCTTTTCGTCGCTCTGCAGGCGGCGGGCCGCGACGCCGCGGCCGAGCAGCTCCTCGCCGCGTGTCGCCAACGCCGGGTCGGCGGACGCGCCGTCGAGCGTTTCGACCAGCGGCGCGACGGCGATCAGGTCGAGGTCGTGCCAGGCGTCGTCCGGTCCGCCGAGCGGTCCACAGCCGGTGAGCACATAGCCCAGCGACCCGGCGAGTAGGAGGGCCGCGGCAGCGCGCATCAGCGGATATAGCCGAGCGCGCGCAGCTTCGCCTGCTCCTCGCCGCTGAGGCCGATGCGTTCGACGCGCGGTCGGTGCGCCTCACGCTCGAGACCTTCGACCACGGCATCGGAGCGAGCGGTCAGCTCGGCGTCACAGGCGGTCTCGGTCCAGGCGCCGGGGGCGCCGGTGTAGCAGCGGTCGCCGCCGCGCCAGACCAGGCGCCGCTGGTCGACGGTCTGCACCGCCCACAGCTCGTCGGCGATCTTCATCTGCTCGAAGAGCCGGTGCAGCGGCGCGTCGTGTTCTTCGGCGACGACATGCGGCCGGCGCGCCGCCACCGCCTCCTCGTCCTGCAGCGCCAGGCCGTCGAGCTGCGACTCGTGGGTGCGCTGCAGGCCGAGGCCGGCGGCTTCGAGCACCGTCGGCAGGACGTCGACCGCCGAGGCGAGCGCGTCGACGCGGCGGCCTTGGGTCTGGTCGGGCAGCTTGACCAGCATCGGAATTTCGATCAGCTCAGTGTCGAGGCGATTCGAGTGCGAGAAGTAACCGTCCTCGCCGAAGAGCTCACCGTGGTCGGCGAGCACCACGATCAGCGCGCGGTCGAAGAGGTCGCGTGCCCGCAGCGCGTCGAGCACGCGGCCGATCTGCCGGTCCATCGACGCGACCTCGGCGCGGTAGAGCGCCTCGAGCAGTGCCTCACCCTCGGCGCTCGGCTCGACCGCGCGATCGACGATCTTCTGGAACGCGTTGCCGTCGCCCTCGGCGGCGCGGCGCCAGAGCGGCGGCAGCGCGGCGGCGGCGTCGGGCGCGATGCCGAGGGCTTCGCGGTCGACGTCGGGCGGCACGTAGGGGAAATGCGGGTCGAAGAAGTTGAGGAACAGGAAGAACGGCGCGTCGCCATGGCGTTCGATCACCTCGAGGCCGAGATCGGCGACCTCGTGTCCCGGGCGCTCGAAGCCGCGCGGGCTGACGAAGAGGTCGAAGCCGCGGGCGACGCCGAATCGGAACGAGGCGAGCACGCCGCCGGCGACCCCGGCGGTGAAGTAGCCGGCGCCGCCCAGCCGCTCGGCGAGCGTGCGGTGCTCACTCTCGAGAATGTCGGTCGAGACGCCCGCGCCGTGCTTGGTGGGGTAAAGGCCGGTGAACATCGAGGCGTGCGACGGCAGCGTCCACGGGCTGGTGGTGTAGGCGCGCTCGTAGACGGTGGAGGTGGCGGCGAGGGCGTCGAGATGCGGTGTCGGCGCGGGCTGCAGGGTGTGGTTCGACACCTGGGTGTGGCTCGACGGCACGTCGTCTGTTTCGTCGTGGTAGAAGCTGAAGACGTCGCGTCGCGTCGTGTCGAGCGTGATCAACACCACCGGTGGGCCGCCGCTGCCGAGCGCCGGACGGAAGCGTGGCGCGCCCCAGAGGTAGAGACCGTCGTCGCCGCCCTCGGCGCTGAGCGTGATGGTCTTCGTGCCGATCGGCATCTCGATCTCGAGCGGCGCCGCGCGATGTGGCTCGACCGCCACCTCGACTCCGCCGCTCGCCTCGCGGCCGCCGGCAGCGCGGAAGGTCGCCGGCTGCTGCGCTGAGCCGAGCACGCGCGCCGAGAACACGCCGCCCTGGTCGGACGGCAGGCGCACGGTGACGCTGCGTGGGCCGACGAAGGCGAAGCCGCCGAGCTTCTCGTCGCCGCCCGAACCGGTGACGCCGAGCGTCAGCAGGTCGGTGATGTACCAGTAGCGCAGCATCAGCCCTTTCTCGATGGGCTGGGTCTCGCCGTCCCAGGTGGCGGTGATCGAGGAGAAGGCGGCGAAGGTCGAGTCGCCCTCGCCCTCGCCTTGGCTGTCGGCGTCGGCAGTCGGTTCGGGGGCCACCGCGGCGACGCTCAGGGTATGCAGCCCAGGCGTCAGCAGGTCGCGGGCGACCACGATCTCGAGCCGGGCCGGTGCGTCGGCGGTGGCCTCGATCGGGGTCACCGCCAGCGGCTCGGCGTTCCAGGTCGCCGCCAGCGTCGCGTCGCCCTGCACCGAGCTGTCGGCCGGCAGCGTCAGCACCAGCACCAGGTCGGTCGACGGCATCTCGCGCACGCGCGCGGCGAAGGCCCCGGCGCCGGCGAAAAGCCAGACCGAGCGATCCTCGGCGGCGCGCCAGGCACGGTTGGGCAAGAGCATCAGGTCCCCGTCGAAGAGCACGTCGCCGTCGAGCGCGGCAAGCTCCGGCGTCGGCGGCGGCTCGGCGCAGCCTGCGGCGAGCAGGACGAGGAGCGCGAGCGCGACATGGCGTCGTGCGAGGCGCGATCGGCAGGGAGAGGAGCGGAGGGCGGGGCGCGGGCGAGAGATCATCGCGGCGGCTCGGGGCGGTCTCGTCGGTGGGAGAGGTCGATGGGAGAAGGCGATCGCTTCGCGGGCGCGAAGAGTGGCGGCGGGGTTTGACGCCGGGTGGCCGAGGCGCGATGATGCCGGGCGTCGTGACCAGATCGTCCAGCACCGAGCGCGGCGCCGCGGAGGCGCAGACTATCACCGCGTCCAGCGGCGGCGCCCGCTGGGTCGCCGCAGGCATCCTGGTGAGCAAAGTCGGCGGCCTGGTGCGTGAAACCCTGATCGCGCGCTTTCTCGGCCTCGACGCGCTCGCCGACGTTTGGCGCACGGCGCTGCGCGCGCCCAACGTGTTGCAGAACATGCTGGGTGAGCAGACGCTGTCGGCCGCCTTCATTCCGGCCTACTCGCGTCTGCTCGAGGAGGGACGCGACGAGGATGCGGCGCGTCTCGCCGGCGCCGTCCTCGGTCTGCTGGCGGCGGTGGTGGCGGTGGCGGTGGCGGTCGGCGTGCTGGCGGCGCCGTGGATCGTCGCCGTACTCACGCCCGGCTTTCTCGACGACGAACGGTACCCGCTGCTGGTGAGCGCGGTGCGCATCGTCTTCCCGATGACCGGCTTCTTGGTGCTCTCGGCCTGGGCGCTCGGGGTGCTCAACAGCCACCGCCGCTTTCTCCTGCCGTACCTGGCGCCGGCGGTGTGGAACGCGGCGATCATCGGCGCCCAGCTCGCCGCGGCGGCGTCGAGCGGCTGGCTCGCGGCGCCACGCGAAGCGCCTACCGCCGTCGCCACCGACTGGCTCTTCGCCGCCTGCTGGGGTGCGCTCGCCGGCGGCGTGCTGCAGCTCGTGGTGCAGCTGCCGACGGTCTGGCGGCTCACTGGCGGGGTGCGGCCGCGCCTGCCGTTCGCGCGCGGCGCGGGCGGAGAGCGGTGGCTCGACGCGGTGCCCGGGCTGCGCCAGGTGGTGCGGACGGTCGGCCCGGCGCTGGCCGGCCGCGGTGTGGTGCAGCTCTCGCTCTATGTCGACACCTTTCTCGCCAGCTTTCTCGCCGCCGGTGCGCCGGCCGCGATCGGCTACGCCGGCACCTTGATCAACTTGCCCCTCGGAGTCTTCGCGATGTCGGTGGCGGCGGCAGAGCTGCCGGAGCTGTCGCGCCGCGCCGGCGACGAGACGACGCGAGACGACCCGGCGCTCGGCGAGGAGATCTCGACCCGGGTCGGTCGCGGTTTACGCCAGGCTGGCTTCGTGGTCGCGCCGTCGGTCGTCGGCTACCTCGTCTTCGGTTTCCTGGTCGCCGGCCTGCTCTTCCGCCGCGGCAACTTCGGCGCCCAGGCCAACTGGCTGGTGTGGGCGGTGGTCGGCGCCTACGCCCTCGGCCTGCTGGCGTCGACGGTCTCGCGCCTGCTGCAGAACGTCTTCTTCGCGCTGCGCGACACCGTGACGCCGGCACGCATCGCGGCGGTGCGCGTTGCCTCGGCGGCGCTCGTCGGCGTGCTTCTGATGCGTCCGCTCGACCGGCTCGGCGTCGGTGCGCTGACCGGCGCCGAGGCCCTGGGCTCACCGCTCTTCTTCGGCGCCGTCGGCTTGGCCCTGGCCTCGAGCGTCGCCGCCTGGTGCGAGCTCGGTCTGCTGACGGTCGCCCTGCGCCGTCGGCTACCGACTCTGCGTCTGCCGGTCGGCGCGCTGCTGCGCCACCTCGCCGTCGCCGTCGGCTGCGCGGTGCCGGCGGCGCTCGTCTGGTGGACTCTGGCGACGCGGACGTCGCTGTCGGTGGCGGTCGAGGCGTTGGTCGTCCTGCCGACCTTCGCCGGCGTCTATTTCGGTGTCGCCTGGCTGCGCGGCGCGCCCGAGCTGGCGCTTTGGCTCGGTCGATTCAGCCGCCGCTGAGCGCCGCGGCGAGCGCGTCGGTGCGTCGGTCCGGCTGCTCGAGATCGCGCGCCTTGCGCAGCATGCGCCGCGCCTGGCGCAGGTCGCCGACGGCGATCGCCAGCTGGCCGAGTGCGGCGTACGGCTCGGGGTCGGCGTCGGTGAGGGAGGCGGCGCGGCGATAGAAGCGTTCGGCTTCGTCGAGCCGTCCCTGGCGCAGGTGAATGTCGCCGAGCCTGAGAAAGGTGTATGGATTCCTGCCCGGCGTGCGCGCCAGCGCCTGCTCGAACTGCTCGGCCTCGACATCGCGCCCGTCGGAGCGCAGCAGCGAGGCCAGATTCTGGTAGGCGGACGCCTGCCGCGGGTCACGGCTCAGCGCCTCGTGGTAGGCCGCCTCGGCGGCGTCGCGCTGGCCTGCGCGGCGTAGCGCGACGCCGTAGTTCACCCAGGCGGTGGCGAGCCCGGGGTCGATGGCGACCGCGACCTGCAGCCAGTCGAGCGCGTCGTCGACCGCGCCGCGCTGCAGCGACTCGGCGCCGCGGTTCGAGTGGAACATCGCGATCGCGGTGAGGTCGGCCAGGCGGCGCACGACGCGGATCGTCTCTGCCGGCCGGTCCGAGAAGTCGAAGATCTTGCGGTCGACGGCGTCGCCATAGCCGACGGCGACGTGGTCGGAGACCACGACCAGGTCACCCTCTCGGCGAAAGGCCTCGACGTTCTCCACCGCCAAGAAGTAGACCGGAAGATCGAGCTCGCGCGACAGGCCGAGGAAGAGGTTGGTGAAGGCGAGGCAGTTGGCGACGCGGTCGTGGAAGACGTCGGTGGCGGTGCCGGTCACGCCCCAGCTGTAGCGCACCTCCATCTCACCCGGATCGAGCAGCGCTCCCGCCAGCGCTTCGAGCTGCTCCTCCTTCGGCGCCTTGACGGGCACACGCTCGCGCGCCCAGGCGACCATCGACTCGTCGACGCGGTACGGCAACACGACGCTGGCCGGATCGAGACCGCGTTCCTCGAGCACCTCGTTCAGCGCGGCGCGATCGAGCGGCTCGTACGGCGAGACCGTGGCGCAGGCGGCAGCGACCCAGCAGGCCGAGGCCAGCATCAGCCAGCGGGTCCAGGGCGCGCGGTGCGCGGACAGCGGGCGAGAAGACGGGGGTCGTGTCGGCGCGGGGTTCATGTTCGATCTCCGAGAGCAGGTTCGCCGGCGGCGAGGTGAGATCCCTCGAATCATAGTACGGGCGCCGCCGAGGCCTCACTCCGCGTCTCGCCACCGGATCGCGTCACTTCGCCCCGCGAGCGGCTGTTTTTCCAGCGCCCCTCCTCGCGGCGGTCTCGAGGCGGTCAATTCAGTGAAAAAGCCGCTGCTGAGAGAAGCGGCGAAGTCTCTGGTGTGTTACCTTCACCGCGATCCGGCGATCATCGGACTTCGATCCCCTTCCGACAACTCTCGTCTCTCGTCGTCGCGGATGGTGGCCGCGGCCGGCGGGTAGGCCTTTCGAGGAGAGACACGATGCTTCGACGCATGGTTCTCTTGGCCGTGGTCTGCGCGATGTTCGCGGCCGCCGCCGCGCAGGCGCAGCCCTGCTTGATCTTCGTGCACGGCAAACAGACCGACACCGGCACGTTCACCAACTGGAACAACGCCCGCTCCTATTGGCAGAGCGGCTCGAACGACTTCGTCCGCACCGCGACGAAGAATTTCACCGCCTCGTACTACGTGATCGGCTACAACGGGACCCGTCCGTACTGGGAGAGCCAGAGCGCCGGTGAGGTCGCGAACGAGATCGTCAACGCCACCAACGGCGGCGCCGATGGCGGCGGCAATCGCTGCGCCACCACCTGGGCCCAGGGCGGCAGCTTCTGGGTGATCGCGCACTCGATGGGTGGCGCGGTGATGGACTTCATCCTCGGCAACGACGATCCGAGCGACGCCAACTTCAACTACAACGGTCCCTACGACACCGTGTCGCAGCGAGTCGCCCTGGCGATTACCACCGGCGGTGCCCACCGCGGCTCCGAGGGTGCCGACGCGGTCTGCGGCAACGGCAGCTTCCTGTGCAACTTCATCGCGATCTTCATCCAGAGCTGTGACGACGCCACTTTCTGGCTGCGCAGCGACAACGCGGTGCAGGTGCGCTCGTTCGCGAGCGCGCCGGGAAGCCCGGTGTACCTCTCGGGTGGCTACGAGGCGATCTTCGGCGCCTCGGCGTGTCTCAGCGGAGAAGACGACGGCGTCGTGCAGTACGCGTCGATCTTCGCCTGCGACGGCTCGGCGACCGCGAGCTACAACAACTCCAACGTGTGCGGCAACGGCTCGAAGCAGGAAGCCTCGGGCTTCTTCAACCTCGACGGCTCGCACGAGAATCACGACGACGAGCGCAACGACAGCGACTCGGACACGCGCCGCGCCATCCCCGACGGCATCTGGACCTGCAGCGGCTCGCCGTGCGCGCCCAACACAGTTGTCCAGAGCAGCATGACCACCGCTGAATTCGTCAGCATTCTCTACTGAGGCGAGGAGACGAACGATGAAACAGTCCACGACGCTCCTCTCTTCTCTCGCCTTGGTGCTCGCCGCGCTGCCGCTGACGATGTTCCCGGCGACGGCCCAGGCCGTCGGTCCCCAGACCGAGGCGCTCGACGCCTCGGTGCAGCCGCTCGCCGAGCGCGCCGCGGCCGCTCATCGGGCCGCTGCACGCTACCCGGCCAGCTCGCAGCCGCTGGCGGCGACGGCTCTCGACCCGCTGGTCGACGAGCGCGCCGTGCAGCCCGACACGGTCGTCGCGCCCGACGGTGACGGACCGACCCTGGTCGCGTGGGTCACCGACACGGTGGTTCGCGTCGGCACGCCGGTGCGCATCGAGGCTCGACTCGATGCCCCGGCGAGCTCCGCGCCGAGCCTGAGCACGCGCGCCGGGCACCTCGCCGGTCTCGCCGCCGACGTCGTCGGTTCCGACGGCAAGGTGGTGGCCGAGGCGCTGCTGCTCGACGACGGGACCGGCGCCGACACGATTGCCGGCGACGGCGTCTACGCCGCGCGCATCGCGCTGCCGGCGGCGGCGGCGCCCGAGCTCGCCGCCAGCTACATGGTGCGGGTGACTCACCAGACGCCGCGCGGCGAGGCGCAAACGGCAGTGGTCGGCTTCGTCTACTCGAATCCGTGGGCCGAGCTCACCGGCGCCTTCCGCGACACGGTCGTCGACGGCAGCTTGGTGGTCGAGGCCGAGGTCGAGGTGCGGCGTGCCGGTCGCTTCCACCTGGCGGCGACGCTCACGGACGAAGACGGCGCTCCGGTCGGCCTCGCGCAGGCGGCGCAGCGGCTCGAGACGGGTCGCCACTGGATGCCGGTCTCCTTCTACGGCCTGATCTTCCACGAGCGCCGGGCCAACGGGCCGCTCGTGCTCGGCGCGGCGACGTTGACCACCACCGGCGGCATGCCGAACGCGCTCGGTCCGCTGCTCTTCGACGCGCACCGCCTCGCGGCGCGGCCGCTCGACGCGTTCACCGCGGCGCCCTACGGCGACCCGACGCGCCTCGAAGCGGCGCGTCGGCTCGAGGCGTCGGTGCGCTGAGCCCGCCGATCGCGCGCGTTCGATCCGAGCGCGCGCTCGGTCGTTCGCATCGACACTCGCCGCCCGCCGACGCCGCGCGCCGGCGGGCGGCGGCTTCGAGCGCCTGGCCCAGCACGTGCGCCAGGTCGGTGAGCCGGAACGGCTTCGTCAGGCGGCCGGCGAAGCCGTAGTCGGCGTAGTGGGCCAGCACCGGGTCGGTGGAGTAGCCGCTGTAGACCACGGCGACCACCTCCTCGTCGAGATCGCGCAGCTCGCGCACCGCGTCCTGGCCGCCCATGCCGCCCGGCACGGTGAGATCGGTGAGCACGAGATCGAAACGCTCACCGCGTCGCAGCGCCTGGGCATAAAGATCGATCGCTTCCTGGCCGTCGCTCGCCTCGACCACCGCGCTGCCCAGGCGACGGAGCATCGCCGCGGCGGTGCGACGCACGTCCGGATCGTCGTCCATCAGCAGCACCCGCCCGCCGCCGCGGCGCGCGACCTCGTCGCGCGAGGGCGCCGGTCCGACGGTCGGCAGCTCCTTGGCTGACGCAGGCAGGTAGATGCGGAAGGTGGTGCCTTCGCCGGGCCTGGAGCGGACGGTGAGCAGACCGTCGTGACGCTTGACGATCGAGTACGCCGAGGTCAGCCCGAGGCCGCGCCCTTCCTGCTTGGTCGAGAAGTACGGGTCGAAGATGCGGCCGAGGACTTCGTCCGAAATGCCGACGCCGCGGTCGATGACGTCGATCGCGACGAATCGTCCGGGAGTCAGAGGCTGCGGGACCGAGTCGGCCGGGCCGCTGGCGTCGATGTTGCGGCCGACGACTCGGACCACGCCGCCGTCCGACATCGCCTGCACGGCGTTGATCAGTAGATTGTTGAGCACCTGGCTGATCTGGCCGGCGTCGATCTCGACCACCCAGAGGTTGTCGGCCAGATCGAGATCGCAGCGCACTTTCGAGCCGCGCAGCACGAAGCTCGTCGAGTCGCGGATCACCTCGGCGATCGACGACGCCTCGCGCACCGGTGCGCCGCCGCGCGAGAAGGTGAGCAGCTGCTGGGTCAGGTCGCGCGCGCGCACCAGCGCGGTCTCGGCGTCGTCGAGGCTGCGCCGATCCTCGTCGTCGAGCGCCGGCGCATCGCGCACCAGCGAGAGATTGCCCATCAGCACGGTGAGCAGGTTGTTGAAGTCGTGCGCGATGCCACCGGCGAGGATGCCGACCGCTTCGAGCTTCTGGGCCCGCGCCAGCTCTTCCTCGATTTCCCGCCGGCGCGAGACGTCGCGCACTACAACCACCAGGCCGATCATTCGCTGCTCGCCGAAGATCGGCGAGGCGGTCAGCTCGACCGCCTTGCGCTTGCCCTCGCGCGTGCGCAGCGTCGCATGCAGGGTCGGACCGATCGAGTCGCGTGGATTCGGGTGCAGGATCGAGACGGTCTCGTCCTCGTCGGCGCCTTGGCGGTAGAGGTGTAGCACGTCGTCGAGCGGCAGGCCGGCGGCCTTGCGGGCGGACCAGCCACTGATCGCCTCGGCGCGCGGATTGAGCAGCTCGACGCGGCCGTCCGCGTCGGTGGTCACGACTCCGTCGTCGATGCTCTTGAAGGTCTTGCGATAGCGGTCCTCGGAGGCGCGCAGCTCGGCGACGCGCCGCTCGACCTCGCGCTCCAGGGTTCGCGAGTGCTGCAGCCTCGAGGTCAGATTCTGCAGCAGCAAGATCGCGGCGACCGCGACCAGGCCGAGCAGGACGAAGAACCACGGCTGGCGGAAGAACGGACGGACGACCACGATCGGTGCGGAGGCCACCGAGTCGCTCCAGGATCCGCCCGGAACGGCGGCGCGGAGACGCAGCTGGAAGGTGCCCGCCGGCACGCTCGAGTAGCGGATTTCGGGTGGTTCGACCGGGTTCCACTGCGCGTCGAACGGATCGAGGCGCGCCTGGGTCCGCACGCGCAGCGGATCGCGCAGCGACACCACGCGGACGCGGAAGGCGAGCTCCGAGCCGTCGGCGGTGAGGCGCTGTGGCTGATCGGGCGCGCGCTCGAGGCCGTCGCCGACGACGGCGACCAGCTCGACCACCGGTGCCGCCACCGAGTGGGCTTCGAAGCGCCGGTCGTGGACCGAGACGCCGCGGTCGGTGCCGATCCACACGCGGCCGTCGCGGTCGACGAGGCCGGCGGCGCGCTGCACCTCACGGCCGGCGAGCCCCTCCTCGACGCTCAGATTGCGCAGCCCGGAGCCGGGGGTCCACACGTCGACCCCGTCGTCGGTACCGAACCAGTAGCGCGGCGTGTCGCCGGGCGGCGCCGGCTCGCGCAGCGCGAAGAACACCGGCCGCTCGAGCCGCGGCTCGGATTCGGCGATCAGGCCGCCGGCAGTGAGCCGGTAGAGTCCGGCCGCGGTGCCGACCCAGAGGCCGCCGAACGGTCGCTCGAGGAGTGAGAAGACGCTGTTGCACGGGCCGCCGTCGCAGCGCCACGAGCTCCATTCGACCTCGAGCGGCTCGTCGCCCGTGCGCGCTGAGGCGTCGCCCGAGGGCGGCTGATCGAGACGATGCAGACCGTCGGCGCTGGCGATCCACAGCGCGTCGTCGATCACGAACAGGCGACGGATCTTCAGCTGCGGCGGGCCGCCGGTCACGGGCCGGAAACGCTCACGCCGCGCATCGAAGAGCCAGAGGCCGCGCTCGCTGCCGACCCACAGCCGTCCGTCCGGGGTCTCGGCGACGGCGGTGGCGGGCGCCTGGAGGCCGTGCTCGGCGGCGAAGCGGCGGGCGCCGCCGGCGGCATCGAGACGCACCAGACCCGCGGAGTCTAGCGGCGCCCAGACCGCACCGGCGTGGTCCTCGAGCAGATCGCGCACCGGCTCGAGCCGTCCACGAGCGCCGCCCAGCGGCAGCGCGGTGGTAGTCACCATCAGCTCGCCGGGCGGCGTCGGCGCCAGCTGACTGAGGCCGCCGCGATGGCCGAGCACCAGTGTGCCGTCACGCCGCTCGAGCGCCGCGGTGATGGCATCGTCGAACAGGCCGAAGCGGCGGTGCCAGGTGCGGAACTGCCGGCTAACCAGCTGCCTCAGGCCGCGTGGTCCCCCGATCCACAGCGTCGCCTCGCGATCGAGGAAGAGGGCGTCGACCCGCTGCGTGTCGAGACCGTCCTCCTCATCGAAGGACTCGAGGCCCACTCCCGGGTGGAACGAGCACAGGCCGCCGCCGCACGAGAAGTAGACGCCGCCGAGTCCGTCGTCGACCGCCGCATGGCCGGCCGCGACGTCACCGATCCGTGGGTCGACGGCGAGCACTTCCGAGGAGTCGTCGCGGTGTCGGCCGAGCCAGCCGTCGCCGATCAACCAAAGACTAGGGTCCGCCTCGTCGGCCGACGAGGCGAGAGCGCGAACGCGTCGATTGGGCGCCGCCGTCGGAACCAGTCGAAACTGAGGCTCGAGGCGGTCGTCGCGCAGCGCCGCGACCCCGTCTCGCCCGGCGACGAGCAACTGGTCGCGCCAGATCTCGAGATCGTAGAGCGGCTCCGGAGGCGTGCTCTCATCGAGCCGACGCCAGGCGTCGCGTTCGCGGCGCAGCAATCCCTCGCGCGCGGTAGCGGCCACCAGCGACGGCTCGACGCCCGCCGCGTCGGCCGGCCAGGACGCGACATCGCGCAGCGTCGCACGCGGCGGCATGCCCGTGGCGTCGCTGGTGCGCCGCCAGCGTGCTCCGTCGAAGCGGTAGAGCGGGAATGGAGCCATCGAGGCGACCGACCACCAGCCGCTCGAGGTGCCGAGAAGAGCGTGTTGATCGGCCCAGTCGAGGCCCTCGCCGAGCCCGTGGGTCAGCCAGGTGCGGCCGTCGTACGTGGCGATGCCGGCGCGGGTGGCGACCCACAGCCGCCCGCTCGCGTCTTGGCCGATGTCGCGGATCTGCGCGCTCGGCAGGCCGTCGTCGACCCCGAAGCTGCGCAGATGCAGACGCTGCCCGCCCGCGCGCGCAGCGACCAGCGTCGAGAGCACGACGAGACCGAGCACCAGGACGCAGGCCCGCTGCGTGGGGACACACAGCGGCATGGAATCGAGCTGGCGGCATGCGCGCTTCACCCCGGCATGCTAGCAGGCGGGGTGACTCGCCCTGCCGCGGGTCAGGCCACGTCCGACGCCTGTTCGCTGTCGTCTTCGAGCCGGCGGCGGGGCTGGCCGAAGAGCGCCGCGACCCCGATGCCGACCAGGTAGAGCACGATCGTCGGCAGCGAAAAGATCATCAGATTCCAGATGTCGGGCGTCGGCGTGAGCAGCGCGGCGACGGTGACGATGATCAGCACGGCCCAGCGAAAGTGGCGCAGCAGGAAGCGCGGCGTCACGAGGCCGAGGCGCGCCAGGAAGAAAATCACCGTCGGCAGCTCGAACATGAGGCCGAGGCCGAGCATCACCTGCATCATGAAGCCGAGATAGCGGGTGACGGTGATCGAGGCCTTGAACTGTCCGCCCATGCCGAGCAGGAACTCGACGGCGAACGGAAAGGCGACGTAGTAGGCGAACGCTCCTCCCGCGAGGAAGAGCAGCGAGCCGGAGACGACGAAGGGCCCGGCGAGCCGACGCTCGTGGCGGTAGAGGCCGGGCGAGATGAACGCCCACAGCTGCCACAAGACGACCGGCGAGGCCAGGAAGACCGCGGCGAGCGCCGACACCTTGAGATAGATCAGGAACGGGTCGGTGACGCCGAGAAACACCAGCTGCTTCTCGCCCTCGGGCAAGAAGCGGTAGATCGGCTGGGCCAGGAAGTCGTAGATGCGCTCCGAGAGCGGCCAGCAGACGGCGAAGGCGACGACGAAGGCGACCAGCGCGCGCACCAGGCGCGTGCGCAGCTCCTCGAGATGGTCGAGGATGCCCATCGTCGGCAACTCCTCGGCGGGGGGCAGGGCTGCGCGGCTCATCGCCGATCGTCGGTCGCGGTGGAGTCGTCCGGCGTGGAGTCGCCCGGCGTGGAGTCGCCCGGCGCGGACGCCGTCGGCTTGCTGCGGGCCACGGCACCCTCCACCTTCGATGCCTCGTCTCGACTCGTTTCGGCCGGCGGATCGTCTTCACCCCGCACCGCGCGATCGAGACCTTCCTTGACGTCGCGCAGCGAGTCGCGCACCAGGTTGGCCGGATTCGCCTGCCGGATCTCGTCGTCGATCAGCTCGGTGTTGATCGTGCGCCGCAGGTCGTTCGACGCCTTGCGCAGCTCGGCCATTCCGCGTCCCAGGGCGCGGCCGACTTCGGGCAGTTTGCGCGGGCCGAAGACCAGCAGCGCAAGTCCGAAGATGAAGAGCAGCTCGGGAACACCGAGGGGACCGAACATTGGCGAAAAGCTCGTGGGGCGGCGGTGAAGGAGTCGGTGCGGCGGTCCACAGTGGGACGCCGGCGCTTCGTCCCGACGTCGACAGCAGCGCGAAAGGCGATGATAGCATGCGGCGCATGAGCAGATCATGGCGCAACCTCGCGATTCTCCTCTTCCTCGGCTCTCTTCTCTTCGGTGGTTGGCTCGGTGACGAGCTGCTCGCCGTCTCGGGCGAGTCGCAGGCGCAGCTCCGCCTCTACACTGAGCTTTTGCACGCCGCGCACGAAAACTACGGCGCCGACGTCGACTACCGCGACCTCGTCTACTCCTCGATCGACGGCATGCTGCGGGCGCTCGATCCGCACACCAGCTTCCTCTCACCCGAGGACTACCAGGACATGCGCGAGCGTCAACAGGGGAGCTTCTTCGGCCTCGGCATCCTGGTGTCGATGCGCGACGGCGAGCTCACCGTGATCAGCCCGATCGAGGGCACGCCGGCCTGGCGGCTCGGGCTGCGCGCCGGCGACGTGATCTCGACCATCGAGGGCGAGCCCACGAGCACGATGAGCCTCGACGAGGCGGTCGCGCTGCTCAAGGGCCCGCGCGACACCCAGGTGCGCGTCGCGATCACCCGCCGCGGACTGGACGAGCCGCTCGAGATGTCGATCACGCGCGCCGAGATTCCGCAGACCACCGTACGCTTTGCCTACATGATGACCCCCGAGATCGGCTACATCCGGCTCACCGACTTCTCGCGCTCGACCTCTCAAGAGATGCGCGACGCGCTCGTCGATCTGCAGGCGGCGGGGATGAAGAAGCTGCTCCTCGACCTACGGTCGAACGGCGGCGGTCTGCTCGACCAGACGGTGACCGTCTCGAGCTACTTCGTGCCCGAAGAGGCGCAGATCGTGGAGACCCGCGGCCGGCTGCGTGACTCGTACCAGGCCTACTTCGCCGACGACGCCTATCGGCCGCTTGGCATTCCGGTGATCGTCTTGGTGAACAACGGCACCGCCTCCGCCGCCGAGATTCTCGCCGGCGCGGTGCAGGATCACGATGTCGGCCTTGTGGTCGGCACCGACACTTGGGGCAAGGGCCTGGTGCAGACCGTGTACAACTTGTCGTACGGCACCGGTCTGGCGCTCACGACGGCCAAGTACTACACGCCGTCGGGACGCCTGATCCAGCGCGACTACTCGTCGTACTACGACTACTACGGTCGCTTCGACGAAGGCGTCGACGAGTCGCTCGATCCGTCGGGCGCCGGCGGGCTCGGTGTCGACGGAGCCGACCGCGACGTGCCCGAAGACGGCAGCGAGGCCTTCGCCACGGACCTCGGACGCGAGGTCTACGGTGGTGGCGGGATTACGCCGGATGTCGTGGTCGAGCTACCCGAGGGCCCCGAGATGCTGTCGGCGCTCTTCGCCCGCTCGGCATTCTTCGAGTTCGCGGTCGACTACGCCAATCGCAACACGATCGAAGACCCGAGCTGGACGCCGCCCGACGACATGCTGAACCGCTTCGCCGACTTCGTCGTCGCTGAAGAGATCGCCGAGCGCGAGGCGATCGATGAGATGCTCGAGAACCCTGATGCGCGCGAGTACTCGCTGCGGCAGATTCACGGCGATATCTTCAACTCGGCGTTCGGCACCGAGGCGTCGCACAAGATCCTGTCGCTGGGCGACTTCCAGATCCAGACCGCGCTCGGCCTGTTCGACGAGGCGGCGGCGCTGCTCGAGGAGCGTACTCGGTTCGGTGCCGACGGCGAGGCCCAGGTCGCCGATGGCGGACTCGAGTCGGACGGCGCGCGGGCGCAGTGACCGCGACGACTCAGTAAGACGACTCAGTAAAAGGCGCGCGGATGCTCGGCGCCGCGCCACTCGCTCTCGGGGCCGTCGGTGCCGCCGTGGTCCGAGGTGCAGTAGCGGTCGCGGCGCGCGGTCAGGTCGGCGACGACGCGCTTGCGAAAGCGCGACATCTGGTCGCTGTCCAGGCCCTCGAGCAGGCGCGCTCGGTAGGGCCCGATGTCGATTTGCTCGAGGCGCAGGCGCACCGGCTGAAAGAAGCGTGGCCGGCCTTCGCCCGGTGCCTGAATGTGGTGCAGGCCTTGGTTGTAGGCCAGCAGCATCTTGCCCTCCGGCGACACCCGAATCAGGTCGGCGATGCCGCCGCGCACGGTGAGCGGCTTGCCGTGCTTGTCGAGGCCGCCGCGGCGCTTCATCCGGCCCTCGGGCAGGATGATGATCATCGCCTCCGGATCGTCGACTGACGCGAGAACCTCTTCCCAGGTGCGGTCGCGCTCACGGCTGATCGGCACCACGTTGGCGGCGACAAGGCGCCAGAAGAGGCCGATGACCGGGCGCTGGATCGTGATGTCGGCGATCGGCACCGTGCAGTGGCTGGCCATGCGCCACAAGAAGCGGGTCGGCACCTGCCCGGCGAGCAAGAACTCGAACAGACTGGTGTGGTTGAGGATCGCGACGATGCGGTAGGGCGGCCAGCGATCATCGAGCGGCTCTTCGTTCACCCATTCTTGTTCGTGGCGGTAGAAGAGGCGCGCGTAGGCACGGATCGAGAGCAGGACACAGAACACGAGTAGATTTCGCAACATGGCAGGGCTCCGGTGGCCGGATTGTACCCGACCCGCTCCGAGCCGGTGCCTCGTCGCGGCGATCGGGCGAAGCGGGCCGGCGATCCGGCCCGACGTGCCGGTCACGGCTATCCGACCGCACGGTCGGTCGGATAGGCTCCGGCACCAGGAGGTACCATGAATCCGAACCATCGACCGCATTCAGAGGGGCGCCGGCCGGGCGTCTCGTTCCGCTCTCTGCTCGGCATCCTGCTGCTGATCCTCGGTCTCGCCTTGGCGCTCACCGCCTGCAGCGGGCCGGCGCCCGATCAGAGCGCCGACTCCGCGAACGCCCCTGCCACCGACGCTGCTTCCGCGGAAGACTCCGCGACACGCGCGGCGCGCCTGGCGCAGGAGCTGCTCATCGTCGACACGCACATCGACGTTCCCTATCGGCTGAAAGAGGAGTGGGCGGACATCGGCACGGCGACTGAGGGGGGCGACTTCGACCACTCGCGCGCCCGGGCCGGTGGCCTCGACGGCGCCTTCATGTCGATCTACGTGCCGGCCGACCTCCAGGAGAACCAGGGCGGCGACGCGGGCGCGGCCCGCACGGTGGCCGACGAGCTGATCGACATGGTCGAAGGCATCGTCGCCGAGCATCCCGACAAGTTCGCTCTCGCCACCCGCGCCGACGACATCGCGCGCCTGCACGACGAGGGCAAGGTCGCGTTGCCGCTCGGCATGGAGAACGGCGCGCCGATCACCAGCCTGGACGATCTGCGACACTTCTATGATCGCGGCATCCGCTACATCACGCTGACGCACTCGAAGAACAACCACATCTGCGATTCTTCGTACGAGCCGGCGGACCAGCGCACGTGGGACGGGCTGTCCGACTTCGGCCGTGACGTGGTGGCGGAGATGAACCGTCTCGGCATCATGGTCGACATCTCGCACGTCTCGGATGCTGCTTTCACGCAGACGCTCGAGGTGACGCGCGCCCCGGCGATCGCCACGCATTCTTCGGCGCGCCACTTCACGCCCGGATTCGAGCGCAACATGAGCGACGAGATGATCCGAGCGCTGGCCGAGAACGGCGGCGTGATCGCGATCAACTTCGGCTCCGCGTTCCTCACCGAGGCGGCCAACGGCCACTCACAGGCTCGTTGGCAGGCGGCGGCGGCCTACCTCGAAGAGCACGGCATCGAGCCCGGGAGCGACGACGCGAGAGCCTACATGCAGCAGTACATGGAGGAGAATCCGTTCCCCTACGCTGACCTCGCCGACGTCGTCGCCCACATCGACCACGTCGTGGAGTTGGTGGGCGTCGACCACGTCGGGCTCGGCTCCGACTTCGACGGCGTCGGCGATTCGCTGCCGACCGGCCTGAAGGACGCCGCGGGGTACCCGAACCTGGTGGCCGCCCTGCTCGACGCCGGCTACAGCGAAGAGGACATCGAGAAGATCCTCGGCGGCAACGTGCTGCGCTTGTGGCGCGCCGTCGAAGCGGCCGCGGCCGAGATGCAGGGCGAGAGCGCGGAGCTGGCCGAGGCCGCGTGATCCCGGCCGCGTCTCAGCAGGCGCCCTGCTCTTCGAGCTCTTGCACGTAGCCGTGGAAGGTCGGAGCGTCGGGCGCCCTGGGATCGAGCTCGAGGTAGAGGCGGAGCTCGGAGCAGGCCGCCTCGAGCTCGTCGTCCTGCCAGAGCAGCAGGCCGAGCCGCCGGTGGGGTAGAGGGCGCTCGGGATCGAGTCGGACCGCCTCGCGCAGCGCCGCGTGAGCCGCGGCGCGATGCACCGCCTGCTGCTCCGGCTCGGCGTCGGCACGCTCGAGGAAGAGCTGCGCGAACGCCAGGTGCAGCGACGGATCGTCGGCCTCGAGGGCCTGGGCACGCAGCAGGTGCTCTTCGGCCAGATCGAGGCGTCCGAGCTCGAGGTTGAGCAGGGCGTTGTCGACGATCAGCGGGCGGATGTGGCGCACGAAGCGCTCTTGGCGCTCGGCCTGCGACAGGCGGTCGTCCGCGGGCTCGTCGCCGCGCGGGGACTGCGTCGTCTCTCGCTCTTCGACCCAATCGCGCGCCGTCGCGGCGCGCTCCTCGAGCTTTGGGTGGCTGCCGAAGAAGAAGACCTCGAGGTCCCGATCGCCGGCCGTCTCGTCGCCCTGCAGCACCTCGTAGACCCGCGGCGCCTGCTGCAGGTCGTGTCCGGCGGCGGCGAGTCGCGCGAAGGCGGCGTGGTCGGCCTCGCGTTCGAGACGCCGGCCATAGCCGTTGACCGAGGCGACGACCGCCAGCGGCAGGCCAAGGTGGAGAATCAGGTCGCCGAGCAGCGCGAGGCCGTCACTTTCGCTGTCCCGCCCTTCGAGCCAGGCGTCGCGCGCTTCCCAGCTCAGCGCGACCAGCGCCGCGACGGCGACCACGGTGAACGCGATCTCGCGGTTGGCGGCGGCGCGGCGGTAGCGCAGCATGTGGCGTAGCTCGACGTGGCTCATCTCATGGCCGAGCACGGTCGCCAGCTGGGCCTCGTTCTCCATGCGCGCCAGCAGGCCGGTGTGGACGAAGAGCGATCCGTGGGGGTAGGCGAAGGCGTTCAGGGTCGGATCCTGGAGCACCGTGACCTCGTAGCGCAGCTCGGGGTTGGCCGCCATGCCGGGCGAGGTCAGCTCGTCGACCAGGTCCTGAAGGTAGCGCTCGAGCGCCGGGTCGTCGTAGATCCGGGCTTCGTCCAGAAGCTGGTCTTCCTCGGCGCGCGACTCGCTCCACAGAGCGAGCTCGTCCGGCTCGGGTCGGTAGGTCGCGCCGAGAGCCGACACCGGCGCCAGGTCGGTCGTGGCGCACGAGACGCAGAGCAGGCAAGCGGTGAGCAGCGCCACGAGCCGGCGCCCTCCCGAGCTGCGCCCGGCTCTCCAGGTGTCGGCTCCAGAGGTCATGGTGTCTTCTCCTTCGGTCAGAGCGTGGGCGCCCGCGGCGTGTCGGCAAGTTGCCGGCCATCTTCGCGCTCGGACGCCAGGGCCACGGATGCACGCTCGAGCTCGCCACGCAGGGCCTTGATCGAGCGTTCGACCCGCGTCTTGGCGGCGCCACGCCGCGTCAGGGTCTCGAGCTCGGAGCAGGCGTCGACAACGCCTTCCGCGCCGAGCATCGCACTCGAATCACGCAAGCGGCGTGCCAGGCGCAGAAGATGGGTGGAGTCGTCCGTCGCCAGCGCGCGGCGGAGCTCGTCGACTCGGTGCGGCGCGGTCTCGAGGAAAAGGTCGACGACATGGGCCAAGACCGGGTCACTGGCGTCGCTGTCGACGCGCTCGAGCAGACGCAGCCAGTCATGGTCGAGCGGCGACGCGTCGGCCACGAAACCGTCGTCTGGACCGGTGACGTTGCCGGCGCCGGCCGCGATGACGGCGTCGGCGGGCCAGGTGACCTGATCCCCGGGAGCCCGCTCACCGTCGTCCCGCGGTCCGGTGCCAGAGTCGCCTTCCCGTGTGCGGTTTTCGGCGGCGGCATCGGCCAAGGCGACCTGAAGGGCGCCCGGGCGCCGGTTGGTCGGCGCTCGCCGCAGCCAGTGGTCGACCTCGGCGGTGAGTGCTTCGAGGCGAAACGGCTTGGTCAGGATCGCGTCCATGCCCGCGGCGCGACACGAGGCGTGCTCGTCCGCGCTCGCCAATCCGGTGAGGCCGATGATCGGCGTCTGGTCGCCGCGTGCGCGCAGCTGCCGCGTCGCCTCGAGCCCTCCGAGGCCCTGCATCTTGACGTCCATCAGGATCACGCTGCAGGCGCTCTGGGCGGCGCGCTCGAGTGCCTCTGCGCCGTCGTTGGCGGTGATGACCTGGTGTCCCGCGCGCTCGAGACATTTGGTGGCGAGCACGCGCAGCACGGGGTCGTCGTCGACTACCAGAATCGGCGATCCTGCCGGCTGTCGCGTCGGCCCGGTCGGCGCCGGGCCCCTTGCTTCGACCTCGTCGCGCCGTGGCTCGGTCGCGTCGCGGCCCGGATCGCGGTCTCCGCTCGGCGGTTCGTCGTCGGGGGGGAGGCCGGAGGTCGTCGTCGAGCGGGGGGCCGCCGCACCGTCGCCATCGAGCCGCAGGCCGAGCCAGCGCGCCATCGTATCGATCAACTGGTCGGTGCGGCAGGGCTTGAGCACGACGTCGTCGATGCCCGCGTCGCGCAAGCGGACCGCGTCGTCGGCGAAGGCGTTGGCGGTCAGGGCGATGATCACGGTTCGAGCCGAGTGCTCCGTTCCCGCCTCATGCTCAGCAGTTTCGAGCTCGCGAATCTGCCGCGTCGCCGCCTCGCCCGAGAGGCGCGGCATGCGCAGGTCCATCCAGACCAGGCGCGGCCGATGGTGCTGCCACAGCTCGACGGCCTCGGCGCCGTGCTGCGCCACCACGACCGTGGCACCGAGGGCTTCCATCTGGCGGCGGACGAGCATTCGGTTGGCTTCCGAGTCGTCGGCCACCAGCACCAGCAGCTCGTCCGTTCCGAGCGCCAGGCGACGCCGGATCCTCGGCGCCTCGTCGATCGCATCGGCCGCGTCCAGCGGCACCGTGAACCGAAAGCTCGCTCCTTCGCCCTCGCGGCTCTCGACCTCCATGGAGCCGCCCATCAGGTGCACGAGCTCGCGACTGATCGACAGACCGAGGCCGGTGCCCTCGGCGGCCGCGCGCCCGCTGCGCGTCTGCTCGAACGGGCGGAACAGGAGATCGAGCTCGTCGACGGCGATTCCCGGTCCGGTGTCGGTGACTTCGAAGACCGCCTGCCCGTCCCGCCACTGGAGGCGGACCGAGACGATGCCGCGCTCGGTGAACTTGACCGCGTTGCCGACCAGGTTGAGCAGCACCTGGGCCAGCCGCCCCTCGTCGCCGCGCACCGCCGCTGGCAGCCCGGGGTCGACGTCGACGCGCAGCTCGAGGCCCTTGGCGTCGGCCCGGGCGCGCAGCATTTCTTCCACCGATGCGAGCACGCGGCGGGGATCGAACGTTCCAATGTCGAGAGTCAACTTGCCCGCTTCGATCTTCGACAGCGAGAGGATGTCCTCGATCAGTCCGAGCAAATGCTCGCCGCTGCGCTGGATCACCGCCAGGCCCTCACGCTGCGACTCGGAGAGGTCGGGGTCGCTGTCGAGCAGCTGGGAGAAGCCGAGCATGGCGTTGAGCGGAGTCCGCAGCTCGTGGCTCATGCTCGAGAGGAACGTGCTTTTGGTGCGGTCGGCTTCCTGTGCACGGCGCCGTTCCTCGAGCGCCTCGGCGAGGGCGCGCAGGGCGCGCCGTCGCGCGTCGCGTGCCTCGCTCTCCGAGGCCACCACGCGGTCGACGGTCGCCTCCAGCTCGGCGGTGCGCTCGGAGACAATCTTCTCCAGCTCCTCGCTGCGACGCGCCAGGCCGCGGTGGCGCCAGCGGGCGCCGAAGTACCCGGCGCCGGCGAGAATCAGGGCGTAGGCGACCCAGGCCCACCAGGTCTGCCACGGCGCCGGCTTCACGTGCAGCGGAACGGCGGCGCCGGTCTCGTTCCACACGGCGTCGCCGTTCGACGCTTTGACCCGGAAGACATAGCGCCCCGGGCTCATGTTGGTGTACGTGATGCGGCGCTGGTCTTCGAGCTCGATCCAGTCCTTGTCGAAGCCGTCGAGCCGGTAGGCGTAGCGCTGCTCTTCGGGCGCGTTGAAGTCGAGCGCGGCGAACTCGAACGAGAACGACGCGGCGGCGACATGATCGAGCACCAGCGCCTCGCCGCGCCGCGGCACGTCGCCGAGCCCGCCTTCGGAGCGCGTTTCGAGCGCAGTGAGCACCACCGGCGGCAGATGGTCGTTGATCTCGACCTCGGACGGGAAGAAGACGTTGAATCCCTGGACCCCACCGAAGAAGAGCTCGCCACGGCGACTGCGGTAGTGGGCGCCGAAGTTGAGCTCGTTGCTGAGCAGGCCGTGGCGGGTGTGGTACGTCCGAATCGCCAGGGTCGACGGGTCGAGCACCGCCAGTCCGTTGGTCGTCGACATCCACAGCTGCCCGGCGTCGTCGGTTCGGATGCCGTAGATCGTGCCGCTCGGCAGGCCGTCGCGTTCGCTGAATGTGCGGAAGCGGGCTTCTCCGGTCGCCGGGTCGAAGCTCTCGAGCAGATCGAGGCCGCCACCCTTGGTGCCGATCCACAGGCGATTCTCGGAGTCGAAGCGCAGCGCGAGGACATCGTCGGCGCTGAGGCTGCCGGGCGTCTCGCGGTCGTGGCGGAAGACCTGGAACGTCTCGCTGGCACGGTCCATGCGCGCCAGCCCGCCGCCGGTGGTCCCGACCCACAGCGCGTCGGCGCCTTCGGCCAGCGCCGACACGCGATCGTTCGGCAGACTGCGCGGATCCTGCGGGTCGGAGCGCAGGGTGCGGAAGGCGCCGCGACTTCGGTCGAAGCGCGCGAGGCCGCCGCCAAATGTGCCGATCCAGATCGTGCCGGCACTGTCTTCGTGCAGGGTCGCGATCCCGTTCGCCGGCAGACTCAGCGGATCGTCCGGCTCGTGCCGAAAGTGCTCGAGGCGACCGGTCTCGATCTCGATCCGGTCGAGGCCGGCGCCGAAGGTGCCGACCCAGAGCATGCCGGCACCGTCGTGGAGCAGGGCCATCACCCGGTCGTCGGCCAGGCTGGTGGGGTCGTTCGGGTCGTGGCGCAGCGTCTCGAAGTGTCCGGCGGTGCGGTTCCAGCGCTGCAGGCCGTCGCCCAGCGTGCCGATCCAGACGTCTCCGCGATGGTCTTCGGCGAACGCCATGATCGCGTCGCCGGCGAGCGATCCCGGCTCGTCACGGCCTCGATAGGGGCCGAGCGACCAGGAGTCGGGATGCCAGCGGTCGACACCTCGGCCCTGTGTCGCGGCCCACAGCAGGCCGCCGCGGTCCTGGTAGAGACCGAGCACCGAGTCGAGGGCGAGGCTGCCGGCCCACGACGAGTCGTGCCGATAGACGTGGAACGACGCGTCGGCGGGCCGGTAGACGGCCAACCCGCCGTCGGTGCCGATCCAGAGCCGGCCGTCGGTGTCTTCGAGCAGCGAGCGCACGCGGTCGTCGGGGAGGGAGAACGGGTCGTCGGGCTGGTGGTGGAAGACCGTCATCGCGCCGTCGCTCGGATCGACTCGGCCGAGGCCCTCGTAGGTGCCTACCCAGAGGTACCCGCCGCGGTCGCGCAGGATGGCGCGGACCTGGCGTGCTGCCGCTGTCGTGCCGACTCCCTCGAGCGCCTCGAGACGCCGACCGTCGGCATCGAAACGCTCGGCGCCGCCGCGTGTCCCTGCCCAAACCGTGCCGTCGGCCTCTTCGCTCAACGTCAGAATGCGTGGATCGGCCGTGGTGAGCGTCTCGAAGCGCCCGGCGCCCAGATAGCGCTGGAGACCCGCGTCGGTGCCGACCCAAAGCACTCCTCGACGATCTACGACGAGCGCGCGGACGCGGTCGCTGGCGAGGCTCTCGGAGTCGTCGGGATCGTGCCGGTGGTGAGTGAACACGCCGTCGGCGAGGCGTCCTGCGAGCATCGACTCGCCGTCGAGGCGGTCGAGGCCGCCGCCGTCAGTGCCGATCCACAGGCGGCCGGCGGCGTCCTCGGCTAGCGACCAAACGTGCGGCGCGGCGAGTGAGTCCGCGTCCGCCGGGTCGTGCTTGTAGGTCACGAAGCGCTGGCCGTCCCAGCGATTCAGGCCGTCCTGCGTCGCCAGCCACATGAAGCCGCGGCGATCCTGCAGCAGAGCGTGCACCGAGCCCTGCGAGAGCCCTTGCTCGGTCCCGAGGTGGCGAAAGTTGATCGCCTTCGGCTGCGCCTCGACTGCTGTTGGCAAGGTGGTGAGGCAGCCGAGCATCGCCCCGACTGCCCAGAACAGAGAGAGCCGGTGCGGCGTAGGCCGACCGGCTCGTCGAAATCGACCGGCGAGACCGCCGGCGACCGGATTCACTCTTCGTCGACCCAGGTTGGCGGTCCGACGAAGCCATCCCGACCCTGCGGCCGGTCGCCGCGCCGGTCACGGTCCCAACCATAGCCTGGGCCGGCAGCGACCGGCGTGCCGTCGCTCGCCGAGCTGTCATTGTCGGTCCAGGGGAACATGTCGGTCCAGGGGAACATGTCGGTCCAAGGGAACATGTCGGTCCAGGGAAACATGTCGGTCCAAGGGAACATGTCAGTCCAGGGGAACATGTCGGTGCTCGAGTACGAGCCGTCCCAGACCATGCCGTTCCAACCCTCGACCACGAAGTTGCCGTCGGAGTCCTGCCGCGCCGGACCCATGAAGTGACGCGTACCGTCCAGGTCGGCGTCGATGTCGAGGCCGAAAGAGCCACAGGTCGGAGTCACGGCACGGGCGGCGGCGACATCGAGAAGGCCCGCTCCCTGCTGGAAGATGCTGTAGGCCATCGAGCCGTTGTCGGTCCGTGCGGCACGCGCCGAGAGCACGAGCTTGCATTTGACCTCGTCTGGCGTGAGCTCCGGCTGCGCCTGCAGCAGCAGTGCGGCGGCTCCGCTGACCACGGCCGCAGCCTGTGAAGTGCCAGAGATCGAGAAGTGAAACGGGTACTGTCGGCGATCGGGATTGTCGACGGCGAGCCGCGCGAACCATTTCACGACCGAAAGCACGTGGCCACCCGGCGCGATCAGTTCCGGCTTCAGTGCTCCTTCGAGCGTTGGGCCCGCGGAGGAAAAGCTGGCGAGACGATCGTCGTCCAATACGTCGGGCGTGAAGTTGTCGGTCCAGGCGCCGACTGTGATCACGTAGGGCACGTTGCCGGGCACGCCGATCGACATCGGCCGCGGCCCCAGATTGCCCGCCGAGGTCACGACGACGATTCCTTGGCGCCACGCTTCCATCACTGCGCGTGCGAGTGGATCCTCCCAGTAGAGACCGACGGGCGGTGCGGTGAATGAAAGGTTGAGCACGCGGATGCCATAGGTGTCGGTGTGCTCGGTGACCCACTGAATCGCGCGCAGTAGGACACCGTAGGTCGACCGGCCGTCGGCATCGAAGGCTCGCACTGAAACGAGGTCGGCACCGGGCGCGACGCCCTCGGGTCGATCCCCGATCCGATTCGAGTTGAGAGCGATCCCGGCGACATGGCTACCGTGACCGTTGAAGTCGTCGGTGACGCCGTTGCCGTTCTGCTCGATGACTCGATCATCGAACGCGTCGTACTGCGCCAGCACGCGCTTGTTGCCGATGCTGTTGCGTGAGAGGCCGTGGTAGCGCCAATAGCCTGTGTCGGCGACCGCGAGTGTGACCCCTCGTCCATCGATGCCGTCTGCGTGTAGGTGGTGGGCACCGATTTGGACGGGAATCACGGCCTTTGCCGATGGCTCGGGCAGGCTGTCGTCGAACCAATTCGTGCTCTCGGCTGCTGAAACGACGACTTCAGCATCCGGGAAGACTGCAAAGCCATCGAGATTCTCGACGTCTTGGACCGCCGAAGTCTCGAGTACGGCGACCACCGCATCGATCAGGTCGATTGTCGATTCGACTCTGCCTCCGTGCTCGAGTACGGTCTCCGTGGCGGCGATCGAGCTCGGACCGCGGATGATCCAGCGCGAAGAAGAATCTTCGGCCTGGCACCAAGCGACCTGAGCTGTCGTTCCGCAGATGATGAGGAGAGAAAGAACGACAAGGCACAGTGCGCCTTGAGGAGTCCTGGACGGTGTCGAGTCGTCGATCGATGACAAGGCTGTGAGGCGAGCGTTCCGACGAGAATGCATTCGAGATCCCTTCCGATGAGCCGGTGTATGGGGGGCCGGCAACACAACACAAAAATCAAATCGAATGGCTAGAAGTTTAGCAGACGCCTCTAGGGCGGTCGATCGGTCTCCTCGACGGTCCGTGGTGATTCAGACAATTTGTTCTGGCCGATGTCGACCGGTCGGCTCAGGGTAGGCTGAATCCAGGGATCAGCGACCGAGCGGGATGGAGTGGGCTCGCTGCATCGACGTCGGCAAGAGGAATCGACGCTGGGTGTTGTCGACTCGTTGGCCTAGGTCTCGGCGGCGCGGAGGACTTCGATCGGCCGCTTGCGCAGCGCCTGGACGCTGGCGGCGAGCCCGGCACCGACCGAGAGCACGACGGTGGCGAGGACCGCCGCAGGCGCCCACAGGCCACCGGCGGCCCACTCGACCTCCATGCCGCGCGTGAGCACGGTGTAGGCCAGGGCGCCGCCGCCCGCGGTGCCGACCAGGCCGGCGACAAGGCCGACCAGGGCGTACTCGACAGCGTAGGTGGCCACCACTTGGCGACGCGTCATGCCGAGGGTCTTGTAGAGCGCCACCTCGGCGCCGCGCCGGACCGCGCCCGCGCTCACCGCGCCGGCCAGAATCGCCAGGCCGGCGAGCACCGTCAGCCAGCCGAGAATGCGGATGCCGAGCGCCAGCCGTTCGAGGATCGCCGTCACTTTCTCGAGCACCTCGCGGATCTGGATCACCGACACGTTGGGATACGCGAGCGCGAGCCGGTCCTGCACCGGGCCGGCGACCTCGGCGTCGAGGCTCGCCGCGGCAATGCGGAATTGCGGTGCGTCGTCGAGCACGCCGGGTTCGACGACGAGGAAGAAGTTGATGCCGAAGGTGCCCCAGTCGACCGTCCGCAGGCTGGTGACGCGCAGCGGTAGCTCGACGCCCTGGATGTCGACGGTGACGGTCGAGCCGACGCCGACGCCGATGTCGGCAGCGAACTCCTGCTCGATGCTCACTTCGTCGATCCCGTCGTCGGCACCGCCGGCGGGCCACAGCGCGCCGGCGACGATGCGATTGTCCTCGGGCAGCTGCTCGAGGTAGGTGAGGCGTTGCTCGCGCCGCAGTGCCCACAGATCGCCATCGCCGCCTTCGGCGTCGACCGCCTCGCGCTCGGCGACGATCTCGTCGACAGCGCGGCCGTCGAGCGCGGCGAAGCGGGCCATCACCACCGGCACCGACTGCACGTCGCGCGCGCCGGCCTCGTCGAGCGCGTCGCGCACAGCAGGCCACTGGTCGGGCTGGATGTCGACCAAGAAGGTCGTCGGCGCCGCCTCTGGCAAGTCCTGGTCGAAGCGCGATGCCAGGCTGCGTTCGACCAGATGCATGGCGAGCACGACGAGGACGCCCAGTCCGAGCGCCACGACCGCGCCGACGGTGGCGGCGCCGGGTCGCGCGAGCGCCGAGAGTCCGTGGCGCCACCACAGCCGTGCGCCGCGGCGCGGGCTGGCGGCCAATCGCATGACGCCGTAGGCGCCGGCGGTGAGCAGCGCCGTGGCGAGCGCCAGGCCGCCGGTGAAGAGCGCGCCCCGCAGCATCGACGTTGCCTGCCACGAGGCGATGGCGAACACGCCGCCGAGCAGCGCCAGGGCGAAGAGCACGCGTCCGACGCGGCTCATCGGCAGCGGCTCGGCGCTGCGACGCAGCACCCGCACCGGTGGCACGCGGCGCGCGGTGTCGAGAGTCGGCAGGGCAAAGAGCACGGCGATACCGGTACCGAGTAGCAGGCCTTGGGCCCAGGCCAGCGGTTGCACCGGGTCGAGCGTGTCGACGGGCAGGATGCCGGCGAACAGGCGGACGACCACCAGCTGCAGAACGACGCCGAAGACGATGCCTGCGAGGCTCGCGGCGAGGCCGAGGACGGCGGTCTGGCCGAGGTAGAGACCGAGCACTTCGCGCGGCCGGTAGCCGAGACACTTGAGCACGGCGATCGCGTCGAGGCGGCCGGCGAGCCAGCTGCGCACCGTCTGCGCGACGCCGATGCCGCCGATCAGCAGCGAGAGCAAGGCGGCGAGGCCGAGGAAGCTCTCGGTGCGGCGTAGTCCCTGGCGCAGCGCCGGCTGCGCCTCGCGCCAGGTCTCCACCCGGTGCAGCGAGCCGGAGGGCGCTGCTGCGGCGATCGACTCAGCGATCGTCGTCAACTCGTCGTCGCTCGTCGGCGGTAGGCGTACCAGGCTGCGATAGGTGATGCGGCTACCGAACTGCTCGAGCTGCGCGCGCTCGAGGCCGGCGCTCGAAACGAAGACACGAGGGCCGATCTCGAAGGCGCCGGCGATCCGATCGGGCTCGGCCTCGACGCGGTGGCGCACGGTGAACGTGGCGCTGCCGACGCGCAGCGGGTCGCCGAGCGCCAAGCCGAGGCGCCGCAGCAGATCGGGTCCGACGGCGACTCCGTCGTCGCCGAGCAGGGCATCGAGCTCGATGTCGTTCGTTGTCGGAGCCGGCGGCTCGAGCTCGAGCGCACCGTAGTACGGATAGGTGCCGCCCACTGCCTTCAGCTCCACCAGCTGGCTGCGCCGCGCGTCGGCGGCGAGACCGCGGCGCTCGACGCCCTCGGGCACGGCGACGACGGTCGGCATCTCGAGCACCGCGGTGCGACGGGAGCCCGGCAGCGCGTCGACCGCGGCGAGCATTTCGTCGGGGATCGGGCGCCGTCCCTCGATCAGCAAGTCGGCGGCGAGCAGCTGGCGCGCCTCGCCGCGGACGGCGCGGTCGAGACCGTCGGCGACGCCGGCGACTGAGACAACGGCGCCGACTCCGACCGCCAGGCAGGCGGCGAAGAAGACCAGGCGTGCGCCGCCACCACGCGCTTCGCGGCGCAGGTGGCGCAGGAAGACGGTCGCGCGCATCAGTAGGCGTCTCTCGTCGTCATGAGGCGAGCGCCTCCACAGGAACCTCGCGAGACGCGTCCAAGGACGCTCCCGACGACGCGGCGACGCGCTCGGTGACCCGTTCGACACGACCGTCGCGCAGGTGGATCGCGCGGTCGGCGCGCTCGGCGACAGCAGGATCGTGCGTCACGAGCACCAGGGTCGTGCCGTCCTGCCGTCGCAGGTCGTCGAGGAGAGAGAGCAGACGTTCTCCGGTGGCGCTGTCGAGATTGCCGGTCGGTTCGTCGGCGAGCAGGATCGGCGGACGGGTCGCGAACGCTCGCGCGACCGCCACGCGCTGCTGCTCGCCGCCCGACAGCTGTGCCGGGTAGTGATGGCCGCGCTCGCCGAGCCCGACCATCGCGAGCAGCTCGTCGGCGCGCGTCGGCGCGTCATCGATGCCCGCGAGCTCGAGCGGCAGCAGGATGTTCTCTTTCGCCGTCTGGTTGCGCAGCAGCTGGAAGGACTGAAAGACGAAGCCGAGCGAGTCGCGTCGCAGCAGGGCCAGGCGATCTTCGGACAGCGTCTCGAGCGCGACGCCGTCGAGCAGCACACTGCCCTCCGTCGGGCGGTCGAGGCCGGCCATCAGGGCGAGCAGGGTCGATTTGCCGCTGCCCGACGGGCCGAGCACCGCGACCATCTCGCCGCGCTCGATGCGCAGGTCGACGGTGTCGAGAATGGTCAGGTCGCGTCCGCCGGACGGCAGACGCTTCACGAGGCCGCGGGTCTCGACCGCGGGCACGGAATCGGTCATGGCGATCTCCGATGGGGCCGCGCTCAGCAGCGTCGGCGGTAGGAGCGGATCCAGGCGAAGACGAAGCAGAAGCAGGCGACGACCAGCTGGACGAAGGGAACGACCAGCAGAGTGGCGCCGCCGAGGAACGGGGCGGGAGCGAGGAGCAGCGCGTCGGCCAGTGCCCACAGGCCCCAGCCGCTGGCGCAGGTCGCTAAGAGGAATACGATCAGGGCGTCGGTGGCATTACGTTCGAATCGCATCGAAAGAGCGAATCCGGCATACGGAGCCAACGCCCACAGGACGACGAGGAGGGCCGCCGGTCGCGGGTCCACGGCGCGCGACAGCTGTAGGCCGAGCAGGCCGAGCGTCGCGGCGACGGCGACCGCAAGGACCAGCAGGCTGGCGTGGTCGAGCCGGCGGACCCGGCGGCGCTGGTCGCTCCCGATCGAGTCGAGGACGGCGGTCTTGGTCCACGCCCGCTGGACCGACGAGCTGTCGGCGGATGGGCGGTCAGCGGATGGACTGTCGGCGGACATGCCGCCGCTAAACGGATCGTCGCGGACCGTTCGGAGGTTCGGGGCGGAGGAGGAAGGGGTCGCCATGACGAGAGAGGCGGCATCGACCATGTTCGATCCTTCGAACGATGGCGAGCCGCGGATGTTTCGCTCGAGTCTTCGATGTCGCCGCGTCGCGCGCGGTTTCACCTCTCGTCTCCAGCAACGCTCGAAGAGGAGCAGCGTCTCTCGCGTATGCTCGTCGACGACGAGTGAACCACCTCGAGGAGCTCACCGACCCGATGAAGATCTCGACCCCCTCCATCCGCCGAGCGCTCGAACGCTTCGCGACCGAGCACCTGGCGCTGATTCTCGGCGCGGTGTTTGTGATCGACCTCCTCGTGCCCGACATGCTGCCCTTCATCGACGAGATCGTGCTCGGCGCCGCGACGCTGCTGGTCGCACGCTGGCAGGCGCGACGGCACCGAGAGGAGCGCGAGGCCGAGGCGTCGACGAAGCCACCGCCGAAGGACGTGACGCCGGACTGACGGCAGATCTCGTTGCCGGCGCCGGCTGCTCGAGGCTCGCGGTCTGCGGTACGCTGACGCCATGGCTTCCGAGACTTCCGCCGAGCCCCGCCCCCTCGACGTCACCACGCTCGACATTGCAGCCCTCGAAGACCTGGCTCGCGCGCACCTGGAGTCGCAGCGTGCCGCGCTCGAGCAGGCTATCGACGCGGCGCCGGTGCTCGCCGTCTCCGTCGCGTCGGCCGATGGGGACGCCCCCGATCCCGACGACGCCGGGATCGTCGGTCTGGCGCTCGGCGAGGCCGCGGCGCGCGGCGGACGGCATCTGCTGTCTCTCGACCTCGATGGCTACGAGCCTGACCTGGGCGAGCTGAGTGGCTTCGCCGCGCTGCTCTCTGCGACCTACGATCCGGCCGACACGCTCGAGGCGACCGCGGACGCACTGGCCAAGACGCTCGGTGGTGGCCCGGTCGACGGCGCCGAAGCCGCCGCCTGCCTCGAGCTGGCGCTACAGGGCGCCCGCGGTCTCGACCTCGACGAGCAGCTGGCGTCGATCGAGCGACCGCTCCTCTACGTGCGTCGTGCCGACGAGCTGCCCCTGACTCTGCTGGCCCGGCTGCGCGAGGCGCTGCCCGACGGGGCGGCCCTGGTGCTGGGCACGTCGTCGGTGCGTGCCGCCTTCGCCGACCGGCGGGTCGCGCTGGCGCCGGTCGACGGCCTGGACGCGGCGATCGACGACCTCTTCGTCGCGCCGCTCGAGGCCGCGCTCGCCGACGCGCCCGTCGTGGCGCGCGCTGCTCTCGATGGTCTCGCCCTGGCCGGCGGGCGGGCGCCGTTGGCCGACCTGGTCGGCGGACTGGCGAGCGCCAGCCAAGGCGTCGATCCGGCCGACCTGCTCGACGACGTGATCGACTTCTTCGACGACGTGCTGGTCGACACACTCGGCCTGCTCGACGATCTCGAGTATCTGCATCCGTCGTTCCGCCACGGCGTCTATCGCACGACCAGCCCACTTCTCGCCTCGCTGTTGCGGCGCCGGGTCGAGAGTGGTCGAGAGCGTGCGGGGCGCGTCCACGACTCGCTCGGACCACGCCTCGCCTCCAGTCACGGGGCTTCGACCCGAGGCGTCGCCGCGACGCTGCATCGCCTTGCGCAACGTGCCGGCGCCTCCGACGTGACGCGAGCGCATCGCGCGATGCTCGGTTTCTGGCTGGCGCGCGCCGAGGCGCGGCGCCTGGAAGCCGCCATCGAACGCCACCGCGATGCCGTCGACCCGCGCGAGGCGTGGATCGCCGCGGCGTCGCCCGCCGGTTGGCCGGGCGGACGGCGGCTGGCGGCGCTCGGTGCTCTGCGCGCTCTGGGCGGCGAGGAATCGGAGCGGCGCGAAGTTTCGGCCCTGCTGCTCGAGGCCGACCTGCTGCTCGCCGGAGGCCGTGCCGACGCCGCGGTGGCGGCGGCTCAGCGCGGGAGCGAACGCGCCCTCGCCCGCCACGGCGAGGGCAGCGCCGAGCATGTGCACGCTCTCCTGGTCGCGGCCCGTGCCATGCACGCCGCGGCGCCCGTCGGGCCGCCGCCGGCCGAATGGGATCCGGTCGACGCGCGTCGGCTCGATGCGCGCGGCACCCTCGATGCCGCCCTCGGCCACCTCGACGCCGAGTCGTCCGAGCTGCCCGCTGCTTTGCCGCTGCGCGTGGCCGTGCACGCATTCGATGCCGATCTCACGCTCGATCGCGGTGAGCTGCGCGCCGCGCGGGCGCCGCTCGAGAAGGCGGTGGCCGCGGCGGTCGAAGCGTTCGGCGCGCGCGATCCGCGCGTCGCCGACCATCGTCGGCGCCTTGGCGCTCTGCTGGCCGAGATCGGCGAGCTCGAGGCCGCGCTCGTCGAGCATCTCGACGCCGCCGAGATTTTGGTCGAAGCGCGCCACCCGGCGGCGCCGCTGGCACTCCACGGCGTCGCGGTGCTCGAGCACCAACTAGGCCAAAACGACGCCGCGCACGGTCGCCTGCACGACGCCCTCGAGCTCGTCGACAGCCTGTGGGCAGGCGACCAGCCGGCGCTTGTGCCACTCCTCGACCTGCTCGCACGCCTGCACGAGCAGAGCGATGATCCGTCGTCGGCCCGCCCCGTCCTCGAACGCGCTCTCGCCCTCGCCGATGCCACCGATCCCGAGAGCCCCGACACCGCCAACCTCGCCCGCCGCCTCGCGGCGCTCTGAACAACGCAGGGCGAAGTGGCCGTCGGCAGAGACGTGGCATACAAACACTAAACCACCGGGTGTCGTAAACCCAGCAGTAACGATTCGTGCCGTTCGCGGCGTGATGTGATCCGGTGGAGGGCCGATGGCGTCTAAGGTCGAGGTGTGTCTGCTGTGTGTCTGGCCGCGGTGGGCCGGGCGAGGTGCCGTCGGCGGCTCCTGGTCGGTGCTTGCGGTCCTGGTGTCGGTGCTGGCGGCGTTGGCGGTCGGGAAGGCGGGAGCGCAGGAGGTCGAGCGTGCCCGCCCGTCGATCGCCGCGCTGCGCTTCGATCCCGCGATCGACGGCGAGATGTCTCTCGATGGCCGGCTCGACGAGGTGGTGTGGGGGCGCGCCGAGGTCGGCGGCGACTTCGTGCAGCGGCAGCCGGAGGAGTTCGAGCCATCGAGCGAGCGGACGGACCTCCGGATCGTCTACAGCGCCTCGATGCTCTATGTCGGCATCGACGCCTTCGACCGCGAGCCTGAGCGCATCGTGGCGCGCGAGATGGGGCTCGATCCGCCGCTCTTTCGTGACGATGGCCTGGTGCTTCTGCTCGACACCTTCCACGATCGACGCAACGCGTATTTCTTCGAGACCAACCCGAACGCCTCGCGCACCGACGGCTTGATGACCGACGAAGGGGACAACTTCAGCACCGATTGGGACGGCATCTGGCAGGTCGCGACCCACCGGCATGCGGGCGGCTGGACGGCCGAGTTCGCGATTCCGTTCTCGACCCTGCGCTTCGACGCCGCGAGCAGCACCTGGGGGCTGCAGGTGCGGCGAGTGATCCGGCGCCGCGCAGAGTTCGCCTTCTGGGCTCCGATCGGTCTGCAGGCCAACCTCTTCCGCATGTCGCAGGGGGGCACGATCACCGGCCTCGAGGGTCTCGAGCCGGGCCTGGCGATGCGCTTCACGCCGTATCTCGCCGTCAGCGATGCGAGCGCGCGCGAGCGACGTGCGCCGGACGACGGCTTCGACGGCGGCGCCGATCTCAAGTGGGGCATCACGCGCGGCATGTCGCTCGATCTCACGGTCAACACTGACTTCGCGGAGACCGAGGTCGACGAGGCGCAGACCAACCTGACGCGTTTCTCGCTCTTCTTTCCGGAGAAGCGCGACTTCTTCCTCGAAAATGCCGGCATCTTTCGCTTTGGGCCGAATCTCGGCTCGCTCCTGCGGCCTTTCTTCTCGCGACGCATCGGCATCGCCTCCGACGGTCGCCGGGTCGATCTCGAGGGCGGCGTACGCATGGCCGGGCGTCAGGGGCCGTGGAGCGTTGGCCTGCTGACGGCGCGCACCGGCGACCTCGAGGCCGACGACGAGCAGGGGCTGGACGCGGTCCCGACCACCGACTGGGCGGTCGCACGGGTGAAGCGCAACGTCGGCGCGCGGTCGTCGATCGGTGGATTGGCTACCTGGCGCGACGCCGGTGGCCTGGTCAATCGGATGGCGGGAGCCGATCTCTCGTGGAAGCCGAGCGACGAGGTGACGGTGTGGGCGTTCGGCGCCGCGAGCGACGACGAGCGGCGGATCGATTCCGAGACTGCCGGCGAGCGCCTCGAGCGGCGGGAAACGATCGACGGTTGGGCCGGCGGTCTGGGCGCCAACTGGTCGGGGAGCGATCGCTGGATCGAGGCCAGCGTGCTCGAGATCGACGACGAGTTCTCGCCCGAGGTCGGGTTTCTGCTGCGCCGCGGTGTGCGCCGGTACGCGCTCGAGGCCGGCTGGGAGCCGCGGCCCGAGATCTCGTGGCTGCCGTCGCTGCGCAACCTTTTCTTCGAGCTCGAGGCGGATCGCTACGAGCGCCGCGGCGTCGACGCCGCGCGGGCCGCGGCGCGCGCCGACGTCGGCGTGGTCGAGTCGCAGTCGGTCGAGCTCAACTGGATCGGCGGGTTTTTCGGCCAGGGCGATTTTTTCACCGCGTGGTCGGCCCTGAAGCGCGAGAGCCTCCTCGACCCGTTCGAGATCTTCCCAGATGTGGTGGTGCCGGCCGGCGACTACGAGTTCGAAGAGCATGGCCTGTACATCGACACCGGCAGCGGCCGAGAACTCGCCGGCAGCGCGACGCTCGTCGTCGGCGAGATCTTCGACGGCGATCGGCTCAGTTTCGACACCACCGTGCGTTGGCGTCCGAGCCGCTTCTTCCGCTCCGAGACGACCTGGAGCTACGAGGACATCGAGCTACCGTCCGGTGCCTTCGACACCGCCATCTGGCGCCAGCGGCTGGCCGTGTCGTTGAGCCCCGAGGCCGGCGCCACGGCGCTACTGCAATACATCGAAGCGATCGAGCGGCTGACGCTCAACCTGCGCCTGCAGTGGCACTATCGCCCGGGCTCGGACCTCTTCCTGGTCTTCAACCAGGGCTGGGACGCACCAGAGTTGCGCGATCTTTCCTTCGGCAGCCTGGCGCGCCGCGACCGCCAGGTGGTGCTGAAGGCGACCTATACCTGGCAGGGCTGACGTCAGGCGGCCGCGCGAGTCTCGACTAGGCGTCGTCGCAGGCGGTCGAGGAGCCAGATCAGCACGAAGCCGAGGATGGCCAGGCCGAGGGCGATCCAGGTTTCGGACGACGCGGGATCGGGCATCAGATTGTGCTGCACTTTGGGCACCACCTCGCCATGGCGGTCGATCATCGTCTCGACGGTCTCCTTGAACGGCCAGATGCGGCGCAGCGAGCCGATCATGAAGCCGATGAGGAGAGTGATGGTCAGCTGCTGGTAGTACGCGAAGAGCCAGCTGAGCACTCGCGCGAAGCCAGTGATGCCGACCGCGCAGCCGACCAGGAAGGGCGCCAGAGCGAGCAGGTCGAAGCTCTTGACCGAGGCCAAGATGAATGCGTACTGGCCGAGGATCAGCAAGATGAACGAGCCCGAGATGCCGGGCAGAATCATCGCCGAGATCGCCACCACGCCGCTGCCGAAGACGATCAGCGGCGTGTTCGGCGCGGACACCGGCACCAGGCCGACGATCCAGTAGGCGACGGCAGTTCCGGTGACCAGCGTGGCGACCGCGCGCGCCGACCAGCGGACTTCGGTGGCGACAGCGACGATCGATGCGAGGACGAGGCCGAAGAAGAAGGCGTAGAGCAGTGACTGGCGGTTCTCGAGCAGCCAGCTCACGGCATGGGCGAGCGACAGGATCGAGACCAGGATGCCGGAGACCAGCGGCACCAGGAAGCGCCAGGGCACATGGTCGACGGCGTCGCGCAGTCGGCCGCGCACGACGAGGCCGGCGAGACGCAGATCGAAGCTCTTGATCGCTTCGATCAGCTCGCGGTAGATGCCGAGGATGAAGGCCATCGTGCCGCCCGAGACGCCGGGCACGACATCGGCCGCGCCCATCGCGATGCCGGTGCCGACCAGGTAGGCGTAGCCCTTCGGCCCGCGCTGATCGCCAGGTGGTGCCGAGTCCGAGCTCGTGGTGGGGAGGGCAGGATCGAGGGATGGGGAACCGAGCGGCATGAGGCGGATCGTCCTGAGCGGAGCGTCGACGGAGGGAGGATCGGGGCGGGAGGCGACACGAGTCGTGTCGCGTCGGACGGTATTCGATCCGCCGTCGCATCGCAAGCGAATCGTCAGGTGCTACGCGTCTGTGTAATGTTGCTGTAGCATGGTCGTATCGACCGATGAGACGCCGTGCGATCAACGAGGGAGACGACGATGGTGCATGCGACGACCCGCCCGCCGCAATCCGCCGAGCCGCCCGACATCACTGAGCTCCTGCTCGAGTGGCGCGAGGGTGACGACGCGGCGCTCGAGGCGCTGACGCCGATCGTGTACGAGGAGCTCTATCAGGTGGCGGAAGCCTACATGCGGCGCGAAAGCCCGGCTCACCTGCTGCAGCCCACGGCCCTGGTCAACGAGGCTTACCTGCGTCTCGTCGGCCTCGAGGTCGACTGGCGCGGGCGAAAGCACTTCTATGCCGTCGCCGCGCGCTTGATGCGGCGCATCTTGATCGACTGCGCGCGGCGTCGGCGCGCCGCGCGGCGGGCGCCGGAGCTGACGATTGCGCTCGACGAGGAGAGTGTCGGGGCCGGCGCGGTGGTCGAGCGCGAGGCGCACCTGGTGGCGCTCGATGAGGCGCTGCGCGATCTCGAGTCCCTCGACGAGCGCAAGGCACGCGTCGTCGAGCTGCGGTTCTTCGCCGGCATGACGATCGCCGAGACCGCCGAGGTGCTCGACGTGTCTCCGGCGACGGTCGAGCGGGATCTGAAGATGGCTCGGGTGTGGCTGGCCAAGACGATGCGCGCGTGAGCCCAGTCGATCGAGAAGATCCGCAGGACCGAGGGGCCCCGGAAGACCGCGCGGCGCACTTTCGCCGGGTCGAAGCGCTCTTTCACGCCGCGGCGGCGCTCGAGTCGACGGAGCGCGCGGAATTCTTGCGCACCTCCTGCGTCGGGGATGCCGCGCTGCAGGCCGAGGTCGCCGAGCTGCTGGCGCTAGAGCACGGGGTCGACCTCGAGCGAGTTGTCGCCGACGGCTATGCTCTGTTTCGGCTCGAGGAAGGGATCGAAGGCGACCTCGACGGCGCGCTGCCCGAGCGAGTCGGACCGTGGCGCCTCGAGCGCGAGATCGGCCGCGGTGGTACTGGCGTGGTGTATCGCGGCGTGCGCGACGACGGCCACGTCGAGCAGCGTGCCGCCGTCAAGCTGGTCAAGCGCGGCATGGACACCGACGAGATCGTCGCCCGTCTGCGCCAAGAGCGACAGATCCTCGCCGACCTCGAGCACCCGTCGATCGCGCGCTTGATCGACGGAGGTGCCAGCGCGGACGGCCGGCCGTGGGTGGCGATGGAACTGGTCGAGGGCGAGTCGCTCGAGATCTGGTGCGATGCGCGCAGCGCGACCATCGAGGCGCGCCTGCGCCTCTTCGTCGCGGTCTGCGATGCGGTCGCTTTCGCACATCGCAACTTGGTGGTCCACCGCGATCTCAAGCCGTCGAACATCCTGGTCACCGCCGACGGCACGCCGAAGCTGCTCGATTTCGGTATCGCCAAGCTGCTCGCGCCGCCGGCGTGGCGCACCGAGGACGGCACCGGAGGCTCCGCCGCCGCGGCGCTGCGAGTTACCGCGCCTGGCCTGCGCCTGCTGACGCTCGACTTCGCCAGCCCCGAGCAGGTGCGCGGCGAGGCCCCGACCACCGCCACCGACGTCTACTCTCTCGGCGTCGTGCTCCATCGCCTGCTCACCGGCCGCCATCCCTACTGCGCGGAGACTCGCGCCGACATGGAGCGGGCGGTGTGCGAGGCGACGCCCGAGCTGCCGAGCGAGGCGGTGTTGCGGCCGGCGACGCACGGAGGCGGCGTTGCCGAGCCGAGCCGCGCGGAGAGTGCCGCGGCGCGGGCGCTCAAGCCCACCGCGCTCGCTCGGCGCCTGCGCGGTGACCTCGACGTGATCGTCGCCCAGGCGCTGCGCAAGGAGCCCGAGCGGCGCTACGCCTCGGCCGCGGCGCTCGCCGACGATGTGCGCCGCCACCTGGCGTCGCGCCCGGTGGCGGCGCGGCGCGACTCGTTCGGCTATCGCTTCGGGCGCTGGGCCCGTCGCCGCCGTGTCGAGGCGGCGGCGGCGGCGCTCCTGCTGATCACACTACTCGCCGGCGTGGCGGCGACGGCGACGCAGGCGCAGCGTGCTGAGCAGGCACGGGCACGTGCCGAGGGCGAAGCGGCGCGGGCGCGGGCGGCGGTCGACTTCCTGGTCGACGTCTTCGGTGACGCGGCCCCCGAGCAGGCGCGGGGACGCGAGCCCACGGCCCGGGAGATCCTCGATCGAGGAGCCGACACGGTGCGGGCCGAGCTCGGCGACCAGCCGCAGCTGCTCGCCGACCTTCTGCGCGCGATCGGCCGCATCCAGCGCAGCCTCGGCCTCTATGGCGAAGCCGAGGCGTCGGCGCGCGAGGTGCTCGCGGTGCATCTTGCCGAGAGCCGATCCTTGGCCAGCACGGAGCGCACGGAGCTCGAGGTGGCGGGTGCACGCATCGACCTGGCCGATGTGTTGATCGATCGCGGCGAGCCGACAACGGCCGCGCGCGAGCTGGCTCTGGCGCTCGCCGCACTGGAGCGCGACGCGGTGGGCACCAAGCCGGCCGCTGTCGGCGCGGTGAGCGCGGACGGTGGGCCGCGCATGGAGCGGGCGCGGGCGCTCAATCTCCTCGGCGTCGCCGAGGTCGCGCGCGGCCGGCTCGACGCTGCCGGACGGGCGTTCGAGGAAGCTCTCGGGCTGCGCCTTGCGGCCCTCGGACCGCGCCATCCGGAGGTCGACACGACGCGCGCCAACCTCGCCGCTCTGAAGCTGCAGCGCGGTGACCTGGCGCGCGCCGAGGCACTGTTCCGCGATGTGGTGGCGTCGACGCGCGCACAGCTCGGTGCCGATCATCCCAAGACTCTCGCCTTCGAGAGCAACCTGGCGCGCGTGCTCAAGGAGCGTGGTGCGCTCGACGAGGCGTTGGCGCTCCAGGAACACGTGCTCACGGTGCGCCGCAAGGTGCTCGGCCACAGGCATGCGCTCGTCGCGGTGGCGCTCAACAACCTGGCGCGGACGGCTGCGGCGCGCGGCGACCCGACGTCGCTCGAGCGCGCGATCGAGGCGTTCCACGAGGCCGAAGAGATCCTCGAGGTTGCGGTGGGCGCCGGGCATCCGGATCGCGGCATCGTGCTGCGCAATCTCGGCGAGGCGTTGACCGACTTGGGCCGCGACCAGGACGCGGCGCGGGTGCTCGACGAGGCGCTGCACGTGCTGCGTGCGGTGCATCCCGACGATCACCCCTCCATCACGCGCGCCAAGGAGTTGCGCGCGGAGCTCGCTGACCCTCGCTGAGACGGTCATCCGGGCGAGAATCCGATGCGCTTGGGACGATGCGTGGCGATTCCACGGCCGCGGCGTGGGTCTCTCGATCGAGAGACTGAAAGAGCCGTGAAGGCTCTCGTCAATCTACCGTCATTCGGGAATGTTCTTTTTTTGGGGAGTTTGGCGCCTGTGGTCTGCTCTGCCGCCGTCGCCCGTCTCGATTGCCCATCGCGTCGCCGAGGCGGCTATGAATGGCTTCTTGGTCACGATGAGGCATGTCGAGCCGGTGCCGTCGACTTCGGAAAAGCATAGTAAATGGTGTTTATATTGACAAGTGATTACATTTTGCCTAGGATTGTGGCGCAAAAGAAATGTAATATCTTCTACTTCAGGAGCTTGTCATGCGCGACCGCGCCGAGACCCGAGGTTTCCAGCATCGATTCCCACCAGGACTCGCCATAGTCGTGATCCTCGGTCTCGCAGGCTTGGTTCTCTGTAGTCCGCAAGTTTCCGCTGCAGAAATCGTGATTGAGCAAGCTGGACCGGGCTCGGTCCAGGCGATCCATCTGACACCCAGCGCACCCGTGCTCTGGTTTGGCCACGGCCTCTCGATCCAGGACGGACTCGTCCACACGGTTCCTCGTGCCGAGATCGGGGTTTCCTTCGCGGACACCAAGGCCGAGCTGGTGGTCGACGAGCCCCTCTCGGAGGTCAGTGTCTGGCTCGCCTACGACCCGACCGCGCTCGACTACGGCGTGGGCAGCGCCTCCGGCGTCGATCGACCATTGACGGTCCTCTTCCCGAACAGTGGCCTGAGCCCGTCGGGAGGACGCGGCTCCGGAGCCTCCGAGCTGTCGATTCCGTGGTCTCGCTTCCGCGCGTTGCTCGTACGCGGC
>JBCCVZ010000025.1:0-119038 GCA_039194425.1 Acidobacteriota bacterium | reverse complement strand
CGGCGACCTCCAGGACGTGCCGACCGGCACCGCGTTGTGCAGTCTCGACCTCTCGGGCCTCACGCCGTCGACCGCGATCGACCACACGTACGCAGCCGGCCAGCGCGCCTCCTCGCGCCACCAGGGCGCCAACTTCGACACGCTGAATCGCACGATCGACGCGTCGACGGGCCTGACGCGGATCACGCGCGAGCCCGACGGCCTGGCGACGACGTGGTCGTACGACGCGCTCGGCCGCGTCGTCGGCATCGAGCCAGTGGTCGACCAGGGCGCGAAGATCGACATCGCCTACAGCCGCGACGCACACGGCCTCGAGCGCGCAGCGATCAATTCCCGCGCCAACGACAGCGTGTCGCCGAACGCCTTCCTCGGCCACGCGGAGGTCTGGCTCAACCACCTCGGTTTGGTGCGTACCCGCCGCGTGCTGATGCCCGACGGCGTGCAGTGGGCAACCGAGCGAACCTTCTATGACGTCAACGACCGTCCGTCGAACGTCTCGACCTGGTACCTGTCGGCGCACGGCGGCAGCGTGGCGAGCGGCGAGTCGATCGCGGAGACGAAGACCTTCGGCCGCGATCCGTGGGGTCGTCCCGACCGCCTCGAGCTGCCCGGCGGGCACGACGTGAAGTTCACCTTTCGCGGCGAGCGGACGGTCGACCGCATCGACTCGGTCGGCATCTGGACCAGCAGTACAGTGGTCGAGAAAGATCTCTACCGCAAGGAAACGCGCGATGTGCACGGTCGATTGGTGCAAGTGGACCTCGGCGCGACCGACGAGACGAACGGTCCGTCGCTGACGGCGAAGTACACCTACGACGTCGCCGATCGCTTGACCCAGGTCCGTCTCGAGGGCGCGGACCGCCACGGAGCCCAGGCGTCGCAGACGCGCACCTTCAGCTACGACGGGCGCGGCTTCCTGCTCGCCGAGAGCCATCCCGAGGCGGCGCCGGTCACCTACTCGCGCTACGACGCGCGCGGCAACGTCGGACGCAAAGACGCGGGAGGCATCACGCTCCACTTCAGCTACGACGCCGCGGAGCGCCTGACCCGCGTCGACGAGAACCTCGGCGGTGGAACGAGCCGCCCACTGCGAGTCTTGACCTACGGCGTCAACGCGTCGGGCGACCGCGCTCTCGGCAAGGTGAAGACGGCGACGCGCTGGACCTACGGCCGTCTGCCCTGGGGCGACGGCACCGACCCCTTTGCCGTCCCGGTCACCGAGACCTTGACCTACGGAGGTCTCGGCGGACGCATCTCGTCGCGCGCGACCGACTTCCTGAGCGGCGCCCACATCTTCACCCAGGGCTGGACCTACACGCCGCTCGGCGCCGTTGCCTCGATCGACTACCCTCGATGCACGAGTGGCTGCGACGGCCTCGACGCGCCAGCACGCACCGTCGAGCACGGCTACAGCCAGGGCTGGCTCACGCGCATTGAGGGCTACGCCGACTCGATCGCGTACCACCCGAGCGGCCTGGTGACGCGGATCGACCACGCCAACGGCGCCGTCGAGTCGATCGAGGCCGACCCGTGGAACCGCTCGATGCCGCGCAACATCCGCCTCCAGGCGACGAACGCGGCAGTCGAGCTCGGCACGCATCGCTACGACGGCGTGGGCAACCTGATCCACCACGAGCTCGACCTCGGAGCCGTCCCGTTCAGCGAGCTCACCGAGTCGCTGCCGCGCGCAACGTCGCAGGTCCAAGTTGCCGACTACGGCTACGACCGCCAGCAGCGGCTGGTCCACTTTCGAAACACCGCGAACCAGCAGCAGGACTACGTGTACGACGCCTTCGGCAACCTGCAGCAGGTGACAACCACGACCCCGGATTCCTCGGGCACACCGAGCGTCCTCGTCCGCGACCTCGCCACCTCCTCCACGACCAACCGCCTCGAGGGCCCGCTCTTCACCTACGATCCGCGCGGCAACCTCACCGCCTGGGGCCACAAGAGCTTCGAGTACGACGCGCTGGGTATGCTGACGCAGGTGAACTTCCCGGCGTCGACGTCGATCTTCACCGCCGACAACGAGCGCCTGTGCGCCCTGAAGCACGACCCGTCGACGTGGAACGACGAGGTCTTCACCCTGCGCGACCTCGACGGCCGGGTGCTGACGATGCTGCGGAAGCAGAGTAGCCAGTCAGGAGAGGTCACCTGGACCTGGCTCCGCGACTATGTCTATCGAGGACCCAAACTACTGGCCCAGGAGACAAGCCAGCCGTCGCCCGAGGACCGCGTACACCTCCATCTCGACCACCTCGGCTCGCCCCGCGGCCTGACCGACGCGAACGGCAAGGGTCTCGCCTCGTTCCACTACTACGGCTTCGGCGAGCGCATCCTGTCGGCCGCCGCCGACCGTCCGATGGCGCTGAAGAGCCCGCTCCAGTACACCGGCCACGAGCGGGACTTTCACGCAAGCTGGGCGGACGATCTCGACAACATGCACGCCCGCCACTACTCGCCGTGGCTGGGCCGGTTCCTGAGCGTTGACCCGATCGACTCATCGCGGCTCGCTGCACTGCAGACCTGGGGCAAGTACGGCTACGGTCGCAACAATCCGCTCGCCTTCGTCGACCCGGACGGGCGCGAGAGCATCGGAATACTCGCAGCCGAGTTGGATCAACGTGCGTTCCTACGCGGAGAGATCTCCGCTGGCGAGTTGCGATCGCGTAGGACATCGCGGGCTGCGGGTGCTGCCGCAGGCGTCCTAGCCATCGTTGCAGTGCGATACGCTGGTGGCGTTCTACCGATCATCGGCGACCTGTTCCTTGCCGACGACGCCTGCGCTTGCGACGACGACACAGCAGAACGAGCGCCACCAGATTCAATCACACCAACAGAGCACGGACAGCGGCGTAGGGATCAGGCACGCTCAGGCGACTCCAGTCGGCAGATCGGTGATCCCAATCGCGTTGCCAGAGAAGGGCAGGAGTACACCGACTCTGAGACTGGCAATACGATAGTCGTCCGGGGAGATCGAGTACTAGTGCTCAACGAAAGAGGCGAGGAGGTAACCCGCTTCAAGAACTCCAGGAAGAACACTCGAAAGAGAATTGAAAACGGACGGTGGGTGCCGAAGCCATCGGCTGAGGATTAGGGGCGGCAATGTCTGAGAAGACCTATGTGGCGATCGATGCCTGGAGGTATCGAGGTAAACGTCTTGTTCGGTATCGGTGTTTCGAGGTACTACCTGATTGCAAGTACTGCGTCCAGAGTTCTGATTTCTTTCCGATACCATTTGATCCCAAGAGAGTCAGGCAGCTGGATCTTCAGTTCTTCGAGCTCTTGAGCGAAGAACGCCCGGACCAACGAAGCGAGCTGCATGAGTCCCTAGAAGACGCGATTGAACAACACGAGAGAGACTTTCGATCTTTGGCCGCGTCGGCGGGCTGACGATGGCTCGCCTAGCGCAAAACCGACGGGAACACCTCGGCGTCGGTCGGAAGGGTGGAAAAGGGCGTATCGCACACGCCCTTGGGCGAGCTCGCCGCGTAGAGGGTATCGGTCGGCGGCGCCCCACATGTGGCCGAGATCCGCACTGACGCCTCGGCCGATGCTGCAGCAATCTTGAGTTGAAAAGATTGAAATAGGTACAAGGCCGCTGAGCTTGAGAAGTTGTGATGAAAAACAACCGGCTTCTGGTCTCCCTTCGTGCTTACGGTCCTCTCCATCGCGGAGAGGCAATCCAGATCTTTCTTTGGCTCTTTTGCACGACCGACGGATTCCTCGACATCTTCAGGGAGAGGAGATCTCGACTGGGCTGTTGATCGAGATCTGGCCATCGTAGCCAGCTCGGGGTGGCTTCAGGGCGCCGAACGTCGTTCGAGCAACCGACCGTGATCGTATTGACGCCAGAGCGCACGCATCAGCTATACCTTGTGCGACCAGCTTGAGCTCATCATCTGCCCGACGGCGGCGACGAAGTCGCGAACGCTCCGCTTGCTTCAAGGGTTGCCGTCGAGCAGGCTCACGTAGTCCTTGCAGCAATGCCTGAGAAATGGCTCCACGTCGGTCGTGTCGGTTGCCTTGTGCACCAGGCACGAGGTGGTCATCGTCGCGCGCAGGCGCGTCGTCGTGCTCACCGCGCCCTCGCCGTGGCTCCAGCCTCGGGTGCTGGCGGCCCACGAGTCGGCGCCGAGGATGGCGCGAATCGAGGCGGATGTCGGCGCCTCGTACGGTTGTGACGCCTGCTGGATTCCGACCCGGTCCCTGGTCGGAGGCTTCGGATCGTCGAGCGGCGCATGGGCGAACGACGCGTCGACGGTGCCGAGGGTCGTCAGCTGTCCGTCGACGATCCAGTCGAGACGTGCCGAGCCGTCGGCCAGCGAAGCGGCGCCGAACACCGGTTCGGAGTCGCCGCCGCCGGCCGCCGCGCCGAGGGTCGAACGGATCTCGAACTCGACCGCGGTCGGGCAGTCGTGGAGGCAGAGAGCGAGGTCGTCGAGGTCGTAGACGTCGAGGAAGACAGTGCCCGGCAGCTCGATCTGTCGTCCGGTCATCTGCGACGGGTCGAAACAGACGAAGTCGACCGACAGATCGGCGAAGCTGGTGCTCGAGGCCGGCTCGAGCACCACAGCGTCGTCGACCCGTGACACTTCGCGCGCCAGGCCGCCGAACTCGACGCCGACGAGCCACGCGCACAGGCAGCCTGAGGGCAACCCGGGGTGGGCGGAGGCTCGGCCTTTCTGCGCGCCGCCGGAGCGGACTGCGGTGCCGCCGGCGCCGCCGCTGCCATCGAGCTCGTCGAGCACGGTGTAGAGATCTCCGCGCAGCGAGGGGCGGGCGCTCGCCAGCTGCCGCAGATCGAGAGTCGTGCCCGCGCCGCGAACGATCTCGGCAAGCTCGGCGGGAACCGTGAGCGCGCGCTCGGTGGTCAGGACGCCCGGCCAGGCGTCGACGTGGCAGGCGTCCTCGCTTGGGCAGCGAAGGCGCTGGCGGAACGCGAGCGGGGTCGCCACGTCGGCGCCCCCGGGCAGGCGTGCCCGCACGAGGTAGTTGTAGCCGTGGAGTGGAATCGCCGCGGTGATCTGCGGCACCAGCACGTCGAATCGGCCACCACCGCCGGGCACCGTGGCGGAGACGGTGGCGATGGTGAAGCCGGTGCCGTCGACGTCGATCAGGATCTCGAGGCCGAGGCCGGCGTCAGTGGGGTCGGCGAATAGGGTGACGAAGAGGTCGCTGGCGTCGATCTCGACGTCGGCGATGGTCAGCTGCGGCGTCGGGCTCGGAATGCCCGGGGCCTCGATCGCTGCCGAGGCAGGGATCGCGATGGTTGCGGCGAGGAGCAGGCTGCAGGCGAGGATGGCCAGCTTCGCGGTGTGTGTCATGAAAGGTCTCCCGGTGTGTTGCGGCCGTGCTGCGCAAGTCGATCTGGGCACGCAGCCTTGGCAGGTTCAGCCTTTCCAGACAAGCGCACCGCGTCATCAGAGTGCCTCACGGGGTCGCTCTCCTGGCCGGATCTCGGTCGTGGTACGTTGCGGCCGTGTCGACCGCCGCACGCCGCCGCGCCCTCCGGCTCACCGAGCTCGTCGTGGTCTTTCTGGCCGTTCCGCTGGCGCTCTACGCTGTCCGCCACGACTTTGGTCAGATCATCATTCCGACCCTGCTCGTCGTCGGCGGCACGTGTCTGGTGCTGCTGCTGCTCGATCCGAGCTTCGATCGGCGGCGTCTCTGGATGCCGGCCCGACGCGACGCCTCGTGGCGTGCCGATCTCGGTCGGATCGTGCGCCTCTTCGTGCCGAGCGCGCTCGCCGTCGCACTGTTGGTGGCGTTCGTCGCGCCGGAGCTGCTCTTCGAGCTGCCCAGACGCAGGCCGGTCCTCTGGCTGGTGATCCTGGTCGCCTACCCGCTCGTGTCGGTGTATCCGCAGGAGCTGATCTTCCGCACGTTCTTCTTTCATCGGTACCGCGACCTGTTCCCCGACCACGCCTGGCTGATTGCCGCCAGCGGCCTGAGCTTCGGTCTGGCGCACGTCTTCTTCGGCAACTGGCTCGCGCCGCTGCTCACCCTGGTCGGCGGCCTTCTCTTCGCCCGCACCTACGCACGCACGCGTTCGACCGCGCTCGCCTGCTTTGAGCATGCTCTCTGGGGCGATTTCCTCTTCACCATCGGTCTCGGCCACTTCTTCTACGGGGGCGCCATCGGATCCTGACGCCGCTAGACTCGGCCCATCATGCGGACCACCAGCCTCTGTCTCCCCTTCCTTCTCTGCATCGTGCCGGCGGCGCTGTATGCCGAGGGCGCGACGCCCGACTTCGCCGACCTCTTCACCGAGGCCGGTGTCGAGGGCACGCTCGTGGTCTACGAGCTCGAAACCGACACCACTCTCGTTCACGACGCCGAGCGTGCGGCGACGCGCTTCATCCCGGCTTCGACCTTCAAAATCCCCAACTCGTTCATCGGTCTCGAGACGGGAGTCGTCGAGAGCCCGTCGACGATCTGGCCCTGGGACGGCACGGAGCGCAATCTCAGCGCGTGGAACCGCGACCACTCGTTGCACACTGCCTACCGCAACTCGGTGGTGTGGTTCTACCAAGAGCTGGCGCGGGGAGTCGGCTCTGAGCGCATGGCGACCTGGCTCGAGCGCCTCGATTACGGCAACGCGTCGATCGACGGCGGCATCGATCGCTTCTGGCTCGACGGCGAGCTGCGCATCAGCGCGCACGAGCAAATCGACTTCCTCGTCCGGCTCCACCGCGACGAGCTGCCGTTCAGCGCCAAAACCTTGGCCCTGGGCAAGGAGGTGATGGTCGAGGAGCGCACTGGAGACCACGTCCTCCGAGCCAAGACCGGCTGGGCGCTGCGGACTCCGAAGCAGCTCGGCTGGTACGTCGGCTACGTCGAGCGCCCGGTGCGGGCCGAAGGCGGACCCCGCACGACGTTCTTCGCGCTCAATATCGACCTTGAAGACTCGGCGCAGGCCGCCGAGCGCAAGCGCATCGTGCGCGCCGCGCTCGCCCGGCTCGGAGTCCTGTGAGGGCAGCACGTCCAGAGGGTGGTCGCGCGGCCCGCACCTTCGATCGTCGCGAAGCGTGGCGATAGACTAGAGTTTCAGGACTAGGGGTTCAGGAGGTCGCGATGGTCCTAGCCGCTGTCAAAGAACAAATCTTGCACGACTTGGAACAGCTGTCGCCGGACGAGCAGCGACGTGCCGCGAAGCTCGTCCATGGCATGGTCTCTCCATTGCCCGAGGGAGCTTCGATCGAGGATCTCCTGCGCGTCGCTGGCAGTTTGGACGACGAGTCTGCGCGGGAGATTCTGGACGCGGTCGAGCGAGGGTGTGAGCGGGTCGACCCCGATGCTTGGTAGAGTCCTTCTCGACACCAACATCGGAGTCCACATTCTGAATCGCAAGGTCGATCTGACGCCGCGGTTGGCCAGTGGACTTCAGGTCTACCTCGACGTGACCGTGGTGGGTGAGTTGCTCTACGGCGCTGCGAAGTCCGGACGCCCTGAATAGAATCGGCGACGAATCGAGCAGCTGATCGAGGTGTGCCCAGTCGTTCCCCACGATCTCGTCACGGCTGCGCGCTACGGGCAACTCAAGGCCGACCTGCGAGAGAAAGGGCGGATGATTCCAGAGAACGATCTTTGGATCGCCGCGTCGGCCCTTCGTCACGAGATGACCCTGGTGACGCGTGATCGTCATTTCGACGCGATCGACGCTTTGGCGATCGAGACTTGGTGAGGCGATCGAGCTACTGCAGCCAGAAGCCGATGGTGAGGTGGAAGTTCACCGGGACCGGGACACCATCTTTCGTCGCCGGCTTGAATCGCCAATTGGAAACTGTTTCGAGGGCCGACTCGGTGAGACCCATCGGTAGACCCTTGACGACTCTCAGGTTCTTGACGGCTCCATCCGCGTCGACCACGAGGGAGAGGATCACCACTCCCTGGATGCGGCGCTGCCGGGCATCTTCGGTGAACCGCGGCTGCGGTTTGTGGATCGCCACGGGTTTGCTGATTCCGTTGCCGACCTCGAACGCCTCGCCATCGAAGCGACCGCCGTAGACGCTCGACGGGCCGACGTCGGGCGCGTCGGGAATGCCGAAGGGGGCGCCGTCGACCGCTGCCTCGAGCTGCGGCTCCGGCAGCGTGATGTCGTCCTCGACGACGATTGGTTCCGGCTCGTCGGGCGTCGGGTCCGGGATCGGGATCGTCTTGCGCTTCTCTTTCGGCACCTCTTTGCGTGTCTCCTGTTTCGGTGCCGGGGGCTTCTCGAAGCGCACCGGCTCCATCAGGAAGACGCGGCCGGGCTTGCCGACCTCGTAGATCGTGTCGTCGCCCTCGGGAATGATGACGAAGAGCAGCAGCGCGAGGTGCGCCACGAGGGCGATGGCGAGTGTGACGAGCAGGCGCTGGCGGTCGCCCTGCGACTCCTGCTCGAGGCGCGCCATGAGGTCTTCGCCGGCGGTCGGCAGGCGCTCGGAATCGCGCGACGTGTCATGGGCCCCGGGCTCGAGGACGGGATGCTGCGACGGCGGGGGGCGCAAGCCGGGGCCGTCGGTGCTTTGGCGGTGCATGACGCTCATAGTAGATGCTGGCGGGATCCTGGCGGTGGGCTCGCGGTTTTGCGCTCGAGAGACTCTTCGATGCAACCTGCGCGCCAGATGACGAGCTCGCGCGGCGGTCTCGTCCCAGTCGGTACGGTCTCGACGCGCCTCGGGTTCTGTGGGCGTCTCGGCGTGGGGGCTTTGGCGCGTCCCGCGGGACGAACGCCGCTCCACGGGCGATCGACGGGCGGTGACGCGATGGCCTCGACGGAGACCAGACCGAGTGTCCCCGCATCGAGGTCGCGACCTTCGGCTGGTTGGTCGAGGACGATGGCGTCCTCGCTCGGGGGCATCGACGGAGGGCCTCGATGCGTCGGCTCCGCGCCGGGCCGTTCCGGCGCGGCGACCGCCAACACGACGCGCCGGGTTCTTTCGCGCGCCGTCGGCTAGGATTCGCACGATGCGTCGTCGACCGCCCGATCGTCTCCGTCCACGCCGCGCACTCCAGTGCCGGCTGCTGACGGTCGTGCTCGCCGCGGGGGTGCTGACGGCCTGTGGTGTCTCCTCGACGGCCACCGACGTCGGCCAGAACCCGGTGCGGATCGCTGCCGCCGCCAGCCTGGCGGACGTTCTGCAGGATCTCGAGCCACTCTGGCGCGAGGGGCACGAACGACCCTGGGAGCTGAACCTCGCCGGCTCGAACGTGTTGGCGCGGCAGATCGAAGCGGCGTCGACTGCCGATCTGTTCCTGTCCGCCGACGCGCGGTGGGTCGAATCGCTGGTCGCGGCCGGTCGCGTCGCCGCGGACGACCACCGGACGCTCTTCGGCAATCGCCTGGTACTGGTGACGCGCCGGGACGCGGCGCTGGCGATCGACGCACCGCTCGATCTCGTCGGCGCCTCGTATCGACATCTTGCCGTCGCCGACCCGGTGGCGGTGCCGGCCGGGCGCTACGCGCGGGCTCAGCTCGAGGCGATCTCGGCACCGGGCCGTGAAGCTGAAGATGCCCCACGCAGCCTGTGGCAAGTCGTCGAGCAGCGGATCGTTCCGACCCTCGACGTGCGCGCGGCGCTCGGCCTGGTCGCCTCGGATCCCGAAATAGTCGGCCTCGTGTACCGCACCGACGCGCTGGGGTCCAAGACCGTGGCGATTCGCCACGTCTTCGAGCCGGTCGTGCCGATCCGCTACTTCGCGGCGCTCGTCGCCGAGGGGGATCGGCCGGCAGCCCAGAGCGTGCTCGAGTTTCTCGACAGTCCTCGGGCTCGGGAGGTCGTGCGGCGTCACGGCTTCGAAGTCGGCGACGCAGGATCAGCGGCTCGATGACCGGCGCCTTGCTCGACATCCTGCTGCTGACGCTGCGCGTCGCCGCGGTGTCGACGGCGCTCGTTCTCGGACCGGCGGTCGCTCTCGGCTATCTTCTGGCGCGTCACGACTTTCGCGGCAAGCGGTTGGTGTCGGCGCTGGTCGGTCTGCCGCTGGTGCTGCCGCCGACCGCGGTGGGTTTCCTTCTCTTGCGCCTGCTGGCTGTCGACGGCCCCCTCGGGCGCGAGCGGCTAGGCGTCGACCTCGGTCTTCTGCTCAGCTGGAAAGGGGCGGTCTTGGCTGCGGCGGCGATGTCGATTCCGCTGGTGGCGCGCACGGCGCGGGTCGCTTTCGAGGCGGTCGACCCACGGCTCGAGACGATGGCGCAGACCCTCGGCTACGGCCGCGTCGGTACCTTCGTGCGGGTCACCCTGCCGCTCGCCGGACGTGGGCTGGCGGCGGCGGCGATCCTCGGCTTCACGCGGGCCGTCGGCGAGTTCGGCGCCACAGTGACCGTCGCCGGAAACATTCCGGGTCGCACTCAAACACTAGCGGCGGCGATCTTCAGCGCGCAGCAAGTGGGCGACGAGGCACGCGCTGACGTGCTGATGCTAGTCGCGCTGGCGATCGGCCTGGCCGCGATCTGGATCGCCGAGGCGCTGGCGCCGCGCGCGACCGGTGGGACCGGCGGGCGCGTGCCGAGGTCGCGATCGTGAGCCACCGACTCATCCATGCGGATTCGACCGAGCTCGAGATCGACGTGACTCTGCCGCTCGATCGCTTCGACCTGCGGGTCGCGTTCACCTCGAACGCTCCGTCGCTCGGACTCTTCGGGCCGTCGGGCGCGGGCAAGACGAGTTTGCTCGAGGTGATCGCCGGCCTGCGCCGGGCGCGTGGACGGGTGCGCTGCGGCTCCGAGGTGTGGCTCGGCGAGCACCGCGAGGAAGACCGCGCAAGATCCATCGACCGGTCGCCGTCACGGCGCTCTGTCGGCTACGTACCGCAGGACGGTCTGCTCTTCCCGCACTGGACCGTGCGACGCAACCTGCTCGCCGGTGCTCCGCGTGCCCGCGCCGCGGGCGTCGACCCGAGCGCGCGATTCGACGAGGTGGTCACCCTGCTCGAGCTCGAGCCGCTGCTCGAACGCCCGCCTTCGGCCCTGTCGGGCGGGGAGCGCCAGCGGGTGGCGCTCGGGCGGGCGCTGTGCTCGAGGCCACGCCTGCTGCTCCTCGACGAGCCGCTGGCGGCGCTCGACCTGCCGCTGCGTCGGCGCTTGCTGCCGTTCCTGCGCCGCGTCCGCGACGAGCTCACCGTTCCGATGGTGTTGGTGACGCACGACCCGGTCGAGGCGCAGGTCCTGTGTGACGAGCTCGTCGTTCTGCGCGACGGGCGCGTGGTCGCCCACGGGCCGCCGCGTCGTTTGCTCACCGATCCCCGCATCGTCGGGGCGGAGGCTTCGGCCGGTCGCTCGGCGCCGGGCCTCGAAACGGTGCTGCCGGCGCGTTTGCGACGGCGCGGCGAGGTCGCCCATGCCTGCCTGCTCGCAGAAGGAGTCGAAGAACGTGGCGCCGCTGCGGACGAGGTCGGCGTCGAGCTGCGGGTGCGAGCGGCGGACTCCGTCGACGACGAAACGCTGGTTTGGATCCGGCTGCACGCCGACGAGCTGCTGCTCGCCGTCGAGCCGCCGCGCGGCCTCTCGGCGCGCAACGTGCTGCCGGCACGCGTGCTCGAGATCGTGCCTGCCCCGAACGGCTCCGTCGCTCGCGTGGAGCTGGCCCCTGAGCTGCCGTCGGTGGCGGTCGAGCTCGCCGCGGGGACGGCCGACGCGCTCGGCCTGCACGCCGGGTCCGCGGTCCACCTCGTCGCCAAGGCCTCGTCGGTGCGCATCGTCGGTCCCGGCTGAGTGGGGGATGTGAAGTGCCTCGTCCTCGCCGGGTACACGTTCGCATTCCGAGAGTCTCCTGACCAGAACCTCTGCTGCGTCGATCCGTACCCTTTCCTGTTCCTCTCGTCATCAGGAACGACCGTTCGTCCCACGCGGGCGGTCGGGGAGCGGTACGATCAGCAGCACCATGTCCACCTCCGAACCGCCATCGCGGTCTGAAGCCGAGCGCTCGGCGCTGAGCACCACGCAGGCGCTCGGTGAGCCGGATCCGCAGGAGCCGTCGCTCACCGGCTCGGGGGCAGTGCCGATCGCGCCGTTTACCGGCAGCGATCGCTTCTTGGTGCAGCGACGGCTGGGGGCGGGCGCCTTCGGCGTGGTCTACGAGGCCTACGACCGCCGCCGGCGCTCGCTGGTCGCCCTCAAGGTGCTGCGCGCCGCGGAGGCCGAGGCGCTCTACCGCTTCAAGAAGGGCTTCCGCTCGCTCGCCGACCTGCGGCATCCGAACCTGGTCGAGTTCTACGAGCTCTTTACCGAAGAGGGAGCCTGGTACTTCTCGATGGAGCTGATCGACGGCGTCGATCTGCTCAGCGCGCTCTGCCCGGAGGGACGGGCGGCGACCGACGCGGGCCGGGTGCGCGAAACGCTCCGCCAGCTCGCCGCGGGCCTGCACGCGGTTCACGATGCCGGCATGATGCACCGCGACATCAAGCCGCCGAACGTGCTCGTCACGCGCGACGGATGCGTCAAGCTGCTCGACTTCGGCCTGGTCGGCGAGCTGCGGCGCGGCCGCCGCTTAGAGGCGGCCCGCTCGCCGTCGTCGTCGGGCTCGAGCGAAGGGCGCGGTCAGCGGATCGTCGGCACCCCGGTGTTCATGGCGCCGGAGCTGGCCGAGGACGGCGAGGCCACGACCGCCAGCGATTGGTACGCGGTCGGTGTGATGCTCTGGCAGGTCCTCACCGGCGAGCTGCCGTTCGACGGCTCGCTGGTCGAGATGCTGCTACACAAGCGCGAAGGCGTCGCGCCGGGCCAGCTGCGGCAGAGTGTCGAGGCTGGTGGTTCGACTCTCGCGGTCGACCTCGAGCTTCTGTGCCAGAGCCTGCTCGAGGTCGATCCGACGCTGCGTCTCCAGGGCGCCGAGATTCTCGATCTGCTGGGCGCCGCGCCGCCGGTTGCGAGCGCCGACGAGGAGATCTTCGTCGGCCGCGCGGAGCCTCTGGCGCGCCTCGATCGGGCGCTCGCCGACAGTCGCCGTCGACCGCTGATGGTGGGGATCCACGGCCCGTCCGGGATCGGCAAGTCGGCGCTGGTGCGGCGCTTCGTCGACCGCCTGCTCGTCGTCGAGCCCGACGCGGCGGTGCTCACCGGCCGCTGCTTCGTGCAGGAGGCGGTGCCCTACAAGGCGCTCGACGACTTGGTCGACGCGCTGAGCCGTCAGCTCGCCGAGCTGCCGCCGCAGGTCGCCGCCGGTCTCGAGCCGTCGCAGGCCGCGGCGCTGGTTCGCCTCTTCCCGGTGCTCCGGCGCATCGGTGCGGTGGCGGCGGCGGCCGACCGGGACGACGACGAGGTGGCTCCCGAACCGGCGCTGGCGCGTCGCTGGGCGGTCGAAGCATTGCGTCAGACGCTCGCCGAGCTGGCCGGACGGGGGCCGCTGGTGCTGGTGGTCGACGACGTGCAGTGGGGCGATATCGACAGCTTCGCGCTCCTCGACGGGTTGTTCCAGGGCGCTCCGCCGCTGCTCTTCGTCGCCACCTGGCGTTCCGGCGACGACAGCGCGCCGCTGCTCACCGCGCTGGCCGACGCGCGGCGCGAGGACGGGTCGTGGCACGACCTCGAGGTGCGCGAGATCGCGCTCGGTCGTCTCGATGCCACCGACGCGCAAGACTTGCTGGTTCGCCTCGCCGGCCGCGCGCAGGCTGCCGAGGCCGCATCGACCGACACGGCGTCTGCCGAGGGTGTGTCCCAGCAGATCAGAACCTCGAACACTACATCGCCCGGGGTCACGTCTTCCGAGGCGCCATCATTCGAGGCACCGTCGGTCGAGGCCAAGCCTGCAGAGACCACACCTATCGAGACCACACCTGTCGAGGCCACGTCGGTCGAGTCCGCATCCGCCGAAGCCCGATCCGCCAAGAGCTCGGTCGACGAAGGGGCGTTCGACGAGTTGGTGCGCGAAGGCGGCGGCAGCCCGCTCTACCTGGCCGAGCTGGCGCGTGCGATGCAGGAACGTGGTGATCGCACGAACGCGCCGCCGCGTTTGTCGCAGCTGCTGCGCGCCCGGGTCGACGCGCTCGAAGCACCGGCCCGACGACTGCTCGAGCTGGTTGCGGTCGCCGGACGACCGCTGTCGCTCGCCGCCGGGGCCCGGGCCGCCGCGCTCGGCACTCGCGAGGCGGCGGCGATCTCGTCGCTGCGCGCCGCACGCTTGCTGCGAGTCGAAGCACCGGGCGGCGTCGAGCGCCTCGAGCCGTATCACGACCGTGTGCGCGAGGCGGTGCTCGACGGCCTCGACGAAGCCAGCCTGGCGGCTCTCCACGGCCACCTGGCGCATGCCCTCGAAGCGGTGGGCGACGCGGATCCCGAAACACTCGCCGCCCATTTCCGTGCCACCGACGAAGATGAGCGAGCTCTCGGCTATGCCGTGAGCGCTGCCGAACGTGCCGAGCGCGCCCTGGCCTTCGACCGCGCGGCGCGCCTCTATCGCTTGGCCCTCGAGCTGATGCCGCGCGACGCGCGTGATCGCTACGATCTGCGCCTGCGCCTCGGTCGCGCGCTCGCCGACGCCGGCCGGGCGCGCGCTGCCGCCGACACCTTCCTGCGCGCCGTCGGCGAGTCGGGCATGGTCGATCCATTCGAGGCGCAGCGCCAGGCGGCGGAGCAGCTGCTGGTCAGCGGTCATGTCCAGCGCGGTTTGGCGGTGCTGCGCCACGTGCTGCGTACTGTCGGCCTGTCGCTCGCCGAGCGTGGTTGGAAGTCCCTCTTGCGTCTCTGGATTCTGCGCCTGCGCCTGCGTCTGCGCGCCGGGCGCTTCACCGAACGTGACGAGGCGGAGGTCGACGCCGCGACCCTGCGCCGGATCGACGTCTGCTGGTCGGCCGAGGTCGGTCTGTGCCTGGTCGACCTGCTGCGTGCCTCGGAGTTTCACGCGCGCCACCTGCTCCTGGCGCTGCGCGCTGGCGAGCCACAGCGAGTGGCGCGGGGATTTGCCCTCGAGGTTTTCTTCGGTGCCCTCGAGGGCGCCGACGACGACCAGGCGCTCGACCGGGCGCGGGCTCTGGCCGGGCGGGTCGAGGGCAACTACGCCGCCAGCCTCACCGAGATGGCCGCCGGCATGCGCTCGTGTTCGAAAGGACACTGGAGCGAGGCCGCTCGGCAGCTGGCGCGCGCCGAGGCGGCGCTGCGCGAGAACCGTCGCGGCATCGCCTGGGAGCTCGACACGGTGCGCCAGTTTCGCGCCGTCGCCTGGCTGCACGCCGGGCGCTGGCGGGAGCTCTTCGCCGAGCTGCCGCAGCTGATGGCTCAGGCGCGCGAGGCCGAAGACCTCTTCCTCGAGCTGCATCTGTCGCATTGGGTCGAGAGTCTGCGCCTGGTGGCCGAGGATCGCGCCGACGAGGCGGCCGAGCGGTTGCACACCGCCGAGGGCGGTGAGATCGGCGACGGCTTCTACTACCAGCACTTCGGAGTCCTGGTCGCCGCCACGCGCATCGCGCTCTACCGCGGTGACGGCGCCGAGGCGCTGCGTTTGGTCGAGGCTCGCTGGCCGGCGCTCACGGCGTCGCTGCTCCAGCGCATCGAGATGGTGCTGGTGCAGAGCCACGATCTGCGCGGACGGGCCGCTCTGGCGGCGGCCGACGCCACCACCGATGAACGCACGCGTCGACGTCTTCTCGGTGTGGTCGAGGAGTCGGCGCGGGCCCTGGTCCGCGCCGAGTCGACCTGGGCGCGCTCGCTGGCCACCGCCCTGCGCGGCGGAGCGGCGGCGCAGGCCGGCGACCGCGACCGCGCCTTCGAAGCGCTCGAGGTCGCGCGCACGGGCTTCGAGGCGTGCGAGATGTCGGTCCATGCCGCGGCCGCCCGGCGCATGCTCGGTCTGCTGCGCGAGGACGAAAGCGCGATCGCCGCCGCCGACGACGAGTTGGGGCGTTTCGGCATCGAGAGGCCCGCTGCCATGACCCGGGTCGTGCTGCCGATGGCACGTCCCCTCGATCCCGGCGCCGTGGTTCGATAGTCTGGTCGCCCCGCCGGCCGCTCGTCGCGGTCCGCCACCATCCATGGGCGCCTTCTACAACAGCATCTGTGTCGCCGACGCGTCGCCCGACGCGGTGCGTGGCGCGCTCGAGCGCTGGCTCGTCGCACGTGGCTTCCGGCTGTCCGCGGAGCCCAATCTCTTCGACCTCGACGCGGCGTCGGAGCGCAGCGTCTTCTTGCTGTCCAACGACTCGTGGACGATCGTTCTGTACAGCCACTTCGAGGAAGAGCGACGGCTGATCCGCGAGCTGCAGTCGATCGAGAAACCTCTAGTCTATCTCTGGGTTTGGGACAGCGACGTCTGGGGTTTCGACCTGTTCGAGGACGATCGTGTGGCGGCATCGTTCTCGTCCGATCCGCGCGGCCATCGCAGCTTCGCCGACGACGAGCCGTCGCAGGCCGAGCGCCCGCCGGTCGATGCGGCCATTCTGCAGCGGCTGCTCGGTCTCTCCGCCGACGCCGCGCAGGCAGTGATGCGCGGGCGCAAACGCAACGCACCGCTGAAGGAGTCGGTGTGCGCCGAGGTGGCTCGCCTGCTCGGCGTCGAGCCGGCGGTGTCGAGCTACGACGAGCTGGAGATCGGCGGCGCTCCGTCGGCAGAAGGCTGGCGGCTCGAGCACCTGGTCTACTTCCACTACGACGTCGCGCGCGCCAACGTCGACGACGCGGTCGACGTGCACGATCTCGACATCGAGGGTGCGCCGCTCGATCGGCGGATCCTCGGCAAGTCGACCGAGCAGATCAAGCTGTCGCCGGAGCTCTTCGACGAGCTCGAGAAGCTGCGCCGCCGCGTGCGCTGGACGCTCGCCGTCCTCGGGCCGCTGTCGGCCGTGGCGCGGGGCTGGCGGCGCGTACGCCAAGAGGTGCAGCGCATCCTCGGCGCCGGCGCGCCGTCGCCGCCGCCGCGCAAAGAAACGGAGCCGCCGGTTGAGCTGGCGCCCACCGTCACCGCCACCCGCACCGAGGCGCGCAGCCCTCGCCACGGGGTGCGGCTGTCCCTGCCCGAGGGAGTCGACTCGCTAGCGGTGTCCGGCCGTCCGTCGGCGGTCTTCGCCTTCCGCGTCGGTGCGCTGCGGGTCACCTGCAGCGCGCGCCGCCTGCGCTACTTGCGCGAAGTCTTGCGTCGGCCGAGCCGAGCGGAGATTGTGTGCGACGAAGCCCTCTGGGCCGGCGCGCTGCCGGTGCGCCACGTCGTCTTCCAGCTCGCGCAGAACGCGCCCGACGGCAGGCCGGCCTTCATCGGTTACTACGTCGTGCAGACCTTTCGCGGTCTTTACGTCTTCTACTTCCGCTGGGCCGGCTCGCTCGACGAGTCGGTGAGCGCGCAGCTGCGCCAGGCGGTCGAGAGTTTCCGGCTCGACGACGACGGGCCGCCGCGCCGTCCGTCGGCGAGCCACGACCCGGTCACGGTGGATCCGGACGGCCGGTCCACGATCGACAACGATTGAACCCCCGAGAGATCGAATGACCGCTGATTCTTCCGCTGCGTCCACCAGCACGCCGCCTGGTGCCCGAACGCGCCGCTCGCCACTGCGCCTCGCGCTCGCCATCGGACTCGCCCTGGTGCTGCTCACCCTCGGTGCCGGCATCTACTTCTACCTGGAGCCGGCGCGCATCGGCATCGTGCTCTCGCGCTCCGGACTCGAGCGCGGTGGCCTCGCCCAGGAGACCGTCGACACGTCGGTGGGCGAGCAGACCTACTTCGCGGGCGGTCAGGGCGATCCGACACTCGTCTTCTTGCACGGTGTCGGCACGCAGGCCGGCAGCTGGGTCGGCGTCGCCGGCGACCTGGCGCGGGACCATCGAGTCGTCGCCGTCGACCTGGCCGGCCACGGGGACAGCGCGCCGCGCGAGGGCACGCTCGACCTCCCGCTCACGGTCGACGCGCTCGACGCGGTGCTCGAGGCCGCGTCGCCGCGCACGCCGGTCGTGCTGGTCGGGAACTCCTTCGGCGGCTGGGTGTCGCTCACCTATGCGCTGCAGCGGCCCGAGCGGGTCGCGCGGCTGGTGCTCGTCAGCTCGGCGGGAGTCAGCGGGCCGGTGCGCACCGACCTGACGCTGACCCCGTCGACGCGCGAGGAGATGACCGCGCTGTTGACCGCCGTCGGCTTCGACGAGGTGCCGGCAGGATTCGTGCTCGACGACCTGGTCGAAGAGATCGCCGCCGGCCCGACGCCGCGGCTGATGCAGACCCTGGGCGCCGACGATCTTCTCGACGGTCGCCTCGGCGCGCTGCCGATGCCGATCGATCTCGTGTGGGGCCAGGACGACCGCCTCACCTCGCTCGCCGTCGCCGAGCGGCTGCTCGACGAGCTGCCGGACGGTGCCCGGCTCACCGTGCTCGAAGACTGCGGGCACATTCCGCAGCAGCAGTGCCCGCAGCGCTTCGTCGCCACCGTCCGCGAGCTCACGGACGGCGGGGGCTGAGGCCGGGTCTCAGCGGCGGACGGCGCGCAGATACGCGGCGATCGTCTCGGCGTCTTCCTTCGACAGGCGGAATTCGGGCATCGGTGCCATCGTCTTCTTGCCGTCGCGGTTGATGCCGGTGGTCATCAGGGTGACGAACTCGGCGTCGGTGTGCTGGGGAAGGCCGGCGATGCGCGGCGCCTTGTAGGCCCACTGCGGGTAGCCCTGCGGCGTGACCGACGGCACCGGCGCACCCTCGAGCCACTGGTCGTTCAGCAGGTCTCCGTCGGCGTTGCGCGGCGTGTGGCACTGGCCACAGTTGGCGAGCGCCACCAGGTAGCGACCGCGCTGGACCGTGGCGTCGCCTTCGACCGATGGCACCACATCGGCGAGCATGTCGGGAGCCGCCGGGACCGCAGCGCGCGGCGTCGGATCGGCGGGCTGCTCGGTGGCGGAGGCGTCGATATCCTGCGCCATGAGGGCGGGCGCGACGACGAGGGCCGTCAGCACGAGCGCGAACAATGCTGCGGCTGCGGAAGAATGCTTCAAGGCGAATCTCCTTCGAAAGGCGGGTGCGGGCTGGGCTGGAGGGCCGTTGCGGGAGAGCGCCGGGCGGCGTCGACCCTGGTCGCAGCAGGATATCGCACCGGATCGTGGCGCTCCAAGCTGCGCCCGCGACGGTTCGTGACCGTGACGAGGCATCTGCAAGGTCTTTTCGACGGCTCGGTGGCATCAGATCTCGGTCCGGGCCCTCCCTGTGAATCTCGCTCTGGGCACTCGCAAGGTCCTCGACTAAGCTCGGCGCATGCCCGACCGGTCCTCGTCCTCGCCCGATCGCCGCCCGTCCGCCCGTTCCTCGACCGATCTCTCGATTCGCGATGCCGCGGTCTTGCGCCTGCTGCGGCGGCTGCCGCGCGCCGCGATGTCGCGCGCCGCCGGCCGGTTCGCCTCGCTCCGTCTGCCGGCCCCGCTGCGGGCTCCGGCGATGCGAGTTTTCGGCCGCACCGTCGGCGTCGACTTCGACGAGGTGCGCGATCCGCTCGGCAGCTTCGGCTCGCTGCAGGATTTCTTCACTCGCCGCCTGGTCGACGGGGCACGCCCGCTCGACCCGTCGCCTGACGCCGTTCTCGCTCCGTGCGACGGTGCCTGGGGCGAGAGCGGAGTCGTGCGCGACGGTACGGTGCTGCAGGTGAAGGGGCGGCCGTATTCGCTCGCCGAGCTCTTCAGCGTCGGTGGCCCGGCGCTGCGCACCGCCGCGGGAGCCGCGCTCGAGGCCTGGCTCGAGCCGTCGATTTTCGAGGGCGGCGCGTTCGCCACGCTCTACCTTTCACCGCGCGACTACCACCGCTTCCATGCACCGATCGCGGCGCGCCTCGCCGCCGCGCGGGTGCTGCCCGGTACCCTGTGGCCGGTGAACCACATCGGCCTCCACGGCGTCGATGCGCTCTTCGCGCGCAACGAGCGGATCATCGTCTGCTTCGAGGTCGTCGGCGACGACGGCCGAGAGCTCGGCCGCCTCGCCTACATCGCGGTCGGCGCGACGATGGTCGGCAAGGTGCACATCGAGGCCGACGCCGCGCTCACCACCAACGTCCGCGGTGCCGAACGCCTCGACCGCGTCTACAGCCCGCCGCTCGACATCGCGAGCGGCGACGAGGTCGGTCGCTTCGAGTTCGGCTCGACCCTGGTGCTCGTCGCCACACGCGGCCTGCTGAAGCTCGATGCCGAGCCGACCGGCACGCCCCTGCGTCTCGGCCGACGCATCGGTCGCCTTACGCCCGACGACGAGCGCTGAGGGTCGTCAAGGGCTCCAGGCGCCGAGGTCGCCAGACTCGAAGTCGTCGGCAAAGAGCAGACCTTGTTGGGTCGCCCGCCAGTGGCGCAGCAAGGTGCGCAGCGCCTCGGGCTGGTTCTGCGGCACGCCCTGGCCGGCCTGGTCGACGCTGTTGAGTCCGTGACACGAAGCGCAGACGCGGATCTCGCCGGGTTGGAAGGTGAGCCAGTAGCGCTCACGCACGACGGGCTCGCCGACCGGGTCGAGCAGCTGCCAGCTGAGCGCGCGACGCGCCGGCACCATCGCCGCCATCGAACCGTCGGCCGCGATGGCGACCGCGCCCGGTGCGGGGGCGGGCGCCGGGTTGTAGCCGTCGGCGTCGTGCATCCAGCGAGCGAGAGGGCGTCGACCGGCGCGCGGGCTGTCGGCGCCCCCGAGGCCGCGCACCTGGTCGGCCTGGACGAACTGCATCGACGAGACGTCGTAGACCACGCCGCCGGCACCGGTGGTCTGCGTGCCGCCGGGCACGCGCAGATTGAAGGGTTGTTGACGGTCGAGGGCGTCGCGGGTGGTGACGTCGCGGCTGACTACCAGCGCGAGCTCGTGCTCGCGCAAGAAGGTGCGGAGGTCATCGGGCGCCACCGACTCCTCGGCCAGCACCTGCGCTTCCGGAGCGGGCAGCGGGCGCGTTGGCACGGGCGGCGTCGGCCGTGAACGCACTTCCACCGGCGACAGCTCCCACAGTGGACCGTCGTAGGTGATCAGCTGGTCGGGGCTCCAGTATTGAACCCGGCGAGTGATCCCTGCGGTCAGGTCCGCGCCGGCGGCCTGGTGCGCGCCGGCGGGCTCGAGCAGGCGGAGGCGAAAGAGGTAACGCGAGATGGGCGCCGTCGTGGTGCCTTCGTTGGCCAGTGGACGCGCCTCGGGCGTGTGCGCGGCGAGCAGGCGGCCGTCGGCGAGCGGCAGCGGGTCGCGGTAGTGGCCACTATGGGTCGCCGGCACCGGGTCGCCGTCGGCCACCGTACCGGCGGTGTCGGGATGCGTCACGTGCTCGGCGATCATCTGGTCGACGGCCGCGCCCGGCGGCAGCGCCAGGCGTACGACCATGCCCGAGGCGTGGGTCTGAAACTCGGGCGCGTCGACGCCGACGTAGGTTCCGGGCGCCGTGGGGTCTTCCTTGAGCTGGAACACGTTGAAGACTTCGTTCGGGTTGACGCGGCCCGAGACCGACGCGATGAACTCGACCAGGTTGGGATCGTCGTCGAAGGCGCGGTTGAAGTAGGCGTGCAGCTCGTGACGGCCGATGTGGTTCAAGGTCTCGAGCTCGCGGCCGTCGGGATCGACCATCCACGGAAAGAAGTGGTTGAAGCGGTGAGAGTTGACCCCCGGCGGCGGATCGATCCGTGGTTCGGGGAAGAGCTCCATCGGGCCCGCGGTCGGTGCGTCGGCGCTCTCGTCGAGCCAGTCGAACGCCTCGTAGGGGTTGCTCGGGCTGTCGCCCTGCTGGTCGCGCTGCAGGTGGTCCCAGCGGGTGAAGACGATGCGGCCGAAGCTGTCGACGATCGGCGTGAAATCGCCCGACGGGGCATGGTCGAGCAGATCAAGGTCCCCGGTCGCCGGATCGAGTGCCCACAAGCCGGTGACGGTCGGCGTCGATTCGTACTCGTCGAGCTGCGGGTAGAGGTGCGGCAGCGCGCTGCGCGGTCCGCCGCGCGGCCGGTCGGAGGTGAAGACGATGCGGCCGTCCGGCGAGTAGACCGGGCTGATGTTGTGGACATCGCTCGGCTGGTTCGGCACCTTGGTGATCACCGGCGTGTCGCTCGGCCCGAGGCCCGTGATCTCGTACAGCTGCCAGTACACGTCGATCACCTGGTACTGCTCCGTCGGGGCGCCGACCACCATCGAGAACACGGCACGCTGGCCGTCCCAGTGCATCGAGGGGTCGCGCACCGCGATGGCGCCCGCGCCCTGAAACTCGCTGGCGACGCCGTAGCCGGCCTCGCGTGTGAGGTTGCGCAGCGTGCCGTCGGGGTCGCGGATGTAGAGATCGCCGCCACGCCCGACTTGCTGCATCCCGGCGCGATGGTTGGCGAAGGTGGAGCCGATCGTGGCGAAGTCGTAGGGGATCGGCACCTGCGCCACGAAGAGGATCGGGTGATCGAGCGTCGGCACTGTCCCAGCCTGCGCCATTGGCGTGACGACACAGAGCACGAGCGAAGCGAGAGCGAGCAACACGGAGCGCATGCGGCTTCCTCCTTGGAATCGATAGACTTTGTCATAAAGCAATACGCAAATCTATCGCTCGCCCCGCCACCAGGATCGTGTCATCAGCTGTAGTAAACTTCACGCGGAGGATGGAATGTCGACCAGTTTCGCGAAGATCTCAGCACCCGATCGCTCATCTGAGAGTGCCTCGTCCGAAGATCTCTCTTCGAGCGACATGACGGACGCGCGTTCTGGCACGGACAAGCGTCCCGGCAAGATCCTGGCACGGATCACTCGCGACGCCGGCGAACAATCGGTCCAGCTCCCGGCAGCTGTCCAGTTCCCGGTCGACGTCGACTCCGTCTGCGTGCGACGCGAGGGCCGGCGTCTGGTGCTCGAACCGGTAGCTGCGGAGGATTGGCCCCAATCGTTCTGGAGTGCCTTTGGTGAGATGCCCGAAGGCTTCCGCCGGCAGGCATTCATCGAGAGTCCACGAGCGGATCTCGACATTTGACCTACCTGCTCGACACGAATATCTGCATCTACGCGCTGAATCGACGTCCGCCAGAAGTCCTCCGAAGGCTTCGCCAGCTGAGACCGGATGACGTGACGTTGAGCGTGGTCACAGTTGTCGAGCTCAGGGCTGGCGCCGACGGAAGTCGGGAACCTGACCTCGCGCATGCAAAGCTCGATGCCTTTTTCGCACCCCTCCGGGTGCTCAGTTTTGACGAAGATGATGCCAATGCATGTGCCAGCCTGCGCTCGAAGCTGCGGGCCGAGGGGCGGCCCATTGGACACTTCGACTCGTTGATTGCTGCGCAGGCGCTGCGGCGTGATCACATCCTGGTCTCGAACAATCTGCGAGAGTTTGCTCGTGTCGAAGGGCTTCGCAGGGAGAACTGGGTCGAGGCATGACGGACGAGTGTTTGCGGCGGAGATGGGACGAGGCTTGGGCCGAGCTCGGGCTCGAGCCGGCCGAGGAGCTCTTCGACGAGGTGATTGCGGGTTGGCGCGAGCAGCACCGCGCGTACCACAACATCGAGCATCTGAGCCGGTGCTTGGAGCTGGCGGCTGAGCACCGAGGGCTGCAGGAGCGACCGGCCGAGGTCGACCTGGCGCTCTTCTTTCACGATGCGATCTACTCGACGACCCGCTTCGACAACGAGGAGCGGTCGGCGGAGTGGGCCGAGGAGGCGCTGCGCGACGCTGGCGGCGACGATGTGGTGGCGGCCCGGGTGCGGGACCTGGTGCTGGTGACCGCGCATCCTTCGACGCCGTCGACCGTCGACGAGGCCGTCGTGCTCGACATCGACCTCGCCGTCTTGGGCGACGACGACGCCGGTTTCGAGCGCTTCCAGCGCGCGGTGCGCACCGAGTACTCGTGGGTGCCGAGCTTCCTGTTCAACATGCAGCGTCGCAAGGTGCTGCGCTCCTTCCTCGACGCCGGGCCGATCTACCACACCGCGCCGTTTCGGCCGCTCGAAGAGCGCGCCCGCGCCAACCTCGAGCGAGCTCTCCGCGCCTGACGCGCCTCAGCGCAGACGTTCGAGGCAGAGGTCGAGCGCGTCGGCGATCCGCCGGCGCGCCGCGCCGCCGACGCCGGCAGCCTCCGCGTGGTCGTTCCAGCGCTCGACCGCCGCAACGACTTGTTCGAGCATGCGCGTGGCCTCTTGGCGGCTGATCTTCGCCTCGTCGGCCAGCTGCAGGAGATGACTGCGACCTGGCGCGCGGCCTTCGCCCGCGATGGTCGTCGAATGCTCGCCGCCGGGCCCGGACGAGTGGGTCAGGTCGTAGGCCGGAGCCAGGCGCCAGTCGTCCACGGCCGTCCAGCAGAAGGCGAAGTTCTTCACGTGGTCGTCGCGATTGTGGCTGGCGACGTTGAACGCGGCGCGCCGGAAGGCCTCGAGCAAGTCGAGACGATGGCGTGTGAGCACCCGCGTCACCTGCAGCAGCTGGCGATAGTCGGCGCTCGGCAGGCGATAGTTCGCGTGGATCAGATTGCCGAAGGTGTGCACGTGCAGGCGTCGTCCGTCGACCCGGTCGAAGCGACGGACGCCGAAGTAGCGCTCTCCCGAATCGACGGCGAAGAGGCGGGTCGCAGGCATCGTCAGGCCGGCGTCCCGCGCCATCGACGCGTAGGCGAGCTCGACGGCTCCGGCGTCGTCGGTGTCTTCGTCCGCGAAGAACTTGACGATCCAGGGTTCGACGTCTGGTGGCAGCATGTCCTCGCCCGAGAGCAGCTCGCCGGCGCGGTCGCCGATGCCGACGCCGACCAGCACCTTCGGTCGCGCGCCCCCGGGGCTCCCGCCGGCGCGCAGCAGCTGGGGCAGAACCTCGTGGGTGCGCCCGCGCAGCACCCGTCGCGATTCTGTGGCCAGCCGCTGCAGGTCGAGCGCACCGGCGCTGGTCGCGACGTCGCGCGGCGGGTGGTACGTCAACGCGCCCATCGTGCGCGTGCCGAGGTGAGCCAGCCGGTCGAGCACCGACACCCGGGCCAGTTCGAGACCCTGCTGGCGGAAGAAGCGGTCCATGAGCAGCAGGCCCCAGCCGTCGGGCAGGGAGTCGTCGAAGAGACCGAAGATCGGTCCGAAGTCGAGGTCTCGATGCTCGCGCACGCCGGGCTCGGGCGGCAGCTTGAAGGGCGAGAGCCAGATCGGGTCGCGGAGGAACTCCGCGTCGTACTCGAAGACGAGGCGGCGCTGGCTCTCGGCGAGGCGGCCGACGACCCGTTCCTCGCCGGGCGCATGGGTGAGACGCACCTCGAGCTGTTCGAGCATCGCTGTGCGCCTCAGATCGTGCCGCGCCGGCGCCTGGGCGCGGAACGGCGCCGTTCCTGGTCTTCGAGCTCGTCGATCGAGCGCGCGACCGGTGGCTGGAGCAGGCCGTCGAATTCGTCCAGGCGACGTAGCGCGTCGGCGAGGGCGAGGAGACTCTGGAGCGAGACCTGCCCCGTCGATTCGAAGCGGCGCAGGGAGCCGAGGCTCACGCCCGAGCGGTCGGCGAGAGTCGTCTGCTTCCAGCCACGCTCGAGGCGCAGCACCCGCAGGCGCGCCGCGAGGTCGGTGGCGACCTCGTCGGGCTCACGGAGTGAGTAGGGGTTTCGATCCACAGTCGCTACTATACTAGCTTTTAGTGGTCGAAAGGCAGTGCAAATGCCAAAATATTAGCGTTTAGAGTCTCGATAGAGCGTGGCGTCAGCCCACAGGGGGTGGCAGCGGATGACCTGGGCGAGGACCGCTGAGATGCGAATCGAATCGAGCGAGAGGGCGCAGGACCTCAACCATCGACGATCCGCAGGCGTGACCGTCCACCGCCGAGCTTGCGCACGTCGATCCGATGACCGATACGCTCGCGCAGGGCGCCGACGTGCGAGATCAGCAGGATCTGCGTCTGTTGATCGGCCTGCAGCTGCTCGAGAGTCGACAGCGCGGTGTCGAGTGTTTCCTGGTCGAGGCTGCCGAAGCCTTCATCGAGGAAGAGGGTGCCGAGCTCGAGCGAGCCGCGGCGCAGGTCGGCGAGGCCGAGGGCGAGGGCGAGCGATACCAGGAAGCTTTCGCCGCCGGAGAGCGTCGACACGGGGCGACGCTCGTCGGCCATGTCCTGGTCGATCACCTCGAGCTCGAGCGTCTCGGCGATGCGGGCCAGCTGGTAGCGCGGCGCCAGGCGCTCGAGGCGCCGATTGGCGAGGCCGAGCAGGCGATCGAGATTCAGCTGCTGGGCGAACCGGCGGAACTTGCCGCCCGTCTTTTGTCCGATCAGGTCGTTGAGCTGGGCGGCGAGATCGCAGCGCAGGCGCAGCTCCGTCGTGGCGCGCTCGAGGCGCGCGCGCTCGGTGCGGCGCTCGTCGTCGCGGCGCAGGTCGACGTCGAGCTCGGTGCGTCGCGCCGTCGCCCGCGTGTGGCGTGCACGCAGAAGGTGGAGCTCCTCTTGCCAGGCATCGCGGGTCGGCGCGTCGGGGGCGGTCACAGCCTCCAGCTCGTCGGCCGCGAGCCCGAGGCCCTCGGCGCTCCGGACATGCCGAGCGAGCACGGCGGCGTCCGCCTCGCGCCGAGCTTCGGCACGCTCGCGGCGACTGCGGAGGTCACTGAGGTGGGCACGCAGAGCGTCGATATCGGATGGAGGCAGCAGTGCGGCACGGAGCGCGTCGAGATCGGCGAAGTCGCTAGGGTCGAGGTGCTCGTCCAGGGTCGACGAGGCGGCATCGCGCCTCTGGCGCGCCGCGCCGAGCACCGACTCGGTATGGCTCCGTCGCTCGGCGGCGAGGCCGTGGGTGCGTTCGGCGCGTTCGGCGGTGGGCACGACCTCGTCGAGGCGGCGCTCGATGCGCTCGACACGAGCGTCGAGCGGCGTAGCCTCGCCAGACGATTCCGTCCGATTGTGGGCGACGCTCGACTGTGCAGAGTCGTCGGCGTCCAGCGCCTCGAGCAGCGCGCGACCGGGTCGGCCGAGCCGCCGGTCGATCTCGCGCAGGCGCCGGTCGATCTCGACGTGTCGCTGCCAGCGCTCCCGTCCTGCAGTCACCGTGTCGAGCAGCGTGCCGACCGCCGCGTCGAGCCGATCGTCGCGGTCGGCTTCGGGCCGGTCTAGCGCGTCGGGGACCTTGAGCGCGACAACTTCGGCGAGCTCCTTCGCGCGGGTGCCGAGCTCCTTTGCGGCGTGCGCGGATGCGTCGTCGGCTCGACGGGCTGCGCCGCGCGCGTCGTCGAGGCGCCGAGCGGCCGCCGCGCGCCGCTCGTGGACGAGGGCGAGCTCGCCCTGCCGCTTGCGCAGCGCGTCGGTCGCGGTCTCGGCGGCGTCGCGAAGAGTCTCTTCCTCGGCCTCGAGCGTCGTCAGCACCTCAAGACGTTGCTCGACCTCTGCGATCCGCCGTGCCGGTTCGTGCTCCTCGAGCCCATCGGGTGACGTAGGAAGGTCGGTGAGCTCGAGGCGTAGCTCGAGCCAGCGCGCCAGCGCCTCGTCGGCGTCACGCCGATCTCGCTCCAAAGCCTCGCTCGTGCGCGCCACCTCGCCGCTACGTCGCGCCACGACCGCCTCGGCCTCGTGCAGGCTCGTCTCGAGACGTTCGATCTCGCGCTGGAGTCGATGGGTGCGCTCCTCGGCGCTGCGCAGCACCGATCGTTCGCGGCCGCTGCCGTGGCCGCCGAGGGGATGTTCGAGCGAGCCGCACAGCGGACAGGGCTCGCCGGGCTCGAGCAGGTCGCGCTGCTCGGCGATGTCGACGCCGCGTTGCGCCAGGTGGCTGAGCGTCCGATGATCGTCGAGCTCGCGGCGTGCGCCGTGGAGGAGGGCGCGCGCTGCAGCGGCTTCGGCGCCGGCCTCGGCCCGCGCAGTTTCGGCCGCCGCATGTGCGGCCTCGGCCGCGTCCGGATCGAGCGCTGTGAGACGCGAGCGCAGGTCGTCGGCCTGCCGTAGGCGATGCGTCTGTCGCAACAGACTCTCGGCGCTGGCCGCGCCGACCAAGGTCTGGCGCCGGGTGGCCAGCTCGTCGAGCCGTCGCCGGGCCGCGCGGTCGGTGGCCTCGGCATGCTCGAGCCGTGGCGTCACGTCGGCGAGATCGTCGTCGGCGGCGCGCACCGCGGCCTCGGCTCGCTCGACGTCTTCGCGTCGCTCGGCGGCGCTGCGCCCGGTCGACCGAGCGGCGGCGCGGGCGTCGCGCACGGCCTGCAGCCGCTCGGGGGTCGCGGCCTCGAAGGCAGCCAGCGTGGCGAGCCTGTCCTCGGCGAGCATGCGCGTCGAGTCGAGCTTCGCCAGCGCGATGGCGGTCGACGCCGTGGTCTCGTGACGCTGCGTGCGCGCCAGCGCCAGGGCATCGCTCGCCTCGCTGTGCTCGCGCTCGGCGTCCGCGACGGCGTCGGCCGCGGCGTCGAGTGCCTGCAGGGGTGCGGCGAGCGCCCCGGCGCGCTCGGCGGCGTGCAGGCGCTCGCGGTCGGGATCGGCCTCGTCGAAGGCGTTGCGCGCCGCGTCGAGCGCGCGCTCGGCCTCGGCGTCGACGGCTGCCAGCTCGCGGTGGCGGTCGAGCCAGGTAACGCGCTCCTCGAGGCCTCGCACCTGCGCGTCGAGGCGGATGATGCGCAGCTCGAGGTCGTCGCGTTCGCGCTCGAGCGCCGCGCGTGCCTCGGCGCCCAGGATCTCGAGCTCGCCGAGCCGCTCCTCTGCGCCGTGGAGCTGCTCGGTCAGCCGCTTGTGACGCTCGAAGGCGCCGGTCGAGAGACGCGAGTAGATCTCGGTACCGGTGAGACGCTCGAGCAGCTCGCTGCGCTCAGCGTCGCCCGTCTGCAGGAACTTCGCGAAGTCGCCCTGGGCGAGCAGCACGACTCCGGTGAACTGCTCGAAGCTGAGCCCGAGCTGCGCGCGGATCGCATCGTCGACCGCCCGCGTCTGCTCGGCCAGTGTCGCGCCGGTGGCGGCGTCGAGCAGGCGCCGGCTCACCGACTGGAGCCGGCCGTCGATCCGATCGTAGGCGCGATGCACGCTCCATTCGGCGAGCCAGGTGCGGCCGTCGTCGAGGCGCAGGGTGACGGCCGCGCGGGCATGAGTCGTGCCGCGGGCTAGCAGCTCGCGCGGGTCCGCGCCACGGCCGCCGAGGCGAGGCGTGCAGTTGTAGAGGGCGAGGCAGACGGCGTCGAGGATCGTCGTCTTGCCGGCCCCGGTGGCGCCGGTGATGGCGACCAGGCCGGCGTCTTCGAGCGGCCCGTCGGCGAGCTCGATCGTCGGCTGGGAGCCGCGCAAGCTGGCCAGGTTCTCGATCTCGATCCGCAGGATGCGCATGCTCAGGTCGGCTCCTGAGCGGGCTCGGAATCGCTCGTCGGGCGCAGCTCGTGGTCGACCTCGGTCTCCGCCGCGGATTGGGCCTCTTGCTCGACTTCGTCGAGTAGTGCCTCGAACTCGCGCCGCAGCGCGTCGTCCGGGCCGTGGCCGTACTTCGACTCGTGCAGCCGCTCGAAGACCTCGAACGGGTCGAGGTGGTGCAGGTCGTCGGCGACGAGCGGCGCGGTGGGTTCCTGGCCGAGGACGTCGCGCAGCGTCTCGCGCTTCACCGATACCAGCGCCCAGCCGCGCTCGGCGGCGAGGTCGCCGAGCTCTCGCGCGATGCCGGGCTCGGGTGCGTCGAGCACGACGGTCGCTTCGCACCATGGGGTCGTGGCGGCGGGCGAGTCGTCCCGTGCGCTGGCCTGGCCCGTCGCTTGCCCGTCGCTGGGCGGCTCGGTGTCGAGCGGTTCGAGCTCGCCGATCTGCCGGCGTAGGGTGCCTGGGTCGCCGCGCAGGCGGCAATAGCGGCGATAAGGCTCGAGCGGCACGCGCTCGATCGCCGCCGCGGTGTCGGCCTCGTCGACCGCGGACGGCAGGTCGACAAGCACCACCTCGCGGCCAATTCCGGCCTCGTCGAACCCCGTCGGCAGCAGGCTGCCGCTGTAGCGCCAGTGCTCGACCGCACCGACCGCCTGCGGCTTGTGGATGTGGCCGAGCGCCAGATAGGCGGCATCGCCGGCGAGAGCGGAAGCGTCGACCTGGTCCAGGGTGCCGATGCGCACCGCGCGCTCCTCGCCGCCGAGCGCGAAGCCGACGACCGTGCAGTGACCCATCACGACCAGCGGCAGCTCGGGCGCGTGCTCACGGGCCGCGCGGCGCGCTTCGGTGTAGCGCGCGCCGAGCGCCTCGGCGTAGCGTGCATGGATCTCGTGCCGTCGTTCGGCGGGCGCCGCCAAGCGCAAGTCGCCGTCGCGCAGGAAGGGCACCGCGGCGCAGACCGCGCGCGCCTGACCGTCGCGATCCCGCAACGTCACGACACAGTCACCGGCGTCGGCGGCGCGCGGCCAGCGGCCGACGACGTGGATGCGCAGCGTCGCCAGCAGCTCCCGCGGTCCGTCGAGGCGCAGCGCTCCGTCGTGATTGCCGGCAGTGACCACCACGGTGCCGACGCCTGCGCCACCGCGCGCCGGGTCATCGACCAGGCGTGCCAGGGTGCGGTAGTAGCGCTGCTGTTCTTCGCCGCCCGGGTTGGCCGTGTCGAAGACGTCGCCCGCGACCAGCACCGCGTCGACAGCTCGCTGCCGACACAGGTCGACAATCTGCGCCAGCGCATGCTCCTCGTCGGCGCCGCGGCGACGGTCGTGGAAGCGCGCGCCAAGATGCCAATCTGCAGTGTGGAGAAGACGCATGAAGGGTCAGACCCGGATCCGGAGAGAAAGTCTATCCGCTCCAGTGAACTCTTTGCGCGGAGGCCGTGACCGGCGCCTGGGATTCGGAGGCCGAGCCCTACGACGCGGCGAGCAGGCGCGCGAGCTCGGCCGCGACCCGCCTCGGTTCCTCGACCGGCGGCCAATGACCGCACTCGTCGAGAACCACCACCTGCTGGGCGTCGAAGGAGTCGGCACGCGCCGCCGGCAGGTAGGGATCGTCGGCACCCCAGATCACCAGGGACGGGCGCTCGCGGACCAGCCGGCGCAGCCTCTCCTCCCAGCCGACGAAGACCTCAGGATCGCAGGCGCGGTAGAGACGCAATACGGCTCGTTTCGCGGACGGGGTTACGAAGCGCCATAGCGTGCGCAAGTGCGCGTCGTCGAGCCGAGGCGACCCACGTCGCATTTCCCAGCGAAAGAGCGGCCAGCGGAAGAGCGCCATCGACAGCTCGCCGAGAACCGGCGTGCGCCAGACGCGGGCCCAGAAATGCCAGCGATGATCGGTATGGAAGAAGGTGTCGAGCAGGGCGATACTGCGGACGCGCTCCGGGTGCTCGACCGCCCAAGCCGCGGCGTAGACGCCACCGAAGTCGTGGCCGACGAGATCGATCGCGCCGTCGATGCCGAGCGCGTCGAGCAGGGCGTCGACCCAACGCGCCATCGCCGGCAGGGAGGCGTCGTGATCTGCCGGCATTCCCGAGCGCGCGAAGCCCGGCAGATCGGGGGTCACGCAGACGAGCGTCTCCCCCGTGTCGCGGATGGCGTCGCGCAAGTGATCGATCATTGGATGCCAGAGCAGCGCGCAGTCCGGGTTGCCGTGGAGCATGAGCACGTGCCGCGACGAGCCCGCGGCACCGATGCGTTCGTCGTCGCCCACGACGTGGGTCTCGACGTGGATCGGCGCGCCGCCGACTCGGACCTCGAACTCGCGGCGTCCGGTGGTCACAGATCGTGCCGCTGCAGGATCGCTTCGAAGCGGCCGGCGAGGCTCTGGACGCGCTGCGTCGGCCATGCGCTCTCGTGCCCGGTCTCGATCTCGCGGCTCAGCGCCTGCAGCGTGGTGCGCTCCTGGTCGGTGAAGACCTGCGCCGCGTAGCCGTTGCCGACACGATCGATCAACGCGCGCAGGCGGGTTTCCTGCTCGCTGGTCAGGTCGAGCGCCTGCAGGTGTCGATTCATCGAGAACTCGTAGGTCGCCTCGCGGATCTGAGGCCTGAACACCACGAGCGCAGCGACGAGAACGACGAGGACTGCGATGGTTTTGATCATCCCGACGATTGTATGCGAGGTCGGCCGCCCGCTCGGACGACAAGCAGAGAGTTTGCGTTTCCTATAAGGTGCCGGCGCGAAACACCGGGTGCCCGTGCGCGTACAAGCCGCGTGCAGACGACCGAGCAACAGACGGCGCCGCCGTCGACTTTGGAGACCTCGATGATCCGCTCTTCCGCCGCGCCGGCCAGCCCCGGTGCGCTACTTCGTATACTTGCCTTCACGCTGGTGCTTGTTCTTTCTCCGCTGAGCGGGACCCCGAACGCCTTCGCCCAGGACGACGGGCAGGCCGAGTCCGACGACACGCCGCCGTTGACCGTTGCCGACACCGTCGACGTCGAGGACGAAGCCCCCGAAGCGCCGCCGCTGGTCGGCGTCGGCGCCCGTCTCGGCCTCGACCCGCTCGAGACGCCCGCCAGCTACACCGAGGTGGCACATCCGCTGCTCGCCGACCAGAATGCGCTCACCGTGTCGGACGCGCTGTCCAACGTCGCCGGAGTCAATGTACAGACCGGTTCGGGCACGTTCGACTCGTTCTTCCTGCGCGGTTTCGACGGCCTGTCGAGCGCGCTGTTGCTCACCGACGGTTCGATCGAGCCGGAGAGCTCGACGCTACATCTCTACAACATCGACCGCGTCGAGGTGCTGCGCGGTTCGGCCGGCTTCCTCTACGGTGGCCGAGCGCTGGCCGGCACGGTCAACCTGGTGCGCGAGCGGCCCACCGGGCACGACTTCACTCAGGTCGGCCTGCAGGGCGGCAGCTTCGGCACCGTGCAGGCGACGATCGACCTCGACCGCGCCCTCAGCTCCCGGTCGGGTCTGCGCATCAACGGCCTATGGCGCGAGTCCGACGGCTTTCGCGACCTGAACGAGAGCGAGTCGTGGGCCATCAACCCGAGCTTCTTGTGGCGCGGCGAGCGCACCACCGTCGGCGTCGTGCTCGAGCACGTGTCGAACGAGCAGCAGCCCGACGGCGGCGTGCCGATCGTCGGCGGACGCATCGCCGACGTCGAGCCCGAGCGCTCGTTCGATGTCGCTGGCGACTTCTCCGAGCAGGACGTCGACCGCTTCCAGCTCAACCTCGAGCATCGCATCAGCGACCGTCTGAGCTATCGCCAGAAGCTCTACTGGTCGTCGCTCGACTGGCAGTCGCAGGGCACCTTGCTCACTGGCGCCTTCGAGCTCTTCCCCGGCGTCTCGGTCGTGTCGCGCACGCGCACCACGCTCGACGACACGCAGCGCTTCTATGGCACCCAGGCCGAGCTGCGCTACACCGCCGACACCGGCTCGATCCGCCACGAGATCCTCACCGGCGTCGAGGTGACGCGGCTCGAGGACGACGTCGACTTCAACGTCTTCCTGCTCTCGCCGGCGGTGGTCGAGGCGGCGTTTCCGGTGCCGCCGATCGACCTGCCGCCGTTCCCGATTCCCGGCCAGGCGCGCTTCGGTGATGTCTCGACCACGGTGCTCGCACCCTTCGTGATCGACCAGATCTCCTTCAGCGAGCGCCTGAAAGTGCTCGTCGGCGCCCGCTACGACGACATCGACATCGATGGCGACGGCACCATCGCCTCGCGCACTGACTCGCAGCTGTCGCCGCTCGCCGGCGTCACCTTCGCTGCCACGGACACGCTCTCGCTCTACGCCAGCTGGGCCGAGTCGTTCGAGCCTCAGTCGACTCTGGTCCAGGGCGAGCTCGATCCGGAGGAGGGCGAGCAGCTCGAGGTCGGAGTGAAGAAGACGTTCCTCGACGGTGCGCTGCAGGCGAGTCTCGCGGTCTTCGAGCTGACCAAGACCAATCTGGCGATCCCAGACCAGTTCGGCTTCACCGCGCAGACCGGCGAGCAGGAGTCGCGCGGCGTCGAGCTCGAGATCGCGGGTCGTCTGCCGGGCGAGCTCGAGCTGCGGGTCGCCTACGCGTACACCGACGCCGAGCTGGTCGCCTTCCGCGAGCTCGTCGTCTTCGGTGCCGGTCCGACCGACTTCTTCATCGCCGACCGCGCCGGCAACGCGCCGCCGTTCGCGCCCGAGCAACTCGGCCGCGTGTGGCTGAGCAAGCGCTTCGAAAACGGGTTCGGGCTCGGTGGTGGTGTGCGCTACACCGGTGACCAGTTCATCGCCGCCGACAACGCCTTCGAGCTCGATGGCTACGTCCTGCTCGACGCGTCGCTCTTCTACACCCTCGGCGACCTGCAGCTGCACCTCGATGCGCGCAATCTCGCCGACGAGGAGTACTTCACCCGCGCGCTCGGCGTTGGCTCGGTGGTCCCGGCGCCGGGGGTCGAGATCCTCGGCGGCTTTCGGTACACGCTCTGAGCCGAGCCCCGTCCAGTCGAGCCCCGAAAGCGGGGCTCGAGCCTGTGGGGTGTAGACTGGTGATGCCATGACGATCATCGCCATCGAATCACCACGCCAGCTCGAAGAGCTTCTCGACCTCGTCGAATCGGGTGAAGACGTTGCGATCACCCGGTCGGGTGAGCTGGTCGCAAAGCTCGTCTCGGTCGCGCCCAAGAAGAAACCCAAGCGCCGGCCCGGAACCCTCAAGGGCCTGATCAAGATGTCGGACGATTTTGATGACGAGCTACCCATGGAGGATTGGATGGGACCGATCGATCCTTGAGGTTTCTTATCGACACACACGCAATGCTTTGGTGGCTGTTGGATGACGCACGCTTGATCCATCGAGTCCGACGCGTCATCGAAGGGCCAGATCTGATCTTGTGGAGCGTGATCAGTACCTGGGAAATCGCATTGAAGTACGCGGCAGGAAGGCTCGAGCTGAAGACCTCGATCGAGACCGTCTGCCAAGAGATCGAGAATCAGGGTGTCGAGCTTCTCGGAGTCGATCATCGACACTGCATCGAGGTCGCCCATCTCCCTCTTCATCACCGAGATCCTTTCGACCGCATGCTTGTGGCTCAGGCTCGGGTCGAAAGCGTCCCGCTATTGACGCGGGACGCCAAGATCAGGGCTTACGATGTCGAGGTCGTGTGGTGAGACGAGTCACGCCGCTCGGGCGCGGCGGGCTTCGATGAAGGAGCGGACGCAGAGCACCAGGTAGACGATGGCGAGGACCACCATCAGCACCTGCGCGGCGACCGCCATCGGCCGCTCGGCGGTGCCGTCAAACAGGCTGGGCAGTGCCGTCACGCCGCGGAAGGCTCCACCGGCAGCGAGCAGGGCGAGCACGGCCGTCGCGTGCATGGTGTGCTTGAGGTAGCGCTCATTGCGGGCGATGGCGCCGAGAACGACGAAAAGGGCGCCGAAGATCGCGGGGATCAGCGCGGTGGCGCTGGCGGCGCCACTGCCGAAGTAGCCGCCGACGCCGAGAAGGATGAACACGATGCCGAAGACGATCGTCACCTGCGGCATGCGGTCGGTGAGCTGGGCCATGGTCGGTCTCCGTGGGGTACGTTGAGGGCGGGGTCAGGGGCACGCGCCAAGGGCGCGGCCGTCGCTCGCTAGCTTAGCCTCGAATGGCGACACTTGCATTTTCTTGACGGAGCGGCCAACCTCCGCGGAGATGACTCTCCCCTCGCCCTCGAAAGCCCCGTCCCCAAGAAGCGCGTCCTCGCAGAACGTGTCGTCGAAAGCAGCGCTCGCCAGCGTCTACGGTGTCGTCGTCGTCGACTTGATCGGCTTCGGTATCGTGGTGCCGATTCTGCCGTTCTATGCCGAGAGCTACGGTGCCAGCGCCACCGTGCTCGGTCTGTTGCTCACCTGCTACGCGGCGATGCAGCTGGTCTTCGCGCCGATCTGGGGGCGCCTGTCCGACCGCGTCGGCCGCCGGCCGGTGATGCTCTCCACCGTTGCGGGTACCGCTCTGGCTCTGCTCGTGCTCGGCCTGGCGCCGAGTCTGCTCTGGCTCTTCGCTGCGCGGCTGCTCGCCGGCATCTTCGGCGCCAATGTGAGTGTCGCCTCGGCCTACATCACCGACGTCACCGCGGAGGACGAGCGTGCCAAGTACATGGGCTTGCTCGGCGCAAGCTTCGGCGTCGGTTTCATACTCGGCCCGGCGATCGGTGGCCTGCTCGCGCCGTTCGGCTACGGTGTGCCGATGCTGGTCGCGGCGGCGCTCGCTGCCATCAACTTTTTCGTCGCCCTGGTGACCCTGCGCGAGCCGGCCCCGGAGGCTGGGACCGAGCGCGAGCCGGCGCCGACAGGTCGGCCGCAGCGGCTGCCGCGCGACCCGGTCGTGCGCCGCCTGTGTCTGGCGAACTTCCTTTTCGTCGTGGGCGTGTCGCAGCTCGAGACGGTCTTCGCCTTTTTCATGATGGACCTCTACGGCTGGGACGCGCGCCAGGTGGCGATGATCCTGGTGTTGATGGCGGTGGTGATGATCGCGCTCCAGGGCGGCGGCATCCGGCCACTGGTCGCGCGCCACGGCGAGCGCGCGATCTGGCTCGTCGGCCTCGCCCTGCTCGCGCCGTCGCTCGCCCTGGTGCCGCACACCCCGTCGATCGCCTGGCTGCTCGTGCCGCTGCTCGTCTCGTCGGCCGGTCGCGCCCTGGTGCATCCAACGATGCTCAGCATCGTCTCGCAGGCCGCGTCCGCGAGCGAGCGCGGCCTGGTGATGGGCGCCTACCAGAGCGCCGCCTCCCTCGCTCGCATCGTCGGCCCCCTCGCTGCCGGAGTCCTCTACGATCTGCGCATCCCGCTCCCGTTCTGGCTCGCCGGCCTGCTCACCGTCGCCGTTGCCGGTTTGGCCTTGGGACTGCCGTCGAGCGGCGAGTGACCAGCGCGTATCGCAAGGCGGCGTGCAGAGGAATCACTGCGATGGCCGTAGCTCGTCGGGAATCACCGTCGCGCGGTCGATCACCGAGTCCATCATCGTGGTGCCGCTGACGGTGACATCGATCAGCTGGGCTCCGGAGAGGTCGACCCTACGCAACTGGGCGTTGGACAGGTCGGTGGTCGCGATTTTTGCCCTCGTGAAGTCGCTGTTGACGAGGACTGCGTTGCGGAGATCGACGTCGACGAGCCGAGCCGCAACCGCCGACGAGCCGACGATCTTCACTCTGGTGAGCTTCGTTCCTTCGAAGAGCGCTTGATCGAGGAGCGCTCCGGAAAGGTCGGCGCCCGACAGATCCCAGGGACCGAACCGAAGGGTCGAAAGATCGGCCTGCGCAAGATCGATCTGTCGATTCTGCGACCGCTCCAGGTGGATGAACTCCTTGACGGCGTCATTCCGCTCCCGCCGGTTGGCGAGCGGAATGCACCGCGAGCCTTCGTTGCGACAGTCGAAGATGGTCTTGATCAAGGCGTTCCGCCGGATGACTCGACGGTCTGCTGCTTCTTGAGTCGCTTGGATCTTGAGTGAAGTGATCTGCTCCTCAAGCAGCTGATTCTGTTGCATCAAGAGGAGAGCCGGCACGATCGACGCGATGAAGAACGTCAATGCGCCGAGAAAGAAGTTGAGCATCCGCATACCCACGACGCGGCGCACGACGACCGCGAGCAGATCAGCCGTCTCGTCAATCGGAAGAGTGCCGCGCTGCTCCCGTGCGCGGAGCCATCGGCGAAAGGCGCGAGCGAGTCGCGGTCCAAAGAACAAGAGTGAAGAGCCGATCGCCAAGAGCCGAGTCTCACGCTCACGAAGGCTGAGTTTCCGCTCGAGATCGTGGACGCGGGCACGGAGGTCGTTGGCTTGTTCCACGGTGGCGTCAGACATCGGGTGTTCTGCAGCTACGCGGTGGTGTTTGGAGACTCCCCATGTTCTTCATCGCGGACGAAACGGTTCGAACGTCTCAGTTGGGGTCGACCGTGAGACCGTGGGGTCATGGTGCTTGGTCAGCGCTCCGCCTTGGCGAAGAAAGCTCGGAGGCGCGCTGCGAGGGCCTCCGGCTGCTCTTCGGCCAGCCAGTGTCCGCTGCCGTCGATCGCGCCGCCTTCAACGTGGAGGGCGAGTGGTTTCATCATTTCGTAGGTCCACGGCGCGCCACCGCTGAGCGCCAGGACGGGCATCGTGAGCTTGTCCTCGAAGTACCTGGCGTTCTGTGACTCGGCGGTGGGGAAGGCGCGGTAGTACTCGAATCCGGCGCGCAGAGCCGCCGGGTTGGAGAGGTTGCGGGCATAGACGTCCAGGTGCTCGAGGGCGCGGTTGGTCTGGACGGCGAGGCTGCGGATGAAGTGCTCCACGTAGAGGCGCTCACGACCTTGGACGAGGGCCTCGGGGAGGTCAGGGGTCCGGTGGAAGCCGAAATGCCAGGCTCGCGGATCTCGCGCGATGGCGTCGAAGGTCGGCGTGCCGGGGAGCGGGACGTCGAGGATCGTGAGACTGAGCAGGCGCTCGCCGTGCTCGTGGGCGAACGCGAAGGCGACCATGCCGCCGATGTCGTGGCCGACCAGGTGCACGCGGTCGATCGCCAGGGAGTCGAGAGCGGCGACGACGTCGTGGGCCAGCGTTCTCTGGTCGTAGCCCTCGGCCGGCTTGGACGAGTCGCCCGAGCCGCGAAGATCGAACGCCAGGACGTCGTACGCGTCGGCGAGGAGCGGTACGACCGAATCCCACTCGCGATGGCTTTGGGGCCAGCCGTGGAGGAGCACGACGGCCGGGCCGGAGCCGGCGCGAGCGCCGTGGAGTGTCACCTCGCCGGCCTTCGCATGGAACGATTCGGCGAGCGGCGATTCGGCGGTCGTGGGAGCGACCGTCGCCAAGACTGTGAGCAGGATCGCAATCGAGAGTCGTCGCATGACGTGGACCTTTCGTTCGTCTCGTCTGTCTCGTTCGTCGTCGATCGAGTTAGTCGACGCGGCGGCTCTGGATCATCGGCACCGCATTCTCGCGGGTCACCGCTTCGACTCCGGGCCAGCGTCCGCGCCAGGTGGCGAGCATTCGGCGCTCGACCTCGCGAGCGACATCGTCCAGGAAGGTGGCGACGACGCGCATGATCGGCACCTCGCCGAGCCGTGCGGCGGTGCTCGGGATGGTGATCTCTTCGAGCACCGCGTCCGTGTGGTCGCGCAGGTCGTGGAGATACGCGCGCTGCAGCTCGATATCCGCGCGCGTCGCCGGCTCCGCGATATGGCCGGTGACGAAGAGCGAGAAGTCGTAGGCCAGCGCGAAGTCGTGGTGCTCCAAGAAGCTCGGAATGTCTTCCGCGTGGCCGAGGTAGGGGAAGGGAGCCGAGCCGGTGAAGGCGAAGTCCATCAGGCACAGGACGCGCTGCCGTGGTGCCCAGATAAAGCTGTTGCCGGACATGTGGTTGGGGCCGCGATATGAGAGCTCGAGCACCTGGCCACCGACCTCGAGGCGGAGGTCGCGATGGAAGGTCAGTGTCGGCAGCGGACGCCGCGGGTCGTTCGCGCGCTCGAGGTAATCGAGAGTCGCCTGCTGCGCGACGCGCACGGCGGTCGCGGGGAATCGATCCGCGGCGCCGATGTGGTCGCGGTGCCCGTGGCTGTACACCACGTGAGTCACGGGCCGGTCGGTGACGCTCGCGATCGCTTCCAGGTAGCCGTCGATCATCGAGGGCGGAGCGTCGACCGCGATCACGCCGTGGTCGTGCACCAGGAAGATGGTCTGCTGGAAGCCGCTCGAGAGCCAATAGAGGTCGTAGCCGACGTGCCGCATCTGGAATCCGGCGGCCTCGAGCGTCGCCGGCAAGGGTACGGCGGGCGGCTCGGGCTGCGCAGCGGACGACCCGTGCACGGTGCCGAGCAACGCCAGGAGCCCGCCCAGCGCCAGGATCCCGATCCGCGCCATCCTGCGGGCGTACTGCGGCTTGTGTCTCACGATGTTCGTCCGTTGCATGGTCCTCGTGTGCCTTGGGGTCTGTGGGTATGGATTGTTTCTTATCTGGTCAAAAAAGAATCAGGCAATCGACTGCACGGCCCGGCGCCGAGCCACGCCCCTCGATTAGCCTCCGCTCGGGTCGCCGCTCAGTCCGAGCCCACGGAGGATCTCGTCGACAACGTCTTCGAGCTCTCCGCGGGTCGGCCCGGTCTTGCCGAGCACCTTCAATCCCTGGATGCTGACCACCAGGAGCCGGCCCAGTGCCTGCGGATCGCGCTCCGCGGCGACCTCTCCAGCATCGATCGCCGCGCGCAGAACCTCCGCGAAGCGTGTCTCCATCCACAGATAGTGCTGGCGCACCACCGCGCGGATTTCGGGATCGCGCGCCGTCAGCTCAACCGCCGAGTTGCCCATCAGGCAACCCTTCGCCGCGTCCGGCCCGGAGCACTCCGTGACGACCCCGAGCAGGGCGTGGCGCAGCGTTTCGAGCGTCGGGGCCTCGGGTTCGAGGTGCTCCTCGATGACATCGCGCGCGATCTGCCGATAGTGGTTCAGCGCATGCACGAAGAGCGAGTGCTTGTCGCCAAAGGTCCAGTAGAGGCTGCCGCGCAGGACATCGGTCGCGGCCTCGAGGTCGCTCATGCTGGTGCGCTGGAACCCCTGCTGCCAGAAGACGTCCATCACCTTCGCCAGCGTTTCCTCGCGGTCGAACTCTCGGGCTCTGGGCAGGGTCGGCTCTCGTCGCGTGTCGTGGGTCGATGGGTCGGAGCGGCTTCCAGGGACGACAGCGTACCGTTTCTTGTTCGATTAGACAAGAACAGGGTGAGGATCGCGTGGGTGAGCTTGTCGTGGGGCGCGTCGGACGCGAGCCACATCAAGGGCCTGCGAGTGCGCGAGTGGACCTCCCGAGTCGCCGCGCGACGCTGGTAGGCTCGGTGCACCACAAGGAGGCGACGTGGCGATCGGGATTCGCGAGATCGATGCGAAGTACGAGGTGCTCGAGAAGATGGGCGAGGGCGGCATGGGAGCCGTCTACAAGGCGCGCCATCGGCTGCTCGACGAGCTGCGGGTGATCAAGACGATCCGTCCGCATTTGAGTCACGACGAAGATCTGCAGCAGCGCTTCCTGCGCGAGGCGCGCGTCGCCGCCAAGATGCGCCACCCGCATCTCGCGACGATCCACGATTTCGCCTTCACCGCCGAGGGCGTGGCGTACATCGTGATGGACTTCATCGACGGCCAGAACTTGCGCCAGTTCCAGCGCGAAGGCGGCCGGCTGCAGGTCGACGAGGTGATCGAGATCGCGCGCCAGGCACTCGGCGCGCTTGAGTTCCTGCATCGCAAGAGCTTCGTCCACCGCGACATCTCGAGCGACAACATGATGATCAGCTGGCCCGGCGGTGAGCCGAAGGTGACGCTGATCGATCTCGGCCTGGCAAAGAGCCTCGAGGACAGCCAGCACTGGCAGACCAAGACCGGCATGGTGGTCGGCAAGGTGCGCTACATCTCGCCCGAGCAGTTGAACAGCGGCGGCGAGGGCGTGGTGATCGACGCGCGCAGCGACCTCTACTCGTTCGGCGTCGTGCTCTATGAGCTGCTCACGCGCGAGCTGCCGATCACCGGCGGCGACGATGTGTCGCTGATCGCCGGGCACCTCTACCGCGCGCCGCGACCCTTCACTGAGACCGACCCCGGTCGGACCGTGTCGGAACCGCTGCGTCGGGTGGTGATGAAGGCGCTGGAGAAAGACCCGACCGAACGCTGGCAGTCTGCGACGCAGCTGCGGGATGCGCTCGAGCGCGCGGCGCGCACCCACTCGACGCGTCCGGTGGACGATGTGGTCGCCGAGCCGACTCGCGTCCTGTCGACGGACGACGAGGTCGATGGACGGACGACGTTGTCGGCGATCCGGCCGACGCCGGGCTCGCCGGCGAGTGTGCTGGCCGACCCGCTGGCGACCGAATCGATCGACACCGAGGCTCGGACGGCGCCGATTCCGCGCGACTCCTCGCCCGCTGCGCCGACGACGCGGCCGGCTCCCACTGTGCCCGAGTCCGCCGCCGCTCCGTCGCCACAACCCCCTCCGCCGCCGACCTCAACACCGGATGCGTCAGCCGACGGTTCGCGCTCGTCCGCGCGGCCCGCCTGGCTGGTGCCGTCACTGGCCCTCGGCCTGGTCGGGCTGGCTCTGGCGGCCTGGCTGCTCGTCGGCCGCGGCATGCTCTCGACCGATGTCCGCGATCCCGAGGTTTCTGGGCCCGGAGCCGGGGTCGCGACCGGCGAGGCGGGACGGCCCGCGGGTGCTGCGGACGGCGCGGAGGACCCGGCCGCGAGTCTCGATCGCACGCTCCTCGGTGGCTACCACGCGATCGTGATCGGCAACAACGCGTACGCCAAGCTGCCGCCGCTGCGCACCGCGATCGCCGACGCGCGTGCCGTCGCTCAGATGCTCGAGCGACGGTTCGGCTTCACGACGACCGTGCTCGAGGACGCGACCCGCATCGAGATGCTCGATGCCATCGACACCGCGGCGCGCAGTCTGACCGCGCGGGACAACTTGCTCGTGTACTACGCAGGCCACGGCACCGTCGACGGTCTGGCCGAGTACTGGCAGCCGATCGACGCCGATCCGACGCGCACAGAGAACTGGATCTCGACCCGGCACGAGCTCTCCGATCTGCTCGATCGCTCCGAGGCGCGGCACGTGCTCGTCGTCGCCGACTCGTGCTACGCCGGCGCCGATCTCGCCGCGCCGCCGCCCGTGCCGGCCGGCAGCGCCGGGCTGACGCCCGGTCTCGGGCTGCGCGACCTGGCGCTACGCCCGTCCCGCCTGGTGCTCGCTTCCGGCGGTGACGCGCCGGTGCTCGACTCGGGGGACGCTCGCCACTCGATCTTCGCGCGCGCGTTCCTCGACGCGCTCGAAGACACCGACGGCCTGACGCCGATCTCGCGTCTCTACGAGCGTCTCCGCCCGGCCGTGGCCGAGGCTGCCGCGGACTTCGAGTTCACGCAGAGCCCGGTTCTGGCACCGATCCCGAAGAGCACTCGCGACGAGGGAGGCGAGCTGGTGCTCGCCCCCCTCGAGAGCTGAGCTCGATTCTGTCTACGGCGTGCCTTCGCCTGGGGTCAGCGGACCGAGGTCGGCGCCTTGGTGGACGGCGAGGACGCGGGCGCGCTCGAGCTCCTCGGCGTGGCCGGTGGCGTCGGCGGCGATGGCGAGGAGCAGCCAGGCGCCGAGGTCGTCGGTGGCATCGTCGTCGATCAGATCGCGGCGCAGGCGCTCGAAGGCTTCGTCGGCGCGGCCGGCGAGCAGGTCGAGCCGGCTGCGGACGCGCCGCAGCTGCGCGGCGACGAGGTCCTCTTCGCCGGCGGGCAGGCTCTCGGTCGCGGCGTCGAGCCGGGCCTCCGCCACCTCCAGGCGATCGGGCGCGTCGCCGTCGAGGGCGAGCTCGGCGCGCTGCAGGTGGATCAGCGCGTCGGTCAGGCCGTCGATCGTGTCCACGAGCTGTTCCTCGTCGTCGCGCAGGGCGGCGCGCGGAGTCCGGAGGTCGAGCGCGCTCTCGAGCAGCGCGTCGGCGTCCTCGCGCGCGCCGGCGAGGGCCAGATCGCGAGCTCGCCGGAAGGCGACCTGCTTCGGGTGCGAGCGCGCGTCGAGAAAGCGGGCGAAGACTCGTCGCTCCGGGTCGAGCTCGACCAGCGCCGGACGACCGTCGATGTCGACCGTGCGCTCACTGGTGCGACCGTCGAGCAAGAAGTCTCCGATCAACGCGGTGCGCAGGTCGGCGCCGTCGGGCAGAGTGCCGGCGGGCAGGCGCTCGAGCAGACGCGAGGCGGCGTCGTCGCGCGCCAGGACGATGCGAATCGGGACGGCGAGGCGGGCCTCGGCGATCGCGCGTTCCTCGACGCCGCGCAGGGCGACGTCGAGATGCCCGTCGGCGCGGCGCACGATGGCGTAGCGCGGGCGCCACGGGGGGCTTTGCTCGGCGCGAACGGTGATTCGCCAACGGTCGGTCGCCGCGCTCGCCTCGACGGTCGAGCCGTCCGAGAGCTCGCCAGACGGGCCGGGTCGTTCGCCGGTCGACGCCGCCTCGCGCGGCGGCAGCTCGCGCGCGCTCCAGTCGTAGATCACCTCGGCCAGGCCCGTGCCGTAGACGAAGCGCTGCGCGAAGTCGTCGAGCGGCGTGTCGGCGAGCTCGCCGAGGTGTGCCAGCAGGTCTTCGGTCGAGAGCATCAGATGGCCGTCGGGCGCGCCGGCGGCGGCGCGCGTGATCGCGCCGAGCAGGTTCGGGAAGCGGTCCTCGCCGAGCCGCCGGGCGAGCATGTCGAGCACGACGGCGCCTTTGCGGTAGACGATCGCCTGGTAGGCGTCGGGGGCGCGGCTCGACGCCAGCCGACCGCCGAGCACCAAGGGGCCGACGGACTCGACGGTGCGACCGTCGGGCAGGCGGCGTAGCAGCTCGTCCTGCCAGCCGTCGGTCGGACCACGACCGAGCGCCGGCACGTCGAGGCGCCGCGCCCAGAGCAGCGCGGCGTAGTTGGCCATCGCTTCGCTGATCCACTGGTCGCGGTCGCTGCGCCATCCGACTCGGTGGCCCCACCACTGGTGAGCGACCTCGTGCGCGATCACACTGCGCCGATCCTCGAGGCCGAGCACGGTGGCGAGGTCTCCGCGGCTGAGCAGCATTACCTGCGACAGGGAGACGAAGCCCGGCAGCGCGCGCGACACCTCGCCAGGCACCGAGGCCGCCTCGAGGCGCTCGAAGGGGTAGGGGCCGAAGATCTCGTCGAACACGGCGAGCGACGAGGCCAGGGCGTCGATCACCTCGCTCGCGTGGTCGAGGCGCCGGCCGTCGGCGCCGGGTCGTCCGGTCTCTCCGAGCTCCGGATCGATGCCCAGGCGGACTTCGATTTGCCCATGCGGGGTGTGCACGGTGGCGGACTCGATACGATAGTCGCCGATCGAGAAGCCGAATCCGCGGCCGGGACTGTCGAGCCGCCGACGCTCGACCTGCCAGCGGCCGTCGGTTTCGCGCGATACCACCGTGCCGGAGGCGAGCAGCTCGAGCGTCCGTGGGTAGCGCAGGGTGACGTCGTACAGCGCCAGATCGCGCTGTCCGAGATGGGGCTGCCAGAGCAAAGGATCGCGCAGGCCGATGCCGGTCGGCCCTTGCTCGAAGAAGCGCCCCGACCATTCGACCGCGAGCGTGAAGCGCGCGTCGCGGCGGCTGGCGACCGGCAGGAAGGCGACGATCTCGCCGCCCTCGCGGCGCACCGGCAGGTCGACGTCATCGAGGCTCAGCCGGTCGAGCGCCAGATCGCGGTGGAGCGCGAGGCGCACGGCCCGACGACCGTCGGAAACTGCCCGGACGTCGATCCAGCCCCGCCCGACGAGCTCGCCGCGGCGCGGGCGCGCGTCGACCTCGAGGCGATAGCGCAGGGGCTCCACCGAAGGGCCACCGCTGAATCCCGAGGTGGAGCGCGTGCGAGGTGCTGCCAGTGGTTCGATCGCGGTGGCGGGCCGTTCCGGCTGAGCGAGCGCCGCGGCATCGGGCAGGTGGGTCGACATCCACGTGTCCCAGGTGCCGAGGTCGTCGACGGTCAGGCCGAGCCAGCGTCCGCGGCGCTGCTGGCGTCGCAGCTGGCGCTCGAGCTGCCGGGCCTCGCGGGCGCTGGCGCCGAGCGGAACGAAGCGGCCGAGGGTGAGCGGCTCGTCGTCGTCCGGGCGCACCGAGAGCAGAAAATCACCGAGCCGCCGGCCGCCGATCCAGGCGGTGAAGAAGGTCTCGTGCACGGCGTCGCCGAGCGCGTCGAGCGCCAGACCGGCGTCGGTGCCGGCGAGGCGTCGCTCGCGGCTGGTGCGCCAGGCGGCGTGGCGGGTGGCGGCGCGGGCTGCGAGCTCGGCGGGCGCCGGCATCGTCGGCCGCGCCAACAAACTGGCGAGGGCGACGTCGCGGCCGACGACCAGCACCGCCTCGTCGAAGCGCTCGACCAGGGGCGACGAGCCGGTGAATAGCTCCAGCTGCCCGGCCTCGATCGCGTCGGGAGGTGTCACCTCGAGCCGTCCGTTGCCGACGAAGACCAGCTCGGTGGTGCGGCCGGCCGCGGTCCGGACCGGTACCAGCAGGCCGCGCTCGAGGTCGAGGACGGCGAAGCCGGTGTCGAGGCGGACGCCGCCGACCTCGAGCGCCGCCGTCGGATCGAGCGCGGCGCTGGCGAGATCGTCGAGCAAGCGCTCGATCTCGGCGACACCAGCACGCAGATCGACGGAGGAGACCTCTGAGGCGGCCGTGCCGCTGCGTTCGGGTGTGGCCTCCAGGGACGGACCGAGGACGCAGCCAAGGAGGCCGACGAGGAGCCAGACGGGAAGCCGGACGAAGAGCGCGCGGACGATCGACACGCGCGCAGTCTATCGGCAGCGATCCCTGGTCCGTACGCTGCTCGGCCTCGAGGGCCTGGTCTTCACCCCGCGCGCTCGCGCTCCTCGGCGACGACGCGTGCCCGGATCGCGACGCGGCGCAGCGCCGCGAGGTCGGCGAATCCGCGCGCCCGTGCCCAGCCCGCGGGATCTGCGGGCTCGTCGAGGCCGAGGTGAGCACCGAAGAACCAGCGCCAGAGGACGGCCTCGCGCGCCGCCTGCGGGTCGCCGTCCCGCTCGGACGACCCCCGCTCGGACGGCACCTGATCGAGCTCCTCGGGGTCGAGTTGTAGATCGTCGAGCGTCGGATCGGCGACGCCAGCGCGCTCGAGCACTGTGTCGTCGTCGCGAGCCCGCGCCGCGAGCGCGCCCCAGCGACCCTCGAGGCGCAGCAGGTCGCGCAGGCTGGCGTCGATCGCGGCAGAGTCCCGGTCGGCTCGTCGCCGGGCACGATGCTCGGCGGCGACCAGCTCGAGCAGACGATCGGGAGTGATGCCCTGGGAGCGCGCGAAGTGCTCGATGTCGTCGGCCGTCGCGAGGTCGTGGCGACGGCGCAGCGCGTCGAGACCCGGCTCGACGTCGCCGGGCTGCGGCGTGCTCTCGTGCCGTGCGCCGGCACGCCAGGTGGCGTCGGCGCGAAGTCGGGGAGCATCGGGCTCGAGGCGGGCGAGATCGAGCACCGGGTCGCGCCTCGCCGGGTGGTGCCTCGGCCCGCGCCCGGTGTCCCCGTGCCGTGCCAGCGCGTCGCGGCGCAATGTGTCCCAGGCCAGGGTGTGCTGGAACCTCCAGCGTGGACGCGGCCTCTCGAGGCCATGCTCGAGGTCGGCTCGGAGGCGGTGGAGCAGCGCCTCGGCGTCGCGGCGTTTGAGCGCGACGCGGCGACTCGGTCCGTCGCCGCCGTCGAGCCAGGCGTCTAAGGCGTCGAGGCGCGACGCGTCGACGACCCCGGCGTCACGCACGGCGCGTAGGATCTCGGGCCAGCGGCGCTCGCTGTAGTGACGCCGCTTCGCCGCCAAAAGCACGGCGTCGGCGGCGTCTGCCTCGAGGGCCTGCTCGTCGACTGCCCGCGCCACTGTGGCGCGCAGGTCGACCATCGCCTCCGAGGCGGCGCGCCAGCCGCTCTCCGCCGGGCCATGAGCGAGCGCGACCTCGTCGTCGTCGTGGAGCTTCCCGTCGCGGTAGAGCTCGAAGACAGTGCCGACGCCGATCATGCCGAAGCGCTCGAGCTCGGCGGCGCGCAGGGCACCCATGCTCGCCGCGCCGTAGACCGCGACGCCGCGCGACAGCGCCCGCAAGATCTCCTTGTGCCACACTGCCGGCTGGCGCTCGAAGTATCCGTCGATCACGGCGAGGGCGCGTGGGCGATCGCGCAGTGCACGCACGACGTCGCCTTGCGCCACCGGCGGCCGGTAGTCGGCGTCGAGCACGGCGCGCGCGGCGTCGAGCGGCAGCGACGGACCGAGGAAGACGATCACGTCGTGGTTCACGGCGTCTCCGAGTCGTCTCGAACGGTGGCGTCTCGAGCCGTGCCATCTCGAACCACGGTGTCTCGAACCGTGGCGTCTCGAACCGTGTCGTCTCGAACCGTGGCGACTGCGGCACGCAGGCGGGCGCCGTGCGCCGCGCCCTCGAGCTCGGCCATGCCCTCGAGCCCGGGCACGACGACCCGCACGACGGCGGCGACCTCGCGCAGCCAGGGCTGGGTGAGGTCGATGCGCAGGATCTGGTCGCAGCCGACCACGGCGAGACGCGCAGCGAGGAGCTCCAGGTCGGCCTCGAAGGTTGCGCCGGCGAGCTCGGGCGCGTCGTGAAAGGCTCGTTCCGGCGTCGCCGCTCGCAGACGCCGCCGCTCGCGCTCGAGGGTCGCCGGATTGCGCAGCCGCTCGTAGTCGGCGCGGCCGAGGTCGTCGCGTGCGCCGGCGATGACGGTGAGCCGGCTCTGGGCCGCCTCGGTGAGCGCGCGCAGCAGGGCGACGGATCGGCTCGGATGGCACCCCGAGCCGCCGGCGGCCACCGTCCGCCGCATCGGATTGTCGTCGCGGTCGACGATGCGGCACTCGAACACCGCGACACCGACGTCGGAGGTGAGCTCCCACAGCCCGACCTGGAGGCCGGCGGCATCGAAGCGCGCCAGCACGTCGCGGCACAGCGGGTCGTCGACGCTCGCCGAGTCGACGCCGCGCCCCTCGTACGATGTGGCCAGGGCGAGACTGCGCGCGTCGCGCTCGATCAGCTCGCAGAGCGCGTGCACGGTCGCTTCGGCGAGGTGGTTGCCCGACGCGAGGCCGTTCGAGGTCATCTGGAAGCAGCCGCTGCCGGCGGGGAGTGGCAGCGTGTGGTCGAGATGGACGAGTTCGTAGGGCAGCCAGGCGCGGTCGGCTGGGCCGTGTCGCTGCGCTGCGAGCACATCGGCTTCGATCCAAAGCAGGCGGTGGCCGGCGTGGAAGCGTCCACCCTCGAGACGCGGCAGGCGCGACGGGTCGACTGTCGGCCGCTCGTGGCGCATCTCGTCCCAGCTGGCGAGCCGCAGCGGCGCCTGCACGCGTTCGGCGTGATAGTGCTCGACCGCCTCCATGACGCCGGAGGCGCGCGCCGCGTCGCGGCTCGGTCCCTTGCCCTGGCAGACGGCAAGCGAGCGCGCGTTGGGGCGGATCGCCATCACCACTGGCACACCGACGCGGTCGAGCCCGGTGACGTCGGCGACGCGGGTGATGCCGATCGCGGGCAGGAAGCGCGCCATGCGCTCGAGCGTGGTGGCGGGCGGTACGAGGCGGTGCGCGCCGGCGCGGTGCCCCTTGAGCGTGCCGCCGCCACCGTCCGCCGACGGAGGATCGGCGACGACGGAGTCTGCCGGCGGGTCGGAGCCCGACCCGCCGGCCGATCCGCTGCCGTCAGGCGGCGTGTCGGTCAATCGTCGTAGTCGTCCGGGGTGTCGCCACCACCGCCACCGTTGCCACCACCGCCGCCGTAGCCGCCTCCGTTTCCGCCGCCCGGGTTGCCGTCGCCATCGTAGTCCATGGCTTCCGGCTCGACGTGCGCCTGGGAGTTGAAGAAGTGGCAGGTGACGATGAAGGCGTTGTCGCCGGTGCGCGGCAGCGTCGCCGAGGTGACGCCGCGGTCGACCAAATGCTCGCGGATCTTCTGCCAGTCGGCATTCCCCGCCTCGGCGTCTTCGTCGACCCGATGATCCTGCAGGTCTTCATGGGTGAAGTGGTAGAAGTGCCCATCATCGGCATGGATGATGTAACAGTGGTCCTTGTCTCCAGTCTGCGGGCCGGGCTTGCTCATCGGTCGTTCCTCCATGGTGAATGTGCCGCGCGAAAAACACTTCCGCGCGGTCAGTGCAAGGGTCTACAGCAGGGTCTGTCGGCGGGCTGCCGCGACCAGGTCCGCGATCGCCCGCTCCGTCTGTCGCGGGGCGCCGATCGTCGCCGCCTGCCGCACCTCCTCGACCGCCGCCTCGAGCTCCGGGAGCCTTTGCTGCGTGGAATCCACCAACCGCTCGCACCAGCCGAGGATCTCGTCGTCGACCCCCGCCTCACGCTCGACTCCGGCGGCGATCAGCGGCAACAGCGCCGTCCACTGAAAGGGGAACGCGCTCGATGCTCGGTTCCAGGTGGCCATGGCTTCCCGTCCCTGTCGGTCGACCTCCGGATGGTCCCCGCGGCGCCAGGCGACCCAGGCGAGCAGCGCGTGCGCGAGGCCGGCGTACAGTGCGCCGACATCGCGCTCGTCGACCAGCGCGAGCGCGGCGTCGGCAGTGGCGTCTACCTCGCCCCGGCGCCGTGCGGCGAGGGCGAGGTAGCTGCGTGCCGCGGTTTCGATCAACCGTGCCTCGATGCGGCGCGAGAGCTCGAGGGTATCCTGGAAACCCGAGGTTGCTCTCTCCAGGTTACCACGGAGCAGATCCGCGAACGCGACATTGAAGCGCGCGTCGGCGACGCCTTCGGCATTGCCGATTTCCTGAGCCGCTTCGTGCGCCGCCTCGGCGTGAGCGAGGGTTTCGTCGTCGACATGGAAGCGGTCGCGGCGCAGGCTGCGTGCGAGCAGGCTGGAGTGCAGGGCGGCGCGCTGGCGCGGGCTGCCCCAGCGTGCGATGGTCGGCGCCAGTCGCCTTCCGATCGTCTCCATCGGGTCGAGCTCGCCCTGGAAGTAGTGCACGTTGAGGCGTTCGATCTCGATCTGGATCGCTTCCTCGTGGTCGGCGGCGGTGCGCACATCGGTCGGCGGCAGCAGCTGCGCCGCGCGATCGAGCGCTTCCAGCGCCTCGTCGCGCCGATGCTCGAGGCCGAACGCGGCGCCGATCTTGCGCTCGAGGCGAGTGCGCCGCGGGGTCTCGATCTCCGCCCGCTCGAGCGCCGTGCGGTACGCGGTGCGTGCGTCGTCGTAGCGCGCCACCTGAGTGTGCAGGTCGCCGCGGCGCTCGGCGAGCTCGGCGATGGTGGCGAGCAGGCGTGCCTCGCGGGGTCGGCGCACCAGGGCGCGCTCGGTGAGGCGCTCGGCGCGCTGGTAGAAGCTGAGCGCCTCGGCGATGGCGAAGGCGTCACGCGAGCGGTCGCCGGCGCGGTCGAAGAGCTCGGCCGCGCGCTCGTACGACTGGCCTTCTTCATAGTGTCGGCCCAGCCGTTCGGGACGCTCGACTTCGACCTCGGGAAACTTCTCCTCGAGCGCTCGGGCGACCTCGAGATGCAGGGCGCGGCGGCGCGAGGCGAGCAGGGTCTCGAGCGCGGCGTCCTGCACCAAGGCGTGACGGAAGGCGTAGCGCACGGTGCGACCGAGGCCACGGCGCTGCAAGATGCCGGCGTCGCACAGGCGGTCGAGGTGACGCGACAGGTCGATCTCGGGCAGCGGCGACGCGGCGTGCAACAGGTCGAAGGTGAGCTCGCGGCCACAGACCGCGGCCAGCTGCGCGACGTCTTTGCCGCCGCGGAGGCGATCGAGGCGAGCCAACAGAGAGGCCTGCAGGGTCGCCGGCACGTGGTGGACCCCGGTGCTCGAATCGTCGAGCATGGCGCGGGTCAGCTCCTCGAGGTAGAGGGGCACACCGTCGCTGCGCTCGAGGATCTTGCGCCGAATGGCGGGCGGCAGGCTACCCCCGGCGAGCAGGTCGAGCAGCGCCTCGGCCTCTGGCTCCTGCAGGCGCCCGAGATGAATGCGGGTCACGTGGGGCTGCTTCCACGGGTCGTCGAACTCGGGCCGGAAGGTGAGCACCAGGAGCAGCGCGGCGCCTTCGATTTGCTCGATCAAGACTCCGAGCAGCTCGAGCGTGGTCGGATCTACCCAGTGGAGGTCTTCGATCATCAGCACGAGCGGCCGGCGCGCGGCGAGCTCGCCGATCAGCGAGAGCAGGCTGTCGAAGGTGCGCCGACGACGCGCCTCGGCGCCGAGCTCTAGGCGTGCGTCGTCGTCGCCGTCGGCCGTCTGCCAGTCGATGCCGAGGAGCGGGGCCAGGTCGGGGCCGAGATCCCCCGAGTCGAGCCCGAGACGCTGCAGGCCCAGCTCGAGGAGCTCGCGGCGCTCTGCGCGCGTGGCGTCGGCCTGGATGCCGAGGATCGAGCGCAGGAGCTCGCTCACCGGAGCGAGAGGTGTATTGCCGGTGAACGAGCTGCCGTGGGTGAGCACGAGCTGCGCGCCGTCTTCGCGCAGGCGCTCGCGCAGCGTGTGCATCAGGCGTGACTTGCCGAAGCCCGCTTCACCGCCGATCGCCACCACCTGGCCCTGGCCGCCGCGCGCGCTGCGCCATCGATCGAGCAGCAGGTCGAGCTCGCGCTCGCGGCCGATCAGCGGCGACAGGGTGTCGCTGGTTTCGACACGGCTGAACGCCCCGCGGGCGCGCACCACGCGGTGGACGGCGAAACCGAGGGTGCCAGTGCTGCTCGGACTGTCGCCACTCGCCACTTCTTCGGTGATGAAGAAGCCCTCGAGCGTTCGCCGGGTCGTTTCGCTGACCATGATCGTGTCGAGGTCTGCGAACTGCTGCAGCCGCGTGGCGAGGTCGAGAGTCGGGCCGAGCACCAGCTCGTCTCCCGGGGCTGCGCCGTCGATCGCCACTGCGGGTCCGGTGTGGATGCCGATGCGCATCGCCAGGCGCTCGGTGTCGCCGCCGCGCTCGAGCTCGGCGCTGCGCGCCACCAGCTCGAGCGCGGCATGGACGGCGCGGCGCCCCTCGTCCTCGTGGCTCTCGGGGTAGCCGAAGGTGATCAAGAGGCGGTGGCCGAGAACGCTCGAGAGGTGCCCCTCGTAGCGATCGACGATCGCGCGGGCGAGTTCCTGGAAGTCCGGCATCACCTCGAACAGCCGTTCCGGGTCGAGCGAGTGCCCCGGCTCGTCGCCGACGCTCACCAGGTCGCAGGCGAGCACGGTGACCTGACGGCGTTCGCCACGCGTGCGGTTGGCGGTCGTCGCGGCGGTGGCGGTGCGGCCGGCCGCTCGCGGCGTCGCGCCGGTGCTGCTGGTCGGTACCGGCGAGACGGTGGTCTCGTCCGAGGTGCTCACCCGCCCGCCGAGCTCGTAGAGACGTTGGAGCACGAGATCGGCGCCGTCGGGGCGCGCGTCGGGCTCCTTTTCGAGCAGTTGGTCGATCAGGTCGACCAGGTCGGGCGGCAGCTCGGGAATCAGGTCGGACGCCCTCGTGTGGCGATCGAAGACCACCCGTTTCAAGGTCTGTGCGTTGTTCGCCGCCTCGAAGGGCGAGGTGCCGGTGAAGACCTCGTAGAACAGGACGCCGAGCGAGAAGAGGTCGGAGCGCTCGTCGACCAGGTCGCCGCAGGCCTGTTCGGGTGACATCGCGCGGGTCGTCCCCATCACCAGCCCGGTGCGCGTCAACGGTGCGTCGTCCTCGGCGATCGGACGGGCCAGGCCGAAGTCGGCGATCTTCACCTGGCCGTCGGGGCCGAGCAGGATGTTCTCGGTCTTGAGATCTCGGTGCAGCACGCCCTGGCGGTGGGCGTACGAGAGCCCTTCGACGATGGTGCGCGCGATGCGCAGGCCTTCGTCGATCGGCAGCGGGCCGGCGCCGAGTCGATCGCGCAGGGTCGGCCCGGCGACGTACTCCATCACGATGTGATCGGCGCCCTCGCTCTGGAGCAGGTGGTAGACGGCGACGATCACCGAGTGACCGAGTTTCGCCGCCATCCGCGCCTCGCGGCGAAAGCGGTCGAGCGATGTCTGCTCGAGATCGGCGCCGGCGCGGATCCGCTTGATCGCGACCTGCCGATCGAGTGCCGGATCCCGCGCGAGCAAGACTTCGCCCATCCCGCCCTTGCCGAGGCTGCGGACGATTTCGTACGGTCCGATGCGTTGGTTGGGCTCAGGCGCCATGGCAAGGTCGACAGCGAGCGGAAGGCCGTCAGCATACCAGGCCGCACCGTGCGCGGGGCGCCGCGACGCGGTGCACAGAGACGTTGTACTGGCGGCAGTGGCGCTCCTCCGAGAGAACATGGCGAGCGGGTCCGCCGATCTGATCGTGAGGCCGCTAAGATATCGCCATGGCGCACGACGCTTCCGAGCCGGCGGCTCGCCTCCCCGAGGACGACCGCTCCCCTGGGCTCGAGGACGATGAACACGAATCGACGATCGGGCCGTACCGGATCAACGAGCGGCTCGGGACCGGCGGCATGGGTGAAGTGCTGCTGGCGTATGATCCGCGGCTCGATCGGCAGGTGGCGATCAAGCGAGTGCGCCCGCGGGTGGCCCTCGACGACGAGCAGCGCCGGCGGTTGCGTCGCGAGGCGCGCATGGCAGCGAAGCTCGGGCACAGCTCGATCGCGCAGATCCACGATCTGCTGGTGGTCGGCGACATCGAGCACATCATCATGGAGTACGTGCCGGGCACGACGCTGCGTGATCTGCTCGAGCTCGGCCCGCCGCCGCTGCCCGAGGCCCTGCGCATCGCGCGCCGGGTCGCCGACGGCCTCGCCCACGCGCACCGCCACGGGGTCGTCCATCGCGATCTGAAGACCGAAAACGTCCTGCTGCATCCCGAGGGCGAGGTCAAGATCGTCGACTTCGGCCTGGCGCGACCGGTCGCCGAAGACGGTGACGGGTTGACCAACCTCACGCGCCCCGGGTCGATCGTCGGTACCTGCCGGACGATGGCGCCGGAGCAGGCGCTCGGTCAGTCGATCGACGCTCGCACTGACCTTTTCTCCTTCGGTGTGCTGCTCTACGAGCTGTTCACCGGCACCTCGCCGTTCCTCGCCAGGACGCAGGTGGCGACCCTGCAGCGCATCGTGCAGCAGCGCCATCGCTCGGTGCTCGAGCTGGTGCCGGAGTTGCCGGCCGAGCTGGCCGAGCTGATCGACGAGCTGCTCGAGAAGGAGCCGTCGGCGCGGCCGCACGGCGGCGCCGACGAAGTGGTGCGGCGTCTCGGCGTGATCGCGGAGACGCTGCGTCGCGACGCGCTCGACGAGACCGACCCGATGCTCCGCGCGGTCGAGGCGACGCCCGCGGCTGTGCCGCGGGTCGAGGTGTCGCCGACTCCGTGGCCGTGGATCGTGGCCACCACGTTGCTCGCGCTGCTCGTGGTGGCGCTCGTCGTCCGCTGGCTGGCGCCGGGCGACGAGGACCCGGCACCACCACCGAGACCGAGCGAGCCGCTGCTGGTGGCGATCGGCGAGGTCGCCGTCGAAGGCAGTGACGAGGTGCTCGACGTCAGCGAGGCGGGCGTCCTGCGCCAGGCGATCCGACACGGCATCGAGCGTGCGCTCGTCGGTCTCGACGACCTGGCGCCGATCGGCGGGTCGGCGGAGGAGGCGTCTCCCGACGCCGACGAGGTGATCCGGCCGTCGTTCGCCTGCGACGGGCAGCTCTGCTGGTGCGACCTGCGTCGTCTACGCCGTGGCCGACTGGTCGAGACGACGCGTTTCTCGTTCCCGGCCGACGACCCTCTGCGCGCCTCGCATGCGGCCGCGGTGGGTGTCGAGGCGCTCTACCCGGATCGTCGCCTGCGGCCGGAGGCGCAGCTGCGGGTCGCGCCCGAGGATTTCCGCCGCTTCCTGGAGATCTTGCATTACGCCGCCGTTTCGTCGACCGGCGAGTACTTCGAGTTGGTCACTGAGGCCGCGGCGGTGCGCGCCTCGTCGCCGGAGTTCATCGACATCTACCTGCTCGAAGCCGAGCTGCACAGTCGCCTCTATCACCTGACGCGCGAGCAGACCCACCGGCGTGCCGCGATGACCCTACTCGGCCAGGCGCGCGATCTGGCGGGCGAGAGCCCCGAGGTTCTGCTCAAGGAGATCCTGCTGCTGCTCAACCTGGGCCGGGTCGACGACGCGGAGGCCCTCCTGGCCAAGGTGGAGCGGCTGGCGCCGGGTGATTCACGGCTGGTCGACCGCCGTGCCGGCATTCTGGCGCAGAGCGGTCGACCGCGCGAAGCACTGGCGCTCTACCGGCGGCTGATCGACCTGCGACCGACGCCGCAGGCGTTCTTCAATCACGCGCGGATGGCGCTCGAGCTCGGCCGGGTGGACGAGGCGCAGCAGAGCATCGACCGAATGCGCGAGCTGCGTCCGTCGAGCCTGCAGGCGCGTACGCTCCAGGCCGAGCTCGAGCTGCGGAGCGGAGATCTCCAGCAGGCTCTGGTGCTCTATCGAGACCTCGCCACGCAGGACGAAGTGGCCGCGGCCGGATTGGCTTTGGCGCAGATGCTGGCCGGCGACGCCGCGGAGGCAGCCGCCGGCTTCGAAGCCCTGACCATCCGCTTTCCGCGTCACCCCGAGCTGTGGCTCAATCTCGCCGACGCGCGGGCCCTGAGCGGGGTCGGCGATGCCGAGGCGGCCTATCGCGCGGCGCTCGCGGCGGCTGATCGGCAGGATGTCGGGCAGAGCTGGCGGCTCGATGCGACGCGCGCGCAGGCGCAGGCGCACCTCGGGGAAGCGGAGCCCGCCCGTGCCAGCCTCGAGGCGATGTGGCGCCGCGCGCCGCGGCTGGCCGAGGTGTTTTACGCTGCGTCGATCACCTCGGCGCGCATCGGCGACCTGGAGCAGGCGGCGCTCTACGCCGCCGATGCCCGGGCGACCGGGCTCGCCGCGCATTGGTTCACCCTGCCGTGGTTCGACTCGGTGGACCTGGATGAGCCGGTTACGGCGGGGGATCCTGCGGCAGATCCGCAATGATCATCGGGTCGGCGAGGAGAATGTCGCGGTCCGGTCGCTTCCGTGTCTGGTCGGAGGGATTGCCCGCCTCGCGCAGCGCGAAGTAGAAGGTCGAGATCCGCCCGTGGGCGATCGGCGAGGGTTCGTTCCACCGGAGGTTGGCCAGGTTCGGTCCGGTCGGTGGCTGAGCATGCGCAGAGCGCTCGGTGTGAGAGTTCACGAAGCCACGCGGATAGGGAATCCCGTTGCAGCCGGTTTTCGGATCCGAGACGCCGTACCACTGCACCATCAAGGGCGGGCGCTGCGGCGACCCGGGGTTGCACGGGTTCTGGAACGGTTGGCCGCTGACGAACGAGAACCCGCTGCTGTCGAGCTCGAAGCCGAGCTCCAGAGGGGTGTCTGCACGGTGGATCCAATACAGGGGCTGCAGCGAGATGTCGCTCGGTAGCAGGCCGGCGTTGAAGATCGTCGGGAACTGCACCAAGCCCTGGAGAACGATGGCGTGGGAGAACAGCAGATGCTGTTCCGAGCGCTGCGTCGGCGTCTCGTCGAGACCGGTGTCGACCTCGGGAGCAGTCGCCCGTCGACCACCCAAGCTTCTGTCGATCCATTCCCGCTCTTCGGGGGTCGAGAAGGTGAATGCCAGGGGCAGCACGTCGCCCTTGTCGCCCTTGTTGATGAACAGTCGGTAGACCCAGCGGCCCCAGGCGGCGTTGCCGGGGGTCGTGAACGTCACGGTGAAGCTCGTGCCGTCTTCGTCGAGCTCACCGAACTCGACGGCGGGCTCGCTTTCGGGGGAGCAGTCGCTATCGAATTCACCGCCTTTCGGATAAATGCAAACCTGGAACGTATCGTGCTTCACTGTGGACCCGGCACGAACGAATCGAGCCGAGCCCTCGAGCCGAACGCGGAACGAATGGATCGCGTTCGGCTCGCGGAAGCTGAGATTGGGAACGACGGTGACGATCTCCGCCGAGCTGCGGTAGTACTCGAAATCGACCAGCAGCCAGCGCGCCTGGGTCGGATCTTGGTCGGCGAGAATGGTGATCGGGATTTCGGCCATGCAGTCCTCCTCGGCCGGCTCGATGGGCTGCCGGCCCATGTCGTGAGGCAACTCCGAACGATTGGTGAAAACAATGAAGTGCGGTGAATCATACACCCGGGTATCGAGCGTCCGATGGGGCGTGCACCCGGTCTGCCTGGCGCTCTGCCTCGCGGCGTTCGGCACGATGTTCGGCGCGACCTCGCGCACGGTGGTGGCGAGCGCTCAAGAGGCCGTGCCGGAGACCTCGTTCGAAGGGGCCGCTTCAGTCGTCGCGGTCGACGTCCTGATCGGTTCGCCGCCCGGCGGTATCTGGGCGACGCGGCGACCTCGCTTGCCGGCGGCGCTCGATCCCGAGCGCCTGGTGATCCGAGTCGACGGCGAGGAGCGACCGCTGGTCGCCGCGGAGCCGTTCGAGGACGGTCGGCCGGTGGCCGCCGACGCCTGGCACGTGGTGCTCGCCTTCGATCTGGTGACCAGCGCTCGACTGAGCGTGCGGAGGGCGGCCTCGCTGCTCGAAGAGCGCGCGGCCGAGTGGACGGCCCAAGGACTCGTCGAGGTCGTTGCCTTCGATCCCTCGCCGCGGCAGCTTCTGGCGCCGACCGACGACCCCGAGGCGCTCGAAGCGACCCTGGCGCGGCTGGCGCTCGTCGCAGAGTCGGCCGATTCTTTGCACGCGCGCCGCGCCGCGTTCGCCGCGGCTGCCGAGGCCGGGCGTGCCACCGCCTTCGGCGCCGCGGCGGCTGCCGAGACCGAGGCGCAGGAAATCCAGGAGCTCCAGGACACGATGTTGCTCTACCTGGCAGCGCTCGATCCGCCGACCAGCCGGCGCGCGGTGATCTGGGTCGCCGACGGCCACGCCCTCGATCCCGCGCTCGAGCTGGCCGCGCTGCTGCCGGGCGACGAGGCGGTGTCGGTGCTGGAGGAGCTCCCGTCGATCGACACCGCCGCCGGCACCGAGGGGTTCGCACGGGCGCTCGCCGCCCTCGGCTGGATCGTCGATCCGGTGACGCCGCCTCCGCCCGACCCGATGGAAGGGCGAGCGTCCGGCAAGCGACTCGGCAAGTTCCGCTTTTCGAAGCGCGGGATCACCTACGAGGCCGAGCGCGATCCCGAGCGCGCCGAGGCCGAGCTCGAACTGGCGAAGAGCCACCGGGCCGCCGGAGATCTCGATGCCGCCGCCGCGGCCTATCGCCGTGCCCTGCACCACTTTTTTGGTGATCGCCGGACGGCGGCGCGTCAGAGCGTCGCCTGGCGTGGTCTCGCCGCGGTGCTCGAGGCGCAGGGTGACGGCGACTCGTCGCGCCGCGCGGTCGCCGCGGCCGACGAGCTGGACGAGCGATTCGACGACGGGTCGACCTTCGAGCCCGCCGAGCGGCCGGGGCTCGAGGCGCCGTCGTCGTCGCGGCTGCTGGCGCGCGCCACCGGCGGCCTGACGATCACTACCGCACAGGAGCTCGATCGGGCCCTGGCCGATCTCTCACTGCGCCTGCGCGTCACCTTCCAGGTCGACGGCAGGCTCGAGACACCGCGCCGGCTCTCGGTCGACCTGGAGGGTCGCAGCGCGGAGACCGTGACGCTCTATGCTCCTCGCTGGTCGCGTGCCGCAGGCTCCGAGCGTCTCGATGCCGCGCGGCGTCGTCTAGTGGCGACACAGGCAGTCGACAGGGTGCCACGGTGAGATGGTTGAAGGAATTTACCAAAGCTTGATATCTTGTTGTTGCCTCCGGCCGGTTTCCGGCGAAGTAAGGGGTGATGGTCGATTGGAGAGGGAGAACCATTGCCGAACGGTACCGGCTCGAAGAGCGACTCGGGCGTGGATCGCGCGGCGTCGTCTACCGGGCGCACGACGAGATCTTGGGGAGGACGGTGGCGATCAAGGTCTTTCGTGGCGACGCGGAGAATGCCGGTCAGTTCCGCCGCGAAGCCCAGGTCGTCGCTCGCCTGCAGCATCCTCGGATCGTCCCCTTGTTCGATTTCGGTCGTTGGGAGCACAAGCTCTTCTTCACGATGCCGGTGGTGCGCGGAGAGAGCTTGCGCCAGGTGCTGCGGCGCGGCTCGCTGGAGCCGCCGCGGGTGATCGAGATCGGCAGTCAGCTCGCCGACGCGCTCGCGTACAGCCACGCGCGCGGAATCGTCCACCGTGACCTGAAGCCCGAGAACGTGATGGTGGAGTGGGCCGTGCCCCGGCGGCCGCAGGTCTCGCTGCTCGACTTCGGCATCGCGCTCGAGGTGGACGGCGCGCGGGTCGCCGAGCCGGTGTTCCGCGGAACGGCGCTCTACGCCAGCCCCGAGCAGCTGTCCAGCGACACGCCCGTCGACGCGCGCTCTGACATCTGGTCGCTCGGTGTCGTGCTCTACGAGTGCCTTGCCGGAATCTCGCCGTTTCGCGCCGGTCGTCTTGAGGGAGTGTTCTTCCGGATCCTGACCCAGGATCCACCGCCCTTCGACGTCGAGGGCCTCGTGCCCGCGTTCGAGCAGCTGGTGCTCAACTGCCTGCGCCGCGACCGTGCCGAGCGGCCGGCCAGCATGGACGAGGTGTCGCGTCGTCTGCGCGAGCTCGGGGCGGAGCGTCCGGCGCCTTCCGCCGCGTCGTCGCACGATCTGCCCGACTGGTTCCTGTTCAGGGATCGACCACCGATCGACCGTGATTACCGGGACGCCGATCGGGCCTTCGATGCTGTGCGGCGTGCGTCGCCTCCACGCGCGACCGTGATCGACGCGTCGGCGAGCCGCCGCCGTCTCGCGTTCCTCACGATGCGGCTCGGGCACTACGAGGAAGCCGTCGTGCGGTGCGACGAGGCGCTGGCGCTCGCTGGAGGGGAGCCGGCCAATCGAGCGCGGGCGCAGTGTGTCGCGGTGCTGATCCTGGTCACGGCCGGCGATCTCGATGCCGCGAGAGCCCGTCTCGCCGCCGCGCGCGCCGAGCTCGAGCGCCTGGGCGCCGCCTCGTCTGCCGACGAAGTCGCCATCGAGGTCCTCCGGGCCAGCGGCAACCTGGAGCTCGCGCGGGGTCGGCCCGCCGTGGCCCTAGACCAGTTTCTCGAAGCGCTCGAGCGGGTCGAGGCGTCCGGGGAGCCCACGGTGCCGGTCGAGCGCTGGCGGCTCTCGATCCACCTGTACAACGCCGCCGAGGCGCTCTATCGCTGGGGCGATGTCGCGTCGGCGGAGCGTCACCTCGACCGCGCGGAGGCGCTCAAGGCGGCGCTCGGAGATCGCTGGGGCATGGCGTACCTGTCCCTGCTGCGGGCCCGCATGCTGCTCGCCGCCGGGCGGATCGATCGGGCGGCTCACCAGGCGAGCCTCGCGGAGTCGATCGCCGAGGCGATCCGAGATCCGAAGACGATCGCGCTCAGCTTGCTGCTGCGAGCCGATGTCGCGGAGGCGCGCGGCGACTCTGCGGCGCTCGACGACGCGCTGCGCCGGGCGCTGGCGGTGGCCGAACGGGCCGGCTGCCGGCCCGAGGCCGACGAAGCCTTGAGTCGACTCCGTCGCTCCACGGGTGGGTTGCTCCTGCCGCGCGCCGTGGAAGGATAGGATCGTCGAGCCATGGCTCGAGCGGATGATCCTCCTCCTGGCGCCCCGTCCGCGGACGAGGCGAGCGATGCGATCGCCGCGGAGGACGTCGAGCTCTTCCGTCGCGAGATCGCGTCCCTGCGCTCGGTGCCGGACAAGGATGCCGCGCCCGAGCCGCCGCATCCCGCCGCTGTCGCGCGGGAGACGCGGCGTCTGAGCCGACGCCTACGCCGCCGGCAGCAGAAGCCGCCGGGCATCGACGAAGTGATCGATCTTCACGGCGCCGGTCGCGAAAGTGCCGTCGATCGGCTCGATCGCGAGCTTCCCGCCGCCCTCGCCCGCGGCGCCCGGCGCGTGCTCGTCATCACCGGCCGCGGCCGTGGATCGGCCGGCGGCGTCGCCCTGGTGCGCGGTGCGGTGGTCAGCTGGATGCGTCTCGACGGCCGGCGCTGGGTCGAGCGCTGGGAGCCGCACGAGCACAGCAGCGGCGGCGCCCTCCTCGTCTGGCTCCGCCGACGGTGAGCCACTGCTTCTGCGCCCTCCAGGTCTGCGGTACACTGCGTTCTGACGACTTGGAGTAGCCATGAGCTCGATTGCACGATCGAACATCGTCCATAGCGATCCTGACATTCTTGGTGGAACTCTTGTGTTCGCTGGTACGCGCGTGCCGGTCGAGACTCTTCTGGTATACCTGCGCAAGGGTAAGCGCATCGATGATTTTCGCGATGACTTCCCGACCGTCAGCCGTGAACAAGCAGAAGGCCTTCTCGAGCTGGCCGAACAGGAGCTGCTTGCGAGCGCATGACTCGAGTCCTCCTCGATGAGAATGTCCCTCGGAAGCTGAAATGGCTGCTCGATGCGGAGGTCTTGACCGTTCCAGAGCGTGGTTGGGGTGGTATCAAGAACGGTGAGCTCTTGAGGCTCGCCGCGCTATCGTTCGATGTCTTGGTGACGATGGATCGAGGAATCGTGCATCAGCAGAATCTTGCAGGGCTCGAGCTGTCCTTGGTCGTGCTGATTGCCCCGAGCAATGACATCGATGATCTCTCGCCGATGGTGCCAGAGATCATGGCGGCGCTGAGCCGCGCTGCGCCCGGCAAGGTCATCCATGTCGGGAGCCGCAAGTCACATATTCCAGGGCGGTAACAGTGTTCCAGGGCAGACTGAGACAGCTTGGCGATTCCACGAGAGTACAGAACGAAATCCAGGGTTGAGCTTCAGGCTCACAGCGTCCGTCCGTGTGGAGCTGAAGACACCGAGGGCGTGCAAGGCTCACATGTGGAGGCTGAAGAGGGCGCGCCAGGCGTTGGCGCGGTAGTTGCCGTCGAGGTTGTCGATCTGGCCGGCGACGACGCGCTGGTCTTGGTCGATCCACTGGAAGGCGAGGTGCAGCCAGTCGAGGCCGAGGCCGGCGGCGAGGATCAGGCGCTCGCCGTCCATCAGCAGGGGGCCGACGGTGGCGTCGGGCTGGGGCGACTCTTCGTGCGCGACGCCGAAACGCAGCTGCATGCCAGCGAGGAAGGTGTACTCGAGGCCGGCGCGTAGGCTGATCGCGTCGTCGAGGTCGAGGCGCACGGTCTGGTCGAGGAAGCTCTCGCCAACATAGGCGAACGACAGCGTGTCGAGCGCGCTCCACGCGGCATGCTCGACATCGACCTCGACCACCAGCTGCTTCGTGATCGCGACCGCGACGCCGAGGCGGGCGACGGCGGGGTAGGTGAGGCTGGTGGTCGCGGGCAGGTCGAGGTCGAACGGCTGCGTGCCGGCGAAGAGCTGGTCGAGCTGCGTGTTGCCGGTCGACACCTGGGTCATGCGACCGACCGCGTCGAAGTCGGTCTCGATCTCCGAGCGGTACGAGCCGCCCCACCAGAAGCGCTCGGTCGGCCGGTGGACGAAGCCCACTGACCAGCCGAGAGCTCCCTCCAGGTCGCTGTCGGTGGCGAGCGATCCGAAGTCGACCAGACTTCCAGTGGTCGGGTCGACGCCGGCGACGCGTCGCTCGAGGCTGATCTCGGAGGCGCGCCAGGTGACGCCGATGCCGACGCCGAATGTCTTCGACGCCTTGAACGAAGCGATCAGGTCGAGATCGTAGGTCACCACCTCGGCGGCTGATGTGATGCGCCGTCCGGGGTAGGTCGACGGGTCCTGCCACTCCGTCTCGAGGCGGTAAGGGGTGTGCAGGCCGAATCCGACTTTGAGCCGCTGGTTGATCGGCTTGATGAATGCGCCGTGCGCGGGCAGGGCGTCGAGGTCGCGCTGTGCGCCGGTGGTGCCGAGCGCCGGCCCGAGCCCCTGATAGAGGCGCTCGTTGACCACGTCGTAGCCGACGCCGAGGGCGCCCTTCCAGGCGTCGGCCAGCGCCGGCCCGCCCGGATTGTGGAAGACCGCCGTCGGATCGTCGGCGCGCGCGACGACTGCGCCGGCCATGCCCGCCGCGCGCGCGCCCTGCTGGCCGGTGCCGAAGCCGCTGGCCGCGGCGCTCGGGGCGAAGCCGAGGCCGACGCAGAGCCCTGCGGACACGAAGATGGAGACTACGCGGTGAGTGGGGCGACGCATCGAAGAGTCTCCAGTCTCAGTCGAGCCGTGGCGAGCTGCGGACGACGAAGCCGTCGAGGCCCTGCGTCGAGCGCAGGGTCTGGGCGGTGCGAAGCGCCTCTGAGCGCGTCGAGTACGGGCCGATACGCACCGATTGCAGCACTTGCTCTTCGGCGGTCGGCATGCGGACGATGAAGGGTTCGAGGCCGCGGCGCTGCAGGTCCTCGACCAAGGTTTGGGTGTTCTCGTCGAACAGAAACGCTCCGAGCTGAATGGCGAACGTCTGCGCCGCGGTCGGCGCCGGAGCGGTCGCGGACGAGGCAGGGTCGGTCGCCGCGGCCGCCGGTGGATCGTCGGCGGGCCAGGCCGCCGCCGCGGCCGACAGGTTGGAGCTTGTCGGACGCAAGCTCGGACCCGAGACGCGTGGCGAGCCGACGGTGGGCCGGCGCAGGCTCGGTCCGTCGACACGCGGCCCTTGGACCGTCGGTCCGCGCAGGCCGGTGCCCGACACGGACGGTTCGGTCATCGACGGACCGCTCATCGAGGGACCGGAGGCCGAGGGGCCCGTCATCGAAGGGCCGGACACCGAGGCTCCAGGCACCGAGGCTCCGGACGCTGCCGGCCCGGTTGCGGAGGGGGTGGCAACGGACGCTTCGGGGACGGGCGTCGTGGAGCCGATCTCGCGGGTCGGTTCCGGGACATCCGACGGCCGCGTCGAGAGGGTGTCGTCGGCCGTCACGTTCGTCACGGCCGGCAGCCGCCAGGCGATCCCGACGCTGAGGCCGGCTGTGAAGAAAAGCGCGCACACCAACAGCGAGAGGACGGCGATGAGGGCCAGGCTCGCGCGGTGCAGCTGGAAGGTCGTCACGGAGCTCATCGCGATCCTCGCGCCTCGAAGCTGTCGGGCTCGCCGGCCGCAACACCCTCACGGAACTCTTGCCGCTCGCGCAGGCTGCCGTCCATGCGGTAGCGACGCACGGTGCCGTGAAGCAGACCGTCACGGTACGTCGACTCTTCGCGCACGCGGCCGTCGGGCCAGTAGTCGATCACCGGGCCGTCGAGCTTCCCGGCGGCGAACTGTGCGCGCTGGGCGACGCGGCCGGCGTCGTCGTAGGCCACCGTCTCACCGTCCTGCACACCGTCGACGAAGCCCATGGACTGGCGGGGAAGGCCGGTCTCGGCGTAGAGAATCGACTCGCCGTGCTGCAGGTCGTCGCGGTACTGCAGCCGCGCCTGCACGGCGCCGTCGGCGTAGAGCACCGTCTCGCCGTTGCGGCGGCCGGTGCGCATCTCGAGGCTTTGCTCGACCCGGCCGTCCGCGTCGAACAAATAAAGCGGACCGTCGAGCACTCCGTCCCGGTAGCTGGCGCGCTGTCGTTCGACTCCGGCCTCGTCGAAGGTCGCGGCCTCGCCGTGCAGCCGGCCGGCGACGAAGGTGTAGCGTGCGCGCAGGCTTCCGTCTTCGCCGAACGCCTCGCTCGGGCCGTCGAGAACTCCCCCGCGCAGAGTGTCGCGCGCGATCACCCGGCCCTCGGCGTCGAGCTCCTCGTGGATTTCTTGGCGCGCTTCGTCCCGCGATTCTCCGTCAGCGGCTTCATCGGGCACAGGAACTCCCGCCGACGTCGGAGATCCGGATCGACTCGGAGACGGCACGAGGTGGGGGTCGAGGTCGGGCACGGTCGCGAAGAGGATGGCCTCCAGAGAGGCAGTTTTGTCAGAGATGATCGATATTTAGCTTAACACAGGGTCTCTCGGCGGAGAAGTTATCCTCTGGCGCTATACTCTGAGGATGTCGAACCCGGCCGCACGCCTCGGCGATCTGGTTTTGCAGGATGCGCCGCATTGCCACGCGCCGATCCACCCGCCGGCCCTGGTGCCGACGCCGGTAGCGCATCCTGCGCTGCCGCTGACCTTGGTCAAAGGCGCGGCGACCGTGCTGATCGGCAATCAGCCGGCGGCGCGGGTGACCGACATCACGACACCCTGCATGTTGCCCTCGTGTGTTCCGGCCGGGCCCGGCATGGTGGCGGTCGGCTCGGCGACCGTGCTGGTCGAGTCGCTGCCCGCGGCACGGGTCAACGACATGACCGTCCACAGCACCTGCGTTGCGCCGATCCCCGGGCCAACCGGCAAGGTGCTGCCGCCGGGCTGCCCGACGGTGCTGATCGGCGGCTGAATGCGTCGCGGTCTTTTCGCCGCGCTGGCGCCGGTGTGCCCGGCGTGCCGCGCGCGCGGCGTCGATCGGCGGCTCGAGGTGGTGTCGCCGCGCGACCCGACTGCAAGCGAAACAGCCGACCTGCTCGAGGGGATCCTGTGCTGCAGCGACGAGGCGTGCCGGCGCGAAGTGCCGATCGTCGACGGGGTGCCGCTGCTGTTGCGCGATCTCCGCGGGCATGTTGCGGCACGTCCGCTCGAGGCGCTGGTACGGAGTGACCTCTCACCGGCGGTCGAAAGCCTGCTCGGCGATTGCTTCGGGCCCGACTCGGCGTTCGACGGAATGCGCCGCCAGCTGTCGATCCACGGTGTCTCACACTGGCTCGACGGTGCCATGGAGCCTCTGGTCGAGCGCGCCCTGTCCCTCGCCCCGATGGTGGAGGTCGAGGGGCCTGTGCTTGAGCTCGGCTGCGCCGCCGGTGGCGCGGTGCTGGAGCTGGCGCGCCGGCTCGAGCGACCGGTGCTCGGGGTCGACCTGTCGCTCGCCGCGGCGCGCCTGGCGCGCTCCGCATTCGCCGGACGCGCATGCTTCCCGCGGCGGCGTCTCGGTGTCGTTTACGCCCGCGAAGCCGTCGAGGTGGCGCTGACGCCGGCGCTCGCCGCGCGCGTCGACGCCTGGTGCGCCGACGCCGCGGAGCTGCCGTTCGCCGACGACTCCTTCGCTGCCGTCAGCGCCTTCAGCCTGCTCGATTGCGTCGCCGCGCCGCATCGCCTGCTCGCCGAGATTGGCCGCGTGCTGCGCCCCGGGGGGCGCGCCTGGCTCGCCAGCCCGTACGACTGGTCGGTGTCGGCGACCGCATTCGAGCAGTGGCTGGGCGGGCACTCGCAGCGCGGGGCCCATGCGGGGTCGGCCGAGCCGGTGCTGCGCGCACTGCTCGCGTCCCAGGAGGCCGACGGTGTTGCGCGCCTGCGCCTTCTCGCCGAGGACCTCGACGTGCCCTGGCGCCTGCAGCTGCACGATCGGTCGGCGGTCGAGTACTCGTTGCACCTGGTGGCGCTCGAGCGGCCACGCGGTGCCTGAACCGGCGCCGACTGGCTGGTCGGGCCGGACTTCGCGGGCGTGATAGGTTTCGACACAGTCTCCGTTCATCTCCTGCTCGATCGACTCGACCATGCTCTTCGCGCCCGATTCCTCCGCACGCACCGCATACCGTCGCCGCCTCGGCGTCGCGCGCTGGCTCTTCCTGCTGCTCACCGCGGTGCTGCTCACGGTCGCGGCGGGCTGTGATTCCGGCAATCCGGTCGTCCAGTCGCCCACGGATCCTGGCGCCGAGGGCGGTGGCGGAGGTGGCGGTGGCGGAGGAGGTGGCGGTGGCGGCGGAGGAGGTGGTGGAGGCGCGAGCGCGTTCACCGTCACGCTGGCGGCGTCGCCGTCCCAGCTCGAGGTCGGCTCCGACGCACCGGCGACGGTGACGGCGCGCGTCGTCGACAGCGCGACCAACCAGGCCGCGCCGGACGGTGTCCAGGTGACGCTCAACACCAGCGGCGGCAGCTTCGGCGAGAGCTCGACGGGCTCGATCACGTCGCTCACCCGGTCGACCGTCGGCGGCACCGTTTCGGCACAGCTCTTCGCGCCCGACACGATCGGCTCGATCACGGTACTGGCGCAGGCCGATCAGAGTGTCGCCCAGATCGAAGTGCCGGTGGTCGAAATCGCTCCGGCCTTCGTGCTCGACCTCTCGCCCCGCTCCGGCAGCGCCGCCGGCGGCGAGACGGTGCAAATCTTCGGCGGCGGCTTCGTCGACCCGTTGACGGTGCGCTTCGGCAACGTCCTCGCGGGGGTCACCGCGTTCAACGAGTCGCGCATTACGGTGACTGCTCCGGCGTCGACGACGCCGGTCGCCGACGGCGCCAGCCTGGCGGTCGATGTCGTCGTCGCCGTACGGCTCGACGACCAGCCGCAGACGGCCACCTTGGTCGGAGGCTACATCTACGTCGGCGGCGACGCCGCGCCCACGGCCTTCATCACCGCGGTCGATCCGCGCTCCGGAGGACCCTCGGGCGGTGATCGGGTGACGATCGCGGGCGGCGGCTTCGAGGCGCCGGTCCAGGTGCTCTTCGGCGGCGTCGCCGGCATCAATCCGCAGGTGGTGAGCGTCAACGAGCTCACCGTCACCGTACCGGCTCCCGCCGCGCCGCTGGGCACCGGCGAGTCGGTGACGGTCGATGTCACGGTCACCGCGTCGCTCGACGACGCCCCGCGCACCGCGACGCTACCCGGCGCCTGGACCTACGTCGACTCGAACAGCGAGCCCGAGCAGCCCGCCGTGCTCGCGCTGTCGCCGACCTCCGGGCCGATCGGAGGTGGCACGCCGGTGACGGTCACCGGGCGTGCCTTCACGGGCACGCCGGCGATCACGCTCGGCGGCATCCGCCAGAGCGGCGAGACCCTGGTCAACGAGACGACGATCCGTTTCACCACGGTCGGCTCGTCGGTCTCGACCTGCCCGGCGGGGGGACGCCTGCCGCAGGTCGGCGTCGTCTACACCGACCTCGCGAGCGGCGCGACCGCCACCGGTGACCTCACCTTCACCTACCTCGTCGACGTCCCCGTGATCGCGGGCATTTCGCCGACCCTCGGCGCCCAGGCGGGAGGTTCGCCGCTCATGGTGCGCGGCAGCGGCTTCGCCGACTCGGTGAGGGTCTCGCTGTCGCTGAGCGGCCAGCTCTTCGCGGCGACGGTCGGCTCGGTCGTCGACGACCTGATCCAGGTCACCACGCCGGCGTTCCCGACGAGTGTCTTCCCGACCGAGGAGTGCACCGGAGTCGACGACAACGACATGACCTTCACCGGCATCCGCTCTCTCGAAGTGGCCGCCGACATCGTCGTCACCAACCTCGCCACCGGCTGTACCGACACGTTGGGCTCGGCCTTCATCATCCAGCCGACCAACCCCGCGTGCCGTCAGACGTCCTGAGCCCCGCGGGATCGGCGAACGAGCCCTGACGATGACCGCCGAACGAGCTCAAACGATCGTCGGCCTGAGCGCTCTCGGGCTGGTGGTCCTAGGACCTCTGAGCTTGGCTCTTCCGGTGTTCTTCTTCACGCCCCTCGAATCGACCGCCTGGTGGAGCAGTCTTGGGCTCGGTCTTTTCGTCGGTCTCGTACCGATGGCGGTGTTGGTGGCATGGAGCCGCAAGGGCCTGCTCGATCTGCCTCAAGTCGTGGTCGGGGGCGGTTTGCTCCTGGTCGGCGTCATGACGCTGACCTGTGGAGTGAGCTTGCTGCTGAATGGCCTTCTCGATCGCTCGGAGGCGACCCGGCACCGCGTTCAGGTCGAGCGCTTCTGGCGCGACTGCTCCGATCACAGGGCGCAGAACTCGACGACGACGATCACGACTTGCCGGAGCTACGGCAGCTTCAGCAGTCCCGACGGGGCGCGGCGTTCCTTCCGAAACGTCGAGCTGCCCGACGAGGCAGTGTTGACCGAGGGCGAGCTGGTCGAGGTCGCGATCCGGCCGGGGGCGTTCGGCTGGACCTGGGGGCTCGAGCTGGACTGAGCCTCTCGTTGCTTGACGGCGCAACGACCGCGACCACATAGTGGACGGCCAGCGGTCGCGACGCCGTCGATCGGTGGCGACCGAGGGTTTGCGACTCGAGCTGCGGAGTGACGCGTCATGGCGGAGAGCAGGCCGAACGATACGACCGAGACCACCCTCACGGATCTGCTGCGCGCCTGGTCGGAGGAACACGACGGTTCCGCGGACCGGCTGCTCGAGAGGGTCCACCACGAGCTGCGCCGGGTCGCCCGGCGGGCGATGCGCGGCGAGCGGCCCGAGCACACGCTGCAGCCGACAGCGCTGGTGCACGAGGCGTATCTGCGCCTCGCGGCGAATCGCCCGGAGTGGAACGATCGGCGGCACTTCTTCGCCGTTGCCGCGACCCTGATGCGGCGCATTCTGGTCGATCACGCGCGGACGCGCGGGCGCGACAAGCGAGGGGCGAACGCGGCGCAAGTCGAACTGCTCGAGGTCGATGCCGAAGCGGGTGGGACGGAGACGTCGGTGATCGACCTGTTGGTCCTCGACCGCGCGCTCGAGAAGCTCGCGGCGGTGGCGCCGGGGGCGGCGCAAATGCTCGAGCTGAAGTACTTCGGCGGCCTCACCTACGAGGAGATCGTCGACGTGCTCGGTGTGTCGCGGCCGGTGGTCGGACGCGAGCTGCGTTTCGCCAAGGCCTGGCTGCGCCGCCACCTGGGCTCGGACGGCTGAGGGTCGCGATGGACGAGCTCGGAACGACGACCTGGAGCCACGTCCGACGGCTGTTCCAGCGCGCCGTCACGATGTCCGAGACCGAGCGCGCGGCCTACCTCGAGGCCGCATGTGAGCGGCCTGATGTTCGCGCGGCGGTCGACTCGCTGCTCGCGCACGACGTCGGCTCGGATCTCGGCCTCGACGACGGCGACGGCGACGAGGCGCTGCCGGTCACCAGCCTGGAGCGCGGCGTGCGCCGTGCCGCGGCCGAGGCGCTGGCCGCCGGCGCGCGCCCCCGGGTCCCGGACGCGTCCTGGAGCGGGCGCCGGCTCGGTCCATATCGGCTCGTTCGTCTGCTCGGCGTCGGCGGCATGGGCAGCGTCTTCCTCGCCGAGCGCTGCGACGGCGAGTTCGAGCAGCGCGTGGCGATCAAGCTGGTGGCGCGTGGTGTCGCCGACGACGAGCTGAAGAGCCGCTTCCTGGTCGAGCGGCAGATCCTCGCCGGCCTCGACCATCCGCACATCGCCCGCTTTCTCGGTGGCGCGACGACTCCGGAGGGCCTGCCCTACCTGGTGATGGAGTGGATCGACGGCGAACCGCTGCTCGACTTCTGCCGCCGTCGCGGGCTCGATCTCGACGCGCGTCTTGCTCTGTTCGACCAGGTGCTCGACGCGGTCGCCTACGCCCATCGCCATTTGATCGTGCACAGAGACCTCAAGCCGGCGAACCTATTGGTGGTTGCGGACGACGGTCGGCCGGATGCGGTGCCCGTCGTCAAGCTGCTCGACTTCGGCATCGCCAAGCTGCTCGACGGCGAGCGTGACACGGCGTTGACCCGCGGTCGCCGCGGGCCGATGACGCCGGCTTACGCCAGTCCGGAGCAGCGCCTCGGCGAGCCGGTGACGACCGCCAGCGACGTCTACGCGCTCGGCGTCGTGCTCTACGAGCTGCTCTGCGAGCGGCGGCCCGAGCGACCACGGGTCGACGATCGGCTCGGGCTGGCGTCGGAGCCGCTGGCGCCGAGCCGGGTGGCGCCGCCGGCGATCGCCCGCCGCCTGCGCGGCGATCTCGAGCGCATCGTGCTGCGCGCCATGGCGGTCGACCCCGACCGTCGGTACACCTCGGCGGCGGCGCTCGCCGACGATCTCCGCCGCTGGCGCACGCACCGGCCGGTCGCGGCGACGCCGGCGACGCCTACCTACCTCGCGGCGCGCTTCGTGCGCCGTCATCGCGCGGCCCTGGCGGCGCTCGCGCTGATCGTGTCGGCCTTGGTTTGGGGCGTGCTGGCGCAGCATCGCGAGGCCGAGGCGGCGCGCCGGGCCGAAGACGAGACGCAGGCGGTGGTCGACTTCCTGGTCGGCCTCTTCGAGCAGTCGGATCCGGCCGCGACCGGCGCACCGCCGGCGACGCTCGCCGAGGCGGTGGAGATCGCCGCCGTGCGGCTCGAGCGCGATGCCGGGCGCGTGCCCGGGCTGATCGGGGGCAGTCCGTCGACGTTCGATCGCGACGGGTTGGCGGCGAGTGCGGAGGTGCGGGCGCGGCTGCAGCATGCGCTTGGGCGCGTCTACTGGAATCTCGGCGACTTCAGCCGGGCCGCGCGCCTGCTCGAGGGCTCGCTGGCCCATCGCCGCGGAGTGTCGGGCGAGCGGGGAGAGAGCACGACCGCGGACATCGCCGGCACCCTCTTCGACCTCGGCAAGACCTACCAGCTGCTCGGCCGGGACGAAGACGCCGAACGCGTGCTGCTGCGCGCAATAGAAATGCGCGAGGGCCTCGACGACCGCCTCGGTATCGCCTCGGCCTCGACCGAGCTGTCGGTGCTCTACCGCATGCAGGGACGCCTCGACGAGGCCGAGGCGGCGGTGCGCCGCGCGCTCGATCTCTTCGCCGAGGTCGGAGCGCCGCCGGATCGTCGCGCCGCCGGCCTCGACCATCTCGCGGCGGTGCTGAGCGAGCGCGGCAGGACCGACGAAGCGCTGGCGTTCGGCGAGGAGGCGCTGGCACTGCGTCGTCTGGCCTATGGCGCCGCGCATCCCGACATCGCGACGTCACTCAACGGTCTGGCGATCGCGCAGGCGCTCGCGGGCCGTCTCGACGCATCGCGTCGGCTGTTCGAAGAGTCGCTCGCCATGCGCCAGCAGATCCTGCCGGGCGACCATGCCAGCCTGGCCCAGAGTCACGGGAACCTCGGCCTGCTACTCCTCGACATGGGCGACGTCGCCGCGGCCCGACGCCATATCGAGCAGGCGTTGGCGATTCAGTCCGCCGCCGCCGAGCCCAATCCGCGGTCGCTCGCGAGCACCCGCGCCCTGCTCGCCCGCGCGCAGGCCGCCCTGGGCGAGGACGCCGCCGCGGCGCGCAACTACGAGCAGGCGATCGCCGAGCTCGACGCGCTGCCGGAGAGCGAACGCGCGCGGCTCGTGGCGCCGCTCGCCGGTCTCGCCGCCCTGCGCTGCGCCGCCGGACGCATTGCCGACGGCGAGGCGCTGTTTCGGCGGGCGCTCGAGATTCGGCGCGACAAGGATCTGCCGGGGCTGCCGGAGGTGGCGGCTCTCGAGGCGGAGCGCGCCGCCTGTGCGTCGCGCGCCGCCCCGAGTTGATCCGGCGGTCGTTCCGTCCGTCGCCTGTCAGTCGCCGTCGCAGGGCGGGACGGCGACGTCGAGGAAGCGGAAGCTCGAGGTCACGTCGGCCCAGGTCCGCCAGTCCTGCGTCCAGAAGTCGATCAGGATCGGGCGGTTGACCAGGTTTTCGCTGGCCCCGACGTAGATCCACTGGCCGCCTCCGTTGTAGTGCTCGTGGAGGTCGACGCCGACGCAGAACCAGTCGGGGTAGGCACGCACCGACCGCACCCGGTCGTTGAAGTCGGGGCTCAGGTTCTTCAGCTCTTCCGAGCCCTCGAAGGGCACGCAGTGGCGCCGGCCGCTGGCGTTGTCGCCGGTGAAGAAACAGAGGTACTTGTCGTCGTAGAACGGGTAGTCGAAGGGCTGCAGCGCGAAGGAGCGGGCGTGCTCGCTGGTCGCGCCGAGATTGCCGGATCCAGTGACGATGTCGGTCTCGCTCTGCTGGCCGGTCTCGCGGTAGACGAAGATGCGAGGCGGCGCGGCGGTCGAGTTGCCGTCACAGGACTCGATGCTCACCGAGCGGGCGTTCTCGGCGACGCCGGTCGGCAGGTCGCGCTTCTGCACTGACGGCACGATGAGAGAGACGGTCTCCCGCGCGCACCAGGGCTCTCCCTGCTGGTTCGGCCACGGATAGAAACAGAGCCGATGCACGTCCCAGAACGGTAGGAACTCGTCGCACGAGGCGGGGTCGACCGGCCAGTTCGCAGGCACCTCGACGATGCGCGGATGCCAGCGGTAGGTATCGTCGTCGCCCCACTCCGCGTAGAGCTGTCCGTTGCCGTCGTGGCCGACGTGCAGCCGCTGATGCGAGTGCATACGGTTGCGCAGAAAGAAGCTCTGCCAGCCGTTGGGCTCGAACTGCCAGAGGTACGCATCGTCGCTGCCCCACTGGGCGTAGAGCTGTCCGTTGCCGTTGTGGCCGACGTGCAGCCGCTGGTTGGAGTGGAGCTCGTTGCGCAGGTAGTAGAAGCCGTCGACCGCCGAGGTCTCGATACGCCAGAAGTAGGCGGGGTCGTCGCCCGACCCGGCGTAGAGCCGGCCGTTGCCGTCGTGCCCGACGTGCAGTGCCTGGTTGTTGAAGTAGCGATTCTCGAGCCGGATCGGCTTCGACAGATAGTGGTCCGAGAATCGAAACGTGTTGTCGACCGGGGCACCGAGGAAGGGCAGCACCTGGACCGTCCAGCGATAGGCGTCGTCGTCGCCCCACTGGGCGTAGAGCTGTCCGTTGCCGTCGTGGCCGACATGGAGGCGCTGTTGGGAGTGCAGCTTGTTGCGCAAGAGGTAGGCATTTCCAAAGGGCTCGAAGGTCCATCGAAAGGCATCGTCGTCGCCCGACTGGGCGTAGAGCTGGCCGTTGCCGTCGTGGCCGACGTGGAGGCGCTGCTGCGGGTAGAGCCCGTTCTCGAGGAAGACGTAGTGACCGTCGCCGGTCGGGATCACCTTCCACTGGTAGGCGAGGTCGTCGCCCCATTCGGCGTAGAGCCGTCCGTCGGCGTTGTGGCCGACATGCAGGCGTTGGTGGCTGTGGCGAACGTTCTGCAGGACGATGTAGCCGTCGAGCCAGTCCTGAGGCGGCGGGAAGTCGGAGGCGACGGCGGGTGCGGCGCCGCCGTCGAAAGCAACAGACAGGCCGAGCGTCAAACAAACGGCGAGCATGGCGCCAAGGACTCGCCGGACGGCGAAGGAAGCAGTCGGGGACGAGATGGTCGTGCGATTCACGGGGTGTCTCCAGTCGCGATGGGGGGGTCTCGAGAGCCGGAGGATCCGACTCTGGAGAGCACAGCGACAGAAACGCGAGAATCGTCTCCGCGAGTCGCCGCGGCGTCAGCGCAGACCGAGCTGGCGCATGCGGCGTTTGAGCGCGGTCTCGGAGACTCGGAGGTCCTCGGCCATGCGCGCGAGGTCGTCGCGGTGCCGCCGGGCGCAGGCTTCGATCTCGTCCGCACCGAGCTCGGAGCCCTTGCGCAGACTGGGGTGACGCTCGATCAGCGTATAGACGGCGGCTCGCGAGATGCCGAGGTGACGAGCGGCGGCCTGGGGGCGCCAGCGATGGCGACGCAGAGCGTCTTCGAGCTCTCGGTCGGTGATCTCTCCGGGCAGACGAGCGCTCGGGGCAGAACAGTCGCGGCGACGGTCGACCTCGGGATCGATGGCCGGGCCGCGCTCGAGCTGGGCGAGCACTGGAGGCGGCAGCTCGGCGCGCTCTCGATCGCGCGAGGAGATCGCCACTTGCTGCACGATGTTGCGCAGCTCACGAATGTTGCCCGGCCAGTCGTAGACCGCGAGACGGGCGACCAGCGGTGCCGGCATCCACGGCCGGGCTTGGTCGACGGCCGGGGCGAGAGTCCTTCGGGCATCGATCGAGGCGAGCGCTTGCTCGAGGAAGTACCGGAAGAGAACGCCGAAATCGTCGCGCCGCTGGCGCAGTGGTGGGATCAGGATCTCGAAGCCGCGCAGGCGGTGGAGGAGCGGAGCGCGAAAGCGACCCGCGGCGACCTCGGTCTCGAGGGCCGCATCGGTGGCGGTCACCAGGCGGACCTCGACACGGCTCGAACCGTCGGCGCCGACGGTCTGGAGCTCGCCCGTCTCGAGGGCGCGGAGAAGAAGCGGCTGGACCTCCGCCGGGGTGTCGCCGATCTCGTCGAGGAAGAGCGTGCCGCCGTCGGCGCGGCCGAAATGACCACGCCGGCCCGCGCGCGCCCCGGTGAAGGCGCCGCGCGCCGAGCCGAAAAGCTCCGAGGCCGCCAGGGACGCGGGAATCGCCGCCATGTTGACGGCGACGAAGGGCCCTTGTGAGCGGCCGCCGGCGCCATGCAGGGCCGCGGCCACGAGCTCCTTGCCGACGCCCGACTCGCCGCGCAAAAGAACCGGGACGTCGACGTCGGCCACCGCCCGGATGTCTCGTCGCACAGCCGCGAGAGCGGCGCTTTGCCCGACCAGCCCGTCGGCAGCCGTCGCGGCAGGAGCCAGTGGGTCGAGGCGATGCAGGAGCGCGACGACGCGGTGGGCGATCATCAGGACCACGCCACGTTCGAGTGCTTCAGCGTCGAGAGTCACCGAAGCCGTGACGATCTCACCGTCGAGCCAGAGATCCGATCCGCTGTGCGTCGGAATCACCTCGATCGTGTCGGCTTCCGAGCCCGGGCGCAGCACGATGGGCCGCCGGCTGATGAACGGGTCGTCCAGGGGCCTCTTCGGCGTGCTCCCCGGGTGCGCGAATCGGGGACTGGTCCTCGACAGCTCCACCGTGCGATCGGTGTCGAGGCCGGCGAGCACCGCTCGCTCGCCGATGCGCCGAGGATCCGGGTGCCAAAGAAGAGTGAAGCCCGGCGTCTCGACCTCTGCGATCCGAGGACGATCCTCTCGTTCGCCATGGGTGCGGGTCGCGCTCAGTGTCACGAGACGCTGCTCGATCCGATCATCGAGCGACTATATCGATCCGCTCGTGCCGTCTTCGGTGACAATAGGTCCGACAGGTCCGTCCGACAGGTCCGTCCGGCAGGCTCGCCCGACAAGTCCGTCGGGCGGATCATGGCCCCCCGACAATCGAGCCCAGCGAGGAGGCGCGAGATGGCTGAACACTACGACATCGATCTTGGATTCGTGTGGAGCGCTCCACGACGTGGACCGGCTCGGCCGATGCTGTCCCGCCTGATCCACACCAGCGCCGACGGCGGCGCGAAACAGCGGTTCTGGCCCTACGACCGGTTCGGCCGCGGCGATCAGATTCGATTTCGCCTCTTCCAGATTCGTCACGACGGCTTGCGCTCGCTCGACGATGTGCAGCTGCACGACACGGTCGCCTGCATCGACATCCATTTCTCGAACTATGATCCGGTGCCCGGCGCCCCGGCCGGTCCGTTCGGCCCCGAGGCGTCGGCAGCGACGATCAACTTCGAAGCTCGAAGCGTGAGCGGCCTTTCGTCTCCGGCATGGGGCGACGGCCCCGGCTGGCAAGAGCCGTCCGCACACACTTTGACCGAGACCGGGATCTTCGGATTTACCGTCTGTGTTTCACTCGTCTTCGAGGGCGATCTGCCGGCGGGCGAGCCCCGCTACCGGAGCTTCGTCCTGCCGGATCCCGAGATGGTGGTCGGCGACGGAGACAATCCACCGCTGCCACGATCCAGGTGAGCTCCGCTGGGCTGATTCATTCACTCGACGTGGCGGTCGAGGTCGATCAGGATGCGATGGAATCCCGGATCGCTACGGAGACGCAGCAGCTCCGGGTCCGTCCGGACTTCCGCGAGCGAGAAGCCCTCGGCGAGCGCATCGCGGAGCGCCTCTAAAGCGGAGATCCTGTCGCCGAGGACCTCGTGCGCCACGGCGATTCGGAACAAGGCCGTCGCCTCGAGGTCATCGAGACTCTCCAGTCGCGTGAGCGCGGCGAGCGCGTCGCGCCGGTCGCCTCGTTTCGCCAGGTAGAGCGCGAGGCGACTCAGCAGCTCGGAATCGTTCGGCCGAGGCTCCAGAGCGTCCCGGACCAGCTGCACGGCCCGCAGGTAGGCGTCACGGGCCTCGTCGTCGCGTCCCGCCGCGAAGCGCAACGAATCAGCCAGCCCTGCCCAGTAGACTGCACCGTGGGCTCCGCCGCTCTCGATCGCCTGCTCGAACGCAGCGACCGCCTGCCCGTAGAGCCCCTGGGAGAAATAGATCGTGCCGAGATTGGCGTAGAGGGACGGCCGAGGCTCGATCGCCAAAGCTCGCTCGAGAGCACTCGCCGCTTCGCTGCGTCGTCCTTGCATGTAGTAGGCGGCCGAGAGATTGCGATGGCCGAACACGCTTTCGGGCGCCAGCTCGACACTCCGTTGGAAGATCTCTTCGGCCTCGGCGTAGCGCCCGACTCGGTAGAGCAGAGCTCCCAGGGCGTCGTGCAGCTGGTGTCGCTCCGGCGCTGCCGCGACGGCCCGGCGGTAGGCATCTTCCGCCGCGTCGAGCTCTCCGCGCGCCAGGTGGAGCTCGGCGAAAGCTCGATGCACCTCACTGCTGGCTGGCGACAGCTTCCGCGCTCGGCCGAGCACCCCGCGCGCTCGCTCATGCTCTCCCGATTCCACGTAGACGAGACCGAGCACCGAGAGCGCGGAGACAAGCTCGGGTTCGAGGAACGCCGCGCGTTCGGCGTGACCTCGCGCCAGATCGAGCCACGACGGATCCTTGCTTTCGCTGACGTACTTTCGCCAATAGGCGCGTGCCAGCAGCGCGTAGGCGGAGGCGTCGTCCGGGTCGTGCGTGGTCGCTCGGCGGAGCAGCTCGATGGCGCGATCGAGTGACTCCGGGCGATCGAAGCGCTCCAGATAGTCCAGCGCACGAAGCTCGAGGACCGAGGGCTCGGCTGCGGCGGTCGCTCGCGACTGCTGGTCGTCCGTGCCGCCGCGCCGCGTCATGGTCTGGTCTTGGCGCGGGCCTCGGAGGAGCGCTGCGGTCGCCGCGGCAGCGAGCAGCAGGGCGAGCAGGCTGAAGGCGCGCGCCGGCCGGCGTCGCAGGATCGATCGACGGTCGCCCGTCGCGTTTGTCGCCTCGGACCGCCGCGTCGTCTCATCGATCCACCGCGGGGTCGCCGGCGCGGAGAGCCCGTCGGTCGCTCGGAGATCGGCGTCGGGTCCGATGCGGGCCTGGAGACCCCGCAGGCACTCGGCCGCCGAGGTCGCCGACGGGCGCCCTGCGGGCTCCTTCGACAGGAGTGCGTCGATCAGGTCGACGAGGAGATTGGGCACCTCGGAGCGGCGCTCGCCCAGCGGTCGCGGCTGGGCGGTGCAGATCCGCTGCAGCGTCTCCGCGTCGGTTGCGCCAAGGAAGGGGGAGGTGCCGATGACCATCTCGTAGAGCAAGATGCCGAGCGAGAAGAGGTCGGACCGTTCGTCGATGGCCGCGCCGCGCGCCTGCTCCGGTGACATCGTGCGGTAGGTGCCGGACAGCGCGGCGCGCTCGGCGCTCCATGCTGGCCCGCCCTCGGAGCTGTCGCCGCGACGCTCGTCTCGAGAGATCGATCGGCTCGATGGGTCGCCGAGACGGGTCGCGAGGCCGAAATCGAGGATGCGGCCGCGCCCGTCCGGCCCCACGATCACGTTTTCGGCCTTCAGGTCCCGGTGCAGGATGCCGCGCGCATGCGCTGCAGCCAGCCCCGACGCGACATCGAGGCCGAGGCCGATGGCGACGTCGACCGGTAGCGGACCGCCGGCGCGCATCAGCGCGACGGTGGGGCCGTCGATCAGCTCCATCACGATGCACTCGTGCTCGTCGACGCTCAGGATGTCGAAAATCGGCACGATGCACGGATGGCTCAGGGCCGCCGCGGCGCGTGCCTCATGGCGCAACCGCGCGCGCGCCCGCAGCGACGCGGGCTCGGTGAGCAGCCTCTTCAGCGCGACCCGACGGTCGAGCCGGCGGTCGTAGGCGGCGTAGACCTCTCCCATGCCGCCTCGGCCGAGGCGCTCTTCGATGCGATACGGGCCGATGTCGGAGCGCATGGGGGACGGTCTCGTCAAGCGGTCTCGACGGATGGCTGCGACTTCGAGGCGACCCAGAGCGTACCGCAGGGATCTCGTCGCGCGGTCGGTGTCTCGTTGCCACGACGTCTCGATGACGTCGCCAAGACGTCAGGTGCCGCTCGGACACGCCGCAAACCACGGTGGTCGGGCACCTTGGGGTTGGTACGTCGATTGCTCTCCTCAGGGGCACTGAGTTCTTGGTGGCTCGCCCCGACCGTCCGGTGCTGGATCGTCGCGGAAGGCCGTCTCCATCCATGAGTGACGAAAGCAGAGGAGAGACATCATGGCGATCGTAGGAACCGCAGCGACGTTGGTGGCCAAGGGAGTCGCGAAAGAGGTCGGGGCGCTGTTCGCGGCGGAGCTGGCGGCGAAGGCGGCCGAGGGAGTCAAAGAAAGCGCCGGCGCCATCGCGGGCGTGATCCGGAAGATTCTCGGCGACGGATCAGGCTACATCACGGAGATCGTGGTCTCGAACGAGACGAGCTACCCGATTCAGCTCTTCACCAAGGACACCATCCACGGAAAGTTCCTGGAGAAGCACGGCCCATCGACCAGCGAGATCAAGCCGGGGCAGTCGGACGTCTACGCGCACACCGCGTCGGCCGGTTTCTACGGCTCGCAGGGAAACGTGGTCTACACGGTGCGCAACGCGCGCGGCGACTACGAGCACTTCGTCGTCGGCTGGGACAACGTGTTCTCGGGCGACAATCACCTGCGCTTGCGATTCGGCAAGACGCCCTTCTCGGAAGACCAGATCGACAACAGCCCGCATCGCGCGTATACACTCGCCGGCCACGGTCTGAACATCGTCGCGAGCATGGGCAACGACGAAAAGCCGCGCCTGAACGTGACCGTGGGCTATGGCGCGCGACCGCCGGTTCCTCGCGACCTGCGCGCCGAGAGCCGATCCTCGAGTCGGCTCCGGTTGATCTGGGAGGGCAGCTGGGCGATGCGCTATCGCGTTCTGGCGGACCAGCACGCCAACGATACCGTCGAAACTTTCCGCACCTTCGACAGCCACTCGGTCGCCAAGGGCCATCCTCATCGCGTGACGTTCGACGATCTGGAAAGCGGTCACAGCTACGGATTCTGCGCGGTCGCGATCAACGAGAACAACCTGGGTACGGTGTCGCCGGTCGAGGTGATCCGGACCCGCAAGGCGGAGGGCTAGGTCGCCCACGCTCGGGCCCGGTCGAGCGGGCCCGTCTGCAGCGTGGGTCGCGGGCCTCGGCCGTCAGTCGCCGGCGATCTGGACGACGTTCTTGCCGCGGCTGCGGAACGTGCGGCTGTGGGCGAAGAGCTCGCCGATCTCGTCGAGCGGCGCCGTGCGGTCGATCACCGCGCGGAGGCGACCGTCGGCGAGCCAGGCGACGAGCTGCCGCAGGTCGTCGCCGCGTGAGCGCACCATCACCATGCGGCTCTGCGGCGCGCGGCGCCAGGCGAGACCGACTGCGCGCGTGCGCAGGCTGTCCCAGGCGGCGCGCGGGCTCGGGATCGTCGTCGCGTAGACGCCGCCCGGGCGCAGCATGGGCCGGCACGAGGCCAGGCGGTGGCGCGCGATGACGTCGAAGACGATGTCGACGTCGCGAATCGCTTCGGTCGGGTCGTGGGACTTGTAGTCGACGAAGTCGGTGGCGCCGAGATCGCGCACGAGCTGCTCGTTGAGTCCGCTGGCGACACCGACGACCTCCGATGCGCCGAGTTGCCGCGCGATCTGGACCGCGAACGTCCCGACGCCGCCGGAGGCGCCGAGCACGGCGACACGGACTCCCTCGGATCGACGGCGTCGGCCGAGGCCGGCGTCGTCGCGCAGGGCCTGCAGCGCCGTCTGGGCGGCGAGCGGTGTCGCCGCGGCGCTCGCGAAGTCGATCGAGTCGGGGAGCGGCACGACCGCCGCTGCGCGGACGGCGGCGAACTCGGCGAAGGCGCCGAAGCCGTCGCGCGACGGCACCATCGCGGCGACGCGCGTGCCGACGGGCAGGGCCGCCGCCGCCGCCGCGTCGAGTCGTGCGCCGTGGCCCACGACGACGCCCGCGAGGTCACTGCCGAGAATGAACGGCAGGCGCGGCAGCATCGCCTTGCCGGGGTAGGTGCCGGCGCGGATCATCCAGTCGCGTGGATTGATCGCCGCGGCATGCACAGCGACCAGGACCTCGCCGGCTCGGGGGCGCGGCGTCGGACGCTCGCCGACGCGCAGCTCCTCGGGGCCGCCGAAGCGCTCGATCCACGCCGCTCGCATCGTGGCCGGGCTCGTCGCGGTGGACGTCGTCGTGCCGGTTTTCGTCATGTCGGTCCTCCGGTGACCCAGCGCCCGGCGACGAGACCCAGCCACGCCGCGGCGAGCCCGAGCGTGACGCTCGCCGCCACATTGAACGCTGCGAGCCCAAAGGCGTCGCGGCGCAGCAGGTCGAGCGTTTCGGCGCTGAAGGTGGAGAACGTGGTGAACGCGCCGAGGACTCCGACTCCGAGGAGCAGGCGCGCTTCGTCGGGCAGCCGCGCACTGGCGGCGAGCAGGACGCCGAGAGCGAACGAACCGGCGACATTCACCGCGAAGGTGCCGAGCGGAAAGCCCGGTGACACGAGGTCCGCATGGCGCTGCACCCAGCCGCCGAGGAGGTAGCGGGCGACCGCGCCGAAGAATCCGCCGAGGCCGACGAGGAAAACCTCAATCATCGCTCGCAACCTATCAAAGGCTCAGTGCGGACGGTGGGACCAGTTACCGAGCGCTCGTGTCTCACGATTGTGGAAGAATCAGTGAAAAAGTCTCTTTTGGCTTGATTGGGCCAGACTCGAAGTATATTCTGAATATAGCAAGCCAGCTATTCAGATCGCATGCCGACTCGACGATCTGTTCGCTTCGTGTCGGTCGCCGCGTGTGCAGCCCCCCTCGGGTACAGCGTCGCTGTGCCTCGATCGACCGAGCCTCGGGCTCGAAGGATGCTTCCATGAACGAACTGCTGTCTCTGTCTCGCTTTCGTCTCGACTTGTTCACCTCTCGCCTGCGGCCCTTGACGGTCGCGGTCGCGTGCGTCGCCCTGTTGCTTCAGCTCCCGGCGTCGGTGCTCGCTTCGGTGCCCGCGCGCCCGGTGCCCGAGCACATGCAGGGGCACTTCAGCGCCGACCTGGCCGCGGCCGACGATCCGAGCTACAACCTGCTCGACAACGTCGAGGGCGACTGGGTGAACGTCGCCGCGTTCCCGGTGCGCCCGCTGACGTTGACTCCCGATGGCGCCCACGGCTACGCGGTGAACACGTACGGCAACACCGTGGTGCACTTCGATCCCACGCTGCAGCCGATCGACGTCTTCCGCACCCTCTGGGCGCCGGTTTCGGTCGCGACGTATGTCACGCCGACCGACGGCCCGAATAGCGACCAGCTCTTGGTCGTCAGCCAGCTGTCGAACGCGCTCGTCTTCCACAACCGTCAGACCGGCGACATCTTCGACCTGCTCGAGCTGCCGGCGCAGCCCGCCGACATCCTCGTGCTGCAGGAACAGAATCTCGCGTTCGTGTCGGCGACGGGCACCGACGTCGTGGTGGAGATCGACCTGATCACTCGCACGATCACCCGCGAGTTCGCGATTCCGGCCCGCAAGCCGACCTTCCTCTCCGTGCGTTTCACTGAAGCCAAGCGGCCCGAGGTTTTCGTCGCGCCGCGCTGGTCGACCAACAACTCGGTGGTCGACCGCATGCTCAGCGATCACAACACCCAGGCCGGTCCCGATGGCATCCTCGACCTCGCCGATTCATCGGTCGCAACCGTGGGCCTGCCCGACGAAGACCTCTTTTTTCTGAATCGCTTGACCGGCCAGGCCGAGCCAGTCGCTACGGGCATGGGCACTCTGCTCTTCGCCCAGGACTTCAACCCCGGCACCGGTCGCCTCTGGCAGCTCAACAGCGAGGCCAACAACAAGGACCCGAATCGCCAGAACGAGCCGGCGATCCAGGGTATCTCGCACCAGAATCGTTTGACCATCTTCGACGTGGTCGTCGGCGCGACCGGCGCCCCGGCGCCGGCCGATATCAAGGACCTCGATCTCGCGGCCACCGGCAGCTTCTCGCCGACCCAGAGTGTCGGCACGCCCTTCTCGCTCGACTTCAGTGCTGGAGGCATCGCCTTCGTCGCAGGCCTAATGACCGACAACGTGAGCGTCTACGACCTGGCCGGCAACTGGATCCTCGAGTGGGACCTGCCGACCGGTTGCGTGCCGCGGCAGGTACTGCTCGATCCCACGGAGCAGTACGCCGCGGTGTATTGCTCGGGCCTGAACACCGTGCCGGTCTACTTCCTGACCGTGCCGCCGCTTCTGGTCGGCACGGTCGACCTCGGCTTCGATCCGTCGCCGGCCGACATCCAGGACGGGCGCAGGATCTTCTTCGACGCCAGCAACTCGGTGAACAACAACATCTCGTGCGCCTCGTGCCACGACGACGGCGCGCAAGATCTGCTGGCGTGGGACCTGTCCAACGCCGACATCGACGACAAGGGCGCGATGGTGACCCAGACTTTGTTCGGCGTGAACCGCTCGCGTCATCACCACTGGCGCGCCGAGCAGCTGGCCGATGTCGCCGACTTCAATCCGACCTTCGTCGGCCTCTTCGGTGGCAGCGAACTCCCCGAGGGCCCGGGCTCGGAGTTCGAGAAGTTCGAGCGCTTCATCCTGTCGCTCGAGCATCCGGCCAATCCCAATCAGGCCTTCGAGCGTGTGCTCGACGACTCGATCCAGCCGCCGATTCTGAGCCCGGACCAGGATCCGGACTCGTCGGCGATCGCCGGCCGCGACACCTACGAGGTCAGCTGCCGCGGCTGTCACCACCTGCCGACCGGTACGAGCAACGATGTGATCGGCGACGGCGCGGTGTTCAACGAGTCGCGGCCGAAGCGCCAGTGGCTGCAGGTGGCGCATCTCTGGGACGTCGTGAACAAGGGCATCCAGCCCGACTTCCAGGTCACCTTCGCCGACGGCTCGACGCAGCTCTATCCGCGCCAGGGCGTCGGCCTCGCGCACTCCGGCAACCCGCGCAACATCTTCCACTTCGCCGACTTCTTCTTCCCGTCGACCGATCCGCGCACGTCGAACACCGCGAACTTCCTCTTCCAGTTCGACAACGGGCTGGCGCCCGCGGCACATGCGCGGCGCTTGATGAATGCCCGCACGGCCACCGCCGCCACCAACTGGGTGACGACTGCCATGCTGCCGCAGGTGGCGTCGCGCAACGCCGATCTCGCGGTCTTCGGGCGCACCACGATCGGCGGCACCAACCGCATCTGGGGCTGGGTCTTCGACCGCGTCAGCGGCCGGTTCCTGCGCGACGACAACGTACTGCAGCCGCTCAGCTTCTTCACCAACGCGGCGCGCGCCGGCGACTGGTTCGCCTTCGTCGGCCAGCCGGTCGGCATGGGCCCGGGATTCGCCATCGACTTCGACCGCGACGAGTACCCGAACGGGCTCGAGCAGTTGACGCCGGTCGACGGGCGCTTCGTCGTCGACACGGACGGTGACGGCGACTGGGACGGTCACGAGTGGCTGAACGGTGGAGATCCGCTCAATCCGGCGATCCAGTCGAACGACACGACCGTGCCGTCGATTCCCGCCGGTGCGCCGACTGTCGCCTGGCAGACCTCGAAGATCGCCCGTCTGCTGTTCGAGACCGACGAGCTGTCTACCGCGTCGCTCACCCTGGTGCCGAACTTCCCGCAGCTGCAGACGCTGACCTTCAACGAGTGGCAACCGACGAAGATCCACGCCCTGATCGCGCACGATCTCTACCCGAACGTCGGCACCGCGGTGCAGTACACCGGCACGTTGACCCTCACCGACTTGGCCGGACTCACCCAGAGTTATCCGGTCGCGGTGACTCCCGAGCCGTTCACCGACCTCCCGACGGTCGTCATCGCGTCGAGCCTGCAGTTCGGTCCGATCCTGTGGAGCGTGCCGGCAGGCAGCATGAACACCACGGCGACCGTGAACGTGATCAACAAGCAAACACAGGTGCCCCAGGCCGGGCAGCACGTGATCGCCAAGGTGACGGTGAACGGTGTCGCGCAGACGGCCGCGAACCTGGTGTCGTCGCCTAACTCGTTCTGTGTCGCCAACGTTCCGTACGTCTCGACGCCGCCCTTCATCGTCAACCCGGTGCCGGGGCCGTTCGTGATCTCGGGGCCGACCGATGCCGCGGGCAACGCGTCGCTCACGTTCAACCTGCACGGCCTGACCTCGGGAGATGTGGTGACGCTGACCCTGGAGGCGATCAACCCGGTCGACAGCTCACAGCCGATTTGCACCGGCACGGTGGCGGATCCGAATCTCTTGGCGACCGTCGGCGGAGTCTTCCCGAGCCTGTGGAGCTTCCCCGATACGCCGCGCGCCGCGCGCGCCGTCGGCGTCGTCGTGCCCTGACCGGCGCCGAGGCGTCGACTCGGTACGCACCAGGGCTCCCCGAGGAGCCCTGGTCGCAGCGATCTCTGAAAACGGCGCTCAGAAGGCGAAGCAGCCCGAACCGAACTGGTTGCACCGCACGACGGGCCCGATGCACCGGTCGACGCACCGGATGTCGTGGAGCGCGCAGCCGTTCGTGGGGCCGCTGGCCGTGATCTCGGCGACCTGGTTCGGGCCACACAGCGAGTCGAACGACGAAGAACACCCCGTGTAGCAGCCGCCGAACTGGGCGTCGCCACCGCCGGCCGCGGCGAAGGTGCCGTCGAACGACAGAGCGGCAAAGAGAGCGTCGGAGTCTCCGGACGCCGATTCGGCGGTCGACATCGCCGGCTCGAGCGTGAGCGCTGCATCCGCGGCGTCCAGCTCGTGGGTCGGTTCGGCGGCCTGGAGGGCGAAGGGGACGAGTAGGAGAAGAGCGAGGAACAGGGTTTGACGGAGCATGGGTGTTTCCTTTCGATCGTTGTCAGAGTCGGAAACGAGTCGAAAAGAGAGTACTTTATGCTCAAGTTCTCTTCAAGAGCCTGTCTGGCGACCGATCGATCCTCTGGAGGAGCGGTGCCGGGGGCTGTCTGCTCAGCGACGTCTGGACGCTTTCCGGGGGCAGCTTCGACGAGATCAAAGGCAGCCAGGTAAAATCGAGCCATGGATCGGGTGATGGCGAGATTTCGAGCGGCGATCGAGCTTCGCGAGCTGATGATCGCGATGCACCGGGAGCGTCTGAGACGGGACGCCCCGGAGGCTTCGCCTGAGGACATCGCACGCCGGCTCGAAGAGTGGGTGACTCGCCGAGAGATTCCTCTTCGGCAGACTCCCGAGCCGCGCTTGTGAAGGTCTTCGAGGCAGCTCTGAGGGACCCGAGCCGGGCCTGCGCCTCGACGTGCTCTTTTCTCGCTCACTGGCCTCGAGGAGGAAGTGGCGCGGCGTGCCGAAAGACTCGACGTGCTCCCGGGCGCCGGGCACCGGCCTGGGCGAGTCGAATAGGACTGAAAGTCACGTCGGCGTAGCCTTAGCAACCGTTTGACCCGCGGCTCGGTCGCGCCGGTGACGGATCGCACGTCTGGCTCGTTGAGGTGGTGGTCGGGCGAGGTCGATCAGAGGACCACGTGCGACCAGGCCGAGGTGTCTCCCGTCTCGAAGCCATCGGTGAAGAGCGCGGGGCTCGAGGCGGTGAAGACGCCGGGACGATAGTGCATGAGGGTGCAGCGCATGCGTAGGCCCTGCTCGGCGCTGAATCCGGTCATGCAGTCGTCGTCGGTGTACTCCATGTAGTTCTCGATCGGTACCGGGACGCCGCCACAGCTCGTCGCGCCGATCGGGCAGAGGTCCGACGCGGCGTCGTCGGGCGCGGTGTCGCAGAGCAGGTCGCCCGTGGTGTAGCAGTCGGGCGGTGTGGCGATGCCGCAGCCGCCGAAGAAGACGTGCCAAAGGCCGAGGTAGTGACCGATCTCGTGGGTCGCGGTGCGCCCCAGCTGGTGGGCGGGCACCGGGCCGTCGGTGCCGAACGCCTGCCAGTTGACGACCACGCGATCGGATGGATCGCCGATCATGCTGTTGCTCGACGCCGGCAGGAAGGGTACGTAGCCGCGAGCACCACCGGCGCTGTTGGAGTAGAGGTTCAGATAGCGAGACGGGTCCCAGGCGATCGATTGCCAGTAGTCCCCGTCGTCGGCGAACCAGGTGTCGTCGCAGTGGCGGGTGATGCCGCTGGTCGGCAACCCGTCCGGATCTTCGGTCGCGAGCTCGAAGCGAATCTGCGAGTCGGCGCCCGGCGCGCCGTTCGAGCCCGGCAGGGCCAGGAAGTCCTCGTTCAAGATGTCGATCTGTGTCTGCACCATCGCGTCGGGGATGTCGCCGTCGACACATTGAGAGTCCATGATCACGTGGACCGCCACGCGCACGGTGTAGAGACCGTTCGCCGGCTCGTACTCGGGAGCCGGGTTGTTGGCGCTGGCGGAGCAGTCCGCGGCGCCGCCGCGCTGGGCCCACGGCGACGCCGGCGTCGGCGGCGGGAGCTGTCGAAACTCGGGCGTCGCGCACGTGCCCAGGCTCACCGGCGAGGCGCGGTCCGCGGGCGAGGCGGGTGAGACTGCCGTCGAAGCGGCTGCCCCTCCGAGCGTCAGCAGAATGAGTAGCAGGGTGGGGCGACGGTGGGTCCGTGGCATCGGTTCGACCTCGAGAGATGCGATGTTCGGAGGGAGGACGGACAGACTCTACGCGCTCGTCCCCTCATGGAGAATCGCGCGGCCCGGAGAGCGAGACCGCATCCGATCGGACCAAAGAACGCGGGCTCCCCGCGTTCGGGGAGCCCGTTCCTTCGCATCGAGGCGTCCTGCCGAGAGCTCGAAGGCTCGTCGAGACGGTCAGGGCGAGGCCGAGGACCACGCGCCGAAGCCGCCGACCTCGAAGCCGTCCTTGAACAGCAGCCCCTGGTCCACCGGCTTGCCGCCGAGCATCAGCGCATCGAGATCCCCGGCCTCGAGGCTCGAGTCGATGCTGGAGCCCTTGAAGTAAAGGTCGAAGGCCGCAGCCCCCTGCCACAGGATGCCGTCTTGGTCGTAGAACTCGACCGCGGCGACTTCGCCGCCGGTGTCGAACGAGACGACGAGGTCCTGGCCGTCTTCGGTGAAGCTCACCGCGTCGACATCGTAGGCTGGCGGCACGCCGAGGCCCGAGCCGTCGAAGAGCAGGCCGTAGTCGCCGTCGAAGAGGACGAGATCCTCGTCGGCGACGAGCAGACCGTCGATCTCGGCGTCGACGTCGAGGGAGAAGATCAGGGCCTCTCCCTCCATCGTCAGGGCGTCGATCTCGACGCCGGCCGGCAGGCCCTTCTCTGAGCCGTCGAAATGGACTTCGTACGAGCCTCCGTCGTAGAGGACGACGTCCCGTCCGTCGATCAGCAGCCCGCCGGGCAGCTCGGTGGCGGCGTCGACGACGAAGAACGGCTTGCCGTCGGCCACGTGGTAGGCGATGACGTCGACCGCCGCCGGCAGGCCGCCGAGCTCGATGGCGCCCGGCGTGCCCGCCGCGTCGCCGACGATGTCGTCATCGGCGGCGACGAACGGCATGACGTCGATCGAAATGTCGGCCGAGTACGCGAGATCCTGCGCCGGCGCCTGGGCGGCTCCGAACAACCCCGCGAGCGCCAGGCACACAAGGCTGACCCGGTGCATCACGGGCAGACCGTGTTCGTGTTGCAGAGATTGGTGCCGATCTGGATCCCGCCGCTCACCGAACCCGTGCCGTTGTCGGTCAACACATTGCCGATGTACCCGGAGTCGCTCCCCATGTTCATGCCGCGAAGCGTGTTGTCGCGCGACGTGTTGTTCTGCAGCAGGCTGCCGTCGCCCGAACGCACACCGTCTTGGGAGTTCTCGCTAAACGCATTGTTGACGATGGTCGCGCCCCGGCCGGTGACCAGGCCTTCTCCGGTGTTGTTGCGCGCCACGTTGCCGGAGGCGTAGCCCTGGTTGCCGACGAAGAAACCGCCGCCGAAGCCGGTGTTGAAGCCGTTGTTGGTCGCGGTGTTCTCGATCAGGCTGCCGGCGGTGCTGACGACGACGCCGACGTCGCCGTTGTGCGTCGCCGTGCAGCGTTTGGCGACCCCGGCGATGCCGAGCTGGATGCCGTCGTCGCGGTTTCCGCGCGCGCGGATGTTCTCGGCTCGACTGGACGCGCCCGCGAGGCGGACGCCGCCGCTGCCCATGCCGACCACCATGCCGTTGCGGACTTCGATGTGCTCGCGTGTGGCGGCGGCGCTGACGCCGTTGCCGGAACCGTCGACCGAGGGCCCGAGGATGGCGAAGCCGTTGAGGTCGAGGGTCACGTAGCTGGCGGTGATCTCGATGACGTTGACGTTGGCGTTGCCGGTTTCGAGATTTCCGGTGAGCATGTAGCTGCCCGCGCTGTCGAGCGTCACCGGGAAACCAGGGGTGTCGCTCGGAGTGATTCCGCCGGCCGCCGCGGCGGCCATGTTGATCTCGATCACGCCGTCGCCGGCGAGGGCCGGTGAGACGCTGAGCAGGGAAACGAGAAGGGTGACGAACAGAAGGACGGCGAGGGCGCCGGTGCGCGACTGAGGGATAGTGCGAGTTGTCGTCATGAGGTTCTCCATGGTTGAGACGATCGGATCGAGAGGTCGTGTCCGTTCAAGCGAGAAGACGACACGCTCGTTCGAAAGCGAACATCGAGGGAAACGTTGGAACGTCCGGCGGGCAAAAAAGTGGGCCCCCCGCCCTCGGGGAGCCCCTCCATCAGCCTGAAGGCGAAGTCTGTCGGCGGTGGCGTATGACGCCCCGCACGTGAGAAGACGACGTGCGCGGCCTCGACCGAACGCTGACGGAGACAACGCAGAAAGATCGGTGGCCGGTCGGCGGTCGGCCGGTGGTAGGGTCGCCCCGGTCTATGTGCGAGCCAGGTCTATGAGCGAGCCCCGTTCGACGAGCGAGCCGCGCGACGAGTTCGAGCTGATCCGGGAGGCGAAGCGAGGCTCGAACGTCGCCCTCGATCGCCTCTTTCGGCGCTACGGCAGCAGGCTGCTCGGCTTGATTCGGCTGCGCATGGGGCCGTCGCTCCGGCGCCGCCTCGAGTCTCAGGACGTCTTGCAGTCGACGATGATCAAGGCTTTCGAGCGCCTCGAGCAGTTCGAGGGCGCCGGCGAGACGTCGTTGATGGGCTGGCTTGGCGCCATCGCGCGCAACGAGATTCGCGATCAGGCGAAGTTCCACGGCCGCGGGGCCCGCGACGCCGGCTGCGACGTGCCGCTCGAGGTCATGGTCGGCGCTGCCGCCGAGCCGCTGCGCAGCGAGGTGAGCCGAATCCACCTGCACGATCAGGCGCGGCGTCTCGAGGCGGCGATCGAAGCCCTCGAAGAGCCCCACCGCGAGATGATCTTGCTGCGACGCTTCGAGGAGCTGAGCTTTCCGCAGATCGGCCGACTGCTCGGCAAGTCACCCGACGCCTGTCGCATGCTCTACGGCCGTGCGATGGCCGCGCTGACCGTTCGGCTGAGCGACGGCGGCGAGCTCGGCGCACGATGAGCCGCGCGCGCGAGTTGTTCGAGCGCTGGGTCGAGGCGCGCGTGGTCGACGGGCGAACGCTCGATCTCGACACGCTCGCCGCCGGTGACGCGACCACGCGGCGCGAGCTCGCTCACCTGATTGCCGGCTTCCGCGCCGTCGACGAGGCGCTGCCGTCACCGTCCGCGCTCGACGAGGAGCCGCGGCGCCCGCCGCCGAGCCTCGAGCGCTACACGGTGCTCGAGCTGCTCGGCGAGGGCGGTATGGGCGAGGTGTGGGCCGCCGAGCAGGTGACGCCGATTCGCCGGCCCGTCGCGCTCAAGGTGATCAAGAAGGGGCTCGACACCGCGCAGGTCATGCTGCGCTTCGAGTCGGAGCGCCAGGCGCTGGCCGCGATGGACCATCCGGCGATCGCCAAGGTCTTCGACGCCGGCGTCACCGACGACGGCCGGCCGTACTTCGCCATGGAGCGGGTCGACGGCGAGGCGATCACCGTAGGCTGCGATCGCCTCGGCCTGTCGATTCGTGAGCGCCTCGAGCTCTTCGTCAAGGTCTGCGACGGCGTGCAGCATGCCCATCAGAAGGGAATCATCCACCGCGATCTCAAGCCGTCGAACATCTTGGTCCGGGACGAAGGCGGCATCCTGCAGCCGCGAATCATCGACTTCGGCATCGCCAAGGCGGTCAGCGCCGACCTCGCTTCCGACGCCACCTTGACCCAGCTCGGTCAGGTCGTCGGCACGCCGGCCTACATGTCGCCCGAGCAGGCCGATCTCGAAAACCTCGATGTCGACACCCGCAGCGACGTCTACTCGCTCGGCGTGCTGCTTTTCGAGCTCTTGGTGGGCGTGCGTCCATTCGCCGAGAGCCCGCTCGCGCGCCTCGCGCGCACCGACGAGGAGCCGCCGACGCCGAGCTCGAAGATCTCCTCGCTGGGCGACGTCGCCCAGGGACTGGCCCAGAGTCGAGGCGCCGACGTCTCGACGATCCGCCGCTTGCTCAAGGGCGAGCTCGACTGGGTCGCGCTCAAGGCGCTCCATCCCGATCGCTCCCAGCGTTACGACTCGCCTGCGCGCCTGGCGGAGGACCTGCGCCGCACCTTTCGGGACGAGCCGGTGCTCGCCGGTCCTCCGGGTGCCGCCTACCAGGTGCGGAAATTCATCAGCCGCCACCGCGTCGGCGTCGGCGTCGGCGGCGCCTTGGTCCTGGCGATCGCGATCGCGGTCGGTGGTCTCGCGCACGGTCTCGATCGGGCTCTCGAGGCCGAGCAGCGCGCGCTCGCCGAGTCGCGGCTGTCGCAGGAAGTCGCCGATTTCTTGGCCGACCTCTTCGAGCGCTCGGATCCGAAGGCGGAACGCGGCGAGTCGATGAGCGTGCGCCAGCTGCTCGACCGCGGCGCGCGGCGGATCAGCGAGGAGCTCGCCGATCAGCCGCTAGTCCAGGCACGGCTGCTTCTGACGATGGCGCGCTCGTATCGCGGCCTCGGCGACTACGCCGAAGCGCGCGCGCTGCACGAGCGCGCGGTCGAGATTCTCCAGCGTGAAGAGCCCGAGAGCCTGGAGCTGGCGCAGGCGAGCCACGATCTGGCGGAGACCCTGATCGTCAGCGGCGCGCTCGACGCTGGCGAGGCCTCGGCCGTCGAGTCGCTCGAACTGCGCCGCCGGCTGCTGCCGGAGCAGTCGCTGCCGATGTCCGAGAGCTACAACCAGCTCGGCATGCTGCGCTGGCGCCAGGGCCGGCTCGAGGAGGCACTCGAGATGCAGCAGAAAGCGCTGGACATCAAGGAGCAGCTGCTCGGGCCGGCCGACGGCAGCATCGCGAAGCTGCTGAACAACGTCGCCATCCTGCGCTGGGAGGCGGGCGACCTCGCCGGGGCGCGGGAGCTGATGGAGCGCGGTTTGGCGATCTTCGAGCGCGACCTCGGACCGAGACATCCGCACGTCGCGTCGAATCTCAACAATCTCGGTCTGGTCGCCGACCGGGATCAGGACTACGCCTCCTCGGTGGTCTACCACCGCCGAGCGCTCGCGATTCGCGAAGAGATCCTGGACTCGCTGCACCCCGACATCGCCGAATCGCTGAACAACCTCGGCGTCAGCCTGATGCGGAGCGACGAGCTCGACGAGGCGCGGCGGGTGCTCGAGCGCGCGGTCGAGATCCGACTCGAGGTGCTGGGCGAGTCGCATGTCGAGACCGCCTCGAGTCTCGGCAACCTCGGCCAGCTGCTCGGCCGTCTCGGCGAGGCCGAGTCCGGGCGGGGCCTGGTCGAGCGAGCGCGGAGTGTCTTCTCGTCCACTCTCGGACCCGATCACCACTACCTGGCTTTCGTCCATCTGTGGTTGGCCGAGCTCGACGACGGCGAGGGCGATCTCGACGGCGCTGCGCGCCACTTGCAGCGCTGCCGTGAGATTCGTCAGCAACAGCTCGGCGACGACAATCCGCTGCTTTTCGACTGTGTCGCGCCGCTCGCCGACGTGCTGCGACGCCGCGGCGAGCCCGCCGATGCGGACGAGATCCGCACCCTCGAAGCGCTCGCTGCCGAGTTCGCGCACGGCGACTAGACCCTCCGCCGCCGGTGCTACCATTCGCCGAGTGGGCCAGTCGATTCGGCACCGACTCGGAGGAGAGAACGATGGACAATTTCAAGAGCATCCTGCTCTACGAGGGCGGCGACGCTGCCCCTGGACCGGCTCTTGATCGGGGCACGAGCCTCGCGAAGGCCAACGACGCACGCTTGACCTTGGTGGACGTGCTGCCGGACAGTCCATGGTTGCTCCCGAGCCGATCGGATCTCGAGGGCCGACTGATCGACGCGCGTCGGGACGACCTCGAAGAGCTGGCGGCCTCGGCCCGCGAGCACGGGATCGACGTCGAGGTCCGCGTGCTCACCGGGCGGCCGTTCGTCGAGCTCATTCGCGAGGTCCACGGACGCGGGCACGATCTGGTGATGAAGACCGCCCAGGGCTCTCAGGACGGGCGAGAAGGCCTCATGGGGTCGACCGCGCTCCACCTGTTCCGCAAATGCCCGTGTCCCGTGTGGGTGGTGAAGCCCGGAGAGCCGACCGCGGGTCGAGTCGTCGCCGCGATCGACCCCGATCCGGACGATCCGGCGGGTGACGTGCTGAGTCGGACCGTGCTCGAGCTGGCCTTGTCGCTGGCGCGATCTCGGGACAGCGAGCTCGAGATCATCCACGCCTGGCGTTTGGTGTCCGAGTCGATGCTGCGAAGCCCACGACTCAACGTGCCGTCCGAGCAGATCGATGCCTTGTTGGACGAGACCCGGGAACGCGCCGAGGCGGTCGTTCGGGGACTGGTCGAGACGGTTGATCTCTCGACGGTTCGGCACCGCGTGACGATCGCCGAGGGACTGCCCGCCGGCGTCATCTCCCGGGCCACGGAGGCCGCCGACATCGCGGTTCTGGGGACGCTCTCCCGAGCCGGCCTCGCCGGTGTCCTGATCGGCAACACGGCCGAGCAGGTCCTGCGCCGCGTCGACTGTTCGGTGCTCGCGGTCAAGCCTCCCGGGTTCAAGTCGCCCGTGACCTGACGACCGCGCGGCGCGATGCATAACCGTCGAGTACACTGCCCCGACGTCGGAGAGGGTGCTCGCGCTCCCCTCGCGCAGACGGCGTCGAGAAGAGCCCGATGAGTCGGCCCAGAGCCAGAGGGACTCGCAATGTCAGGACAGTTCTTGGCCACACTGGTGGTCATCGCACCGGCCTTGCTCGCCTGCCTCGGCGCGATCACGCGCCGCCCGGTGCGTGACGTTGCGACCCTGGCCGTCACCGGCTCTCTGATCAGCTCGCTGGCCGCCGCCTGGCTCGCCGCCCAGCCGTTCCGCGGTCCGGTGCTGGTCGCCGACTGGCTGCCCCAGCTCCTGGTGTCGGTGAGCTGGCGTGTCGAGACGGTGACTCTGGCATTGGCGATTCTGGTCACCGTCATCGGTGCGCTCGTGGTCCAGTTCACGGCCGCCTATTTTGGCGAGAGTCGCGCGGCGCGAGAGATCCTCGTGCTCCTGGCGCTGTTCGAGACCTCGATGCTGGGCCTCGTGCTGGCCGACAATCTCTACCTGCTCTTCCTCTTCTGGGAGATCACCGGGATCGTCTCGTTCTTTCTCATCGGATCGGCCCGTGGGGATGCCGCTGCGTTCGGGGCGGCCAGGCATGCGTTGTTGATCACGTCGGCGGGCGCTCTGCCCCTGCTGGTGGCGTTCATCTACCTGACCTCACGGACCGGGACGGCGAGCCTCTCGACCCTCCTGGGCCTCGAGCTACCCGTCGCGGCGCAGACGATCGCGCTCGCGCTGCTCCTCCCGGCCGTCGTCACCAAGAGCGCGCAAGTGCCGCTCCATGCCTGGTTGCCGGGGGCGATGGCGGCGCCCACCCCGGTCTCCGCGTATCTCCACTCGGCGACGATGGTGAAGGCCGGCATCATTTTGCTGCTCTACGTCTACCCTTTGCTCGGCGGCTCCCCGCTATGGACCGTCTTGGTCCCGATCGGCGCGGTGACCTGCGTCTGGGGCAGCTTCCGCGCCCTCGGTGAGACCGACATCAAGCTGCTGATGGCCTGGTCGACGGTCTCTCAACTCGGCCTGCTGACCCTGACCATCGGTCTCGGAACCGATCTCGCGATGCGCGCCGCGGTTCTTCATCTCTTCGCGCACGCGGTGTTCAAGGCCGGCCTGTTCCTCACGGTCGGTGGCGTCGACAAAGCGGCAGGAACTCGCTCTCTACTCGAACTGGGAGGCCTGCGCGAACACACGCCGCGTCTCTTCGTCCTGGCGGCCGTCCTCGCGGGCTCGATGGCTGGGATTCCGCCGCTCGCCGGTTTTCTCTCCAAAGAGCTGGTGCTGAAGAAGGCCATGCTCTCCGAGCCGTGGGTCCACGGCATCGCCATCTCCGGAATCGTCCTGGGATCGATCGGCACGGTGGCCTACTCGAGCCGATTCGTCTTCGAGGTCTTCCTCGGTCGCTCGCGCGGCGCCGCGACCGACCGCGGTCGGCGACTCAAACCCTCGTTGCTCCTGGCGCCGGCGATCCTCGCGGTCTTGACGCTGGCGGCCGGCCCGGGTGCGGCCTGGGTCGATCGTTGGTTCCTCGAACCGGTGACGGCCTCCGTCATCGGCCGGATGCTGCCCGCGGTCACGCCGCTCTCGCTCTGGTACGGCGTCAACGCGGCGCTCGTTCTGAGCCTCGTCATCGTCTCGGTGGGCTACTTCAGCGACCGGATCCTCGGCCTCCGGATGGTGCCGCGCGGCCCTCGGGCGCTCTCCGGCGCGCGCCTCTTCGACCAGGCGCTCGACGCCTGCCAGGGGCTGGGCGCACGATTCTCTTGGCTTCTCGCGAGCCTGCACCCGGCGGTCTACCTCGGACTGGCCCTGGCCGCGGGCCTGGTCGCGACCGTACCGCTGGCGTTCGACGCCCTGTCCGTCAGCCCGCCGCCGGCCCATCCCGTCGGTCTGACGACGGTGCTCCTGCTCGCTGCCGTCCTCATCGCGGTGTTGCGGGTGCGTAGCCGCTTGACGCGGGTGCTGCTGGTCTCGGTCGCCGGCTTCGCCGTCGCGTTTCTCTACCGCATGCTCAACGCCCCGGACCTTCTGCTGACGCAGCTTCTGGTCGAGGTGCTGGTGACGATCTTCTTCGCGCTCGGCCTGCGCGGCCTGCCGCCCGAGCCGACGAAGCGGGTCCCGCCCGCCTGGCGGTGGGCTCGCAGGTCGTTGGCCGTCGGCCTCGGTCTGCTCGCGGGCTCCCTGGTCTTCGCGCTGGACCGTGTCGGAGCGCCTTCGCAGGTCAAGGACTACTACCTCGCCGCCGCGCCCGACCTCGCCAAGGGCCTCAACGTCGTGAACGTCACGCTGACGGACTTTCGCGCCCTCGACACGCTGATGGAGACGTTCGTCGTCATGCTCGCGGCCTTCGGCGTCGCGGGCCTGGTCAAGGGCCGAGAATGGGCCTCGACGACGTGGTCGTGTCCGCTCGATGTTCCCGGTCAGCGGACCGGTCTGCTGCCCGGAATGTCACGCTTGATTCTGCCGCTGGCCGGAGTCTTGGCGGTGAGCCTGTTGCTCAAAGGCCACAACGAGCCGGGGGGAGGTTTCGTCGCCGGGCTCGCCTTCGGCATCGCGTCGATCTTGGCGATCGTCGTCGCCGCCCGCGTCCGAGGGCTCGGCTCGGCGGGTGGCGTGTCGCTGGCCGGCGGCGCGGTCCTTCTGGTCAGCCTCACCGGGAGCCTGCTCTTCGGGGCTCCCGGCTTGACCCACGCGCACGGCGAGCTCCAGATCCTCGGCGCCGGCTGGAAGTGGCATACTGCGCTGCTCTTCGATCTGGGCGTCGTCTTGGCGATCGCGGGAGGCACCGCCGCCGCGACCCGTGCCCTCTGGCCGCCGTCGCGAGCGCCGTCGTCGAATGCCGATCTGGGAGCGGCCCAATGATCACGGTGATGGCTCTCGCGGTGGCGCTCCTCGTGGTGGTCGGCGTCGAGCTGCTGCTGGGTCGGAGCTTGTTCAAGGCGATCCTGGGGCTTTCGCTGCTCGCCCACGCGGCGCATCTCCTGATGATCGCGACCGGCGGCGTCGGCACCTCGCCGCCGGTGCTCGACGGCTCGGGCAGCGTCGTCGGTACGGCGGATCCACTCCCGCAGGCGCTGGTGCTGACCGCGATCGTGATCTCGATGGCGGTGACGCTCTATCTCGTCGGCCTGCTGCAGGCGAGCGGCCGCCGGCTCGGAGCGTCGGCGGTCGAACCGGCGCTCGCGAGCGATCCGGGGCGCGAGGCGGCAGATCCTGGCGAGAGCGACTCGTCGGGAGCCTCGCCGTGAGCGGGCTCCTGCTCACCGCGTTGGTGCTTCCCGGCGTAGCCGGCGTCGTGCTCTGGCTGTCGGGCTCGGGAGCCTCGGGCCTGCGGCGGATCGCTCTCGGCTTCGCGCTGCCTCAGCTGGTCGTCGCGGTCGCCATCCTCCGGGCGACGGCCCGCGGTGAGATCTTGGTCCACGGGTTCGGCGGCTGGGCGCCGCCCTTCGGCATCGTGTTCGTGGCCGACCGCCTGGCGGCGCTCTTCGTGGTGTTGCTCGCCGTCCTCCTGCTCGCCACGCTCTGGGCGCTACGGCCGAAGGTTCACGGGGAAGAGGCCGTCGCGCGCAGCCTGCCGCCGCTGTTTCTGCTCGTCTTCGGCTTGAACGGTTCGTTCCTCACCGGCGATCTCTTCAATCTCTTCGTCATGTTCGAGGTCGTCCTGCTGTCCTCGTATCTGCTGCTGCAGGTCCCGGGCGGGGAGCGCTCGCTGAGCGCGGCGTATCCAAACATCGCCATCAACCTCGTCGCGGCTCTCCTCTTCTTCATCGGTGTCGGACTGATTTACGGCGCGACCGGAACCGTCAACCTGGCGGGGATTGCGGAGGGGATCGGCGATGCCGATCCCGCCTTGAGGACGGCGGCGATCGCGATGTTGGTCGTCGCGTTCAGCGTCAAGGCCGGCTTGATCCCCTTCCTCTATTGGCTCCCGGCCACCTATCCGGTGTTGAAGGGACCCGTCGCGGCCCTGTTCGCCGGCATGATGACCAAGCTGGGGGTGTACGCCCTGGCCCGCACGCTGCCGCTCTTCATGAGGGACACTCCGATCCCGTCGATTCTGGTCTGGGTCGGAGCCGCCTCGTCGCTGATCGCGGTGATCGCGGCACTCTCCGAGTTCGAGCTGCGCCGCCTGCTGGGGTTTCACATCACCTCGCAGGTCGGCTATATGGTCTTGGGGCTCGCGCTGCTGAGCCACGCCACGATCGCCGGCGCGCTCTTCTATCTCGTGCACCATGTGCTCGTGAAGACGGCTCTCTTCTTCGTCGCGGACGATCTCGAGCGCACCAGCGAAACCCGAGATCTACGCTCGATGACGGCCGGCGCCGCCGGGCCCGCAGTCGCATTCGCCTTCGTCGTCGCCGGTTTCTCCCTCGCCGGCCTGCCGCCGTTCTCGGGCTTCTTCGCGAAACTCGGACTGCTGCGCGGGCTGTTCGTCGTCTCCGAGTGGGCTCTGCTCGGCGTCCTGCTCGTCGCGTCCATCTTCACGCTGGCCAGCATGTTGAAGGTCTGGCTCTACGCCTTCGGCGCTCCGGCGTCGGCAGAAAGCACCGGCTGGTGGTCGTCGGCTCCGCTGCTCGGCATGGTCGCCCTCTCGATCGCGCTGGCCGTGTCGGCCGGCCCGGTCTTCGCGTTCGCGGAGGCGACGGCGACTCAGCTCTTGCAGGTCGACGACTACCTCGCCGCGGTTGCGAGCGTGCAGGATTCTCGGATTCCGGCCGGGCTGGAGGTCCTCCCGTGACCGGGCTCCTGGTGGCTCTCGTCGGCGGTCTCGTGTGGGTCGGGTTCCATGGCAGTGCCGACCTCGCGACGTTTCTCGTCGGCGCGGTGGTCTCGACGGCCGCGGCCTGGGCGACTCGCATCGCCTGGCGTGGGGGTCTGCCGCTGGCTCGCCTGCCGCGGGCCGTGGCGCTCTGCGGCCAGATCCTGTTTTGGTTCACGGTCGACCTGGTGGTGGCCAACGCCTGGCAGCTGCGGCTGGTCTTGAGCCCCCGACTCCGTGTGAGACCGCAATGGGTCCATTTCACCACCCGCCTCGAGCATCCCGCGACCCGGGAGATTCTAGGCGTCTTGATCTCGTTGACCCCTGGTACGGTGACCGAGGAGATGCGAGGCGAAGAGGTCGTGATCCACGTCCTCGACGAGACTCCGGGCGAGGACCACGTGGCCGCGATCCGCTCCCGGTACGAAGCACCTCTCGCCCAACTGGAGGCCCTGTGATCAGCTGGATCGATCTCGTCAGTCAGGCCATGATCGTCGCGGCGCTGATCCTCACGCTGTTTCGGCTGGTGAAGGGGCCGAGCAGCTTCGACCGTCTGCTCGCGGGGGAGACGATGGCGCTCGGGTTGATCGGTCTGATCCTGGTGCAGGCCGGGATTCGTGAGGCGAGACTGTATGTCGATGCGGCGCTCAGCCTGGCCCTGTTCTCGTTCGTCGGGGTGGTGGTCTTCGCTCGCTTCCTTGAACAAGGTGAGATCGATGACTAGCCTGCCGAGCTGGCTCGAGGCCGTCGCCGCCGGCGCGACTCTGCTGGGTGCGTTCTTTTTCCTGGCCTCCGCGATCGGTCTCGTCCGGCTGCCGGACTTCTACTCGCGGGTTCATGCGCCGACGAAGGCCGCGACATTGGGCGTGGCGCTGCTCGTGATCGCCTCGTCGATTCGCAGCCTTCCCAGCGGAAACCTCGTGTGGATCGAAGATCTGCTGATCGTCGCTTTCCTCTTTCTCACCGTTCCCGTGAGCTCGCAGGTGCTCCTGCGCGCTGCCGCCACCCGCAAGGTTCCCCAGGTGTCCTCGACCACGGGCGAGCCGGCGAATGCTCATGACGGAGCCAGCGCTGGTTCGGAGGATGGCAGGACGGACGAGCTGGCCGCTCCAGACCGCGCCGGGTAAGGCTCGCGGCACGGGATCTACGCGGTCGGCGCCAAGCGCAGGCGGAGGAAGGCGCGTGCGGCGCGCCACTGACGGTTGACCGTCGCCGTTCCGATACCGAGGAGCGCGGCGATCTCCTGGACTTCGAGACCCGCGAAGTACCGAAGCTCGACGATCTGGGCTCGCCGCCGGTCGATGGTCGACAGCTCGTCGAGAGCGGCGTCGAGGGCGAGGAGGTGCTCGGGACGGCCATCGATCCAGGGCTCGACCTCGTCGAGAGGAACGCGTCCCGGATCGCCGCCGCGGCGCTGGGCGCGGCGCCGCCGGGCGTGGTCGACCAGGATGCGGCGCATCATCTGGGCGGCGATGCCGTAGAACTGCCCGCGCCCCTGCCACTGCACGCGCTGCTGGTCGACGAGGCGCATCCAGGCCTCGTTGACGAGAGCCGTTGGCTGCAGGGTGTGGTCGGCGCGTTCGGCGCGCAGGGCGCGTGCGGCCTGGAGCTTGAGGGTGCGGTGGACCTCAGCGGCCAGGCGTTCTCCGGCCTCGTCGTCTCCCTGGCCCCAGGCCAGCAGGAGATCGGTGACGCGCTCCGATTCGTCGACCATGGCCGCGAGGATATCTGTCGCGAAGAGGTCTGTCGCAAGGAGATCTGTCGTGGGCTCCCTGCGGCATGTCGGAAAGCCTGCGCGCGGCAGTGGAGAATAAACCTCGGACGTGAGTGATCGATCCGCGCCGATTCGTGCGCGCTCTGGATGTGAAGGGCACCGGACGCCCCCGGCGCCCCACGACAAGGAGTCCCACGATGAAGACCACTCGAACGATCCTCAGCGTCCTCGTCGCCTCGGCGGCGTCGTTTCTTCTTTGCGCCTCGACCAGCCAGGCCGCCGAAGGCGACTGGCGGGTGCATCTCGGTCTCTGGACCGTCTCCCCAGATCTCGACTTGATCGGAGACGACGGAGCACGCGTCGAGTCGGACGACGGAGGCGGGCTGCGTCTCGGAGTTTCGCGCCAGATCCACCGTCGGTGGAGCGTCGCCGCCGAGATCGGCCTGGCGACGCCCGAGCTGCAGGCCACGTTGCCGATGGACGGCGGCTCCGTCCGTCTGGGCAACGACCTGAACACCTTGCCGATCACCGTAGGTCTCGACTGGCATTTGACGCCGGCCAAGCGGTTCGATCTTTTTCTCGGTGCGCGCCTCGCCTACGTCCACTACGGCAGCTTCACGCTCCAACAGGCGCTGCTCGGTCGCCAGGAGTTCGACACCGACGATGAGCTCGGGTGGAGCGTGCTGGCTGGGCTCGACGTTCCATTCGGTACTGGCCCGTGGTCGCTGCTCGCCGTGCTCGGGTACCTCGATGCCGACGTTTTGTTTTATCATCGTGGCGCCGGCGCCCTCGCCACGCTGGAGCTCGATCCCACCTATGTGTCGGTCGGCGTCGGCTATCGGTTCTGATCGTCGCCGAGAGACGGCGCGTCATGGCGCCCCGCGGCGGCGAGCGCGCGCGCGATCGACGCCACCCGGGGATGGTCCTGCCCGAGCGTCGCGCGCAGCACCGCCAGACTTTGGTCGGCGAGGTCGCGGGCCCGGGGCACGTCGCCCGAGGCCCCGGCCTCCCGGGCCAGAAGATCCAGCGCGTAGCCGACCTCCGGATTCAGCTCACCATAGAGGCGGCGCCTGGTCTCGAGGATCTCGTGGCCCCGGGCCCGCACCGTCCGCAGATCCCCCGCGGCGAGGTCGACCCAGGCCAGCCCCTCCACCGAGGCCATGAGATCCGGGTGCCCGGCGTCGAGCGCGGCGCGTCGGATCGACAGCGCTCGAGCGAACGTTGCCCTCGATCGCTCCAGGTCTCCGAGATCGAGGAGGGCGTAGCCCAGGGCGTTGAGCGCCACGGCCGTGTCGGGATGGTCGGGTCCGAGGCGTCGCTCGAAGATCGCCACGGCCTTCGCCAGGTGACTCTCGGCGGATTCTGTGGACCCGCGCAGCCGATCGAGCCAGCCGAGATCGACCAGCACCCAGGCGACCTGGGGATGGTCGACGCCGAGCGCCGCGGTCCTCAAGCCGAGGCTGCGGTCGAGGCTTTCCTGAGCGAGACGCCACGCGCCGCGCTCGGTCGCCACCAGGCCGCGCACGTAGAGGCACGACGAGAGCGTCAGCCGTGCCCCGGCCTGTGCTGCGCTGGGCGATGGCCCGGCTACCGTCTGCGCCAGGGCCACCGCGCGCTCGACGGGAGCCTCGGCTTCTTGCGCGCGGCCCATCTTCCAGAGCACCAGGGCATAGTCGGCGAGGTAGAGCGCACGGTCGAGGTCCGCGACCCGGTCGGACGCATCCGCCGCCGCTACCGCGAGCCGAAAGTGCTCCAGCGCTTTCGCCCGGTCGCCCTGCGAGAACGCGAACCAGCCGAGCTCGCGATGGCTCGTCGCCACCTCCGGATGAGAGCGGCCGAACTCCGCGAGCCGCAGCGCGAGCGATTCCTCGAGCAGGGGACCGGCTTCGCCGTAGTCCCCACGGTTGCGGTAGACGCGGCCGAGAGTCGCCAAGAGACGGGCGCGAAGCCTGGGCTGTTCGGCGAGTGCAGAGCGAGTGCGCTCGACGCCGCGCGCCAGGACGTCGTCCGGAGTCGGACCGGTGATGTGACCCCGCGGCGCGATGGGATCGAAGACCGCGAAGGAATCGGCCAGGAGCTCCGCCGCCCGCCGCGCCGCGTCGGCTTCGCGCTCGGCGCGGTCCCAGCCCGCGGCGGCCACCGCCAGGCCCGCGACCAAGGCCAGGACGACGGCGCCGGATGCGACGACCGAGAGACGATGACGGCGCACGAACTTGCGCAGCCGATAGAGCGTCGATGGCGGTCCGGCGATCACCGGCTCGTCGGCGAGGTGGCGGCCGATGTCCGAGGCCAGATCGGCGGGCGTCGCATAGCGCTGCTCTCGCTCCTTGTCCAAGGAACGCAGGACGATCCAGTCGAGATCGCCCCGCAGCATGCGTTCCAGAGCCGCCGGAGAAAGGCGACGGGCACGCGCCGTCGACGCGGCGCGTCGGGAGCGCGCCAGTCGAACGCTCGGCGGCGGCGGTTCGCGCGTGCCGATCGCCGTCAGGCCGTCGAGAATTGGAAGGCTCTCGAGCTCGAGCGGGCGCTCACCGCAGAGCAGTTCGTAGAGCAGGACCCCGAGTGAGTAGACGTCGGATCGCGTATCGACATCGTCGCCCGCGGCCTGCTCGGGGCTCATCGCCTCGAGTGTGCCGAGGAGCCGTCCCTCTTCGGTGCGTCTCGCCCGCTCGGCCAAGGGACCCGAGACGGCTTTGGCGATGCCGAAGTCGATCACTTTCGGGCACGGCTCGGGGCGGTCGCCGGTCGCGTCGGGAGCGGCGCCGCCCGAGACCAGGATGTTCGATGCCTTGAGATCGCGATGGACGAGGCCCTTGTGGTGAGCGTGCTGCACCGCCGCGCACACCTGCCGAACGAGCTGCAGCCGTGCGGCGAGATCGAGGCGTCGTTGATCACAATAGGTCGTGATCGGCTGCCCGTGCACTCGTTCCATCACGAAGTACGGTCGGCCGTCCGCCGTCGAATCGGCGTCGAAGACTGCGGCGATGTGGGGATGGCTCATCAGGGCCATGGCCTGCCGCTCGTGGTGGAATCGCTCGATCACCTCGTGGCCCCCGAGCCCCTGGCGGATCACCTTGATTGCGACGCGGCGCCGGACGGGCCCGGTCTGGTCGGCCTCCCAGACTTCGCCCATGCCGCCTTCACCGAGCCGTTGGAGCAGGCGGTAGGGGCCGAGCATGGTGCCGGCCTCGAGAGTCACGGTGCCCGCGGACGCAGGAAGAGCATCGCCGAGCGCCGGCTGCTCGAGGGTGAGGCCATCGCGGGCGTCGGCCGAGAGCAGGTCCCGCACGCGGTGAGCGAGGCGAGGATCCTCCGCCGCGAGGTCGGCGAGGCGCGAGTAGACTCGGTCCGGCGGCAGAGCGTCGATTTGCTCGAACGCGACCAGAGCGCGCCGCCACAGCTCGGCATCTTGCTCGCCCGACGCATTGTCCTTTGGCCTCTCGTGCACGATTCCCGCTCCGTTGCCGTTCCTTCGCAGTGTACGGCAGCGAAATGTCGCAGGTCGGTGAATGAGAGGGCTTCTGTCGACTCGCGCAGTGCGGAAAAAAAGCGGGCTCCCCGCTGTCGGGGAGCCCGAACCCGTCTGTCAGGAGACTCGGAGGATCAGAGAGTCACGGGGTGCAGCTGCGGTAGACGAGGTGCAGCTGCGGGCCGCCGGTGCGGCCGTCGGCGGTGACGTCGAGACCGTCTCGGCCGTTCTCGCCCGGAATGAACAGACCGTCGTTGGCGATCTCGCCGCGGATCCAGCTCTGCACCAGCTCGCGACCGCTGACGTTGAGCACGACGAAGCCGGCGTAGGGCAGGGGCGCCATGTCCTTGGTGAAGCGCAGGCTGGCCAGCGGCTCGTCGTTCGCGTAGTCGAAGTCGGTCGCGGGGTCGCCGCTGGCGAGGATCCGCGGGCCGAACGCGCCGTCGGCGGCCCAGTCGGCGCCGAAGGCGTCGCTCGGCGCGAACCAGTCGGCGGTCGACTCCTGCCAGGCGCGGAGCATCGGGTAGATGGTGAAGAGGTCTTTCGAGCCGTTCTCCACCGTCACCTCGAGCTCGGCGTGCAGCACCTCGGCGTCGCTCGGTAGGGCCGTGACGTCCCAGCCGATCAGGCCGTTCTTCTGCGAGCTGCCGTCGAACTCGATCGATGACTTGTTGCCCTGGGCGTCGGGCTCGTCGTCCTCGAGGAAGGTGCCGCGCACCGCGGGCAGACTCACCCCCTCGATGCACGGACGGCAGATGCGGGCCGACATCTCGAGGTCGAAGGCCAGGCTGTTGTCGCTCCGATGCACTTCGACGGCGAGCACGTTGGTGCCCTGGCGCAGCGGCGGAGCCGACACCGTTGCCGCGGTCGTCGCCGCGCCCGGGGTCACCACCGGCACGTTGTCGGTGAAGACCGCCTGACCGTTGAGGTAGACGATCGCGCCGTCGGTGCGCTGCAGGACGAGGTCGAGCGCATCGAGACTCGACGGATCTTCGAGCGTGAAGGCGAGCCGGAAATAGCTCACTGTTCCTCCGTTCGGGATCGTGCTCGCGACGCCGGTCCCGTAGCCGAGCGAGGCCATCGCCTCGGTCCAACCCTCGGCCTCGACGTCCTGCGGGTCGTTCCAGTCGGCCTCGAAGGTGTTCGACCACAGCCACTCGGATCCGAAGGCGACCAGGGTCGCATCCTCGCAGCCGACGGTGTAGCCGGCGTCGCGCGAGTCGTCGACCTGGCCGTCGACAGCGAGCTCGACGTCGACGCCGCCGAGGCTGTCGAGATCGCTGTCGAGCGTCTCGTCGTCGTCGGGCGACGTCGCGGTCGGCGTGTAGCCCACCGGCGCGATGAAGTCGAGGCGGTAGGAGCCGGCGGTCAGGCCGCCGAACGCGTAGCTGCCGTCGGCGGCGGTCGTCGTGGCGGCGAGCGCCAGGCCCTGCGTGTTCGACAGCATCACGTCGACGCCCGCGAGGCCGCTCTCGCCGACGCCCTGCAGGCCGTCGCCGTCGGCGTCGATCCAGGCGCGATCGCCGAGGCGACCGGTGCCGGTGGCGAGCACGAGGCCGGCGTCGACGTGGTCGACGACCTGGTGGGGTGCCAGAGTGACCAGCGCGCTCTCGCCGATGCCGTCGAGGTCACCGTCTTCGAAATCACTGTCGGTGAGGTCGCTGTCGACTGTGTCGCCACCCTGGTTGGCGGTGACGAAGGCGACGCCGCTGCCGGCCGTCGCGACCAGGCGATAGTCGCCCGCCGCCAGGCCGCTGAACGAGTAGATGCCGTCGGCGTCGGTGCGCGTCGTGGCGACAAGGACCATGGCGTCGGTGTAGAGCGAAACCAAGAGACCCTCGACCGGCGGATCGCCGCCGTTCTGGCGCGCGTCGCCGTCGTCCCACCAGGCGCGGCCGTGGATCTCGGCCGTCGGTGCCGGATCACCAACCATCAGGGCGTCGCAGATCGCCGTGCTGCCGGGCTGGATGAGATCTGGCTTGGTGATCAGCTCGGCGAAGGCATGGCCGATCTCCTGCGCCACCAAGTCGCGGTACGACAGGTCGAGCCCTTGAATGTTCGCATCGTCGCGCAGGCTCTGCGACTGCTCGATCTGGATGCCGCCGTGGCCGATCTCGTCGCCACCATTGGGTGACAGGACGTTGACCAGGTTGGCGTCGTCGGTGCCCGAGAGGCCGGGTCCGTCCTCGTCGTCGCGCTCGTCGGTGATCAGGGTGCCGTCGCCGTGCGGGACGTCGAGGCTGCTTGCGAGGTCCTTGCCGAGCACCGCGTCGTAGTTCCAGATGAATGCCGCCGGCACCGGCAGGGCAAGCGCGGCCATGCGCTCGCGGACGCGGCTGGCGACCAGGCACTTGGCCTCGCGGTGGGCGCGCCCGCCGAGCACCATGCCCTCCTTGCCGAAGTCCATGCCGTGGAGCGACGCGACGTACTGGAAGGCGCGGCCCGGCGCGTAGTCGGTGCCGTCTTCGAGCGCCTGCAGGCCGGGGAAGCCGTCGGCCGTCACCTCGTTCGAGGTGATGTGCCAGTGCTCCGACTCGTCGTGTTGGTCGGGCCAGAAGCCCTGCACGTCCCACGAGTTGGTGTCGATGCCGTAGCCCTGTACGGCGCCGGCCAGGTGGGGCAGCTGCTCGCTGGTGGCGAACTCGATCTCGCCGCCATGCGGCACGACGAGGGCGAAGCGCTTGTCGTCGTGCACGCTCGCCGATTCGACCAGTCGGCCGTCGGTCTGCGGTTCGCAGAAATGCTCCGTTGTCGTCGCCGTGGCGCCGTCGACGCTCAGCGAGGTCGAGCTCGGCGCCTCGGCCAGAACCCGCACGCGGACCGCTGTGAGATCGGCGATCGCGACCTCTTCGAACAGGCGGTACTGGCCGCTGTCTCGGTCGCCCGCAGCCTCGTCGACGTAGACCTCGATCGAGTCGGTGGCTGATGGGAAGATCTCGAAGACCGAGAAGATGCCCGTGCCCGGCTCGCCGTTGGCGAGGTCGACGGTCTCGGTGATCACGCGCACCTGCGGGAAGCGCTCATCGTCGGTCACAGCGACACCGAGCTTGGTGGCCAGCGCGCTCGACAGGCGCGCGCGCTCGTTGCGCTCCTTGTTCTTGCTCGGTGTGTCGGGCAGATCCGGGATGTCGGTGGAGTCGGTGTTGATGTAGCGGATGTGCACGTCGCCGACGCCCGCATCGGTCGGGCAGGTGGCGGAGCCGGCGGCGGCGACGAGCCAGCCGGCGGCGAGAAGGAGGAGGACCGCGCACACTCGGTGCACGGAGAGAGGGGAGAAGAGGCGGACCATGATCGTCTCCGGAGCGGCGACGAAGGCCGCTCGGTCGTGTGCAGTGGATGTCAACGGGCCGGACTGGCCGTCCCTGTCCTGCACTATGGAATTGGCCGATCGATCCCGCCATTCGATCGAATCGCTGTCCTCAAGAGGTCTCGCGCTCGCAGGCAAGGAAAACCACCCCTTGGGGTGGTTCTCTGAGGCCTATCCGGTGGCTACCATCGATAAGTTACGAACACTCAATAGACGATCGATCGTTTTTTGGTCGATCGTTGTGCAGAACCTCGAAGGACGACGCATGTCTGAAGACACGGTGCGGACTCGGCGAGATGATGGCGACGAGAGGATGGTGCGCTCTCGGCGGACTCTGCTCTCGGTGGTTGGTGTCGGTGCCGCGCTGACCGCGGCCTACGGCACCCTGGCGGCGATGATGGGGCGTTTCTTGCTGCCGTCGGGCCCGCCCAGCACCGGCTGGATGTTCGTGACCCAGCGCGACCACCTCGGGCTCGGCGAATCACTGCTGTTCCAGACTCCCGCCGGTGCCACCGTGAGCATCGCGCGGCAAGGAGCCGGCACCGCGGCGGAGGATTTCATCGCGCTGTCGTCGGTCTGCCCCCATCTTGGCTGCCAGGTGCACTGGGAGCCGCAGAACGATCGCTACTTCTGTCCCTGCCACAACGGCGTGTTCTCGCCCGACGGCACCGGCATCGGCGGGCCGCCAGGAGATGCCGGACAGTCATTGCCGCGCTACCCGCTCAAGGTCGAGAACCAGCTCCTCTTCATCGAGGTCGATGTCGCGGAGCTGGCGCAAGGACCGGGTCGCATCCTCGAAGAGCCCGCGGTCCGTGGCCCCGGCCACGATCCGTGCCTGGACTGCCGGCAGGTGAGCGCCTGATGGCCGGCGAGAGAGCCGCGGCGGCGCGGAGCGCGGCGACGGCGCCGCTTCGCTGGTTGCACGAGCGGCTGCCGATCTCCGGCGAGGATCTCCGCGAGCTCACCAACGAACCGGTGCCGAACCACCTGAAGCGCTGGTGGTTCGCATTAGGCGGAACGCCTGCCTACCTCTTCGTCGTCCAGATCGTCACCGGCATCCTGCTCGCCTTCTACTACCAGCCGGCTCCCGAGACCGCCTACGAGTCGGTGCGCTACATCACTGAAGAGGCGGCCTACGGCTGGCTGCTGCGCGGTATCCACAAGTGGGGTGCGACGCTGATGATCGCGGCGGTGATCCTGCACCAGATGCGCGTGTACTTCACCGGTGCGTATCGCAAGCCGCGCGAGATCAACTGGATGGTCGGCATGTGTCTGCTGATCTCGACGTTGATGCTCGGCTTCACCGGCTACTGCCTGGTCTACGAGCAGCTCTCGTACTGGGGCGCGGCGGTTGGCGCCAACATCGCCGGCAGCGTGCCGCTCGTCGGCGACTTCATGAAGGTGATGTTGCTCGGCGGCGACGGCTTCAACCAGCACACCCTGCCGCGCTTCTTCGTGCTCCATGCGGCGGTGCTGCCGACCCTGTTGATCCTCCTGATCGTTGTCCACATCGCCATCATCCGTGTCCAGGGCGTCACCGAGTTCGAGTTCGCGGACGAGCCGCCCGACAAGCCGAAGACCTTCAACTTCTTCCCCGAGCACGTGATGAGCGAGCTGATCATCGGCTTGCTGCTGATGGTGGTGCTGGCCGCGCTGGCGACGATCTCGCCGCCGATCATGGGGCCACGCGCCGACCCGCTGGTGACCCCCGAGGTGATCAAGCCGGAATGGTTCTTCTACGTCGCCTTCCGCTGGCTGAAGCTCTTTCCGGGCACCTTCGCCGTGCTCTCCACCGGCTTCATCGTCTTCATCATGTTCGCCTGGCCGTTCATCGACGACTGGCTCCGCCGGCGCTTCAAGAAGCCGGAGATCAGCGTCTGGATCGGAATCTTCGGCGTCCTTTCGATCATCGTGCTGACGCTTTGGGAGGCGTTGGTCGCTCACTGACCGCCGTCCACTGACTGGAAAGATCATGACACTCGAGCAGAAACGAACCATCCTGATCGTGCTCTCCCTCCTCTTCCTGCTCTCGTTGCTTTTCGTGCAGCGGATGGAGGTCGCCCGGCGCTACGAAGAGATCGGGCTCGCCGAACACTCGATCGCCGTCCCCGCGAGCTCGCGCCAGTGCGTCGACTGTCACACGCAGGGCACGCCCGGCATCGTCGACCACTGGGAGGATTCGACGCATGCGGTGAAGGGGGTCAGCTGCATCGATTGTCACAAGGCGGACGACGACGACGCCGACGCCTTCGTCCACTACGGAGCGACCATCGCCACCATCGTCACGCCGCGCGACTGCGCCGCCTGCCACGGTGAGGTGGCCGAGGAGTTCGAGGGCAGCCACCATGCCGCCGGCGGCAACATCTTGGCGTCGCTCGACAATTTCCTCGCCGAGACGGTGGAAGGGGCGCGCGTGCCGTTCAATCCGCATTCGCCGACGCCGGGGCGCGCGGTCCAGTCGGTCAACGGCCTCGCCAGCGCCTTCTTGGGCTGTCAGCAGTGCCACGGCTCGAAGGTCGCCTTCGTCGGCAGTGACGGCGGCATGGTGACGGTCGACGACCTGCAGCCGGACGAGAACGGCAAGCCGACCAATCTCGACGCCGTCGCGCGCATCGTCAAGGACGAGAGCGGCAAGCCGAAGTTCCACGCCGGCACCTGGCCCAACACCGGCATCGGGCGGCTCAATCTCGATGGCTCGCGCGGTTCGTGCTCGGCTTGTCACAGCCGCCACGACTTCTCGCCGCGGCGGGCGCGACAGCCCGAGAACTGCGGCAAGTGCCACCTCGGCCCGGACCATCCGCAGAAAGAGATCTTCGAAGAGTCGAAGCACGGCGTCGCCTACCGCGACCTCAAGGACGAGCTGAACCTCGACGGCGCCGACTGGGTGCTCGGCGAGGACTACAGCCAGGCGCCGACCTGCGCCACTTGCCACATGTCGGGCCACTCGCGCAACGGCGGCGACATCACTCACGACCCGGGTGAGCGCATCTCGTGGAGCAACCGTCCGCCGGTGAGTCTGGCGATGGACACGGACATCAATGGCAAGATCGTGACGTCCACCGACCCAGCGGAGCGCCAGGCTCTGATCGCCGACACCTGGCAGGCCAAGCGCACGCGCATGCAGGCGGTGTGCTCGCACTGCCACACGCCCGACTACGTGAACGCGTTCTACCAGCAGTACGACGATCTGGTGATTCTCTACAACGAGAAGTTCGCCAAGCCTGGACGCTCGATCATGGCGACGTTGTCGGACGAAGGGTTGCTGACCAAGACGCAGTTCGACGAAGAAATCGAGTGGACCTGGTTCTACCTGTGGCACCACGAGGGACGCCGGGCGCGCCACGGTGCCTCGATGATGGCGCCCGACTACACCCACTGGCACGGCATGTACGAAGTCGCCGAGCGCTTCTACATGGAGCTGATCCCGCAGGCGCGCGAGCTCGCCGAGGAGGCCGCGGCGCACGGCAAGGCGGCCGGCGGTGCGCGCGTCGAGCAGGTGATCGCCGACATTTTGGCTCGACCCGAGCATGCATGGTTCGAGGAAGGGGCCGTGGAGGAGATGGAGGAGATCCGGCGCTCGATGAAGGAACGCTACGGCCAGGATGAGGTCGGTGTCGGCGCCGGCCCGGCCCGCTCCGGGAGGTGACGCGATGGCGGTCGACCGGCGAACGTTTCTGAAGGTCCTCGGCTCGGGAGCGCCGGTGGCGGCGCTGTCGTGCCGCGACCGCGAGCGCGCCGAGCAGATCGACGCGGCGCTCGGCGAGGCGACTGTCGACCCCGCCGATCTGCAGTGGGACAAGGCACCGTGCAGGTTCTGTGGCACCGGCTGCGGGGTCGAGGTGGGCGTGGCGGACGGCGTCGTGCGCGCCGTGCGCGGCGACCAGGCGAGCCCGGTGAACCGCGGTCTGCTGTGCGTCAAGGGCTACCATCTGCCGGCATTTCTCACCGGCGACGATCGGCTGACCCATCCGCTGAGGCGCCACGCCGACGGCCGTGAGGAGCGCATCTCGTGGGACGAGGCGCTCGATTTGATCGCCGCCGAGTACCGGCGCGCGCTCGACGAGCACGGACCCGAGGCGGTGGGCGTCTACGGCTCCGGCCAGTGGACGGTGCACGACGGCTACGCCGCGTCGAAGTGGGTCAAGGGCGGCATGCGCTCGAACAACCTCGACCCGAACGCGCGCCTGTGCATGGCGAGCGCAGTGATGGGGTTCATGACCCAGTTCCAAAGCGACGAGCCGATGGGTTGCTACGACGACTTCGAGGCTGGCGACGACTTCGTGCTCTGGGGCAACAACATGGCCGAGATGCATCCGGTGCTGATGAGCCGGATTCTCGAGGCCAAGCGGCGCGACCCGAACAAGCGCATCGTCGACCTGGCGACGCGGTGGACCCCTACCAGCGAGTACGCCGACCTCTACGTCGAGTTCCGTCCCGGCACCGACCTGGCGCTCGCCAACGGACTGATGCACCTGCTGTTCGAAGACGGCCGGATCGACGAGGCGTTCGTGCGCGAGAACGTGGCGTTCCGCCGTGGCGTCGAGGATCTCGAAGCGATCGGCTACGGCAGTTTCGGCGACCAGGCCGAGCGCTACACCTTCAAGGATCAGGCCCGGCCGAGCTCCCTCGACGAGATGCGCGCCTTCCTCGCCGACTACACGCCGGCGCGCGTGGCCGCGATCACCGGCGTCTCGGAGGCGCAGATCCGTGCCCTGGCGACCCTCTATGGAGATCCCGCGCGCGGCACGGTTTCGCTCTGGTGCATGGGGGTCAACCAGCATGTGCGCGGCACCTGGATGAACAACCTGATCACCGATCTGCATTTGCTCACGGGCAAGATCGGTCGTCCGGGCGCCAATCCGTTCAGCCTCACCGGCCAGCCGTCGGCCTGCGGCACGGCGCGCGAGGTCGGCACGCTGTCGAATCGGCTGCCGGCGGACATGGTGGTGATGAAGCCGGAGCACCGGGCGAAGGCGGAAGAGATCTGGGGGCTCGAGCCGGGAACGATCAACCCGAAGCCGGGCTACCACACGGTCGACATGTTCCGTGCCTTCGAGCGCGGCGACCTCAAAGCGCTCTGGGTGCAGACCACCAACCCCTGGGTGAGCCTGCCGAACCTGCATCGCTTCGAGCGCAAGCCGGGGGACGGCCGCTTCTTGGTGGTGTCGGAGATCTATCCGACGCCGACCACCGCGGTGGCCGACTTGGTGTTGCCGTCGGCCGCCTGGATCGAGCGCGAGGGCGTGTTCGGCAACAGCGAGCGTCGCACGCAGCACTGGAACCAGATGATCGCACCGCCGGGCGAGGCGAAAGAAGATGCCTGGCAGATCATCGCGGTGGCTCGTCGCATGGGGATGGAGCACCTCTTCCCGTGGGCCGAGGCGGAGAACGGCGACTGGCACGAGCCGATGTACGAAGAGTATCGACGCTTCACGCTCGGCATCGGCAAGGATCTGGCGTCGTACCAGGAGCTGAAGGCGACGCGCGGCTTGCTCTGGCCGGTGGTCGACGGCAAGGAGACGCGCTATCGCTACGCTGCCGGCCACGATCCGTACGTGAAGAAGGCCGAGGGCGTGCACTTCTACAAGGCCAAGGGCTACGACGAGCGCGCGGCGGTATGGCTGCGTCCGTACCACCCGCCGGCCGAGGTGCCGGACGACGAGTACCCGTTCTGGCTCACCACCGGGCGGATTCTCGAGCACTGGCACACCGGCTCGATGACTCGCCGGGTCCGCCAGCTGCACCAGGCGGCACCGACGGCCTACGTCGAGCTGAATCGGGCCGACGCGATCGAGCTCGGCGTCAAGGCCGGCGACCGGGTGCGCCTCGCCTCGCGGCGCGGGACCCTCGAGTTGGCCGTGCAGGTCGACGGACGCGGTCGGCCGCCACGCGGGACCATTTTCGTGCCGTTCTTCGACGAAACCAAGCTGATCAACGAGCTCACGCTCGACGCGATGGACAACATCTCGAAGGAGCCGGACTTCAAGAAATGCGCCGTGCGCGTGGAGCGAGTGTGACGCTGCGGCGCCGCTTCGCCAAGAAGGCCGTTGCCGCGGTCGTCGTCCCGGTGATCGCTGCGCTCGGGGCGGCCGGCCTCGTCGCCTGCGCCGCCGACGAGACCGCGTCGGTACCGGTGCCGGGGCGTGACGGCGTGGTGAAGACCGCCGCCGTCGAGCGCGCCGAGCGGCGCCTCTTCGACGGGGCGCCGCCCGTGATTCCACACCAGGCGCAGGGCATGGACTGCATCGCCTGCCACAACGACGAGGGCATGGCGGTCGATGGTCTCGGCTTCGCGCCGCCGTCGCCGCACGAGGCGACCGAAGGCTTGTCGGCGATCAGCAATTGCCGCCAGTGCCACGTCTTCCAGGTCACCTCGTTCGCGGTCGAGTCGGACGGCGCGCCGAGAGCTCCCTTCGTCGCCAACCACTTTGTCGGCCTACGCCAGGATCTGCGCGCTGGACGACGACTTTTCGATGGTGCGCCACCGGTCATGCCGCACGCCACCTTCATGCGCGAGAATTGCCAGGCGTGCCATGCTGGACCGGCTGCGCGTGAAGAGATCCGCACCAGTCACCCGGAGCGCCTCGCCTGCTGGCAATGCCATGTCGAGCAGCAGACCTCCGCGGCATTTTCCCTTGGACGGCTTTGATGGGATGAATTCGATGACCTTTTTCCGGACCCTTTCGACCGCGATCTCCCGGTCGCTCGTCCTCCTTGTCGCTGCGACGCTCCCTGGGCTCTCCGCCGACACCGCGTCGGCGCAGGGCGATGCCGGCAGCACCTCGCCAGAGCCGACCTTTCTCGAGGCATTGGCCGGCGGCGAGACCCATCTCTCACTGCGCTATCGCTTCGAGACCGTCGACGACGATGGCTTCGACGACACGGCCGAAGCGTCGACCCTGCGCACCGCGCTTTCCTACACGACCGCTGCATGGCGTGGTTGGAGCCTGTTTCTCGAGGCCGAGAACGTCGCGGCCGTGTTCGACGACGACGGCTACAACAACGCTGGCGCGGGCTCGCTGAACAACGGCGTGCGCGGCGTGCCGGTGATCGCCGATCCCGAGGTCACCGAGGTCAACCAGGCCTTCGTCCGCTGGCGCGGCGGAGACGCGGAGACTTGGGGAACGGCCACCGTCCAGGTCGGCCGGCAGGAGATCAACCTCGGCGACCAGCGCTTCGTCGGGGCCGTGGCCTGGCGCCAGAACCACCAAAGCTTCGACGCGGTCCGAGTCCAGCTCCACCTGGCGCGCGTCGATATCGACTACACCTACGCCGACGCCGTGTTGCGCATCGTCGGCGACCATCGACAGATGTCGAGCCACTTCTTCATGGCGCCGATCGAGCTTCATGCCGGCCATCGGTTGACACCCTACGGCGTGTGGATCGACTTCGACGCCGTCACCTCGCTGTCGACCTCGACCTTCGGCGCCGAGTACAAGGGCAAGTTCGCAATGACCGACGCGGTCGGTCTGCAGGTCGAGCTCGAGGCAGCGCAGCAGCGCGACGCCGGCGACAATCCGGTCGAGATCGACACGGACTACATCATGGCCTCGGTCGGAGCCGGCTTCAAGACCGACCGTGCGACCTATGGCGTCGACGTGGCCTGGGAGCGTCTCGGCGGCCTGGGCGACGGTCAGCGCGCGTTTCAGACGCCCTTCGCGACGCTGCACAAGTGGAACGGCTGGGCGGACAAGTTCCTGGCGACACCGGGTCCGGGGCTCGACACGCTCTACCTGCGTCTCAAGGGCTCGTTCGGCCCGCGCTGGCGCGCGATGCTCGTCTACCACGACTTCAGCTCGGACGAGCGCGACTTCGACTTCGGCAGCGAGATTGACGGCGAGCTGGTGTACACCGCGCCGTGGCGCCAGACGTTCGCCCTGAAGTTCGCCGTCTACGACGCCGACGACTTTTCGACGGACACCGAGAAACTCATGCTGTGGACCCGCTATGCCTTCTGAGCCGCGATCCGTACCCGACCTCGACGACGTCTCGGACGACGCCTCCGACGACGCCGTGCTCGAGGCGATCGGCCATCCCAAGGGCACTCTCGCCGTCCTGGCGCTCTACATGCTGCTCTTCGTGCTCGGCTGGGTCTGGCTGTACTTCGGCGAGTTCCTGCCGCGGGGCACGCCGGACGCTTCTCCCGATCAAACCGAGCTGCACCAGAGCGCTCATTCCGCGGAGGAGGCGCCGTGAAGGTCGACCTTTACGAACGGATCTGGCTGTGGATGGCGACCGTGATGATCGTCGCGTTCCTCGCCGCGGTGCTGATCGCCGCCGGTACCCATGCGGTGCATCCGCCGAGCCACATGGAGACCATCGATCCGGCGACGGTGCTGAGCGACAGCGAGTTCGCGCGCGAGCTCGGCGTCATCGTGCACGACGACGGCTCGGCGACTGTGCGCATGGTGGCCAAGACCTACGTCTTTGAGCCGAGGGTGGTGCGGGTGCCGGCTGGCGAGCCGGTGACCTTTCGTATGACCAGCCCAGATGTGATCCACGGCTTCCAGGTGGTCGGCACCAACGCCAACGCGATGGTCGTGCCCGGCTACGTGACCCAGTTCACCACCAGCTTCGCGCCCGGTGAATACTTGGTGTTGTGCAACGAGTACTGCGGCCTGTCGCACCACTTGATGCAGTCGACGCTGATTGTCGACGACAGGGCCGCCGACAACAGGGCCGCCGAAGACAGGGCCGCCGAAGACAGGGCCGCCGACGACGCGACCGCCGACGACACGACCGCTGAGGTGACTCGATGAGCCACGCCACCGCGTCCGCCAGTGCGCCACTCGACGAGGCGCCGGTGGGCTCGCCGGCGGCCGCGGGGGACGCCGCACGCCGTCGATTCGAGACCCACCGGCTCGAGATCTACCACTTCGGCATCGCCATCGGCGCCTTCGCCCTCGGTGCGCTCACCGCCGTGATGCAGTCGCTGTCGCGTGCCGACATCGACCTGCCGATGCGCTCCGAGAAGCTTTACTACCTCTCGGTGACCGCGCACGGTGTGCTGATGGGCCTGGTGTTCACTACCTTCTTCATCATGGGCCTGGGCTACTTGCTGGCGCGCCAGACGCTCGGCCGCGTCGCCTGGGAGACCTCCGCCTGGGTGTCATGGTGGATTGCGGTGCTGGGCACCCTGATGACCACGTTGGCGATCCTCTCCGGTACGTCGACCGTGCTCTACACGTTCTACCCTCCGCTGCAGGCGCATTGGGCCTTCTACGTCGGCGCCACGCTGCTGGTGGTCGGCTCGTGGGGCTGGTGCGCCGTGATGCTGCGCAGTCTGGTGGTCTGGCGCCGCGAGAATCCTGGCGCACCGGTGCCGCTGCCGGTGCACGGCATGGTGGTGACCGTAATCGTCTGGATCCTGGCGACGGCGGGACTGGCCGTTGAAGTGCTGACGATGCTGGTGCCGTGGTCGCTCGGCCTGATCGACAAGGTCGATCCGATCGTCGCCCGCACCTGGTTCTGGTGGTTCGGCCACCCGCTGACCTACTTCTGGCTGGTGCCGGCGTACGTCATCTGGTACACGATCGTGCCACGTCACATCGGCGGACGGCTGTTCAGCGATCCGCTGGCGCGCGTCGTCTTCGTGATGTTCATCCTGTTCTCGACGCCGGTCGGCTTCCATCATCAGTTCGCCGACCCGGGCATCGATTCGGGGTGGAAGATGGTGCACACCGTCACCACGTACATGATTCTCTTCCCGTCGCTGGTCACCGCGTTCACCGTGCTCGCCTCGTTCGAGGTGGCGGCTCGGCTGCGCGGCAAGAAGGGGCTCTTCGACTGGATTCTCGCCCTGCCGTGGAAGGACCCGTTCTTCGCGTCGGTGGCGCTGGCGATGCTCAGCTTCGCCGTTGGCGGCTTCGGTGGCGCGATCAACGCCGCCTACGCGATGAACGCGATGGTGCACAACACGGCGTGGATCCACGGCCACTTCCACCTCACCGTCGGCACCGCGGTGGCGCTCACCTTCATGGGCGTCTGCTACTGGCTGCTGCCGCGCCTGGTCGGCAAGCAGCTGGTGCTACCGCGCGTTGCCCTGGTCCAGCCCTACCTGTGGTTCCTCGGCATGCTGCTCTTCGCTGTCGTCAACCACTGGACTGGCATCCTGGGCATGCCGCGGCGGGTCTACTCGGGCAAGTTCGAGGTCACGGAGCTTGGCGCCGAGGTCGCGCGCGCCTGGGAGAGCTGGACGCTGATCTCGGCGCACGGCGGCATCGTCCTCTTTGTCAGCTCGCTCGCCTTCCTCGCCGTCGTTCTCGGGACTCTGCTCTTCGGCGAGCCGCTGGCCGAGCCGCCGCGCTGCACGTTCGCGCGGCCGCTCGACCCGCCGCCCACCGAGACGACGATCTGGGATCGCTTCGGCCTCTGGACGGTGATCGCCGTGGTGCTGATCATCGCCGCCTACGCCGTGCCGCTCTACCACCTCTACACCATGGAGCGCTTTCCGTCGCCGGGCTTCCAGCCGTTCTGAGGTGCGCTCTCTCCGAGCGGGCCGAGGTGATGCTCAGCGGCTCGTTGGCTTCGGCGTGTCGGGCAGACCGACACGCCGAAAGTCGATCGTCCAGGTCGGCTGGAAGCTGGCGCCACCGTCGGTGCTGCTGAGCCCCTTCCAGCGATAGGTGTCAGCCTCGATGTCGAAAAAGATCCAGCGGCTCATCGGGTCGGTGGAATCGGTGTCGAAAAAGTGGAGCACGATCTCTTCGCCCTCGCGCACGCCGCCGAAGAAGAGGTTCGACGACTGCCGGTTGGTCAGGAAGAGACTCTCCCAGCGCCGTTCAGCTCGGTTGTAGAGGCGCAGGATCGAGGTCGCGGCGTCGGGCAGGGACGGGTCGGCGTCGAACGAGTCGAACTCGAGCACGGCCTGACCGTCGAGCACGTGTACGGCGGTGGCGTGTGAGCGCCAGCGTCCTTCGCTGCCGTCGGGAGCGCGACGCCAGTGGCGAGCGTCGTATTCGCCGACCAGAAAGTCGAACTCTGCCGCCTCGGGCGGACGCCGTGCGGACGGCGCGCCGAAGTCGTCGCGCACCGGGAAAAAGTCGGCCGATGGATCGTCGACCCGGCGGTAGCGACGGCGCTCGACCAGCTGCCAGGTCGCCCCGAGGTCGGCCGACGCTTCGATCGTCACGTGGGCGGCGTCCGAGCTCACGGAGTAGCTCCGACGCAGTAGCTCTAAGCCCCAGCCGCCGCGCGGGCGACCGGCGTCGTGCAGCACGAGGCTCGACGTCTTGTCGTTGAAGCCGCCGCTGGCGGTCAGGATCGCCTCGCGCCGGCTGTCGGCCTCGCCGAAGGTCCACGTGCCGTGCAGCGGCGACACGGCGAGGAAAGAGACCGTCGCCCGTGGAGCTCCGCGTTCGAAGTCGTCGATGCGCGTGCGTTCCATGAGCGCATGGCCTCGGTTCATGAATGTCACCAGCGCCCGCCCGTGCGCAGTCGCCGGCGGCGCCTCGTCTCCGGCCGGCCGCTCGACGGTGAGCTCCCAGGCACCGACGAAGCCGGCCATGCGCGCCAGTTCGGCCGACGCACCCTCGGCCGGCGCCGTCATTGCGAGGCCGGGGTCGAAGAGACGCCCGTCGGTGGGATGAGCGGCCGCATCGCTCGCTGGCGGCGTCTCGCCGGCGGCGGCTCTCGGCGTTGCGGTGACGAGTGCGAGGACGAGCAAGAACGAACTGAAAGACGAGAGGAGTGAACGATCCATCGGATACCTCCGCTGTGATCGGCGGTCAGGGGTCAGCGGCCCGCCGAGGGCTGATTTTTCAGCATCTCGCGTGGAGGTACGCTGGCCTCAAGTCGAGGTTGTGGCCCATGTCTCCTATCCCCCATGTGTCCTCGGGGAGAGGTCGTGCCCTGCGCCAGAGCCGGCAGGATGCCGGCGGTCGTGCGCCCGTCAGGGTGCTCAGTCAGAGAAGTGAGAGTCTTCTCCAGGCATACGCTCTCCGGCCTGTAGTCGACTGTAGCTGCGTCGCCGCGAGGCGGGGTGGGAAGCAACAGGAGACGAGTGACCAGTCTGTAGGAGACGAACGCGATTCGGCCTTGACGAACGGCGAGCCTGCGACCGAGTGGCGAAGCCCTGACCCGCAGACGCGGGGGCCTGACGCGCTGAGGGGTAGCGTGAGAAAGCGTGGTCAGGGTTCGTTGGGGTGGTTGGCG
>JBCCVZ010000024.1:0-125186 GCA_039194425.1 Acidobacteriota bacterium | reverse complement strand
CGCGACCTCGCCACCTCCGCTACGACCAACCGTCTCGAGGGCCCGCTCTTCACCTACGACCCGCGCGGCAACCTCACCGCGTGGGGCGAGAAGAGCTTCGAGTACGACGCGCTGGGCATGCTGACGCAGGTGAACTTCCCGGCGTCCACCTCGATCTTCACCGCCGACAACGAGCGCCTGTGCTCCTTGAAGCACGATCCGTCGACGTGGAACGACGAGGTCTTTACCCTGCGCGACCTCGACGGCCGGGTGCTGACGATGCTCCGCAAGCAAAGCAGCCAGTCGGGCGAGGTCACGTGGACCTGGCTCCGCGACTATGTCTATCGAGGACCCAAACTACTGGCCCAGGAGACGAGCCAGCCGTCGCCCGAGGACCGCGTCCACCTCCACCTCGACCACCTCGGCTCGCCCCGCGGTCTGACCGACGCGAACGGACGAGGCCTGGCCTCGTTCCACTACTACGGCTACGGCGAGCGCATCGTTTCGGCCACCGCCGACCGTCCGATGGCGCTCAAGAACCCGCTCCAGTACACCGGCCACGAGCGCGACTTTCACGCAAGCTGGGCGGACGATCTCGACAACATGCACGCCCGCCACTACTCGCCGTGGCTGGGACGCTTCCTGAGCGTCGACCCGATCGACTCATCGCGGCTTTCCGCACCGCAGACCTGGGGCAAGTTCGTGTACGGTCGCAACAACCCTCTCGCCTTCGTCGATCCGGATGGCCGCGAGTCGCTGGCCGCGATGCGCTTCGAGCAGGACGCGCGGGCGGTGCTGAGTGGCGACCTGACGAGCGACGAGTTCATGGCGCGGAATCGCGCACGCGCTGAGGGAGCGTTGACAGGTGCGAGCTTCTACATTCCGGGGCCCGAAGACGCGGTTTTAGCCGGCATGCTCGCGTCCAGGCTGGGAAAGGCGCTATCGTCTCAGATCAGCAACTTCCTGCGTCGATTGGGCAGCCGCCACGTCGCGCACTTCGGTGGCCGCATCGGTCGTGGCATGGATGAGGTTCTCCAGGGCGCAACTGCCGGGCGTCGAACCGCAGGAAAGGCCACTCAGTTCGAAAAGGCAGGTGGATTCGACCAGGCTCGGCGTGACTTCGATGGACTTGATCTGGAGGATGTCCGTGACCTTCCGGAGGGACGAGGTCAGACGGGAGTGTTGCCAGACGGGCGTACGGTGGTCCTGAGACCGGAAAGCAAAGGAGGTGGCCCTCCAACTCTCGAGATCCAAGATGGAAGAAAGAGGCTCAAGATTCGATATGTCGAGTGAAAGAACTAACTCTGATCGGTATGTTGTCTGGAGAAGCGGCCCGGCCCTCACTTCTGAGCTCTATATCGATGGGTTGTACGATGACTTTGAGGGTTTACGCCTGCTCTTGCGAGGCAGGGATTTCACTCAGTCGGCGGTGCGTATTCGATTCGCTGATCGATATGCATATCGCTACACCAACGAGAGCGACCGGCTCCGCACCTGGGCCCGGCACCCAGAGATCTCCCAAGCCGTCGTTTATGAAGTCGAGAACTCAAGCTGGCTTGAATGGCTGTTCGCCGAGAGTGGCGAGACACTACCGCTGAGGCAGCTCAAGCACTTCGCAGTTTACTCAGTCGAGGACTGTGTCGACGTGATCTCGGGATCGGAGCCCGAGATCGCTCTTGTCGGCTGAGCTGGAGGTGGGAATCGACTCGCTGGGCGTTTGCGCGATGGTGTCCATCTCGAACATGTGCAGGAATCCGTTGATCTCCTAGCGCCGGTTCCGCGCGGCGCCGTCGAGAGGAGAGTCGCCGACCTCTCTTGTGAGGCAGCAACTAACTCAGGCGGCGGTTTCGCATTCGCAGATTGACGTCTTCGACCTCGCGTTCTTTGCCCAGGGGATTGGGAGCGGAATCACCGCCACCGGCACCTGGTGGCTGAAGCTCAACCTTTCCTGCTGGCGTCAATCTTGACGACACTCTGGTCGAAGGGGCTTGGCTACGTACATCTCCTTTCGCCGTGCGCCGTGCAGATTCAGACCATCGTCGAATAGTCCGAGTTCACCAGATCGGAGACCAGCCAGCTAGGCCTCTTGGTTGTGTGGTATGTTGAGCTATTCCTCTTTCATCTGAACGGCAAACCCAGGGAGAGGAATCCACCGCGCTTCCGCGCACCCACTTCGGAAGGAGTACAGCATGAAAACCCCTGGCAACTACCTCCTGATCCTGCTTCTCGCGATGACCCTGGCGCTTACGCTGACGGTCTTTGCGGCCGAAGACACACCGGAACCGGTCCAGACTGAGGTTGGCGGTGAGTTCGACCTCACCCTCGTGAATCCTCCCGAGGTCGAGTTCGCGGGCAGCTGTCTCACCTGCGTCGGTAGCTTCGACACCGGCCAGTTCTGGGAGATGGGCTCGGACTGTGCGTCCGCGGCGGACGCGACCGAGGCCGCGGCGCGGGCTGCTGCCAACGCCGATTGTCGGTCCGACGGCTCCTTCATGCCCGCCTGCAACTTCACCTTCTTCGTGGACCAGTGCTACGACAAGGATGGCGGCAAGGTCGTCGACGGCCACGCGAACTACGGTTGCTGGGAAGGCGACTACTTCTGCCCCGAGTGACCTCCGTCCGCGGGGCTTGCGTGCCCCGAGTCGGCCCTCACTGCGGGGCCACCCCGCCCCGGAGCCTGGCTCCGGGGTTTTGCTTGTGGTGATCGCGCAGGGATTCTCCCTCGCATGATCTCCGGAACGGTGGCTCCACGCGTATGTCGTTGAGCGATCACGACGCGTGGAGCCATCGATGGACCCAGCCCAGCGCAGCCTCGTTTTCTTCAAGATTTTCGACCTCGCCTTCTTCGCCCCCGGCTCCGTCGTCGGCGTCACCGCCGCGGTCATCTGGTGGCCGGAGCTGAACAGCTTCTTGGCCGACGACAATCTCGGCGTCGCCGGCGGCATTCTCCTCTCCTTGGCGGTGCTGGTCGTCGTCTACGTCGCCGGCCTGGTGATCTTCTCGCTCGCCTGGTGGCTGTTTCGACGACACCGCCAGTCGAAGTCGTTGTGCCAAAAGCCGCACGAAGTCTCGCCGTATGGTGACCGTGACTGGCTGGCGACGCCGCTCCTCTTCGATCGCGAAGTGCGCACCGAGCTCATCCTCTACTTCTGGTACCTTCGCGCGACGTGCCTCTCAGTCTCAGTCGCCCTGGCCCTCGCGGGCATTGGGCTGGTCTTCGCGGATTGCGCCTTGTCTTGCTCTGATCTTTGGTTCGTCGGTGGAGTCGCCCTCTTGGCTCCGTTGCTCTGGTGGAAGGGCATCAGCTACCACAAGACGTTTGAGCGGTCTCTCGCCCCACACGCTCGCCAGCTCCAGGCGATCGTCGACGACCAGACCTTCACTTGGTCGTGAGGATCGACACCTTGTGCACAGATGCCGGCGGTCCTGAGATTTTGGGGGTGCTCGTCGAGGATGAGTGGGGGTGCCCTTAGACTAGTCGAAAGGGATAGTTCATCAGCTCGGGGACGAGCGGCGTCGGCGCAGGGCGACAAGGGCGAGGACGCCGACGACGAGCAGGACGGCCAGGGCGATCAGCACCAAGCGGAGCCGGCTCGGGGTGTCGGCCGGGTGGGGGAAGGGGACGTGGGTGCCGTCGCCGAGGACGACGAGGCCCGACCAGGCGTCGGCGGGGACTCCCTGGGCGGCGAGGTCGCGGCGGGCGGTACGGGCGGCGGTGGCGACGCTTTGGCCGCTGGCGAGGGCGGCGTAGAAGCGGTCGGTGAAATGTTCGGCGTCGTCGTCGCGCAGGCGCCAGAGGCCGGCGACGACGGCGCGGGCGCCTGACTCGAAGAAGGCGCGGGCGAGGCTTTGAGGGCCCTCGCCGCGCAGCAGGCGGCCGGCCGCGCCGTGGCAGGCGGTGAGGACGACCAGGCGGTCGTCGAGGCGCAGGCGGGTGATCTCGGGCGGGCGCAGCAGGCCGTCGTCGACGCCCGACGGTGCGAGCACGAGGCCCGAGCGGCGGGCGCGGCGGGTGTCGAGCAGGGCGTGGGCGGCGACGTGGAGGACAGCGAAGCGGGGCAGGTCGCGGGCGCGCAGGGCGCGCTCGTCGGCGGCGTCGGCGACTAGGACCTCGGTGCCGCGGCCGAGGTGGCGGCGGACGCTGCGGGCTTCGGCGGCGGCGCCGGGGAGGCGCTCGAGGCGGCGGCCGTCGACGGTGGCGTCGAGCACGAAGGCGGGGTCGGCGATGACCAGGGCGGGGGCGTCGCTCGGGGCAGCGGCGCGCTGGCGCCAGCGCAGCCAGAGAGTCGCCGACGGAGGACGGGAGACGGTAAAGCGCTGGCCGACGGTGGTCGCCTCGTCGTCGCGCGCCGCGGCGGGCGTGCCGGAGCGCGCCGCCTCGGGCGGAGCGGCCTTGTCGACCGTCTCGCCCGCGTTGGTCGCGGCGGACGGGTTGGCGTGAGGTGGAGCGGTTCTCGAACGCAAAGCGCGTGACTTCGGGGTGAACGGGAGGGCGGCGAGCGGCAGGCGGTGGTAGGGGCCGTCGGCGAGAACGATCAGGTGCTCGATCGACGGCGGCAGGGCGGCGAGGGTCGGGGCGATGGTGAGCTCGGCGAGCGCGGTGAGGGCCGGTGCGGCGGCGTCGCCGGATTCGAGCAGGCCCGAGACGGTGTCGATTGCGACGCCGACGCGACGCGGATCCGGCAGTTCGACGAGATGCTCGCTGTCGCGGGTGAGCACCAGCAGCCACGAGCCGCCGGCGAAGCGTCCGAAGACGCCGCGGCGCAGGGCGCTGAGCACGACCAGCATCGCTTCGTCCGGGCGCAGCGCGGAGCGCACCGCGGCGAGGTCGGCGACCGGAACGGCCGCTGGCGGGTGCTCGTCGTCCGCTCGGCGTGCCGCCTCGAGCTGCCGCCAGACGGCGTCTTCACGCGCCTCGAGTCGATCGAGCTGGGCTTCGATCTCGGTCCGTGCGGAGACGTCGAGATCGGCGGCGAGCAGCCGGCGGTGGAGGTCCGCCTGGGCGGCGCCGAGGCGTTCGAGGGTCGCTTCGGAGTCCTCGGGCTGCTGCGGCGTGTCATCTGCCGGGCGATCCTCGAGCAGCTCGCGGACGAGCTCGTCGCTCGACACGGCGGTCGCGGGGGCGAGGTCGATCGCTTCGGCCGTGGTGTCGAGGAGCAGGCGGGCGCGGCGACGCTCGAGCACCTCGAAGAGCGGGGCGACGATCTCGGGGCGAGCCAGCGCTCGCTCGACGGCGCGCGGCGGTGCCTCCGCGCCGTCGAGTCGGCCGAGCTCGAGCGGGCCGTCGTTCGCCGGCGCTCGACTCGCGGTCTCGAAGAGGAGACCCGCAAGCGTGTTGTGCGCCTCGGTCCAGACGGCGAAGTAGTCGCCGCGCCCGCCGCGGGCGAGCTGGCGGGCGCGTAGCGCCTCGACCGCGTCGAGGGACGGCATCGACGCGTCGATGGCGGCGGCGGACGGCAGGCTCGCCCAGGCGACGCGCAGCTGCGCCTCCCAGAGGTAGGCGTCGGCCGCGGCCAGGCTTCGATCGCTCTCGCCCAGCGCTGACGCCTCCTCGACGTGGCGTCGCGCCGAACCCGGGTCGAGCGAGGCGCGTTCTGCGGCGAGGGCGCTCAGCACCTGGCGGCGCTGGACCGGCATGAGCGCCGGGTCGGCGAGCTCGAGCGCTCGCGCGTAGAGCCGGTCGGGGTCGATCGACGGACGGCTCTCCCCTTCGAGCTGCGCGAGAAGAGTCGACGCCATGGCCTCGGCCGGCCGGTTGCCGGCCTCGCGCGCGAGGTCGAGAGCCTGCTGCAGCGCCGGGACGGCTCTCGCGACCGGGTCGTCGCGCGTTTCGAGCGCCCAGAACGTCAGGTGCGGAAGCGCCAGGTTCAGGGCGGTCGTCGCCCGGCCGTAGGCGTCGCCTTGCTCGTCCTGGAGGTCGGCGAGGCGGCGCCAGGTGGCGCTGGCCGCGGTGTACCGACCGAGACGAAAGCGGACGTCGGCGAGGGCGGAGAGGGCGCGGTTGCGGATGGGCGCGCGCCGCGTGGTGCCGAGCGCGGGGTCGGATTCGAGGCGTTCGAGCAAGGCAACGAAGTCCGCCTCGAGCGCGCGCAGGTCGTTGCCGGCGCGCAGACGGAGGCGCAGCGTCTCGAGTTCGGCGCCGGCGATCTGCTGCGCGTCGCCGGTGCGCGTCGCCGCCTCGCGTGCGACGTCGAGCTCGGTCACCGCGCGGCGCCAGCGTTCGGCTTGGCGCGCCAGCCGGCCGAGGTTGAGGCGCGACCAGTAGACGCCGTCGTAGACGCCGGCGGCGGCGAAGGCGCGCGCGGCGCGCTCGTAGAGCGGCGCCGCCTCGAGGCCGGCGCGCTCGCGCACTTGGGCGAGATAGAACGCGGCGCCGGCATCGAGCGGAGGCGGCGCGTCGAGTAGCGCGATCAGCCGGCGCTCGGCGCGGCTCGGCGCGCGCTCCGCGACATCGAGCGTGGTGGGCTCATCGCCCGGAGCCCGCGTGCCCGACTGGACGGCGAGACGCATCCAGCACGTGGGCGCGGTCCAGTCGACCGGGTCGTCTGTCGGGGTGCGTGACGCGTCGCGGGCGGCATCGTGTGCATCAGCGAGCGCGGCGTCGACGGCGGCCGCGCAGGCGGTGAAGGCGTCGCTCGGCGGCTGCTCGGAAGCAGACGACGCGGCGGCGCCGGGCCATGGGCCCGACGCCGCCAGAAAGAGCGCCGCCAGGCAGGCGGCGCGCTTTGGTCGACAGACGTGGATCAGGGGCCCCCGGGGCCGACCGGTCCGTCATGATCGAGTGGCATCGGGCGCACGAACTGGCCGGAGAGGGAGGCGACAATGTCGATGTCCCAGAGCGCCTTGATCGGGCCCATGACGATGACACCTGGGTCAGGTGTCAGCGCGTCGGCACGATCGATCACTTCGGTCCACTCGACGATGCCGCGGAACCAGTCGTCGTCACTGCCGACCGCCTGCCACAGACCGACGACCATCCAGCCGCTGTTCTGGCCGTAAATCTCGAAGTCGCGCGCATGGCGGTCCTGACCGTCGACCAGCGTGCCGGCTTCGATCGAGCCCGGTGCGGCATAGGCGACGACGACGTCCGGCACTGGTGTCGCCGGCGGCAGCTGCTTCCACAGGCCGGCCCAGCGCCGCGTGCCGCCAGCGTCGAGGTACGTCTCGATGTCGACCAGCACCTTGTCGTCCTGGGCCAGCTGCGTCTGCAGACCGGCGAAGTCGCCGAAGTCGAGGTCGAGGTGTGCCTCGTGCTGCTCGACGCCGGGGTGGAAGAGACCGTCGACGCGCACCACGCCGCTGCGGCGCTCGATCTCGAGATCGACGAGCTCGAACCCGTCGTTGCGGTGCTGGGTCTGGACGTCGGCGAGGTCGTTGGGCAGAACGTCGATCTCGATGCGGTCGAGCTCACCGGGCTCGTTGACCAGCTTGAAGAGACCGGCCCAGCGGCCGTGGGCATGCTCGAGGTCGACCAGGCGCGAGCTCGAGAGCTCGGCACGGTGGGCTTCAAAGCCGGCGAGGCTGCCGGCCTTGCGCGCCTCGATGATGGCGCTGGTGGGACGCCACAGTGCGGTATAGGTCGTGTCGTCCTCGGCCGGGCTGACGACCTTGTCCTGGATTCCGTCGATTGGGAGCTGGGCCTGTGCTGCGGACGGGCCGAGAGCGACGAGGACGAGCAGCGCGACGAGAACCGCGCGCAGTATGAGAGCAGGGCGGAATCGGGAGCGGGCGGTCGGGGTGGAGACTCGCAGGGTGTTGGGCATCGTGATGTCCTCCCGCGCGGCCGGCAAGGCCGGCGCGCGCCGTCTGGCGGGGTGTTTGGATCGTCGCACCGTCGGCGATCGAGCGGCGCGACGAGGACCCAACGAATCCCGCCGCACGATTCCCTCACCGTGCGGCGATCTTTTTCTTCGCGCTTCGGCTGCAGAGCACCCGAAGCGCCTGGCGACCGTCGTCAATCGATAGCTCCCGAGGCCCCGCCGGACGCCGAGTGTGCCGGGCCGAGGGTGGTGCGGAAGGTGGTCGATCGCACGACGTCCTCGCCGTCGGCGGTGTCGATGCGCGCGGTGACGCGCCAGAGCAGCACGGTGCCGTCGGCAAAGGGTTCGAGCCGCGACAGCTCGAGGAGCAGATGCGGCGTGTCGAGGTCGGTCGCCCGGCTCACTGGCTCGAGCGTTTCGCTGAGCACGTCGACGCTCCAGCGGACCGTGGCGTCGTCATCGACCTCCGGGCCGCGCCAGCGCAGCTCCGCGGCGTCGCGCGGCAGGACGGTGGCGGCGGGTAGGGCGCTTTCGATCGCGACGTCTTCGCCGCGCCAGATCGGCGGCGTCGGCTCTGGCGTGTCGAGCAGCAGGAAGGCGGCGAGGCCGAGGAACAGCATGGCGGCGGCAGCGAGCATGGCGCGTGGGCGCCAGCGGCGGGGCGCGTCGACGGCCGGTGCGACGGGGAAGGCGGAGACGGTGCCCTCACGGTCGCCGACAGAGTCGTCGGATCCCGCGGCGTCCGTCGTGTCGAGCGACTGGACCAGCTCGTGCGCCAGGCGCCACTCGCGCGCCAGCTCGGGGTCGTCGACCAGGCGGTCGACCAGGGCGCGGGTCTCGGCGGCCGGCAGCTCACCGCGCACAGCGCGCCAGATCGTGTCGGGCTCGACGGGCGTCGGGGTCGTGTCGGTGGCCGGATCGACGGCCGTGTCGACGGCGGATCGGCGGGCGAAGGCGCGCCGCCAGCGCTCGATGGTGGGCAGGTCGTGACCGGTCATGAGGTCGCTCCCTTGCCCGCCGCGAGACCGCCGTCGAGGCCCTTGGCCTCCAGGCAGCCGCGCAGGTCGGCGAGGCCTCGATAGACCAAGTTTTGCACGCGCTTGGCGCCCCAGCGCAGGAGGCGCGCCGCCTCGGGCACGCCGTGGCCCTGCAGGTAGAGCACGACGGCCCGGCGACGATCCGGCACCAGCCGGCCGAGGCAGTCGGTGATGGCGACGCCGAGCTCGCGTGCACCGGCGCGCTGCTCGGGATCGGCGTCCTCGACCGTCGGCTCGACCAGGGGGCGCTCGTCGCCGTCGTCGGTCGGAGTCTCGAGCGGTACCTCGCCGCGTCGGCGCAAGCGGCGGATCTCGTCGATCAGCGCGCTGTAGGCGGTGCGGTAGAGGTAGCCGTCCGAGAACGTGCGCTCAGGGCGCTCGCGGCGCAGCTTGAGCACCCGCAGCACGGCCACCTGCACCAAGTCGTCGGCGCGGTCGCGCAGGGTCGGTGGACAGGTCTTGCGCACGGCGACCACCATGCGCTCGTGCAGCCGCGCCATCGCGCGTTCTTCCTCGGCGCCGGCGTCGAGGCCTGGCTCGCTGGGTGGTCGATCGGCGCGCGCCGCGAGGTCGGTCGCGGACATGGGACGATCCTCCTCGTTCGCCGGGGTCGGGGGCCTCGAGCTCGAGGTCGGTGCCGAGGTCGACGGACGTGGGTGGGGGGCTCTCGCGTTTCGGGTCGAGCAAGAGCCTGGGGAGCAAGAGACTGGGACCATGGTACACCTCGGAGATCGTGAGTCACACGCGAATTGGTGACTCAACGACGCTCGAGGTGCGATGCCCTCACTCGCCGAGCGCGGGCGGCGACCAGGAGCCCGTGTCGCCCGACTCGAAGCCGTCCGCGAAGAGGAACGAGTCGTCGAGGACGCCAGCCTCGACCGCCAGCACCGCCGCATTGGTGCGCAGCACCCCTTGGCCCATGGCGAGGACGATGCGATCCGGCAGGTCGGTTGTGCGGTGGTAGTCGGGGTAGGAGCTCCAGTCGTTCTGGATCGTCAGCAGCGCCGGCATGCCGCGGTCGAGGTAGGGCACATGGTCGGAACCGAAAGCGAAGAAGGAGACGACGGTGCGCAGGTCGGTGAACGCCGCCGCGGCGTCCTCGAAGAGGTCCGGCAGGGTCGGCCACTCGTCCTCGGTCTCGAGCAGCAGGTCGAGGTCGGCGTCGCCGCTGAAGCCGATCATGTCCATGTTGAGCATCATCACGACGCGGTCGTCGTCGCCGCTCGCCGCCAGGTCGGCGGCGTGGTCGCGGCTGCCATAGAGCCCTTGCTCTTCGCCGGCGAAGCAGACGAAGAGCACCGATGCCTCCAGGTCGACCGGCGCCAGCACGCGCGCCAGCTCGAGCACGCCTGCGCAGCCGCTGGCGTTGTCTTCGGCCCCCGGCGCGGCCGAGCTCGGCGACTGCGAGATCGAGTCGTAGTGTCCACCGACGATGATCAGGTCGTGGGGTCGGGTTCTGCCGTTGCGCAGGCCGAAGACGTTTTCGACCTCGGTGCCGGATCCGCCGACGGGGAAGGTCTCGGTCGACGTCTCGAGGCCGAGGGACAAGAACTGTGCCGCCAGCCAGTCGCGTGCCAGGTCGATCGTGGCGCCGTGAGAGTAGCGGTTCCAGCCCGCCAGGGTTTCGACGTCGGCGAGCCAGCGCGCGGCGTCGACGGCCGCGACGCGGTCGGCGACGACGGACGGGAAGACGGTGCCACGGCGCGTCGGGCGGTTGGCGGTCTGGCGCACCAGGACATGGTGGACGCCGTCCGCGAGTGCGTCGGGGAAGGCCGAGTCTGGGGATCCGGTGCCGGCGCCCGCCGGCGCGAGCAGGGGCGTGACGCGGGGCGGTCGGCACGAGTGCGGCACGTCGTGGGCGTCGGCGGCCGGCTGCCAGCGCCCGGCACGCAGGGCTTCGGTGGTCTCGTCGGTGACGGCGCGCACGAGCTCGTGGCCGGCGGCACCGGCGAGCGGCTCGACGCCGGTCGGCACGAGCCGCGGCCCGGGATGGGCGCGACGCACCAGGAAGAGATGAGTCGGGTCGAGGTCGCGCCACGCGGTGACGACCGGGCGAGCGGCGGTCTCGGCGGCGTCGCGGAGCTGCTCGGGATCGAGAGTGCAGCCGAAGAGGCGGTCGTCGAGCTCGACGCTGAGCGCCAGGGCTTGGGTGAGCGCGTCGAGACGCGCGGCGCCGAGGGCGTCGATGTCGATCAGGCCGCAGGCGAGTGTCGTCTCAGGGGACGGAGTCGTCGCGGGCGGGGTCGGACCGGGCGCCGCGGCGACCGAAGGCGCGGCGCTGAGCACGAGGACAGTGAAGAGCGAAACCACGCCCGGGACGAGCTCGACGCGCCGCGTGCGGGTGGGAGAGAAGCAGAAAAGGGACAGGATGGTCATACCGAATTCGCGATGTAGGGATCTGGAATCCGCAGCGGCGTGCGCGGCCCGCAGCGGAGGCGGTGCTCGTCGGAGCCCTCAGGGACCGACGGTGACACATTCGTGACATTTCGATTCAAGTCTGACACGGTCCGACGACACGTGACGCCGGTTGCGGCGTCGATCGATTCACAATGGCCCGCGGAGCGCCGAGTCGCTTCGAGAGGAGAATTTGCGTGGCGATTCGTACCATTCTCGTCGACGACGAGCCCCTGGCGCGAGAAAAGCTCCAGGGTTTTCTGCAGAAAGAGACCGACATCGAGATCGTGGCCGAGTGCCGCGACGGCCGCGAAGCGGTCGAGACGATCGAGCGTGAACGGCCGGATCTGGTCTTTCTCGACGTCCAGATGCCCGAGATGGATGGCTTCGAGGTGATCGAGACGCTCGAGGCCGACAGCCTGCCCATCGTCGTGTTCGTCACCGCCTTCGACCAGTACGCGCTCAAAGCGTTCGACGTGCACGCGGTCGATTACCTGCTCAAGCCGTTCGACCGCGAGCGCTTTCGCGAGGCTCTCGATCGGGCGCGCCGCGAGCTTGGGCGGGAGAGCCTCGACAGCATGCGGGATCAGCTCCTCGCACTGCTGCGCGACGTCGACCAGCGCCGTCCGCGCTTTCCCGACCGCCTGGTGGTCAAGACCTCGGGTCGGGTCGTCTTCGTGCGGGTCGACACGATCGACTGGATCGACGCCGCCGGCAACTACGTGAAGATCCACGCCGGCGGTGAGGTGCACACGCTGCGCGAGACGATGACCCACCTCGAGGAGCGTCTCGACCCCGAGCGCTTCTTGCGCATCCATCGCTCGACCATCGTGCGCGTCGACCGAATCAAGGAGCTCCAGCAGCAGTTCCACGGCGACTACGTCGTGATCCTGGAAGGCGGGCAGCGGCTGACGCTCTCGCGCTCCTACCGCGATCGCATCCAGGAGTTGCTCGACCGCTCGATCTAGTGGGCTCCAACGAGTGAATCAGCGGGCGACGCGCCACGTATCGCCACTTCCACACGAACCGTTCGCCCGTCTTCAACCACCCATCTGCCGACACCGCCGCGAGATCCAATGCCTCCCACCGCCGCCACCGCCAGTCCCGAGCTCGAGTCCCCGGAGCGGGATCGCAAGCTCGAGCACATCGAACTGGCGCTCGACCGCCGCACGCAGCTCGAGAGCCGGTTCTTCGACGCCTACGAGTTCGAGCACCAGGCTCTGCCCGAGCTCGCTCTCGATGCGATCGACCTGTCGGTCGACTTTCTCGGCCGACGCCTGCGCGCGCCGCTGCTGATCTCGTGCATGACCGGCGGCACCGACAACGCCGCGCGCATCAACCGGCACCTGGCGCAGGCGGCCGAACGCACCGGGGTCGCGCTCGGCGTCGGCTCGCAGCGCAAGGCGCTCGAGAGCCCGGAGACGGCCTCGACCTTCCACGTGCGCGCGCTCGCGCCGTCGGTGCCGGTGATCGCGAATCTCGGCGCTGTGCAGCTGAACTACGGCTTCGGCATCGAAGAATGCCGTGCCGCCGTGCGCATGGTCGGCGCCGACGCCCTGGCGCTGCACCTGAATCCGCTGCAGGAGGCGCTCCAGCCCGAGGGGCAGTGCGACTTTCGCGGCCTCTACGACAAGATCGAGGCGGTGGTCGCCGAGCTCGAGGTGCCGGTGATCGTCAAGGAGATCGGCTGTGGCCTCGCCGGCTCGACGGCGCGTGAGCTGGCTCGCCGCGGCGTGCGCATTCTCGACACCGCCGGCCTCGGCGGAACCAGCTGGGCGCGCATCGAGGCGGCGCGGGCGGGCACCGTGGCGCTGGGCGAGCTTTTCGCCGGCTGGGGCGTGCCGACTCCCGACTCGATCCGTGCGGCCGCTGCCGTCGACAGCGTCACCGTGATCGGCAGCGGCGGCGTGCGCGACGGCGTCGAGGTCGCCAAGGCGATCGCCTGTGGTGCTCATCTCGTCGGCCTGGCCCAGCGCTTCCTCGAGCCGGCGATGGAGAGCGCCGAGGCCGTCGTCGAAACCATCGAGGCGATCGTCCACGAGCTGCGCATCGCGATGTTCTGCGCTGGTGCGGCCGATCTCGAGGCGCTGCGCCGGACTCCGCTGATCGAGGGCCGCGGACGCGGCGGCAGATGACCGACTCGCGGCACCGATCCCGCTCTTCTTCATCCGACGAGACCCATGACCTCTTGCGACAGGAGCAAGATGTGACCCATACAGCGACCGCACCGACCACCAGCCACACCACCGCCCGCGACGAGCGCGACGAGATGATCGATGCGCTCGCCCGCGGCACCCTGCGCATGCACCAGCTGCCCGCCGAGCTATCCGGCCGCGAGCAGGCCACGCTGCGGCGCGAGGCGGTCGAGCGTCGCTCGGGCGCCGACCTCGAGCATTTCGGCCACTATTCGTTCGATGCCGACGTCGCCGGGCGCCGCAACTGCGAGAACCTGATCGGCGGCGTCCAGGTGCCGGTGGGCGTCATCGGTCCGCTGCGCGTGCGCGGCGAGTACGTCGACGACGAGGAGCTGCTAGTGCCGCTGGCGACCACCGAGGGCGCGCTCGTCGCGTCGACCAACCGCGGCTGCCGGGCGCTGCGCGAGGCCGGTGGAGCGGTGGTGCGGGTGGAGAACGTCGGCATCACGCGCGCTCCGGTGTTCCGCACTTCGGGCATCGAGCAGACACGCACGTTGCTCGCCTGGGTGGAGCGAAACGAGGAGCGGATGCGCGAGTTCGTGTCGATGCACAGCCGGTTCCTGCGCCTGCTCGACGTCAGTCACCAGGCGGTCGGCACGACGGTCTTCCTGCGTTTCCGCTTCGACGCCGCCGACGCCATGGGGATGAACATGGCGACGATCAACTGCGACCGGCTGATCGAGGAGATGATCGAGCCGGAGACCGGTGTCGAGTGCGTGTCACTGTCGGGCAACTACTGTGTCGACAAGAAGCCGTCGTATGTCAATTTCGCGGAGGGCCGCGGCAAGCGGATCCACGCCGAAGTGACGCTCGACAAGCAGGTGCTCGAGAAGGTGCTGAAGACCAACGCACGGGCGCTGGTCGAGGTGCAGTACCGCAAGAACCTGCTCGGCTCGATCGCCGCCGGCTCGCTCGGCTTCAACGCGCACTACGCGAACATCCTCGCCGCCTTCTTCCTCGCCACCGGCCAAGATCCGGCGCAGGTCGGCGAGGCGGCGGTCGGCGTCACCTGCATCGAGCAGCGTGGCCCCGAGGCGGTGATCGCGTCGGTCGACCTGCCGGACGTGCCGCTGGCGGCGATCGGCGGCGGCACCGGCCTGGCGACCCAAAGCCAGGCGCTGCAGATGCTCGGCGTGGTGCCCGACAGCGAGCGCCCCGGCGCCGCGGTGATGCGCCTGGCGGAGATTCTCGGCGCGTCGGTGCTCGCCGGTGAGCTGTCGCTGCTGGCGGCGCTGACCTCGCGCGACCTGGCGCGCGCCCACGAGCGCCTCGGACGCAGCCGGGCGACGAGCTGAGCGCGCCCCGGATGCCGGATCAGCTGCTGGCGGTCTCGGCGCCCGGCAAGTCGATCCTGATCGGTGAGCATGCGGCGGTCTACGGGCGGCCCGCGCTGGTGGCGGCGATCGACCGGCGCCTGCGGGTCACGCTCGAGCCGTCGGCGGGGCCGCCGGGGGTCGATCTCGACCTCGAGCATCTCGGAGTGCGCGAGCACGTTGCGTGGTCGGCGCTCGAGGAGTACGCCGCCACCTGCTGCTCGCGCTGGCGTGCGTTCGCCGGCGGCGACGGCGCGTCCTCCGACGCAGTATCCTCCGACGCGGTGTCCTCTGACGCAGTGTCCTTTGACGCAGTGCGCGGCGACGACCCGGCGCATGTCGTCAAGGTGGCGCTGGGCGAGGCGTCGAGCGCCGCGCCGCGATCCGGGGACGGCGAGGCGGTGCGCTTGCGGGTCGAGTCGACGCTGCCGATCGGCGCCGGCTTCGGCAGCTCGGCGGCGGCGGCGGTGGCGCTGGTGCGGGCGGTTCTGGCCCTGCGCGACGCGCCGGCGACGCCCGAGCGTCTGCATCGCCTGGCGCTCGAGGTCGAGCGCCGCCAGCACGGAACCCCTTCGGGAGTCGACGACTCGACAGTGATCCACGGCGGCGTGGTGTGGGTCGAGCGTCGGGCGGGGGAGCTCGCGAGAGAGCTCACCGTCGAGCCGCTCGACGTCGCCCGGTCACCGCTTCTCGAGCGGCTGCGGGTCGCCGACACCGGGCGGCCGGAGCAGGAGACCGGTGCGGTGGTCGCCGCGGTGCGGACTCTGCGGACGCGCGATCCGGCAGCGTTCGATGCGCGCCTCGACACCATGGCCGCGGCGACGCACGCCCTGCGTCGGCAGCTGGTGGCTTCGCGCCCCGACGACGCGGCCGCCCTCGAGGCTCTGCGCACCTTCCAGCGCTGCCTCGAAGAGCTCGGGGTGGTGCCGCCGTCGGTGCGTGCGCTGGTGCGCCAGGTGGAACGGGCCGGCGGCGCGGCGAAGATTTCCGGCGCCGGAGCGCTCGCTGGCTCGGGTGCGGGCAGCCTCCTGGTGTACCATCCAGAGGCTGGAGCGCTCGACCGCTCCGGGATTCTCGACCGGGTCGAGCTCCTCGATCTGCGCTTCGGGGCTCCCGGCGTCCGCGTCGAGGCTTCCCCGCGCCGAATCCACCTGCCGTGATGATCTGAGCCCTTCGATGAGCCACAAGGCGACCTGCACCGCGCCCTCCAACATCGCATTCGTCAAGTATTGGGGCGCCCGCGACCTCGACCGCGTGGTGCCCGAGAATCCGTCGATCTCGATGACGCTACGCTCGTGCGTCACGCGCACCACCGTCGAGCATTCCGACGAGGGTGGTGACGACATCGTCCTGTGGCGTCCCGAGAGCGTGGACGACGACGCGCCGCTCGTGCTCGAAGAGCCGCCGCCCTCGTTCGCCGAGCGCGTGCACCGGCACCTCGACCACTTGCGCCGGCGCTTCGGAATCGAGGGCCGCCTGCGCGTCGCAACCGCCAACAGCTTTCCCGCCGCCGCTGGCATCGCATCGTCGGCGAGCGGATTTGCAGCCCTGACGCTGGCGGTGAGCGCCGCCGTCGGTGAGCGGCTCGACGTCGCCACCGCGTCGACCCTGGCGCGCGAGAGCGGCTCGGGCTCGGCGTCACGCTCGGTGGTCGGCGGCTATGTTCAGTGGCCGGCCGCCTGGCCGTCGGACGATGCCGTGCCTGTGGCCGATGAGGAGCAGGGCGGCTCGGGTGGCGGCTTCGCCGTCCAGCTCGCGGGCGCCGACCACTGGGACCTGCGCGATGTGATCGCGGTGGTCGAGACCGGCGCCAAGGAGACCTCGTCGCTCGATGGCCACCGTCGCGCACGCACCAGCCCGTATTTCGCCGAGCGCCTGCTGCGCCTGCCACGTCGCCTGAACACGGTCCGCAAGGCGATCGAGACGCGGGATTTCTCGACGCTCGGCCCAGAGATCGAATCGGAGGCGATCGACCTGCACTGCATGGCGATGACATCGACGCCGCCGATCTATTATTGGCGTCCCGGAACTCTCGAAGTCCTCGCCGCGGTGCGGTCTCTGCGCGCCGACGGCGTCCCGGCGTTCTCGACCCTCGACGCGGGAGCCAACGTGCATGTGATCTGCGAGCCGCACCACGAGGAGGCGGTGGTCGCCCGACTCGACGCGATCGACTGCGTGCGGCGCGTGCTGCGCGATGGCGTCGGACCGGGTCCCGCCGCGAGCGGCGAGCATCTTTTCTAGACAGCTGCGCGGTGAAGCTCGGGCTCTGGAGCTCTCCGCGGTCTTGGGAATTCAGGAGACACGATGACGACGAGCGAAGATCAGCGTCCCCTGGTGTTGGTGAAGCTCGGCGGCAGTCTGCTCACCGACAAGCGACGGATCGCCAAGGCTCGGTCGGATGTGATCGAGCGCCTGGCGCGCGAGCTCGCGGCGGTGCGGACGGTGCTGCAGGAACGTCTGATCGTCGGCCACGGCAGTGGCTCGTTCGGTCACGCGGTGGCGGCGCGGCATCAACTCGGCGACACCGAGTACCACGGCGACGCCTTCGGCATCGCTGAAACGCAGCTGGCGGCGGCCGAGCTGCACCGGCGCGTGGTCAGCGCGTTCATCGCCGCCGGCGTGCCGGCCTGGTCGTGGGCGCCGTCGACCGGCCTCGAGTCGCATCAGGGCAAGCCGCGCAGCGCGGCGCTCGAGCCGGTGGTGCACGCGCTCTCCTTCGACCTCATGCCGGTGGTCTACGGTGATGTGGTGCTCGACGAGGCCTGGCGCGCGACCATCTGCAGCACCGAGGTCGTACTCACCAACCTGATCCATCGCCTGCGTCGGCGCGGCTTCGAGATCGCCCGAGTGCTCTGGGTCGGCGCGACGCCCGGCGTGCTCGATGCGCGCGGTGCGACCATTCCGACGATCGACGGCTCCGGCTGGCGCGCGGCGCTCGAAGCCGCGCACGGCGCAGCCGGCACCGACGTCACCGGGGGCATGAGGCATCGCCTCGACACGGCGCGTGCGTTGGTACGCCTGGGCGTCGAGAGCTGGATCGTCGATGGCAGCGTGCCCGGCGTGCTCGCCGCCGCGCTGCGCGGTGACGCCGCCGCCGGCGGAACGCGCTGCATCGTCGACTGAGCAGGCTCAGTCGGCAGGCTGCTCGTCGAGCGTCTCGCGCACTTTGACCACCAGCTCTTCGACCGAGAAGGGCTTCTGCACCAGCCTCGCCGCAATCTCCGGATCGTGCCAGCCGAGTGCCTCGTCGGTGTAGCCCGACATGAAGAGCACTTTCGTGGCGGGGCGTTGCGCCACCACCTGCTCGGCCATCTCCGGGCCATTGAGCCCCGGCATGATCACGTCGGTGAGCACCAGGTCGACGCGCCCGAGCGACTCGATGAGCCGGAGCGCGTCGCGGCCGTCGGCCGCCGCCTCGACGCGGTAGCCCTGACCCTCGAGGAACTCCACCGCCAGGGCACGGACGCCGGCCTCGTCCTCGACCACCAGGATCGTCTCGTCGCCGCGCGGCAGGTCGGCGAAGGCGTGCGCCGGCTCGTCGGGCGTCGAGCGCTCGGGCACGCGCGGCAGCAGCAGGCGAAACGTGGCGCCCTCGCCGGGGCGGCTGTCGACCTCGATCGTGCCGCCGTTCTGCTGCACGATGGCGTAGACAGTGGCCAGGCCGAGGCCGGTCCCTTCGTCCTTGGACTTGGTGGTGAAGAAGGGCTCGAAGACCTGACGCCGGGTCGTTTCGTCCATGCCGACCCCGGTGTCGCTGACCGCCAGCTCGACATACGAGCCGGCAGCGAGGGTCGCCTGCGGCTGCTCGACGTCGACGTTGCGGGTGGCGATGTGCAGAACGCCTCCCTGCGGCATGGCGTCGCGCGCGTTGATCGCCAGGTTCAGCAACACCTGCTCGAGCTGCCCCGGGTCGGCCTGCACGCGGCCGAGGTCGTCGAGGGTCTCGACACGCAGCTCGATGTCGGCACGGATCAGGCGGCGCAGCATCTCCTCCATGTCGCCGACCACCTGGCCGAGATCGAGGATCTGTGGCTGCAGCGCCTGCTTGCGGCCGAACGCGAGGAGCCTCTGGGTCATCAGGCTGGCGCGATCGGCGGCCTGCTGAATCTCGCGCACCTGATGGGCGGCAGCCCCGTCGTCGAGCCGGAACGAGAGCAGCTGGCTGTAGCCCTTGATCACCGTCAGCACGTTATTGAAGTCGTGCGCGATGCCGCCTGCGAGGCGGCCGACGGCCTCCATCTTCTGCGTCTGTCGCACCTGGTCCTCGAAGCGCCGGCTCTCGGTGACGTCGCGCACCGCGGTGACGCGAACGCTGCGCTCGCCGTGGGTGATCGAGCGCCCGTGCACCTCGACGAGCCGCTCCGCACCGTCGGCGGTGAGCGCGCGATGCTCGTAGGGCTGCTCGAATCCCTCGCGCATGCGCAGGGCGACGAGCTTGCGGTCGGCGGGCGCCACGAACTCGAGCACGTCGCGCCCGACCACCTCGTGCTGTTTGAGGCCGACCATGGTCGCGTACTGCTCGTTGCAGTCGACGATTCGATCGCGCTCGGAGAGCACGATGCCCTCGAAGGTGGCGTCGGAGAGGCGGCGGAAACGCTCCTCGCTCTCGCGCAGCCGTTCTTCGGCGCGCAGGCGCTCGGTGACGTCTTGATACAGGGCGAAGATGCCGACCAGGTCGCCGTCGCGCAGCAGCGGCACGCCGTGAATCTCGACCTCGACCTCGCTGCCGTCGCGGCGTCGTCGGCGGGCGAATCTGTGCACCGTCTCGCCGGCCAGCACCTTGCGCGTGTAGTCGGCGGCCTCGGCCGCGGTCTGGCGGGTGGCGATCAGCTCGTCGAGACTGCGTTTCACGATGTCGCGGTTGCGATAGCCGAAGAGCCGCTCGAAGGCCGGGTTGCTCATCTCGACCCGGTGCTCTGGGTCGAGAACGACGATCGCCAGTGGACTGTGCTCGATCAGCGACCGCAGGTAGAGACTCTGGCTCTTCGCCTCGCGCACGGCGTCTCGTCGGCTCGTCTCGAGCTCGGTGCTGCGGCGGCGCAGCACGGACGACTCGATCACCATCAGCGCTCCAACGAGGCTGAGGGTGACGAAGACCAGCAGGTCGCGCATCATGCGATGGGCGGGGTCGGCGAGATCGCTGATGTGCAGCGCCAGGTGGAGCAGCGGAATACTCAGGCCATAGAGCAGCAGCGGACTGGTCACTCGTTCCGGCGGCGCGCCGTGGGAGTCGGCGGCGAACCGCGTCGTGCTGATGCGGCCGAGGGTACCGAGCACGGCGACCGGCAGCAGCCTCCAGGCCGCCGGCAGCACCTCGGGTACCGTGCCTCGGTGCGCCAGGGTGAGCCAGCAGTCTCCGAGTATGACGAGGAGGACGACGCAGGAGATCCCGGTGTAGAGCACCGCCCAGCGGGGTCGGGTCGCGCGCGTCGCGCGCGCCGAAGTCACCAGTCGTACCAGCAGCAGCGCGCCGACGACCGCCGTGAGACGCCAGGTCGTGGGTTCGTTGGGTGTTGTGCCGGAGAGCGCCGGCACGAGCAGGAAGTAGGCGAAGAGCCCACCGACCAGCAGAGTGTCGGCGAGCGCGTCGAGCAGCTCGGAGCGTCCGATCGTCGTGTTGAGATCCGGCCGAGCCTCGAGCGCCAGCAGCAAACCGAGCAGCCCGGCACAGTGCAGACCGTGCTGCCACAGCGAGCCGGCGCCGCGCGGTCCGACCAGCTCGACCAGAGCGGCGAGCCACCAGCAGAGCACCGCGACCCCGACCAGGTGCCAGAAGATGCGCTCGCGCCGCGCCGGCCGGCGGGTGACCCCGAAGAAGAGGGCGGCGAGCGCTGGCGGCGCGACCAGGCCGACGAGCGCGAGCGCTCCCCACAGCCTATACGCGTCGGCCGGCACGGCGAGGAAGGCGAGAAGACCAGCCGCGGTGGCACCGACGAGCGCGCGCAACAGGAGGTCGTCGCGCGCCAGGGACGAGAGGGTCGGCAGCTCGATCTCGTCCGTCGCCCGCGGCGACGTCGCTCCGGACGGCGTGCTGGGGCGTGACTCGGTCATCGCAGCAGGAAGACCATCGCGGTGATCGCCAGGCCGTTGTGCAGGCAGTGCATCGTCATCGGCGCGATCACCGAGCCGCGCCATTCCCGCACCAGGGCGAGCGCGACGGCGAGGCTGACCAGGAAGGGAACGCCGACGATGCCCTGCGGGTGGATCACCGCGAACACGAGGGCGACGAGGAGACCGGAGACGAGCGCGCCGCGACGCCCGCGCACGTAGTGGAAGAAGGCGCCACGAAACAGGCTCTCTTCGGCCACCGGCGCCCAGACGGTCGCCAGCAGGTAGATCATCAGCAGGTCGAAGACGCTCGCGCCCTGCATCCAGTCGACGATCGGGTGATGCGGCGTCGCCTGGCTGAAGCGCGCGACGACGGCGGTGGCGAGCAGGCCGAGGGCGAGCAGCGGCATCGCCGCGAGGTAGCCGATGAGCCCGGCGCCGACCTCGCGCCACGCCCCGCGTCCGCGCGTCCAGCCGATCGCCGCCAGCACTTCGCCACGCGAGCGCCCGCGCAGCAGCGGCCAGAGCGCGGCGGGCAGCGCCAGCCAGTTGAGCAGGAGCGGCGCCAGGCTGTCGGTGAGCGCCGCGGCGACGCCGGCGAGCAGCCCGAGGATCTGCAGCGCGAAGACGAAGACCACCAGCGCCTCGAGGTACGGCACGCGGGCGCCGCGGTCGGTGACGGAGCGCGCGTAGGCCGAGCGCAGCCTGCCCTGCAAGAGCTGGGCGCCGGCGACCAGAGCGAGCAGGCAGCCGGCCGCCAGGAGCAGCAGGGCGACGCCGAAGCCCGCGATCACGGCCAGCGTCAGTCGCCGTGCGGCGCTCAGCGGCTCCGGGCTCGCGGTGTCCCCGTCGCTCGGCGCGGCGAACGACAGCGCGAGGTCGCCGAACCAGCCGTAGACCGTTCGCAGCCGCTGCTCCTGGCCGGGCTCGGGCCGGCGTGGTGGAACCTCGAGCAGAGCGCCGAGCGCCTCGGCGTCGCCGTGCACCTCTTCGGCGAGATCGAGGTCGGCGCGCAGGCCGGCGAGCATCTCTCGCGCCCGCTCGACGTCCCCGAGATGCGCCACCACCGGCACCAAGGCCAAGCGCTCGCGCGGCGTCACGGCCAGAGCTTCGAGCGTGCCGATCATCAGATCGTCGCCGACGCCGAGCGACTCGAGCATTGGGCTCGAGTCCTGCAGGTCGCCGAAGATCTCTTGCGCGCCGATCAGGTACTTGGCCTGGAAGACGAGCTCGAAGTGGTCCGCCGGCGAGCGCTCGGTCTCCTCGGGCGGCGGACCTCCGAACCACAGATTCTGGACGATGATCAGCGCCACCAAGGCGAGCAGCGCGGCCCAGGCGAGCCCTTCGCCCGGCGCGAAGCGCGGGCTCGCGGGATCGGTGCTCCCGGCGTGTGGGAGCTCGGGCTCGCAGAACTTGGAGTCGAGGGAATGCACAGGATCGATCGGGACGACGACGCGGCCGCTCGACGACGCTCCTGCGCGGCCGGGCGCGCTCTCGGCATCATCGAATGACGGGCGTCGGGTCAAGGGCCGGCGGCTCGCCACGCGCGGTCCGCGGCGGCGATCAGGTCTTCGGTGTCACCGAAGAGGAAAGTATCATCGAGCACGCAGCTGGCGAGGTCGATTTGACTCGAGACATCGCCGCGGCCGGTGAGCACGGAATTCTCGAGCGCTGCATTGACCTTGGCCGGTCGAGAGTCGTGGTGCGTTCGGCTCGATCGGGAGGCGCGCGTGGCGCAACAGGACGGGACCCGCGGATGATACCGGACGCTGGGCCGTGGCCCGGCGTCGATCAGGCGACCGTCGAGATCGCGGGCCGAGACGCCGCGTCGTGCGTGTCCAGAACTCGACGGACCTGACGGCCCAGGCATTCGGTGGTGAACGGCTTGTGGACCACCGAGACGGCGCGGCCGATGTGTTGCAGCGCCTCGCGCTGGGCGTATCCGGTCATGAACAAAACGGCGAGGGTGGGCTGTCGCTCGAGCAGACGCTGCGCGAGCTCGGGTCCGCCGACCCCGGGCATCACGATGTCCGTGAGCAGCAGGTCGATCGGTTCGCGGCTCGCGACCGCCTCGGCCTCCGCGGCGTTGCTGGCGGTGAGGACCCGGTAGCCGAGGTGGCGAAGGCAGCAGCTCGCCAGCTCCAGCACCGCGGGCTCGTCTTCGGTCACGAGGATGGTCTCGCCGCGTCCTCGCGGTGTCGAGTCGAAGCTCGAGTCGTCGGAGGCTGCACGGGGCGACATGCGCCGAGGGAGCATGATCCGCACGTCGGTCCCCTCGCCCAAGGTGCTTTGGATGTCGAGCTCGCCCCGGCACTGCTGCACGATTCCGTAGACCGACGAGAGCCCGAGGCCCGTACCGCGATCGCGGGTCTTGGTGGTGAAGAAGGGCTCGAGAGCATGCTCGAGCGTCTCGAGGTCCATGCCGTGTCCGGTGTCCCGGACCCGCAGCTCGATCGCTCCCTTCGCTGCCCCGAGCGGTTCGCCGTCGGCGACGCGCACCGAGATCTCGAGGCGTCCTCCCTCCGGCATGGCGTCGCGGGCGTTCAGCGCCAGGTTGGTCAGAATCTGCCGGAGGTGCACCGGATCGCCGCGCACGATCAGCTCGTCGTCGGAGAGCTCGACGAGGAGAGTGATTCCCTTCCCGAGAATCTGCTCCAGGATCGCCCGTTGATCGGTGACCAGGGCGCCGAGGTCGACATCGCGCGTTTCCCGGATGTTGCTTCGACTGAACGCGAGCAGCTGGCGAGTGAGGTCGGCAGCCTGGCGGCCGGCCTTGAGAATCTCCTTCGCCTGGCGCCGCTCGGTGCTCGGCTCGGGAAGGCGGGACGACAGGACCTGAGCGAAACCGTTGATCGCCGTCAGGAGGTTGTTGAAGTCGTGGGCGACACCGGCGACTAGCTTTCCGAGGGCTTCGAGTTTTTGTGCCTGCTGTAATTCATCTTCAAGTCTTTTTGTTTCTGTCGTGTCGACCCCGAAGCCGATCAAGCGTTGAAGTTCACCTTTCTGATCAAAGATCGGTGTGCACATTCGAATGAAATGGAGCGGCCGCCCCTTGGCATCCGTGAACTCCTCGTCGAACGAGATCGTGCGGCGCTCCTCGATCGCGCGCAGGATGAAATCCATCCGGCGTTCCGCGAGCGCCGAGTCAAGGCCGCGAAGGCGGCAGTACTCGAAGTCGGTCTTGCCGATCAGCCAGCGCCTGAGCGACGGATCGCCGACCGCCGCCGTGTTGACATAGAGGTACCGCAGGTTCGCGTCGAACACTGCCAGCTGCGTCGGGCTCTGTTCGATGATCCATTGCAGATCACGCGCGGGCAGGTCGGCGAATTGCCCCCAGCTGTCCTCGTCCGAGCGCTCGGCCGGCGTGGATTCGACGTGCTCTCGGTGCATCCTCAAGCTTTTCATCCGGATCTCCCTCAGTAAGAAAAAATGAAAGCAAGCTCGAGGAAGGTGGGTTCCTCTCGCTTCCAATCACTATACCGAGGATTGGGACGAGTGCTTGATGATCCTGTCTTGCGGAGAAATCAACTGTCTTGATAAAGCTCGATCGGCGGGCAGGTGCAGATGAGATGACGATCGCCCCAGGCGTTGTCGATCCGGGCACAGGCCGGCCACGGCTTGTGGTCGCTGAGCCACGGAGCGGGGAAGGCGGCGGTCCGGCGCGAGTAGGCGCGGTCCCAGGTGTCGCCCGTGACCTGGTCGACGGTGTGCGGCGCATGCTTGAGCGGGCTGTCGTCGGCCGCGATCGCGCCCGACTCGACGGCGCGGATCTCTTCGCGAATCGCGATCATGGCGTCGCAGAAGCGGTCGAGCTCTTCCTTCGACTCGCTCTCGGTCGGCTCGATCATCAGCGTGTTGGCCACCGGGAAGGACATGGTCGGCGCATGGAAGCCATAGTCCATCAGGCGCTTGGCGAGGTCCTCGGCGACAATGCCGGCGCTTTTCTCGAACGGTCGCAGGTCGAGGATGAACTCGTGGGCGCTGCGGCCGTGGGCGCCGTGGTAGAGCACGATGTAGTGGTCCTCGAGGCGGCGCGCCATGTAGTTGGCTGAGAGAATCGCCACTTCGGACGCCTTGCGCAGGCCGCGCGCGCCCATCAGGGCGATGTAGACCCACGAGATCGGCAGGATCGAGGAGCTGCCGAAGGGCGCCGCCGAGACCGTGCCGAAGGGCGCGTCGCCGCCGGTGGCGACCAGCGGATGGCCCGGCAGGTAGGGCGCCAGCTCGGCGGTGCAGCAGATCGGACCCATGCCCGGGCCACCGCCGCCGTGCGGGATGCAGAAGGTCTTGTGCAGGTTGAGATGGCAGACGTCGGCGCCGTAGTCGCCGGGGCGGCACAGCCCGACCTGGGCGTTCATGTTGGCGCCGTCGAGGTAGACCCGCCCGCCGTGCTCGTGGATGATGTCGCAGAGGGTCCGAATCTCTTCTTCAAACACGCCGTGGGTCGAGGGATAGGTGACCATCAGCGCCGCCAAATGCTCGGCGTGTTTCTCGGCTTTGGCACGCAAGTCGTCGACGTCGACATTGCCGCGCTCGTCGCAGGCCACGACCACGACTTTCATGCCGGCCATCACGGCTGACGCCGGGTTGGTGCCGTGGGCCGAGGTCGGGATCAGGCAGACGTCGCGCTGCGTGTCGCCCTGGGCGAGGTGGAAGGCGCGGATCGTCATCAGGCCGCTGTACTCGCCCTGGGCGCCGGCGTTGGGCTGCAGCGAGGTGGCGGCGAAGCCGGTGATCTCTGCGAGCCAGCTCTCGAGATCGTCGAACAGGCGGCGGTAGCCCGCCCAGCGCCGCTCCGGCGCGAACGGATGGAGATGGGCAAAACCCGGCCAGGTGATCGGGATCATCTCGGTCGTCGCGTTGAGCTTCATGGTGCACGAGCCGAGTGGAATCATCGACGTCGTGAGCGACAGGTCACGTCCCTCGAGGCGCTTCAGGTAGCGCAGCATCTCGTGCTCGGTGCGGTAGCGGTGGAAGGCCGGGTGCGTGAGGTAGTCGGAGGTTCGGGCGTGCGGTGCCGGCAGGTCGGCGTCGACCTCGTCGGCGAGGGCGCGCACCGCCGCCGCGTCGAGACCCGAGTCGCCGTCGGCGCTGAAGGCGAGCAGGACTTCGACCAGGTCGTCGACGGTGGTCGTCTCGTCGAGCGCGATGCCGACGCGGTGCGCGTCGAGGGCCCGCAGGTCGTAGCCGCGTGCGGCGGCACGTTCGATCACCGCCGAGGCCTCGTCGGTGATCACGGTCAGCGTATCGAAGACGATGCCCGAGCCGCCGGCGTCGTGCTCCAGCGTGTGCCCGAGGCGGCGCAGGCCGGCGGCGAGAGTGAGGGTGAGCATGCGCACGCGCTCGGCGATGCGGCGCAGACCGTCGGGTCCGTGGTACACGGCGTACATCGCGGCGATGATCGCCAGCAGCACCTGCGCGGTGCAGATGTTCGACGTCGCACGCTCGCGCCGGATGTGCTGCTCGCGCGACTGCATCGCCATGCGGTAGGCGGGCAGGCCGCGGGCGTCCTTCGAGACGCCGATGATCCGTCCCGGAATCTGCCGCTTGTGCTTCTCGGTCGTCGCCAGGAAAGCGGCGTGCGGACCGCCGAAGCCGAGCGGCACGCCGAAGCGCTGGGCCGAGCCGACGGCGATGTCGGCGCCCATGGTGCCCGGCGCGCGCAGCAGGGTGAGCGACAGCAGATCACAGGCGACGACAGTATGACTGCCGGCGGCCTGGATCCGCTCGATCAGCGGTGCGTGGTCATGGATACGCCCGTCGGTGGCGGGGTACTGCAGCAGCACTCCGGAGAGGTCGTCGAAGCTCTCGAGGGTAGACGGGTCACCGATCCGCAGGTCGATGCCGAGGGCTTCGGCGCGTGTGCGCAGCACCGCCAGGGTCTGCGGGTGGCAGTCGTCCGCGGCAAAGAAGGCGGGACGCTTGTGGCGCGTCAGCGTCTGCGTCATCGACATCGCCTCGGCGGCCGCGGTTGCCTCGTCGAGCAGTGAGGCGTTGGCCACCGGCAGGCCGGTGAGGTCGCTGACCATAGTCTGGAAGTTGAGCAGCGCTTCGAGGCGACCCTGCGAGATCTCCGCTTGGTAGGGCGTGTACTGGGTGTACCAGCCGGGGTTCTGCAGCACGTTGCGCAGGATCACCGCCGGCGTGTGACAGTCGGCGTAGCCGGCGCCGATCATCGACCGCGTCACCTCGTTCTCGGCCGCGATGCGTTCGAGGCGCTGCAGCAATTCGGCCTCTCCGAGCGGGCGTTCGGCGTCGAGCCCGTCGAGCTCGAGCAGCCCGTCGAAGCGGATCGACTCCGGAACCGTCTGCTCCATCAGCTCGTCGAGCGACGCGACGCCGAGTGTCATCAGCATCTGGTCGATCTCGCTCTCGCTCAGGCCGACATGGCGGTGGACGAAAGTGTCGGTGGGGTCGAGGAGGCTGGCGCGAAGGTCGCTCATCGGTGGTGTCGGTCCTGTGGTCGGCCCTGATCGGGGAATGAACGGGAGGGGGAATCGACGAGGCGACGCGCCGACCGGCACCGGCGAATCGCCCGCACGAGCGTGCCTCCATTCTACAGGAGGCGCGCTGCTCCTCGATGCTCGACCGTGGGCTCGCCGTGGGGGGCGACGGAGATGAGACTCGCGCCGGTGCGGCACGTTGGTGGGACGAACAACGCGATCCTTCGCGCGGTGCCGATCGGGATCGCCGCGAGGGCTCCAGAGGAGGGACATCAATGTCCGCACAACTCGTGATTCGTGACGGCGAGCCTCATTGGTGGGCGAGCCAAGACATTTGGGTCGTCCCCGGCGACGATCCGGCCGGCGCTCCGGGCGCACCGATCGCCGGTGAGTCGGCCTATCTGTGGGCGCGAACGCGCAACGACGGAGACCAGGCGGTGACCGGCGCGCGCGTCGACTGGTACTGGTCGAACCCGGCCACCGGCGTGCTGCGCAGCAACTCGCAGCTCGTCGGCTCCGGCTTCGTCGACCTCGCACCCGGCGAGGTCAAAGAGGTGCTCTGCCTCGTGCCGTGGGTGCCGGTGCTGGTCAACGACGGGCATGAATGCGTCGTCGCCGAGATCCACCACGCCGCCGATCCCTTGCCCAATCCGCTACCGGACGCCTTCCAGCCGCCGGCCTTCCACCAGGTCGCGCAGCGGAATCTCACGGTACTCGAAGTGGCGCCGAAAAAGATGATGGCGCTCCCGGTGCAACTCGGTGCGCCGCAGCGTATCGGCGGAGCGGTCGAGGTGTTCCTCGACCTCGACGGCGAGCTCGACGAAGAGACACTCGCCGGTCTCGGGCTGCGTGGCTTCCAGCGGGCCGCTCTCGATCCCGGGCACGTGGCCTTGTCGTGGCGAGGTGGCTGCCGCGCCGACGGTGAGATCGTCGGCGAGCATCGGCTCGAGGCGAAGATGGAGCCGGGTGTCAGCCGATCAGTCCATCTTCACGTCGGCGCTCTCGATCTGCCGCGCCGGACCTATGTCCCGGTGCACATCGTCTCCCGAGGTCGCGACGAGCGACTGGCGGGCGGGATCACCTACGTTCTGACCGCCGCCGAGGAGGCCTGACCATGGCGCAAACCCCGATGACCATCGAGCGCCGGCCATTCTCGGTCGAGCCCTTCACCCACATGATGCTGCCCGACGGCATCTTCGATACCGCGCTGATCAAGCAGCGCATCACCTGTTATTACACCAACGTCTCCGGCCAGGATCTCAAGCACGCTTCGATCTACCTCGAGGGCGTCGGTGACCCGGGCATCGTTCCCGTCGCCGAGACCCATGTGTTCGCCGAGATCCCCGCCGGCGCTTCGGTGCGGGTGTCGTGGCTGGCCGATTTCCAGAACGCAACGCCGGGCAAGAAGATGGTGAGCTTCATCGCCCAGGCCGACGGGATGGATCTCAATCGCACGATCGAGCGCATTTTCGTCTCCGAGACGAAGCAAGACGCGAACACCGGCGAGTACACCTGCACGGTGGAAGAGGGCACGCTGCGCATCAGCCGGTTCGAAATGATCGGCCCGAAGAGCGAGTGGCGTCCGTGCGACGACAAGGACGAGCGCTGCCGGCCGTCGCAGGGTCCGTGGGTGCCGGCCGGGATGACCGCCGTCTGGGAGCCCAATCCGGGCTACCAGGGAGTGCACGGCGAGCTGCCGTTCGCCGACCCGTGGTGGAAGATCCTGGCCTGGATCGTCGCCGTCGTCGCCGCGATCGTCGCGATCGTCGCCGCGGTGATGGGTGCCGGGACCGCCGGCATCGCGATCGGCGGCACCTTCGACGAGTCGACGGGCGAGGTGAATTGCTGTGAGCCGGCACCGGGGGCGATTCCGGGCTCGGCCTTCACAGTCGCTGGTGCGGCGTCGGTGGTCGCCATGGTCGCGGTCGCCGTGGGTCTCGCCGACGACGCCGACCCGTGGTGGCGCGGCCAGGAAGCGACACCGCCCGGACCGGGCGAGACGACGCTGGCCGAAAGGGTCGAGGTGTCGTTCGACTACCCGGAGGGTGCGCCGACGGCGGGTAAAGACTTCCCTGTGCAGGTGAAGTGGACCTACCGTCGCCAGACCGACGTCAAGGCCTACGAGCACAGCGTCGAGGAAGAGCAGCGCAACCTCCACGTCAGCGATGGGGTCACGGTCGATGTGCCGGCGGTGCACCATGCCTTCGCCGGGCCGCTGGTGATTCGCTCGCGCTTCGCGCGGGAAGGCGGCGGCTTCTTCGCCGGGCAAGATCTCTATGCCTTCGCCCTCTTGCGCTCGCCGGACGACGTCTACTTCGTGGTCGACCTGGCCGACGACGGAATCGAGGCGGACGAGAAGGCCAACGACGGCACCTACACCGGCTCGATCCATCTCGAGCGGATCTACCCGATCCTGCTGAAACAGGGCAAGAAGCTCGAGGGGCTGTGGCGGGTCTACCTGTTCGCGCAAGACGTCAACGACGCGACGCCGGACATGCTGCCCGAAGTCGCGGCGACGCACATCGGCGGTTTTCCGATCGCCAGCGGCATCAACGTGACCTTCGATCCGAACCTGCCGTGTCCGCTCGAGGCGAAGGCGACGGTGCAAGTCGTCGCCTGAGCCGCGCTCCGAGTCTTGGTCCGCGCCGCGGTCTGAAGGATCGCGATCGTCCATGATGGCCGCTGGGCATCCTCCGACGCGGAGGGTGTCCAGCGGTTTTGACATGGAGGACACGCTACGGGAGGATTCGAGGAGATGGTCGTCGGACGACAAGACTCGAGGATCGGGCAGGCACCAACGGGGCTCTGGACAGCCTTGGCCTCGACGGTCGCTGGGGGTTTCGCCGCGGGTCTGGCGGCCTTCGGGCTCGATCTCGGTTTGGCGCGTCTGACTCTCGGCCACGCGCTGCCGCTCGCATGGCGCGACCCGGCGGTCTACGTCGCCGTCGGCCTGGTGCTGGCGCTCGGTGCCCAGGCCGTGCCGGCGCTGCGCCGGCTGCCGACCGTGTCCAGGATGCTGGGCACCGGTTCGGCGGCCTTCGCGGCGCTCTTCGTTCTGCCCGTCGCCGAACGCCTCGAGCATGCCGTGCGCCCCGTCGCCGGCGCGACGGTCGGCGGGCTGGCGGCGGCTCTCGGCGTCGTCGGCTGCGTCGGTGGTGGTTGGCTTCTGAGCCGGCTGGCGCGGCGCCCGGGCTCGTGGGGCTGGACCGTCGGCTGCCTCCTGTTCGGCCTGCTCGTCGCGTTGGGCCTCGCCGTCAACCGCGAGCTGGTGGAACGCCCGCTCGAGCCGAAGGCGCTGGTCGCCGACGCCGTCCTGGTGCTGGCCGCGGGCCTCGCGGCGCTGGCGGTCGGTCGCCGACGTCTCGCTCTCGGGGCGGCGAGCGGTTTCCTGGTCGTCGGTCTGTTCGCGGTCCTGCTGCGTGCGGGCCACGCCGTGCCGCCGCCCCGCGCGACGTCATCGGCCGGCGAGCGACCGCACCTGGTGCTGGTGATCATCGACACGCTGCGTGCCGACGTTTTCGAGCGCGTGCTCGCCGAGACCCCCGAGGGTCGGGCCCTGGCCGAGCGGATCGGCGGCGCCGCGTACTTCACCCAGGCGACCGCGGCGGCTCCGTGGACCGCGCCGTCGGTCGGCTCGATCCTCACCGGCCTCTATCCGCGCGAGCACGGCTTCGGCACCTCCGCCGACGACCCGAGCCGGCCGCTGCGCAGCCTCTCGCCGTCGGTTCCGACCCTCGCCGGTCGCCTGCGCAACCGCGGGTACCACACCGAGGCGATCGTCACCAATCCGCTGCTCCACCCGGTGAGCGGCATCGCTCGTGGCTTCGAGCACTACGAGAGTCTCGGCGGCACGACGACCAAGCTGCCGCTGCTCTCCGTGCTCGCCGAGCGCCTGCAGCTGCTCGCCGACGAGCCGTACCAGCCGGCCCGCCAGGTGCGCCGGCGGCTCGAGAGCCGGCTCGATGCGCTGACGGCGTCGGACCGTCCGGTCTTCCTCTGGCTGCACCTGATGGATCCGCACCTGCCGCTCCACGAGCACCCGCGGCTGCCGGCGATGACCCTCGACCCGAGCGCCGGGCACCAGGCCCGTCTCTATGTCGACGAGGTGCGCGCCGCGGCCGCCGAGCTGACGGCGATGCTCGATGGCCTCGACCGCGTCGGCCTGTGGCGCGACAGTCTCTTCGTGCTCGTCTCCGACCACGGCGAGATGATGGTGGAGGATTCCCGCAGCACCGGCGTGATCGATCCGGAGACCGACGCCGAGAAGGTCACCGGCCACGGTCACGCGCTCTACGACGAGCTGGTGCGGGTTCCGCTGGTGATCCGTCCGCCCGGGGGCCTGCCGTCGACGCGCCGGGTGTCCGCGCTGGTCAGCCACGTCGACCTGCACGACACCATCGTCGACCTGCTCGGTGTCGACGTGCCGCGCATCGGCCGCGACCGCATCAGCGCCGCGCGTTGGCTCGGTGGTGGGATCGGCGGCGGTGCGGACGATGCACGGCGGATCGAAGCCCTGCTCGGCGGCATCCAGGTGGGGGAAGCCCAGCACGGCCTGCGCACGGCGACGGCCAAGCTCATCGTGCGTCCCAAAACGGGCGATGCCGAGCTCTACGACCTGCAGAGCGACCCCGGCGAGATCGACGAGCTGAGCGACAGCGAGGCGCCGCGTCGTCGCTTGCTCCAGCTGCGGCTCGAGCGCGCGCTCGAAGCGCTCGACTCAGGTCCGGAGACCGCGCTGCTCGAGGTCGACGCGGAGACCCGTCGGCGACTGGAGGCGCTGGGCTACGTGCAGTGATGTCGATGGAGGCCCGGGGGCTCAGTGGGCGACCGGCGGTGGGCACGACGGATCGACGAGCGCGTAGAGCACCCAGCCGGCGCCACGCTGGTCGACTCGAAAGCGTCGTGCGAAGCCCGGGCGCTGTGCGATGCGGCTCGACCGTGGTCCTTCGACCGCTCCGTCGGCGGACGGGGTTCCGAAGGAGGCCCCGGGGCTGTGTTGTCGGACGAGTCCGTGTTGTGGGACGAGAAGGAAACAGGCCTCGACGGCGCGCAGCCGCTCGGCCAGCGCCGCACCGGTGGGCGCACGGCGGACGGGGCCGACCGCGGCCGGGCCGAAGAGCGCGCCGATGTGCCGGCCGCGTCGGGCGTGGGCAGTGAGCTGCTCCGAGTCGAGCCCGAAGACGACGTAGCCGGGAGCGTGGGCGGTGTCGAGGTGGCGGAGCGCGGCGTGTCCGGGCAGGCGGCGGTCGAGATAGTCGAGGCGCGCCGTCGCCGAGAGTGGCAGCGGCCCCGCCTCGTACAGCTTGTGGATAGCGTAGAGCGGACCGGGGAGGAGCAACGCGACGGTGAGGGCGAGGGTCGCCATCGAGCGGGGCACGTCGCTCCGGGGTGGGAACAGTCGGTCGCTCGCCGTCGCGAGCAGGAGCGCGATCGCCGGGAGACACGGAAGCAGGAAGCGCAGGTCGCGGACTGTCGTCAACCAGAGGACGAGATAGCCGGCGATCGCGAGCAGGCATCGCAGCTCGGGGCCGGCCCAAACCGGCGTTGCCGTCTGTCCATCGCTTCGGCCGGACAGACGCTGCCCGGGCAGACGCCGCAGGAGCGCCAGCGTGCCGAGTACCGGCGGCAGCACCAGGAGCCACGGCGACAGCGGCGCCTGGAAGTCGAAGACCTCGCGCGCCGCGAGCGCCCGCCACGGCGTCGCGAGCAAGAAGCCGAGTGACTCGCCGACCAGGGCGAACGGCGAATGGGTGTCGAGCAGGGCGTGCAACGAGCGATCGTGCGCGCTGCTCCATGCGTTGGCGCCGAAAAGACCCTGGTAGAACGGGAAGAATGGATTCCCGGTGCATGCCACGAGGCGTGCGAACCAAGGGCCCGCGACGAGCAGCGCGGCGCCGCCCGCGGCCAGGGCCGGCACTGTGGTCCGTCGGCGTCGAGACGCCATCAGGGCGGAGACCACCACCACGCCGACGAAGTAGAGGCCGAGGTACTTCGTGGCCGCGGCGGCGCCCGCCGTGGCACCGGCGAGCAGCCACCAGCCGTCGGCGGGTCGTTGCTGCGGCAGCTCGCGGGCGCGCTCCAGCGCCCAGAGCGAGGCGGTGGCGTAGCAGGCCAGCTGCACGTCGACGTAGGCTCGCGTGCCGATCCACACCGCCAGCGGCGTGCCGAGCCACAGCGCCGCGGTCCAGGCGCCGACCCGCGGCGCGCGTCGTCGACCCCAGGCGAAGGTGAGCGCGGCCGTGGCGAGCAGGTGGGCGAGCTGGAGACAGCGCGCCACGACCTCGCCGCCACCGAGCGTCCGACCGGCGGCGAACAGGATCTCCGCCGCCTGCGGAAAGAGCGGAAAGCGCAGCATGGGCAGGACGACCAGGCCGCCGCTCTCGGCCATTGCCCGGGCCGTCGGGAGATGGTAGGTGCCGGCGTCGAAGCCGGTCGACGGGTAGAGCGTGTGCAGTGCGACGGGTATCAGCGCGGCGGCGAGCGCGATGTACGGGCCGGTGGCGGCCACGCGCATCGTGGCGACGGGACGGGCCGGAAGGCCGCGCGCGGCGGCGGCGACGAGCACGGTGGCGCCGAGGCCGGCCAGCACCGGCGCGCGCAGCAGGCCGAGGCCGGCGAGGGCGAAGAGCACGGTCCCGCCGGCGGCGCCGCCGAGCAGTCCGGCGACCAGCAGGCGCTCGAGCCCCTCGTCGGTCGGCGGGCGTAGCCGCGCGGGCAGGGCGGCGAGCACGAGCTAGCCACCGGTGCCGGCGACGACGACCGCAAGGACCGCGAGGAGCGGCCCGAGCCACACGGCGGGGACCGGACTGAGCGCGGCGAGGTCGGACACATCAGGAGCTTATCGGCTCGTCGGACAGGTCGACTGCCAACTTCGTTGGCGTTGGCGCCAACGGAATGGGCAACGGTGGGCCCTTTGCGCGCGTTTCGCGGGGTCGAACGGCGGCTCGATGGCCCGTAGGACCTCGATTCACCGTGCTTCGTCGTGCTCGAGGGATGTTGGCATCGTTAGTGCTTACGAACTATGCAGAGACAGAAAGACGCCGACACCAGGAGGCTCACGATGCGCCGCCACGACACAGCTCAAATCGACCTCGGTCCCTCGCCCCTCGCCGGACGCGCCCGCGACCTTCTCCTCGCGGCCTTGCTTGCGGCGGTGCTCTGGGCGATGGCCGGAGGAAGCCTTTGAGCCGATCGTGACGGCGCCGGTGCCCGTGAGCCCGGACGACGCGTCTCGTCCTCGACACACACGCAGCATTTCGTCAAGCGCCTCCTCGCGGGGGCCGTTTTTTTTTGATAAGCCTTGCCGATGCCCGGCAACACTTTTGGCCGCTATTTCCGCGTCACGACCGCCGGCGAGAGCCACGGGCCGGCCAACCTCGCCATCGTCGACGGCGTTCCGCCGGGTCTCGAGCTTTCGGTCGACGATCTGCGGCCCGATCTCGAGCGCCGCCGGCCGGGCCAGTCGCGCCTCGTCACCCAGCGCAAGGAACCCGACGCGGTGCGGATTCTGTCGGGAGTCTTCGAGGGACGCACGACCGGCACCTCGATCGGCCTGCTGATCGAGAACCGCGATCAACGCTCGCGCGACTACTCGGAGATCCGCGAGACGTACCGTCCCGGCCACGCCGACTACACCTTCGACGCCAAGTACGGCGCCCGCGACTATCGAGGGGGTGGCCGCTCGAGCGCACGCGAGACCACCATGCGGGTGGCTGCCGGCGCCATCGCCAAGAAGCTGCTCGCGACGCGCGGAGTCCGTGTGCTCGGTTGGGTCGACCAGGTGGGCGACATCGTCGCCCCGGCCTTCGATCCGGAGACGCTGACTCTCGACCAGGTCGAAGCGACACCGGTGCGCTGTCCCGACCCCGCGTCCGCCGCACGCATGATCGAGCGCATCGAGCAGGTGCGGTCCGAGCGCGATTCGATCGGCGGTGCGGCGCGACTGGTTGCCGTCGGCGTGCCCGCCGGTTGGGGCGACCCGGTGTTCGACAAGCTCAAAGCCGATCTCGGCAAAGCGCTTTTCAGCCTGCCGGCGGTGCTGGGCGTCGAGTACGGTGCCGGTTTCGCGGTCGCCGCGGCGCGCGGCAGTGCCAACAACGACCCCTTCGTGCCCGACGGTGCCGGCGGTGTCACCACCGCGAGCAATCGCCACGGCGGCATGCTCGGCGGCATCTCGAGCGGCCGGCCGATCGTGCTGCGCTGCGCGGTCAAGCCGACCAGCTCGATCCCGCGCGAGCAGCCGACGGTGACGCGCGACGGCGAGCCGACGACGCTGTCGGTGCGCGGCCGCCACGATCCGTGTCTGCTGCCGCGCTTCGTGCCGATGGGGGAGGCGATGGTCGCTCTGGTGCTCGCCGACCACATGCTGAGCCAGCGGGCGCACGGCGTCGGAGCGCTCGAACCGGTCGGCTGACGTCCTCAGACGAAGAACGGCCCGGTCCGCGGGGACCGGGCCTCGGCGATCAGCGGGAAGTCGCGGCGTCAGAACGCCGCGTAGCAGGAGCGCGTGGTCTGGCTGCACACCCACGGGGCGCCACCGCAGTCGGCGTCGACCGCGCAGGGCGCGCAAATCCCGTTCTGGCAGCTGCGCGACGACTCCCAGCAGTCGATGTCGGCCTGGCAGCTCTGGGTCGTGCAGACGCCGGCCTTGCACACTTCACCCGCGGCGCAGGATCCGCCGCCCGCCGGTGCCGACCACCGCAGACAGCCGTCGCCCGTCAGCTGGCAGACCTCGGCCGTGCCGGCGTCGGCGCAGCGTCCGGCGCCGTCGACCGTGCACAGATCCGGACCGCTGCACGACGAGCCGGTGCAGGCGCCGCCCGCGCAACCGTCGGTGCAGTCTTCGGCAACCTGCCAGGCGAGGCAGCCCTCGGCGTTGAAGTCGCACACCAGGACGTCGCCGAAGCCATTGCAGGTGCGGGTGCCGGCCCAGTCGCAGCGGCCGGGGTAGGTGCCGGCGCAGCTCGGCGACGAGGTGCGGCACTCGGACGCCGCGGGGTCACAACCGTAGGCGCACAGGATCTGCGTGCCCCAGGCGCCGCTCTCGCAGAGCTGCACTCTCGTGCCGTCGGCGGTGCAGCGGCGGGCGCCGTCGGTGCATTGGGCCGGCGGACGGCATGCCTGGGTCGACGAATCACAGCCCTCGACACACGTCTCGACCGGTCCCCAGGCGCCGCCGAGGCAGTACTGCGCGGTGGTCGCCGAGAGGCAGCGCGACGTCCCGTCGGTGCACTGGCCGACACCGCCTCCGCTGCACGAGCCCGTGACCTGGTCGCAGCCCGAAGGGCAGACGGTCACGTCACCCCAGAATCCGTCCGAGCGGCAGATCTGGCTCAGCGAGCCGCCGAGGCATCGCGTCGCGCCGGGCGAGCAGTAGACTTCGGGCGGCAGCGTGTCGACGAAGCTCACCTTCGGTTCGCAGTACGTCCACCAGTGGCCCTTGGTGCAGTCGATGCGCTTGTTCGAGCCTTCGTTCTCGCACACCAGGCGCACCTCACATTCGGTGGCCATGACACCCGGCGGATCGATCCAGCGGTCCGTGCACACCATCTTCTCCACCATCTTGCAGGTGTGCCCTCCGGTCGGCTGATCATCGTCGTTGTTCCAGGGATCGTTGAACACCGGCCGGGTCTCGAGCTGAGGAACGCGCACCTCGAGCGTGCCCGGGCCGAGCGGTGGCGGGTCACAGAGCTCCGGGCGTGCCTCGCAGAGCTCGACGCAGGTCGCGTTGCCATCGCCGTCTTCGACCATCACCAGGTCGCCTTCGCAGACACAGCCTCGCTCCTCGTCCTCGATCATGCCGTCCGGACACACTTGGCAGGTCTGCCCGGGCGTCCGGTTGCCATTGGGCGGGCACTTCTTGAAGAAGACGCGGTCCGTGGTGATGAGCGCCGACTTCGAGCTGCTCAGGTTGAACGCGTCCGGCTTCAGCGTCATCGAGATGTCGGGTGTCGTGATCGTGAGCTGGCCGCCGGCGAAGACCGCGCCCGCCTCCGCGGTGAGAGACAAGGCGGGATTCGAGATCGCGAGCTCGGTGCTGAAGTTCACGTCGAACTCCAGCTCCGGCTTCGACACGTAGGCACCCCCGGCGTTGACCCAGAATTGGTAGTTGGCCTGGTCCGACTCGAGCCGGCACATCATTTCCTTGCCGAGCATGCTGAACGGAAATCGCGTCATGAACGAGCAGAGCTTCGACGCGCTGTTGCGCTCGAAGAGAGTCGTGCCATTGTCCGGGCCATAGAGAGTGGGTGAGTAGTCGAGGCTGCCGTTGAAGAAGTAGAGCAGGAAGGGAACGAAGGATTTGACTTCCGCGTACGGTCCGGTCGCGCCGGTTTCGAGGCGCAGGATCGCCTCCCCACGCTGCGCCACGGAGCCGTCGGCGTTGTACTGGATGCGGCCACACTTCTTCAGCACCAGGTTGTGCATGTCCTTGATCGTCACCTGCACCAGGCCGGGAGTCGGCATCGGCGGAATCAAGAATCGGTAATCCTGTGCGCGGATGCCGCGCAGCGAAACATCGAGGTCGGTCATCAGATCGAGGTTGAGCGCCGTCGGCACCACGGGGCGAACGTCGATCTCGTTCTGCAGCTCTTCGTTGAGCATGAAGAGCAAGAACGCGCCGCGTTGCTCGTCGCCGAGGAACGAGAGGAAGGAGTCGACGCGGCTGAAGGTGCGATCGAAGTCGGCGCGCGCGGCCGTGCGGATCGCTTCGTCGTAGGCGAGGCGCAGGTCGACGCGGGTGTCGTCGCGCAGCGCGACGGCCGACGCCTCCCAGCGCGTGACCTCGTCGGCGACCGCTCGCTGGTAGACATTACGCAGCTCAGGGACGAGGAACGTGAGCCCGTAGAAGACAAAATCGCGGGTCGCTTGGTCGATCTCGGTGGGTGTCCATTTGTGCCAGAGCTCGAGATGGCGGCGATGGCCGAGACGCTCTTGCACTGTCGGGTCGGCGGCGATCGTCGTCGCCAGGGCGAAGAGCGCTTCTTCTTTGTACGGCTTGGCCCACTGCGCCGGCAGGTGCGGCCCGACGACGTCGAGGAAGTACTCTTCGATCTCGTCGCTGAGCACGATCAGGTCCGGGCGCAGGATGCGATCGTGGACCAGGACGCCGCGCAGGTCCTTCTCCTTGACCGGCCCATTGGGCGGCAGATAGTGGATGCCGAAGAGCTCTTCGTGCTGGCGGGCGTCCTCGATCGTGCGCGAGCTGTTGCTGGCATGGTATGCGAGCACCAGCGAACGTTCGTGCGCCGCGAGGTTGCGGTCGTAGTCGAGCCACCAGGCGAGGTCGTGGACCCGCCAGGCGCGAATGTCGTCGAGGTTCGCCTCGGTCAGCGGATGGCCGTACGCGGCTTCGAGGTCGGCCGGTAGGGCTGCGGTGTCCGCGACGCCTTTGCCCCAGATGCGGTGCGCGTCGCGTTCGTCGTCCGAGCCGGCGGCGACGGCCGGCGCCGCGGCGAGCAGGATGAGAAGCGTCTGCAGGACGCTCAGGATCCCCGGACGAGAGCGGCCCGGGGAGAAAAAGTGGAAACGCGGACAGGGCATCGGGTGCATGATGGGTCTCCGGGTCGCGCGGGCACACCTCCACTGACGGCGACGTGGGCCCATCGCCGGAAGACTGCGCGCGTCGGTTGGTAGATTGGAGTGTCCGCGGGGCGCGGACTCGGAGCTTGAAAGAGCAAGGCCCGTGCCGACCGGAATCATGCTTCGAGGCCCCGTCGGAGCGCTCTCCGAGGCCCTGGGTGCCCTGAGTCGTGGCAACGTTGCCCAAGCTTTGGGCAGTCGCTCCCAATGGTCCGGGACGCCTCACCGGTTGGTCGTCGATCGAAATCATGCCCCAGCAGTCATCGCACTCCACTCCCGCGTCCGCCATCGATCCGTCCGGAAGGGCTCTGCGTCTGCGAGGCACCGTCGACGGGATCGAGCGATGGTTCGCGCTGGCGGCGGGAAAGAATCTCGTCGGCAGCCGGCGCGACGCCGCCGTCCACCTGGCCGACGCCAGCGTCTCGCGACGTCATGCGGTCGTGCTCGTCGAGCCGACCGGCGTAGTGGTGCGCGATCTCGGCAGCAAGAACGGCACTTTTCTGAACGGGCGTCCGATCGTCGACGCTCCCCTGGTGCTCGGCGACGAGCTACGCTGTGGCCCGGTCCGCCTGGTGCTCGAGGCGATCGATCCGGGCGACGATGCTCTGGGGCTCGAGCTGTCGGCGGTCGATGCCGGGCCGGTCGGGCGCGACGACACGACTCTGCTCTCGCGCCACGACGGCGCGCCGCAGCGCCGACACTTCGCGCTCGTCGACGCGGTCTTCGAGCGCCTGGCCGACGACGCCGAGCCCGACGAGACGGCGGCCCTCGGGCTCGTCGCCGAGGCGCTGGGCGCCGAGGGGGCGGCGCTGGTCGAATGGCGCGACGAGCCGGTGTTGCTGGCGGCCGTGGGCTCAGTCGATCAGGTGCCCGACCGCGTCTGGGTCGACCGTGGGGCGCAGCCGCCGGCCGAGGATTGGCGCCTCGACGATCGATGGTGCGGAGTCGTCGCGCGGCACGGTGACGAACCGCTCGGCTTGCTCTTGCACGGAGAGTTTCCCGGCCGCGCCACCGCCGCGCCGCTGCTCGCCACGCTGCTCCGCCTGGTGCGCCACTTTCGCCCGCCGCGGCTCGCCGACACCCCAGCCGCGGAGGTCGAGACGGGGGCGCGTGAGCTCGAGTTTCCGCCCGGCATCGTCGCCGGCACCGCGCCGGCGATGCGCGAGCTCTACCGCCAGATGACCGCCATCGCGCGCGGCGACCTGCCGGTGCTGCTGGTGGGGGAGACGGGCGTCGGCAAGGAACACCTGGCGCAGACGCTGCACCGTTCGTCACCCCGCCGCGACGCGCCCTTCATGGCGCTCAACTGCGCCGCCATCCCCGCCGAGCTGCTCGAGGCCGAGCTCTTCGGCATCGGCCGCGGAGTCGCCACCGGCGTCCAGGCGCGACGCGGCAAGTTCCTCGAGGCGTCGGGCGGGACGCTGTTCCTCGACGAGGTCGGCGACATGTCGCCCGAGCTGCAGGCCAAGCTGCTGCGCGCGCTGCAGGAGCGACAGATCCATCCGCTCGGTCTGGCGCCGGTGGCGATCGATGTGCGGGTCGTGGCGGCGACCAACGCCGACCTCGCCGCGCGCATCGAGGCCGGATCGTTCCGCGCCGACCTCTACTTCCGCCTCGCCGGCGTCGAGCTGCAGGTGCCGGCGCTCCGCCATCGCCGACGCGACCTTCCGCGGTTGATCGGCCACTTCCTCCGCCGATTCGCCGCCGACGCCGAGACCAGCGTCCGCGGCCTGACGGTCAAGGCGCTCGAGCAGCTGGTGGCCTACGACTGGCCCGGGAACGTGCGCCAGCTCGAGCACGAAATGCGGCGGGTGGTGTATCTCTGCCCGCCGGGTCAGGCGATCGACTCGACGATGCTGTCGCCGACCCTGCGCGACGGCTCGAACGGCGTGCGGGCCGAGACCACGGACGGCGAGGACACCCAGGAGGCGCCGCGGCGCGGCGACGGCGACGGGGCGGACCTCGGCGACGATCTCTCGCTCGAGCCGCGACTCGAGCGGCTCGAGCGCACCATCATCCGCGAGGCGCTGCGCCGCACTGCCGGCAACCAGACGCGCGCCGCGCGGCTCCTCGGCGTGTCGCGCAACGGCCTCGCCTATCGCCTCGAGCGGCTCGGCCTCGACGCCGCCGAGTTCGCTGCTGGCTGAGCGTCACTCGAACGCGTCGCAGCTCGGCCACGGTGCCGGGTACCCGGCCGGATCGGTCGGCACGTTGACGTAGACCGAGGCGCGGCCGCCGGGTGGGTCCTCGAGCGTGTAGAACAGCAGCTTGCCATGGCACGGGCTCCACAGGCCGAGCCGCGTCGATGCGCACCGATTGGTCGGCACTGCAAGGGGCCAGACCATGGCGACGTACTCGTCCGAGACCGCGAGCTCGACTTCGATCACGCCGGTTCCCGTGTCGTCGGCTTGGTACGCGAAACTCCGACGGGTCGGGCTCCAGAGTCCGAGAGTCTCGCGGCCTGGTTCGCTCCAGGCGCCGCGGACCGCGAGCGCGCCCGCGCCGTGGTCGAACGGGGTGCCGCTGATGGAGTTGGCGGTGAGGCCATCCGCGCCGAGACCGAGGTAGACCAAGCCCGCGATCGAGTCGTAGGCCGCCAGCGACGCTCCGGAGCTCGTTGTCGTTTCGCTCGCGTTGTCGGCGAACGGCGTCACGTGGTGCGCAGCGGCTCCGAGAACCGTGGCGAGATCCAGGTGGGCGACCGGCTCGAGACAGACCTTCTTCTCTCCGACCGGGCACAGCACGGGCGTCCTGCTGAAGATGTGGACCGTACCGGTCGAAGGGTCGTGCAGGGCCGGTTCGTCCCAGCCGTCTCCGTCCCAGTCGAGCATCAGGGGCATGCCGCCCTCGGTGGGTCTGAGATCGGCCGGCACCTGCAGCAGCTTGCAGGCGGTGAGATGAGGGCCGCCGAGCCAGTCGCAGAGCGAGAAAGTGAACTCCCTGCGATCGTAGAATCCGATCTCGCTGCCCTCGCCGTCCGTACAGCTGTCCGGACAGCCTTGCGCGTTGCAGGTTCTGGTCGGCCAGCGGCCGGCGAGGGGATGGAACCGCGCGACGAACCGCAAGGTGACGCGTGCCGTCGGACTCGTGGTGGAACCGGAGACGAGGCGGTAGGTGAAGCTGTCGACGCCGAGAAACGGAGCGTCGGTGGTGTAGACAAATCCGTTGTCCAAGATCTTGGTCAAGTGACCGAACTGGGGCGGGTCGACGACCACGATCTTCTCGTTGCCGCTCGCGCTGTCGTTGGCCAGGAAGAAGGTGCGGTCGAGATGGACATGGCTCTTCTCGACGAGCTCGCGATGATCGTCGACGGGAAGCGGGTCGAGTGCGATCGCGGGTCCACAGAGGGCGAGGAGGCCGAGCAGGACGGCGAGCGTCTGGAGTGCGCGGCGAGTCGCGCGGGGCGGGGAGGAACAGCGCATGGTAGGTCTCCGGTGGTTTTGGGGGGATGAAGAGTAGAGACGAGCTCGAGATGAGTCTTCAGGGATTCAAGACGGATGCCAGGACGACCATCGGTCGACCTGTGGCGTGCCGCCGACCGGCCGCGGGCGGTCAGGAGGGGGCATCGACTCGGCCGAGCGATCGTAGAGCCCGCGCGTGCTCGCGCTGCGCCTCCGCGGCGAGCTCGTCGACTGGACCGGTGGACGAGGGCGAGCCATCGACATCCAGACGATCGATCGCCTCGCCGAGGATGTCGAGGGCCTCGGCCGGTCTCCCGAGCTCGTTGAGCGCCCGGCCGACGCCGACCAGGCCGCGCGTCACCAGCGGGTGGTCGGCGCCGTAGGCGCTGCGCCAGACCTCGAGCGCCCGGCGATAGAGAGGTAGCGCACGAGACGCCTCGCCGCGGTCCACCAGCACCTCGGCGAGATTGAAGCGCGTCGTCGCCGGCCACGGATGGGCGTCGCCGTGGATGCGCAGCTGCTGCGCCAGGGCGGCCTCGTAGAGCGCCAGCGCCTCGTCGCCGCGGCCGGCGTCGGCGAGAGACGTCGCCAGGTTGGAGCGCGCCAGGGCGACATGCGGATGCTCGGGACCGAGCGCCCGTTCGGACACCTCGAGCGACTCGCGGTGACTCTCCGCGGCGGCGGCCAGATCGCCTGATGCCGCGAGCGCGTTGCCGAGGTGGCTGAGCGCAGCGGCGGTGTGCGGGTGGTCGCCGAGGCCGGCGCGCAGCACCTCGAGCGCCCGGCGATGGTGGTCGAGCGCCGTGTCGACCTCGCCGAGCGCCAGCTCGACGACGCCGAGGCGGTCGAGGTTCATCGCCACGTCGGGGTGCGCGTCCCCTAGGTGCCGTCGCTGGAGCTCGAGCGCGCGGGTGAAGAGGCCGCGCGCCGCGGCGGGCTCGCCGGCTTGCTCGGTGATCGTGCCGAGGCGCAGAAGGCTGCGCGCCACTGCCGGGTGCTCGGCGCCGAACGCGCGCTGTTTGAGCGCCACCGCGAGCTCTCCGTTGGCGCGTGCGGCGGCCAGGTCGCCGCGTCGCAGGGCGAGCGTCGCCTCGTGGTCGGCGAGCGCCGCGGCGAGAGCGTCGGGGCGGCCGAGGCGTTCGATCAACCCGCGCGCCAGCGCGGCGAAGGAGGCGCCGGCCTCGACGTCGCCGCGCTGGTAGCCGGCGACCCGGACCAGGCGCACGTACGCCTCGGCGGCGACGCGGTCGTGGCGGCCGACGACGGCCCAGTCGATCGCTTCCCGCAGGCGACGCGTCGCCTCGTCGGCGTCACCGGCGCCGGCGTGCAGCGCGCCGGCGAGCACCAGTGAGTCGGCGAGCATCGGCGCGTAGCCGAAGGCACGCGCTCGGTCGACCAGCGCGTCGATGTCTGCCAACGCGCGCTGGTAGAGGCCGGCGTCGTCGAGAGCCTTGAGTGCGGCGAGCTCGTCGCGCAACGTGGCCAGCCGGCCCACGGTCTCCGGGTCGCTCGGCGGTGGCTCGACGGCGAGCAGCGACGCGGCGTCGGCGCATGCGTCGAGAGGAGAGAGCGCAGCGGCTGCCCGCGCTGCCCCGCGGAGGCTCGCGGCGGGATCGCGGAGAAAGAGGTCGACCAACGCGCCGAGCTCGCGTCGACGATGGTCGAGGCACGCCATGCGCAGATCGAGGAGGCGGGGCGACTGCTCGCCGCGTTGGTGCGTCGCCTCACAGGCGTCGCGATACTCTGCCGCCCAGGCATCGGCGTAGAGATCGAGCCCCCGGGTGGTGGCCTGTGTGGCTTCCATGGCGTACGAGCTCTCGGTGGTGCCGAAGGCCCGCGCCAGGTCGGCGCGCCGCGTGGCGTCCCAGGCGCCGACCAGGCGCTCGGCGCCGGCCGCGCATGCGTCGCCCGGACGCGGCCAGGCGACGAGCAAGACGGCGACCGCAGCGAGCGCGAGAAGGGTGGCGGTGGCCACCAGCGCGAGGCGCCGCCGGCGACGCTGCGGGTCGGCGGCGAGCGCGCGCAAGAGCGCGTCCATGGACGGGAAGCGATCGGCGGGGCGCTGCGCCAGCCCGCGCAGGAGCACCCGCCGCAGCCAGGCCGGCACGTCGGCGTCGGCACGCGCCGGGCGCACCGCGACCGAGCCGCCCGGCTTCGAGGGCTCGAACGGTGGTTCGTCGTAGAGCGCGCGGTAGAGAGCGACGCAGAAGCTGAACTGGTCGGAGGCGGGCGTCGCCGGGTGCCCCGCCTGCTGCTCGGGCGCCATGTAGGACGGCGTGCCGAGCACGGTCCCGGGTTCGGTGAGCTCGATCGCGAGCGGCGACCTGGAGCCGGGGTCTGAGCTGCTGTCGACCGGTGGGTTTTCGAGCGCGTCGAGCGGCACGACCAGGGCGTCGCGGATCTGGTCGTCGCGCGTCTGGTCGTCGTCGCGGAGTTGGTCCCCTCGAAGACCCTGGGCCGCCGTGCTCGACTCGTCGAGGGCCGCGCGCGCGAGGCCGAAGTCGAGCACTACCGCCTGCCCGGTGTCGCGCACCATGACGTTCGAGGGCTTCACGTCGCGATGCACCAGACCGGCGGCGTGGGCGGCGGCGAGGCCGCGACCGATCTGCACGAAGAGCTCGAGGATCGCGCGGCGGTCGCGCGGCTCGGCCGCCAGCCAGGTGTCGAGAGCGAGGCCGGCGACGAACTCCATCGCGAGGAACACGCGCCCCGCGGCTGGCCCGTCGCGCGCCGTGTCGGCGTCGTAGACCCGCACGACGTGGGGGTCGTCGAGGCGCGCCAGGGCTTGCGCCTCGCGCAGCAGCCGCTCACGGCCTCCGGGCAGTGCACGATCGAGACGAGAATGCAGCAGCTTCAGCGCCACGCGGCGGTCGAGCCGGGGATCATACGCGGCGTAGACCACCCCCATGCCGCCGGCGCCCAGCGTTTCGAGCACGACGTAGCGATCGACCGTGTCGCCGCGTCCGAAGCGTGGGCTCCGGAACTCCGACGTCGCCGGCGCGGTCACAGTTGCCTGCTCGTCGGCCCCGCGGTCGTGCGAAGTCATTGCTTGTCACTACGCCCGGCGGAGCGGTGAAGTTCTCCGATGCGCGCTCTGACCCGCGGCGTGCTCACGACGGCGTGGACGCGTCGGCCGGCAGCTCCAGGTCGATGGGGCGGAACAGCTCCGGCTGGTGGAAGTCGGGCTGCGATCCCGGAATCGGATGCGCGGCACGGTGGCGGCGCGCCTCCGGCGGTCCGTGGATCGCGAAGGCGGCGGCCCGGTGCGGCGGCGGTGGCAGGTGGCCCGCCGGCAGCGGCACACGCGCGCGCCAGCGGCCGTCGTCGATCGCGGTCTCGACCTCGAGCTCGAGGCCCTCGGCGACGCTCCGCCGCGGGCCGGCGAAGCGCAGCACCAGGTAGTGGCCACGCGGCCCGATCTCGATCTCGGTGTAGCGACGCCGGCCGGCCTCGTCGAGCGCGCCGGCGAGGAAGAGCTCGACGACCTCGAACCGCCACAGCCCAGGCGTCGAGCCCGGAGGGCCGGGCGGTGGCGGGTCGTCGTGGAACGGCGAGTCGATGCGCAGCTCGAGGCCGCCGGTCACCGCCACCAGGTCGACCCGCGCGGCGTCGTCGCGCGGAACAGAGCGGCCGTCCCAGGTGCGGTCGATGACGAAGCGGTGGCGGCGCCGCGCGCTCACCGGGCGGAGAAGGTGTCGCAGGCTTCGGGGTTGCCGGTGTCGAAGCCGCGGCGGAACCACTCGGCGCGCTGGCGCGACGAGCCGTGGGTCCACGACTCGGGCTGAATGCGCCCCTGCGCGCGCCGCTGCAGCGTGTCGTCGCCGATCGCCGCCGCGGCGCGCAGGGCCTCCTCGAGGTCGCCGCGCTCGAGCAAATCGCGCTGACGATCCGCATGGTGCCCCCAGACGCCGGCGTAGCAGTCGGCCTGCAGCTCCATGCGCACCTGCAGCGCGTTGCCGTCGGCGCGCGGCAGCACCGAGCGCTGGCGCGCCACCGCCTCGGCGACGCCCGTGAGCTTCTGGATGTGGTGGCCGACCTCGTGCGCGATGACGTAGGCGGCGGCGAAGTCGCCCGGTGCGCCGAAGCTCTGCGACAGCTGGCGGAAGAACGACAGGTCGAGGAAGAGCTTTTCGTCGGGCGGGCAGTAGAACGGCCCGACGGCGGCCGAGTTGTAGCCACAGGCCGACTGCACGGCATCGTCGAAGAGCACCAGCGTCGGCTGACGGTAGCGTTCACCGCGCGCCGCGAAGAGCGCCGTCCAGGTATCCTCGGTGTCGGCGAGGACGACCGAGGCGAAGTCGGCGAGCTCGTCGTCGGCGCGGCCTTGGCCCGGCGCCGGGCCGGACGGCACGGGACTGTCGATCGACGCCTGCTGTGTTTCGAGCACCGCGGAGAGCAGCTGCGCCGGATCCTGGCCGGTGGCCATCGCCAGCACCACGAGGAGCACCAGACCCCCACAGCCGATCGAGCCACCGCGCGCCGCGGTCATGCGGCGGCCGCGGCGATCCTCGATGTTCGCGCTTCGTCGTCCTTGTCGCCATCGCATGCCCGAAGCATAATCGATCCGCAGACGCGTCGCGACCGAAGCCCAGAGCCGGCGCGCGCGAGCCCCTCGAGAATGGACAGGAGATGGCGAGATGAAGAGACTCATGTGGATGCAGCGGATTCCGGCGACGTCGGGTGTCCTGACTCGGGCGGCCGCGGTCTGCACGACCGCGCTTGTGGTGCTGGTCGGCTGTGGGAGTCCCGGCGGCGAGCCCGCGGGCGATGCCGCGTCGACCGATGAGCAGGCGGCGACCGAGAGCTCGGTACTGCTCGAGGCGGCGCGCGAGGCCCAGACGACGATCCGCACCGAGAGCCTGCGTCCACACATCGCCGTGCTGTCCGACGACGCGATGGAGGGCCGCGCGCCCGGCACGCCGGGTGACGACAAGGCCCAGGAGTATCTGATCGAGCAGATGCAGCAGCTCGGTCTCGAGCCGGGCGGTCCGGACGGCCAGTGGCGCCAGAGTTTCGACATCGTCTCGATCGAGTCGACCGTGCCCGAGACCTGGGCGTTCACCAAGGACGGCGACAACCTGACGCTCGCCTGGTGGGACGACTTCATCGCGTCGAGCGGCGTGCAGGCCGAAAGCGCGACGCTCGACGGCGCCGAGGTGGTCTTCGTCGGCTACGGCATCGACGCTCCCGAGTACGAGTGGAACGACTTCGGCGACACCGATCTCAGCGGCAAAGTGTTGCTGATCGTCAACAACGACCCGGACTGGGATCCCGAGCTCTTCGAGGGCGACCGCCGCCTCTACTACGGTCGCTGGACCTACAAGTACGAGGCCGCCGCGGCGCGCGGCGCGGCCGGCGCGATCATCATTCACACCCGACCGTCGGCCGGCTATCCGTTCGGCGTCGTGCAGTCGTCGTGGACCGGGCCGCAGTTCGAGCTGCCGGCGGGCGACGAGCCGCGGCTGCAGGTCGCCGCGTGGACCAGCGAGGACGCCACCCGGCGTCTGCTCGAGTTCGCCGGCCAGGACTACGACACCCTGGTAGAGCAGGCGAAGAGCCGCGACTTCACGCCGGTGCCGCTCGGCGTCTCCACCTCGCTGGCGATCGAGACCACGCTCGAGCGCACGCAGACCGCCAACGTCCTCGGCAAGCTGGCGGGCTCGGACCCCGAGATCGGCGACGAGATCGTGCTCTACGGCGCGCACTTCGATCACCTCGGCGTCGGCCGCGCCGATGACGCGGGCGACACGATTTACAACGGTGCGCTCGACAACGCCGCCGGATCGGCCGCCGTGCTCGCCGTCGCCCAGTCCTTCCTCGATCTGCCCGAAGCGCCGCGCCGCTCGGTCGTCTTCGCCTTCTGGGGCGCCGAGGAGTCGGGCCTGCTCGGCTCCAAGCACTTCGGCGAGAATCCGACCGTCGCGCCCGGCAAGATTGCGGCCAATCTCAACATCGACGGCGGCAACATCTGGGGCGTCACCGACGACGTGGTCTTCATCGGCCACGGCAAGTCCGACCTCGACGCCGTCGTCGAGCGCCATGCCGCGGCCCAGGAGCGGCACGTGGTCGGCGACCAGTTCCCCGACCGCGGCTACTTCTACCGCTCCGACCAGCTGAACCTGGCGCGCATCGGCGTGCCGGCGGTCTACCTCGACACCGGCACCGAGTTCCGCGACCGGCCAGCGGGCTGGGGCAAGGAGCAGCTCGAGGCCTGGGAGGGCGCGAGCTACCACCAGCCGTCGGACGAGCTCGAGGACTCGTGGGTCTTCGACGGCATGATCGCCGACACGCGCCTGCTCTTCCTGATCGGAGTCGACCTGGCGGAGCAGACCGCGCTGCCTCGGTGGACCCCGGGCGATGAGTTCGAGGCCGCGCGCACGGCGGCCCTGGCGAGGGTCGAGTAGCGCGATGACGACGCAGTCGGCGAGCGCGCGGCGCGGACGGCGGGCGGCCTTCGGCCTGCTCCTCGTGGCGTCGGCGCTCGTCGCCGGTCCCCTCGCCGCCCGCTTCGTGCTGCTCGGCGGCGAGGCCGTCGACTCGCTCGAGGTGGTCTTCGGGCGAGAGATCGACGACGCTCGCATGCGCGCCGGCAGCGAGGCCGATCGCTGGATCGAGACCGTCGTGGTCGATGTACCGCGCCGCATCGCCCTCGGGGACCAGGGGGTTCTGCGCCTGGAGTATGGTGTCGTGCTGCAGCGCGGGGAGACGCGCATCGACCTCGCCGAGCTCGGGCAGCCGGTGCGCCTGGGCGCCGCTGTGCGCACCGGGCCGAGCCTGATCGTGGTGCCACCGGCGGAGCTGGCCGACGGCCCGGTCGCCGCGCCACCGCCGCTTCGTCTCAGCTGGCTGATCGAGCCGCAAAGCCTCGGCAGCAAGCGCCTGCTCTTAGACCTCGAGCTCGATCTGGGTCTCCATGCCGAGGCTTCGGCCGACGGTGGCGCGCTCGGTGACGCTGCCGCCGCGGCCGAGTTCGTCGTGCGCCGGCGCAGCCTCTCGATCAACGGCGTGTCCCGGGAGGCCCCGGCCGGTGAGGCCCTGCCGCTCGAGATTCTCGCGGTGACGCGTTTCGGCCTCAGCCAGCAGGCGTTCACACTGCTGCGGCTGGTGGCCAGCGGCCTCGGCTTCGTGCTCAGCTATCCGTTGCTGGTGGAGCTCGGCAAGCGCTGGCTGCCGCGCCTGGCACCCGCGTCCGACGCGAGCGCGTCCGGCGAATCGCGGTCCGGCGACGGCCCGGACGGCGCGCCGAGCACGTAGAACGGCGCCCAGCGGTCGACGCCGCCGTGGCGGTCGCGTGTCCGGCGCTGGGCTCGGCGCAGCGCACGCGTCCAGTCGCCGTCGTCGGCGACGGCGTTGAACAGCTCGGTGACGAAGCTCTCGGTGGCCGTGACCTGGACCGGCCAGCGGCTGGCGATCACGCGCCGGGCACCGGCGGCGAGGAAGGAGCGGGCAAGCGAATCGGCGCCCTCGCCGGCGATCGGCCGGCCGACGCCGCCGCTGCAGGCGGCGAGAATCACAACCTCGGCGTCGAGATCGAGAGTGTCGATCTCGTGCGCGAGCAGCCGTCCGTCGTCGTCCGGTGTGCCCGCTCCCGGCTGGAGCACCAGGGCGCCGAGCGTGCCCGACGCGCCGCGGCTGGCGATGCCGTGCGTGAAGGCGAAGATCCATCGCGGCCCTCGTCCGAGGTCGCTGCGGACATTGCGCTCGGTCGCCGCTGCGCCGTGGCGCGCCAGGAGCTCGGTGGCGCCGAGTCGGCGCAAGGCGCGGCGCGCGGCTTCGCGAGCCCTCTCACCGGCGAAGGGGCCGGCGGTCTCACCGTCGGTGGTGACCAGCAGGGCCGTGGCGCCGCTGGGCGCCGTCGGGTCGCAGAAGCTCGTGTCCTGGGCCAGGGCCGCGGCGACCGCCAGCGATGGGGTATGCACGAGCGCGGGGCCAGCGTCGAGCCACGGCCTCGAGGTGGTCCCGTCGACCGCGGCGGTTTCGTCCGCCTCATCGTCCGCCCTGTCGCTCGGCCAGGGCAGAGCGACGAAGGGCACCGCGTCGAGCGGCGGATCGGCGACCAGCAAGACGTCGCCCGCGTCGGAGAGCGCGTTGGCCACCTGCCGTGGAACGAGGAGGTCGGCGAGGTCCTCGAGGCGTCGTGCGAGCGGACCGTGCGGCGACGTGCCGGCGGCGGCGATCTGGAGCTCGAGCGACGGTGCCTCGTCGATCGCCGCGCGGAGCTGAGCGCGACCGACGGGTCCACCGTCGGCGCTCGCGAGCTCGTGGACGTCGACCGGCTCGTCGACGCCGCCGAGCACGAAGACAAAGCTGCGTCGCGCTCCGACGTGGTAAATCACCGCGCGCCGGCTCGGTCCGAGGCTGGCGCGCCTCAGAGCGATCGCCGCCGCTCCGTTGAACGCCGCCGCCTCCCCGAGCGACGGCGCCGGCCCGTCGCTCGGGGTGCTCCGACGGCCACGGAGCCGATCGAGCCGCCGGGCCGCCGCCTCCGCGGCGGCCTCCTGCCGTGCGGCCTGCTGCCAACGCCCGGCCTCGCGCTCCCGGTCGCGGCGCAGGATCGCCTCCGCGAGCTCGGCACGTGCCGCCGTGGCCCGCGCGGCCAGATCCGGGTCGCCGGCCGCTGCGTCCGCGACGCTGACCGGGCGGCGAATGCGTTCGGCGAGTGAGCGTGCTCGGCCGCGTTCGCTCGCGGCCAGGGCGAGCAGAGGCTCTCCGCGCTCGACGCGCGCCTCGACCAGGCGATCGACCACGTCCAGGTGCCGCGCCAGCACTTCGCTTCGGGTCGTCCAGCCGCCGCCGCTGGTGACGCGCAGCGCGTCAGCGGCGTCGAGCGCTCGCAGCAAGGCTTCGTCGGCCGCGCGTTCTCGTCCAGCCGCTCGGAGCAGCGCTGACTCGAGCTGCAGGGCGTCGATCAGGGCATCCGGCTCGAGGCCCGAGCGTTCGAGCACCGCGCGGGCTTGCTCGACCTCGGCGAGTGGCTGCGCCTCGCCGGCGCGGTGGCGACAGCGCGCCATCGCGAGCGTGGCGATGGCGACCTCGGGATGCTCAGAGCCGAGAGTCTCGGCGCGCAGCGAGTGCGCAGCGCGCGCCGCGTCGAGGCCCCGGTGCGGGCGGGCATGCTCACCGTTGGCGCAAAGCAGGGCGGCGAGCTCGAGGTCGACGCGCGCTCGGTCGAGCGGTGAGACACTGCTCGACCGCGCCTCGATCAGCAGCTGCTCGGCGGCGGCGACGTGTCCGCGCTCGGCCTCGAGCACTGCCGCCTGGGTAGCGAAGAGTGCGCGGTCCGCGCGCGCGCAGCCGAGGCGCGGCCTGTGCGCCAGGCGCAGCGCCGCGGAGTAGTCGTCGGCGGCCTCCACGAGACGTGCCTGGAGACGGCGGATCTCCGCGCGGTTGAGCAGGGACACGGCGTTGTCGCGCGATCCGGTGGCGCACGGCAGCGAGCGCCGCCGCGTGATCTCGATGGCGTCGAGCGCCTCGACGGCGCGGTCGAGTCGGCCGAGGTCTTTCCACAGGCCCGCGCGACTCTCGCGCAGGACCCAGGCGAGCTCGGGGTCGGCGTCGGGCGCTTCGGCGAGATCCGCGAGGCCGGCGTCGAGCCGCGCGGCGGCCTGCTCGAAGGCGCCCTGGGCGCGCAGAACCTCGCCGAGCTGGTGAGCGACCTCGGCGCGCGCCAGCGGGTCGCCCCAGGCGTCGGCGATCGACTCGGCGTCCTTAAGGTCCCCCGCCGCCTGTGACAGGCGGCCGCGGTGAACCTCGATCAGGGCGCGCTCGAGCAGATGGCCGAAGCGCCGCTCGTCGTCGGCCGCGTCGAGACCGGTGGCGGCGCGATGGGCAATGGCGGTTTCGAGCCAGCCGGCGGCCTCGTCCCAGGCGCCGCGGTCCTGCGCCAGGCGGGAAAGATTCTCGGCCGAGATCATCAGTTCGATCGGCGCGGCCTCGGCGGTGAGGCGTCGGGCGTAGACCGTGCGCAGCATCGCGTCGGCTCGGCGGCAGGCGGTGTCCGAGGTCGGGCCCGAGAACAACGTGAACGCGAGGTCTTCGAGGCGATCCACCGATGCCTCGGGCTCAAGCGGATCGAGCGCCGCCGCGATCGCGCGCTCGATGGGGCCATCGGCGTCGGTCGCCTCAGTTGCTGCCGCCTCGACTGCCGCCGCGCGCAGGCGCTCAAAGTGCCACTGACGATGGTCGGCCTCGGTGGCAGGGCGCGGTGCGGCGAGGCGCAAGGCGACGCGCGTCGGGGCGCAGGCATCGAACGCCTCGAGCCGCAGACGCACCGAGCGCTCGTCGACGCTGAGCGCCATCGCCGTCGCCTCGCCTGGCAGCAGGTCCCGCACCAGCAGCGGCTCGCCGGATGGCGTCTCGAGGTGGAGACGCAGGAGAGCCGGCGGCAGGCCGCCCGACTCGATCGGCTCGGCCTCGAGCTCGGCGGTGCCTCCGGCGTCGAACGCCAGGTCGACCGTGGCGCCGGCGAACAGGACGGCCTCCTCGCCGGGACGTAGCGTCGTCACGGTGTCCGCGTTGGTGCCGGACGGTCGCGAACAGGCGACGAGAGCCAGGAGCCCAAGAACCACGAGCCCGAGCGTCATCGGTCCGAGTGGCACCCGTCCGAAGGCCAGAATCGCATGCCGCGAGGCGCGCCGTGGGGTCACGGGCAGGTCGCGAGCGCCGACGTGTCGGTGACCGCTGGCGATGCCACTCCGAGCGGATTGAAGTAGACGACGCTGGATCCGCGCAGCAGGTCTTCGACGACGAGTGTGTACTGTACGTTGGTGGTGGCGGCGGCGAAGATCCAGTAGTGGCCGTTCAGACCGCAGCCGTCGAGCACCTTGACCAGCAGCTCCCAGTTGTCGGCGTCGAAGAACCAGAAGATGCCCGAGTCGTCGGTGCCCGCGCTCGCAGCCTTGGCGCTGCCGGTGTTGCCGTTGAAGTCGCGCCAATCGACGCGCACGCGGAATCGGTCGCGCAGAATCACTTCGGTGACGTCGGGCACCTCGAGATCGATCGTCAGGCCGACGCGCTCGGTGTCGTCGGGATCGCCATCGAGCGAGCCTTCGAGCGCATGCCACCAGGCGGTGACGACGTATGAGCGTCCAGGAACCAGACGGTCGAGCGCCAGCGAGAGCTGCGCGGGCCGCTCCCCCAGGAGGTTTCGCCCGAGGCCGAGCGCGCCGTTGCGGCTGATTGGCGGAACCGAGAGCTCCGGTTGCGGCGCCGTGTCGCCGGCGAACCAGAAGACGGGCGAGTCCGAGTCGAGACCCTCGCTCGTCGTCGCCAAACCGACGCCGCTCCAGCGGTTGCTGAAGCCGCTGACGAAGAAGTCCTCGAAGACGATGGCCGACCGGTCGACCGCCCGCCAGTCGAGGTACGGCGCTCCGGGCGGGCCAGTGACAGGATTTGGCTCATTGCCGACGTCGTCTTGGTAGCAATTTGAGTCGAGGCGCAGGTGGCGGAAGTACTCGTCGCTCTCGAGCACCACGACGCTGTCGAGGCGGAAGGCGTTCCAGGCGCCGAAGCGGTTCACGCTGTCGGCCTCGAGGCGAAGGGTCGCGGTCGGCGCGGTCGCCTCGAACTCGAAGTAGACCGGCGACCCGAGGGGATTCTCGAGCGGGCACCAGCCGATGGGGAAGCGACGCCGATAGCGCCGGCGCTCGAGGCGCCGAATCTTGTCGAGCTCGTCGACGGCGACCCATGGCTCCGTGGTCGGCGAGGACCTCGGCTGCGCCAGGGTCGTCCCAGGAGCCACGGGTCCGGTCACGTCGGGGCCCGTGGACGTTGGTGGGTCGGCGGCGCTCGACTGCGGCAGGGCGACGAGCGCCAGCACGACCAGGAGCACCCGGAGGGCCCACCGGAGTCCCGCCGCGGGCTCAGACCTCGTCGTCGGCGGCGAGCAGTGGATGAACGAGAGATGGGGCATACGACCCTCCGAACGTCAGGCGCGGACGATGAAGACAGGACAGGGCAGATCGATGGTGCGGGCGATAGGGCACGGCGAAGCCGAACGACACCGAGCGGTCGAAGCAGCCAAAGACATTGCACGGGATTTGAGCAGTTGATCTGAGGATAGCAGATCGCTCTCGCGCGGGTCGCTCGCGTCCTCTGCCGCTATGCTTGGGACATGTCATTCCTCGAGACTCGATTCGTCGGCCTCCGCGTCCTCGAGACCGCCGTCGCGCGGCTCGCCAAGCTGGCGGGGGCCTTGCCTTGGCTCACTAACGAGATCCTTTATCGCCGCGAGCGCGGCGCCCGGGCGTCCGCCGAGGCGGCGACGGCCGAAGAGTCGACGCGTCCGCTCCCGCCGCCGAAGCTGCGCTTCTCGTCTGCTGGGACGGACGATTCGGCCTGGTTTCTCGACAGTGGCAGGCGCGGCGCCGAGGTCGTCCTCGATCTGCTCGACGATCTGGCGCCCGCGCGCCGCCCGCCGGCCGTGCTCGATTTCGGCTGCGGCTGTGGGCGCGTGCTGCGCCACCTCGAGGCGGCGCCGCTGGCCTCGGTCGACGGCGTCGACTGGAACCGGCAGTCGCTCAGCTGGTGCGCGGAGCACCTCGACTTCGCCTCCTTCGCCGTCGGCCGGCTCGAGCCGCCGCTGCCATTCGACGCTGCCCGGCGCTTCGACCTGATCTACGCCTTCTCGGTGTTCACCCACCTGCCGGCGGCGCTGCAGGTCGACTGGCTCGACGAGATGGCACGGCGTCTCAACCCGGGCGGCCTGCTCGCGCTGTCGACCCACGGCGACGCCCTGCTCGAGCGCCTCGACGACGCCGAGCGCGCGGCCTACGAGGCCGGCGAGCTGGTGGTGCGTCGACCGTCGGTCGCCGGCACCAACGTTTGCGCCGCGTACCATCCGAGCGCCGCGATGCAGCACCTACTGCCGCCGACGCTCGAAGTCGTCCGCCACGAATCAAAGGGCGCGCTCGGCAACCCGCCGCAGGACCTTTGGGTGCTGCGGCGAGTCGAGGATCCGTCCGTCGGCTGACGGCGGACCGGGGCCGTCGTCGCGGCCTCGCGCGGCCGATCAGCCCTCCGACGCCGCCTCGCCGCCCTCTTCGATCGGGTCGCCGGCTCCGGAGACCTCGCCGTCGCCGTCGCTCGGTGGTGCCCCGTCGTCGCGGGCGAAGGTCGAGACCTTGTTGAGGTCCTGGATCAGCTCGGCGTGGAAGGCGACGATCTCTTCGCGCGAGCGGTCGCGCATCTTGAGGCGGTCAGGGCAGCGGTCGCAGGTCAGGCGGGTCTGGTCGAACTCGACGATCAGGTCGACGATGTCGACCAGGTCCTCGGCGGCGGTGGCGCGCTTGGCGCGTTCGGTCGACAGCGAGGTGACGATCGCCTCGCCGATCGAGCGCGTGTCGGCGCCGATCGCCTCGAGCGCTTTCTGCGACGCCAGCAGCTGGATGCGGATCTCTTCGTTGTCGTCGCGCATCGCCTGGAACCCGGCCATCATCGTGCTGCGGTACTCGTCGAGATAGGCGGCGACCTCCGACTGCACCTGGTCGGGCACCGCGTCGAGCAGGCGCCGGCGCTCGTCCTCGAGCTCGTTGAGCGCGCGCGGCAGAGCGTCTTCGACCGACGTGCCGATCTGCTCCCAGCGCGACGACTCGCGGTCGAAGCGCTGTTGCCAGAGCGCCGCGTCGGCCTCGGCGGCGGCAGTGGCTTCGCGGCAGGCGTCGAGCTCGGCCTGCAGGGCCTCGTGCTCGGACTTGGCGACACAACCTGTGAGCGACAGCACGACGAGGAGCGCGGCGCACAGGGTGACACCGGCGGAGAGACGGAGCGAGACGGCGGGCATGAGCGACCTCCCTGGAGGATGCGGGGTTCGGGTCGCTCGATGATAGCTCAGGTGTCGAGCACGGCGCGGTCGCGCAGCGCCTTGGCCGCCGCGGTGGTCGGCGCATGCTCGAGAATCTGCTGGATCCGCTCGAGCGCCTGGATGTGGTCGCCGACGCCCTGGTAGAGCACGACCTCGCCGTAGAGGTTGCGCGCCAGGGTCTCGATGCGCTCCTCGACCTGCTCGCGGTGCGGTCCGTCCGGGAAACGGCGCAGGTAGCTGGCGCCGATTTCGAGCTGGTCGAAGCGTTCCGCGCGGTCTTCGAGGCGTGCGGCGGCGAGGCGCCGGAGCTCGACATCGTCGCTGTCGGTCGCGAGCTCGCGCAGCGCCACCAAGTCGTCGAGCTGCGGCGTCAACACCTGCAGGCCGCGCAGGGCCCGCAGTCCAGCGTCGCTCGTCGGCCCGGCCGCGTAGGCCTTCAAATAGTGGCTCACCGCGTCGCCCTGCTGGCCACGCCGGCTGTAGGCGTCGCCGAGGGCGAGGGCGACGTCGGCCGCCACGTCGGCGTCCGGGTAGTTGCTGACGAAGGTCTCGAGGAACGGCGTCTGCACGACGCCCTCGTGCCACACCGCGAGCGCCCGCGGGTACGCCTCCTCGGCCGACGCGCGGAGGCGCCCGATCTCCGCGTTGAGGCGGCCGAGCAGTGGCGACTCTGGAGTCAGAGCACGCACGGTCTCGATCTCCTCGCGGTAGACGTCGATCAGCGCTCCGTAGTCGCGTTCGAGCTCAGGGCGGTCGAGGGCTCGCCGACGCAGGCGCTCGAGGCGCGCCTCGCGGATCGAGTCGGCGCGCGCTCCCCGCGGCCACGCGTCGAGCGCCGACAGCTCGAGGAAGACGCGCAGATCGCGCTGCCACTCCGGCCGCGGGGCCGGCTCGGCGAGCGGAGCGTTGGGCCGGCGCTCTCCCGGGCGGCGCTCGTCCGAGCGGCGATCACCGGCCCGCCGCGTCTCCTCGGGCACTGGCTTCGGCGGCTCGACGCCGGCGGCGAAGGCAAGGATGGTGCCTTGAGTGGCCTGCCGGAACTCGTCGCTGGGCGCGGGCTCGGCGATCGTCAGGTCGCGCGCGCGCACCTCGGCAGCGCGCAGCCGCTGTTCGGAGAAGGGGTGGGTGCGCCAGTAGCCGTAGTCGTTGCTGGTCGGGATGCGCTCGATCATCACCTGCCACAGTCGTCGGGCGCCGTCCGGATCGTAGCCGGCGGCGGCGGCCAGGCGCTGGCCCTCGACGTCGGCCTCGTCTTCGAACCCGCGGTTGAAGTTGCGCAACAGCAGCTCGGTGAACACGATGCCGCTCGCCGCGGCGCCCTGGACCAGGCTGCCCTTGCGCGAGCCGGAGGCCGCGGCGCCGTACGGGTCGCGCGGGTTGGCCGGGCCGCCGTCGGCGCCGATCATTACCCCGAGCAGCGCCGCCTGCGACAGGATGTTGAGCAGCGTCGCGCGCTTCTGCATCTTCTGGCCGTGCTCGTGAACGACATGCGCGATCTCATGGCCGACGAGGTTGGCCAGCATGTCGTCGTCGAGACCGAGATCGAGCATGCCGCGGGTGACGAAGATGTGGCCGCCGGGGAGCGCGAAGGCGTTTGGCACCGGCATGTCGATGAGGTTGAAGCTGAACGGAAACTGGCTGCCGTGGAGGTGCGCCGCGAGGCGGTAGCCGATGGTCTGCAGGCGCTCGGTTTCCTCGGGATCGTCGAGCTTGCCGTAGAAACCGAGCGCGGCCTGTGCCGCTTTGGCGCTTTTCTCGTAGAGATCGGCGTCGAACGCCGCGACCCCGTCGTCCGCGCCGGAGGTCGGTGCCTGGCCCATCGCGGGCACAGCTGGCGCGAGCACGACACAGAGCCAGCAGACGGTCGAGAGCAGGAGCACCGAGGCGGTAGTGGGCAACCGAGGCGCTCGCGGGCGCTGGGTCTCAGGCATTGGGCTGGATCTCGCGCTGTCTGTTTCGAGGTGTCGTCGCGGAGGTGTCCTCGCGGAAGAGCCGAGAGCACCCGGAAGTCTACCAGTCGTTGCAGCAAGATCGTTGCCAGTCCGGAGCCTGGGCCCGGTGTGATATCTTGCGGTGCGATGAGCACGATGGAACTCACGTTCGCCACCGCCGCCACCTCGATGGATCAGCTGCGCGCCGCGCTCGACGCCGCGCTCCAGAAACAGTTTCCGGGCGGCATGCTGCAGCGCCGCTGGGACGGCGACGTCTTGCGGCTCAGCGGACCCGGTGCGGACGGCCGGGTTGTGCTCGAGAACGGGCAGCTCGTCGGTCGCGCCGACCTCAAACCACCGGCGAGCATGATGCGGCCGGTGATCGAGGAGAAGATGTCGACCGCGCTCCGGGCGGCGGCGGAGTCGATGCCGGCGGCGTGACCGCTGGGTCTCAGGCTCCGGAGCGCTCGCCCCTCGTCGAGCGCCTGTACCGACGCGCCGTCGCCGAGCCCGAAGCGCCGTCGCTCTTCACGCGCGTCGGCTGGGACTGGCAGTGGCGCTCGTGGGCGCGCGTCGCCGACCAGGTGGCGCGCGGAGCCGCGACGCTGCGTAAGATGCGCGATGCCGCGCCGGGCGGAGCCGTCCGTCTCGCACCGGGCGCCTGGCGCGCCGGGCCGGACGCCGTGACCGCCGTCCTGGCGGTGCTCCATGCCGGGCTCGACCTCGAGCTCGCAGACGATCCCGACGCGCGGGATGCCGCGCCGGGAGACCTGCCGCGGATCGCCGTGGCCGGTGTCCAGGTGCCTGGAGATGAGTCAGGAAACGCGTCGGACGAGGCATCGGGGACTGCGCTGTCGGTCGAGCACCAACTGCCGACGGTGCGCGGGCCGCTCGACGCGCAGCCGCTCGAACCGCTCGCCGCCGCTGCCGGGGGACGCCTGCTCGTCGGCGGCCATCCGATCGACATGACCGCCGTGCGGTCGTCGCTTGCGGCGTCGCTACCGGCGTCCGGCGTCCGCTCCGTAGCCCGCGTCGACCGGCCGACGCGTCCGATCCTCGCCACCGGGGCCGTCAGTTTGCCGTGGCTCGTCGACTGCCTGGCCTGGGCGCTCGAGGCCGACGCCGCCTGGGCGCTCGAGCCCGAGGCCGACGCCTTCGCCGCGTCGGTCGCCTGGGTGCGGCCGCACGTCGTGGTCGCCTCGCGGACCGCGCTCGAGGCCCTCGCGACCCGGCTGGAGGGTCGTGCGCTGCGTCACGCGCGCCTGCGCACCGCCGCCGTCGTCGAGTCGGTCGGTTCCGAGTCGAAGGCGCCGACGCGAGACCTCGCCATGCTTGCCGAGCGGCTGGCGCCGAGCGCGCCGCACACCGTCGTTCTGCCGGCGGCACCGGGGTGGTTTTGCCGCTCCGCGACGTGATCACGCCGCAGCGCGTCGTAAACTTGGTATGCTCGTGGCACCCGCCGGAGGTGTCCCTCCACCGCCTGCCCGCCTCGTCGCCTCGACGCGGTTTCTCCCCGACACGATCCAGGAGCCTTTGCCCATGGCCGATGCCCAGCCTCTTGCCGCCGACCAGATGGAGACCACCCGCCAGGAGATCACCGAGCGCGCTGACGAGGTGTGGGCGGGCGGCGCCGACCGCACGCCGCGTGTCGGCACGCTGAAAAAGCATGCGGTGAAGGCCGGGTCGCGGGGTCGCATCGCCATCGTCGACGGCTGCCGCACGCCGTTCGTGCGTGCCGGTGAGCAGTTCAAGTCGATGGACGTGATCGACCTGGCGAGCGTGCCGGCGGCCGAGATCGTGCGCCGCAACGAGCTCGACCCGCGCTCGATCGACCTCTCGGTCTTTGGCGTCGTCGTGCCGGCCCTGATCGGCCCGAACCTCGGGCGCGAAGTGGTGCTGCGCACGCCGCTCAGCGACACCACCGTCGGCATCACGGTGAATCTCGCCTGCGCGTCGTCGAACCGCGCCATCACCACCGGCGCCGAGGCGATTCTCTCCGGCCAGGCCGAGATCGTGCTCGCCGGCGGTGCCGAGTCGTTGTCGACCGTGCCGATCACCTTCAGCCGTGAGGCGTCGCAGACCTTCATGAAGCTGGCCAAGGCGAAGTCGCTGCCGGCCAAGGCGAAGACTCTCGCTGAGCTGCGGCCGGCCGATCTGGCGCCGAACCCGCCGGCGATCGCCGAGTACCACACCGGCGAGACGATGGGCGAGTCGTGCGAGAAGATGGCGAAGGAGAACTCGATCTCGCGCCGCGCCCAGGACGAGGTGGCGCTGCACTCGCACCTGAACGCCGCCGCCGCGCACGCGGCCGGTCACTTCGACGAGCAGATCGTGGCCACCTTCCCGCACGGTCGCCGCGGCGAGGCGGTGACGCATGACACGGGTGTGCGCAGCGATACGTCGATGGAGAAGCTGGCCCAGCTGCGTCCGTCTTTCGACCGTGGCTACGGCACTCTCACCGCCGGCAACTCGAGCCCGCTCACCGACGGCGCCTCGGCGGTGCTGCTGATGACCGAGGAGCGCGCCAAGGCGCTCGGCTACGAGCCGCTCGGCTACATTCGATCCTGGGCCTACGCCGCGCTCGACCCGGCGACGCAGTTGCTTCAGGGCCCGGCCTACGCCGCGCCCCAGGCGCTCGACCGTGCCGGCGTGACGCTCGACGACATCGATCTGGTCGAGATGCACGAGGCCTTCGCGGCGCAGATCCTGTCGAACATGAAGGCGTTCGCGTCGAAGAAGTTCGCCGAGAAGGAGCTCGGTCGCTCGAAGCCGCTGGGCACGGTCGACCTCGAGAAGTTCAACGTCCACGGTGGCTCGATCGCCATCGGCCATCCGTTCGGCGCCACCGGCGCGCGGGTCACGATGCAGTTGCTCTACGAGCTGCGTCGTCGCGACCTCGGCCTCGGCCTGATCACGGTGTGCGCCGCCGGCGGTAGCGGCTTCTCGATGGTGGTCGAGCGCTGAGCGCGGCGCCGCGATGTCGTCCGAGGCGGTAGGTTCCGAGGATGCACCCGTGGTGGGTGCATCCGAAAGTGCACCCACCACGGGTGCAGACGAGGCCGTCGAGGACGGTGCGCCCGACGAACGCTCTGCGACGACGTCGCGCCCGGGCCCTCTCGACGGCGTCCTGGTCGTCGACCTCAGTCGCTACCTGCCCGGCCCGCTGGTCGGTCGGCTGCTCGCCGACCTCGGCGCACGAGTGCTCAAGGTGGAGGAGCCGAAGCTTGGCGATCCGTCGCGCCAGGCGCCGCCGCAAGTCGGCGGGGTCAGCGCCCTCTCGGCGCTGCTGCTGAGCGGCCACCAGAGCGTCGCGCTCGACCTCAAAAAGGACGCCGCGCGCGATCTGCTCGAAGATCTCCTCATGTCGGCCGACGTGCTGGTCGAGAGCCTGCGTCCGGGCGGCCTGGCGTCGCTCGGCCTAGCGCCCGAGACGCTGCGTCGGCTCTACCCGCGGCTGGTCGTCTGCTCGATCACCGGCTTTGGCCAGGACGGCCCGCACGCTGCCCGCGCCGGCCACGACCTCACCTACCAGGCGCTCGCCGGGTCGCTCGCCGGCGGCACCGGCATGCCGGCAATTCAGACCGCCGATATCGTCGGTGCTTGGAGCGCCGCCACCGCCGTCTGCGCCGCGCTCTTCCGGCGCGAGACCAGCGGCGAGGGCTGCTGGATCGACCAGAGCCTGCTCGACGCCGCCGGGCATGCGGCGGTCACCGCCTGGGCGGCCGAGGCCGACGGGCCGAAGGCGGTCGGCGAGCCGCTGATGCTCACCGGCGCGCTGCCGTGCTACGACCTTTATCGCACCAAGGACGACAAGACGGTCGCCCTGGCGGCGCTGGAGCCGAAGTTCTGGCAACGCTTCTGCGGCGCGCTCGGCGAGCGCGAGCTGATCGTGCGCCAGTTCAGCAGCGAGCCCTCGGTGCGTCGTCGCGTCGCCGACCTGATCGCGGGCAAGACGCGCGACGAGTGGCAGGCGTTCTTCGCCGAGCACGACATTCCCGGAGAGCCGGTGCTCTCGGCCGCCGAGGCGATTGAGCATCCGCAGGTGCAGGCCCGTGGCATGCTGCGCCGCGCCGACGACGGCCTGCCGCGCCTCGGCTATCCGGCGAAGGTCGACGGTCACCGTCCGCGCGGTGGCGACGCCTTTCCGGGCCTCGGCGAGCACACCGGCGACGTGCTGCGCGAGCACGGCCTCGGCACCAGCATGACGGCCTTCGACCGTCGCCGCGGCGGCGTCGGCCGCCGCTTCAGCTGGCGACGGCTGGCGACCCGTGTCGCCACAGCCGTCGTCACCCGGCGGAAGAAGGACGACTGAGTCGTCAGGCGGCGGTCGGCAGCACGACGCCGCCGAAGCCCTCGTCTCCCGGCTCGGACTCGGTGTCGAAGTCGGCGCCGCCGAGACCCTCGCCATCGGACGCGTCGTCAGCGCCGAGGCCGCCGCGTTCGGCGTCGGCCGCGCCGCCGGAGTCCTCGCCGAGACCTCCGCCGCCGTCCTCGGGATCGACCCCGGCGTCGAGCAAGGGAACACCATCGCCGAAGATGCCGCCGAAGGCCTCGACCTCGGGATCGAGATCGAAGTCCGCGGCGTCGACCAGGTCCGCGGCGTCCGACAGCACGAAGTCGCCGGCGTCGGCGGCGCTTCCCGCTGCCGGGTTGACGATCTCGAAGTCGACCAGGCGCAGCCCGCTTTCGGCGAGCTCTTCCCACTTGGCGCGCAGGCTCTCGAACGAGACGTTGGCCCATAGCGCATGGCCGTCGCGGCCCGGCAGGAAGGCGCCGGAGTAGCGCACCGAACGGCCGACCTGGTGGACGTTGAGATCGACCAGGCGGAGCCCCTGCGCGCTCCACTCTCTCCACTTGTTCCGGAACCTCGACCAGCTGGTACTAGCCCACAGGCCGTGGGCTCCGCTGCCGCGCAGGAAGACGCCCGAGTAGCGATCTTGCCCACCGACGCGGTGCACATGAAGGTCGACGAGGCGCAGGTTGCGCTGGCTCCACTCGTTCCACTTGCTGCGGAAGTTGTTCCAGTCGACGTTCACCCACAGACCGTGCGCACCGCTGCCCGGCAGGAAGACGCCCGTGTAGCGGTTCTCGCCGCCGGCGCGATGGACGTGGAAATCGACCAGGCGCAGGCCTTGTCCGCTCCACTCGGTCCACTTGGCGCGGAAGCTGTTCCAGTCGACGTTGGCCCACAGCCCGTGGCGTCCGCTGCCCGGGCGGAAGACGCCGGAGTAGAGTGTGCGATTGCCACGCCGGTGGACATGGATGTCGTGCAGACGCAGGCCCTGCCGCGACCACTCCCGCCACTTGCTGCGGAAGCTGGCCCAGTTGCTGTTGACCCACAGGCCGTAGCGCCCGGTGCCGGCGCGCCAGACGCCTGAGAAGCCGCGGCCGGTGAATCGCTCGTACATCTTGGCGAGCGTCTGCCGGTCGCCGTACGACAGTCCCTCGCGCTGGCCGATGGTCACGCCGGCTCGCTTGGGCACCAGGGTCGGCTGCGAGCGATCGCGCGCGAAGTTCCGCGGCCCGTAGTGCATGATCGAGTCGTAGTCGTACGCGCCGTAGTCGACCGAGCCGGGCTTCTTCTGGAAGTTGCCCGTCCAGTTCGACTCGCCTTCGGGCGGCGGACCATCGGGGATGTTGTCCCAGCGCACCTCGATGAAGCGGTCGCGGTCCGAGCGCGACTGCTCGTGGTAGACGCCCAGCGCGTGCAGGAACTCGTGCACCAAGATCGGCCACGAGTGACGGTCCGAGAAGCGGATGACCTGCCGGCCGCCGCGCATGCCGATCGCCGACGAGCTCCAGCCTTTGTTTCCGTTGCTGATGATCTCGATGTAGTTCGGATGCTGTGAAGCATTCTGAGACGTGCGCTGGGCGAAGCGGATGCCGGTCTTCGACTCGATGTGGCGGATGGCGTCGTCGACGCGGCCCTGGTCGGGCACGTCGGATGCGATCGTGTAGGGCACGACGCCGCGGGTCCACAGGAACCGCGAGTCGGACGGCAGCCCGACACCCATCTGGATGTCGGGTCCTTCGGCGAGGCTCTCGCCGTCGGCCGCGCCCTCGGCGCGTGCGCGGATCGCGTCGGCCTCGGCCTCGACCTCGTCGACCGGGCCAAGGTCGATGCAGCCCTCGTGGATGGCGTGGCCGTCGACCACGCCGTACTCCACGGGATGCTCGATCAGGCCGGGGCCAGTGAGAAAGCCCGCGCCGGATTCGTCGGCCAGGGCGAGATGGTCGTCGGCAGCGCGCTCGGAGTCGTCGGGATAGGGAGTCTTCGGGTCGCTCGGGGTCCCCATGGTCGTTCTCCTCGGATGTCGTGGGCTCGCGCCCGTCAAACGATGCGTTCCAGCGGCACCTCGAGCAGATGATCGTCGGGGGACGACTCGTCGTCGGACGGCACCGGTACGCTCGTCGTGTTGATGAACCGGACCTCTCCTCGGGGAGTGGAGCCTTCGACGCGGACGAAGAGAGTGAGCTCGGGGCCGCTCTCGGCCGGCTGCAGCGCCGTGTCGATGACGGTGCCGCGTTCCCGTTCGAGCGGCAGCGACTCGATGCGCCACGATCGCAGGCGTCGCGCCGGGGCATCGGCCTCGCTCGCGTCCTCGAGGTGGATGTCGACGCGAACCGCGTCGAGATCGGGAGGAAGCTGGTCGAACGCGAGCTCGATCTTCATCGTGTGCTCCTGGCTCCGGGGCATCCTGGGATGCCGCGATAGGTCGGGTGCAGGCGGTTCTGACATAGAGAACGTTCAAGCGAGCGGAACTGTCTCAGGTCGACCGCACGCCAGTCCCTCAGGCGTCGTCCTTGAGCGCCTCGACCGGGTCGACGCCGGCAGCGCGCAGGGCGGGCCAGAGCGTCGCCAGCAGAGCGACGGCGACCAGGAGCAGAGGAGCGGTCACAAAGCTGGCGAGGTCGAAGCGCTCGACGCCGTAGAGCCAGGAGCCGAGGGCGGTGCTGGTGGCGACGGCGCCGCCCAGGCCGACCGCGATGCCCAGGCCGACGAGGCCCAGGCCCTGACCGAGCACGTGGCGGGTGATCTGCAGCCGATCGGCGCCGAGCGAAATGCGCACTCCGAGCTCGCGACGTCGCAGCGCGACGGTGTAGGCGATGACGCCGCCGATGCCGACCGCGGCGAGGAGGAGAGCGACCAGGGTGAAGAGGCCGACGAGAGAAGTGAGGAAACGATCCGAGCCCGACCAGCCGGCGATGCGCTCCTCTTGCGTCATCACCTCCCACAGCGGCTGCTGCGAGTCGACCGACCAGATCGCGTCGCGGATCGCGCCGGAGAGGGCGTGCGGGTCGCCGCTCGTGCGCGCACCGAGCGTGGCGAAGTGCGCCGGCTCCTGGCGATAGCTGAGGTAGACCATCGGGTCATGGCCGCCGCGCATGCCGCGGTTGTAGATGTCGCCGACGAGGCCGACGACGCGATAGTCGGTGTCCTCTCCACGCACGCGGACGATCCGACCGAGCGGGCTCTCCCCGGGCCACAGGCGTTCCCCGGCCTCGCGGCTGATCACCGCGACTGGCTCGGTCCCTGCGCGGTCGCTGTCGTCGAGGCCGCGGCCGGCGAGGAGCGGCACCCCCATGACGCGGAAGTAGCCCGGGCTGACGACGTTGGTGCGGAGTCTCGGAACCTCGACCGTGGGGCCGGGATCGACACCATCGGCGAGGATCGGCAGCCGCGGCTCGTCGCCGGTGAACGGCATGCCGAACGCCGAGGCGGTCCCGAGCACCCCCGGCACCGCGCGCACACGTTCGTGCGCCTGGTCGAAGAAAGCGATCACCGACTCGTCGGTGTCGTAGTGGTTGACCGGCAGCCGGAACTGGACGGTCAAGAGGTTCTCGGTGTCGAACCCGACGTCGGTCGTTCCCAGGTTGCGCACGCTCTGCACCAGCAGCCCACAGCCGACCACCAGCACGACCGCCAGCGCCACCTGCGACACGACGAGGCCCGACCGCATGCGGCTGCCGGCGCGCCCCGGGCCCGAGCCCCGGCCGCCGTCGCGCAGGCCGTCGGCGAGGTTCACCCGCGCCGCGCGCCGGGCCGGCACGAGGCCGAAGGCCAGGCCGGTGAGGACAGTGACGGCGAGCGCGAACGCCAGCGCCCCGGGATCGGGCGCCAGCGCGTAGCGGCTGGTGAGCCAACCGGGGCCGGTCTGCTGCAGCAGGCGGACGGCGCCCCAGGCGATGCCGACGCCGAACAGGCCGCCGACGCCGGCGAGCGCCAGGTTCTCGATCAACAGCTGCGCGACCAGCCGTCGCCGCCCGGCGCCCATCGCCGAACGCAGCACCATCTCGCGCCCGCGTCCGGTGGCTTGGGCGAGCTGCAGATTGGCCACGTTGGCGACGGCGATCAGCAGGACCATGGCGACCGCGGCGGCCAGGATCGCGAACAGCTCGCGGCTTCGTCCGCCGGCGAAGCGGTCGGTGAGCGGCGCCACTCCGGCGCCGGTGGCGGCAGCGGTCTCCGGAGCGGACTGCGAAATGGCGGCGCCGAGCGTCTTCAGCTCCTCCGTGGCCTGCTCGAAAGTGGCCGTCGAGGCGAGCCGGCCGAGGGCGAGGAAGGTGCGATTCTCACGGTCGAGCGCGCCGGGATACGTGTGGAGCGAGATCCATGCGTCGGTCGTGTCGTAGGGAAACCGGAACTCCTCCGGCATCACACCGACGATAGTGTGCGCTTCGTTGTTGAGCTTCACGGTCTGCCCGAGGATCGCGTCGTCGCCGCCATACCGTCGCTGCCAGAAGCCGTGCGAGAGCACTGCGGTGCGGGCGCCGCCGGGTTGATCTTCGCCGGCCCGGATCGCTCGCCCAAGGCGGGGTTCCTCGCCGAGCGCGTCGAAAAACGACGCGGTCACGAACAGGCCGCGGATGCGCTCGGGCGACGCGGCACCGTCGTGCACCGTCACGCTCTGTGAGCGGACCAAGGCCAGATCCTCGACGCTCTCGACCCCGGCGCGGTAGTCGAGAAAGCCCTCGTACGAGAGGCGCATCTCTTCGGCTTCGGCGTTGGTCTCGTAGACGGTGACCAGGCGCTCCGAGTGCGGCGAGGAGAGCGGGTCGAGAAGTACCGCGTCGACCAGGCTGAAGAGCGCGGTGGTGCCGCCGATGCCGAGCGCCAGCGTGAGGCCGGCGAGTACCGTGACCACCGGGCGGCGGCCGAGGCGGCGGCTGGCGAAGCGTAGGTCGTGCGCGAGAGTGTCGAGCATGGAGGCCTCCGTGGGCGGTCGCGAGCGAGCGGGCGCCGGGGTCGTGACGCGCCTGCGTCGCAGGCGCCAGGCGTCGAGGTGGACGAGTGGGACGTTGAGCCAGAGGTCGAGCACGAAGCGATGCGCACCCCGCGGATCGTCGACCGCGAGCTGTCGGTGTACGTCGAAGACCTCGTCGGCGAATCGATGGCGCCAGCGCGACGGATGGAGAGCGATGGCCAGAGCTAGAAGCCGCCGTGCGATCGGCGTTCCGGGCCGGGTCGAGTCGGGGCGGCTCACGACGCGTCCTCTGCGCCGAGCGGACGCGCCAGAACGCGCGAGGCGAGGTCGGCCACGCGCCGGGCTTCGGCGTTCAGCACGTTCGCACCGAGGGCGCTGAGGCGGTACTCGCGGCGTCGCCGGGCGGCCGGGCCTTCGGGTTCGTCGCCCTCGATCAGGCCTTGCTCGGCGAGCCGAAAGAGCACGCGGTAGAGGTCGCCCGGTCGGACTTTGAGGCTGCCGTCGCTGCGGTCGCTCAGCTCGTGGACGAGCGCGTAGCCGTGGAGCGGGCCCTCTTGAAGGATCGCCAGGAGCATGAAGTCCAACGGTTTCAGTGGCAGCAGGCGGCGCAGAGCGTGAGATTCTGAGGGCATCGAAGGCGATATACGCAAAGTGCGCATATGGGTTTCATCCCGCCGGGCCACGGCTCGTCGCCCGGCACACGTCGCTTGACCCGTCCGAGGCACGCCGGTACATTCCCGGCATGGCTCACCCGGCGAACGTCCCGCGGATCGATTGGTCGTCGTCTCGTCGCTTTTTCTGGGTGGCCGGAGTGGTCGCCCTGGGGCTCCTCGTGTCGTGCTCGCCGCGCAAGCTGGCGGTCGGTGCGCTCGCCGACGCGTTGAGCGAGAGCTCTGGTGTCTTCGCGCGCGACGACGATCCCGAGCTGGTCGGCGACGCGCTGCCGTTCACGCTCAAGACCCTCGAGGCGCTGCTCGAGACCGCGCCGGACGATGTCGACCTGCTGCTCGCGACCTGCTCGGGCTTCACGCAGTACACGTTCGCCTACGTCGACCTCGAGGCGGAGGCGCTGCCCGACAGCGCGTTTCGTGAGCGTCAACGACTCTCCGAGCGCGCGCTGCGGCTCTATGTGCGGGCGCGCGGCTACTGCCTGCGCGCCCTCGAGGTGCGGCACGAAGGCCTGAGCGACTCGCTGGTGCGCGATCCTGCCGCGGCGCTGGCTCCGACGACGAAAGACGACGTGCCGCTGCTGTTCTGGACCGCGGGCGCCTGGGGCTCGGCGATCTCGCATGCGCTGCATCGTCCGGACATGGTGATCGACCTGCCGGTAGTCGAGCAGTTGCTCGCGCGGGCGCTGACGCTCGATCCGACCTGGGACCGCGGCGCCCTGCACGAGGCGATGATGGCGCTCGAGGCGCTGCCGCAGACGATGGGTGGCTCACCCGCGGCAGCGGAAGAGCACTATCGACGGGCGGTCGAGCTCGCGGACGGTGAGCGCGCCGGGACGCATGTCTCGTACGCGCTGCTGCTCGCCGTGCCGCGGCAAGACCGCGAGGCCTTCGAGGCCGCGCTCCGTGCCGCGCAGGCGGTCGATCTGGACGCCAGCCCGCCGGATCGCCTGGCCAACGTGCTGGCGCAGCGCCGCGCCCGCCTGCTGCTCGATCGCGCCGACGAGTACTTTCTCGACGACGGGCCGGATCCGGACGCGGAGCCCTGAGCTGCCTTCACCGTCCGCTCATCAAGTTGCGGCATACTGACGTTCACCGCAGCATCGACCTCGCATCATGAACGACACGAAGAGCTCGCCATGACCCACGCCTCGCCTCGACGCCTCGCCTCGACCTCGTTTCGCGGCTTTCTCCTCGTGGTCTCGGTCGCCGCCCTCTCCATCGCCGCCCTCTCCATCGCTGCCCTCTCCATCGCTACAGTGTGCGCGCCCGCCGCGTCGGCGACGACACTGAAAGTCGCCACCCTGGCGCCCGAGGGCTCCGTCTGGGACCAGGCGTACCGCGACATGGGCCAGGCCTGGGCCGACGGCACCGACGGCGCGGTGACCCTGCGTCTCTATGGCGGTGGCGTCGCCGGTGACGAACCCGCCACCGTGCGCAAAATGCGCATCGGCCAGCTGCACGGCGCGGTGCTCACGGTCGCCGGCCTGCAGGTCATCGACCCAGTTTTCGCGGTGTTCGAGATCCCGATGTTCTTCGACTCCTACGCCGAGCTCGAACATGTTCTCGATGCGATGCGCCCCGACTTCGAGCAGCGCCTCGACGCTGCCGGATATGCGATGCTCGGCTGGTCGCAGGCCGGCTGGGTCCATCTCTTTTCCACTGAGCCTGTGCGCACGGTCGACGAGCTCAAGACGCTCAAGCTCTACTCCTGGGCCGGCGACACCAGCACTGCGACCATGTGGCGGCAGAACGGATTCCAGCCGGTGTCCGTCGCCTCGACCGACATCCTTACCGGCCTGCAGACCGGCATGCTCGAAGCGGTGCCGACGACGCCGCTCGCCGCCGCGTCGCTGCAGTGGTTCCGGCAAACGCCGTACATGCAGGACCTCGGCTTCGCGCCCCTGGTCGGTGCCATCATGGTCAGCAAGCGCGCCTTCTCGCGCCTCGATCCGGTGCACCAGAAGGTGCTGCGGCAAGCTGGACAGACGACCGAGGACCGCCTCTTCGAGGACGTGCCGGCGCGTGACAGTGAGGCAGTCGCCGAGATGAGCAAGCGCGGCCTCGAGGTGGTCGAGGTGCCGGCCGAGCATGAGCAGGCTTGGCGCGATGCCGCCGAGATCTTCGCCGACCACCGGCGTCAGGGGCTCGACGACAAGGCGTTCCTCGACCGCGTGCGCGCCGTGCGCGACGCCTACCGCGCGGCTCACGACACGCCGTGAGGCCAAGCCGTTGAGCGCGCCTCCACCCGCTGACGCCCCGGCCACTTCCGGCGGCCCGTCGACGCGCTCGCGGAGCACGCTCGGACGCTGGATCGACCGCGTCGAGAGCGGTGTCGGCGGGATTCTCTTCCTCGCCATCGTGTTCCTGCTCACGACCGAAATCGTGCTGCGCGCGCTCGGCGGCGTCGGCGTGCCCGGGGCACTGCCCGTGGTGCGCCACCTCACGCTGTGGCTCGCCTTCCTCGGCGCCGCGCTGGCGGCGTCGGACGACAAGATGCTCGCCCTCGCCACCGGGCAGCTGATGCCCGAAGGCCGCTGGCGGTCCGGTGCCCGCGCTCTGGCGTCGACGGTGGCTGCGGCGGCCACCGCGCTGCTGGCGCGTGCCAGCTTCGACTTCCTGGCGGTGGAGAAAGAGTTCGGCGATGTGGTCGCCTACGGTGTGCCGGTGTGGGTGGCGCTGCTCGTGCTGCCCGCGTCGCTGGTGCTGGTCGGCCTGCGGCTGGTGCTGCACGCCGGGGCCGGTCCGGCGCGTGCCGCCGCCGCCCTCGGTCTCGTCGGCGGCCTGGCGCTCGGCCACTGGCCGCAGGCGATGGATGGCTGGCCGGTGGTGCCTGTACTGGCGGTCTTCGCCGTGGCGATGCTCGCCGGCGCGCCGATCTTTGCCGTCCTCGGCGGGGTCGCCGTCGTCCTCTTCGCCGTCGACGCGGTGCCGATGGCGGCAGTGCCGGTCGAGACCTACCGCCTCGCCGTGTCGCCGACGCTGCCGGCGATCCCGCTGTTCACGCTCACCGGCTTTCTGCTCGCGGAGGGCAAGGCGTCGCAGCGCCTGATCGACGTCTTCCGGGCCCTGGTCGGATGGATTCCCGGCGGCACCGCGGTGGTGGCGGCGGTGGTGTGCGCGTTCTTCACCGTCTTCACCGGCGGCTCCGGCGTCACCATCCTGGCCCTCGGCGGCCTGCTCTTCCAGGCGCTCGGCGCCGACGGCTACCGCGAGCGCTTCTCGATCGGCCTGCTCACCGCCTCGGGCTCGCTCGGCCTGCTGCTGCCGCCGGCGCTGCCGCTGATCCTCTACGGCATCGTCGCCGAGGTGCCGATCCCCGATCTCTTCCTCGGCGGCGTGCTGCCCGGGCTCTTGCTCGTGGCGCTGATCGCCGCCTGGGGGGTGCGGGAGGGCGTGCTGATGGACCGGCTGCGCAAGGCGACCACCGGCGTGTCGCACCGGGCGTCCTTCGAGCTACGGACCGCCGGCGCCGCGCTGTGGCGGGCGAAGTGGGAGCTGCTGCTGCCCGGGCTGCTGGTCGGCGCCATCCTCGGCGGTGTCGCGACGCCGGTCGAGGCGGCGGCGCTATCGGTGGTCTACGTCCTGCTCCTCCAGTGTGTCGTGCATCGTGATCTGCATCCGCTGCGCGACCTGCCGCGAGTGCTGCGCGAGTGCACGGTCCTGGTCGGCGGCGTGCTGATCATCCTCTGCGTCGCCATGGGCCTGACCAGCTACCTGATCGACGCCCAGGTGCCGATGCAGCTGCTCGAATGGGTGCAGGCGCACGTGTCGTCACCGCTCGTCTTCCTGCTGATGCTGAACCTCTTCCTTCTCCTGGTCGGCTGCCTGATGGACATCTTCTCGGCGACGGTCGTCGTCGTGCCGCTCATCGTGCCGCTCGGCCTCGCCTACGGCATCCACCCGGTGCATCTCGGCATCATCTTCATCGCCAACCTCGAGCTCGGCTATCTGACGCCGCCGGTCGGGCTGAACCTCTTTCTGGCCTCGTACCGCTTCGAGCGGCCGCTGCTCTCGGTCTACCGTGCGGCGCTGCCGATGCTGGCGATCCTCGGCATCGGTGTTTTGCTGATCACCTACGTGCCATGGCTGACGACGGCGCTCCTCGGCTCGTGAGCGACGGCGGAGACGATCCGAGCCCACAAGAGCGCCGGCTGGTCGTCGGAGTCGCCGCGGCGACGCTGCTCGGCGCCGCGCTGCGTGTGCTCGACCTCACGCGCTTCGACCTGTGGTTCGACGAGGCCGCCACCTGGCACTACGCGCGGCTGGCGGCGGCCGGGCAGCTCGCCGAGCAGATGCGCCTCGAGCCGACGCCGCCGCTCTACTACGCGCTGGTCGGCTGGACGATGCGCCTGGCCGGCGACACGGATGCGGCGATGCGCGCGCCGAGCGTCGTCTTCGGCGCCCTCGCCGTCGCCGCGTCGGCCTGGCTGGTGTACCGGCTCTTCGCCGCGTCGGGCCGACGCTTCGCCGGCCTCGCCGCACTTTGGTCGGCTGTCTTCGTCGCCGTCCATCCGCTGCTCGTCTTTCTCGGTCGCGAGGCGCGTGTCTATCCACTGCTGGCGCTCGAGGCGCTGCTCCTGGCCGTTGCCGTTCGCCGCGCGCTCGACGACGACCGCATGCATCAGTGGGCGCTGGTGACGCTGCTCGCGACTCTGGCCTGCTACAGCCACTTCTACGGCATGTTCCTGGCCGCTAGCGCCGGCGTCGTCTGCCTGCTGCTCGGCGCCGGGTGGCGCGTCCGCTTGCGCGGCTTCGTCGCCGCCGCGCTCGCGGGAGTCCTCTTCGCGCCCTACGTGTGGGCGACTTTACCGTCGCTGAAAGCCAGCGGCGCCGCCTGGTCGGTCGAGGCGTTCTACCGCTCGATGCCGGAGGAACGCGGGCTCGGTCGCGTGCTCGAGGGGCAGGCGATCGGCGCCAAGCGCCACGGACTGCAGCGCCAGCTCGCGACCCCGCCGCCGGCGCCCTGGCTGCGCGCGTTGGCGCTCGGGCTGCAGGCGCTGCTGGTGCTCGCCGCGCTCGCCGCCGGGCGGATGCTGGCTCGACGCGGGCGCGAGGCGCTGGTTCTGGTGCTCTCGTTCTGGAGCCTGCCGGTGCTCGTACCGTGGGCGATCACCCACTGGGTCGGTCGGCCGATCTTCCAGAGCGGACGCCACGATGCCTTCGTCGTGCCCTTCGCGTGCATCGTGTTGGCGATCGGCCTCGCGCACCTGCAGCGTCTCGGGCGGACGGCGCGCGGGGCGGCGGTTCTCGCGGCGACGGTGCTCGTCGCCATCGCTGCGCTACGCCTCGCCTGGCTGCACGAGACGGAGCCGCAGCGTGCGCCGAGTCGGCTCGGTGTCGAGCTGGCGGCGACGGTCGACGCCGGAGACGAGATCGTGGCGCTCGGCATTCGCCGTCTGCTGGTTGAGCGCTACCTCCGGAGGGCCGGTAGCGCGCACCCGATCCGCAGCTTCCCGGCGTCGACCGATCGTCACCCCGGCTGGGCCGATCCGCATGCGCTGGCGCGCGACCCGCAGGCGCTGCGGCGCGAGGCCGACGCCTACGCCTCGGCGCTGGCGGGCCGCCTCGAAGCGGGCGAGACGGCGCAGATCTTTCTGCTCGCCCGCGACTACGGCACGCCCGACGACCCGGCGCCGAACTTCCAGGTCGATCGCCACCTGTTCACCGCGCTGGAGACGCGCGGCTGGCGTCCGATCGACGAGTGGCCGGAGCTGCGCGTCTTGGTGTTGGTACCGCCGGGACCCGCCTCCGAGGACTCCGCGTCGCCATGACCCGTGCGACCCGTACCCGCCTGGTGCTCCTGGTGTGCGTCGTCGCCACCGCGATCGTCCACCTGGCTCCCGACGCCGGCTTTCTCGCCTACCCGCTGCTGCTGCTCTCGTCGCTCGCCCACGAGCTGGGCCATGGCGTTGCAGCGCTGCTGGTCGGCGGTCGCTTTCATCGCCTGCTGCTGTGGGCAGACGGCTCGGGCATCGCCGAGCTCAGCATCGTCCAGTCGGGACCGCGCCTCGCGTTCGTCGCTGCGGGCGGTCTGGTCGGCCCAGCGCTGGTCGCGGCGGCCGCCTTCGCCGCCGGTCGCAGCACCCGCGGTGCCCGCGGCGCGCTGGGAGTAGCGGCCCTTGTGCTCGGCATCGCCCTGCTGCTGGTCGTGCGCACCCCCTTCGGCATCGTCTTCGTCAGCCTGCTGTGCATCGCGCTGCTCGCCGCCTGGCGCTGGGCGAGCCCCGACCTGGCGCAGCTGCTGGTCGTCTTCCTCGGCGTCGAGCTGACGCTCTCGGTCTTCGCTCGCGCCGACTACCTGTTCACGCCAGTGGCGCGCACCGCCCAGGGCACGATGCCGTCCGACGTCGCCCAGATCTCCGCCGCGCTCGCCGGTCCCTACTGGTTCTGGGGCGCCCTCTGCGCCGCCTTCTCCCTCGCGGTTCTCGCCCTCGGCCTCCGCTCGTACCTCAGGAGCTGAAGGCCCTGCAGCTCGGGTCTACGAAAGGTCGAACAGCTCATCGACCTCGAGCTCGTCGAAGTCCTCAGGCACCTGGACCCGTCCGGCCAGGAAGCCTAGCCGTCCGGGAGTCGCTCCCGAGAGATTTTTCGATCAACGCCGTCGGTACCAGCTCTTCACCTGAGAAGTGATTCGCTCTCTGTAAAGACCTGCGCGTCGGAAGACTCTTGAACGCTGACGCGCTGCACCAGAGCCGGCGTCTCGCCGGCCGTAGGGCACACCGCCGGATCACGCCTTCGACGGCAGATCGCGAAAGCCGATCAGCTTGCCGCGCTCGGGGTCCCAAAGCTTGAGCCGCATGGTGCGCAGGCTCGAACGGAGGGTCAGGCGCGTGACCTTGTGCAGTACCGGCAGCTCGCGAAAGCATGCGCGCAGGCGGTAGTTGGGGATGCGGCTCGACAGGTGGTGGATGTGGTGGAAGCCGATGTTGCCGGTGAACCAGTGCAGAATCGTCGGCAGGTCGTAGAACGAGCTGCCTTCGAGCCCGGCGCGATGAAAGTCCCAGGCGTGGTGCTCCCGCCAGTAGGTGTCTTCGAACTGGTGCTGGACGTAGAACAGCCAGACGCCGACCGCCTGCGCGACCAGCAGAATCGGCACGTGCACGAGCAGCATGCGCTCGAGGCCGAGCTGCCACCAGCCGAGCACGAAGAGGCCGGCGAGAGCCAGGTCGGTCCACAGCACGCTGGCCCACTCGCGGCGCCACGAGAGCGGAATGTCGAGCGGCAGGCGGTGCTTGACGAAGAACTGGTAGATCGGCCCGATCACCAGCAAGACGAGCGGTGAGCGGTACAGCCGGTAGCCCAAACGCCCGATGGGCGAGAGCGCCAGGTACTCGTCGACCGTCAGCGTGTCGATGTCACCGAAGCTCCGGCGGTCGAGGTCGCCCGACGTGCCGTGGTGGATCGCATGCGTGCGCCGCCAGTAGTGGTAGGGCGTCAGCATCAGGACGCCGATGGTGAAGCCGACGGCGTCGTTGAGCCTTCGGTTCTTGAAGAAGGCGCCGTGGCCGCAGTCGTGCTGGAAGATGAAGAGCCGGATCAAGAAGCCGGCCGTCGGCAGCGCGAGCGCGAGCGTGAGCCAGTAGGAGACGTCGAGCGCCCACAGCATGGCGGCCCAACCGCCGACGAAGAGGGCGGCGGTGGTCAGCAGCTGGAAGAGCGCGCTGCGGGTGCTCGGCACCATGTACGGCGCCAGCAGCTCGTTCCAGTAGCGCGCGGCTGAGAGGGACGGCTTGGGATGTGTCTCGGATGTGTGGGTCTCGGACGTGTGGGTCGCGGACGTTTGATTCGCGGAGGTGGGAGTCGCAGGGGTGGAGGTCACCACGAGGTTGCAGCCTCTCGGAGCGTGATGGGGGAAGAGGTGAAGCAAGAAAGTGCTGCGACGATATCCGATCTCGCGGGCCCTCGCCCAGGGGCTAGCCATGCAGTCGATTGTGCCCCGAGAAACCTCGGCTCTCGATTGATTGAGGCAGATTGTCTCTGTCAATCGCGAATTCTGGTAGTCTCCCGGGGCGATGGGCAGAGAGACTGCTGCAGCCGACAGCACCCGGATCAGCAAGCTGGCTCCCGAGCATGCCTTGACCGCGGTGAACGACGACGGCCTCTGGCGCGTCGGCTTCCTGCGTCGTTTGCTCGACTACTGCGACATCGTCCGCGCCGACGACCCGGCGGCGTCCTTCCTCTACGCCGAGGCGGCTTGCGCCCTGGCGTCGCGCATTCCCGTCGGCCGGTCCGACTACGACGGCTACGGCGACGCGAGCGAGGCGATCGTCTGGCTGTCGTACGCGCGCGCCGTCCTGGCCGCGTCGGCGCGCAGCTCGGGCCGGCGCGAGCTCGCCGAGGACCACTACCTGCTCGCCGATCGCGGGCTGCAGCGGCTGGCGAGCCCGCCGCGCTGGCTGCGCGCTCAGGTCGCGCTGCGCTACGCGTCGTTCCTGTTTCTCGACGAGAATCGGCCCGACGACGCCTTGGCGCTGCTCGACGAGGCGCTGGAGAGCTTCGCCGCCGAGGAGAGTGAGGTCGGGATCGCGCGCCAGGGGCTGGCCGACGCGTCGACCGTGCGCGCCGTCTTCCGCGCGCTGCAGGGGAGCGCCGACGCTTTCCTCGACTTCGCCCGCGCGCTCGATTTCGCCGACCGGCGCACGGCGCGCGGCCGCACGACCTACGATCTCGCGCTGTTCAATCTCCTCGTCGCCACGTCGGTGATCGAGACACCCCTGCTCGAGCAGGGCAAGGCGCTGGCGTTGATTCGCCGCGTCCGTCGATCGATGAGCCACAGCCCGCGCCTGCGGCGGCTTCGGTTGCTGTGGGCCGAGGGGCGTCTGTTGGCGAATCTCGGGCTACGCGACGATGCGCTCGATTTGCTCCGGCGGGTCTACGAGCACATGACGACGAAACATGCGGGCTCGCACTTCGACATCGCGATGATCACGCTCGATCTCGGCCGCCTGCTGACGGACGAGCCGGCGGCGCGCGATCGCCTGGTCGAGCGCGCGCTCGACATTCTGCACGCCGACGACGCCGAAGCGGCGCTCGCCGCGGCGGTCGCCGCGATGGCCCGCCGCGACATGACGAGCGAGTGCATCGCCGACGTGCAGAAGCGGTTCTTCGCCGATCGGCAGGCGCAAGCGGCCTAGGACCCTGTCACTCCGAAAGACTCAATCTCCGGTCGTGACAGCTCCCGAACCGCCGGCGCGCAGGATCAGCCTGTCGGCAGGATGAACGGCCCCGCCTCGTCGTCATCTGGCGGATCGTCGCCGAAACCATGCGGCGGCTCGGCGGCGAGAGCCTCACGCGCGGCATCGGTCTGGAAGCCAGTGGGCAAAATGAAGGGGCCGGCCTCGTCGTCCGGCGCATCATCGCCCGACGCGAGCGGTACGATCGATCGACCGATCTGGGTCAAGGAACTCCACAGACTCGAGATCCCGTCGTCGATCGACCACGAGAGCCACTGCTCGTCGGCAGTGACCGGCGCCGCGAGGGCGAGGCAGAGGGCCAGTGAAAGGGCGATTCGAGGAAGCGTCGACATTGCGTCTCCCGTCGACTCCCCACTGAATTGCGGGTGAGTTGCACCTAGACTATGCAATTTCTCCGCGATCCATGCGCTCCGAGTCTCTGCATGGAGGAGAAAGGGGTCGTTTGAAGAGACTCTCTCTCCCTCTCCTCGGGAAATCGAGAGCGCGGCGCGACCGAGTCTGTCGAGAAGAGGCGATTCGTCTCGCGTGCGCCACAATCGCGCCCGGCTCCGGCCGACGGCTGTCCTCGGCGGCTCGGAAGTCTCCTGTCCATCGACTGTCGGGGGCACCGTTGACGAAGCGCGGCCAGACGAGCGACGCCGAACGGAAAGCGCGCGAGCGCATGCGCCTGATTTCGCCAGAGACCGCCGACAAGGTCCTGGGTCACTGGCGCTACTGGTCGCGTCCCTTCGTCGTTCTCTTCATGGCGCGCTGCGACGAGCTGGCGGTCGACCGTCCGGACGCGGCGGTGCGGCTGGCGGCGCAGCTGCCCGAGCTGGTGCGTCGGGTGCGTGTCGACGACGGCCCGGAAGCCTTCCGCTCGGCCGGCGAACAGCGTTCGTTTCTCGCGCTGGCGCACCTGATGCGTGAGTCGTGCATGCGCCGCGTCGGTCGCGGTGACTACGCGGCCGTCGATGCGTCGGAGATCGAGCGGCTGTTCGCGCTTGGGGTCACCCGCGAAGTGGTCGCCGAGCGGCTCAAGCGGCGTGCGCTCGGCGTCTACGAGGCGGGCGACGCGGTCGGCGCGCTGCGCATGCTCGGTCACGCGATCCAGACGGCCGGCCTGCGTCATCGCTCCACGACGCGCGCCGCGGTTCTGCTCCGCGGCATGCTGCGCCAGCGTGTTTTCCGTCGCAGCGCGCTCGAGGACTTCGGCGCTGCTCTCCTTCTAGTCGAAGGCACCGACGCCGCCGGACAGGCACGGATGCTCGAGGCGGCGCTGGCGATCGACTACGACCTGATGCGCTTTCGACCCGAGCCCGAGACGCTGCAAGCGGTGAGCTTCATGGTCAGCGAAGCACGCCGCCGCCTGGCGCATCGCCCGGCCGGTCGCTGCAAGGCGTGGCTCTACTGGCAGACAGGCCTCATCCTGCTGCGCGTCGGCATCGACGAGCAGGGAGTCCGCCGGCTCAACAAGGCGCACCAGCTCCTGCGTGAGGTCGGTCGTCCCGCCGAGCTGGCCGTCGTCACGCTCGATCTCGCCGATGCCTTGCTGTGCTCCGAAGCCGAGGATCTTGGCGACCAGGTCGAGGAGCTGGCGCGCGATCTCGGAGGTGCTCTCGCCGACGGTGTTCTCGCAGAAGGCGCGGCGTCTGCAAGCCCTCGGGATGAGACCGACGAGCTGACGCGGCGGCTCCAGTCGTTCCTCGAGGCACCGCGTCGCGGCGACTTGCAGGCCCAACGCGCCGCCTGCTGGCCGCTGCTCGCCGAGGCGGTCTATGCTGGAACTGGGAATGGCGGGGCCTGAGATCGATCAGGCCGAGATCGAGGACTGGCTCACCACCGTCCTCGAGGTCGCCGCGACAACCGTCGAGACCCAGGCCCAGCGCCTCACCGCCGACGACAGTAACCACACCGTCGGCCGTGGACTCGATGACACGGCCAGGCTTCTCGAAACGGAGCGCGCCGCCGTGGAGACGGCCCGTCGCGGCAACCCGCTCTGGCCCCTGCGTCGGCCGGTCGGGTGTTGACGGCACTCGGCGGTCTGCGTATTGAGCGCGGGGTATCCTCGCGTCCGACGAGGGGACCCTGCTCGCCTCGATGGACCCAGCGGCATCGGAAGGAGGCCTTGGCGACGATGACGAATCTCTTGATCGAAGACAGGCTGATCTCCGAGGCCACTCGCCACTCTCTCAAGCCGGACTCGGGAGAGCATGTCTTCCGCTTTTGCACGTTCGAGGGATTGAGCGATCTCGAGCTGCAGCTCGGAGCTTCGATCTCGTCGAGCTTCTTGCACTGCACGTTCAGTGACTGCGACTGGAACGACCCGCTCTTCAACGAGGCTTTGTTCTACGAGACCCGGTTCGAGCGCTGTACGTTTCGGGGCGCCTCGTTCAGGGGGTGTTGCTTCGTCGGCTGTGCGTTCGAGGACTGCCGCTTTGAGCTCAACGCGCTCGGAGGTCCTTGCACGTTCGATGACAGTGTCCGCTGGTACGGCTGCACCCAGCGCCGGAGTCCTGGGCTCGAGGGATTGTTCTAGGTAGTCAAGGTCTCGGAGGGCGCTGCCGATCGCGACGTCAGCGCCTCGACCCAGAATCAGGCGCTCTGCGCCATCCTCTTCCTGTTCAAGCATGTCCTCGAGATCGAGCTGGGTGAGCTCGACCTCGTCCGTGCGCGACGGCTTTGACGATTGCCCGTCGTGCTCACGAGGCACGAGGTCCGCAAGGTCTTCGAGATCGTGCCCACTGGGGTGCCCAAGATCGTCTGCGCCCTGCTCTACGGCACCGGAATGCGTCTCCTGGAAGGGTTGCGCCTACGCGTGAAGGATCTCGACTTCCGCAGCGGTTCGGTCATCGTCCGCAGCGGCAAGGGCGACAAGGATCGAATCAGCATGCTCCCGCGTCGCCTCGAGCCAGCTCTGCAGCGTCAGTTGGCTCGTGTCCGCGAGGCGCACCTCGGCGCCCTGGCGAAGGGCTACGCGGGCGTCGAGCTGCCCCATGCACTCGCTCGAAAGTACCCGAACGCGACGTACGACCTCGGCTGGCAGTACGTGTTCCCGGCCGCCAAGCCAAGCCGCGATCCGCGCAGCGGCGTGAGGCGTCGGCATCACCTGCACGAGCGTACGATCCAGCGTGCCTTCAAGGCGGCAGTTCGCGAGGCCGCGCTCACCAAACCCGCAACCTGCCACACGCTTCGTCACTCCTTCGCCACCCACTTGCTCGAAGGCGGGTACGACATCCGAACCATCCAGGAATTGCTCGGTCACAGCAGCGTCAAGACGACGATGATCTACACGCACGTGCTCAACCGTGGCGGCTCGGGCGTAGAAAGCCCGATCGATCGTCTCTGACCACTCGCGCCGCGAGATCCGCGTCAAGCACCGGATTCCCTCCAGGTCGAGACCCTCGAGCTCGGGCTGTTGCGCGAGGTAGCGATCCACCGCCTCGCGCAGCAGTCGGGTCATCGGCTTCTTGTCACGGAGCTTGAGCAAGTAGAGGGCACGGATCTGGCGGGGGAGAAGCTTCGGTTGATACATGGTTCCTCCAGTGGTGGGTTGAACCAATATTGTATCAAAAGAGTCTGCTCTCGGGCTGAATAATAATGATTATTATGTGGTCCATCGGCCTTGATTCGTGGATTGTTATACGACAGACGGCGAAATCTGCCTACACGACAAACATGGCGCCGCATAGTTCGCCCTCGGTTGGGTCGAAAAGCCGAAGCAGCCGTCGATTCGAGGCATCTAGCAGGTCGTCTATACGGCGACTCTTCCGCCGTATAAACGACCGAGATCGCCGAAATCGGCCCTGGCAGGTTATCCGACAAGCTTGGTCGCATATTGACAGCCTGCAAGGCGCCGGCTAAGCTCTTCTGGCCAGGACAATACATGATTTCGAGGAGGCGTGTGGCGTGCCCAGCCGTTGCCTATACGACAGCTCTTCTTCCGTTCAGCGCTACCGCAGAGATGGGTGCGGGCGTTGTTTGAAACTAAGGTTATACCCATTCGGAATCGTCGAGGACACATTCGGTAGAATCCAATGGCGAAGATTTTCATTGGTTACAAAGCTAGCCACGTAAAAAGCGTAGACTTTTACGGTGAGCTGGAGCGCGATCTGAGGGAAAGAGGACACGAAGTTCTCGGCCCATCAGACGCCGATGTAGGTGAGCCTTTGAGGGCTAGAGTGGCGAGCTATATAGCCGCTGCCGATATCGTTGTGTTCTTGCTAACACCATCGGCTGCGAGGAGTTCGTGGCTGGCTTGGGAGGCCAAGCTCGCAGATTCTCACAGTCAACGATCAGGGAAACCTGCGATCCTTCCGCTATCTATTGGCAAGGAGGAAAGGCGCTTTCTGGTACCAAGATTTCTGCGCGAATACCTTAGCCAACATGTCAAGAGCCCGTCTGAAGCCGCGGAGTTAATCGACCAGGCATCAGCTTCGATTCTGGGGCGCCAACTAGCTGACGAGGAGAAGCGAGAGGCCGTAAGGGTTCAAGTTAAGGAGACTGCGGCGGAATACATCCAGGCGTCTCTGGACGAGCTGCGAGATCGAGAAAGTCGGTATCGACGAACGGCTCACTGGTGGTATCTCTCTGGGTATTCTTCATTGGTGGTAGGAATCGCTGTTGCCGTGTGGCGCGCCACTCAGGGGTTTCCAGAGGACACGAGCTGGCCAACCTATGCTCAGTTCTTCACACTGATTGTCGTTGCAATTGCCCTGCTCGGTGCTATTGCCCGCTTTTCTTTTCTCCTTGGGAAATCGTATGCAGTCGAGGCGCTCAGAAACTCAGATCGAATTCATGCCATCAGATTCGGAGAGTTCTATCTGAACGCCTTTGGCCCCGATGTTGACTGGGGTGAAGTCAAGGAAGCCTTCCAACACTGGAATATTGGAGCTGGTTCGGCGTTCGCGGAGCAGAAAGTCTCAGATATCAATCCCGAAGTCCTTGGGAGAATCGCGGATATTGCGAAGATCATTACTGGCAAGAAGCCAGGTGGGAAGTAGCAGTGGGTATAACCCAACCACTCCAGCCGGGCCATCTCCGCCGCTTCGCGGCTTCGTTGGCCGCTGAGTGGTCGCAAGTTAGGCGATTGCGGGCACTCGCAACCATCTTTCTACTAAAACCACAGTTTGAAATATTTACTACAAGCGGTAGGTTTACGAAATGGCTAGATGCACGGCACCAGTGAGAGGACACCGTACCGCGAGTGGTAGGGCAAACTGCCCCGCATGCGGTAGCCGCTACGGAGGCTATGGATCCTACTCTTCTTATTCATCTCCATACTCGTCGACTAGGAGCAGCGGGAGCAGTTGGGCCAGCCGGAGTAGCGTTGGCGGATCCGGCCGCAGCTCAAAACCGCGCTGGTCGCGACCTGGTTCATCCGTCAGGTACACAAGCGGGGAGGTGCGGACGCTTACGCCTGTGCGGGAGAACTTTGAAAGGCGAGCGTCCCTGCCCGAGCTCCGGGACGTGTTCCTTTGCCATGCATGGGACGATCGAAAAGGAGCTGCCAGGGAACTGCACGATTTACTGGAGTCGCAAGGTGTATCGGTATGGTTCAGCGAGAAGGATGTTCTCTTGGGTACGTCCTTGCTTCGTGAGATCGACAAGGGATTGGCAAAGTCACGAGTTGGGATCGTGCTGGTGACCCCCGCTCTGCTGCGGCGTGTCGAAGCCGAGGGCATAGCTGAGAAAGAGCTATCCGCACTCTTGGCGCGAGATCTGCTCGTACCCATCGTTCACGACACGACGTATGAAGCTCTTCGCGAAGTCAGTCCCTTGCTCGGCTCGCGAAGTGGCCTCAGCACTGCAGAGGACCCGATGACGAATGTCGCTGCCAAACTCGCGGAATTGGTCACCCTTTAGTTTCATTGCTTGTCGAATGTTGAAGATGAGTCGAACTTCCGATCGCCTAACACAGCCACTCCAGCCGGACCAGCTCCGCCGCTTCGCGGCTCCGCAGGCCGCTGAGTGGCGGGGCGTTGGGCGAATGACGGCCTTCTGGATCACCCTGGAACGATAGGCGCCAAGGATTATGAATGAATGAAACAAGCACAGCACCGTCGCCGCCTGCGGCTGAGTCCAACACGGTAGAAATAGTGGCTACTGTTAGCTGGCTAGGGAAGTATGTAGTTCTTCCTCTGACGCCCTTTATTGTAGGGGTTATGGTTAGATATCTTTATTCAGGCAATCTTGAGTTTCGTGCACTAAGCCCCGCCGAGCTTAGTTTTTCGATGGCGATGATGTCCTTGGTAATGGCGACGAAAGCTTCTCAGCTTGAGAACAGTGTCCGAGGGGCTATAACTACACTGTATCGCGTTGGTGTCGTGGTGTTCATTGTGCTTTTTTCGATTGCTATGTTTCTGGAGACCGACATATCTGCATCCTACAAGCTGACATGGCTTCTCGTCCTAGACCAGCTGAACAACGGTATGCCAGTGACGGGCGGAGAGCTTCCAGCTCGCGTGGAGTTCTTCGGTGGTATAGTTGACCGTCTGCGCTCGCTGACGGTCACATTTTCTTGTATTTTTGTCCCGCTCACGGTATTTACCGTGAGGAAATACAATATGGAGGAGATCTAGGCCATGCATAAGCAGCTCCTCCGATCATTGACGTTGCTCTCGGCGCTACTTACTTTCATATTTACACTTTTCGTCATTCTCTCCTGGTTCGCTGAAAGACCGCCATTCTCAGCGACTTCGATAGTTCAGAGCGTTCTCGGGGCTCTTGCCGGGGCCATGATTACTCTTTACACGATATACTTCCTCCGCACGCTAAATGCGAATCCGGCACCCCTGCAGGTCGCTCTTGTAGGCGGTCCAAGGGCTGGTAAGACCATCTTCCTCACCGTGTTGTTTGACAAGCTTCAGGTTGCGAGAACCCAGAGAGTGCAATTCCAGCCACACGGTCGAGAGACCATTGAGATGGTGACTGAGAACCTCAACCAATTAAATGCCGGAAATTGGCTTAAGGCCACTTCCGTCGATTCGATTTTTTTCTTTCGTGCAGACGCAATTGTTGGGAAAGGTATTCTTTCTCGAAAGTACACAGTAGAGATCGGAGATCATGCTGGCGAAAGAATCGAGGAGTTCGACTCCTCCAGCGAAGAATGGTTGCACCGTACTGAGTATTTTAAATACGTGGTTGGTTGCCAGGTCATTTTTTTGGCAGTGGACGCTGCCAAGCTGGTCGATGGAGATTCGGCAGTGGTAGCCCGAATGGAGAACGAGTTAGTGGCCGCATTCCAGGTACTGATAAACGACAAGGGGGTGGCGGCGGGCCAGCAGCTGCGCGCACCAGTCGCGCTACTAATTCTCAAGGCAGATCTGATCAAGGCGGAGGTGCCTGAGCCGAAACAGGAGCAGGAATTCTATCGGGCCAAGTTAGATAGACTGGTAAGTCTATGTGAGCGCCGATGCCGCCATTTCAGATTGTTTGAAGTGTCAGCTACTGGAGATTTAGGGTCTGATGGAGAGCCGCCCCCCAAGCTCGTCCCTCAAGGAGTAGTTGATCCTATGATTTGGGCGTTGGTCCATGCGACAGGCGACACCTCGCCCAACCCAACGCTTGCACGCGGACCATCTCAGGCGCGGCGCGCCTGAGATGGCCGGTGAAGCGTAAGACGTTACGCGGGGTGCCGAACGACGTGCGGCGTGCGCACCGATGGGATTCTTCCCGGGCCTAATTTGATAATCGCCGCAGGAGCGTTTGAGATGGCAAGGTCGATTTCGAGGCCCATTGCATGAGCAAGGTGATCCGCTGGAAGGAAATAGACGGTCACACTCTTCAGGATCTCATTGCGGATCTCCTGGTTGCAGAGGGATTCGGGATAGAAAATCGAGGAGTTGGACCTGACGGTGGCGCTGATCTGATCGCTACGCAGAACATCAGACTGCACGATGAAATATTTAAGACATTTAGATGGGTCGTGCAGGTGAAGTACAAGCAGCGAACCAATGCAACGGTCAAGCCGGCTGAACTAGGAAATATCGCGAACATTCTATCCCAATTTGATTCCGACGGATTCTTGCTAGTTTCGAACGCGCGAGTAAGCGTGAACACATACTCTCAGATTAGGGCCATCTCCACAGGGAAACCACCCAACTACCTCGTCGGCGTCTGGGATAACCGAGTTCTCGAAGGGAAGCTTCTGCAGCATGAGAGCTTAATTGCGAAGTATTTCTCACGCTCCGACGAAACCAAGCCGATTCTGGTGGTTGAAGACAATGCAGCTGTGTTGAAAGCCACTCAAGAGATTCTGAGCGCAGTAGGGCTCAAGGTACTCACAGCACGCTCCGCGGAAGGTGCTCTGAGGATCGTAAGGTCCAGGAGAATCGGCGTTGCGGTAGTCGATGTTCGCCTTGACCAAAACCAACCTCAGGGATCTCAGGAGCAAGGGTTGGATGGTATTGCCCTAGCGGATGAGATCAGGCAACTCCAACCAGAGGTGAAGCTGATTTATTATTCGGCCTATCTTGCTAGTGCCGACGTTAAAGCTAGAGTAGGCATAGACAATGCCATATTCCTTTCAAAATTTGATACGCCGATCTCAGAACTCCAAGAGATAGTCAAGAGATCTATTGGCGTACCCAAAGAGATCTCCCGTAGAGCTCGCCAGTATGAATCAGTTGCGACCTTCGTAAACTCCTCGCTTCATGGCGTAGTGTCAAATATCCATGCAGCGAAATCACTAGCTGAGAACAGTCCCGACGAGACCCAAATAGCTGACATTGTCTCTCTTTTGGCAACGTCCTTGGCTCAGCTACGTGGCGTTATGAAGGATCTCACGGCAGAGCACTTCGGAGCGAGTGCCAAAGATTTTGAGCAGGTTACCGTGTCCCATTTCGTAAAGAGCGCTGTCGACGACTGTCTCATCAGGCATCCCGGGTCTAGAATCTTGATGGAACCCGAGCTATTGAAGACAGGTAGAAGGTTAACTTGCGATCCAGATGGCCTCAGGCTTGCTCTGAGCCAGGGAGTAAGGTGCCAAGCACTTCATGGAAAACTTCGGCGAGTACGCATTGCAGGCCTTCTGAGCTAGATACAGACGCCATCCAGATACTCTGCAGGGCCTGTGATCCGATGCTGAGAGAGCCCGAGAGGCGGTAATGGGGCGCTAGTTTTTGGTCGGGGACGAGTTGAAGACGCACTTCGACCGTCCACCGCACCGATGCGGTCCGACCGAGTGCTCCGAACGCTCCTTTTTGGACGCTGTGAGGCTTCTCGAGTTACGTAAGCCGCACGCCGACCGCGGGCTCGACGAACGGCAGACGCGGCGGGAAGCAGTTCTCCGGGAACGTCGCGAGTCGATCGCCGGCCGCGAGCCTTTCGGCCGCGATGCGGTAGGCGGCGACGAACTCGCGGTAGCCCTCGACGAGACGGTCGCGGACGTGCTTCGACGCGGCGTGGAAGCGTGGCTTCGGCGAGCGGACGAGCCGACGCGAGCGCTCGTGCGGCCGGCGGCGACGAATCGAGGTCGTGCCGAGCGGCACGGTGCCCGCCTTCTCGTGCATCGCCAGCGTCTCGCTTTCGATCTGCCGCAGCATCACCTCGACGCGCTCGCGACGAGCCTGCTCGCTGATTGGTGCCCAGCACGGCAGCGGCGCGAGCTCGAGCTCTTCCTTGACGGTGAACTCTCGATCGTCGACCGGGCCCTTGCGCTGGCGAGCGGCGTAGAGCCTGGTGCGGTCGATCCAGACGCCGCGGAGCGGCTCGCCGTCGGCAAGCGCGTTGGCTGAGTGGACGCCCGGCCAGTCGCGCGGCGACAAGACCAGTCCTTCCTTGGCGCCTTGGCTCAAGATGTAGCGCAGGCGATCTTCTTGCGCTTCACACTCGTTGCTGACCGGGATTGAGCGGTATCGACCGTCGAAGAGCGACTGTTCCCAGTCGTGGAGACGACCGACTTCTTTCGACAGGTTGGTTTTGAGATGGCCCATGAATCCAGCCATCTGCTCGACGGTGTCGAACGACGCCAGGAGATGGAAATGGGAACTGAGGATGGCGACGGCGTGCACGCGGCACTCCGTGTGCTTCTGGGCGCGCGCGAGGCAGCCGACGACCAGTGCGTTGAGGCGTCGGGAGGGACGGAAGAGGAACCGTCCCTGGATCGTCCGCTGCGTGATCTCGACGAGCGCTCCGGGGTAGGGAAGATGACGTGGGTCGCGCATACCCTCATAGACGAACGAGGCGGTTCCGATTGCGCGAGAGAATCGGGAGTACCGTCGCAAGACGCTTGAATCAGGACGAGAGGAGAAGGCGCGGGTGCCAAGCACCTCATGGAAGATTGCCCCAGGGAGTAAGGTGCCAAGCACTTCAAGGAAGATCTCGGCGAGTACGGAGCTATTGTCAGATGTTGTGTATGGACGGCGACCCAGGCGGCTTCTTCGAGCAGGGCGATGCGCCGGAGGGGAGTCGGCGCGTCGGCCGTGGCGTCGAGCGCCAGCGCCTCGTCGATCGCCGCTCGGGCGGCGTCGACTCGGCCGGTGAGGCGACGGACGCGCGAGATCTCGAGCAAGGTCGTAGCGCGCTCGGTGGCGTCGGTGCCGATGCGGCGCTCGGCGGCGACCAGACGCTCGAGTGCGTCGCTGGCTTGGTCGAGCCAGCCGAGGCGCCCTGGTCTATGCCCGCCGAGGATGTCACGATCGGAGGAATGCTCGAGGCCCGCGCCGGCCGACGACGAGGGAAGGCCCGTTTCAGCCCGTCGGCTCGCAGGCTATGGGGAGGCTCCTCGCACGAAGACTCGCTGGTGGTGGCTGCCGAGATGGACCTGCAGAGGAGCGGCACCTCGCGCGTGGTCCGCGGCGACTTCGTCGGTCCGGAGTCCTCCTGCCAAGGTGTGAGGGACGGCGAGCCTGACCGTTCGTGTGCCGGCGGGAAGGCCCCAGAGCATCGCGTCGGCCAACACCACCGCTCGGCCGTCCGGGTCCCCGCTCGGGCGGGACACAGTGAGGTGGACCTTGCCGCGGTGGTCGGTCTCGGTCGTCAGGGTCACCACAGCGTCGTGGCTGAACGTCGTGCGGCGGCCTTCGCGTGGCACCAGGGCGACGCTGACCATGGCGAGGCCCCCCGGCTCGTTGGCCTGTCGAGTCGAAGTCGGCTGCGGAAAGACGAAGACTCCCGTGTTGTTGTAGGGCCAGACACCGAGATTGTTCCCCCCGGAGGCTGCCTCGAGGCCGTGCAGGTCCTGGCTCGCGTCAGTCAAGAGGGTGATCACGAACCGGTAAGGGGTGGGCTGTTCGATCGAGAGCTGCGACGTGTCCCAGAGGCCGACGAGTTGCTGCCGGGCGCGCGGCGCCAGCGTAAACCCAGAGGTCGTGTCGAACACGACTTCCGGACCCACCGGCTGGAACGTCGACGGGTCCAGAGCCTGGTAGGCGAACTGGACTTGGGTACTGGCGGTGGTGGAGCCGAGTGAAAGGTTGTAGACGTCGACCAGAACCCTCACGGTCTCGCCTTGGTCGACACCCCCGGCGAGGTAGGGGTAGGTGTCGGTCAGCTCGTTGAGTGTGCTTGTCGTGAGGCTGAAGCCGCGCATCCAGTGGTAGCTGTCCTCGGGATTGAGCATCCATTGATCCCCGAACGCGTTCTGGACCAATCGGAGAGGAAGATTGAGGGCAGGATCTGCTTCTTGGTACGTGGACCGCCACCAGGCTTCGCCGGTGCTAGTGCTGAAATCCACGGCATGGGCGACTTTGAGCCCCCCGTTGTCGGTGATGTAGATCAGAGTCTGATAGTTGTAGGCTTGGGTTTGGATGCCGGTGACAGACGGCTGATTCAGCGTGATTCCTCGGGAGTCCGACATCGATCGAGAGGCCACTGTCGACGTACCCCAACTTGATTTGTTGGTCAGGTTGAAGCTGGTGTCGACTTGGGTCTCCGAACTCAAGAAATCGATTCCGACCTTCGCGGTGAAGCCGGTCTCGATGTCCACGGTGTTCGACATGTTGTAGTCGTAGCTTCGCTCACTCGACCCTCCCGATCCTTGGGTGTAGGTCAAGCTGTATGTCTGGCTGTTCCCGGCGAAGCTGCGGACCGTCTCGTCGTTCAAAGGGACAGTTTTGGTGACCTTCGTGCCGCCATCGTCGTAGGTGAACGAGCCGAGGTCCGATGGAAAGCTCGGATCGCCGATCGTCGGGTAGCTCAACGCATTGTTGTTGATGTGGCCGGGGTTGAACCAGCTGACCGTCAGTCCATCGCTTTGGTACGGCACGAGCGGGCCCGGAATCGTGATTTCGTAGTAGGGATACTCGTGCGGAGTCTCCAGATCGAGGCCGAACACGGGGTATCGCCAGATGTCGATGATGCGCTGGTTGTACCCCAGCTGATCGTCGATGTTTGTCGTCGCAGACTTTTGCGTCGTGATCGTCGAATAGTTTGAGTTGACTTCCTTCTGGATCGTGTTGCTCTCGTAGGAGAAGGCGTCTTCCACCTGGACTGTGGTCGACACGGAGGCGATCTCGAGGAACTCCGAGGACACGGTCTCGGACACCTTGATCGATCCTCCAGCGCCGAAGGTGGTCGAGCTGGTGTCTGTCGACTCTTGCTTGATGGTGACGGATTGCGAGTCTTCGAGCGTGACGTTGAAGGTGCTGAGAGCCGAAATGTTGACGATCTCGCAGGAGGCTGCGCCCGGTGACGGGGGCAGACAGTCGACGTGGTGGGGTGGCATGTAGACGATGTACTGCGGGTCGATCAGCGCGGGCACCTGGATATGTGCCGGGTTGCCCAGGAAAAAGGCCCGGCCGAGGCTGTCGAGAGCGACGGCTCCCGGGCCGTAGACGAGACCTTGGACCGAGTAGATCGAGTCTCGGATGGTGTCGGTGGGCGTGATGGAAAAGTGACCGCTGCCCGGATCGTAGGATGTCGTGGCCGTCACCAGCTCGGTGATCGTGGCATTGAAGGCGCCCGGGTCGATGGTCGGAATCGCGACCGCGAGCTGGTCGGTGGGCGTGACGCCATCGTCTTGTAGTCCGATGAAGTTGCCGATCGCCAGGCTCGGGCCGATCGAGGTCGTTTTCGTGTCGAACTGGGCGCTGCCCAGTGCTTGCTCGATGCACGAGCTCATGTCCGTGCCTCCCTGATCGACGCCGACGATGCAGGCTTTGGTCCTTTGGGTGGTGTCGACCCAGGTGATGGCGAGCTGCCGGGTGTGGAACCCCGGCGCACCGTTCTCGGGGGACGTCTGGCTCGGATCGAAGGCGATGAGAGCCGACTCGATCTCGAAGTACGACGTGGGCGCCGGCAAGCCGAGGTCTCGGACCAACTGCGGAGGGGCAGGCTCGAGGGCGGAGTTCAGAAGAAAGTAAGACAGCCGAATCGGGGCGGGGCCATTCTCCGGGTAGTAGGCCATCATCGCCTGGTCGTTGCCCAGGGTGCCGAAGTCACCGGAGGCAGCGACGATGGACTTCGGCAGCCCCGGAGTATCGATCGACAGAGTGCCGACGTGCGTCAGGGCTTTGGTACCCGCGTCGTAGGAGAACGACAGCATGTCGATCCGGCCGGACGAGCCGCCGGGGGGACCGGTTGACGTATCGGCCCAGACCAAGAGGTCGAGGCTACCGTCGCCGTTGAAGTCACCGACCGCCAAGGCCACATCTCCGGTGACCCATCGACCGCCGCTGTCGGTCCAGCTGTCGCGCAAGGAGAGTTGCCCTATCCCGTCGGGAGCGGGGTCGTAGCCGACGATGCTGACGGTGAGCTCGCCGTTCAGATCGCGATGCGCCGTGGCGACGTCCATGTGGAGCAACTCGTCGGTGCTTCCCGTGCGATCGAAGAGGCCGGTCTGGGCGTCGAAGTTCCTGGAGGCGGTTCCCAATCCAGGAACAGGGAACTGATAGCTCAGGTACTGGCCGTCGGCGGTCGGTTTCTCTCCGTAGTAGAGACTGAAACCGATTGGTGTCATACAGATCGCTTGCTCGAACTCTGGCGACGTGACGCGACCGGCCAGCAAGCGGCGGCCGAGGCTCTGTGTGCAGGGGTCGGCGCTCATCAGCGTCTGGCCGGTTTGAGTCCACGAGGTCAGAGCCGAGTTGGCGGCGACGTAGTCGATCAATGCCGAGCTCGAGACGGTGCGCTGCGACCGCAAGGTCGCGATGTCGTCGACTGGAAAGATCGTCAGGTCTTGCGGATTCGGAATCGGGTTGTCTGCGCCCGGTCGGGTGGCTTGTGCCGTCGCGTTCGACGGAGTTGCGACAAGAAACACGATCAGTAAGATCGCGACGAAATGGTTCTGTGAAGCGTACGGCGAGTACTTGCTCTCGAACCGATCCCTCGATTGCATGGTCTGGTCCACTCCTGAGTCGAGGACGTCATGACACAACCCGAGACATGGAGAGGCTATGGGCCGAGGAGCATTGGGTGGGCCCAGGGATACTCGGTCCCGGGTTCAGTCACGGCGTACGGGATACCCGGCCGGGCGCTCCGGAAGATTGCTGCCGGGCGTCGACCGACTAGTTGAACTGGCAGAAGAACGCCGTGTAGTAGGGCGCCTGGACCGCCGAGTCGTATTTCGAGATGAGCGGATCGACTTCGGTGTTGCCCGAGAAACCGACCTCTCCGGAGGCAGCGTAGTCGTGGGCGCAGCAGCCCGAGCCGCCCGCGATCTCGTGCTGTGGGAAATCGATCGTCCCGTCCATGGTGTGGGAATGAGTTCGAGTTTCGCTGGGCTGAAGGTTGGGTCCGCCGAACGTCGCGGCGGGTTGACCCCCTGGATTGAGGCCGACGATGTAGCGACCGGACGCCGCGTTGTACGGCGTGGAGGGCAACGCGCACTCCAGAAGGCTGAACGCCAGCAGACCCGGCGGCGGCACTGAGCCGGCAGGCGGCACCGCGTTCTTGAGGCATGCGTTGTATTGAATGTAGGGCAAGCCGCTATGCCCAGTGTCGGCGGAGCCGTACATGTCGTGCGTGCCGCTGTGCCCCAGGCTGTTGTTGCAACACCCGTCGATCAGAACGAACTCCTGGGCGGGCGACGTGATGCTGCCGCTGGCCATCCCGTGTTCGTGGGCCGGGGCTTGTTGCGACTGCAACGGCTCTCCGATGAATCCACCTGCACCCCCGCCGCGCGGCGTGGGCAGGAGAGTACGACCCGAGGCGGACGCCAAGGGGGCGTTCTCCCAGCCATCGGGGCACGGTCCGTTGAAGTAAGCGATTGTGAAGGCTGGCATGGCGTCTTCAGCGAGTGCCATAGGAACGGCGAGGGCCATGGTTGTCAGCACGAACGCGAGAAGCTTCAGGTTCGTTGTCATGGTCGCGCCCTCGTCTCAATCCGCAACGCAGACGAGCAGTTGAATGAACGGAAGCTCGGTGGTCGAGGGTCCCGAGGTGATGCTTGTCGTGTGCTCGCCCTTGGTCGTCGCCTGGCCGTTGCAGCAACTCGACCCACCAGAGATGTGATGACTCGGCAGATTGACCGACATCGACCCTGTATGGACGTGAGTATTGTCGAGTAGATCCTTCATCGGAGTGCCGTAGGTTCTACCGATCTCCGATGTGTTGTCCGTGACGATCAGAAGTCTGCCGGCCGCGTCCTGGGCGGCGCTGCTGCCTATGGGGCAGGTTTCCGTCTCGACGAAGAAAATCATTCCCGAGGGGAGATCATTGGCCGCGGCTCCGGCGGCGCAAGCGATCACGATCAGTCCGATGAAGAGCCCAACTGTCAACTCTCTGGTGCTCACAACTGTCTCCTTACTCCCAGAAGGTTCGAGGTTTGCTCGAGGTGACTCACTCTCAAGCAGCCCACGTCACTTCGGTCGCGGGTGACTCGGTTCGAGACATGAGCCCGTCGAGGGCCGGCCTGAGAGGGTCAGCGACGTAGACTGCACGAAGTCATTAGACGAAACAGTACCACAATTTCACTTATTGAACAAATAGTCTGAAAAGAGGTGTCGATGGGCAAAACCTCGGCATAGTGGAAGACTGCGGACGAGAAAGGCCGCAGACGATTCGAGTATGCTCATGCGATGCCTGTCTCCAGCAGGTCACGGGTCCAACGTGCCAGAGGGCGCGCCGGGGCCAGGCCGGCCTCTTCACGCTCATCCCGGTCAACGCTCGGCGTCGACGGTCGCACCGCCGGGCATGATGGCGTCTCCCTGCGGCGCGATGGTGTCGTCGTTGGTCCGTTGCCACGACCACCGCAGTAGCAGGAGGCGGTGGTTGGCAGCTGCGAAGACTCTAGAAGTCTCGACAGTCGAGCTCGGTGATGCCCAATCGTGAGCTCCAGGTGACCTTGGCGGTGAAAGGCCGTGTCCTCCGCGGTGTCTTCCTGTGTGTTCTCTCCGGGGTCGCCGTCGGCGCGCTCCTCGGCGCGGAGCGCGCGGAGTCGGACGTCGGCGCGATGCACGGGGTCGTGGTGGAAGAGGTCGATGCCGAGGGAGCCTTCGCTCGTGCCGGGCTGGCGTCGGGCGACCTGATCGTGGGCTGGCGGACTGATGGAGCGGAGGGACGCCAGGGACGAATCCGTACCTGGGTCGACTGGCATCGGCTGGCTGCCGATGTGCAGCCGCTGCCGGGCGACTTGGTGCTCTCGGTGCGTCGCGACGGCGAACGCCTGGAGCGTCGTCTGGTGGACCGGCTCGTCGACGGTCGGGTTGTCGGCCGTGCAGAGCTCGGCGCGTTGGTGCGGCCCCGCTTGTCGACGACGGCGCTCGCGGCGCTGCGCGCCGGCCTCGAGGCCAGTGCGGATCGGTCCGACACGGCGGTGGAGTCCTGGCGTCTCCTGCTCGACGACGCGGTCGCGCGCGCGGCTTGGGTCGAGGTCGCCTGGCTGGCCGACCTGGCGGCGCGGCGTTTCGGCCGCGGCGAGGCAGCGGCTTTCTTGCCGGGGCTCGCGCGCGTCGGCGCGATGCCCGGCTCGGGCTGGCGCCTGCGGGTCGTCGTGTGGCGCGCGCGTGCCGTGCTGGCGCTGCGCAACGACGAGGCGCAGCCTGCGTTGGTCGATCTCGAGCACGCCCTGACGCTCCGTCGAGAGCGCGAAGGGGCCTCGACGGTCCGGCTCGGACGAGCGCGTCTCCACTACCTGCTGGGCTACGCCTCGCTCGGCCTGGGCGACCCGACGGCCGCCGCGGAGCACTATGGCGACGCGCTCGAGGCCTATCGGCAGCTCGTGCCCTCGTCGCTGCCCGAGGCGGCGACGCGCATCGGCCTTGGGCAGACCGCGGCGCAGAGTGGCCTTCTGCGACATGCCGAAGAGGAGTGGCTTGCGGCGCTCGCGCTCTACGACCGCCTCGAGCCCGGGAGCCGCGACCGGGTCGGCATCTTGAACAACCTGGGGATCGTCGCCAGCTTCGCCGGGGAGTGGCGCCGCGCCGAGGAGTACTTCACCCGCGCGCTGGAGCTCGAGGGAGGCAGGGGATCGGACGATCTGCACCGCGCCCGGGCGCTCAACAACCTCGGTGAGCTGGCGTTGCGGCGCCATGCGCTCGATCGCGCCGAGGCACGGTTTCGCGAGGCGCTGGCGATCAAGGAAGCGCTGGCGCCGAACGATCCGATCGTCGCCACCAGCCTCACCGGGCTGGGCCATGTCGCGCTCGCGCGCGGCGACCTCGACGATGCGGCGGCCAGGTTTCGCCGGGTGCGCGAGCAGATGCACGCGACGCGGCCGGGCTCGTTGCTCGAGGCGACGGCGCTCAACGACGAGTCGCGCCTGCGCCTGCGACTCGGAGATCTCGCCGCGGCGCGGGACGGTCATCGGCGCGCTCTGGCGATGCTCGAGGAAGTCGCTCCCGCAGGCCTCGATGTCGCGGCGACGCGGCTCTGGCTGGGTGAGGTGGCGCTCGCCGGCGGTGACCTGGTGTCGGCTTCGGCGCATCTCGAGGAGGCGCGTCGCCGGCTCACCGAGATCGTCGGCGAGACGACGGTACTGGCCGAAACCCTCGGCCTGCTCGCCGAGGTGCGGCGGCGGGAGGGAGCCGGGGCCGATGCGATCGAGCTGTCGCGCCAGGCGGTGGAGACGGTCGAGAAACAGCTGGCTCGATTCGGCGCGGCGCCCGGCTCGCGGATTCAATTCCGCGCCGACCATGACGCCCTCTACCGCCGATGGATCGAGCTGCTGGTCGATGCCGGGCGCTTCGACGAGGCGTTCGCCGCGCTCGAGCGCTCTCGCTCCCGCGGCCTGCTCGAGCTGTTGGCGAGCCGCCACCTCCGCCTGCGCGATGCACCTCCGGCGCTGGAAAGGCGGCGACTCGAGCTGGTCGCGGCCCAGGATCGCCTCGCCCATCGGCTGGCACGGGCGGCCGGCGCCGAGGACGAGGCGCAACTCGGTGACGAGGGGTTGGCGCGCGAGCTCGCCGGGCTCCGTCGGAAGCGCGAGGAGCTGGCCGACCGCCTGTGGCGCGAGTCGCCGCGGGTCGCGGCCTGGCGCGCACCGCGGCCGCTCGGCGTCGTGGCGGCCCGTGAAGCGCTCGATACCGGAACTCTCTTGCTCGCCTGGAGCGTCGGCAGCGAGCGCACCTTGCTCTTCGCCGTCCAGCGGGATCAGCCTGTGCGAGTGATCCAGCGGCCGTGGGGCGAGGAGGAGCTGCGCTACCGCGTCGATCGATTCGTCACCCGCCTGCAGCGCGGCGCCCGGCATTGGATGGGCGCTGTGCGTGCGAAAGAGACCTGGCGCCAGGATGCACAGGGCCTGGGCGAAGACCTGCTCGGGCCCGTGCTGGACGAAATGGACTCGGCGCGCCGCATCGTCGTCTCGCCCGACGGTCCGCTCCATCGCTTGCCCTTCGCGGCGCTCCGCCTCCCGCCGTCGCACGGCCGCCCGGGCCGCTTCGTGATCGACGATCGGCCGATGTCGTACATCGCGTCGGCGACGTTGCTCGCCGCGCTCGGTCGAGTGCGAACGGCCGAGCGCGCGCGCGCCGAGACGGCGCCGGCTCTCGATTTGCTGGCCTTTGGTGCCGGCACGCCGGGCCCTCTCGACCTGCCGCAGCTTGCCGCGGCCGCCGCCGAGGCGGAGGCGGTCGCGGCGCTCTTCGACCACGGGGTGTCTCATGTCGGCGCGGCGGCGACGGAGCAGCGCTGGATGGACGAGGCGCCGCGCGCCCGCAGGCTCCATTTCGCTGGCCACGCGGTGGTCGATCCGGAGTCGCCGCTCGATTCGGCGCTCGTCTTCTCGGTGCCGACGGCGATCGTGTCGGGCGAAGAGAACGGCATGCTCGAGGCGTGGGAGGTCTTCGAGCAGCTCGAGCTCGACGCCGATCTGGTCGTCCTCTCGGCCTGCGGTACCGCGGTGGGTGAAGCGGTGCGTGGAGAAGGGCTGCTCGGCCTCGAACGAGCGTTTCTCTATGCCGGTGCGCGCTCGGTGGTGGCTTCGCTGTGGCCGGTGTCCGACAGCCGGACACGGCGCGTGATGGAGCGCTTCTACCACCACCTGCGCTGCGGCGCTTCGGGCGACGAGGCGCTGCGCCGTGCGCAGCTCGACAGCCACGCCGCGGACGACGACTCGACGTCGCCCGCGGCGTGGGCCGCATTTCGGCTCACCGGACGCGTCGCAGCGGCCGGCGAGCCGGAGGTTCAGCCGGGCAGCCCGCCGATGCGGCAGGGGCGCTGCGACGTGTACGAGTAGCAGTGTGCGTTGGCGTAGATCCAGCCCTGGCTGTCGGCGTAGCCGATCATCGAGTTGAGCAGCGACTGGCAGGCCGAGGCGCTCGAGCCGGCGCCCTCGTTCCAGCCGAGGTTGTACCCGCCACCGCAACCTCCCGGATCGGTACACACGCTGAGATGAGCGTCGTAGCAGAGGTAGAGCTTGGTGGGCGGATCGATGGGCGGCGGCAGATGCGCGTCGGCGGTGGTCGGCCAGAAGGCGAAGCTGAGCACGGCGGCCAGGCTCAACAGACCGAGCAGCGAAAGGTAGTGCTTCTTCATGAGGATCTCCTCGCGGGGTTGGCGGGCGACGGTGCACGGCACCGTCTGCGTTAAACTCAACCGGCCACGTGAGCGCCACGAGCCGGTCCATCGGGTGGAGTCGACCGAACACATAACAAACGGTTTGCCCGAATGGACCAACAACGAGTGAAACGTATAGATTTTTCGTCGATGTCGAACAGGTCCGCCGAGGACCCGGTGGTCTCTGTGCGACCTTCTTCCGAGTGCCGGCCCAGCGCGTGCCCGCTCACCGAGTACCTGGCGTCGCTCGAAGGTCCGGCACACTCCGATGCGGCCTCGGCGGAGCGCTTCGACGCCTTCTGGAACGCCTTGCGCGGCCTGCTCCGCGACGAGCTGCGCCGACGCGGCCTGTGGCTGGCGCCGCCGCGCTTCGTCGGCCTGGTGGCGGCCGGCGACCGCTTCGGCCGCGAGGCGCTCGACGAGCTCACGGCCGACGCCTACGTCCATCTCATGGAACGCGCGCGCACGCTGTGCCGCCATGTCGAGGCCAAGGGACGGGTCGATGGCCTGCTGCGGCTCGAGCTTCGCCATTTTCTTCAGGAGCGACAGCGGCGCGCCGACCCGCTCGGCTATCGCCTCTACGGCATCGTTCGCGAGGCGGTCGATGCGGCGATCGAGCGTGGCTCGCTGCGGCAGCTCCGCAGCGACGACGGCAGGAGCGTCCTGGCGGCCTCCGCGGCGTCGCGGGCAGCGACCCGGCATGCCGATCTGGTCGGAGAATCGGCACCGGCTGCGCGGGTCGAAGCCGTGACCCGCCGCTGGGCCGACGACCTGTTGCCGGACCTGGTCACAGGGTGGGGCAAGCGGCGAGCGGCGATGGTCGATGCGGTCTCTCGGCGCTGTGGTCGTCTCGGCCGCTCGGGCGTTCCGGTGACCACGTTCGACGAGCTGCTCGACGGCTTGCGTCGCGCGGTGCGCGTGCGCTGGCGGGCGGTCCTCACCGACGATCCGACACCGACGCATCGAGGAGATGTGCCGGGCGGTTCGTTCGAGCGCCGGCAGAGCTACGACGCGCTGATCGCCTGCGTTTCCGAGGCCGTGGCGCGAGGCGACGGCCTGCCGCGCCGTCGCAGGGAGCACCTGCAGCGGCTATGGCGTTTCGTCCGCCTCCAGGCCCCCGCGCTGCCGGACGATCAGATGCCGTCGCGTCGGCGTCTCGCCGCGCTGCTCGGCATCCCGAGATCGACCTTACCCGGCCTCTACGAGACGCTCGGCGAGCTGGTCGAGCGTTGCCGCGGAGGTGAATCGTGACGCGGCCGGACGAGCTGCGCCTGCGCCGCGCCGAGGCGGCCGCGCGCGAGCGGCTGGTCTCCTCGGCCGCGGCGCTCGACGCCGCCGACGCGAACGCGCCGGGCGGTCTCTACCTGCTCGAAGACGCAGCGGGGACGGAGTCGGATACGGGGATCGAGTGGCTGTGGCTCGACACCCTCGACGACGGCCGGAAGCTGTTGGTGCCGGTGGACGGCCATCCGATCGCCGCGTCGAGAGATCTCCACCTGGCCCCGAGCTCCGACGCCGGGCCGCGCATCGCGCGGGCCGGACATGCGGTCGCGGTCGACTTGGCGCTCGACGAGTCGCAGCGTGTCGGCATCGTCTCGTCCTCCGATCTGGAGCGGCTCCGGGCCCTCCACCAGGCGCCCAAGCGATCGGTGCTCGACGACGAGACGCAGGAAGGCGAGGCGCTGGAAGACGAAGCGCTGGAAGACGAGGCGCTGGAAGACCCTGAGTATCGCCAGTGGCTCGACGAAGCGCTTCGACCCGCGGTCGCGGCCCTGCGCTCGATCGGTGATGGCGTCGAGGTCGGGCCGCCCGTTCAGGCCAGTGCAGCGCCAGCGCCCGCTGCCGCGAGACCGCGTCGTTCGCCGAGCTGGCTCGCCCTGGCCGCGGCCCTCGTTGTCGGTGTCGCGCTCGGCTGGCTCTTGCCGGAGCCTGCCCCGAGTCCGTCAGCGACCCTGGCATGGTTCGCGCCTCCCGACCCGACGCGTACCGTCGGCCCGCGCGAGGTGCGGCTGGCGCCGGATGCCGAGCAGATCGTGCTGGTGTTGGAGACGCTGGCGAAACAGTCCTACCCTCGCTACGCGGTCGAGATCCGCGAGACCTCGGAGACGGGGTCTTCGGGCATGCTGTGGCGCGACGCGTCGCTACGTCTCCAGGGTGCGTCCGAGGTGGTCGTCGTGCTGCCGCGCCAGCTGCTCGTCGACCGGCTTGTGACAGCGCGTCTGGTCGGCCTTTCGGCGGACGGTGCTCCGACGCCACTCGACGAATGGCGTTTTCGAGTGGTGGAGGCGGAGCCGTGAGCTGCTCGCGCCGATCCGACGACGTCGTGGGTGCTGTCGACCCACCTGCTGCCCTGTGTCCACGAGGAGCCTGATGATGTTTCGAGCCGACCGATTCCTCTGCGTCTGCGTCTGGATGGTCGCTTGGTCCCTGGTCGCGTTGGACCTTGCTCCGGCGGCCGAGTTCAGGTCTGACGACGCACTGTCGGAGGCCAGGCCCGCGGACGAGGCACTGGTGAACCCGCCGCCCGCCGAGACCGCCAATCCCTATCTCGCCTTTCTGCCCACGGGAGCACGCCCCGACATGCGTCACTGGCGGCGCGTGATGGCGCGCGCCGCGGCCGAGAGAGCGGACGCGATGGCGCCAGTCGAGCGCGGCGCGAGCGTGCCCGAGGCCGAGCCCAACGACTCCGCCGCGACGGCGCAGACGCTCGCCGGCTTCGGGACCGGCATCGGCGAGGCGTCGGCGCTCGACGTCGTCGGTACGTTCGCCTCGGCGCCGGCGCCGGTACCCATCGGGCCCTTCGCCGAGGACGATGGCTCGATCTCGTTGGCGAGCGACACTGGCCTCGTCGCCGGAGGTTCGGTGGTGCTCGATGGTGTGATCGGCGACGGGCCGTACGGCAGCGCAGGCAGCGGCAGCGGCGACTTCGACGTCTTCCGGGTCGCCGGCGTGGCGCGCGGGCAGATGCTGGTGATCGACATCGACACGCCGCTGCCGATGGAGGCTCTCGACACGTTCGTCGCGCTCTACAACGCCGCGGGCGAGATCGTGCGGCTCAACGAGGACGGCGACTCGGCGGTGAGCTTCGACAGTCTGCTCGCCGTGCCGGCGCCGTCCGACGGCGACTACTACGTCGCGGTCGCCGGCTCGCTCTTCCCCTTCGCCGCGCTGCTCGGCGATCCATTCGACCCGGCGAGCGGGCCGGGTGTCGGCAGCGAGGGGGATTACACGCTCACCCTGCGGCTCGACGCCGGCGATCCCGACTGGTTCAGCGTTGAGCTCGAGGCGTGCGACATCCTCGGCCTCCAGCTGCTCGGTCCGGCGGGCGACGAGCCGGGCGAGGTGTTGGTCGAACGACCGAACGGCGGTCTGGCGGTGGCGTCGACCCAAGACCTCTCGGGTGCCTACGCGGTCGGCTCGCCGCTGCCCGGAGGCGAAGGCGTCGTCGCGGCGTTCGTCGCCGAGGCTCCGGGGACCTATCGCCTGCGTGCGCTCGGCCTCGACGGCGCGTACACGCTGGCGTTGCGCGTGTTCCGCCCCGTCGGCGAGTCCGACGCGGAGCCGAAGACGCTGTTCGTCGACTTCGACGGCGCGACGCTCGACACCGGAATCTTCGTCGGCGCGCAGCCGGGGATGGCGACGCTGTCGCCGCTGGCGAGCTTCCTGTCGAACTGGGGATTCACGCCAGGCGACGAGGACGCCCTGATCGACGCCGTGCTCGCGGTGCTGCGCGAGAACGTGGTCGACGATCCGGCCGGGCGCGGGCCGAGCCCGCGCTTCGGTGTCCGTCTGCTCAACAGCCGCGACCACGCCGACCCGTTCGGCCAGCCGGGGGTGAGTCGGTTGATCGTCGGCGGCTCGATCGCCGAGCTCGGCATTCCGACCATCGGCATCGCGCAATCGATCGACGTCGGCAACTTCGGTGGCGAAGAGACGGCGGTCGTGCTGCTGGACCTGCTCAGCCAGCCGGCGCCGTCGGTCGATTCGCTGAACACCTTCCCGCTCGCGGCGGGCACCTCCAGGCTCGAGTTCGTCGGTTTGGCGCTCGGCAACATCGCGGCGCACGAGGCGGGCCACTTCACCGGCAGCTTCCACACCGAGAACCGCAACGTGCCCGCCGCGTTGATGGATCGTGGCGGCAATCTGCCCAATACGCTCGGCGTCGGCGACGACGGCGTGTTCGGCACGAACGACGACCTCGACATCGACTTCGAGGTCGATCTCTACGTCGACGCCGAGGGCTTCGCCGGCTTCGAGGACACGCTGGCCGTCCAATCGTGCGGCTGTGCGTTCGACGCCGGCCTGGTCTTTGCCGACAGCTTCGAACGCGGCGCCCTCGACACTTGGTCGACGACCGTCGATTGACTCCAAGCGACGGGCGCCCGCGAGAAAGATGATGGATTTTCTCTGGTCCTCTCGCCGATTCAAGTAGCGCGCCTCGCCGCGCGCTCCAAGCCCCCACGACGCGGGCCTCCTCGCCGATAGCTCAGGCGCGAGGCAGGTGCCGGCGCCGTCGATCGAATCGGTTCTCGACTGGAGACTTCTGTGAGACACCATCGAATCCCGTGTGTCCTGCTGATCCTCGCCGTGCTCGTCGCCTGCGCCACGCCTCTCTTGGCGCGCAACGACGACGGCGCGCAAACTCTGAACTACCGTGTCCGCGACGTCTTCACCGGCGTCGCCCTCCCCGGTGCTGCCGCCATCGCCTATGACGAGGCGGAGACTGTGCGGGCGCCGGCGGAGCGGACGCTGATCGACAGCGCACGCGCCGACCGGGGCGGCTATGTGTCGATTCGGCCGATGGCGTCCGGTCTGGCGGCGTCGGCAACGCGCGTCGAGTTCTCGGCCGACGGTTACCGCACGCTCGGTTTCAGGCCGAACCCGGGCTTCGCGCGGCATTTCTCCGACGGAATCGTCGACGTTTGGCTTGAGCCGCGGGAGCGGACCGAGGAGATGCGCATCGAGTCCATCCGGGCGCGGCAGGTCGACGGCATGGCGATGATCCACGGACACGTCGTCGATGTCGAGACCGGCCGTCCACTGGCCGGAGCGGTGGCGCGCTTGGCCACCGATGGCGCGATCGCCACGACCGACACTCGCGGCTACTTCGAGCTCCATGCGCCCGGGGCCTGGGGGCCGAAAGAGAAGCCCGCGCTCGACGACCTGGTGATCGCGGCGCCGGGCTTTCGCACGGTGCGCCTCGATCGCGTTCAGCTCGTCGCGTCGGACATGCACTTCGTGGTCGACATGGAGCCTGGAGTTGGGCCAGACATCGTGCGCGTGATCACCGAGGACGAGACACCCAACTTCGTCGAAGCGAAGCGCGGCGGTCACCACGACGACGCGCACGAGCAGGTCGTCGACGACGTGCTGGACGATGCCCTCGACCCGGACTCGCCGTTGCTGAAGACCCTGATCGGCGATCCGTCGAGTTTCGTCACCGGCGACAAGCCAGTTCACAACCCGCCGGACACTCTGCAGGTCAACGGCTACGGCGCGGTCGCGACCGAGGTGTATGTCGCCAACGGCCTGTGCGCCGAGTGGCTGTCGTGGTTCCCGGACCACTCGCGGGATGCCGGCGCCATCGCGTACCGTACGTATGCAGCCGAGTACGTCCTGCGCTGGGGCTCGATCTGCACCAGCACCAGCTGCCAGGTGTTCAACAACTCGTACGTCGCGCAATGCGATCAGTCGGCGCGGCGCACGGCCGGCATCCTGCTGGAGCTGAACGGTGTGCTCGGCAAGTCCGAGTACTCGTCCGAGAACAACGTCAACCTCTGCGGCTATCCGTGCCCGAATTCGGATCCGAGCTGCGGTTGGGGCAACGTCGGCGCGCCGAACGATGGCTGGCCGTGCCTGCCCGACGTCCACAGCTGGGACGGCTGGTACGACGACTGCTGCTTCGGCCACGGTCGCGGCATGTGCCAGTTCGGAACCTACGCCCACGCCAACACCGGCCGGACGTGGAACTGGATCACCGACTTCTACTACAACAACCACGGCGCCGGCTGGGGCAAGCGCGCGATGTACATGACGACGCCGATCGACATCGCCGCCGCCAGCCTCAGCACCTCGAGCGTCGCCGCCGGTGGGTCCTTCACCATCAACGCCACGCTCCGTAGCTACGCCGACTGGGATCATCCTCACTTGTTGCTCGGGGCCACCATCGAAGGCCCCGGTAGCTACAACGACGCGCCGAACGACAAGCCGGTCACCGCCTTTGCGCGCATCGGCTCGTCGACCCAGTGGCGCGACACCGCCGCATCGCGCTCGTTCACCGTGCCCGGAGCGGCGGTGAGCGGGACCTACGACGTGGTGGTCAGCGTGTGGTACGACGTCGACGGCGACGGCACGGTGAGCGCCGTCGACGAGCCGCTCAAGGGTTTCATGCTCGACAACGCGCTCACCGTGGGCGGCGGCGGCCCCGGGCCCGGCCCGGGACCGTGCACGGGCGTCGCGGTGAGCGTCGCCAACGCGGGCTTCGAGACCACCTCGGGCGGTCAGTACTCGAGCATCCCGAGCTGGGGCCCGAGCGGCAGCTGGGCCAGTCATGCGGCGCATTCCCAGCCGGGCAACGGCGGTCTCGGTGGCTCGTTCGGCTTCTACTCGGCCAATACGAGCGAGACCGTCGGCCAGGTGCTCGGCGAGCGCTTCGCCGCCAACACCACCTACAGCTTCAGCAGCTGGGCGATCGGCGGTGCCAACCACATGGGCGCTGTTCCGTACCAGATCGGCTACGCCAACCTCGACGGCAACCTCGGCTCGTTCGTCGAGCTCGAGACGGCGGTGAGTCCCGTGACCGATCAGAGCGCATGGGCGGCGCAGAGTGGCGTGACGCATGCGGTCGGCGGCTCGGGTTCCGAGATCGGCAAGCAGATCATCGTCCGCTTCGGGTCGAACACGGCGGGCGGTCAGTCGGACATCTGGATCGACAGCGTCTTGGTGACCAAGTGCTCGGCGCCGGCGTCGATCGCGCTCGCCAACGCTGGCATCGAAACCACGGCCGGCAGCCAGTACTCAGGCATCCCGAGCTGGGGCCCGAGCGGTGGCTGGGCCCATCATGCGGCACACTCCCAGCCGGGCAACGGCTCCCTCGGTGGGTCCTTCGGCTTCTACTCGGCCAATACCAGCGAGACCGTCGGCCAGGTGCTGACGACGCGTTTCGAGTCGGGCAAGACCTACACTTTCAAGAGTTGGGCGATCGGCGGAGCGAACCACAAGGGTGCGATTCCGTACCAGATCGGCTACGCCTCGATCGACGGCAATCTCGGCTCGTTCGTCGAGCTGAAGACGACGGTGAGCACGGTCACCGGTCAGACCGCGTGGGCGGAGCAGAGCGGTGTCACCTACTCGGCGTCGGGCGCGGCGATCGGCAAGCAGATCATCATCCGTCTCGGACCGAATACGGCGGGCGGCCAGTCGGACATCTGGTTCGACGAGCTCTCGCTCACCGTCCAGTAGTCGCCCTGCTTGGTCTCCGGCGTCGTCGAGCGCACGACCGTGCCGGCGAATTTGCCGCCCCCGCCGCGTCGCGGGGGCGTTCCTGGGTCGACCAACGACTTCCTTCGGACACAGATGCAAGGAATGGCGGGCCTCAGTCAGACCGGGCCTGCTTCCGCGACTGTGGAATCCTGCCGGAGACCTGAGGCGGTCCGAGGACGCCGCGCGCGGTGCCCTTCGGATAGGCTCGGCGGCAATGAGTGACGAACACCGACCCGTCCTGCGCCGCCAGCTCACCTCCGCCGTCACCGCGTCGCTCGTTCTCGGCCTGCTGTCGACCGTGGGCGACTGGCTGTGGGCGCGCTTCATTCCCGACGGCGCGATCGTGCCCGGCATCGTGCACGGCGTCGTCGTCTTCGTCGCGCTCGCGCTGGTGCTCGCCTGGGCGGCGCGACGCGACGGCGTCGACGCGCGGGCGGCGCGGCGGCTGTTCTGGCTGCCGCTCGCCGGCGCCGGCATCGCGGCGTCGTTCTATGGTCTCTATCGCCCGTTTGGCTATCTCGGTGCGCTGCTCATCACCTGGGCGGCGATGTGGCTGGCGATGGCGTGGCTTCAGCGCCGAGCTCGCGGCGGCGTCGAAGGCGCCGGCCGAACCGCCGCGCGGGGCCTGCTGGCGGCGGTCGGCTCGGGCCTGGCGTTCTGGGCGATCTCGGGCATCTGGACCCAGCCATCGCCCGACGGGCCGAATCTGCTCGTCCACGGCGCGGCATGGACCTTCGCCTTCCTTCCGGGATTCGTTGCGCTGCTGCTGGCGCAGCGCGACGAGTCGTGAGCCCGAGCCGCCTCTGTCAGCTGCGCGTCATGCGAGTCTTCGTCTCCGCGGCCTTCTTCAGTGCCTGAGCGCAATCCGCGAAGCCGCGGCTCATCGAGCGACCGAAGAGCCAGAGCACGAGCGGCGCCAGGTGACCGCTGAATCGGTCCACGGTCAGGTAGTGGGTTCGATGGGCGTCGACCGCCTCCAGGACCTGCGTCCGCTCGGCGTAGAGCAGCCGTCGGTGGCCGAGCACGAGATCCCACCCGAGCATGTACGGCGCGTTTCGGCTGATTCGTTCGGTCCAGGGGATGGTTCGGCGGCCGAAGAGCCGGACCCGCAGGTGAATCGGGTCGCCGATCGCGAGCGTGGACTCGGCAGCGGGCGTGAAGGGATTCCAGTCGCCGTAGCCGTCGAGATCGGTGAGCACCTGCCACACGGTCTCGACCGGCGCATCGATCTCGACCTCGGCTCGGACGGAGTCTTTTTCCACCATCGGTACGACGTGATCGCGAGGGCCCGAGCTCGGGGGAGCCCGGGGCGCCCTCGTCAGTTGCGCAGCTTGGCGACCTCGCGCCGCGCGCGGTCTTCCGTGCGGTAGACGAAATAGGCTTTACCGTCGAGAACGAACCGCGTCTGGCCGTCGGCGAAGGTCGTCGTCGTGCGCTGGGGGGCGAGCCCCTCGATGCGCACTTCGACGCCATTGTTCCGCTGCCAGTCGAGGCGCATCGTCTGGTCAGGGAAGGTGAGGAAGCTGCGGCAGTAGCCCTCGCCCTGACAGCCCTCGGTGCGCAGGCGACACTCGTAGGCATAGGTCTGGCCGCCGGTGACGACTCCGCAGACGGTGGCGAACGAGCCGTCGTCCTGCGCCGGCGGGGGCGCGGTCTGGGCCTGCTGCTCGGCGCGCTGACAGTCGGTGATGGGTGCGTAGGTCACCGTCTCGTAGACACCGTTCACTGTGCGCACGGCGACGCATCGGTCGGTGCGCGCCTCGCGCCACAGCGTGGTCGACGCGCCGGCCGACTGGCTGCCGCCGACGTGTCGGTAGCCGAGCCGCTCGAGCTCCTTTTCGCCGACGCTGGCGCGCAGACCTTTGACGTCGAGGAGAGTGCGGGCCGGCGGTGCGGCGAGCACCGCGGTCGCGAGCAGTGCGGCGAGTGTCGCCACCCAGAGCGCGACGAGTAAACGCGTCGGACGAAGCGGACGAAGCGGACGAAGCATGAAGTCCCTCCCGGGGAGTGCGTGGTGTCGCATGGAGTGTGCGGCACCAAGGCCATAGCGAGTGTGGCTTGTGAAGACCATAGGATGGATCGAACGTTGGATCGTTGGCAAGGTCGTGATTGTCTCAGACTTGAGCCGGGCGCGAGGCGGACAACGCAAAAGGCCCCGGACGGCAATTCCGCCCGGGACCTCGAGTCATCGCTGGTCAGAGATCAGGGAGCCGCATCCGGCGAAGCCTTCAGGCGGTCGTCGAGCGCGCGCAGGGCCAGCGACTCGAGCAGCCGCAGGTCTGCGTCAGACCAGCTGTCCGAGTCGCCGCCAGCGAGCTCGAGACGGTCGCGATACGCCGCGCGCGTGGCCTCGAGCGCCGTGCCGGCCTCAGCGTGACGATCGAGCTGCGGCAGCAGGACGAGCAGGTAGTCGGCGACATGCTCGTCGACCGTGGTGGCCTGCGCCTTGCCGCGTTTCAGCAGCGCGGAGTCCAGCTCCGCCTGCAGGGTGTCGGTGGGTGCGGTGAGGCAGATGATGCACCCATCGCCGGGACCGGGGCCGCCACCGCCGCCGCCACCGGTCGGCGGCTCGTACCGGAGCGTGGTGTTGGCGAAGGTGCTGTATGCCTTGTAGAGCGTCACCGGCTCGAGACCGGAGGCCGCGTTGCGCGGCGTCAGACGCGCCTTGATCGCGATGCGGCTGAAGTAGGCTCCCGAGATCAGGTCGATGTAGAGGTCCTCGTCCGCCGCGCCGCCCGAGAACGAGCTGCTCCAGCTGGAGTTGAAGGACGACACCGATCGGTATCCGTATGCCGGGTGATTCAGCGGCGCCCACGTCGCCGTGACGTTGGCGCTCGAGAAGACCGTCGTGTTGTAGACGATCTGTAGAGGCGTCGTCGCCGACGTCGTCGCCGAGATGTTCCAAGGGCCAGTCGGGATGATCTGAACCGAGTCGGTGGTCACGGTGCCGGAGTAGGTCGGCCGACCCGTCACATTGAGCACGCCGAGCGGCTCGTCGTAGAGCGGCAGCTTGTTCGACAGAGCATCGGTCGCCGGGGTCAGGTGGTTGCCGCCGGGCACCAAGACGATCAAGTCGTAGAGCAGAGTCTCACTGGCGAGCGTGCCGTTCAGTTCCACTGTGCCTTTGGTGGTCATCGGAGCCGGCAGGGTAGACTTTCGGCTGCCGCCGCCGATCACGAACTCGAGGAAGCCGGCGACGGGGCCGAGCGCGCCGAACCATGACTTTTCGGTGAGATTCTTGATCGCCTTGACCGGACCCGACCACCAGGCGCCGCTGTTGTTGTCGGCGAGGTCGGAAATCACCTTCTTTGCGTCTTTGACGTCCTTGTGGCGCTTCTTGATGTTCTTGAACGCTCCTGCGACATTGAATCCACTGCCCGACTTGGCGGCGCTCACCGGCCCCGTCAGGAGATCGACCTCGCCGGTCGCAGTAAGGTCGGTCTCGATGACGCCAGCGACCTCGAGGTAGAAGGTCGGGTCGTCCTTGGTGGAGATTGCCGGGTCGTAGCCGGAGACGTCGAAGTCGAAGTAGCACCACTGTCGGGGCGCGATCCTGCCGACGACGATCTGTGACCGCGCGGGGTCGTAGTTGTCCACGAAGCGGTTCTTGTCGAGAAACGTGAAGTGAGCCGCGCTGCGATCCGTCGTCTGGGTCTGGAAGCTTAGGCGAGCGATCGCCCGAGTGAAGGTCTGCGGCAAGGTCGGGAAATAGAAAAAGCGCATGATGCCGCGATACTTGTTGTAGAGGATGAAGAACGGGGTCTCGATTCCCGGACCGAAGTCGCGCAGCATCAGCACCCAGCCGTCTTCGGGCGCGATGTCGCGCCCAGCCGAGTCGTTGAATATCGCGGCTGCAGGGCCCTGAGTCGCATAGTAGGGCAGCCGGATATTGCTGAAGGTCTGGTTCGTCGATTGAAGCGTGTAGGCGACATTCTGCGTCCAATCCCAGTCGGGATCGCGGTTCGTGTTCTTGTAACCGAGGAAGCGATTGAGTGAGATCGGTTTGATCTCGGGGTCGGAGAACCGATCGGCGACGGCGAGCGGCTTGGCGTCCGCGAGCGGATCAGAGGTGCTGGCGAAGGTCGTCGGGGGGAGGATGGACGCCACGAGGGCGACGACGAGGACGAAGACGAGGCTTCTCTTCATCAGAGACTCCTGGGAAGGGGGTTGCCGGAGACCGGCACGCGCTGCGCGATCGGCATGTCGCTCAGGGGGCTCGGAGTGACGGGACGATGAGACGTCGGCGCGCCGGGGTTAATTGGCCAGTGTTTTCGAGATATAGATGAGTGTAGATGTGGCCTCTAGGGAGAATCATCAAGTCTTTACATCTCCTTTGCCACATGCTGGCCGCTGAGCGACCCGCTAAGATCGCGACGCCATGTCGCTCGTTGGATTCGTCTCACCGCTCTTCGCCCGCTCGCGCGTGGGGCCCCGTGCTCGCGACGCGTGGAGGAGCTGGTGAGTCGGCGCCTGCCGTCGGTGGATGAGCTCGCCGCGGGCGTTGTCGCCGGGCAGCGAGCGATGCTCGGGCGCGCGATCACGCTGGTCGAGAGCCGGCGTCCGGCGCACCGTCGGCTGGCGCAAGAGCTGCTCGAGCGCTTGCTGCCGCGCACCGGTGCGGCGCGACGCATCGGCGTCACCGGCGTGCCCGGGGTCGGCAAGAGCACCTTCCTGGAGGGGCTCGGCGCGCGCCTGCTCGAGCAGGGCCATCGACTGGCCGTGCTGGCGATCGACCCGTCGAGCGCGGTCAGCGGCGGCAGCATCCTCGGCGACAAGACGCGAATGGGGCGCCTTGCGACCGCCGAAGGTGCCTTCATCCGGCCGTCGCCCACCGGTGGCTCGCTCGGCGGCGTCGCCGCCAAGACACGCGAGACCATTCTGGTGTGCGAGGCAGCGGGCTACGACACGATCTTCGTCGAGACCGTCGGCGTCGGCCAGAGCGAAGTGCTAGTCGCCGAGATGGTCGACTCGGTGCTGCTGCTGCTCCTACCCGGCGCCGGCGACGAGCTGCAGGGCATCAAGCGCGGCATCGTCGAAACCGTCGACGTCGTGGCGGTCAACAAGTGCGACGGTGATGAGACCTCGGCGGGCCGGGCGCGCGTCGAGTACGAGTCGGCGCTGCGCCTCTTCCGGCCCGGCGCCGGCAGCTGGACGCCGCCCGTGCTCGCCTGCAGCGGCCTCACCGGCCGCGGTCTCGACGAGGTTTGGCAGGCGCTACGTGAGCATCGCGAGCGCCTCGAGTCGACCGGCGTGCTGGCCGAGAAACGTCGCGCCCAGCGTCTACGCTGGCTTCGCTCCCTGGTCGACGAGCGGCTGCACGATGCCTTCCGAGCCCATGACGCCGTGCGCGCCCGCCTCGATGAGCTCGAGCGCCGCGTCGCCGACGCCGAGACGACGCCGAGCCGCGCCGCCGACGAGCTGCTCGGGATCTTCCTCGGTCGGTGAGGATTGGCCACTACACCAGGCTTGCTCCGTGTCTCGAACTCGGGTGTCTTTGGCCTTGGGGCTCCGACCGGAGAGTAGACCAAACTCTCAGGTTTGCCATGGGCTGCCAGCCCCTCGCTCTTGCAGCGGCTCAGGCCCGCGGGGCTAGTCGCGCGCCTCCGCGCTGGCATCGCGCAGTGCCTTGAACTCGCTGCCCTCGGCCCAGTTCGGCCACTCCTCGCTATTGCCGAGCCGTTCGGCGACCGCGTGGACTAGCTGGGCGTCACGGACGAGTCCGCTCAGATCCCAATCGGGCGACCATTCATCGCTCTGCTGGTGATAGTCCTCGGCGGCGTAGTCCGCCGCGATCTGCGCCGCCCGCTCAGTGCCGCCATCGACGAGGTTGCGGCCCGAGCGGAAGCTGACGGCCGGAACGCCGACCTGCGCGAAGGCGAAATGGTCGGAGCGGAAGAAGCTGCCCGCTGCCGGGTTGGGGTCGGGCGAGTAGCTCCGCTCCATCTTCGCCGCTTCCTCGATCATGATGTCGAGCAGACCGAGCTTGGCGCTGCCCGAGATCGAGAAATCCCGGGTCGCGCCATGGACGCCTGGTGCGTCGGTGTTGATCACCCCGACCGTCGTCTCCAGCGGGTAGAGCGGATTGGCGGCATAGTATTTTGCGCCCAGCAGACCGCTTTCCTCGGCTCCGACGGCCAGAAACACCAGGGTCCGCTCGGTCCCTCCGCTCTGCACGAACGCACGGCCCATCTCAATCATGAAGGCCATTCCTGTGGCGTTGTCGATCGCGCCGTTGTAGATCGTGTCGCCCGTTTCGTCGGGCTGGCCGACCCCCAGGTGGTCATGGTGCCCGGTGAAGAGGATGGTCTCGTCGGGGCGCTCGGTCCCGGGCAGGATGCCGACGACATTCTTCGCGGCGATCTGTTCCTTGCGGGAGACCAGGGTGGCATCGATCGTCGCGCCCAGATCCATCGGCTGGAAGTCGCGGCGTTGTGCCATGGCCTTTGCGTCGTCGTAGGTCGTGCCTGCCGCCTCGAAGAGTCGGCTGGCGATGTCGACATGCATCCAGCCCTGCAGCGCCGAATGAGCCGCCGCGGGATCCTTGCGAACAATGTCCAGCGTCACATTGTTGCCGTTGGCGATGACGCCCCAAGGATAGCTGGCGGGCTTGGTCTCGTGGATCACCAGAATGCCCGTCGCGCCCCTCCGCGCCGCTTCCTCGTACTTGTAGGTCCAGCGACCGTAGTAGGTCATCGCCTCGCCGCCGAAGTCGCCCTCGCCGCCTTCGAAATCCGGGTCGTTGACGAGCGCCACGATCACCTTGCCCTTGACGTCCACATTCTTGAAGTCGGACCAGTTGCGCTCGGGCGCGTGAGTCCCGTATCCAACGAAGAGCAGGGGGGCGTCTTCGAGCTGGACCTTGGCCATGCCGTTGACCGGCGAGCGCACTGCGAGATCCGTATCCTGCACCATGGCGACGCGCTCGCCGCCGATGGTGATGGCAAGCTTCGGAGCTTCGGTCATGGTCGAACGATTGAGGATCACGTCCTGCGTCCAGGCCCGCGAGCCGTCCGGCCGCAGGTCGCCGCCCGGCTGGAGCCCGATGCTGGCGAAGGCGCCCGACAGGTAGGCGACCGTCTTGTCCTCGCCGGATGTGCCCGGCGCGCGGCCTTCGAACCAATCGTCCGACAAGGTGCGGATATGTTGGTCGATGCGCTCGACGGAAAAGTCCTGCGCGGCGACGGGGAGGGCGGCGACAAGCGCGACGGCACTGGCGGCGACAAGCAAGCGGGTCATACAGGTCTCCTGGAGATGGGTCGCCACGACCCTGGAGGCCGGGGACTCGGTCGATGAGCGGTCTCGATCGGAGTATATGTCGCGCCGCAGGCTAGGGCGTGCAGCGGGACTCCGTAGCCTTCTGGGCGCGCGGGCGGCAGCCGATGACCACGGGGCGAGGCTCGGGGGCCGGTGTCAGGCGGAGTCTGCGAAGCGCAAGACGACCTTGCCGATCACGCGGCGCTCGTCGATCTCGGCGAGGGCGTCGGTGAAGTCGGCGGCGGGGTAGGGGGTGACCCGGGGGCGCAGGGTGCCGTCGGCGAGCCAGTGCGCGATTTGGCGGAAGTTCTCGGTCGATCCCGCGGGATCTTTGCGTGTCCAGGTTCCCCAGAAGACGCCGACGATCGAGCAGCCCTTGAGCAGCGCGAGATTCGCCGGTAGCTTCGGGATCTCGCCCGTGGCGAAGCCGATCACGAGGTGGCGACCATTCCAGGCGATGGCGCGCAGCGCCGCTTCGGTGAGATCGCCGCCCACCGGGTCGTAGATCACGTCGACACCTCGGCCCGCGGTCAGCTCCTTCACCCGGTCCTTGAGGCTCTCGGTGGAGTAGTCGACGCGCAGATCGGCGCCCGCGGCCTCCGCCGCGTCGAGCTTCTCGGGGCTCGACGCGGCGGCGATCACCTTCGCGCCCAGGGCCTTGCCGAGCTCGACAGTGGCGAGCCCGACGCCGCCGGCCGCGCCGAGCACGAGAAGCTTCTCGCCTTCGCGCAGTGCGGCCCGCTGTTTCAGAGCGTAGTACGACGTGCCGTAGACGATCGCGACGCCGGCCGCGACGTCGAATGAGACGCCGTCGGGGATGGGCAGAGTCGCCGCTGCGGGGACGACCCAGCGTTCGGCCCATGCGCCGACGAGCCCCATGGCGATCACCCGGTCACCGACGCGCACGCGCTCGACGCCGGGACCGACGGCCGCGACCACGCCGGCCGCTTCGCCGCCGGGGACGAACGGGGTGTCGGGACGCGCCTGGTACTGGCCGCGCACGAGCAAGAGGTCTGGGAAGTTGACGCCGGCCGCGCGCACGTCGACGAGCACCTCGCCCTTGCCGGGCTCGGGCTCGTCGACCTCACGCCATTCCAGGTTTTCGAGGCTTCCGTACTCGGGACACACGACGGCTTTCATGGCGAGATCCTTTCAAAAGGGGGCGATGCGCCAGCGAGACTACCGCGTCGGGACCGTCGCGAGCGCGGGCACGACGACGCGATCAGCGGTTTCGATCGTTCGAGCAGTGGCCTTTCGGAGACCCGGGAGATCTTGCGCCAGGCGAAGACTCTCGGCTCGACCGTGGAGGCTCCCTGCCGAGTGGGTTTGCATTTTAGTCTCAACTAATATAAGTTGACACTACATTCATCGAACAGGCTTCCCTCCGATCCAACGGGTTCCACATCGACAACCCTGGGGTGAGCTCTCCGAGCGGAGGAGCGTGCCCTCTTCTGATCAAGGAATGGACATGGACTACAGCAGCGCCTTGGGAATCGACTATCGTGTCGTCAAGGAGGCGGACTACCACGGTCAGACGGTCCGCATCGTGGGCGGATCTCGAACCTTTGCCGCCGAGATCGACGAGCTCTGGGACGCCATCACCAACGCTGAACGAATCTCCCGCTGGTTCGCTCCCATCACCGGCGACCTGGAGCTCGGCGGCCGGTATCAGCTGGAAGGCAACGCCGGCGGCGAGATCACTCTCTGTGACCCACCGAAGGCTTTCGACCTCACGTGGGTGTACTTCGAGAACGTGAGCTGGGTGACGGTACGACTGGAAACCGTCGCTGGCGGAACCCTCCTGACCCTGGAGCATCTGATGGCGAAAGATGAGGCCAGCGAAGAGCACTGGAAGAAGTATGGTCCAGGAGCCACCGGGGTCGGGTGGGAGCTTGGATTCTTGGGCCTCGGCCTTCACTTGCAGGAGCGTCGAGGCGTCGAGAAGGAAGACCATGAAGCATGGCTCGAGTCCACCGAAGGCAAGAGCTTTCTTACCGCCTGTGCCATGTCCTGGGGCGACGCCCACGTCCGTTCCGGTGAGGACCAAGGCACCGCCATGGCGATGGCCGAGGAAACCGCTGCTTTCTACCGTGGGGAGACACCGCGATCGACGGGAGCCACCTGATCCATGCACACCTTCGCGGTCCTCAGCGATCCTGTTCGGCGGCGAATTCTCGAGCATCTCTGTGTCCGGGACTTGTCTTCGGGTGAGGTCGTCTCCAGAGTCGGCAAGGAGTTCGGCATCACCCAGTCTGCCATCTCGCAGCATCTCAAGGTGTTGCGGGAGAATCGATTCGCCAAGGTGCGAGCCGACGGCGCGCGGCGAATCTACTCCCTGGAGCCGAGCGGTTTGGAGGACGTCGACCGATGGCTGGAGCCTTTTCGGCGCTTCTGGGAACCGAAATTCGCCGCTTTGGCGAGGGAAGTGGAACGCGGGAATGAGAAGGCGGAGCAGGATGAGTCGCGGACCCACCAGTGAGCGTGAAGGTACGGGATAGCCACCGAGCCACGGCAGTCGCGCATTGATGATCATGCGCGCCTGGGCAGCGGCGCGGGGGCTCGCCCTGTGGACGAGCTCCATAGATTTTGCTCCAGAGTTTCGCCGACTCGAGCTATCATGCGAAGCGTGTGCAACGAACCGTACAGCTGGGTCGAGCTTCCACAGCCTTGAGAGACTCGAGCGGAGTGCGGTGACCGTCGGATGCTCCGTTTGCAAGGTTGGCGGCGGGGCGGTGACGGCCCCTGGCGACTCGGTAGCGGCTGCGGAATCGATGGTGGTGGACGTCAGGCCGAACTGGAGGGTCGTGGTGGCCCGGAATGTGCCTTGGGGGCTCCGTCTCGATGAATGATCCGAGAGCAGAGTTGAAGACGGAGTCTTGGTTGGTGTCTGCGGGCCGCAGCAAGAGAGCGGGAGACCCGTTGAACGTCCCGCTCGGTCCGGCTTCGACCTTCATCCTGGGTTCCGGGCGGGAGTACTCACGAGACGACGGGACTCCTGGTTGGGAGGCGCTCGAGGAGTTGGTCGGCGGCCTCGAGGGTGGCAAGACAGTCGCCTTCGCCTCGGGGATGGCGGCGATCGCCAGCGTATTCGACCAGATCGCGACTGGAGCCACGATCGCCTTCCCCGACGATTGCTATCAGGCCGTCTCGGGCTTGGTCGACCAGGGAGCGAAGCAAGGACGATGGTCGACCGTGCGTATTGCCGTCGACGACACGCAGGCCTGGGTCGAGGCTTGTGCTGAGACCGACTTGGTCTGGCTCGAATCTCCTTCCAACCCGCTTCTGACAGTCGCCGACATTCCCGCCATCTGCAGCGCTCCTCGCAAGCCAGGAACCATCGTGGCGGTCGACAACACCTTTGCGACGCCGCTCAACCAACGACCTCTCGATCGTGGAGCCACAGTTTCGCTGCAGTCCGTCACCAAGTTCATTGGCGGGCACTCTGATCTCCTCGCTGGGGTCGCGACGACGCGGGACGAGACGCTGTGGCGTGCCATGCAGAAGTCTCGAGAGCTCCATGGGGCGACACCGGGCACTCTCGAAGTGTTTCTCGCCGTGCGAGGTGCCAGAACGCTGGCCGTTCGGCTCGAACGAGCTCAAGCCAATGCGATGGTCCTGGCCTCCAGGCTCGAGGCACATCCAGAGATCGAAAGAGTTCGCTACCCGGGCCTGCCGTCACATCCGACGCACGGTGTGGCCAAGCGTGTCCTCGCGGGCTTCGGCACGATCATCTCGTTCGATGTCCGAGGTGGCGCCGCCGCGGCGGACTCCGTTTGCGAGACTCTTCAACTCATTGGCCACGCCACGAGCCTCGGCGCCGTCGAGTCCACCATCGAACGAAGAGCTGCGGTTCCGGGTCAGGAGCATTTGCCTCCTTCTCTCTTGCGGCTCAGTGTTGGAATCGAGCACCCGGACGATCTCTGGTTGGACATCGAGTCGGCGCTTGAGCAGGCGAGCCTGGCGGGTCGTTGAGTGCGAAGAGAGGGATCAGCGCCGAGCTCACTGGACGGCCTGGAAGCGGAACTCTTCCAGGACTTCGCCCGACGCCGCATCGCCGACGACAATGCTCACCCGATACTCCCCGGGCCCCAGGAGACTGGCGGGGAGAAGCACCGTGTACAAGCCCGCGTCCGTTCGTTCCGGGCCCTCGTAGGCCCACCACGACTCGGCGACCGGGCCGACGAACTTGAGGAAGAGGTCCGCATCGGCCGGCGGTCTCACCTCGGAGATCAGGGCCAGGGTCACGAAGGGGGACTCCGAGTCGAGGCTGAGCGTCGGAGTCTCTGAGCGTCCCCGGCGCAGGGTCTCCGGGACGAGCTCCAGCAGCTGCGTGTTGATCAGCGGCGCGTGCAGTCGGCGATCCAGCTCACTCGAGCTGCTCCACGGCTCCCAGGTCATCAGCCATGCGGTTGACAGCGCGACCAGGACCGTGGCCGCCAGCGCTCGCCAGGGCGAGCTTCGTGTCCGAGGTTGATGACCCGGAGGGTCCGGAGGGCGCCTTTCGTCCGGGAACGCCAGGGGCGCGGGGGGCTCGTCCTCCAGCCGTGCCCAGGCGAGCTCGGCCCTGCAGGTGGGACACGCGGCGAGGTGGTCGCGGATCCTCTCGGCGTCGGCTGCCGCCAGCTCCGCGCCGTCGGCCAGGTCGAGTAGCAGATCGATCGGCAGGTGCTGGCTGGCAGCATGGCCGAGAGCCACGATGTCGGCGAGCGTCGAACGACAGGCCGCGCAGCCGGCGAGATGTGTTTCGACCTGCCGCCTCTCCTCCTCATCGAGGCTGCCATTGGCGAACCAGGGCAGAAGATCCTGAACGTGGGTGCAGCTCATGAGGCTCCACCCTGGCTGGCTTCGGCGTCACGCCGACGGAGCGCCTGTTGGCGACAGCGCCGGACCCGAACGCGCAGAGTGCCCTCGGCGACGCCCAGAGCCCGACTCATCTCGCGGTAGCTCTGGCCGTCGACGATCATCCGCCAGAGCTGGCGGCAGACGGTTGGCAGGGCCGAGACATGGCGCCACAGATCGCGGACCGCTCTGGCTTGCTCGAATCGTTGGAGGGCTGACGGGTCCTCGATCCACGGTGAGATCGCGTCGAGATCCACCCAGGTGACGCGTGATCGGCGCCGCAGCCGATCGATGACCCGATAGCGCGCGACCCTCGCGACGAACGCCTCGAGTGGGCCCTTGCCCTGATAGCGATGATCTTCGAAAGCCTTCAGAAGCTCGATCTGCACGTCCTGCATCGCATCCTCCCAGTCGGCGCCGAGAGGTCGCCGAAAGGTGGCGATGGCCTTGGCCACCCAGCGCTCGATCTGCCGGCTAGCCACGACGTCGCCCTCCTGGTAAGCGGCGATCAGGGCGGGGTCGTCCACGTCGAGGTCCCGTCACCGAAGAGCTGAAAGCCGGCCCAGTGGAAGGGGCGTCCGACGTCGAGATCGTCGGAGACCGCAGTGCGGACGAGGTCGAGCTGCGCCGCCCGCAACGATTCGGCGACGCTGAGACCCTGTCGCATGTGGTGGTAGAAGCGCATCATCAGGGTACCAGTCGAGGCGTCGCTCACCTGCCAGAGAGACGCGAGCACTGCGCGGGCGCCGGCGACATGGAATGCCCGCGTCAGGCCGAGTATGCCTTCGTTGGAGAAAGCGCGGCCGAGTCCTGTTCGGCAGCCGGAGAGAGTGACCAGGTCGGCGTCGAGACGGATCTGTTCGATGACCTCCCACGCTTGCAGCACGCCATTGTCCCGGCCCGGCTCGATGCGTTGGGGGATCGACAGCAAGAGTCCGGACTCGAGCGGAAACCGATCATCGACCCAGGCGTGCGTCGCGAAGTGCACGACGCGAGTCGATGTGTCGAGGTCCTTGGCCTGCTCTTCGGTGGCCTCGCTGCCCAGAAAAACTCTCGCCCTGGAGCCGAAGAGCCGGCTCAAGCTCTCGACCTCTCGACGGACGTGGGGCAGCGGCGTCAGGTCCAGGCCGGCTCGCACGCTGCCTCGCACTGTCTCGAGACCGGTGCTGTCGAGGCCTGTGTTGTCGAGGCTGGTGCTGTCGAGATCGCTGCGGCCCGTGCCGCCGAGTGCACGGTCGTCGAGGCGACGGCGCGGGTCGGCGACACCGAAGGCGGCCATCTGAAGAGGTCGCCGCGGGCGAGGTCGCGCCTCGAGCTCGGCGAGGGCGACGAGCGAGGGTGCGAGCGTCAACGGCAGCGCTTCCACCCAGTAGCGCTGTGGATTCGCCGGATCGATCAAGGCGGCGAAGGGAAGCCGGTGCAGCGGACCGTGCGGAATCACGATCACCGCCTCGGCCGACGCCAGCGACTCGGCCGCTGGGCTCAAAAGGCGGGTGCTCAGGCGTTCGGCGGCGCGTCGATAGCGCGGACGGTCGAGTGTTTCGCGGCGCGCGATCGACGCGAGCAGGCCGTCGACATCGTGCTCCAAGTCTTGGGCGCCGAACGGAATCGGCAGGGCGCGGACGCCGTCGGCCGTGACGCGGAAGAGAGCGCTGCTTTCGCTGCCGACCAGGTACGAGAGCACCACGACACCGGGCGGCAAGGCCGCCCGGATCGCGCCGACCTCAGCGCTGTCGGGAGCCGTCAAGGCGCCGAGCCGCGGCGTCGTGCGGGCGGTCTCGGCGGTCAGGGTGAGCTGACGCTCGCGCAGTGTCTCGAGCTCGGTGCGGAGATCCTCGGCGGTCGGCCCCTGATCGGCTGCCCCTGCATCGGACGCCTGCAGGCCCAGCTCGAGCAGAGTCCGGTCGTACTCGGCCTGCAGCTGCCGCCGCTCGGACTCGACGTCGGGCGTCAGCTGGCGGAGGCGCAGATTTCGGTGCGCGAGCATGGCTCGAAACGAGCGAGCTCGGGCCCGCTCGACCAGGGTGAATGCCTCGGCAGCGCGGTCTTGGTCGATCAAAAACGTTGCGAAGGCGTGGATGATGGGCGACGTGTCGTCACTGGCTCGCGCTCTTGCGAGATCGCCTCCCGCGGCGAGAACAGGGTCCGCATCGAGGGCCTCGAGGGCCTGGCGGAATCGCTGCTCGGCGGTCGCCGTGTTTCCGCGCCCGAGCTCGATCTGGGCTAGAGCGGCCAGCGATCTGGCGTGCTCGGCGCTCTGCGGTGCCAGGCGGCCTTGCATCCGGTGGGCTTCGCGGACGAGACGCTCCGCGCCTTGCAGGTCGCCGCGGCGCAGGCGCAGCTGGCCGAGATTGGTCAGGGTCCGGGCGACATCGAGGCCCTCGGGCTCGACGCGCGCGAACGCCTCTCGCGCCTGCTCGTAGTGCCGCGCGGCCGCCTCCAGATCGCCGCCGCCCTCGGCCAGAGTCCCGAGGTTGTTGAATGCGATCGCGACATTGATCCCACGCATCCCGTCGGCATCGCCCCCTGTGCCGCGAGCGATGGCCGCTTCGTAGTGCTGCCGCGCCAGCTCGCGATGGCCGCGATGTTTGGCTGCCAGGCCCAAGTTGAGCAGGAGAGGCACGACCTGCGGGCTGTCCGGCGCGATGCGTTCGAAAAGCTCCAAGGCGCGCCTCAGGTAGACCTCGGCGCGCTCCGAATCGAATCGTGTCAGCAGCAGGTCGCCGAGCTGCAGCCAGGCGTCGGCCAAATCGAAGCTTTGAGGGGCGCTGCGCTCGAGCGCAGACACCGCGTCTCGCAGGGTCGCCTCGGCGTCGCCAAGGCGACCGCGCTGCTGCTCGACCGACGCGAGAGCGAGCCGGGTCACGGCGAGCTGACGACTGTCGGGCGCGATGCGACGCAAGGTGGTCTCGGCTCGCCGCAGGTAGGCTTCGGCGGCTTCTTGGTCGCCGTTGCGTTCGAAGTACTTGCCCAAGTTGGTGAGCAAAGTGGCCGTCGTCGTACCCGCTGGATCGAGGCGATCGCGGATCGCCAGGGCGCGAAGGAGCAGCGCCAGGCGCGTCTCCCGGGGCGAAACCAACGAAAGATTGTTGAGGCTCTTGGCGACCAGCAAGCTCTCCGGGATCTGTTGCTCGCGGATCGCCAGCGCCTCGTGCCATAGCGTGCGAACTCGCTCGCGGTCGCCGAGGTACCAAACCGCGATGCCGAGCTGGTCGAGGCTGGCAGCGACCGAGAGACTCGACGGATCGACGCTTTGGCGCAACCTCAACGCGGCCTCGTGGTGCGCGGAGGCATCCTGGTAGCGATCCCGCTGCAGAAGAAATCGAGCATAGCGTGCTTCGACATGCGCCCGCTCGGTGGCCGGCAGCGCGCCGCCGTTGGTGACCGCCGCACGCCAGAAACACTCCGCCTCGTCGTCGAAGCCTGCTGCCATGGCTCGTTGTGCGGCCTCGGCTCGGGCGATCGGTCGGCGAGCATCGGCGGGGTCGTCCGTCGCGGCTTCAGGGTCGCAGCCCTCGGAGAACCGCCCGAGGTCGACGGACTCGACTTCGATCCTCCACTCGCCCGCCGGCAGCTCGAGCCACCAGGATGCCGGCTCGGTGCCTTGCAGCGAGGCGACCCGCAGCCGAACGCCGCCTCGAGGTTTCTCCTCGACTTCGACCTGCCAAAGGTCGAGCGCATGGCGGAAGTCGCCCGATGCCACCACCTGCCCTGTCGGGCTCCGGCGCTCCCAGGCCTCGAGGAGGTGACCGGTGGCGAGCCCATGAATCGCCCCGGCGCCGTGTGCAGCCGCCTCAGTGATCACCAGACCATCGGCCGACGCGGACCCGGAGCTGACCACGACGGCGACGCTCAGCGTCAGCGCCCACAGTCGATGCCGTTTGCGAATCGAAAGGTCCATCCGACGGTCCAGCCCGCAGTGCAGATCCGCTGGCAGTATACCGATCGGAGCAGGGCGCGCGCTGATCCGAACCTCTGACGAGCGCACCTCGCTCTCGCACCTGGCGTCTCGGAGCAGCTGGCGTCATGGGCTGGCGCCGGTCCAGCCCATGAGATCGCCGGTCTCGAAGCCATCGGAGAACAGGGGAGTCTCGGGTGGACCGTCGAAGAGCTCGACGTAGACACACCAACTGAGCAACGAGCCGGGGAATCCCGCCAGTTCATCGGTGATGGTCAGCGTCCAGTCGCCGTTGCCGGCGCGGCGGCGGAATCCGTCGAGCGAGTCGTGGGGCGCAAAACGGCCCCCGATTGCGAATCCGGTCGTGCTGCATTCGTCTTCTGCCGGCTGGTCCATGCTGGAGTCGAACGCGGCCAGGATGTCGTCATGGCTGCATCCCGTTTGCGTCGCGGGAATGCCGGGTCGATCGAGCAGGGCCACGCTGATGCCGTCGTGGCTGAGCTCGGTGGTCAGGTCGCCGACCCAACCATGGAGCACGAAGAGGCTGGCGTTGACGTCGACAATGCGGTCGACGACGCCGTCCGGAGTGTCCAAGAAGACGGTTTGCGAGACGCCTGCCGGCTCGCCGTCGGGAATCGTCAGGTTCGGTGACTCACACGTCTTGATCTCATAGCGTTCGTAGGCGCCGATGTCGCAGTCGCCGCCAAGGTCGCGGTCGAGACCACGCTGGTCGGAAAGGGCGCAGTCGCTGGAACGGCCGGCGTCGAGCAGCGGGCTCTCTTCCTGAGGCGCACGCGTGAGAGTCGGGCCGCCGTTGTCGCGCAGGGGTCCGAGCTCGGGGTCTCCAGTGCCGACCACGCTGATGCCGCAGGAGCCATCGGAGTCCCAGTTGCGCGGCCCGGCGCCGACGATCTCGCGGCTGCAGTCGCCCCCGGGATTGTCGGCGATCACCGTGTTCGAGACGGTGGCGGCGAGGTGCGTCAGGCCACCAGTTGTCGGCGCGGAGTTGTCGACGAGCGTGACATGACGAAGCACGGGCAGGCTGTTCGGAATGTGCAAGCCGCCCGATTCCATGCTCGCGGTGTTTTCAGTCACGGTGCTGTTCCACAGGAGGAAGTCACCGTTTGAGTGGAAGGCACCGCCACCGAGGTCGGCGTCATTGCCTCGGATCAAGCTCTCGCGCACGTTGATGTCCGCCCCGAACGTATGGAAGCCACCTCCCTGCGGTGCGGCGTTGCCTTCGAAGACGGAATCGATGACCGTGATCACGGTACTGAAGCCGGCATAGAGGCCGCCGCCCAAACTGGTGGCGCGGTTGTCTTGGAACCGCACTCGCCTGACGGTGAGGTCCGTGGTGAATCCAGCCTGCCCATCGACCAAGACGGCTCCTCCCTGGAGTTGGCTGCCGTGGCGCAGCGTCAGGTCCTGGAGGAAGAACGAGGCGCCTTGACCGACCGAGAGAATGCGGTCCGTGGCGCTCTCGACCGTCGACGCCGCTTGCAACACGGTGATCTCGCGGCCGAGGCCGCGCAGCGTGAGGTTCTTGTCGATGACGAGGCCGGCCTCGGTATGCACTTGCGGCCATTCGACCTGGAGGACGATCTCGTCACCGCTCTGTGCGGCCGCGACTGCCGGGGCGATCCGGGTGAAGTCGCAGCCGCTGGCGCACACCGTGTGGATCGCTCCACTAGCGACTTGGGGCAAGATCACCAGGAATGCGAGGACCATCGTCACCAAGACTGCGTTGGTCGGCGATGAATGAAGGCGTCGGTTCGAGGGAGTAGGGTCGAGCAAGGACTTGCTGAGCATGGTGGCCTCCGCGGGGGAGTTTGGGACCCGCTGCCCGTCCTGTCGAAGGCCAGAGCCGAAACGTTACATCCAGTCTGCTCGAGGACACTGCGCTCGAGGCCAATCTGCTCGACGCCTAGACTCGGCGATCCAGGTACACTGAGTCAGCCCTGCACGGTCCGAGCGCTGAGACGACTCGAGAGGCTGCGAGGGCTCGAGAGCCTGGACGACGCAAGAGATCCCATTGGACGAGCTGAGCCAGTCGAACCTCCACTTCTCGATCCTGAAGACGATCGTGGATTGCGGTCGAGCGCCCAGGATCCTCGAGTTGGCGACTGCCTTCGAGGTCGAGAGAGAAGTCGTCGTCGGGGCTTTGAAGGCCCTGCACGAGGATCATGGTGTCGTCTTGCATCCAAAGTCCCACGAAGTCTGGGTCGCGCACCCGTTCGCCACGGCGCCGACCAACTTCTGGATCCAGTCGGGGAGACGAGGTTGGTGGGCGCCCTGTGCCTGGTGCTCCCTGGGTGCCGCGGCCCTCTTGGATCGCGATCTGACGATCACCACCACAATTGGCGGAGAGTCCGAACCGTTGACGATCGAGGTCCACCACGGCTCGCTCAGTCGAGAGGACGTCTATGTTCACTTTCCAACTCCGATGGTGAACGCCTGGGACAATGTGATCTTCACCTGCAGCACGATGCTGATGTTCGATTCCGTGCAACGCATCGAGGACTGGTGCGAGCGGCATGCGGTTCCCCTCGGGGACGTTCAGCCCATTGGCAAAATCTGGGAGTTCTCGCAGGTTTGGTACGGAAACCACTTGAGCCCGCAGTGGACGAAGTGGACCGTCGACGAGGCGAGGGTGATCTTCCGTCGATTCGGGTTGTCGGGCCCAATCTGGGATCTGCCTGCTGGCGGAGAACGCTTCTAGGATCCGCGTTGCCCTCGACGGGCCGACGCCCACGCCGTCCTTCCCAGTAGGATCGGCGGCCAGCCGCCATGGAAATCCTCGTCGACATCGTGCTACCGGTCTTCGGCGTCGCCGCGTTGGGCTACCTCGCCACGCGCCTGGACTGGTTCACCGCCGAGGCCGAGGCGGGCCTGGCGAAATTCGTGTTCGATTTCGCCGTGCCGCTCATGCTCTTCCGTTCGCTGGCCACGGCCGAGCTCCCCGCGAGTCTGCCCCTGGGCTACTTCGCCAGCTACTACCTGAGCGCCGCGACCGTCGCCACGCTCGGCTTTCTGCTGGCGCGGTATGTGTTCGGCCGCACCTACGGTGGCCAGGTGATCACCGGCTTCGGCTTCGGCTTTGGCAACACGGTGCTGCTCGGCTTGCCGCTGATCCTCACGACCTTCGGTGACGACGCCGCCCTGCCGTTCTTCATCCTGCTGTCGGTGCACGGGCTGGCGTTCTTCACCACGACCACGTTGCTGCTCGAGCTCGATCGCCATGCCGGCGGGACCAGTCGCCGGCAGATGGTGCGGCAGATCGTGGCCGCGCTCTTCACCAACCCGATCCTGCTCGGGATCTTCGCCGGTCTCGCGATGCAGGCTCTGAGCCTCGAGCTCACCGGTCCGGTGGAGGCCATTTGCGCCCTGATGCAGCAGGCGGTCACACCATGCGCCCTGTTCAGCCTGGGCGCTGCCCTCACGCGCTACGGCATCGCCGGACGGCTCGGCCAATCCCTGGTGTTGGTGTTCGGCAAGATCGTCGTCATGCCCGCCCTGGTCTACCTGCTGGCCAGTCACGTCTTTCACATTGAGCCGCTGTGGACTCAGGTGGCCGTGGTGATGGCCGCCCAGCCCACGGGCATCATGACCTACATCTTCGCCAAGAAGTACGACGTCGGACAGGCCATCGCCACCACCTCGGTCTTCCTTTCCACCACGTTGTCGATGGTCAGCCTGTCGGTCCTGCTCTGGCTGTTCGAGGTGCGCTGAGGAGCGATGGCTCGACCGGGCCGGCGGGAGGGTACGATCGGCTCACCGACGATTCTTCCAGGAGGATTCCCATGCCCGATACCCGTAGGCCGAATCGCACGAAGCCCTGTCGGCCGACCGCCGCACCGCGACGGCGGCTCGCCCTGATCCTCTGGCTCGCACTCTTGTCCGCGATCGTGTGCGTCGCCGGCACTGTGTCGGCCGACGAGAGCGCCGCGGCGCCGGTCGACCTCGTGTTGGTGCTCGACGCATCGGGCTCGATGTGGGGTCAGATCGCGGGAGAGCCGAAGATCGCCATCGCGCGCGGTGTGCTCGGCGAGCTGCTCGACGACTTGGACGATGCGCAGCGGGTCGGCCTGCTCGCCTACGGCCACCGGCGCGAAGGAGACTGCGACGACATCGAGCTGGTCGCGCCCGTGGCTGCGCTCGATCGCTCGGCCCTGAAAGCACACGCCGCGGCGCTCAATCCGAAGGGGAAGACGCCGATCACGGCGGCGATCGAGCAGGCGTTCGAGGCGCTGCCGGAGGGCGGCGGCGCGACCGTGATCGTGGTGACCGACGGTCTCGAGACGTGCGGCGGTGATCCGTGCGCCACCGTCCGTGCGGCGCGCGATGCAGGCCGTGAGTTCGTGCTGCACATCGTCGGATTCGACGTCGCGGACGACGACGTGTCGCAGCTCGAGTGCGCGGCGCAGGCCGGTGGCGGGCGCTTTCTACCGGCCGAAGACGCCGGTTCGCTGGCCGCGGCTCTCGATACGGCGTCCGCGCTGACCGGCGAGACCCCGGCCGGCGCGCTGCTGCTCACGGCAACCGCCGACGGCTCGCTCCAAGATGTCGCGGTGCATGTCGCCGACGCCGAGGGCGCGGCGGTGGCTGTCGGCCGCACCTACACCGACGCCGGCACCAACCCACGGCGCATTCCGCTGGTCGACGGCCGCTACACGGCGACGGTGACCGCCATGGGCATCCAGGGCGACCGCGAGCGCACGGTGCCCTTCGAGATCGTCGACGGCGCGACGGTGGAGAAGGCGGTCGACTTCAGTACCGGTGAGCTGTCGGTCGGCGTGACCCGCAACGGCCAGCTGAGCGACGCTGCCTACCGTGTTTACGTCGCGTCGAGCGGCGAGCAGGTCACCGCCGGTCGCACCTACACCAGCGCGTCCTCGAATCCGGCCGT
>JBCCVZ010000023.1:0-163752 GCA_039194425.1 Acidobacteriota bacterium | reverse complement strand
TTCGCGACGCGCTGTGCCCCGTGGGTCGGACACTGGAGCGCGTACTCGAGGATCTTCTCCTCGACTTCGGGCGCGACGCGGTTCGGGTGAGGGCCGCGCGGTCCGCGTTTCTTCTCGATGAGGGCTTGCACACCACCAACCTGGAAGGCCCGTTTGACCTCGTAGAAGGTGTCGCGGTGGTAGCCCATGATTTTGCAGGCCTTCGAGACGTTGCCGAGCTCCTCGGCGAGTTGGAGCAGGGAGAGCTTGCGTCGTGTACTGTGTGTCAGGGCGGTCACTGGGTGTCTCCTCAGTAGTTGGGTGTTGGCGCTTCCAATCTACTCAAGACACCGGGTGATCGCCCTCTCCAGTTCTTGTCACCTGGAGAGGACTACTGTCGGAAAATTACTCAACGAGTAGGTCTCGAGCAATCGAAACGATCAAGCAGTGTCGACCCAGAGCCGCGCTCGCCGAAGCCACCACGTGGGTCGAGGAAGCGTCCAATGAGCTCAGGTGAGACTCAACAGAAGAAACCGTCCGTGATTCCTGCGAAGCGCGCTGTCGGTCGGGTGCGGGCTTCAACGACATCTTGGACGGATCCAGGCCGCCGCCTTGGCACAACTCAAGGCTTTCCACATCTTGCGCCCTAACGGCATCGGCCCCGACGGTGGCTTCGCTCTCTAACGCACTGCCTTCGTGCTGGCTGACCATGGCCGACTGGGCGCCGATCTTCGCTCTGTCGAGCTGGCCGTCAATACAAAGCTCTCGACTCCTGGGGCGGGTCCACTCGCCGGCATGCCGCTGGCCGGCATGGAGTTCTTCATCTCTATTGTCGACGCGAGCCCGTCACTGGAAGGTTGGACTTTGAGGAGGCCTTGCGACTCTTCCTGTCGATGACGAGGCCTCGCCCCTACACGGCATCGCCACAAGCTTCCTGATGTCCAATTGGTTGGACTCTGCCAGAAGCGTTCTCAACGACCTGGAGCACCTCTTGCTGCGATGTGACTGGCCAAGGGCCGAAATCGCTGCTGCCGGGCATCGGCTCCCAGATGCCATCACGATCTTTCAGCAACTCTTCAAGAGCGCCTCAGAGCTAGCAGAGCCATCCCTATTGATCCTGATCTCGCTCGATTGGGCGAAGGTCTGCGTCAGCATTGATTCTGGCAACGACGAATTGAGCGACCTATTTCGGGCTGTGGAGCAGATAACGAATCAGCTGGAGAGGCCGGAAAGACTGGCCATGGAGCCGTATCTGGATTCCCTAACCTCCGGCGAGATGACCGTTGATTTGCTGGCTCAAACGGGACTGGTTGGCCGTCGGCCAGTACGGCGAAGATTCTTTGAGGGGCCACCCTGAATCATTACCGAATGGTAATCTCGCGGCAAGGCAAGGATAAACACACGATTCTAGTCTCTTCTCGGCAGCCGCCGGCCTACGGCGCCGAGGCTCGAGTCACGGTCCAGACCGTGGCCTGCCCCCCGAGAACTGCGAGGAGAGTGGCCGTGCTGCGAGTGCTGGTGGTTGAAGACGACGAAGCGACCCTCGAGTTCGTGAAGAAGGGACTGCTGCAGGAGGGTTTCACCGTCGACACCGCGGTGGACGGTGACCTTGGCTATCTGGCGGCGCGGGACGCCGGCTTCGACCTCATCATCATGGACATCATGCTGCCCGGCATGGACGGCCTGTCGGTGGTGCAGCGACTGCGGCGGGAAAATGTGGAGACCCCCGTGCTCGTGCTCAGCGCCAAGGCGGCGCTGGACGACCGCGTGCGCGGCCTGAGGGCAGGCGGTGACGACTACCTGACCAAGCCCTTCGCCTTTGCCGAGCTGACCGCCCGCATCGAGGCGCTGGTGAGACGAACGAGCCGCCTAGATGCCGCCCCGGTGCTGCAGGTGGGCGAGGTGACCCTGGACCGTGAGAGGCACCTGACCTTCGTGGGCGGCCAAGAGATCGACCTGCAGCCCGGTGAGTTCAAGCTGCTAGCCTACCTGATGCGCAATCGCGGCAGGGTGGTCTCCAAGACCATGATCCTCGACTACGTCTGGGGCTACGGCTTCGACCCGCAGACCAATGTCGTCGAAGCCAAGATCTCGAGGCTGCGCTCCAAGCTGGCCCCTCACTCGTCCCGGGAGCTGATCCGCACCGTGCGAGGCCTGGGATATCGCTTCGAGGCCGGGGAAGCGCCGCGCCCGGGCACGGGCGACTAGGCGGGGCCGAAGGCTTTGTTCCGCACGCTCCAAGGGCGCCTGGTGATCTCCTACGTCGCCTTGACCGTCGCCCTCAACGTGCTCGTCTTCCACGTGTTGGGCCTCGCCATGCGGGGCAGCCTCGAGCAGGGTATCCAGCGCCTGATGGAGCAACTCATCGAGGAGGTCGCCACCTTCGATCAAGCGCTCGAGAATTATGCCACCGGCGACTTCGACGTTGATGAATTCTACTTCCGTCTCTTCGATCCCCAAGGCACCATCGTCTTGCGGGAAGGGCCCGAGGCTGTGGCCGCCGAGGCCTTGGGCCGTGGGCTACGCCTCGGCGAAAGGCGGGCGGACACCCTCGACATGGCCCCGGGTACGACCCTTCGGCTGATCAGCCGCCGGCTCGACGACGGCGCGTTGATCCAGGCCGGCGTGCTGCTCGATGAGAACAATGACCTCTTCGAACAGTTCGCCCACCACTGGCGGCTGGGGGTCCTCTCCCTCGCCGTGCTCGCCGCCGGCCTCAGCTGGTGGATGGTCCGCAGCGCTATGGCCGGTGTCAAGGAGGTCACCCGCACCGCCGAGGAGATCCTCGACGGCTCCCTCAAGGCGCGGGTGCCGGAACGCCAGCAGGTGGTAGAGGTGCAGGAGCTGACGGGCACGATCAACCGCATGCTCGACAAAATCGATCTGCTCATCACCGACCTGAAATACGTCACGGTGGACGTGGCCCACGACCTGCGCAGCCCGCTGACCCGAATCCGGGGCGCTGCCGAGGTGGCGCTGCGGGGCGAGCCGTCCCCCGAGGCCCTCCACGGCCTGGCGGAACGGGCGATCGAAGAGACGACCCGGCTCGAGTCGGTGGTCGAGACCATGCTCGAGATCGTCCGCCTCGATTCCGGCGTCGAGGGCTTGTCGCGGGAATCCGTCGACGCCGGGGATTTGCTGCGCGAGATCTCGGAGCTCTATTGCGAGGCGGCGGAGGCCAAGGACCTCTCCCTCCGGCTGACCGCCGCGGAGACGCCGCGGATCGACGTGGAACGCACCATGCTGCAGCGCACGGTCGCCAACCTGCTGGACAACGCCGTGAAGTTCACCCCGCAAGGCGGCCGCGTCCACCTCGGCACGCTGGCCGAGCCCGCCGCCGTGGTGCTCTTCGTCGAGGACTCCGGGCCGGGCATTCCCGCCGCCGACATTCCACGTATCTTCGAGCGCTTCTACCGGGCCGATGCCTCGCGACAGAGCTCCGGCCACGGGCTCGGCCTCAGCTACGTGAAGTCGGCGGTCTCCGCCCATGGGGGCACGGTGGAGATCCTCTGCCCGGAGCAGGGCGGCACGCGGGTGGAAGTGCGCTTCCCCGTCTGAGCTGCCCTACCGGCTGCGCGGCCTGCGCTGGATGAAATGGCGGACGGGCGGAGCGGCGTTGCGCGCAGCCGGTCCGGCGTCCTCTGGCCTCGGCTGCCCGGGCTGGCGGCCAACGACTCGCCCCACTTCTCCTCGTGGCCGGGTCTCCTGACACGACGGCAGGGCGTCCCGCGACGAGGCCGCCGTGATCCGCAACTTCTCCTCCCCAGCGATCACTGCCCCGTTCAAAGATCTTTCCCACCGCGGAGATCTCCCGCTCAGATCGTTCACCGCCGTCCTCGGATCAACGGCCCTCAGGTGACGGTCGGTGGGTCTATATCTGCGCGGCGACGCGGCAGGAACCGGGCGCGACACCTGGACGCGCCGCACCGGACGCGCCTTGCCGAATGGCAATGTCGCCACAAGCATGGAGCAAGGTTGGGTCTCCAGTATGGCGGCATGAAAACCATCACTCCCCTCACCGCCATCCTCTTCCTCCTCGGCGCCGGGTCTACCAGCGCCCAGGGCCCCGGCAACGATTCCCTGGGGTCCTTCGAGCTCAACCTAGCTGCGGTCTCCGAGCTCGACTTTACCGACACCGCCGCTTCCTTCGACCTCACGTCGGCCGAAGCCTCCTTCGAAATCTATGACTTCACGCTTTCCGTCGCCGTCCGCGATTTCACCTGGACCGGGGCCGAGACCCTCGGCTTCACCAACGGCTCGGAGGAGCCCTGGGAGCAGCTCAAGACGGTGGGACTGCGCCGTACGTTCACGCGCCCGATCAACGAGCAGCTCTTCTTCACCGCCTCCCTCGGCGCCGGCCTCAGCTTCGAAGAGGAGACCGATGAGTCCTACTTCGCCGATGTCTTCGCGGCGGTGATCTGGAACCGCTCCGCCGACTGGAGCTTCCTCTTCGGCGTCGGTTACGCCTGGCATTCGAAGATCGACCTGGAATTCGAGGTCTTCCCGGCCCTCGGCTTCACCTACCGCGGACAGGCGGAGGAAGGCTTCTCCGCCAGCCTGGGTATCCCGGAGACCGGCCTGCGCTACCGGTTCTCGCGGCGCTCCGCCCTCAGCCTCGGGGTGGGAGCCGACACCTTCGTGAGCCGGCTCGCCGACGACAGTGCGGTGGCCGCCGCAGGCTACGCCGAGTTCATCCGCTTCGACGTCGGGCTCTTCTACGAGCACCGCTTCTCGGATCACTTCAGTCTCCGGCTGGGACCGACCTTCGGCTTCGAGGGCGAGATCAAGATCCATGACAGCCAGGGCGTCCTGCTCAGCACCCATGACCTGGAGTCCGCCCCGGGCGCCAGCCTGAGGCTCAAGGCGACCTTCTGATGCGCCGACTCCTTCTGCTCTTTCTGCTCACCACGGGTTGCGCATCCACCGCCGAGCTGCCACCAATGGAGCCGAAGGCGGGGCTGCGCGACACCTGGACGCTGGAGCTCCCCGACCCCGGGGAGACCATCTCCTCCCTGGCCGGACTGATCGACGACCCGCGCTTCACTGCCCTCGTGGAACGCGCGCTCGAGGGCAACCCGGACCTCGTCGAGACCAGCCTGCGGCTGCGGGAGTCCGGCGTCCTCCTGGACGTTTCGAAGTCGCGCCGCCTGCCCGCCGTCGACGCCACCGTGGGCCAGTCCCGCGGCAGCGGGTCCGGTGGCGGCTCCCCCTCCTCCACCACCTCCCTCGGCCTCAGACTGAGCTGGGAGATCGACGTCTGGGGCCGCCTGGCGGACCAGGTGAACGAAGCGGAGCTGCGCCACGGGGCCCTCGAGCACGACCTGCGGGCGGCCCGCAACTCCCTCGCCGCCCGCACCCTGCAGGCGGCCCTGCTGAGGGCGCTGCGGGGACGCCAGCTCGACGTGGAGGAGCGCCGCGCCGCCTCCCTCCGCTCGACCCTCGAGGCGGTCCGCGAGCGCTATCGACTGGGTCTCGGGACGGTGACCGACTGGGACGCCTCGAGATCCGAGCTGGCGGCCTCCGAGGCAGAGGTCCTGCGTCTCGAGCAGGATCTCAGGCGAGCTGATCGGGATCTGAACCTGCTGCTCGGCGACCTCGGTCTTGAGCCAGCGCTGCTCCCCGAGCGGCTGCCGGAGGTGGGCCGGGCGCCGGCGCCCATGCCCGCAAAGGTCCTGGCGGCCCGCCCCGACGTCGCTGCCGCCCTCTCCCGCCTCGAGGCGGAGGGAGTCGCGGTACACGTGGCCCGCAAGGCGCTGCTACCCAGCTTTCGTCTCACCGCCGACTTCACCCAGGGCGCCTCGAGCGCCGGCGACGTGCTCAAGGCCGATCCGGTGTGGTCCGTGCTCGGCAACCTGGCGACGCCGCTGTTCAACCGCCGGGCGCTGCGCGCCGAGCTGGAGGCTTCACGGCTGCGGGCCCAGGGGGCGGTGGTCGCCTACCGCGGCGTGCTGCTCGACGCCGTGATCGAGGTGGAGAACGCCCTCGACACGGAGGACTCGCTCTCCAGCCGCCTCCCCCACCTCGAGACCTCCCGTGAGCACGCGGAGCTGAGCCGCCGCAGCTTCGAGGGCCAGTTCGCCCGCGGCCTCGCCGATATCCTGGACCTGCTCACCGCCCAGCGCACTGCTTTCGACTCGGAATCGCGGCTGCTCGAGGCGCGATCCGACCTGCTGCGAAACCGCATCGAGCTCGGCCTGGCCCTCGGCTTGGAGGCGGTCTGATGAGAATGCGCAGAGTCCCCCTCATCGTCGCCGCGATCGCCGCGGCCGCCGTCCTCGGCCTGCTGGCCCTGTCGTCCCCCGCCGACCGCGAACGCCCCGCCACGGCGGCCGGCGCCGACCCGGCCGCCGCAACGCCGGCCGCCGCCCCCCCCATCGTCACCGTGCTCCCCTCCCGCGCGACCACGGCCCGCCCCGAGGTGCGCGCCCGTGGCGAGGTGCGCGCCCGCTTCCGCACCGTGCTGTCGGCGGAGATCGCCGGGGCCCTGGTCTCGATCTCTCGCCAGGCGCATTCGGGCCGCCGCGTCACCGAAGGCACGGCGCTGATGACCCTCGACGACTCGCGCTACCGCGGAGCGGTGGCCAGCGCCCGCGCCGACCTCGAGAAGGCGCGGCTGCTGGTGGAAGAGGAGGATCTGCGGGCCCGCCAAGCGATCGCCGACTGGGGGCGTATCGACGCCTCCGGCGACCCTTCGCGCTTCCTGCTGCGAGAACCGCAGAAGCGGTCGGCGCAGCTCGCGGTGGAGGCCGCCCAGGCGGCGCTGCTCGAAGCGGAGAAGAACCTCGCCCGCACGGTGATCCGGGCCCCGTTCGACGCCGCGGTGGTCCGCCGCCTGGCGCCGCTGGGCAGTTACGTCCAGCCCGGTACCGAGCTCATCGAGCTCGACAGCTCGGAACGCGTCGAGCTGAGGCTCCCCCTCACCCCGGCGGACTGGGCGCTGCTGCCGCCGGAGGGCGAGCTACTCGCCCAGCGATGGCCCGTCGAGCTGTCAACGGGGGGCCGGGAGCCGCGGCGCTGGCGGGGCCGGGTGAGCCGCATCGAGCGGCACGTGGTCACCGAGACCCGCCAGCGGGCCCTCGTGGTCACGGTGCCGAATCCCCTGGAGCAGGATCCGCCGCTCTACCCCGGCACCTTCGTGCGCGCCACCCTCCTCGGCCGCGAGCTCGCGGAAGTGCTCGACCTGCCCGCCCACGTGGTCACCGAGCAGGGGGAGATCTGGTTCGTGGATGGCGAGGGCCTGCTGGCGAAGACCGCCGTCGACGCCCGGCCCGGGGCCGACGGACGCGTCCTGGTGACGGCGCCGGCGGAGCTGCAGGGTGACGCGCTCGAGGTCGTGGCCCATCCCATGGCCTCCTACCTGCCGGGCCTTCCGGTGCAGAAGGAGGTCGCCGATGCGCACCCCTGATGAGCCCCGCGGCGCCATCGCCTGGTTCACCGCCAATCCGGTGGCGGCGAACCTCCTCATGGCCCTCGTCATCGCGCTGGGCATCGCCACCTTCCGCGGTCTGCCCCAGGAGTCCTTCCCCGGCATGCCGCCGAACGCCATCACCGTCGAGGTCAGCTTTCCGAGCGGCTCGCCGGAGATCGCCGAGGAGGGGGTCGTGCTGCGGCTGGAGCAGGCCCTGCGGGGCGCGCCGGGAATCAAGAGGATCTCCTCCGTGGCGCGCGCCGACGGCGTCACGATGACCGTCGAGAAGGCCTCCAAGGTTGACCTCGATCTCCTGCTCGCCGACGTCAAGGCGCGGGTCGACGCGGTGCCCAACCTGCCGCCCCGCGCCGAGCGGCCGATCCTCGAGAAGCAGCGAGTCGACGACCGGGTGATCTGGGCCCAGGTCTCCGGCGAGGCGGGCCGCGAAGTGCTCGAGCAGGTGGCCCATGACCTGTGGCGGGACCTCCTGGCCCACCCGGACATCGACCGCGTGCACCGCGTCGGGCACCTCTCGCCGGAGGTCCACGTGGAGATCGACGACGCCACCCTCGCCGAGTACGGCCTTTCCCTCGAGGAGGTGGCTGCGGCCATCGACCGAGAGTCGCTGATCGATTTGAGCGGCAGCCTGCGGAGCCCCGAGGGCGACCTCACCCTGCGCGCCGCGCGCCGCGCCAGTTGGGCCGGCGAGGTAGCCCGGCTGACCCTCAACACCCGCCCCGACGGTAGCCTGCTCACCCTCGGCGACGTGGCGACGGTGCAGGGCGCCTTCGACGACGCGACGCGGCGCTTCATGCGCTTTGACGGTGCGCCCTCCATCGGCCTGCAGGTTTTCAAGGATGCGGGCACGAGCACCGATCAGGTGAGCCGGGCGGTGCACGAGGTCACCGAACGGTGGCGGCAGAGCGGTCGTCTGCCCCGCGGCATCCGCCTCGACACCTGGCACGACCGCAGCGGGCAGATCACCTCCCGCATCGAATTGCTGCAGGGCAACGCCCTCGTCGGCATGGCGCTGGTCTTCGCCGTGCTCGCACTCACCCTCGACCGGCGCATCGCCTTCTGGGTGGCCATGGGGCTGCCGGTGGCCTTCAGCGGCGCTTTTCTGATCATGCGCGGCTTCGGCCTCTCCCTCAACGACCTGACCACCTTCGGCATGATCGTCGCCCTCGGCATCGTGGTGGACGACGCCGTGGTGGTCGGCGAGAGCATCCACACTTTCAAGCTGCGGGAGGGCAACTCGCTGTCCAGCGCCGTGCGCGGCGTGCATCGGGTGGCGGTCCCCACCATCTTCGGCGTGCTGACCACGGTTTCGGCCTTCTCGGTGCTCGGCCTGGTGAAGGGTGACTTCGGCCTCATCTTCTCCCAATTCGCCCTGGTGACGGCGGGCTGCCTGCTCTTCTCCGTCGTCGAGTCGAAGCTCATCCTGCCCGCCCACCTGGCCCACCTGCACCTGGGTGAGGCGCCCCGTTCCGCTCCCGGGCGCCTGCTCGCCGCCCTGCAGAACGCTGTCGGCCGCTTTTTCGACCGCCTCTCTCGAGCCTATCGGGCCTTTCTCACCCGGGCTCTGCGGCGGCGCTACCTCAGCCTGATGACCATCCTGCTGACAACCGCCGGCTCTGTCGGCCTGGTGGCGGCGGGCTTCGTACGCTCTACCTTCTTCCCCGACATCCCCGGCGAGCTGGTCACCGCCAACCTCACCATGGAGGAGAGCGCCGGCCACGGACTCACCGAGGACAATCTCGCCCGCCTCGAGGATGCCCTTCATAGAGCTGCTCGGCGCTTCGACGACGTGGCGGAAGAGGGCCTCCTGGCGGCGGTGCAGACGCAGATGACCGGGGACCGTAGCGGGGCGATCCACGTGGAGCTGACGCCGCGGCTGAACGGCATTGCGCCGCGGCACGTGGCCGATGCCTGGCGCGAGGAGGCCGGGCGCCTCGAGGGCGTCAGAACGCTTATCATCTCCGCCGCCTTCGACGCCTTTCCGGCCATCAGTCTGGAGATCGCCGCCCCCGACCCGGAGACGCTGCGGGCGGCGCGCCTGGAGATCCTTGAAGCGCTGCAGGGGATCCGCGGCGTCCACGACCTGCGGGACAACTTCGCGGCCGGGCGCTCGGAGCTGAGCCTAGAGCTCACCCCCCAGGGACGGGCCTTGGGCCTGGCCACGGCGGATCTCTCGGATCAGCTGCAGAGGGCTTTCCTCGGCTACGAGGTGCAGCGCTTCCAGCGGGGCAGCGAGGAGGTCCGGGTGCGCGTGCGCTATCCGGCGGCGGACCGCCGGGACGCGGGGGACCTCTCCCAAGCGCGGATCCGGCTGCCGTCCGGGCAAGACGTGCCGCTGGCCCTGGTGGCGGAAGCGCGCCGGCGTCCCGCGATCCCCGAGATCACCCGTGTCGACGGCCGGCGGGTCGCGGTACTGGACGCCGACGTCGACCGCGAGCGCACCTCGCCGGAGGCGGTGCTGGCGACCCTCGAGCAGTCCGTCCTGCCGGCCCTGCGCAGCCGCTTCCCCGGCCTCGGCATCGAGCAGCGCGGCGAGCTCGCCGAGATCGCCGAGACCAGCGCCTCTATCGCCTGGATGCTGCTGCTGGCGCTGGCCTCGATCTTCGCCCTAATCGCGGTTCCGCTACGCTCCTATTCCCAGCCCATACTAATCATGGCGGTCATCCCTTTCGGCATCCTGGGGGCCATCTTCGGCCATTGGGTACACGGCCTGCCGATGAGCATTCTCTCCTTCTTCGGCCTGCTGGCACTCTCCGGCATCGTGGTCAACGACAGCCTGCTCCTGGTGGCCACCTTCAACGCCAACCGCAGGGAGGGGCAGGGCAACGTTGAAGCTTGGCTCGACGCCGGCAGCAGCCGCCTGCGGGCCATCTGCCTGACCTCGGTGACCACTTTCGCCGGTCTGGCGCCGCTAATCCTGGAGACCTCCGAGCACGCCCAATACTTGATCCCGGCGGCCGTCTCCATCGCCTACGGCATCCTGGCCGCCACCGCCATCACCCTGGTGGTGCTGCCCGTCTTCCAGCTGATCGCCGAGGATCTGCGCCGCGCCCTGGGCGGCCGGCTTGCTCGGAACCCGGAGGCGTCGGCGGCGGCCCGGGCCCCGGCCCTGGAAATCCCGGAGGCGTCGTGAGTGAACGGACCATCTACGCTCCGGTAGCGATTGAATCCGAGATCGGAGAGGCACGGCGCCGGCGTCTCTCGGGCACGGATTCCGCGTGTGGAATAAGGTGCCAAGCACTTCATGGAGAACTTGGCGAGTACGCCTTGCAAGGCCTTCTGAGCTAAAGGTAGACGCCATCTAAGATGCTCTGCAGGACCTGTGATCCGATGCTGAAAGAGCCCGCAAGGCGGTAATGGGGCGTTCGATTTCTGGCCTGAAACGAGTTGAAGACGCACTCCGGCCGTCTACCGCCCTGATGCGGTCCAATCGAGCGCTCCGAACGCTCCTCTTTAGACGCTGCAAGGCTGCTCAAGCTACGTGAACAGTATACCGACCGGAGGCTCGACGAACGGGAGGCGTGGTGGGAAACAGTTCTCCGGGAACGTCACCTGTAGATCTCCGGCCGCCAGGCGCCCGGCGGCGATGCGGTACGCGGCGACGAATTCGCGGAAGCCTTCGATGAGCCGATCTCGAACATGCTTCGACGCGGCGTGGAATCTTGGCTTGGGTGAGCGGACGAGGCGACGAGTCGGCCGTTCGTGCGGAAGGCGACGACGGATCGCGGTCGTGCCGAGGGGCACGGTCCCTGCCTTCTCGTGCATTGCCAACGTCTCGCGCTCGATTCTTCGCAGCATCACTCCGACACGCTCACGACGAGCCTGCTCGCTGATTCTCTCCCAGCTGGGCAACGGCGCGAGCTCGAGTTCTTCGTCGATGATGAACTCTCGATCGTCGACCGTGCCCTTGCGCTGGCGAGCGGCGTAGAGCTTGGTTCGGTCGATCCAGACGCCGCGGAGTGGCTCGCCGTCGGCAAGCGCGTTGGCTGAGTGGACGCCTGGCCAGTCGCGCGGCGACAAGACCAGCCCTTCCTTGGCGCCTTGACTCAAGATGTAGCGTAGGCGATCTTCTTCCGCCTCACACTCGTTGCTGACCGGGATCGAGCGGTATCGACCGTCGAAGAGCGAGTGTTCCCAGTCGTGGAGACGACCGACCTCTTTCGACAGGTTGGTTTTGAGGTGACCCATGAATCCAGCCATCTGCTCGACGGTGTCGAACGACGCCAGGAGATGGAAAGTGGGAACCGAGGACGGCGACGGCGTGCACTCGGCACTCCGCGTGCTTCTGGGCGCGCGCGAGGCAGCCGACGACCAGTGCGTTGAGGCGTCGGGAGGGACGGAAGAGGAACCGTCCCTGGATCGTCCGCTGCGTGATCTCGACGAGCGCTCCGGGGTGGGGAAGATGACGTGGGTCGCGCATACCCTCATCGACGCACGAGGCGGTTCCAATTGCGCGAGAGAATGGGGGGAACCGCTAGACGCATGAATCGGGACGAGAGGAGAAGGCGCGGGCCCCGCGGGGCCCGCATGGGTCAGGAATCAGCGCCGGAAGGCGGTTCCAAGTTCTCGAGGATTTCAAAGTGATCGTGCTCGAGTCGCCATCGGCCGTCCTCGCACAACATCCACTGTTCGTCGTGAATCATGCCCTTGGCCAAGTTCATCGACCAGGGCGAAGTCAGGCGAGCTCGGGTGTCCGACAACACCTCGACCTTCGGATCCAGATAGCGGACGTCCCGGTATCCCGCATCCATCAGCCCTTGCCAGAAGGACTCGATGTCCTTCCTGCCCCGGACTTGCGCCAGGGGCTCGGCGTGCATGGTGGCGTCCTCGACGTAGCAGGCGGCACAGCCCGCGGCGTCCTGGCGGTTGAATGCGGCGGCCCAGCCTCGGGCCGTGGTCTCGATCTGCTCTTGGATATTCGTCTTCATGGATCGTGTACCTCCTGGGTTTCTGGAGTCCACAGAGTACGGAGATCGAGGTGCGTCGAGAAGTGGCAAAAATGACAAAGATCGGTTATTCTTCGCCACATGGAAGCGTCCGTCCTTTGCCTCGGCGGCGTGTTCGATTCGGCCGTGCACATCGTGAGGGACGTGCTCGCGACCGCGGCGCGGGTTTCCGAGGCCAATGGCTCCACCTCGCTCACCGTAAGCTCGGCGACCCTGGATGGGCAACCCGTGCAAACGGGCTCGGGTCAGGTGTACTGTCCGGATGTTGCCATCGCCGACTCAGCCCCCGACGTGGTCTTGCTTCCCGGAATTCAGGTGGACGACGACCTGCGAAACCTCGAATCCGCTCTGGCAGCACCCAGTGCCGGACGGCTCTACGATGGGCTGCGGCGATGGCATGCCGACGGAGCCGAGATCGCCACCGCATGCACAGGCACCTGGTTTGTGGCCGAAGCGGGCCTGCTCGACGGTCGTGAGGCCACGACGACTTGGAGCCTGGCGGGGCCCTTTCGGGAACGCTATCCAACGGTGCGCTTGCGTGCCGACAAGATGGTGACCCTCGACGGCTCGATTCGCTGCGCCGGGGCTGCGATGGCCCACATGGATCTGGCTCTTTCACTGGTCACGACGATCTTCGGCGCCGCGATCAGCCGGGAAGTGGCTTCCTTGCTTCTGCTCGATGGCCGACGCTCCCAGGCTCAATACATGGTGACCGAGCATCTCCGTGGCGCCAGCGAAGACTTCCGCCGCGTCGATTCCTGGGTTCGAGATCACATCTCCGAGTCGTTTTCTATCGCTCAGCTCGCCGCAGCCTGCCGGCTGTCGCCTCGCACCCTGGCGCGCCGAGTCCGGGAGGCGACCGGGGAGTCTCCCCTCCGGCTGGTCCAGCGGATCCGTGTTGCCGAAGCCGCGCACCTCCTCGAGACAACCTCCCTTTCGTTCGCGGAAATCACAGAACGCGTCGGCTATTCCGAGCCAGCCACCCTGCGGCGGCTGGTGAGGCGCTTGCTCGGCCGCGCCCCCTCCGAGTTACGAGTCCGCTGAGTTCGCCGCTGCGTAATCTCGGCGAGCGCACCTGGGCAGGGAAGATGACTCGAGGCGGTTTCAGTTGCGCGAGAGAATCGGGGTACCGTCGCAAGACGCATGAACCGGGACGAGAGGAGAGTCGTGGAGAGATTCAGTATCCCTGGAGTCGCCGCCATTATCGAGCACACGATGGATGGGCAGCGCCATATCCTGATCCAACAACGTGTCAAAGACGATGCGCCGTCCGAGAGGGGATTGCTCGAGATCCCAGCCGGGAAGACTCGCGAGTTCGAGGATATCTTCTTGTGTCTACGACGCGAAGTCCTCGAAGAAACCGGCCTGATCGTGACGGCCATCGAGGGGCAGGAGCAGACCACGAGGGTTCGCCAGCACGAGTACACGGTGATCGGTTTCGAGCCGTTCTATGTGAGCCAGAATCTCTCGGGAACCTATCCCATCATGGTCCTGACGTTCATCTGTCAGGCGGAGGGGACGCTCAAGTACAAGTCCCAAGAATCTGAGGATCTCAGGTGGTGTCCGCTGGAGACTCTGCGTCGCGACCTTAGCGACCATCCAGAGCGGTTCTATCCGATGCATGTGGCGTCGCTGACCAAGTACCTCAGCCAGTAGTCTCGTCTCGGGCAGCGCTGCCGACGGACACCGACCGAGCGATCGAGGCATTGGTGGACGCGGTCGCTCCTCGCCGACGCCGTTCGTGCGTGAGGCGGCACCCGCGAAGTCGCTCGCGCTGGGGCTACCCGTCGGTCAGAATGGGCGGACCGCTGGGGTTCGATCAGGGGGCCAGAGAGCCAAGCGCGAGAGGAGAATCCATGTCACAGTTCAGCCGTGCCATCGCGGCCGACCTAAGCAGCGGTAGCTTGAGCCAGCAGCTCCTGGTCGACTGGACGACAATAGAGATGGGATTCGAGACCCAGTGAAGAAGCTGCTGCAACTCCTTCCGTTTCTGGCGGGCTGGCTGCTGCTCCTGCTGAGCGCCAACTTCCAGACGATCGGGCTGGTGAACGGTGTCGCGCAGCTGCTGCTTTTTCTCGCGGTGGTCTGCATCCCGGTCTGGCGAACGGGACGCATGTCCTATGTCGACATCGGCTGGCCTTGGGGTCTCGTGGTGATCGGTTTCGTGGCTTTGGCGATGGGCGAGGGAGACCCGTTCCGAGGCGCCATGGTTGGCGGTCTCTACCTCTTCATGGGCGGCCGGATGGGCTACTACGCATTGAAGCTCTGGCGTGCCGGCGTGCTCGACCGCGAGCTGGCCCGCTATCGCTACCAGGCGATTCGTTGGCAGCGGGCCGGCATCACGAATGTCGCTCTGGCCAAGCAGGTCGAGGTCTTGGCCCAGGGCCTCGCGAATGCGTCGTTCTTGGCGATGCCGGCCTTCATCATCGCGGCCAATCCCGCGAGCTCGATCTCACCGCTCGAGATCGTCGGATGCATGATCGCACTGGCCTCGTTTGCGTTGGAGTCCATTGCGGATGCGCAGAAGGCCCGGTTCGTCGCCAACTGCAAGCAGGTGGGCGAGCGCAACCGGGTCTGCGAGATCGGGCTCTGGCGGTACAGCCGACATCCCAACTACTTTTTCGAGTGGATGGTCTGGAACGGGCTGATCGTGATGGCCTTGCCGTCGCTGCCGCGGCTCTTCGACTCCGAAGCGACCCCTATCGCGGCCTTGTTGGTGGCGTCGCTCGTCTTCGTTTCGAGAATCATGTACCAGACACTGGTCCACTTCACCGGCGCTCGTCCCGCGGAGCACTTCTCGGTCCAGAAACGGCCGGACTACGCCGAGTACCAGCGCACGACGAATCGCTTCTTCCCAGGTCCGCGGCGGTCGGCGTAGGGAGGCTGGCCCAGTTCGAGCCGGCCTGGTGGAGGCTTCAGCGCGCTAACTGCTTTGTGGATCGCTCGAATTTGATCTCGACGTCACTGGACGGCAGACCAACCAGATATGCCGTCAGCGGACGACGTCGGGATCAGCGGCGCAGGAGGGCGACGCCGGCGAGGCCGAGCAGGGCGGCGAGGACGAGGAGCAGCTGCGGCGACAGGGTCGGCACCTCGGGGACGGTGCCGCCACCACCGCCACCGCCGCCGCCGTCACCGGTGATCTCGATGTCTTGCCGCGCGGTCAGGTAGCGCACGGTCCAGGGGTAGGTCTGCGCCGAGGTGATCGTGTACTGGAAGATCGGCGAGCCCGGGTAGGTCGCGGTGCGCCACAGGGTGCGCCGTGCTTCGAAGTCGACTTGCAGCGTGCCGGTGACCGGAATGCCGTCGACCGGTGTCACCGTGGTCGCGCGGCCCAGGCCCGGGTCGTTCAGCGCGCCGTCGGAGTCGCCAATGGCCTGCAGGGTGTAGCTCCCCTGGGCGTAGGAGTGGACGAACGATCCGGCGCGGTAGACGTTGTAGGTCGCGCCGCCGACGTCGGTCGTGCCCTGGAAGGCGAGCGTCGCGGTGTCGACCTGGTCGCCGTCGCCGTACACGATCGCCGGATGCGGCACCGTGTTCCAGTCGGAGTTGAAGGTTAGGCGTACGCGGTACGGAGTGCCGCCATACCCCAGGCCGAAGTCGTAGTTCGTCGTGTAGGTGACGAGGCCGCTGTCGTCGAGTGGATCGCCGAGCGTCACCATCGCGCCGCCGACGTCTGCCAGAGCGGTGACGTCGAAGGTGACGTCGCCGGTCATTTGGTCGACGTTCGTCACCGAGAGCCGCATGCCGACAATGCCCTCCGCCAGCGCGGGCGCAGCGAGCACCAGTGGGCTCATGGCGACGAGGAGTAAGAGCGTCAGTCGGGTGCCAGGGCGGTGCATGGGCTTCCTCCACGAAGCGAGCGAAAGGGAGCGAAGTCGCCGCGCGATGAGCGGCGGCTGATTGATCGATGGCTCAGCGTGTGCAATTCTAGGCCAGGACCGAGGGTTCCGCAACTTGATGTGCCACGCGCGAGATGTGGACCGGTGGTTCCAACTATCGATGAATGAAGGCGCTTCGGGATTGGGATTGGTGCGCCGGCGAAGGCCGGCAGTGCCCACGCTGCTTTTCGGCGGCGCCTTGCTGGTGATCGCTCTCGTGCTGACAAAAGGCGAGGATCCGAGGCCGCGCGAAGCGGTCGAGACGGTCGGCGAGCCCGGCGACGGCTCGGCGAGCCGACACGGTGGAGAGCACATCGCGGCAGGCGCACAGCTCTCGGCGCGCGATCGCCGCGTCGTCGCCAGCATGTGGTGGCACGACGAGCGCTCAGCGTCGCTCGGTCTCGACGCGGCGCAGCTGCGCGCGATGGATGCGCGCACCGGGCAGCTCCTGGTCGAACGGCGCCGACTGGCGGTGGTCGACCCGCGATTCGGCGCCGCGTTCGCTGCCGGAGACGTCGAGGCCGCGCGAGTTGCTCTCGCCGCGCGCGCCGACGTCGCTGCGCGGCGTGCGGTGATCGACGAGACGTGGATGCTCGACATTCTCGAGCTACTCAAGGGTGAGCAGCGCGCGCGGTTGGTGGCCGACCGGCCCGATCTGCTGCGCACGCCCTGGCTCGTGCGAGTCGGTGGCGAGGCGCGACGCCGCGCGCGGGCTCAGCGGACCGCTCCGCCGCAGACCGCTCCGCCGCAGACCGATAACACCGAGGCGCGTGGCACGGCCATGGCGCGCGGCGCGGCGACGGCTGCTGGCACGGCCGCGGAGGACGATTCATGAGCGATCGCCACCTGCACCCGCACGAGGACGCGCTCTTTCGTCGCCTCGACGACGACGAGGCGGTGGTGCTGCACCTCGACAGCCAGCGCTACTTCGGTCTCGACTCCGTGGGCGCCCGGCTGTGGGAGCTGCTCACCGTTTCGCCGTCGCTCGATGCCGCCAGCGCGGTGCTTCTCGAGGAGTTCGACGTCGACGAGGCGTCGCTGCGCGCCGATCTCGACTCGTTCGTCGCCGAGCTCGTGCGCCACGAGCTCTTGGTCGACGGCGAGCCGACGGCGCGTTGAGCACCTGGGCCGCGGTGCTGCGCCTCGACGGCGGCGAGGTGGGGGAGCGGGAGATCGCCCTGGCGACCGAGTCGCTGCGTGCGGTCGACGCGACGACGCGCACATGGTTCGACGGGCCGGTGGTGTTGGCGGCGCGTGGGGCGTCCGGCCCGGTCGGCGACGGCGAGCGCTGGCTGGTCGGCGATCTGCGTCTCGATGCCGCCGACCGGCTGGCGCGCAGCCTCGACATCGAGTCCCGGCGTGGTCCCGCTCGGGGGGACAGCCAAGACGCCGACGCGGAGACCTTGCTGCGCGCCTGGCGCCGTTGGGGCACTGCGGCCGCTGCGCGTGTGGCGGGCGATTTCGCCTACGCGTCGTGGCATCGTGGGCGGCGCCGGCTCGACATCGTGCGCGACGACTTCGGCGTGCGACCGCTCTACTGGTCCACCGGGCTGCCGGCGGGCGACGACGCGGCGCGTCTGCTCGTGGTGTCGGACAGCGCCGACACGGTGGCGCGCCATCCCGGGCTCACCCTCGAGCTCGACCAGGACGGTGTCGCCGATCTCCTGCTCTTCGACGCCTGGCAGGGGCCCGAAGGCACTCTGTGGCGGCACGTGCACCGGCTGCCGCCGGCGAGCCGGCGGGTGTGGACGGCAGGGCCTGCCGCGACTCGCAACGGATCCGCGGGGGCCGTGAGCGGTCCTTTGCCTAGCCGCGGGTTGGTTCGACCACGACTCGACCCTCTGGCACCGTCGCCCGATCCGGAGGAGACGGCTGAGGCTTTGTGGTCGGCGCTGCGAGCGGCCACCGCCGACCGCCTGCGCGGCACTCGTCACCCGGCGCTGTTGCTCTCGGGCGGTCTCGACTCGGCGGCCGTGGCGACGGCGGCCGTGGCGGACGGGACGCGGCTGCAGGGCCATGTCCTGACCTATCGGCGCCTGCTGCGCGACCCCGAGGCACCGGCGGCGGCGCGCACTGCCGCCGCCCTCGGCCTGCCGCTGCGCCGCCATGCGCTGGACGACTTCCGGTACTTCGACCCAGGTGACGAACCCGGCGACGACTTGGACGCTTGGCGGGTCTCGCGGGTGCCGTCCTTTCCGCTCACCGCGTCGATCGATCGTGCGCTGGCGCGTCGCCTCCGCGCGATGGGCACCGAGGTCGTGCTCACCGGCTTCGGGGGCGACGTGGTCCTGCGTCCCGATCGCGACGCGCTACGTAGCAAGCTGGCGGCCGGCGATGTCGTCGGTACGGTGCGCGCGCTCGCCGGATCGTTGCGCCGCGGCCTGCGTCCTCCCCTCGGCCTGCACAGTGCCTTGGTGCGTCGAACGTCTTGGCGCGACGGCTATCCACCGTGGCTCGAGGCCGGCTTCGCGCGCCGCGTCGACGCGCTCGAGCGCTGGCGCCACCGCTACGGCCCACGACCCGCGGCATCGGTCGACCGCTCCGAGGCCTGGCGCGAGCTCACCGATGGCGGATGGGCCGTGGTCTTCGAGCGCTGGGCGGTTCTCGAGCAGCAGGTTGGAGCGCCGCCGCGCCGCCATCCGTTCTTCGATCGCCGCGTGGTGGCCGCGGCGCTCGCCGCGGCGAGCCTGCCGCAGTGCCTCGACAAGAGCATGCTGCGCACCGCGCTCCGAGGGCGCCTTCCCGAGGCGATCCGTCGCCGGCCGAAGACGCCGCTGGTCGGCGAACCGGCGCACGGGACGCCCGAGCCGCTCGAACGGGCGCTCCGCGGGTGGGCCCTGAAGGCTCCGATTGTGAGAGACTTTGTTGATATCGAACGCCTTGCCGCCTGCCTGCAGAGCGCGACGCCAGAGGCCTCCCCCCATCGACACGCAGCGGCGTTTTGCTTTTGGTTATCGAGACTTATGGTAGTCTTAGATGAGGGAGATACGATCTGATGACGCCGCATTCTTTAGCCCCTCGATCGCTCGAGACCTCGACGCGACGACCGTACCGACGGCCGTCGCTCACCGCCTACGGCGACCTGCGCGAAGTGACACGCGCCTTCAACAGCTTCAAGGGTGTGACGGACGGCAAGGGCGGTGGCCTGCTCAAGACCGGCGGCTTCTGACGCCGCGAGGGGTCGCGGACGGCGCCACCTCGTGCGTCACGACCTGTGCGGCCTGGTCGTCGGTGCCGCCGCACCGCTGTCGGGGCTCCGCCGGCGCAGTGATCTCGCTCCGGTCGACTGGTGGCTCCGGTTCGAGCCGCCGCCGTCGGCGCTTCGGGTCGGTCCGTGGCGACCGACGCGGCGCAGTACGCTGCGCGGCGATGACGGGATGCCGCTGCTGCGGGTCGACCGCCGCCGTGGCGGACACGGCGGCGACGCGGCCTGGCGTTTTCGCTACCGCGACGGCTGCCGCCTGTGGCTCGACGCCGCGGCGCATCGCGCCTGGGCGACAGGCGCCGCGCGCGACAGTCTGCTCATCTACCTGCTCGGTCCGCCGCTCGCCGTCACCCTGAGGCGACGCGGCCTGGTGCCCCTACACGCCAGCGGAGTCTCGCTCGGTGGCCGGCTCGTGCTCTTTGCCGGCACCGCCGGGGCCGGCAAGTCGACCGCCGCGGCGTCGTGTGTCGCCGCCGGGGCCGAGGTCGTGGGCGACGATGTCGCGGTGCTCGAGGAGACACCCACCGGCGCCGTGCGGGTGCGGCCAGGCGCCTCGCGCCTTCGCCTGTGGCCGGATGCGGCGCGCCTGCTTTTCGGTGCCGATCACGGCTTGCCACGGCTGGTGGCCGACTGGGAGAAGCATGCGCTCGACGCCGCCCCCGCGCGCGGTGGCGACGGGGACGCTGACGCGGCGCGCCCGGTTGACGTGGTGTATCTACTCGAGGGCGAGGCGTCGGACGCGGCCATCGAGCCGCTGCGAGGCCATCGCGCGCTGGTCGCGCTCGCGGCGGCGACCCACGGCGGACCACTGGTCGACGCCGCGTCGCGGCGCCATGAGCTCGACCTGCTGAGCCGCTTGGTGTCCACCGTGCCGGTGCGTCGGCTGCTGCGGCCGCGCGGCCGGCCGCGGGCGCTGCCGGCGGCGATTCGGGCCGATCTCGAGCGCCTGGGGCTGTCGTCGAGGGCGTCGTGTACAGCCTGAGCGCCTATGGACGAATGCTCGCCGATCGAGTGCGTTTCGACGCCTATCGACGCGCTCTCGAACGCTGCGTGCGGCCGGGCGACGTAGTGGTCGACTTGGGGGCGGGCCCGGGGGTCTTCGCACTTCTGGCGGCACGTCTCGGCGCCTCGCGTGTGCTCGCCGTCGACCCAGATCCGATCGTCGAGCTCGGCACCGAGCTGGCGCATGCACACGACGTCGCGGAACGCGTCGAGATCCACGCTACGACCGGCGCGACGCTCGACCGCGACACGGCCCGCGCCGGCGACCTCGTGGGCGCGGTCGACGTGCTGGTCGGCGACCTACGCGGCGTGCTTCCCGTACACGACGATCACTTCGAGATCGTCGCCCGCGCGCGCCGCTGGCTACGTCCGGGCGGTGTCGTGATCGCGGCGTGTGACCACTTGCGGGTCGCGCCGGTGACGGCGCCGGACGCCTATCGCGACCTGGTCGAGGCGTGGACGGCGCCGCATCTGGTGGCGGCCGGCCTGGCGCTCGACGCGGCGCGTGCCCGGGCCGTCCAGTCGATCGGGCGCGTCACCCTGCCGGAGTCGGCCCCCGTTGCGCCGGCCGTCACCTGGGCGTCGATCGACTACGGGTCGCTCGACGCCGAGGCGCCGCCGACCGTGCTGCGCAGGTCTGCGGCCTGGACCCTCGGAGCCGACGCGACGGTGCACGGGCTGGCGGTCTGGTTCGACTCGGATCTGCTCACCGGCACTGCCGAAGGCGAGGCGGTCTGCCTGTCGAGCGGCCCCGGCGGCGTCGCCGCCGGCCGGGCCGAGGTCTACGGCCAGGCCTTCCTGCCGTGGCCGTCACCGCACCGTCTGGCGGCCGGCGACTCGGTCGAGGTCGATCTTCAGGCGCGCCGCGTCGGCGACGGCTGGGTGTGGCGTTGGCGCAGCGCCGTTGCCGGCGCTCGATTCGACCAGTCGACCTTCTTCGGTGCGCCGCTCGACCGGTCGCGTCTCGCCGCGCGCGCCGTGGTACGCTCGCCGGGTCCAGACGATCCCACATGAGCTCCGCGCACGATCTGAATCTCCTCCTCGGCCGTCTCGTCGCCCACTACAAGGTGCTGACGAAGGACGCCGTGACCCAAGCCCTGCAGGCGTGGCGGCAGACCGGCCAGCCTGACTTTGGCGCGTACCTGGTCGAGACCGGCCAGGTCGCGCCCGAGGTTCTGCAGAAGCTCGAGCGCGCCCGCGCACAGTATCTCGAGAAGCAGGGCGTATCTCCGGCCGCGCCGGCACCACCGCCGTCCCCCGCGCCGGCCGTGCCTGCGCCACCGGTCGCATCGCCGGCGCCACCATCTCCACCCGCGGCGACTCAGCCGCCCTCGATGCCGGCACCCGCACCGGCTGTCGCGCCGGCGCCCGCACCCACGGTGGCGGCCCCCACGTCCTCCGCCCCGCCAGCCGCCGCCGGCGACGGTCCGCTCGGCTACACCGCCTCGTCGACTCTGCGTGAGCTGCTCCAGCGCGCGCACTCCCTTGGCGCCAGCGACCTCCACCTGCACAGCCATGCGCCGCTGCGCCTGCGACTCCTCGGCAGGCTGCAGGATGCTGGCCCGGCGATCGAGCCGTCGCGCGCCGAAGAGCTCATCCACGAGTTGCTCGACGAGACCCTGCGCACGCTGCTCGACGAGAAGCGCCAGCTCGACTTCTCGTACCAGATTCCCGGCGTCGCCCGATTTCGCGCCAACGCCTACCACCAGCAGCGCGGGGTCGACGCGGTGTTCCGCATCATCCCGTTCGACGTGCCCGATCTGGCTCAGCTCGGCCTGCCCGAGGATCTCGATCGTGTCGTCAAGTACCACCAGGGCATCGTGCTCTTCACCGGCCCGGCCGGCTGCGGCAAATCGTCGACGATGGCGGCGATGGTGCGCAAGATCAACGAAGAGCGGCCCGACCACATCATCACGGTCGAGGATCCGATCGAGTATGCGCATCCGTCGGCGCAGTGCGTGGTCAACCAGCGCCAGGTCGGGCCACACACCGAGTCGTTCGCACGCGCTCTGCGCGCCGCGCTGCGCGAAGATCCCGACGTCATCGCGATCGGTGAGCTGCGAGACCTCGAGACGATCTCGCTGGCGCTCACCGCGGCCGAGACCGGTCACCTGGTGCTCGGCACACTGCACACGTCGAACGCCATCCGGACGATCAATCGACTTCTCGGCGTGTTTCCGCCCGACCAGCAGAACCAGATCCGCACCATGGTCTCGGAGTCGGTTCGCGCCGTCGTTTCGCAACGCCTGGTGGCTCGTGCCGACGGCAACGGCCGGGTGCCGGCGCTCGAAGTGCTGGTCAACAACCGCGCCGTCGGCAATCTGATCCGCGAGAACAAGACCTTCCAGATCCACTCGCTGATGCAGACCGGAGCCGGCCAGGGCATGCAGCTGCTCGACGCGTCGCTGCAGGAGTTGGTCACCCAGCGCGTGATCGACAAGGCCGAGGCGCTGCGCCACGCCGAGGACAAGAAGCGCTTCGAATAGCTTTCGACCGAGACCGCTGACCGACCGGCGAGGACGCCGTGGCCCGCATCGACGAACTCTTCCGCTACCTCAAGGACCACAAAGGCTCCGACCTGCACCTGGCGGCCGGCTTGGTGCCGCGCATCCGCATCCACGGCTCGCTCGAGGACGTCGCCGGCTGGTCGGCGCTGTCGCACGAGGAGCTCGAAGCGCTGCTTGAAGAGATCGTCGACGCGACGCAGTGGAGCGAGTACCAGGGCTGTGGTGACCTCGACTTCGCCTACGGGCTCGAAGGCGTCGCGCGCTTCCGCGCCAACTTCCTGCGCCAGGAGAACGGCGCCGCGGCGGTTTTTCGCATCATCCCGGAGAAGATCCTCACCTGCGAGCAGCTGGGCATGCCGGAGGCGATCGCCGCGCTCGCCGACCTGCAGCAGGGTCTGGTGCTGATCACCGGGCCGACCGGCTCGGGCAAGTCGACGACGCTGGCGGCGATCATCGACCGCATCAACTCGACCTACGAGAAGCACATCGTCACCATCGAGGACCCGGTCGAGTTCGTGCATCCGAATCGCCGCTCGGTCTTCTCGCAGCGCGAGGTCGGCGCCGACACGCAGAGCTTCGCCGACGCGCTCAAGGTCGCCGTGCGCCAGGACGCCGACGTCATTCTGGTCGGCGAGATGCGCGACCTGATCACGATCTCGCTCGCCATCACCGCCGCCGAGATGGGCGCGCTGGTCTTCGGCACGCTGCACACCAACAGCGCCGCCAAGACCATCGACCGCTTGATCGACGCCTTCCCGGCGGCCGAGCAGAATCAGGTGCGCACGACGCTCGCCGAATCGATCGCCGCCATCGTCTCGCAGCTTCTCCTGGCGACCAAGGACGGCGCCGGCCGCGTCGCCGTGCACGAAGTGCTGCTGCGCACGGGTGGCCTGCCGAACGTGATCCGGGAAGGCAACACGCCGATGTTGCGCTCGATCATTCAAGGCGGTCGCAAGCTCGGCATGTGCATGATGGACGATTCGCTCGCCGAGCAAGTGGAGAAGGGCAAGATCACGGCCCGCGCGGCGATGGCCAAGGCGCAGGAGCGCCAGCGCTTCGAGCCGCTGGTCCAGAAGGAAGAGGCGGCGCAGGGCGAGGCGCCGGCAGCCGGCGCGTGAGCTCGCCGCCACCCCCTCCGGCCCGCCGGCTCGTCGCGCTTGGGGCCGTCGGTGCCGCGGTCGCGGCGTTCGTCCACGCCGGGCTCTACCTGCTCGCCCGCCGCCCCGAGATCCGGCAGCTGGCCGGCGACGAGATCACGTATCTCGAAGCGGCGCGGCGCCTGTTGGTCGGAGACCCGGCGCCGCCCGAGCTGCTCTGGCCTCCGCTCTATCCGCGCCTGCTGGCGGCGCTCGAGGCCTGGGCGGCTCGCCGTCGGCCGGCCGACATCTGGCACATGGCCGAGGTCGAGCTGGTGCAGATGGCGCTGCTCGGTGTCGCGGCGGTCTGTGCCGGGCGGTTCGCCTGGCACCTCGGTGTCGGCGCGCGCGGTGCGCTCGGGGTCGCGGTCGGCGTCGTCGCCTTTCCGCCGCTCGCCGCGTTCGCACACTATTTGTGGCCCGAGGTCGTGCACCTGGCTCTTTTCTTCGCCGCGCTGGTGGCGCTGGCGGAGGCCGGGAGGTCGCCTGACTGGCCGACTCCCACGAAGATCCTGCGCCGCGGCGTCTTGTGCCTGCTCGCCGGCGTGCTGCTCGGCCTGGCCCTGCTCACCAAGAGCCTGCTCACCGGCTTCGTGCCGGTGTTGCTGCTGGCGGTTTGGTTGGAAGGCTTCTACGCCGGCGGCTCTTTGGAAGACGCCGATTCGGAGGCTTCGTCGGCTGTGCGGCGCGGTCTGCGTGCCGCCGTCGCGCCGCTCGTAGTCGCGGTGGCTCTCGGCGCCACGGTCGCGCCGACCCTGGTCGCGAACCATCGCGCCACCGGGTTGTGGACGATCGCCGACAGCAGCTCGTTCAATCTCTGGGTCGGACTGCAGGACGACACGCGGCGCAACCATCTCGACGACCGCGCGTGGGACTCACTCGAGGCCTATCGCGCCGTGAGCCCGGACCCCCGGGTCCGGCGCGACTTCGCGCGTTCCGAGGTCGCCGCCCTGCTCGAGCGCGAGGGATGGGTCGCCGTCGCCTGGCGCCAGCTGTCGACGCAGTACTTTCGGCTCTTCCACCGCGAGTCGTACTTGACCGACCAGTTGCCCAGCGGCCTGCTCGCCGACGCCGGGGCGGGCTACCTGACTGCGCCCGGGCCGCTCGCCACCGCGGTGCGCCTGGCCTGTTGGGGCCTCTACGCCCTGCTGCTCGTCGCCGCGGCCTGGGGCCTCGCCGGCCAGCGCCTGCGCGTCCACCCGACGACCGATCCGCGCGTCGTCTGGCGCTGGGTCTTAGTCGCGTTCTTGGTGTACAACCTGCTGCTCTTCTTCGGCCTGCACGTGAAGACGCGGTACCGCGTGCCGCTGCTTCCGGTGCTCATGATTTGGGCCGCGCAGGCTCTCGAGGTGTCGCCCTGGCATGCCTGGGCGGCGCGCCACGATCCGGCGACGCGCCGTCGCCTGGGGCTCGGTGCCGGCTTCGCCGCGGTCGCGCTGGTGCTCGCCTTCGGCGCCGGATGGTGAGCCCTGGCCGCGCGCCGCTTGCTAAGATCTCGCCTCGTCGATCTGGTCCCTTGATTTCCCCGGCTGCTGAAAGGATCGTCATGCACACCTGTCTCTCGGTTTCGAGTCCCGGCTGTCCAAGACTGCTTTTCGCGACTCTCTGCGGTGCGCTGCTGCTCGCCACCACCGCCTGCGCGCCCTCGGGCGAGAGTGACGGCGAGCGCGAAGGAGCGTCAATGTCGACCGAATCCGCAGCGTCCGCCACTGACGGCCTGGGCCCGGCTCCGGGCGTCGAGATCGCCGACAAGGTGGCGCAGTACGAGACGTTTCGCCTCACCACCGACGTCTCGGCGTTGAGTGACGCCGAGAAACAGATGATTCCGCTGCTCATCGAGGCGGCGGAAGCGATGGACGAGGTCTTCTGGATCCAGGCCTACGGCGATCGCGAGCAGCTGCTCGAGTCGCTCGCCGGCGACGACCTGAGGCGCTACGCCGAGATCAACTACGGACCCTGGGATCGCCTCGACGGCAATGCGCCGTTCGTCGAAGGGGTCGGCGCCAAGCCGGCGGGGGCCAACTTCTACCCGCAGGACATCACGCGCGAGGAGATCGATGCCGCCGCGGCCGAGACGCCGGAGCTCAAGAGCCTCTACACGCTCGTGACGCGCGCCGAGGACGGTTCGCTCGTCGCCACGCCCTACAGCGAGGCCTTCGCCGAGCAGCATCAGCGCACCGCCGATCGTTTGCGCCAGGCCGCGGCCTTGGCCGAGAGCGACGACCTGCGTGTCTACCTCGAGGCGCGCGCCGACGCGCTGCTGTCGAACGAGTACTTCGACAGTGACATCGCCTGGATGAGCATGAAGGACAACGGTCTCGACGTCGTCATCGGCCCGATCGAGACCTACGAGGACAAGCTGCTTGGCGCCAAGGCGGCGCACGAGGCCTACGTGCTGGTCAAGGATCGCGCGTGGAGTGAGCGCCTGCAGCGCTACGCCGCGCTCCTGCCCGAGCTGCAGCGGGGCCTGCCGGTGCCGGAACCGTACAAGGCCGAAGAGCCGGGCAGCGACTCGGACCTCGGCGCCTACGATGCGATCTACTACGCCGGCGACTGCAACGCCGGTTCGAAGACGATCGCGATCAACCTCCCGAACGACGAGCGGGTGCAGCTCGAGAAGGGCACGCGGCGTGTCCAGCTCAAGAACGCGATGCGGGCCAAGTTCGAGAAGATCATGGTGCCGATCAGCGGCCTGCTGGTGGCTGAGGACCAGCGCGCACACGTGACGTTCGACGCCTTTTTCTCCAACACCATGTTCCACGAGGTCGCTCACGGCCTCGGCATCAAGAACACGATCACCGGCAAGGGCACCGTGCGCGAAGCGCTGGGCAAGCACGCGTCGGCGCTCGAGGAAGGCAAGGCCGATGTGCTCGGCCTCTACATGGTCACCGCGCTGCGTGAGCGCGGCGAGCTCGACGTCGATCTCGACGATCACTACGGGACGTTCCTCGCCGGTATCTTCCGCTCGATCCGCTTCGGCACCGCCAGCGCACACGGCGTCGCGAATCTCGTGCGCTTCAACTACTTCGAGGAGCAGGGCGCGTTCGCGCGCGACGCCGAGACCGGCACCTACAGGGTCGACCCGGAGCGCATGCGCGCCGCGGTCGACGCGCTCTCCGAGGAGATCCTCACCCTCCAGGGCCAGGGCGACTCCGACGCGGTCGCCGCGTTCGTCGAGCGCTACGGCGTGATGGACGACGAGCTCCAGGCCGACCTCGACCGCCTCGCCGATGCCGGAATCCCGATCGACATCGTCTTCGAACAGGGGGTCGACGTGCTCGGGCTCTGACCGCTCGAGTAGAATGCGGAGATGGGATTGGTGAACGCCTCGATTCAGCTGCGCAACCCGCGTGAGACGTCGCTCGAGCCGCTTGAGATCGACGCGCTCGCAGATACAGGCGCCGTCCATCTCTGCATCCCCGATCATGTGCGAATCCAGCTGGGCCTCGAGGCGATCTCGGAGAAAGAGGTCACCTTGGCCGATGGCACGCGCTCCTTGGTGCCTTACGTTGGCCCGATCGAGGTCCGCTTCGCCAATCGCATCGGCTTCATGGGAGCCCTTGTCATGGGAGATCAGACCCTGCTCGGCGCGATTCCGATGGAGGACATGGATCTCATCGTGATTCCGCGCGAGCGTCGACTGGCGGTGAATCCCGAGAGCCCGAACATCGCGACCTCGGTCGCCAAAGGCTTCCGTTCGAGCTGAGTCCGGGTGGACCGACTCGAGCCTCAGCCGGCATCCTCTTCGAGCAGATCGGCGAGAAGGGCGATGCGGCGGTCGAGCGAGGGGAGGTCGACCCATTCGGCGCGGGTGTGCATGCCGCCGCCGACCGGACCGAGACCATCGAGGATCGGGACTGTGCTCGGGTCCTTGAGGAAGTTGGGGAAGGAGATGCCGCGGCGGTCTTCCTCGGCGACCAGGCGCCAGCCGCGGCGCGCAGCGTGGGCCGCGGCGCGCTCGGCCCACGTGTGGCTCGGGCCGGCTGGATCGAGCGGTGGCACCAGGCCGCCGACATCGAGCTCCATGCGCACGCCGCGCTGGTCGGCGATCTCGTGGGTCAGCGTCTCGAGCGCGTCGCGTAGTGCGTCGGCCTCGCCGGCACGCAGGAAGCGGGCCTCGCCCTCGAGGCGGGCGCGGTCGGGCACGACGTTGAGCTGGCGCTGCGAGAAGAGCAGGTCGGCCGAGCCGGCGAGATCGTCCACGAATCCGTGCTCGCCGACCACCATGCGCCCAGCGTTGAGGGTCGGGCCGTCGCCGTGGCCGATCAGCGCCTCGGCGCCGAGCCACCAGGCGGCGGCGGCGCCGGCGGCGGAGCGACCCTGCCAGAAACTGGTGCCGGCATGGGCGGAGCGGCCGTGGATGTCGAGCCCCCACCAGAGCATGCCGCGACGGCCGATGACCAGCGTCTCGCCGTCCTCGCGTTCGGAGGGTGCGTCGTCGGGGGCGCCGTCGCCAGCGGCTTCGGAGATCGTGCGGCCGGGCTCGAGCGACCAGAGGCCGCGCGCTCCCGGGCCGAGCGCGCGCACAACCTGGTGCGACAGCGGGCCGGCGATCTCTTCGTCGGGCACGACGGCGACGCGCAAATCCTCGCCGCCGCGTCGACCCGCGCTGCGCAGCAGGTCGAGCGCGCCGGCCAGGGCAACCAGACCCGCCTTCATGTCGACCGAGCCCGTGGCGACCAAGCGCCGGCCGGTGCGTTTGACCGGTCCGGCGGGCAGCACCGTGTCGATGTGGCCGACAGCGAGCAGGTAGCCCGACTCGCCGGCGGCGGGTGACCGCGCGTCGAGCACCGGCAGAGCGTCGTCGCCCTCGGGCTCGATCGTCACCGCCAGGCCGAGCTCCGCGAGGCGGTCGCCGTAGAGCCGGGTCACCGCCTCCAGGCCGGACCGGTCACCGCTCGGCGATGAGATCGAGACCATCGCTTCGAGCAGCTCGAGGGCGCGGGAGAAGACGGGCGGCGGCGTCAGACGCGGGAAATCAGAGGTGCTCATGGGCTCAACTCGGGGTGCTGCGGGGTCGTTTCGTCGAGCGGGACGGCGGTTGTTCGCCGACCGACCGCTCGATATGCTGCCGCCGGACACCGCACGATCGTCGTCCGAGGCCGAGGAGACCACACTCCGGCGTGCGCCTCAACCCCGCGCCCGACCTCGCGACGGCTTCGCATCATTGGACGGCTCGAGTCGAATGCAAGGAGAGCAGATGAGCGACAAGGTTTGGTATCTCGCCGTCGGTGGACAGCAGCAGGGGCCCTTCTCCCTCGCCGAGCTGACGCCGCGCTTCAGCAGCGGTGAGCTCGGCCGCGACACCTATGTGTTCACCCAGGGGATGGCCAACTGGGAGCCGGCCGCTGGTCGCCCCGAGTTCCAGGGCGCCTTCGCCGCCGCGCCCGCGCCGGTGGCGCCGATGGCTCCGGCTGCTCCGGTGGCGCCGATGGGGCAGGAAGCGCACGAGATCGACTTCGAGGTCATCGGCGAAGAGATGCAGTTCGTCGAGATCACTCTCGATCCGCAAGAAGCTGTCGTCGCCGAGGCGGGGGCCTTCATGTTCATGGAGCCCGACATCGAGATGGAGACCATCTTCGGCGACGGCTCGAAGAAGAATGCCGGCGGTGGCCTGCTCGGCATGCTCGGATCGGCGGCGAAGCGCGCGATCACCGGCGAGTCGCTGTTCATGACCGTGTTCGGCAACAAGGGCGCGCGCCGCCGCGTCGTCGCGTTCGCGGCGCCCTACCCCGGTCGCATCATTCCGGTCGACCTGCGCGAGCACGGCCGCAAGATCCTGTGCCAGAAGGACGCTTTTCTGTGTGCGGCGCAGGGCGTGTCGCTCGGCATCGCGCTGCAGCGCAAGCTCGGCGCCGGATTCTTCGGCGGCGAAGGCTTCATTCTGCAGTCGCTCGAGGGCGATGGTCTCACCTTTCTTCACGCCGGCGGCACGGTGGTGAAGAAGACGCTCGCTGCCGGTGAGCAGATGCGACTCGACACCGGCTGCCTGGTCGCCTTCGAGCAGAGCGTCGACTACGACATCCAGCGCATCAAGGGCGTGAAGTCGATGTTCTTCGGTGGCGAAGGCCTGTTCTACGCCGTGATGACCGGTCCGGGCGACGTCTGGATCCAGTCGCTGCCGTTCAGCCGTTTGGCCGGCAAGGTGTTCGCCGCGGCGCCGCAGGCGGGCGGCAAGAACCGTGGCGAAGGATCGGTGCTCGGCGGTCTCGGCGACCTGGTGATGGGCTCCGACAACTGACGCGGCCAGAGATGATTTCGAGAGACCGGGTCGTCGGAGGCCCGGCTCTTCGGAGGTCCGGCTCGAGTGTCGGGCGCTCCGAACCGGCCTCAGCTGAGGTCGAGCTGGCGACCCCAGGCTGCACGCAGCGACTGCGGCAAATCGAGGTCGTCCCACAGCGACGCGACCTGTGCGCGATCGACATAGCGCCAGATCTCGCTCCAGGGCGCATGGCGCAGCAGTTGCGAGACGGCCCACAGGCGGTCGTCGCGGCTGCCCTTCGCGAGTAACTCGCGCAGCGCGTCGGCGCTGAGCTCGCGCCCCTCGAGGAAGGGCAGCGGGCTGTCGGGCTGGGCTCGGTCTCCGGCGCCCAGCCGATCGGGGAGGGCGCGGCCGCCACCGCTGCCGAGCTGTTTGCGCTCCGGCGCGGGGCCGAGCGCACGCCCAGCGTCTCGCCGCCGTGCGGCGTTCGCCGACGTCTCGGAGGACGGAGTCTCCGAGGACGGTGTCTCGGAAGACGGAGCCTCGGACGACGCCGGGTCGTCGTGCGCGTCGATGGCGCCGCGCGGGGCGTCGGACGAGGAGTCTTTGGTGGACGAGTCTTCAGATCGAGCCATAGCGACTCTCAGTATAGCCGCATGGTGCAGAGATTCAAGCGCACCGGAGCCTTTCGCGGTCCTCGGGTGACAGATCCCCCGATTCGCGTCCGTGTCTTGACCGACTCGCCACGAAGCGTTACCTTCTCCAGGCACCGGAGCCGAGTTCGAGCGGGCATAACTCAGCTGGTAGAGTGCAAGCTTCCCAAGCTTGATGTCGCGGGTTCGAGTCCCGTTGCCCGCTCCAAATCCTCTCACGTCTAGTCCAGACCGCGGCCCGGCGCCCGGGCCGTGATCGCCCCGAGGTGATTCCATGGCCGGTTTCTTCAGCCGCGGCAATGATCCGTCGCCGCCGACCCCGCAGCCCACTCCCCGCCAGCAGCCACGAGCTCCCGAGCCGCGCCAGGCCGCGGCGCCTTCCGGCGGCGACACCCAGGTCGCTTCGGGATCGAAGGTGGTCGGGACCATCACAGGCGACGCGCCGTTGGTGATCGACGGCACGGTCGATGGCGACATCCGCCTCGACAGCGGGGTCGTGGTGGGCGGCCAGGGCAAGGTGATCGGCAGCATCCTCGCCCGCACCGTGCAGGTGGCCGGGGCCGTCGAGGGCAACGTGCGCGGGCGTGAGCGCGTCGAGGTCTTGGCCTCGGGCCGCCTGCAGGGCGATGTGGTGTCGCCGCGGGTGGTCATTGCCGAGGGTGCTTTTTTCAAGGGCAAGGTCGAGATGGGCGAAGTCAAAGAAAGCCCGAAGGCGGAAAGCCCGAAGAAGAGCGCCGCCGCGAAGCCGGCCGGAGGCGCACCCGCGAAGGCGCAGGGCGGTGGCGCTACCAAGGGTGGCGGCGCCGCCGCGGCTGGTACCGGTGCCGGCGCCGCGAAGACCGAGCGCAGCGGGGGCGGGAGCAATTCGAAGGATCGGCGTGCCCAAGGCGGCGGATCCCGTGGAGGTCGCCGATGAAGATCGGAATCCCTGCAGAAGTCAAGGACCAGGAGTACCGGGTCGGTATGACTCCGGGCGGTTGCCGAATGCTCTCGGACGCCGGACACGAAGTGTTCATCGAGGCCGGCGCCGGGGTCGGTAGTGGGTTCGAGGACGCAGAGTATCTCGAGGCGGGGACGACCGTGCTGCCGAGCGCGGACGAGGTGTGGGGCCGCGCCGAGATGATCATCAAAGTCAAAGAGCCGATCGCGGTCGAGTTCGAGCGCATGCGTTCCGGCCAGATCCTCTTCACCTACCTGCACTTGGCGCCGCTACCCGAGCTCACCAGTCAGCTGCTCGAGCGTGAGGTCACCGGCGTCGCCTACGAGACGGTGACCGACCCCCGAGGCCAGCTACCTCTTCTGACGCCGATGTCAGAGGTCGCGGGACGCATGTCCGTACTGGTGGGAGCCACTCACCTGCAGAAGGTCCACGGTGGCTGCGGGGTGCTGGTGTCGGGCGTTCCGGGCGTGCCCTCGGGCGAGGTGGTGATCATCGGCGGCGGCATCGTCGGCCTCAACGCGCTCAAGATCGCCCACGGTATGCGGGCGCAGGTCACTGTGCTCGAGACCAACCCGGACCGCATGCGGGAGATCGACGATCTCTTCGGCGGCACGGTGACGACTCTCTACAGCAGCCAGCACAACCTGGAAGAGCTGCTGCCGCGAGCGGATCTGGTGATCGGCGCGGTGCTGATCCCGGGTGCGTCGGCGCCCAAGGTCCTGACGCGCGACATGCTGACGTTGATGAAGAAGGGGTCGGTGCTGGTCGACGTCGCGGTCGACCAGGGTGGCTGCTTCGAAACGACCCGGCCGACCACCCACGCCGAGCCGATTTTCGAGGTCGAAGGCATCGTCCACTACTGCGTCGCCAACATGCCGGGCGCGGTGCCGCGTACTTCGACCCTGGCGCTCACCAACTCGACGCAGCGCTTCGCCCTGGCGCTCGCCAACAAGGGCGTCAAGAAGGCCGTGAACGACGATCCGCACCTGGCAGCGGGCGTCAACACCTACGGCGGCCATCTCACGTACCGCGCTGTCGCCGAGTCGCAGGACCGGCCCTACAAGCCGCTTCAGCAACTGCTTTGATCCACCGCTGACCGTTCATCGAGCGTCGCCCGCGGCGCCCGTGCCGGAGCCGACGGATGAACCGAGACCCGAGCGACGGCAGCGCGCAGCGGATTCCGCTCGACTCGCGCGCTGGACGCTGGGTGCTCGCCGGCGCTGTTCTCGGCTCGGCCGTGGCAATGCTCACCGGCACGGTGGTGAACGTCGCGCTGCCGGCGATCGGCGAGGCCTTCGACGCCGGCACGTCCGACCTCCAGTGGGTGCTCAACGGCTATCTGCTGTCGCTGGCGTCGCTGATTCTGGTCGGCGGCGCGCTCGGTGATCGATTCGGTCGCCGCAAGCTCTTCGTCGTCGGCACCGCCGCGTTCGCCATCACCTCCGCCGGCTGCGGCCTGGCGCCGTCGATCGAGTGGCTGATCGGCCTGCGCGTGCTGCAGGGAGTCGCCGCCGCGCTCTTGATGCCCGAGAGCCTGGCGATCCTCGAGGCGGTGCTCGAGCGCGAGGATCGCGGACGCGCGATCGGCGCCTGGTCGGCCTTGACCGGTGTCGCCGGCGCGGTCGGTCCGCTGGTCGGCGGCATGCTGGTCGACCTCGTCTCCTGGCGCTGGGCCTTCTTCCTCAACCTGCCCTTCGCCGCGGCGGCGCTGTGGATCGCCGTGCGCTGGATTCCCGAGACGCGGGCCGCCACCTCCTCGCGACTCGACGTCCGCGGCGCGCTCTCCGCCTTTCTCGCTCTCGGCGCACTGACCTGGACGCTGATTCAGGCGCCACGTCGCGGCCTCGGCGAGCCGTCGATCGTCCTCGGTGGCCTCCTCGGGCTGGTGGCGTTCGCGCTCTTCCTCGGCACGCAGTGGCGCGGCCGGGAGCCGATGATGCCGCTGCGCATGTTCGCGCGGCCGCAGTTCGGCGCCGCCAACGCGGTCACCTTCGTCGTCTACTCGGCCCTCGGCGGCGTCTTCTTCTTCCTCGTCGTCTTCCTGCAGACGACGCTCGGATTCTCGGCTGTCGCCGCCGGGGCATCGCTACTGCCGATCACGGTGCTGATGCTCGGGTTGTCGTCGAAGGCCGGCGACTTCGCTCAGCGTCGCGGCGCCCGCACCCCCCTCACCATCGGCGCCGTCCTGATCGCCGCCGGCCTGGCGCTGATGACACGCCTCGACGCCGGCAGCACCTACCTCGCCGACGTGCTGCCGGCGATCGTCGTCTTCGGCCTCGGCCTGTCGGCGATGGTGGCGCCGGTGACCTCGGCGGTGCTGGCGGCGGCCGAGGAGGGACGCGAGGGGGTCGCCTCGGGCATCAACAACGCTTTATCGCGCACCGCCCAGCTGATCGCCGTCGCGACGGTGCCGTGGATCGCCGGCCTCGAGGGCGGCGACCTGGTCGACGCCGCGGCGATGGCCGCCGGCTTCCCGCGCGCCATGCTCGTCCTCGCGGTCGTCGCCGCGGCGGGCGGCCTCCTCGCCTGGCTCACCATCTCGTCGGCGCCCCTCGGCACCGTCGAGCCGGCCTGCGATCAAAAGGGCAAGAGCCACTACCACTGCGCCGTCGACGCGACGCCGCTGCGCGAGCAGGCCGACGCCGCCTGAGCGGGCGCGGACCGCCTCGCGGCGGCCTCCGTTCCGGGTCTTTCCGCCCGCCAGCGATTCTCGCGACTTCCGTGCCCTTGCACCGTGCCGGGCGCGTCGACCAGCTCCTCTCCGTGGCCGTGATCAATCGTCCGATCAAAAGATCAAGGGTGTGTCCGTCCCTCAAGTGAGTCGTCGATCACCAAGGAGGACACATCATGACTCTACGATTCTCTGCCTTCATGCTCGGCATCATGATCATGCTCTCCGGCTGCTCGTTCTCGCGCACAGTCGCAGAACACTCGATCCGCTACAACCAGGCAGTCGGTGAGGCGCACGACCAGCAGCTTCTGCTCAACGTCGTGCGCGCGAAAGACCGGCTTCCGATGCACTTCACCTCGATCAGCGAGGTGCGCGGGAGCCTGACCTCGACCTTTGGCACCAAGCCCGATGCAAAATTCGGAGGCGACGCGACCGACGTCTATGCGCTGGCTCCCGACCTGAGCTTCAGGAGCAATCCGACGTTTGTCCTCGGGACTCTGAACAGTCAGGAGTTCATGAAGGGGATCCTCACCCCGGTGTCCCTCGAGACGGTCAACTACTACCTCGAGCAAGGGTGGCCGATCGATCTCTTGTTCTATCTTCTCGTCGAGAGCGTGACTTTCCCCAAGCCTCCCCTAGAGGACAACAAGAGCGAGCTCCAGGGCGTCGCGGATCTCGTCAAGGTTGCCAATGGGGTTTCCGGCCTGAAAGCAGTCTGGGGCATCGAGCAGTTTTCTCTCTGGACCTCGGAAGAGGATCGGCCCGCACCAGCCGGCTCCGATCGCGCCGGATCGAGAGCAAACTCTTCGGACCAAGCAGAGCTGGCCTTCAGGGCACTGGCGACCTGGCTCGTACGTCATCCTGAGAAGGTGCGCGTCGAAAAGAAGTTCAGTCCATTCGGCCCGGCGCTCCAAGCGAAGTCGATCGATGAGCTCGTGCGTGCCGCGAACTCGAAACGCAACCTGGCGCTCAGCACAAATGGAACGAACGTACTCCTGTGTAGCAGTACTCTGGTTCTGTCGATTTCCGATCCGACGAAGTGGCCAACGCCGACCTGTAGTCAAGAGACCGGGGGGGATACCGAAGGATTCCGCCTCTATGATGCTGCCAGCGAATCTCCAAAGGATGTTGGGGAATCTCAGAAGGACGAAGCCGCGGGACGCCTAGTACTCAGGTCGCCACACGGAATTCTCTACTTTCTCGGCGAGCTGGCGCGTCGAACCACGCGCAACGAGGCCGCCATCCGCCTTCCTGGTGGCGAGATTCTCTTCACGGTCCAACGAGGCAGGGCCGCTGCCGGCGATGCCTCGATCAAGATCGAGCTTGGTGATCAGACCTACTATGTTCCCTCCAATGGCGAGCTCGATGCGAGCGATCCGGAGAGCCCGGCGGGGCGCTCGATGCAAAGCCTCGCTTTGGTGTCCCAGCTTCTGTCACTGCAGAAGAAGGCGAAGGAACTGCCAACGACCGGTACGGTGACGGTGGTCGGCGGCGTCTGACTATTCAGCCGGCGGGCTGCCAGTCGAACGTGTGGATCGTGTCGCCGCTGCGCCGCACCGCCAACGCGCCGATGTGCTCGGTGTCGACGTCGAGGTGGTGGAGCGACCAAGCGGCGGCTTCGGTGGGGGAGCCGTCGATGTCGAGGAAGCGGGGCGGGGCGTCGGGTTCGAGGCTGACGGAGAACGAACCGAGGGGGGTGTGCAGGCCGGTGCCGATGGCCTTGAGGTAGGCCTCCTTGCGGGTCCAGGCGCGGAAGAAGCCGTCGACGTGGCGCTCGGTGGGCAGGGCGTCGAGGGCGGCAACCTCGGCCGATGAAAAGAAGCGGTGGGCGAGGCCGTCGAGGTCGTGCGAGGTGCGCAGCTTCTCGACGTCGACGCCGAGCTCGTCGTCGACGGGGTCGCTCGAGCGGCGGATGCCAACGGCGACCAGGGCGAGGTCGGCGGAGTCGCTGAGGTTGAACTGCAGGTCCTCGCCCTCGAGGCGCGGCTTGCCGCGTTTGCCGACGGTGAAGGTGAGCGTCGACGGGTCGCGCTCGAGGTAGGCGCCGAGGATCGAGCGCAGGGCGCTGCGGCGGACGATGAAGCGGCGGCGATGGCGCGGGAAGTGGAAGCGTGCGGCACGCCGGTGCTCTTCGTCGGTCAGCAGGTCGCCGAGGCGCTCGACCCGCTGCGGCGACGGATCGAGCGCGACGCGCCAAACGTGGATCTCGTGGCGTTCGGGGAAAGGCAGCGCGCGGTCGGTGGCGCGTGCCGGCCAGGTGGACGATCCGGGGGACGGTTCGGTGCTCACCGCCCGAGCTTACGACGCCGCGACGACGCGACGCATCGGATACGCTCGGGCGATGGTGCCACCCTTCGAAAACCAGGCCGTCGTTCTCACCGGAGCCTCGAGCGGCATCGGCCGTGAGCTGGCGCTGCAGCTCGCCGACCAAGGGGCGCGGCTGGCGCTCGCGGCACGCAGCCGCGACGCGCTCGAGGAGGTCGCCGCGGCGTGCCGAGCGCGCGGCGCCGAGGCGTTGGTGGTGGTCACCGACGTCACCGACGAAGCGCAGTGTCGGCGCCTGGTCAAGGCAGCGGTCGATGCCTTCGGCGGCCTCGACATGCTGATCGCCAACGCCGGCGTCACCATGTGGGGCCGCTTCGACGAGCTCGAAACCCTCGATTTCTTCGAGACCCTGCTGCGCGTCAACTACCTCGGCGCGGTTTACTGCACGCGCTACGCCCTGCCGCACCTGAAGCGCAGTGGCGGACGCCTGGTCGCCGTCTCGAGCATGACCGGCAAGACCGGCGTGCCGACACGCACGGGGTACGCGGCGTCGAAACATGCGATGGTCGGCTTCTTCGACAGCCTGCGCGTCGAGTTGAGAATGGACGAGCCGCCGAGCGGCGTCACGATCACTGTCGCCTGCCCGGACTTCGTCGCCACGCCGACGCGCGAGCGCGGCTTCGGCGTCGACGGCCGACCGGTGGGTGAGAGCCCGGCCGACGAGGGCGCCATGATGAGCGCCGCCGAGTGCGCGCGCCAGATCCTCGTCGGCGCGACGCGGCGATACCGTGAGCTGATCATGTCGCGCCGCGGACGGCTCGGTCTGTGGCTCAAGGTGCTGGCGCCCGACCTGGTCGACCGCATCGCGGCCCGCGCGATTCGCCGCGGTCGCTGAGTCGCCTTCGCGGCGCGCGAAGGACTGGCGCGCTGTGCATCTGTCTTGCTAGACTGGCCGGGTCTTTTCCTTTCAGGGTGTCCCGATCAGTTTCCTTCCGTTTTCTCTCGGAAGGGCGTACCTGCGTGCACCGCCGGTGCTCGAGGGCTGGTGCTCGGGGACCGGTTCTCGGGGAACGTGTCGTCGTGAATCACTGAGCCGACCACAAGGGGACTCCCCATGGCCCGAATCTCCTCGCCGATCGAAGACATGAACGAACGCTACGACGTCGTGGTCGTCGGCTCGGGCTACGGCGGCGGCATCGCCGCGTCGCGCCTGGCGCGCGCCGGCCAGCGGGTGTGCCTGCTCGAGCGCGGGCGCGAGATCCGGCCCGGGGAGTACCCGGACACGGTCGAAGAAGCTGCCGAAGAGCTGCAGATCCACAGCCCCGATGGTCATGTCGGCAAGCACACCGGCATGTTCGACGTTCGCGTTCAGGAGGACGTCGATGTGCTGGTCGGCTGCGGACTCGGCGGCACCTCGTTGATCAACGCCAACGTCGCGCTCCGTGCCGTCGAGGCGGTGTGGAACGACGCGCGCTGGCCGACGGAGCTACGCGGCGGCGGCGGGCTCGACGAGTACTACCAGCGTGCCGAGGCCATGCTCGGCTCGAACCCGTATCCCGACGACTTCCCGACGCTGCCGAAGCTCGAGGCCAACCGCACGTCTGCAGCAGCGCTCGGCATGGCCGACTGGTTCTACAAGCCGCCGATCAACGTCCATTTCGAAGACGCGACCAACCCGGCGGGGGTCCGGCAGAAGCAGTGCATCAATTGCGGTGATTGCGTCGGTGGCTGCAACCACTGGGCGAAGAACACGACGCTGATGAACTACCTGCCCGACGCCTGGGGGCATGGCGCCGAGATCTTCTGCGAGTGCTCGGTGCGCTCGGTCGAACGCCGGGACGACGGCGTTTGGGTGGTGCACTTCGAGGTCGTCGGCGACGGTCGCCGGCGGTTCGATGCGCCCGAGCTCTTCGTGCTCGCCGACCGCGTCGTGCTCTCTGCCGGCACGTTGGGCTCGACCGAGATCCTGCTGCGCTCGAAGCGCAACGGCCTGCCGCTCTCCGACCGCATCGGCAAGCACTACTCGGGCAACGGCGACGTCCTCGGCTTCGCCTACAACAACGACCAGCCGATCAATGGCATCGGCTTCGGCCGGCACACCGACGGCTCTGTGGACCCCGTCGGCCCGTGCATCACCTCGATCATCGATCATCGCGACACACCCGACTGGCGACAGGGCTTCGTCATCGAGGAAGGCTCGATCCCGGGCGCGATCGGCCCGACCCTGCCGGTCGCCTTCGCCGGCGCCGCCGATCTCCTCGCCCGCGACACCGACGACGGCCTTTGGGACCTGCTCAGGGAGAAAGGACGCGTCGCCGAGAGCTTCGTCCGCGGCCCGTACCACGGCGCCGTTCACAACACGCAGACCTTCCTGGTGATGGCGCACGACGGTAGTGACGGCGAGGCGGTGCTGCTCGACAACGACCGCCTGAAGCTGGTCTGGCCCGGCGTCGGCCGCGAGCCGATCTTCCAGACCATCAACGACACGCTCGACGCCGCCACCGTGCCGCTCGGCGGTGCCTACCTCGAGAACCCGATCTGGACCGAGCTCTTCGACAAGAGCCTGATCTCGGTGCATCCGCTGGGCGGCTGTGTGATGTCCGACGACGCGGCGGCCGGCGTCACCAACCACAAGGGACAAGTCTACTCGAGCGCCGCCGGCACCGACGTGCACGATGGGCTCTACGTCGCCGACGGCGCGATCGTGCCGATCAGCCTCGGCGTCAACCCGCTGCTGACGATCTCCGCGCTGTCGGAGCGCGTGATGCAGCTGATGGCCGACGACCAGGGCTGGACGATCGACTTCGACGCGCCGCCGCGGCGCGCGATGGACACCGTCGGCGCCGACGCGCCGCCCGACGCCGAGCAGCCGCTCGGCATTCAGTTCACCGAGACGATGAAGGGCTTCGTCTCGACCGAGGTGACCGGCGAGGACGACTACCAAGCCGGCTACGACCAGGGCAAGGACGCCGGATCGTCGATGGAGTTCACGCTCACGATCCAGGCCGACGACATGGAGGAGCTGATCGAGACGCGCGAGCATCGCGCCACGATGTTCGGCACCCTGTCGTGCCGCGCTCTGTCGGCCGACCCGCTGACCGTCCGCGACGGTACCTTCAACCTGTTCATCGACAACCCGGAGCAGGTCGAGACCAAGAACATGGTCTACCGCATGGTGGCCGAGGCGGAGGACGGCAAACGCTACTACTTCCACGGCTTCAAGCGCATCCACACCGCCTCCGTGCTCGCCGCCTGGCCGCAGACGACGACGCTCTACGTCACGGTCTACGACGGTGAGACCGACAGCGCACCGGTGCTCGCGAAGGGCATTCTGCACATCGCCCCGGCCGATTTCGCCCGGCAAATGACGACCATGAAGGTGTTGGGTGCCACCGACCTCGAGGACCGGGTGAAGGGCATGGCGCGCTTCGGCGAGTACTTCGCCGGGGTGCTCTTCGACAGCTACGGCGGCATCCTGGTGCCGGAGAAGTACTTCGACCCCGACGCACCGCCGCGCAAGAAGCGGCCGCTGCGCGTCGGTCCGCCGGAGGTGCACCACTTCGACACGTCCGACGGCGTGACGCTGCGTCTGACGCGCTACAAGGGCGGATCCAAGGGGCCTGTCTTGATGGTGCACGGCGCGGGCGTGTCGAGCGGCATCTTCTCGACCGACCTGATCGACACCAATCTGCTCGAGTATCTCTACGCCCACGGCTACGACTGCTGGCTCTTCGACTTCCGCATCTCGATCGCTCTGCCGGCGTCCCAGCACCAGTCGAACGGCGACGAGGTGGCGACCATCGACCACCCGGCGGCGGTCGACTACGTGCGCAAGGCGACCGGTGCCGACACCGTCCAGGCGGTGGTCCACTGCTATGGCTCGAACACCTTCTTCATGTCCATGCTCGCCGGCCTCGAGGGGGTGCGCTCGATCGTCTGCTCGCAGGTCGCGACCGACCTGCTGTGCCCGGTCGACGTGCGGCTCAAGTCGGGCCTGCACCTGCCGTCGCTGCTCGACCTCTTCGGCGTCGACTCGCTCACCGCCTACGTCGACTCGACGGCCGACTGGAAAGAGCGGCTCTACGACCAGCTGCTGCGCCTCTATCCGACGCGCCGCGGCCAGCACAACGAGAGCCCGGTGAGTCACCGCATCACCTTCATGTACGGCCAGCTCTACCAGCTCGAGCAGCTCGACCAGCGCACCTTCGACCACCTGCACGAGCTCTTTGGCGTCTCGAACGTCGCCACCTTCGAGCACCTGGCGCTGATGGTGCGGGAGAAACAGGTGATGTCGCACACCGGGCAGGACATCTACCTGCCCAATCTCGAGCGCCTGGCGCTGCCGATCTGCTTCATCCACGGCGCGGAGAACAAGACCTATCTGCCGACGAGCACTCAGAAGACGCTCGATCGGCTGGTCGGCGCCAACGGGCCCTCCGACTATGTGCGCCACGTGATTCCTGAGTACGGGCACATCGACTGCATCTTCGGCAAAGACGCGGTCGACGACGTCTACCCGCACATCCTCGAGCACTTGGAGGCGACGCGATGAGTACTTCTTCGACGAACGCCTGGCTGCGCTGGTTCTCGCGTTTGACCTGGGTCGGCGTGGCGGTCAATCTCGGGTTCATCCTGCCGGCGCTGCTCTCGCCCGACACGCTCGAAGCGATTCTGGGCCCGGGCTCGACCGAATTCGCGATCTACTGGGTGCCCTACGCCGGCATGCTGCTGTTGATCGCGACCCTCTTCTACCTGCCGGCGGCGATCGATCCGCTCGGCCGCCACGTCTACGCCTGGCTGTCGGTGGTCGGCCGCGGCCTGGCGGCGTCGTTCTGGCTGTGGCAGAACGCGCGCTGGGACCTCAGCGGGCCGATCCGCACGTTCTGGATCACCGACGGTGCCTTCTTCGTCCTTTTCCTCGTCCTCCTACAGCTCGGCATGCCGCCGGAGTGGAAGATCTCGCCCGCCAACCTGGCGCGTGTCTTTGCCAACTGGGGCGACGCCTTCAGCCGACTCTTCAAGCCCGGCGACGAGCCGAACCATGCGCTCCGCGTCTTCGGCATCGTCGGCTGGCTGGCCGCGGTCGGCTGCGTGGCGTTCGGCGCCATGGCGCTCTACGCGCCGCAAGTGCTGAATGCGTCGCTCGGCGGCGTGCGCGACGTCTGGGCCTACCTGTGGCTCGGCAACTGCGGCCTGCTGCTGGTGCAGATCGCGCTCTTCATGCTGCCGGCGGCCTCGTACGCCGTGCGCTACCGCGTCTACGCCTGGTCCACCGTCGCCCTGTGGTTCGGCTCGGCGGCCTTCTGGTTCGCGCTGGCCCGCCGCTGGAGCCCGGACGGGCCGATCGGCCAGTTCTGGGTCGTCGATCTCGTGCTCGCGATCGTGCTTTGCGTTGCCCTGCAGCGCGGCATGCCGGAGGAGTACCGCATCGGCGGCGGTGGCCTGGCGCGGGTCGTCGGCAGCTGGCTCGGCTGCCTGCGTGGCCTGATGACGCCGGTCGGCGCGCTGCTCGCCGCCGTGGTGGTCTTCGCGCTCGGTTTCGTCGGCCACGGTGTGTACGCGCACCTGATTCGCGCCGAGCCCGACACGGTGTTCGACGATCCGGAGATGCAGTACAAGTACGGCGCCATCGGCCTCGCGATCGAGGCGCGCGTGCCGCTCTACGTGTGGGAGGTGATCCCGACGCTGTGCGGTGACTCGATGCCCGATCCGGAGACGGGCTGGGCTTCGTTCGGTCTGATCTACGAAGACGGGCAGGAGGTGCCGATCGGCTTCGCCAAGCGCCAGATTGGCTACCCGTCAGTCGAGCCGACCTGCTCGCTGTGCCACACCGCGAGCTGGCGCGAGACGCCGAGCGGCGCGCAGCAGGTGGCGCCGGGCGCGCCCGCGCACACGCTCGACCTGCAGGCCTTCCAGTGGTTCCTCTACGACTGCGCGGCGTCGGACGCCTTCACGCCGAAGGCGGTGCTCGCCGAGATCGAGAAGAACCACGACCTCGGCTGGCTCGAGCGCCAGATCTACCGCTTCGCGATCATTCCGTCGGTGCAGTCGGGGCTGGCGCTGCAGGCGGAGGGCTACGCCTGGCAGAAGACGCGGCCGACCCAGGGACGTGGCCGGACCGACACCTTCAACCCCACCAAGATCACGGTCTTCCGCCTGCCCGACGACGGCACCATCGGGACCGTCGACCTGCCGGCGACCTGGAATCAGCGTGCGCGCGAGGGCATGTGGCTGCACTGGGACGGCAACAACGACGCGATCCGCGAACGCAACTACGCCGCCGCGATGGCAGTCGGGGCGACGCCCGATTCGGTCGTGCCGTCGCACTTCCAGCTCGTCACCGACTATCTGCTCGATCTGCCGCCGGCGGACTATCCCTTCGCCATCGACGAGGAGATGTCGCAGCGCGGCTGGCAGCTCTTCGAGAGCCACTGCGCCGACTGCCACGCCTTCGGCAGCGCCAAGATCGGCACCGTCACCGACATCGCCGAGGTCGGCACCGACTCGCATCGCCTCGAGTCCTTCACCCAGGAGCTGGTCGACAACTTCCATACGGTGCACGAGGGACTCTTCCAGTTCGACGCGTACCGCAAGACGCAGGGCTACGCCAACCTGCCGATCGACGGCATCTGGGCGCGCGGTCCGTACCTGCACAACGGCTCGGTGCCGACGCTGTGGGATCTGCTGCAGCCGCCCGAGAACCGGCCCACCAGTTTCCATACCGGCTACGACGTGATCGACCCGCAGAAGGTCGGCTTCGTCACCGCGGGTGCCGAGGCCGAGTTGGCCGGCTTCCTCTACGACACGTCGGTGCCCGGCAACAGCAACCTGGGGCATCGCTACGGCACGGACCTCACGGACGAGGAAAAATGGGACCTGATCGAATACCTCAAGACGCTCTGATGGTCGTTTCTCGGACGGTGGGCGCGCTGATTTGTACCACCCAGGGCGGGCCCGCACGATGAGCCGCATCAGGACCCATCGCAACGCCGAGTTCTCGATCTTCGTCAGCCTGGTCGAGCATGCCGTCCACCGCATCGAGGCACGCCAAGGCCGTCGCCTGGGCGCGCCGGCCGCCGACGAGGCGACGGCGCGCGCACCGCGCAGGTCCCTCGGCCATGTGGCGCACGATCTCGCGGTGCGCATCGTGTCGCATCGCAAGAAGGGCGAGGAGCCCCCCGCGCAGCCGCCCACCGACCTGCAGGAGCAGCACGGCAGCGACCTCGAGATGCTGTGGACCTGCGCCAAGCTGTCGGCAGAGATCGTCGCCGACAAGATCAGGTGTCGGCACGAGGCGGCGCAGGCGAAGCACGACGAGCTGAAGTTCAGCGGCTGCGACCCGGAGTGGGCGGAGGCGCTGCTCGAGTACTTCGAGTACTTCGGCCTGCGCGGCGGACGGCGCGAGATCCCGTACATCCGGCACCAGTCGATGGACGATTTCGTGCTCGACTCGCTGCCGGAGAACGCGGTCGTCGCCGTGGTCGGCGACTGGGGCACCGGCACCGATGAGGCGATCGCCGTGCTCGACGCGCTGGCCCGCCACCAGCCCGACGTCGTGATCCATCTCGGCGACATCTACTACGCCGGCACCGAGCGCGAGACCCAGGCGTTCTTTCTCGATCTCCTGAACAAGGCGCTCGCGCGCGACACGCGCCCGGTGCCGGTGTACACGCTCACCGGCAACCACGACATGTACTCCGGCGGCGTCGGCTACTACACGCTGCTGCCGCAGCTGAACCCCGAGCCGCTGTACACCGCGGCGCAGGCGCAGCCGGCGAGCTACTTCGCCTTGCGCAACGAGGCCTGGCAGTTGCTGTGCATGGACACTGGCCTGCACGACCATGATCCGCTCACAGTGTCGACCCAGGTCACCTGGCTCGAACCGAGCGAAGAAGCGTGGCACGTCGACAAGGTCGGGCGCTTCGCCGCCACCGGCGGCCGCACGATCCTCTTCTCCCACCACCAGCTGTTCTCGGCCTTCGAGCGGATCGGTAGGCTCGACGACAAGCCGGCCGGGGAGGAAGCGGCGAATCCGAAGCTACTCGCCAGCCTGCGCAAGATGCAGCAGGCGGCGCTCGCCTCCGGCACCGATCCGGCATCCCGCGAGATCGCCGCCTGGTTCTGGGGCCACGAGCACAAGCTGGCGGTCTACGAGCCGTATCTCGGCCTGGCGAGGGGGCGCTGCCTCGGCCACGGCGCGATCCCGGACTTTCTCGAGACCAAGTCGTACCTGGTCGACTCCGAGCTGCCCGACCCACCGAAGCTTGTCGCCGACCCGGCCGATCCGAGTCAGTCGCTGATGCTCGCATCGGTCGACCAGGTCTACGCGCACGGATTCCTGATCGTCTCGCTCGACGACGCGCAGCGCCGCGGCACCGTGCGCTATTACCAGGAGACTGACTGGGATCGGCCGATGTTCGAAGAGGAGCTCTGATCCCGCAGCGGCCCGCATCAGCCGCGACAGGGAGATCGGCACGAGGAATCGATAGGCCCGAGCGGTCGCGATCGGGTACTCTACCGACGTTCGAATTCTGTTTCTCCGATTGGTGTCCCACCAAATCCACCAAGAGGAGACCTCCCATGCAGCAATCAATGCGCCCGCATCACGGTGCCTCGCGGCCTTTCCCGGCCCGCGGCCCGCTCGTCGCCTTCGTCCTCGCGATCGCTTTCTTCGCCGTGGCCGGGCTGTCGTTCGGTCAGCTCGTGCCGAGCGGCGGTGAGTTCCGGGTCAACACCACCACCGCTGGCAACCAGGGATTCCCCGCTGTCGCCATGGCCGCCGACGGCGACTTCGTGATCGCCTGGGAGAGCGGCGGCGACCACGACACCAGCGGCTTCGGTGTCTTCGCGCGCCTGTTCGACGCCGACACGGCGCCGGAGAGCGGTGAGCTCGCCGTCAACACCTTCGTCACGGACAACCAGTGGGAGCCCGCGGTCGCCTTCGGCCCGACCGGTGACTTCGTCGTCGTCTGGGAGAGCGAGGGGCAGGACGGTTCACTGTTCGGCGTCTACGCCCAGCGCTTCGACGCCGCCGGCATGCCGCTCGGCGACGAGATTCCGGTCAACACCACCACCGCGGCCGATCAGGAATTCGCCGAAGTGGCCGTCGCCGCCGACGGCAGGTTCCTCGTCGTGTGGGAAAGCGATGGCCAGGACGGTTCGTTCGGCTCGATCGTCGCGCGCCTGTTCGGCGCCGACGGTGCGCCGCTCACCGGCGAGATCGCCGTCAACACGACGACGCTCGACAATCAGAACGACCCCGTGGTGGTCGCGGTGGCGAACGGCTTCCGCATCGCCTGGGAGAGCGACGCTGTCGACGGCTCCGGAGAGGCGGTCGTCATGCGCTCGTTCGATCTCGACGCGATGCCGACCAGCGGCGAGGTGACGGTGAACCTGAGCACGTCGGGTGACCAGGAAGATCCCGATCTCGCCGTGCTCGCCGACGGCCGCTTCGCGGTCGTCTGGGAGAGCGACGGCCAGGACGGCGACGGCGAGTCGGTCGTAGCCCGCGTCTTCGCGGCCGATGGCACGGCACTCACCGGCGAGCTGGTGCTCAACCAGACGATCCTCGGCGATCAACAGGACCCGCGCCTCACCGCCCTCGGCGCCGACAGCTTCGCCGCCGCGTGGGTCGGCCCGGCGCCGGGCGGCATTCTCGACGTCTGGCTCCGTCGCTTCGACGTCGACGCGCTGGAGCTCGGCGACGAGATCCGCGTCACGGCACCCGCGGCCGCGCCCAACGACGTCCCCGACCTCGCCGCCGACGGCAACGGCTCCCTCGTGACCTCGTGGCTGTCATTCACCGGCGACGGCGACGGTGCCGGAGTCTTCGCGCGGCGCTACGAAGTCGCGTTCTTCGCTGACGGGTTCGAATCAGGTGACCTGACAGCCTGGTCGAGCAGCGTGCCCTGACGCGCGAGCCTTGAGCTCAGCGGTCGACGACGAGCACGAAGGGGCCGAGGCGGTCGGTCGCGGCGCCGCCGCGCAGGTCGACGCTCCAGGTGTAGACGCCGTCGGCGAGGACCTCCGTGACGTCGCGCGGTGGGTTTGCGGACGTCGCGGGGTCCCAGGGGCCGGTCCAGAGGTCTTCGCCGGTGGCGCTCTGGAGGCGTAGGCGGTACGCGGTGGCGCCGGGAACCGCCGGCCAGGCGAAGACAAGGTCGTCGAGGCTTTCGACGCTCGCTCCGTGCGCCGGGGTGATGCTCGCCTCGATGCCCTGGCGGAGCGTTCGGCCGTCGTCGGTCGGCGGCGCCTGCTCCCAGACGGCGGTGCGCCACGGTCCGGCGAGGAAGGCGAGCGCCAGGGCTACGAGCGCGGCGGCGGCGAGGGCCAGCGGCCAGCGAACTCTGCGATTCGACGTGCGACCCGACGTGCGAGCCGGCCGCGGGCTTGCCTGTTCGGCCCGCTCGGCCCAACCCTCGAGCCGGCGCAGGTCGCGCACCAGGCCGGCGCACGCCGCGCAGTCGACCAGGTGGTCGACCACCCGCCGCGTCTCGAGCGCATCGGCGTCACCAATCGCCAGGCGTTCGAGCTCGTCCCGTTCCGGGCAGTCGGGCCCTGGCCACGGCGCGCGGCTCGTGGCGTCGCGGTAGAGGGCGAGCTCGGCGTCAGACGGCTTCACGGGCGGCATCCTGCGCGTCGGTGTCGGGGTGGTGGCGCGATCGTTCCGTGTCGTGCGCGGCGGTCTCGGCCAGGTGGCGGCGCAGATCGGCGAGACCACGATACGCCAAGTTGCGTGCCTTGGCCTCGGTCCATCCGAGCAGGTCGCCGATCTCGGTGGTAGTGAAGCCCTGCAGGTGCAGGCCGACGGCGCGCCGTCGGTTGGCCGGAAGGCGCGTCATCATGCGGCGCACGGTGGCGAGCTCTTCGCGCCGCGCGGCGGCGTGCTCGGGCGACGGGGCGCCGCTCGCACGCTCCGCCAGCGGCGCCGTCTCGAGCGACTCCTCGCGCCGCGCGCGCAGCCGGCCAATGGCGTCGAGCGTCGCATGGACGGCGAGGCGATAGAGGTACGACGCGGGTTTTTCGATCGACGCATCACGGTCGAGCGCGCGCCAGATCCTCAGTCGCGCCTCCTGCTCGATGTCGTCGACCTCGGGTGCCAGGGCGCGCGGTGCCACCCGCAAGATGGCCCGGCGCACCACGTCGCCGTATTCGTCGAGCAGGGAGCGGAGTCGGTCGTCGGGCGTTCTCATGGCGTCTCCGCGGCTGAACGAGCGGGCGCCGCGATCGGCTCATCGGCGCCGAGAATCAGCTCGAACGCTGCCCAGTGGCCTGGAGCTGCTGCGAGGTCGGCCGTCGCCGCGTGGCCGCTCCGCCACGGCAGTCGTCGTCGAGGTTCGCGCACCGCGGAGTCGGACGCGCGCCCATCCGCCAGATCGAGTTGCGCCTGCCGCAGGGCCTCGTCGAGCGCCAGGCCGCGGCGCAGGTGCGCGTGAAAGCGCAGCATCAGCAGAGCCGTCGGACGATCGTGCACCGGCCACCGCGACGCGACCACGGCGCGCGCGCCGGCGAAGAGGAAGGCGCGCGCCAGGCCGTTCAGCCCCTCGCCGTCGACCTCGCGACCGGCGGCCGACGCGCAGGCGGAGAGCACGACGAGATCGGCGTCGATGCGCAGCTGCTCGTAGATCTCCCACGCCTGCAGCTGACCGTTGTCGCTGCCTCCCGGCGCCAGGCGCAGCGCTGACTCGAGGGGGAAGAGGTCGTGCACCTCGGTGTGGCCGGCGACGTGGATCCAGCCGATCGATTCGTCGAGTCGCTTGAACGCGGCCTCGCGCGCGGCGGCGCCGAGGAAGACGCGGCTCGCGCCGGGATGCAGACTGCCGAGCGTCTCGACCTCGCGCCGGCTCCAGCCGAGCGCGTCGGCGGTCGATGCCGGATCGCCGAAGGCGACGAGTGGACGCTGCATGTCGACCGACCAGCGCGCCCTCGCGGCGATCGTCGCCGACGGCGCGTGGCTCACCGCCAGGTGTTCGACCAATCGGCGACCCTCGGCGTCGACCAGAGCCGCGAACGGCAGGCGAAGGAGCGCGCGGTCGGACACCACGACCAGGCGCTCGGCGCGCTCGAGACGATGCTCGATCGGCGCCAGCAGCTCGTCCCACAGGCGCTGGCCGAGCGCGCGCTCGGCCGCGTCGATCGTGTCGTCCGGGACACTCGACGCGGTGCCCGGGTCCGCCGCCGGGACGGACCTCGCCGCGCCGTGCAGCAGCGCCGCCCAGCTGTCGGCCAGGCGCTCCAGCTCGGCGGCGCCGAGGTCGAGCGCATGGGCCTCCAGGCCGGCGCCGTGCGGACCGAGCGCGAGAAGGAGGGTTTCGTCGTCGCCGACGATCCACAACAGCAGCAGCGCGTTCGCCGGCAGTGCTCGCGCCACCTCGGCCGCGGTCGCGCGGGCCGGCTCGCGCAGCGCGACCAGGCGCGGCGCGCGTGCCCGGATCTCGTCGTCGAGCTGTTGTCGCGCGTCGTGGAGCGCCGCGAGCTCGGCGCGCAGCGCGGTGGTCGTTCCGGTGTCGACCGACGATGCGTGCTCGAGGCGTCGCCAGGCGTCGTCGAAGGCCGCGGCGAGCTCGCTCCTCCGGGCTTCGAGCGGCGGCGGCAGATCGCGGTCGAAGCGCAGGCGGCGCTCGGCGAGCGTGGCGAGCAGGCCGCGTGCTCGTGCCCGCTCGGCGTAGTCGAAAGCGTCGTCGAGACGCCCGAGGGCCGCCAGCCAGAGCGCGGCGTCGCGGTACCAGCTCACCGACTCGGCGGCGGCACGCGCGCGCTCGCGCGGCGCTTCGCCGGGGCGTGCGTCGCTCGCCTCGAGGCACTGGATGGCGCGCTCGAGATGCTCCCACGCCGTCGGCAGGTCGCCGCGTCGGTGCTCGAGGCGCGCCAGCTCTCGCCACGACGCCGCCTCCCAGCGGCTGCCGGGAGCGCGCCGACGCCGGATGTCGAGCGCCTCGCCCAGGCTCGCCGCGGCGGCGTCGAACGCGCCGCGTTCGCGCTGCGCCCGCGCCAGCACGTCGAGTGTGTCGGCGGTCGGGGTCGAGTCGGCTGCCGCGCGCCGCGCCAGCTCGACGGCTCGGCGCGCCGCGCGCTCGGCCTCGTCGAGCCGGTCCGCGCGCGTGCTCGGCTCGAAGGCGTCGAGCGTCTCGAGCAGCACGTGAGCAAGCACCTTTTCGGCCCACGACACGTCGACTGGGCCGAGTTCGGCGCGGGTCGCCAGCTCGGCGGCCTCGCGCGCGAAGAGCGCCGCCGTGTCACCGGCGCCACGGCGCGCCAGCAAGATCGCCAGGTTCGACAGGGTCGTGGCGATCTCGTCGGGAGGCGCGTTCAGGCGCCGCCGGAGCTCCAAGCTCTGGCGATACCAGCTCTCGGCGCGTTCGAGCTCGCCACGCTCCTCGAGCAAGGCCGCCAGGTTGTTCAGGCTGCGCGCCGCCGCCAGGCTTTCGGGTGCGAGGCGCATGCGCAGTGCGAGGGCGGCGCGCAGCCGGCGCTCCGCCTCGAGCAGGTCGCCACGCTCGTAGGCGAGGGTGCCGAGATTGTTGAGCACTGCGGCCTCGGCGTCGGACTCCGGACCGAGGGCACGCGCCAGCGCGAGGCTCTCGGTGAAGGCGTCGTGGGCGTCGTCGAACCGACCGAGCGACTGACTCGCCAGGCCGAGGTTGTTGAGCGATCGACGCAGCGCGTCGCTTCCCGGTGCGTGACGCCGACGCAGCGCGACGGCCTCGTCGAGCAGCGGCAGGGCGCGCCGGGCCTCGCCTGCGCGGAGTGCATCGGCGGCACGCTGGTGGAGGTGCGCGGCGTGCTCGAGCGCCGCGGTGGTCGTCTCGGCAGGCGGTGTACTGGCAGGCGGTGTACTGGCAGACGGTGTAACGGCAGACGGTGATTGGGCAGACAGTGGCCGTAGGGCACCGGGCGCCGCCAAGGCGCCGAACTGGACGGCCACGGCGAGAGTGACGCGCATTGCGAGACGGACCGAGTCGGAACGATTCATCGACAGTTGTCGATTGTATGCAGGTCGCGCGATGGATGCGACCGGCGTGGCGGTTCGCTCGGTGCGCGGCGGGATCACCAGGAGACGATTCAGCCGACGGTGAGAGGAAATGGAGCGATGCACGGTCTTTGGGGGGAACCGTCATCCAAGGAGCTTTCTCACATGGTCGTTCGACAACCGAGGATCCAACCCCTGTTCCCCTTGACCCAATCCATGGTCTCCAGGCGCGGTACCGTGCCACGAGCCGCGATCCGCGTCGTCGTCTGCCTTGCGCTCGCCGGCCTGCTCGTTTCTCCGGCCATCGCCGGCGAGTTGCTGCACGAGCCCGAGACCTTCCACATCCGCGGCACCGCCGACGAGTTCCAACTCGAGCGCTTGCGGTATCTGCACGCCAAGGCCGGTGGCGAGCTTGCTGTCCGCCTGCGCGACGACGGCACCCTGCGCTACCTCGCTGGCGAGGACATTGCGCCCGAATGCCGGCTCGACGGAGAGCTCGACGAGTCGACTGCGAAATCCCTCGTCGAGTGTTTGCTCGAGGTCTCTCCCGAGCTCTTTCCCGGCCTGCAGGACGCTCCCGACGGCGTCGACTGGCAGGTCGCGCATGCCGTGCCCGCGGGTGAGGACGGCCTGGCGATGATCCGCCTGCGCCAGCGCACCAACGGCCTCGACGTCCAGGGCGGCCAGGCGGCGCTCACTGTGCGCAAGGATCGGCTGGTGAGCTTCGGTGGCACACTTTTCCCGGGCGACCGGGTCGCGCTCGATCCAGACCACGTCTTCGTCGGCCGTGCCGAGGTCGAGCAGGCGGTCGCCGCCGACGCCGGCATCGAGGCGATCTGGGTGCGTCGCGAGTACGACCCGGAGCGCGGCGAAGTCGTGTCGTACCTTCTCGAGAAGGACCCCGACGACGACCAGAGCTTCCGCCAGGCGGTCGCTTACTTCGAGTCGACGAAGGAGATCGAGCTCATCGAGCTCGGCGCCAACCATAGCGCCGACGGTGCGACCTCCGATGTCGCCGACTACCTCGGCGGCTGGACGCCCACAGGCTTCAACCGCCGCGAGTCGTTGGAGGTCGAGTTTCGCGGCATGAGCGGCGGCAGCTGCCGCATGCGCCTCGACTCCGGCACCAATCACTCCCATCTGATCGGCAATCCCAAGACGCAGCTCGCCGACGGCCGCGGCAAGGGGGGAGACCCGGTGGAAGACGTCATCGCCTGTGGCGGCTCGGGCTTCGGCTTCGGGGGCTATCCGGCGACGCGGATCGGCCGGGCCGCCAACGCGCATTTCTGGGTCCGCGACCTGGCGCTCTTCACGCGCAGCGACCAGGCGGCGTACCACGACTGGTACCGATACACCGAGCCCGAGAACCTGCGCGTCGTGCTGCAGGAGGAGGCGTCGTGCAACAACGGCTCGCCCGCTTGTATGTGGCCCGGGCTGAACGTATTCGGCGCGATCACCGAGTGGCGCATGGTGCTAGCCGAGGATCAGGGCGCGCACGACAACCTGCGCAACATGGCGCACGAGATGGGCCACTACGTCGGCTACAACTACGAGCACTACGACACCTTCGGCCGGCGCGGGCTGCTCAACGGCGCCACCGAGGAGGGGTTCGCCGACCACAACACGCTGCGCTACGCGCTGCACCGCCTGCGCGAGCGATCCCAGCGTCCGCACGACGCCAACTTCAGCACGACATACTTCACCGATCATTGGAGCCGGAGCAACTGGTCAACCGCTACAACAACGGCGAGTCGGGTCCGCGGGGCCACAACTTCACCTTCGATCCCACCGTCTACCGGCCCTGGCACGGCACTTCGCCGTGCAACGAGAACAATCCGAACCAGAGCAAGTATGCGTGCGGCTCGGTGCTCGGTGCGGTGTACTGGACGCTGGCCTGGAACGAGATCCGGGTCGGCTTCAACGGCCTGCGGCCGGGCACTCCGCTGCTCACCACGTCGGGCTACTCGCAGCTCCCCGAGCGCCTGGCCAACGTCGCCTTCACCTACGCCGTGCGCAACATCACCGAGGATGCGCACATCGACGAGTTCTTCGACCGCGTTGCCGAGCGCTACTACCACTTCCAGCTCGACGGCTGGATCAGCCCGCAAGAACGACACCGGATCAACCAGGTGCTCACCGCGTCGTGTGTCGGCTGGTCGGACCACGTGTGCCGTACGCGGCATGTCACCACCTGGGGCGTGCTGCCGGTGATGTACACCGCCAAGGAGACGCTGTCGCCGTCGATCGGTGCGCGGGAGTTCTACCGTGCGCAGGACTTCTGGCTGCGCGGCGGCGCGACGAGCCACGTCTTCCCCGATGGCGCCAACGACACGCCGCCTGCGCGCTACGTGCGTCTCGACGCTCCGGGTGAATCCATGGAGAAGCAGATCGTCGTGCCGGCCACCGGTGACTACCAGCTCCACGGCGCCGTGTACACGGAGCCGAGCTGCTGCGACTCGGCCTGGGTCGAGGTCGACAACGACGGCGTCAACTACTACTGGAACATGCACGGAAACGGCAACTGGAAGTGGGTGCACGACGGCCCGATCGTGCGCCTCACGGCTGGCTGGCACACGCTCAAGATCAAGTACCGCGAGCACATCTTGATCGAGGCGCTGTTCATCCAGCGCGTGCGCTGATCTCAGGCGGCAAGTCGCCGAATATGGGACGAGCCCGGAGCGATCCGGGCTCGTCGTTTTCAGCGTCGTGTCGTTTCAGCGTCGTTGTCGGCTCAGTGTCCCTGTTGGCTCAGTGTCCCTGTCGTTCAGCGCCACCAGGGGCGGTAGCCGGGCCGGTCGTAGGTACGGCAAGCGCGTCCGTCGCGCACGCGATGGTCGATCGAAGCGTAGGCCACGCCGTCGGGCACGGTGACGATTTTCTCGTGCACCGAGATCCGCTCGCGTGCCGGGATCCACTCGTCCTTGGTGTACCGGCGATCGCGATCCCGATCGTCACGCGACCAGTCGGAGGCGGGGTAGTGGCCTCGATCGAAGATCAGCTCGTCGACCGCGCGTCGCAGCTCGCGCCGGCTCTCCGCCGCCACGATCTTCAGCGTCTCGCGCCCCGCCGGTCCCTCGACCTCGAAGCGATAGCCGTTCGCGGGCAGGCGGTAGGTCCTGCTGCCGCGCACGAATTGCTCGCGGTCGTAGCGATTCGGGAACAGGCGATGAATCTCGCCGCGGGTGTCGAGGTCGAACACGGCGACATAGGCATCTGCGTTGGTGCGGAAGAAGATCTCGATCTCCTCGCCGACGCAGTACTTCGCGCCCCGTCCCTTGTCGGTCCAGATCTCGACGTCGAGCGTCGGCAGAACGCGAATCTTCTGCGTCCGATTCTGGTAGCCGTCGGCCAAGGCGGCGAGCGGGGCGAGGACGGCCGCGCCGAGCATCAGGCCGGCGACCAGGGCGAGAGTGTGACGAGAACGAAGAGCGGAACGTGCTGGATGTCGCATGATGACCTCCCAGGGTCGTTGTCCACGGGAGAGTAGAGCAACTTCCATTCCAGCCTCGAGAAGCCGCCAAATGACAAAGGATCAACGGGCTCCGCCGCATCTTTGTGGAGAAGCGTCCTCTCAGGAGGACGCATCAGGGGCGAATCGACGCTGAGGCGCTTCAGGTCACACCGAGAGGAGTTCAGAGTGGGGCCGCAGAATCGCGCTCGGGTCAGCCCCACCAGTCGGCGAGTGGGATCGAAGGCCCTGCGTCGCGCTCCAGGCGACGCTCAACCGCGTCGTGATTGCCCCAGATGACCTGTGTGCCCGAACTCGGCCCCGTTGCCTCAGACTCTGTCTCCTCGATCGTCTCCGCCACCAGGCCGCAGAAGCGACCGCCGTCGCGGCCTCGATAGAACCCATAGGTGCGGCAGGCGATCGGCCGGTGCGCGTAGACGCGGCAGCGTCCGCGGCGACGATCGAGGAAGGGGCAGATGTGCGGACGCTCGCTGCCTCGAGCCGCGTCGGCGAGGCGTGCTTCGACCGTCGACCGTTCTTCTGGTGGCAGTGCCTCGAGCCCCGCCTCAAGCCGTCGCCATTCGGCCGCGGTCAGCCGCAGCGGCTCGGCGAGGGAGCGGCAGCAGGCGTCGCAGCCGGTACGGCAGGGCCAGTCGGGCCGCGCCGCCACCAGGTCGGCGACGCGGCGGTCGATCTCGTTGTCGAGAGTCGGCAGCAGTGCGCTCATGGGCGCAGGCTACCAGCAGGTCAGAGGGTCGGCAGCGGATGATCGCCGGAGCCGAACGAGTCGGTTTCGGGCGCACGAGGTTCGGGGCGCCGGGATCGGCGGATCGGCAGCACACGCTGCCAGTCGAGGTTGCGCGTGAGCCACATCACCGCCGCCAGGCTGAGGAAGAGCGCCAGCGCGCCGACCAGCAACGCGTAGGTCTCGAGGCGAACGAGCACGAAGAGCAGGGCGAAGAGCCCCGCGATCGGCAGCGCCAGCGCGGCGGCGCGCCGCAGACCGCCGAGAATCGCGCGTGCATAGCTGCCGATGAGCAGGGTCGTTGCGCCTGCTGCTGCCGCGTAGGCCGCCGAGAAGCCGATCTTCTCGGCCAGCGCGAGTAGCAGCAGGAAGAAGATCGCCAGCGCCAGGCCGACCAGTGCGTAGGGCACCGGGTGGAGGCGCAGGCCGCCGATGAGGTCGAGCAGACCGACCAGGCCGAAGACGAGGCCGATGAAGAGCACGGCGTACTTGGTGCAGCGCGTCACCTGCTGGTAGAAGCCGGCGGTCTCGGTGAGGCGCACTCCGAATCGGCTCGCCGCGAGGGCTTCGCGCAGGCTCTTCGGCAGGTTGGCCGAGTGCCAGGTGAGCGGGATGGTGTGCGCGAAGCGCGACACCGACCAGCGCGCCACGAAGCCGTCGGCGCCGATCTCGTGCTGGCGCGGCAGGAACGCGCCGGAGAACGACGGCTCGGGCCACGGCGAGCGCACGGCGACGCGCGTCTCCGCCGCCGTCGGCAGGAAGGTGAGCGCGCGGCTGCCGCGCAGGGTGGCGACGAAGCGGAGCTGCGGCTCGGTCGCGTCGTCGTCGGCAGAGCGGACGGGGGAGTCGGGGAGCGCGGGGCCGATCGGTGCCGACAGCGCCGGTCCGAAGCCTTCGAAATGCGTCGGCTCGGCGTCGAGCGCGACGCCGTTCCAGCTCAGCTGCGGCGCCTCGACCAGCCCGCGCGGCTCGGCGAGCCCGACCGCGACCCGTGCCGCCGTCCAGTCGATCGTCTCGTCGGGACGCAGCCTCACGCGGTCGACGTCGTAGCGCGCGGTCACCGCCAGCTTGGTCTCGTAGAGCCGCGCGACGAAGCCGCCGCGCGATCGCTCGATCGGCTCGAGCGCCGCGTCGACGTCGAGCTCCGCGGGCAGAAGGTGGACCCAGCGTCGCTTCATCGTCGGCTCGTCGGATCCCGCGGCGCCTTCCGAATCGCCCACGTCCGACGCGGAATCGGGCCGCACGACCGGGCGATCGATCGCCAGCCCGAGGGCCGGCCCGGCGAGCGACTGCGCGCCGCCCCACGAGCTGCCGATCTCGTCGACAGCCTCCACCGCGCGTGCCGCGCGCTCCTCGATCAACCCCGTGATCGCCGCCATCGGCCACAAGAGCACCAGGGCGATCACGATCACCAGAATCAGCTGCAGCCACGGCGACGGTCCCCACGACGGTTCGGGCATCGACATCTCGCTCTCCTCGGTCGTTGAATGGAACGAGGACACGAGACCACCCGCGCCCGGCGAGCCCGCGGCGCCCGCGCGGCGGATCCGGGGCCGATCGAGGCACGGTCGACGCAACCGTGCCGAAGTCGAGGCGGGATCCGGCCGTGGGCTCAGGTCTCGAGGGTCAGGTCTTCAAGACGAGGCGCCCGCTCGCATATTGATGCAAGATGCTCGTGATCAGGGTCTGGTACGGCATTCCTGTCTCGAGTGCCTTGACCTTAAGGTCTTCAAGATCTTGTGCCGTGATCCGGATGTTGATTCGCTCGCTTTTGCGCGAGGCCTCGCGCGCGGCCTCGCGATAAGTGGCAATGTCGTCCGCACTCAGCGGGACCTGTTCGAGGCGCCCCTCGTGGTGAGCGTCGAGCAATTCCTGCTCGTCAGGGTCGAGATTCGTCACTCTGAGCTCCTTCTTGGGATTTCGATTCGGAAGAATCCTAGTCCGAGGCGATTTGCTCCAGTGTGCTGATCGCGTCGTCGATCTGCGCGAGCAGCGCGTCGGCGCTGGCGTCGAGGTGCTCGAGTCCTTGGGCTTCCATCTCCTCGATGACCGCTTCGAGGACGGGGATGGGGGAGAAGGGCGAGTCGAGGATCTGCTGCCACTCCTTGCGCCGTCGTGCGCGGGTCTCGGGATCGTCGAGGTCCGCGACGATCGTGTCCGGATCCTGCAAAGCGGTGAGCTCTTCGCGAAGGAAGGCGAGCGAAGGAGTCGAGTCGGAGGCTTCGAGGAAAGGCTCGAGCGTCAAGGCGAGAGATGCTGCAGCAATCGCCTCGAGCGCTTCAGTCACCAGACGATGTGATCGATCTCCGAGTCGTCCGAACCTGATGCTCGAGAGCCTTTTCTGGGCTTTGGCGACTTGGTGGTGTTGCTGAGGCGCATCGAGAGCGGTCTGGGAAAGAAAAGCATCTATGTATTTCAGTGTATGTACAGCCAGATCCAGATCCAGATCCCGAGCCCGAGCCAGATCCAGATCCCGAGCCCGAGCCAGATCCAGATCCCGAGCCAGATCCCGAGCCAGATCCAGATCCCGAGCCCGAGCCCGAGCCAGAGCCAGAGCCCGGGATCCTCCGAAGAGAGCCGCCCAGCGATCTACCTTGTTGATGCGCAGCCACGCAACCTCGCTCCAGCGCAAGGGTTGCTGCTCCTCGACTTGTCTCAGACTCTGAACTGCACCGACTCTGTCCCAGAGTACAGTCCAAAGGAGTGGAGTGACCTCCAACGCTGGGCCGGCGACGCGTTGGTCGAGGAGGGGCCAGGGCTCGAGCCAATACCAGCGCGGAGGAACGACCGGGACGTGCTTTTCGTCGAGCTCCCATCTCGGCTCCTGCGACGCGATCACCCGGACCACGAGCTCGATGTCCTCGTCAGTCCATTGCTGCAGCGTCAAAGGAACGATGAGCAGCGGGTCGGGATGGGCTTCGATGGGACGACTCGGATCATGGACCTGGCGGAGGAGGGTGGCTCCAGGGCTGGTAGACCGGTGCGTCGAGCTCTGGCGCTTGGCTCCGCTCAGCGTCGCCAGTGGGTCGTTTGCAGCCTCGTGGGTGGTGGTGTCCCGGCGCAGCGCTGGACGAAGGGCCCTTGGATAGTTCTCACGCTCGCCTTGTGCCATCCACCGGCACGTCGCCCGCCAGGCGGCGATCAGCCCGTCCGCATTTCGAGCCTGCGTCGTGACGTCGTCCCAGGAACTCCAGGTCTTGCTGATGGCTGCACCAGCGACCCAGGCGACGACGAGATCGTGCCGTTCGGCCCGAGCGAGGCGCAGCTCTTCGCCACCTAGGAGCCGGCCGAGGAAGTCGACGTGTGCTGGCTGAGTGAGGTCGAGGTGCTTGAGTGTTGCCTGGTGGCCTGTTCCTCCGGTGCGATCGCTGTCGATCGCCAGCGCCAGGATCGCGACCTCCTGCCAGCCCGGCTGGTCGAGGCGCGAGAAGAGCGATTCCTCGAGTGCCTCGGACTTGTTGGTGGTGGATGTCGCTTCGGCCAGCAAGAAGACCGCGGTGAGGTATTCCTGTAGGCTCAGGTGGCCGAACTGGTAGTGCCCTTCGCGTTTCGCGATCAGTAGGCCCGTGCGTGCGACGAAGTACTTCGTCAGTTCTTTCGCATGGGCCCGCTGGACCGTTCTGAGGCGTTCTTCGTCGTAGTGGTCGATGGCGCGCTCGACAGCGGTTTCAAGCTCATCGAGCGAGAAGAGGAACCGACGGTCGTTGCTCTTCGTGGTCCGTTTTCTCTTCTCACTCGTCGCGCCGATGTGAGCCAGCGAGGCGACGGCGGAGAGGATTTCGATCTTCTCGTTGCGATCCCACACCGGCAGCCCCTCGTCGCGCCGTTGCTTGTCGAGGCCGCGCTTTTTATCGAGCATGTCGATATAGGCATCGACGAGGAGCTCGTAGAGCGCGGCGCGCGAATGCGGCAGGTCTCCACGGGTGCCGTGGACGAAGGCGAGCGCGGCGAGGTAGGCCGGGCGCCGGGCCATCGGGCGCAGGCGAGTCGACTCGCTCGCGGCGGTAAGGCGTTCGACGAGCTCGTCGACGACCTCGTCGCGTCGGCGGGATGTCATCGGTCGCAGGCGGAACCAGCGATCGAGATACTCGCGGATCTGCGCGGTCGAGAACGGCGCGACATGGACCCGGATCTGCGCGGAGTGCTCGGGCAGGCGCTCGAAGCCGGAGGGCCTCGCCGTCACGACGGCGAGGTTTCTCTGGTGCCGAATCCAAGGCGAGCGTTCGAGCCACTCTAGAACTCTGCGGCGTTTGTCGACGGACCCGACCTCGTCGAGGCCGTCGAGGAGAAGAAGTGCCCAGCCCTTGTCGAGGTACGACCGCAGGGGACCGACCTCGAGGCGAGGGTCTTCGCGCTGGACCTCCTCGAACCACCATCGGACGAGGTCTTCGAGCGAGTCGAGCCGATCGAGGGGAGCCTCACGCAGGGTCAGCGGGACGGGAAGGACGTTGCGGAACTTGGCGCCCAGCTCGTTGGTCTCGACCCCGATGAGCGAGCTGACGATCGAGCGCACGAGCGTCGTCTTGCCCGAGCCGGCCTCGCCCGAGATCAAGAGCTGGCGCGGTCGACTCGCAGGCCTCGGCTTGGTCGAGGCGACGGTGGGTACCGAGTCGTACAGGCCGCTACGAAGGTAGTCGAGCCAGTTGCCGACGGTCCGTTTGTGCTGGCCGAGCTGGTCCTCTGGCGTGTTGTCGTCGAGACGCTGGTCGGTGAGCACGAGCGGCACGTAGATCTTGCGCAGAGCGAGCGGCTCGTCGTCGGGTGCGAGGCCGGCGAGGTCGACGGTGGAGAAGTACTTGCGCAGGACCTGGTCGTAAATGCCGCGCGCTCGCAGCATTGTGCCGGTCGGTCGCACGTCACGCATCGCCGGCCTCCGCGCTCAGCGCAGCGTCGGGTGCGAGCGCGACATGGAGCATCGGGCGTACGAGGGCTTCAACTTCTCCAGCGTCGCGCTCGCCGATCAGTTCGAGCCAGCGGGCGACGAAGGCACGATCGCCCTTCGAACGATCGAGGCGCTCGACCAGGTCGTCGACCGCTTCCATCCTCGGACTGCCGTCGTCTGCCGCGAGAACCCCTGCGAATGCATGGTGGAACTGGCGATGGATGAGCAAGCCCTGAGGCGATGCCTGCCGGGGAAGACCGCCCGTCTCGCTGCAGTAGGTCAAGACGTTGTGGAGGACGCCGGCCTGGGACGGGTCGTAGGCGATCATGCGGGCGATGGTCGGATGGTAGGCGCGAAGGTAGGTCAGCAGCACGAAGATTTGCAGTGTTTCCGCGGTCGGCGGTGGCTTCGAAGCCTCGTCGGCGGCCCTGGGCTGATAGACAAAGACTCGCCAAGACACCGCGAGAGCGCCGAGGAAGTTTTTCAGCTTCCGCGGATTGGGCGCGAGCAGGCTGTCGAGAAGCTCCGCGAGGTCGGCGCGCGGGAGGTCGGGATGCTCGAGCTCGTGACCCTCGAGCAGTGAGTCTAGGAACGCGCGCCTTCCGGTCGGCATGGGCACGTGGACGGTCGCCTGGAAGAGCTTCTCGAGATACTCCTGGGCCTCCTCGGCCCCGTGCGGCAAGAGCCGCTCGACGGCGCGACGGGCGGCACTGCCGTCCATGCCGAAGACGAAGACGCAGTTGCGCGTCTGCAGGTAGAGCTTGATCGCCTCGAGCAGACGCACTGTCGGCTCGTCAGTGCAGCGGTCGAGGTCGTCGATGAAGACGACGAGGCGCCGGAGGGCGATGTCTTTCCCGTCGTAGCCGGTGTCGGTCGGGCTCGCACCTTCGGGCCGCAGGAGCCGATTCACCGCCTCTTCGAACAGTAGCCTGGCTCGCTGGGCGTTGGGTCGGCCTTCAAAAGTGCTGCGGCATCGTGCGCCGGTCGTGAGTGACGAGGATTCTCTCGCTGTCCGCACAGAGTTGAAGTAATGCGGAGTCTGCGACGCCTTGAAGGTTGGCTGTACTTGCGGAGCGGAAGTCAATCGAAGGCTCGAGCCTAAGCGTCGCAAGAATGATGCGGTAGTCGAGGTCCGCATCGGCTTGAAATCTGACCCTCACGAACCAGCTCTACTGGACTGTTCTTCAGGAAGCCAGCAACTGGCTACGTGCTGCTGCGAGCCGTTCATGAAACACCGGGTCGTCGTCGTGCGTCGAGCGTAGTAAAGCCTCGTAGGCTCGTTCGCCCTGCCGCACGTACTCGTCGACCGCGTCCTTGTGGGCGAGGTAGTAGGCGATCCCGCCGTAGATCTGCTCGAGCTCGAGCATCGGGAAAGACTGGGCGATGCTCTCGAGCGTCTGACCATCGCGGAACGCGTAGACAATCGAATCGAGGGAAATGCGCGTTCCCGCGATGCGCAGCGTGCCGGTCGAATCGTCGATATAGGTCTTGCTCATCGGGCCTCCAGAGATCGAGCCAAGTCTGAAGATTGTACGACACCGACCCGACGGGCAGGTGCTGCCCGTCTCTCCGGGTCTGGCGTGCGAACGGTGGCTGCGTCAGAGTGATGTTGTGCCGAAGTCTACGAGAACGACGCCGAGGAGCCTGCGATGAGCCAGCCTGCGATGACCCGTTCTGCGAAGGGTGCTGGGCCAGAGTCGGATGCCGAACGGTGGGTGCGTCGACTGGACACGCTCGGGGTCGACGACCTGCCGAGGGTCGGCGGCAAGAATGCGTCGCTGGGGGAGATGACTCAGCGGCTCGGCGACGCCGGGGTGCGAGTGCCGCCGGGTTTCGCCACCACCGCCGACGCGTATCGGCGCTTTATCGCCGACAACGACCTGGCGGGCGAGATCGCGTCGCGGCTCGAGGCGTGGCGCGACGGCAGCCGGCCGCTGGCGGCGGTCGGTGGAGAGATCCGTGCGCTGATCGAGGCCGGCGAATGGCCCGCCGAGGTCGCCGACGCGGTGCGTGGTGCCTATGCCGCGGTCGGAGCAGAGGCCGGGGAGCCGCTGGCCGTGGCGGTGCGCTCGAGCGCCACCGCCGAAGACTTGCCCGAGGCGAGCTTCGCTGGCCAGCTCGAGAGCTTTCTGCACATCTCCGGCGACGACGCGCTGCTCGAGGCTTGCCAGCACTGCTATGCCTCGCTCTTCACCGACCGCGCCATCGCCTACCGTCACGAGCACGGTTTCGACGACCTCGATGTCGCGCTCTCGGTGGGCGTCCAGACCATGGTGCGCTCCGATCTCGCCTGCGCCGGCGTGCTCTTCACCCTCGATCCTGAGACCGGCTTTCCGCACACGACCTTGATTCAGGGCGCCTGGGGGCTCGGCGAGAGCGTGGTGCAGGGGATCGTGTCGCCCGACGAGTTCAGCGTGTTCACACCGTTCGTCGAGCGTCATTTCGACGGCGAGCCGGAGCTGGTGCCGATCCTCGCGCGACGCCGTGGCGCCAAGGAAGTGAAGATGATCTACGACGCGGCCGGCGGCACGCGCTGTGTCGACACCGACGCCGAGGAGCGTGCGGCGCTGGTGCTGAGCGACGACGAGGTGCTGAAGCTGGCGCGTTGGGGTGAGGCGATCGCGGCGCATTCCGAGCGGCCAATGGACATCGAGTGGGCCAAGGACGGCGAGAGCGGCGAGCTGTTCATCGTCCAGGCGCGGCCCGAGACGGTGCAGTCCAGGCGCGAGGCAGCCTTTCTCGAGACCTACAGCCTCGACGAGCAGGGCGACGAACTGGTGCACGGCGCGGCGGTCGGTGACGCGATCGCAGTCGGCCCGGTGTGTCGGCTCGGTGGCGCCGACGAGATCGGTCGCTTCCGCGACGGCTCGATCCTGGTGACTCCGGTCACCGACCCGGATTGGGTGCCGATCATGCGCCGCGCTGCCGGCATCGTCACCGACCACGGTGGACGCACCTCTCATGCCGCCATCGTCAGCCGTGAGCTCGGCATTCCGGCGGTGGTCGGTGCCGGCGACGCCACCGAGCGCTTGCGCGACGGCCAGGTGGTGACGCTGTCGTGCGCCGAGGGCGACGTCGGCCGCGTGTTCGACGGTGCGCTCGCCTTCTCGTCGCAGCGCCTCGATCTCGAGGCGGCTGAGACGACGCGTACGCGGGTGATGATCAACGTCGCCAGCCCGGCCGCCGCCATGCGCTGGTGGCGCCTGCCGTGCCGCGGCATCGGCCTGCTGCGCATGGAGTACATCGTCAGCCACCTGATCCGCATCCATCCGATGGCGCTGGCGCGCTTCGAGTCGCTCGAGGACGGCGAGCTGGTGGCGCGCATCGGGGAGCTCACCGCGGGGTATGACGACCCGCGCGAGTTCTTCGTCGACCGCCTGGCCCAGGGACTGGCGACGATCGCCGCGTCGCGTCACCCGGAGCAGGTGATCGTGCGCATGAGCGACTTCAAGAGCAACGAGTACGCGTCGCTGATCGGCGGCGCTGGCTTCGAGCCGGACGAGGAGAACCCGATGATCGGCTGGCGCGGCGCCTCGCGCTACGACGCCGACGGCTACCGCGAGGGCTTCGCGCTCGAATGCGCCGCTGTGCGCCGCGTACGCCGACGCCTCGGCTTCACCAACCTTCGTGTGATGATTCCGTTCTGCCGCACTCCCGCTGAGGCCGATACGGTGCTGGCGGCGATGGCCGAGCATGGCCTGGTGCGCGGCGAGGACGGGCTCGAGGTGTGGGTGATGTGCGAGGTGCCGTCGAACGTGATCCTGGCCGAGGCCTTCGCCGAGCGCTTCGACGGCTTCTCGATCGGCAGCAACGACCTGACTCAGCTCACCCTCGGCGTCGACCGCGACTCCGAGCGCCTGGCGCATCTCTTCGACGAGAACGACGCCGCCGTGCGCTGGATGATCGAGGAGGTGATCCGGCGCGCCCACGCCGCCGGCCGCCCGGTCGGCCTGTGCGGCCAGCGGCCCAGCGACGATCCGGAGTTCGCCGCCTTCCTGGTCGGCGCCGGCATCGACTCGATTTCGGTCACGCCAGACAGTTTCTTGTCGACGCTGCGGGCGGTGGCCGCCGCGGAGGCGGCGGCCGCTGAATCGGCGGACGACGATCAGGCGCTCGGGCGCTCGTAGCTTCCCGGCACCTGGCCGAAGCCGATCGCCAGACGATTCCAGCCGTTGATCGTGACGACGGCCAGAGTCAGATCGGTAAGCTCGGTCGGCTCGAACTCGGTGCGCAGATGCGCGAAGAGCTCGTTGGTGATCGGCCCCCGGTGAATCGTCGTCAGCGCCTCGGTCCAGGCGAGCGCCGCCCGTTCACGCTCGGTGTAATACGAGGTCTCGCGCCAGGCGACCAGGCCGTGGAGACGCTGCGCGCTCTCGCCCTCGGCCTGCGCGTCCTTGGTGTGCATGTCGATGCAGTAGGCGCAGCCGTTGATCTGCGACGCGCGCAGCTTCACCAGGTGCAGTAGGGACGGCTCGAGGTCGGACGAGCGGACGTGTTGTTCGAGGCCGAGCATGGCCCGGAAGCCGGCGGGCGATGCGGCGGTGTAGTCGAGCCGTGGCTGTGTCGCGGGATGGGTCGAGGCGGTCATCGGTGCATCTCCTGAGTTAGTGTTGTCCGAAGCGGTCGACGGCGGATGCCGGAGCGAGCGCCGCCCACGAACGAAGACTGACCGCAGGGACCCAACCTGGTCTTGTACTTTTCCGACCCACATCGCGAGCTGGGCGACCTCGGCTTCGAGGTCGTCGCGCCAAGCCGCCGGCTGCAGGATGTCGTGCAGTCGTATTGGAGCGTGCGTGCACGCCTCGACGCACCGCGCGTCGAGCGGCTGTACCCCGACGGCGGCTGGGGGCTGTCGTTCAATCTCGGCGATGCCCCGCTGAGCACCGACGTGATGGGTGCCGAGGCGAGCCTCTACGGCGTCACCTCACGGCGCCGCGAGCTGGTGCTCGCCGGACGGGTCGATCTCATCGGCGTCCGTTTCCGGCCCGGAGCGGCTGCGGCGCTCACCGAGGGCGTGGTTCCCACGGTGCGCGACCGGTTGGTGCCGCTCGACGATCTCGGAGGCGTCGTCGCCCGTGTCGGGGCGACGCTGGCGGAGCAGTTGGTGGACGCGACCTCGACCGCAGGGCGCGTCGCGCTCGTCGAACGGCTGCTGCTCGGTGGCTCGGGCGATGCCGCCGAGCGGTTGCGCCCGCCCGACCTGGTCGCCGCGGCGCAGGCGCTGCTGCAGCGGAGCGGCGGCGGTGTGCGCATCGACGAGCTCGCGCAACGTCTAGGCGTCAGTGCACGCCAGCTCGAGCGTGCCTACCGCGCCCATGTCGGCCTGCCGCCGAAGGCTCTTGCTCGCCTGATGCGCATGCGCCGCGCCCGCCTGGCGGTCAAGCTCGCCCCGCAGCGTCCGTTGGCCGACATCGCGGTCGACGCCGGCTACTTCGACCAGGCGCACTTCACGCGCGATTTTCGGTCCCTGGTCGGCACGACGCCGGGTCGCTATCGGAGGCGCGCCGCCGACCGGCTCGATCGTGCCGCCGATCTGGCCTCCGTCGCTCTCGCCTCCTAGGGCTCGACGAGTACGACGTAGCGATCGTGTACTACGGCACGATGGTCGACGTCGAGGTAGATCGGACACCCGTAGTTTTTTATCGACAAATCGACTGGCGCAAGAGCACGATGTGGGGAATCTATCGCCAGAAGACGTGGGGTCGACCGGCCAGCATGATATCCTGAACAAAGAACAAACCGTCTTTGCCCCGCGGTGGACCAACGCATGGAGAGGCTGCGCTCGCCGCGATCCGAAGACTTCAGGAGGAACATCGATGCCCGACTCCACCGGCCGTCCTGAGAGGCGGCCCACCGTCGATGCTGGAAACGAACCTGCCGCCGAAAAGACTGCGACAGAGATGACCGCGGTATCCCGCCGTGGCTTCCTGCGCGGTCTCGGTGGTGCCAGTGCCGCGACCGCCGCCGGCCTGGGTGCCGGCTCCGCTCTGCTCACCCCGGACGACGCGCTCGCCGACCCGATCGGACCGCTCGACGAGCGTCAGCGTGCCGTCCGCGCGTACCGGGTCCGCCAGCGTGCGGCGCAACGTTCGCTGCGGCGCAACTTGCCGCCACAGCCTTGCAGTGGCGACGACGATCTCTACGCCGATCGCCGCGGCAGCTTCTTCAAGACTCTGCCGCAGAACAACTTCGGCGAGGTCGACACGGCGGCCTATGACGCGTTCCTCGCTGCTCTCGCGAGCGGTGAGCAGGCCGATTTCGACGTCGTACCGCGCTCGGTGCAGGCCGACCGCAAGCTGGCCAACCCGCTCGCCGCCTACGCCTACGAGCTCACCGGCGGCGACGGTCACAGCTCGCGCATTCCCGCCGCTCCCGCGTTCGCCAGCGCTCTGCAGTCGGCCGAGATGGGCGAAGTCTACTGGCAGGCGCTGACTCGCGACGTCGCGTACCGTGACTACGGCAGCGACCCGTTGGTGGCCGCAGCGGTCGCCGATGTGAACAGGTTCTCCGAGACCGTGGGTCCCAAGATCGGTGGGATGGTGACGCCGGCGACGCTCTTCCGCGGCGAGACGCCGGGGGATCTCGTGGGCCCGTTCATCAGCCAGTTCCTCTGGCTCGACGTGCCCTACGGCCCGACCGCGATCGAGCAGCGGTACAACCGCCCGGTGGTCGGCGACGACTTCATGACCGATCTGAACGAGTGGCTGGCGGTGCAGCGCGGCGCCAACCCGTCGGTGTCGATCACCTTCGATCCGACGCCGCGCTACCTGAGCAACAACCGTGGCCTCGGTGAGTGGGTGCACAGCGACTTCACCTACCAGGGCTATTTGAACGCGGCCTTGATCATGCTCTCCTTCGGTGGCGACGCGCTGTGCCCGCGCAATCCGTACGTGACGTCGCCAAATCAGGGTGGGTTCGTCACCTTCGGCCCGGCGCAGATCCTCGATCTCGTGACCAAGGCGGCGAATCTCAGCTTGACCACGGCGTGGTACCAGAAATGGCTCGTGCATCGCCGCCTGCGGCCCGAGGTCTTCGGTGCGCGGATCGAGTTCCAGCGCGACGGCAGCCGCCACTACGGCATCGATTCCGAGATCTTCCACTCGGACGCGGTGGCGCGGGTGCTGGCAGCGCAGGGCAATACGCTCCTGCCGATGGCGTTCGCCGAGGGCTCGCCGACCCATCCCTCGTACCCGGCGGGGCATGCGACGATCGCCGGCGCCTGCTGCACGGTGCTCAAGGCGTTCTTCAACGAGAGCTTCGTCGTCCCGTCGCCGGTCGAGGCGAGCGCCGACGGCCTGGCGCTCGATCCGTGGGTCGGCGACGACCTGACGCTCGGCAACGAGATCAACAAGCTGGCGGCCAACATCGCGCTCGGGCGCGACGCGGCCGGCGTCCACTACCGCACCGACGGTGTCGACGGCATCACGGCGGGCGAGCAGGTGGCGATCGAGATGCTGGCCGACTACAGCACCGCGTTCGCCGAGACCGCCGACGGCTACGAGCTGACGCGCTTCGACGGCCAGCGGATCTTGATCAGCCACGGCGTCGTGACCACGCTTTGAGTCGTCGCGTCCTCGGGCTTTCTGTGGGTCTCCTGACCGGCCTGGCGGTGCTCGCGCCGCCGGCCGTTGAGGCGCTCGACACGGTCTACGTGACACGCCATGCGCAAAAGGACCGGACGTGGTCCGGCGCCGGGGATCTGCGGCCGCTGAGTCCGAAGGGTGCGCGCTGCGCCGCGGCGCTCGCTGAACGCCTCGCGGATGCCGAGGTGTCGGTCGTTGTTTCGTCGGAGACGGCGCGCACGCTGTCGACGGCCGGTGCGGTCGCCCGCGGGACGTCGGCGACCGTGGTCGGCGACGACCGCAGCATCGCGCCGAGCGCGGCCTGGGGCGAGTCGCTGCGCGCGACGTATGCCGACGATCGAGCGATCCTGCTCGTCGGCCACAGCGACACCGTCGACGATCTGGTCCTGGCGCTGAGGCCGGGCGCCGTCGAGTGCTTCGAGACGCTCGGTCTGGCGAGTCCTGAGATTCCCGAAACGCAGTTCGGCGACCTCTGGCGGATCGATCTCGGCACGCCCGAAGGAGCGCGAGGCTGCGGCATCGTGCGCCAACGGATCGAGGCGGCTCAGGACGACTGCTCGACGCCGTGATCGAGCGCTGTCGGTTCTAAATCTAAAACTAGGTCCTAGAATCCTGGAAGACAAGCAAGCCCTCCGGCCTGGGCCGGAGGGCTTCGACGCGACGGAGAGTCGCGCCGCGTCAGCGATTCCTCACGGGCAGGTCGCGAACGCGTCGGTGTCGGTCACCGCGGGGGATGCGATGCCGAGCGGGTTCGAGTAGCGGCGGGTGATGCCGGTCTGCGTGTCGGTGACGCTCAGGTCGTAGCCGACGTTGGTCGTGGCGGCGAAGAACACCCAGTAGCGGTCGTTGACGCCGCAGGCGTTCAGCACCTTGATCAACACCTCCCAGTTGTTCGGGTCGAAGAACCAGAACAGGCCCGAGTCGTCGGTTCCGCACGACGCCACCGAGCCGGGGCCTGTCGTGCCCTGGAAATCGGTCCAGCTCACCTGGACGCGGAAGCGGTCCTGGTTCAGGCACAGGGTCGTCGGTCCGGGCGTGCAGGCGCCGGTGGTGTTGGCGCACGGTGTGTTCGCCTGGGTGTACTGGGTGCTGCGCGTGGCGCTTTGGCCGCCGTTGCGCACCGTGACGTCGACGGTGTGGACGCCGCCGTCGCGCAGCGGCGTGGTCCAGGTGAGAATCAGCTGACTGTTCAGCGTCTGGCCCACTTGCTGGAAGATCGTCTGCAGATCGCCCGAGGTCACACCCTGGAAGGCGAGTCCGCCGGTTTGCTGCGCGATCTCCATCAGCACTGTCTCGTTGGCGTTGCCGAAGCCGATGGTGAACACCGGCACGCCGGCGGCGATCGCGGCGTCGATCGCGTCCTGCTGCGACGCCGAGCTGCTGTTGTTCCGGCCGTCGGTCATCACGATCAGCGCCTTGCGTCCGCTCACCGTGCGCGAGTGGTTGGCGGCGTCAACGATGGCGTCGAAGAGCGACGTGGTCCCGAGATTATTGTCGAGCGCGTCGACCGCAGCACGCGCGGCGCTGCGGTCCGTGGTGTAGTTGAGCACGCGTTCGACGTCGCTGCCGAAATGGTAGACCGCGATGCGGTCACCCGCCGCCAAGAGGTTGATGAATGCGTTGCCGGCGATGTGGATGTTGTCGATATCGGCGTTGCTCAGCGAGCCGCTGCCATCGAGCACCAGGGTGACCGCCGCTGCGTTCGAGCCGCCGCCCGGGGTGGTGACGCCGATGGTTTGCGTGGTGCTGTCTTCGCTGAGCGTGAAGTTCGACTGCGTCAGACCGGGAATCGGCAGGCCCTGGTCGTCGAGCACGCTGACGATCGCCTGCATCTGCGGGCAGCTGTCGGCGTTGATCTGGTTGATCGTCAGGTTCAGGCCGGTGCCGCCACCGCCAGAGCCGCCGTCGCCGGTGAGGACGACGTTGTCGACATAGGCGCCTTCGCGGGTCACCGAGCCGTCGGTCTGGTAGATGAAGGCGAAGAACACCTGCGAGCGGCTGGTCAGGTCGCCGAGATTGCCCCAGTCGGTGAGATCGAGAGAGATCCGGACGAAACCGTTGGTGTCCTGGTCGGACCCGAACGTGGTGAAGTTGGTGCCGTCGATCGAGGCGCCGACCCGGAAGAAATCGAAGCCCGGCTCGGTCTCGAGCCAGAGGTCGAAGTCGAGCGTGCCGGTAGAGAAGCTCGACAGGTCGAACGGCCCGACCGCCATCCAGCTCTCGGTGTTCGCCGGGACGTTGCCGCCCGGTCCGGGCGCATTGACACCTCTCTGTGCCGCCCAGGCGCTGGCGTTGCTCGAGCTGGCGCGGAACGTCGAACGGCCCCAGAAGACGTCGGCCGCGCCCTGCGGGAATGCGACCCAGTTGGCCGGGAACGAGCTCTCGAAGGTGGTGGAGAGAAGCGTCGTCATCTTGGTCGAGATGCCATTCTCAACGCGGATGAGGCTCGGGAGGCCGTCGATGTCGATCGTCGAGCGGGATTTCAAGCGTGCGGCGAGATGACCGGGCAGTCGGGCCGCATCGGCGGGCTGTAGGCTGGCGCTCGGCAGCGCCCGCTCGGTGACGAGATCTGTTTCGGATCGAGGGGCCTCGAGTCTGTCGGACGCGGCGGTCTCGGAGAGAGCGCCGGGTGGCTCTGCGCTCGCTGCGACGGCGAGTGCAGTCAGCAGGCAGAGACTCGCGAAGATCCTTTGGGGGATGGCGGTCATGGGTTCCTCCTGCCCGACGCCGGACTGGCGTCGAGCTCGATGGTTGGTGCTCACCATCCATCGCGCATCGAGGGAGGACAGAGGCTCAGCTGCGGACGATGGCGCGGAGATCGCGCGCCAGGGCCTCTGGAGGCTCGATCGGAATGCGATAGCAAAGATCGCAAACCCGGTCGACCAGCCGATACCAGGCTGCCTCGTCGAGCCGCTCCACCGCGGTCTCGAGCAGGGCATGGACCGCCACCAGCAGGCCGATCCGCGCCGCCGAGGGGTCGGCGCTCGCCGGCTCGTCCACCTGCGACGTGGCCAGCGGGTCCCCGGCGGCGTCGCGCCGCAGGGCGTCGACGATCGCCTGCGAGTCGTCGGCCTCGAGGGTCTCGGGCAGGGGGCGGTCGAGGCCGGCGAGCCGGGAGCTGTGAACCAGCTGGCGGCGCACGCGGCGCACGAAGTCCATCGCCGCCGGCGGCGGTTCGCCGTCCACCTGCGACGACACCAGGTCGTCGCAGCGGCGGATGATGTCGCGCGGAATGCCTGCGCTGAGCGTCGCCAGGCAGCTCGCGAGACGCTCGGGCACGTGCTCTTGGCCAAGGGCTTCGAGGTATTGATCGGCGAGCTCTTCGCCGGCGGGCACGGGCAGCGGCGTCAGGTGGACGATGTGGTCGACCGAGCTGTCGATCTCGTTCTTGCCCAGGGCCGAGCCGAGGTAGAGCGCCGAGAGCGCGTCTTCCGAGATCGAGATGTAGTAGTAGACGCCCGGAATCTCGAAGATGCCCTTGATCCGGCGCACCAGCTCGCGCAACGAGTCGAGGCCGACGACTTTGTCGAGCTCGTCGATGCACACCACCAGCCGTCCGTGGTCGCCGTCGCCGAGCGCGCCCGCGCGCAGGCGCTCGACGACCTCGCGGGCGAAGTTGCGGTAGCTCTCGATCAGCGTCGAGACTCCGGTGCTTCGCGGCGCGTCGGTGGCGACCGCCGGTGCCACCTCGCCCTCGGCCCGAATCCTGAGGCTGCCGAGCCAGGCGAAGAGGAAGAAGACCATCAGGACCGCGGCGGTCACCAGGTCCTCGAGCGTCTCGAAATCGGTCAAGAACGCGAGAGTGACGATGCCGAAGAGGACGAAGAGGGAGAACTGAGAGACGATCAACAGGTAGCGGGCCCATGCCGGCCAGCCCTTGCTCGGCGCCTTGGATGCGCGCCTGGTGGCGCCGAAACCGAGGCCGAGGACTTGGCGCGTGCGCCGGTAGAGCGCGGTGATCTGGAGGTTGTCGGGGCGCGCGCGCTCGAGCCAGCGTGAGAGATCCACGGGCTGCGTGCGCAGCATGCCGGCCGCCAGCGCCAGTGCGGCGAGGAAGAGCAGGAGGGCGAACGGCATCCAGGCCAGGCTGGCGCCGGGAACTCCCGGCAGGCTCAGCGCGTCGCCGAGGAAGACCATCAGCAGGGCGAAGAGCAAGGCGAAGATCGCCAGGCTCGAGCGCAGCAGGCGGGCGCGGGCGACCCGGCTGGCCAGCGGCTCGGCGCCCAGGCTGCGCGCGATCTCGTCCTCGACTCGATGCGCGAGCTGCTCGAGCGCCGAGCGCACGAAGTCGCGCTCGTCGAACTGGCTCGGCGTGGTCAGCCAGACGGCGATCGACGAGGTCTCTTCGCGCGCCCGACCGTAAAGGTGGTAAAGCGTGCGCGACTTGCCGACCCCTCGCCGGCCGGCGAGTGCGACGGTGCCCCAGCCTTTGCCGGAGAGCGAGGCCAGGTGCCGCACCACCGATTCGCGCCAGCCGAACTCGACCGGGGTGCCGAGAATGAAGCCCCCCTCGTCGCGCGCCTTCTCGTCTTCGCGCTCGATGAAGGCCCCGAGGCGCTCGCGCGAGCGCAGGTAGCCGCCGACGGTGCGGCCGGCGAGCAGGCACAGCAGCAACACCGGCAAGTGGAGAAGGGCGGCGGTGGACACCGCGAGCAATTCGCCGCCGGCCGCGGTCTGAGCCACCAGTGCCTGCGTGCGCGACAGCGCATGCTCTCCCTTGTCTTCGTAGATGCGTGTCGCCAGCTTGAGCAACAGCTCGTCGCGTTGTTCGGTCGGCAAGTCGAGCAGTTCTCGGAGCGTGGCGGCGGCGGACTGCGACAGCATGCGGTCACCGAGGGTCGAGACCGCCGGCTCCATGGGGCGCACGATGAACTCGAGAATCGCCGGGTGGTCGGCGCCGAACAGGTTGACGATCTCGTCCGCGAGGGTGAGCAGACGGGGATCGAAGAGATCCTGCAGCGGGATGTCGAGCTGGCGCTCGCGGTAAAGATTGAACAGAACGCGCCGCGTCTCGGGGCCCTGAGCGAGCAGATCTCTCGCCAATGAGGCGATGCGAGTGGTGGAGACCTCGGCGCGCCGCGGCTCGGCGAGCAGATTGAAGAGGAAATCGACCAGCACATTGCTGTCGTCATCGGCGAGCAGAGAGAGGTCGAGCTTCGAGAGTTCGCCCAGCGCTTCGAGCAGTGCGATGTCGTCGTCGAGGGCGCGACCGTAGTAGCGCAGCGCGTCGAAGCTGCTCGGTGGCAGATCTTCGATCTGCAGCAAGAGGCGGCGCGCCGCTTCCGCGCAGTCTTCGATCGGGCACAGCGAGCTGGTCGAGAGGCGCTCGACCAGCTCGACCCGCGACAGCGCGCGGTACTGAACGAAGGCGAGGTAGCCTTCGTCGCGCGCTGAGAGTCGAACCTGGGCGTCGAGGCGGTTGGCGAAGAACTCCTCGGGCGCCTCGGGCAGCGCGGCGAGCTGCTGGCTGCGCCGCCGCGACGACGGGTCCATGCTGAACGCGGCGCTCGGATCGACATCGTAGGCCTGGCTCTTTAGCAACCGGCGGATCGGATCACTCTCGCGCCCGCGCTCGTCGGCGAGGAGCATCAGCTGCCGGCGCAGCGTGCCGGTTTCGGTGAGTCTCTCGCGTGGAGTCAGCCCCGGTAAGGCGATCGGTACCCGTGGCGTCGTCGACGTGTCGATCAGGTGGATCCAGCGCATCCGCTCGATCAGGTACGCCTCTTGCTGGCTCGCCTCGAGCCCGTTGAAGTAGTTCCTGAGCAGGCCGAGGCGCGCGAACCGCTGGCGTTGCTGGGCGTTGAGCCGGCTTGCGCTCTCGACGAAGCGATTGCTGTCGAGCTGGATCGACCACTTGCCGGACGGGTCGGAGCGCACCAGCTCGCTCAGCGCCACGGCCATCTCTTCCGGCAGCAGCTCGTCGGACGCCGAGCTTCGGCTCGCCTCCATCGCCAGGATTTCGCGCCGCGACTCTTGGTGCTCGGCCAGGTACACCGGCTCGAGCGCGGCTTCCGAAGCGAGGAGGTAGAGCGAGCGTCGCTCGCGGTGGCCCAACTCGTTCGAGGCGATGGTGTCGAAGAGTCTGAGCGCGTCGCCCTCGAGCTTGGGGTTCTTCGGGTCGAAGCGCACCGCGCGCTGATAGGCGACACCGGCGCCGATCGCGCACAAGAGGGTGAGCACCGCGAGACCGCGGGCGTAGTGCTTCGCCTCGAGCGACGGTAGCAGGCGTCGGCGGTCGCCCAGGATGTAGAAGACCGCGGTCGCGACGATGCCGAGCAAGGCGACCATGCGCAGCAGCGCGCTGCCGGCACTGCCGTAGTTGCCGGCCGCGGGATCGACGAAGGGGCCGCGTGCCGACAGAAAGAGCATCAACAAGGTGGCGACGGCCGAGATCAGAATCCCGAGCTCGAGCAGGTCGCGGCGCCAGGTGAGCACCAGCAGCAGCGCGGTGGCCACCGCGATCAGGAGCGACGGCAGCAGGCCCGCCGCCGGATCGTCGAGGCGGCCGGTGCCGAAGACCAGAAAATCGGTCAGCAGGAGGGCGAAGAAGGCCGAGGCGAGAAGCGCGAAGGCGAGGCCGATGAAGTCATTGCGGACTTCCGTCGCGTCGCGCCGAGCGAGATCCCGGCGTAGCCGTTTCGCGATCAGGGTCGCCTGCGCGCCGAACGTGAGCACGGCGATGAGGATCTGGCCCAGGTAACTGAGCTCGGCGGCGGTCATGGCGCTCGCTCCGGGTTGTGAAGGGTGGTCGGATGATAGCCGCAGAGCGGAAGGAGGACCAGTCGTAGCGTTCAAGAGCGAGAGGCGAGACGGCTTGGTTCGATCGATGTCAGGTAAGCTACTGGTCGATTTCACCGTGGAAGGATGCTTCAGTCGATGGCGAAGAGAAAAACACTGGAAGATGCTGGGCACGAGGCCGGCCGCGTGAGGACGACGCGTTGACCGAGTCAATCTCGAGGGTCGGCTTGCTGGGCAGCCGGAGCGCCGCCGAGGCGCTGCGTTCGGCGTTGGAGGAGGTCTCGGCGCGGCGCGCGACGCCATCGGCCGATCGGCGGCTGCGCTTCGTGATCCACGATCCATCGCGAGTGCCCGACCCCAACGCGATCACCCAGTGGTCCGTCGCGCTCTGGGTGGTCGCGTATCCGACGGGGCCCGACCGCGACGACGAACGCCAGCTGCGGCTCGCCCGCGCGGTCGATGTGCCGCTGCGAGCGGTCTTCGTCGACCTGCCATCGTCCGAACGGCTGGACGCGTCGTCCGAAGAGGCTCTTCGCGTGATCCTCACGCGGTGCGGACTCGATGCGACTACGCCGTTCGTCAGTGGCTCACTGAATCCCGAGAGCGAGATCGAGTCAACGATCGAAGAGGCTCTGCTCGAGATCCTTCGACTGGTCGAACGCGATGTCGAGCCGCCGAGCTCCGGCCCGCCGGTCGCCACGCACTTCCGCGTCGAAATGGTTCCTTTGGCGTGGGAGGAGGGGGGACGCGCAACCGAGTTGCGGTCGATGGATCGCCTGACGCTCTACGCGCGCGGGCGCGACCTCGATGCCGGGGTGCTCAGGCTGCCGCGCAAGGTCGGGAAGTCGATGGAGATCGAGCTGGCGGTACGCCAGGCCATCGACCTGGAGCTCGGGGAGCAGTTCGCGGTGCGCGCGGGCGGTCGCACGATTGGCTACGGCCGTGTGCTCGAGCGGTTGGACGACGCTCCGGTGCGCGGTGGCGGGTTCTCGCCGCCGAGTCGCTCGTCGAGCCCGGCGTCGACGGATGATTGGTTCGATCCCGGCGGCCCGCCGATCCCAGCGTCGACGGCGGACGAGGACGAATGGCCCGGTCCTCGCGGAGACGCGGGCATCGACCTCGGTCTCGATCTCGGCCGCGATGTCTTCGAAGGCGACGTCTTGGAAGGCGACGTCTTCGACAGCGACCTCGAAGAGGCCGGCTTCGAGCTCGGCGAGGACGAGATGGAAATGGAGATGGAGGCCGGATCGGAGGAGGAGGTCGAGACCGCCGACGAGCCGCGCTTTCTGGGTGCGAGAGTCCTCGAGCTCGACGACGCTGGGCGCGGCGCCGACTTGGCGTCGCGGCGTGTCGAGCGGGCCCTGGTCGTCGGGCGCACCTACGCGGTCGAGGTCGAGATCGGACCGGACGATGAGGAACGTGGCGTGCTCATCGATCGCGACGCGTCCTTCGATGAAACCGAGCTGCCGCAGGACGTCGATGCGCATCGTCTGCGCGTGGTCTTTGTCGAACCGCTCCATGCGCCCGAACCGCAGATCGACTGGCTGGTGCTGCCGGCCCGCCGCGGGCGCAGCACGACGTGTCGGTTCAGCGTTGTTGCCGTCCCGGACCACCCGGACTTCGAGGCGCGTCTCATCGTGCTGCACGAGAACAAGGTTCTGCAGACGGCTCTCTTGCGTGCCCGCGTGGTCGACGATCCGGCGAGCGCCGCAGAGCACGCGCTGAGCTTCGAGGTCGAAGTGCGAGTTCGTGCGAGTCTCGAAGACCCCTGGGCAGACACCGAGTTTGGGGGTTCGCTGGTGCTGAATCGTGGCACCGACGACGTACCGCGCGCGCAGATGATCCATGCGCGCGGCTCGGTCCTGTTCTCACTCGAAGGAGTCAACGAGCAGCTGAGAGAGATTCGAGGCATTCTCAAGCAGGTCTCCTATCGTCCGGACGACTACGCCAACCTTCGCAGCGTCGCGACGCAGAATCTCTTGGTCGACCTGGCACTGCAAGGACGTAGCCTCTTCGAGGTGATCGCCGACGAAGACGACGCCAGCTCGCTGGTCGCAGGATCTGCGCCCGGCGGGCGAGCTTCGAGCGCAGTGCAGATCGTGTCGACGAAGAACAGCTCGCTGCTGCCTCTCGAGTTCGTCTACGACCGAGGGGCTCCGGACTTCGACGCGACTCTCTGCCCGGGCGCCGAAGCGGCTCTCGACCAAGGTGTCTGCCAAGGCTGTGACGGCGTCGACGATGTGCCGGCACGTCATGTGTGTCCTCTCGGATTCTGGTGCACCCGGCGCGTGATCGAGCGGCATACCCATGATCGGAACGATCCCGAGCCCGTGGGTCCCTCGGAGTTTCGACTGCGCGGCGATCCCGAGGCGGCTCGCCGGAGCCTGTTTCCGCTTCGCCGCTGCGGCTTCGCCGCGAGCGACAGGGTCGACGATCAAGTCGCCGACAGCAGCGACATGGCCTTCGCGTCGCTCGACCGGCACGCCTCGGAGCCCTCGTTTCGTGTCGACAAATGGGCCGACTGGACGGCGCGAGTGGCGTCGACGCCTCCCTCATTGATCGTGCTCTTGCCCCACACGGTGATGGAGCGAAGGCAGATCTCGATGGAGATCGGCGCCGCTGAGCGCCTCTCGGTGCGTCATCTCACTGGCGCGCATGTCGGAGGTCTGCGGTCGAATGTGCATGGCGAAGGGCGACCCGGACATGACGATCGACCGCCCGTGGTTTGCCTGTTCGGATGCTCGACCGAAAACACCGAGATTCCCTACCAGGGCTTGGCACCCAAGTTTCGCCGCGAGGGTGCTGCCATCGTCATCACGACTCTGATCCCCGTTCTTGGACGTCACGTGGCTCGGGTCGCAAGCCTGATGGTCGATGCTCTTGCTGAAGAGGTTGTCGTGGGAGGGACGAGCTTCGGCGAGGTTTTTCGCCGGCTGCGCCTGCGCGCGCTGGCGCGCTCCCTGCCGGTGGTGCTCTGCCTCTTCGCCGACGGCGACGCCGACTGGCGGATCTTCCCGAATCCGACCTCGGAACAGGACACGACTCCGACCGCCGACTCGTCGACCCTCGAGAGGTGATCCGACATGTTTCGCATCGAGATGCTGCCCGCCCGCCAGGGCGACTGTCTGTGGATCGAGTACGGCCAACCCGACGCCGTACATCGGGTGTTGATCGACGGCGGGGTGGTCGCGACCTACGACATCTTGCGCGAACGCCTCGAGCGCTTGCCGCGGGACGAGCGACGCTTCGAGCTGGTCGTGGTCACGCACGTCGACCGCGACCACATCGAAGGCATCCTCAAACTGCTCGGCGACGCGCGGCTGGGACTCGTGGTCGACGAGATCTGGTACAACGGCTGGCGGCACCTCGATCCGGCATCGACCGGCGGAACGGGCAGCGTCCCGAACGACGTGCCGGCCGACTTGCTCGGACCGCTGCAGGGCGAGTTTCTGAGCGCGGTGATCCTCGAGCGCCAGATTCCCTGGAATGTGCGCTTCGGCGGCGGCCCGGTCGCCGTCGACGAGCGCCCGCGCTCCATCACCCTCGGCGGCGGTCTCGAGATCACCCTCCTGGCGCCCGATGCCCAAGGCCTGGCGCGCATTCGCGACCTCTGGCGCGAGACGGTCGTCGACAAGGGCCTCGACCCCGGGGACACTGAGGCGGCGCTCGAGTACTTGCACGAGAAACGCACGGAGCTGGTCCCCCCAGATCTCCTCGGCGACGAAGAGCGGATCGATCTCGAGGAGCTCGCCGAGAGCCCGTTCTCGGCCGATAGGAGTCGCGCCAACGCGAGCAGCATCGCCTTTCTCGCCACGTACGACGGCAAGACCTGCCTGTTCGCCGGCGATGCGCCGCCCGGCGTTCTCGCGCCTGGGCTGGCCGCGCTCGGGCTACGCCACGTCGACGCCTGGAAGCTCGCCCACCACGGCTCGAAGAAGAGCACCAGCGGTCGCCAGCTGGCGACTTTGGCCGCCGATCGCTACCTGTTCTCGACCGACGGCAGCTACTTTCGGCATCCCGACGACGAGATCCTCGCGCGGATCCTGGCGAACCAGCGCGACACACCCAAGGAGTTCGTCTTCAACTATCCGCTCGAGGCGATCTTCCGCGACGCCGAGCCACTGCGAACCTGGCGCGATCCCGAGCTGCAGGACCGCTACCGGTTCGCTCTCGTCGAGAACCCGGTGGTCGAGCTCTGACCAGGTCTCGAAGGTCGTGAGCGTCAGGGAGAGTCTTCGTCGTCGGGGCGGCCGTCGTCCTCGACGATGTGCTCGCCGACCGTGATGATGCGGCCATCCTCGTCGAGCGCGAGGCCGAGGAGTCGGCCCTTTTCCACCGGGCTCGGCACGAAGATGACGGTCAGGAGCCCGTCGGGAGTCCGCGCGCGGCCGATGATTCCCTCGACCGCCTCACCGCTCTCGAACACCGGGGTCTTCGCCACGCCGGAGGTGCAGCGGATGCCGGTCTCGGTGAGCTCGAGGTTCACCTTGTCTCCGGCGGCGAAGAGACCGTGGCCGGCGCGTCGGGCGACGCCGTCGAAGGGTAGGCGGATTCGGGGCATGTCATAGGTCGACATCGGGGCTCCTTGCAATCGGTGGTTTGGCTGGCGAGCGGTCGGTTCACTCGACGACTTCGAAGCGGACGACGGTTTCGGCGTCGGAGATCTCGCTGCCTGAGGCTGAGATCTCGGGACGACAGCGCAGAGCGTAGAGCCCCGGAACAAGATCGTCTGCCGGCACGAGTACCGTGAGCCCGGCCCACAGGTCCGGCGCGAGGGATCCCTCCCACAGCGTGCTCGCGGCGCCCTCGCGGCTCAGCCTGCACGCATAGCCCGAAGCCAGCGGCGGCTCGGCTTCGAGCGTGATGAGAGCCCAGGGTGTCGATTCCTCGAGGTGCAGGCGGGCCGCCGACTCGGGGGCCGTGGAGCGCAGGGGCTGCAGCCGCACCCACGGTGGCGCAGCGCGGGGTGCCTCGAGCTGTCCGAGACGCTCGAGCAGGCGGGCGTTCTGCCGCTGGAGGAGGAGCGCGGCGGCGACTGCGAGTACGGCGACGGCGGCGAGCGCCCAGCTCTGGCTGGGCCGGTCCCGCGCCGCGCGTCGCGGCGCCGGCGATGCAAGGTTCTGAGTCGACTGTGGGGGCTCGACGCCGGTCGGGGCTGAGTCGTCGACTGAGATTGCTGTGTCGCCGACTGAGACTGCCGCGTCGTCGCCTGGGGAAGTGGCCGCGACGTCGGGAGCAGCCTCGGATGCGAGTGACGAAGCGGTCGCGCTGGCGGTAGCCGATGCCGGTTCGGGGCGTAGGTGCCCGAGGATCCCGGCGAAGGCGGAGCGGAATCGCTCGTCGGCTTCGAGCTCGTCGAGACATCGGTCGCAGGCCAGTGAATGCGTCTCGAACGCCTCCTCTTCGTCGGTGCTCAGCATGCCGGTCAGATAGCGTTCGACGACATGGTCGTCGTCGATCGCCGGATGCGTCGTGACGCGGACGAGATCGGGCGTCGGTCGATCGGTCATGAGGCGTCCTCGACGGTCCGCGGTGCCGGTGCCGGCTCCGCGCGCTCGATCAAGGCACGGAAGCGCTTGCGCGCCCGATGCAGCACGACGTAGAAGGCCGACGGGCGCAGCCCGAGCTCGGCGCACACCGTGCTGGCATCGTCGCCGTGCAGGTAGTGGCGTACGAGGACCTCGCGGTCTCGCTCGGTCCGCAGGTCGCCGAGCAGGCGCCACACTGCTCGTCGGTCCTCGGCCGCCAAGGTGCGGCTCAGAGGGTCGGGCGTGTGATCGCGCAGCGGCGCCGTGTCCTCGAGCGGTTCGTGGAGCCCGTGGCGTCTGCGCCGCCGCATCTCGTTGCGCGCCAGGTTGCGCGCGACCCCGCGCAGGTAGGCGTCGACCCGGTCGAGATCCCGCACCGAGTCGGCACGCAGCGCCTCGAGCGCGACCCGCAGAGTCTCCTGCACCAGGTCGTCGGCCAGCGCCGGATCGCCGACGATGCGGCGCAGAAGGTAACCGAGGCCGCGCTGGCTGCGCTCGGCCAGAGCGGCTTCGGCGGTGCTGTCGCCGGCGACGATGCGGCGCGCGATGCGGGTGAGCTCGCGGCTCGGGTCGCTCGTGGATCTCATCCGGTCCAGTCTCCGGTGATCAAGAACGGCGCCCAATAGCTCGGGTGTCGCCAGCGCGTTTCCGTCCGCAAGCCGCGCTGCGCGTGACGCAGGGCCGCCGCCGGTGACAGCCCGTCGAGCAGACCGGCGTAGAGGCGCGTCATCAGCTCGGCGGTGGCGCCGTCGGCGACCGGCCACAGGCTGGCGATGACGCTGCGCGCGCCGGCCCCGAGAAAGGCGCGCGGCAAGCCGAAGACGCCCTCACCGAGCACCGGCCGGCCGGTGGCGGTGCTGCACCCTGAAAGCACCACGAGCTCGGCGTCGAGGTGCAGCGCGTCGACGTCTGCCGGCCGCAGCGCGGGCTCGGTCGGCTGACCGGCGGCGTCGACGTTCGACAACAGAAGCGCCGAGCGACTCGGCCGCTCGACGTCGAGCCGGCCGTGGGTGGCGAAGTGGATGCGACGAGCGCCGTCGAGCAGGCCGCCGAGCACAGCCGCTCGCGTCGCCTGCGCGCCGAGCGCGAGCTCGACCCTGCGATCTGTGAAGAGCGCGGCGAGGGTCTCGGCCTCGCGCCGGCTCGCCGGCAGCCGCTCGGTGCCGAGCGGGTCGGCGAAGAGCACCAGGTCGGCGCCGCGTGCGCTCACCGGACCGCGTGCGCGGAGCGCCGCAAGCACTGCCGTCGACGGCAAGTGGATCACCTCGTGCGCGTCCAGGGCGAGCGAGGGGATGCCGGGCATCGAGGGAGTGGGCGCGGGGCGGATGGAGAACGGCAGAGCCGAGACGGGAAGGCCGGCGAGCGCGCCGTCGGCGACCACCAGCCAGCGCCGGTGGAGCCTCAGCGTCTCGGCCCCCGGCTGCAGCACCAACGCAGAGAGACGATCTGCCGCCTCGGCAGCTGGTGCTCGGGAGGCGGCACCGACCTCGAGGGTCGACCAGGTGTCGAGCGTGCGCGTGGCGAGCTCCTCGAGCCGCACCGCGGGCGGCAAGGAATGGGCCTCGAGCGTGTCGCGCGTCAGCAGCCAGAGGACGCTGCCGCGGGTGCCGGCGAACAGGCTGAGCAGGACGGTGTCGTCGTCGAGCAGGGCGCGTGCCGCCTCGGGGGTGAACGACGCGTCGTCGGCTGACGGATCGGCCGCGTCGTCGAAGGGCGTGCCGAGCTGGTCGAGCAAACTCCGTGCTCGCGCCCGCTCCGCGGCTTCGAAGGCGCGCGCCTCCTGGCCCAGGGTGCGGTGGGCGGCGACCAGTTGTTCGACCAGGGGCCGGCGCAGAGCGAAGAACGTGGCGCGGCGCGCCGGCGAGCGCACGGTGTGACGCAGGCGATGCAGGAGCTGGAGCGCGGAGTCGAGGTGCTCTACCGCCGCCGCATGGTCGCCGGTGCGGGCGGCCAAGCGCGCCAGGACTCCGAGGGTGCGCGCCGCCGGCTCGTCGGCGCCGGCCTCGGTCTGGACGGCGAGTGCTGTGCGCAGATCGTCGACCAGCGTCTCGTCGGCCACCAGCTCGTTGGGCAATCGCTCGTCTCGATCGAGCAGGATCTCCGCACGCAGTCTTCGGCTGTCGGCGGCGCGCAGCGGATCGTGCTCGAGGCGCAGCGCCAGCGCCCGCTCCACGCTGTCGAGCGCTGGCGCGAAGTCCCCCGCCCTGCGTAGCGTCTCGGCCAGCTCGTGGCGGCTGGCACCACGTCCCCGCAAATCGCCGATCGACGCCCGTACGCGCAGGGCGCGTCGCAGCAGCGCTTCGGCGTCTTCGAGGCGACCGAGCGCGCGCTCGGCCATGCCCAGGTTGTGCAAGGTCGCGGCGAGCCCGCGTCGATCGTCGACGGCTTGCCGCAGCCGCAGGCTGTGCTCGAGGTGCTGGAGCGCGCTCTCCGGCTCGCCGAGCATCAGGCCGAGCTGGCCGAGGCTGTTGAGCGTCGCCGCGCGCCCGCGCGCGTCTCCGAGCCGCTCCTGGATCGCCAGCGCCTCGGTGAACCGGAGGCGCGCTCGCTCGAGATGGCCGAGCTTGCGCAGCGCGACAGCGAGATTGCTCCACGCCGTCGCCGAACGCGGCGGCTCGTCGAGTGCGGCAGTGAGCTCGAGGGCGCGCTCGTAGGCGACGACGGCCTCCTCCAGTGCCCCGGCCTCGTGCAGCAGCGTCGCCATGTTCTGGGTCACCGACGCCTCGAGGCGCAGGTCGCCGTGGGTGCGGGCGACGGCGCGCGCCTGCTCGTAGCCGGTGCGGGCGGCCTCGGCGTTGCCGCTCAGCTGTTCGACCAGCGCCGCGTTGACCTGCGTCTCCGCCGCGCCCAGCCGGTCGCCGGCGCTCTGGCGCAGGTCGAGCGCCTGGGTGAAGTGGCCCCGGGCTTCGTCGAGCGCGCCGCGCCGCCAGGCGAGCAGGCCGAGGTCGTCGACGATCGCGCCCCGCAGCGCGCGCGCCGCGGGCGACGGCTCGAGGCGCGCGGCGGCAGTCGCCGCGTCGTCGAGCAGTCGCGCGGCGTCGAACGGCGAGGCGTCGGACGAGCTCGACGGATCGTCGCCGACCCAGGCCGCCGCGGCGCCGGCGGCGAGCAGGGCGCGCGCCGCGGGGCGGCGCCGGCCGGCCGCTTCCCAGGCGTCGGCGGCGGTACGAAAGAGCGCGACGGCTTGCTGACGATCGCTCGTCCCTTCCGCGGCCCACAGCGCGCACGCTCGGGTCCATAGTTCCTCGGCCTGAGCCGACGGATCGGACGATGGGTCGATCAGCTTGCGCACCGGCTGGATCGTCACCTTGGCAGTGCCAGGCATTTCGGAGCGCAGTACCAGGTGTCCTCGGTGCGTTTCCGACCACTCGATGCGAAGGATCTCCGGACCGAGGCGGTCGCCGGGATGTGCGAAGGCGCGCACGTCGCCGGCGGCTCGCTCGATCGTCATCCGGACGCCGAGCGCCAGCGGCTCCGGGGCGCTCGGGGTGACGACCAGGCGCAGCGTCGGGGCATCGACCGCCGGCAGGTCGATCCGCGTCGGCGTCACCGGATCCAGCACCACCCGCTGATCGAGCAGGGCGGAACTTGGGGTGGCGCCGAGGGGGGCGACGACGAGCAGACAGGCGATGGAGGCGAGCGCCGCGCGGACGCGAGGCGTGCGCCGTCGAACAGGTCCGAATCGAAGGGGAGACACGCGACGATTCTAGCGAATCGATCGTGCACGACGGACCACTCACCAAAGAACGGCGCGATCTCGAGACCGCGCCGGTGCCATGGGGTGTTCAGACGTGAGCTTGGCGAACCAGCTCGTCAATTGATAGATTAGCATGCGTCTATATCGAATGCAAAGAGCAGCCATCGCGAGCCGGTCCGCTCGCCGCCGTCGACCGCGCGGCACGAGAGTCAGCCGAGTGCTTCGCCGAGTCGCTCGAGGCCCTTCGCAAGCTGCTCGCGGGAACAGGCGAAGGAGATCCGGATGTGGTCGTCGGCGCCAAAGGCGAGGCCCGGAACGACCGCGACCTCGGCGTCTTCGAGCAGGGACTCGGCGAGCTCGAGCGAGCCGCGGCGGCCGTCGCGATAGGTCGCCGAAACGTCAGGAAAGACGTAGAACGCGCCCGCGGGCGGCTGGCAGTGGACGCCCGGCATCGCCTCGAGCGCCGCGACGACAATCTCGCGACGGGCGCGGAACTCGTCGCTCATCCGCTGCACTGTGTCCATGGCGTCGAAGGCGCCGAGCACCCCGTGCATGGCGAACGAGGTCGGATTCGAGGTCAGGTGGCTCTGCAGGTCGATGACCTTGCGCGTCAGCGCCGAGGGGCCGAGCAGCCAGCCGAGACGCCAGCCGGTCATCGACCAGGTCTTCGAGAAGGAGCCGATGACCGCGACCGTGTCGGGAAAGTCGGCGGCGAGCGCGGCACCGCTGGCATGCTCACCCTGCCACACGAAGTGCTCGTAGGTCTCGTCGCAGAGCAGGAGCACGTCGCGCTCGGCGCAGGCCTCGGCCAGGAGGCGCAGCTCGGTGGCGTCGATGGTGCCGCCGGTCGGGTTGCACGGCGAGTTGACGAGCACGACGCGCGTGCGCTCGCCGATGGCGGCGATCAGGGGGGCGGCATGGAGCGTGAAGCCATCGTCGACCGAGGTCGGCACGGTGATCGGGGTTCCGCCCGCCTGCCGCACTTGCTCCTCGAAGCTGACCCACGCCGGGGTTGGCAGGACGACGTCGTCGCCTTCGTCCACCGTGCATTGGAAGACTTCGTAGAGGCCGGCTTTGGCGCCGACGGTGATCACGGTCTGGGCGCTCGTCCACGGTGCACCGTAATCGTGCGCGTAGCGCTCGGCGAGCCGGTCGCGCAGATCCGGAAGGCCGGCCGCGGCCGTATAGCGGGTGTGCCCGGCGCGCAGGGCCGTGCTGGCCGCATCGACCAGCGCCGGAGGCGACGGAAAGTCTGGCTGTCCGGCGGAGAAGTCGACGATGTCGCGGCCCGCGGCGCGCAGCTCGGCGGCGCGGCGGCTGACCTTCATGGTCGCGGATTCGGCGAGGGCGAGAGCGCGCTTGGAGAGATGCATACAGGGCGATGGTACCATTTCCGCATCGCGTCGCGCCCGCCTCGTTCCCGTCGACTCGAGGGATTCGACGCCGTCCTCGTGAGGAGAATCGACCGATGACTCTGCCGTTCACCGACCCGCTGCGCCGCCTCGCGATGCTCCTCCTCGTCGCGTCCCTCGCCTCGGCTCCGAGTCTTGCTGCCCAGGACTCTGATCCGGGCTCGAACGGTGCGTCTCCGTCCTCTCCGGCCGAGGAGACGAAGGCCGTCTCGGCGCCCGCCGATTGGCACTCCGACCTCACCGCGGCCGTCGCCGAGGCGAAGGAGCGGGGGACCTACGTTTTCGTCGACCTCTTCGCCGACTGGTGCAGTTGGTGCCACAAGCTGGAGGACGAGGTCTTCGTTGCGCCGGAGTTCCGAGACTATGTGCGCACGCACGATCTCGTGCTGCTGCGCGTCGACACCGAGGATGGCGGGGAGGGGATGCGGCTCAACGCGCGCTATGGCGGCGACAGCTTGCCGACCTCGGTGCTCCTCGACACTGACCTGGTGCGCGTCGCCGCGGTGACCGGGTACGCGCCGCCCGAGCAGTTCGTCGCTCGCCTCGATGCCGAGCTGGCCGCATGGCAAGGAATCGTCGCCGGCTACGACGCGGTGCTGCAGGGAGACGACGTCGACCTGCAGCGCGAGTTGGCGTCGGACCTCCACGCGCGAGGCGACGCCCGCCGCGCCTCCGCGCTCTACGAGAGAGTCGTCGCGCGGGTGCAAGACGGCACCGAGGCGAAGGCCTGGCTGCACTACCTGCTGGCCGACACCTATCGCCTGCAGGGTCGTTTCGACGACGCGGCGTCCGAGGCCGAGCGCGCGGAGGCGCTCGAAGCGACGCTCGAGGGCACGGAAGAGCTCGCCGAGCGGCTCGATTTGCTCAGCTTTTACATGGCCCAGGACGACGGTGACTGTCCCGGGGCCGTAGCATCGCTCGAGCACTTTCTGCGCGAGCACCCGCGGAGCCTGCTCGGCGGCCCGCTGCGCCAGGCGCTCGAGACTTTGAAGAACGACCCGCAGTGTTCTTGAGACACGGTGTTCTTGAGACACGGTGCCCTAGAGACGCAGTGCTCGTGAGACGCGCGGTCTTCGACACCAGCCCCTGAGGTTTACGATGCTTTCCCGTCGACTGTCATCCCCCGGAACCGCGTTGCGCGTCGCGCTCGTCTTCGTCGTGTCGCTTCTGCTCGCCGCCGCCGCTGTGGCGCAGTTTCCCGACGCCTCCAAGGCGTCTCTCGAGCTGCGGCTCGACCGCACCGCGTACTCGCCGGGCGAAGAGGTCTGGATCGCCGGCGTGGTCACGATCGACGACCACTGGCACGTCAACAGCAGCACGCCGAGCGAAGACTTCCTGATCCCGACGGAGCTCGAGCTCGAGCTGCCTTCGGGGCTCGAGGCGGAGCTGATCTATCCGCCGCACAAGATGATGCTCTTTCCGTTCGCGCCGGATCCGATCGCCGTCTACGACGGTACGGTGCGGGTCCGGGGGCGCTTCATGCTGCCCGCCGACCAGGCCCCCGGCACTCTCGAGATCACCGGCGCGCTGCGTTACCAGGCCTGTGACGATCGCCAGTGTCTGCCGCCGACCGACGCCGACGCCCGCGTCGAGCTGGTGGTCGGTCCGGGCGGCGTGGCGCAGAACGCCGAGCTGTTCAACGACGAGGTGGCGCCCGCCGGTGTCGAGATGGCGGCTACCGACGTCACGGCTGGCGACGGCGGCGCGCGGAGCACGGCTCCGCAGCAGAGCCTGGCATTGATGCTGTTGCTCGGCCTCGTCGGGGGCCTGATCCTCAACGCCATGCCCTGCGTGCTGCCGGTGCTGTCGCTGAAGATTTTTGGCCTGGTGAAGAGCGGTGGCCGCGGTCGCCGCCACCTGGTCGCAGGTGCCTTGGCGACGGTCGCCGGCGTCGTGGTTTCGTTCTGGGCGCTCGCTCTCGCGGCGGTGATCGCGGCGCGCGCCGGTGCCGCCGTCGGTTGGGGCGTGCAGTTCCAGCAGCCCGCGTTCGTCACTTTCCTGGCGGTCGTCGTCGTGCTCTTCACGCTCAACATGTGGGGCCTCTTCGAGATCCCTCTGCCGCAAGGTCTGGCGCGCCTGGGTGCCGCCGGTTCGGCGCGCGAAGGCCTTGGCGGGCACTTCCTCTCGGGCCTTTTCGCGACGCTGATGGCGACTCCCTGTTCAGCGCCCTTCCTCGGCACCGCGGTCGGCTTCGCGCTGGCGCAACCGCCGCTGATCATCTTCCTCGTCTTCACCGCCATCGGCCTCGGCCTGGCGCTGCCCTACCTGGCGCTGGCGATCGTGCCACGTGCCGCCAGCTGGTTGCCGCGTCCGGGCACCTGGATGGACACGATGCGGCGCGTGCTCGGGTTCCTGCTCGCCGCCGCCGCGGTGTGGCTGTTCTACGTGCTCGCCGGCCAGATCTCTGCCGAGCGCATCGCCTACGTCCAGCTCACGCTTCTCGCACTCGCGCTGTGCACCTGGTGGCTGCGGGAGAGCGGCAGCTGGGCCACTGGACGCCGCCTGGCGACGGTCGGCATCGTCGCGACCTCGGCGGCCTGCATCGTGCTCGCCGCGCAGGCGCCGCCGGTTGCCGCGTCGTCCGCTTCGTCGTCGGAGCATTTCGAGTGGCTGCCGTTCGACGAGCAGCAGGCCGAAGATCTGGCCGCCGCGGGCCAGCCGGTGTTCATCGACTTCACCGCCGACTGGTGCCTCACCTGCAAGGCCAACGAGCGCCTGGTGATCGAGACGCCCGAGGTCGCCGAGGTGTTCGCGACGCACGACGTGGTGACGATGAAGGGCGACTGGACCAACCGCGACGACACGATCACCGAGTTTCTGGCGCGCTACGACCGCTCGGCGGTGCCGTTCTACATCCTCTACCGCCCGGGTGACGAGCCGCATGTCTTCGGCGAGCTGTTGACCAAGAACAGCCTGATCTCGGTGGTAGAGGAGACGGGCCGCCTGGTCGCCGCCGGGGCCGGTTCTTGACGCGGACGCCGCTGCGCGTCCGTGGGCTTGGTGCCCTCGCCGCCCTGGTCGTCCTGTGTCTGCCCGGTATGGCCGTGTCGCAGCCGGCGGCGACCTCAGCCGTCGCCTCGGTGGTGACGACCGAAGCCGAAGCGTCCTGCGGGATCGAGCGCTCGGTCAGCCGCTCCGGAGCGATGCGTCCGGTCGACTGGCGGACGGCGCGCTACAAGGCGTCGAAGCTCTTCCTCACCGCACGGACCGAGGTCGTGCTGGCGCCGCTCCCGCCGCCGCAGGCCCGCGCCCAGCTTCAGGCCTGTCCGGGACAGTGTGTCGAAGGCCTGGCGCCCCACGGCGCGACCTGGGCAATCTCCTTCGATGCGTCGTTCGTCGGTCGGCGCTCTACCGAGACCGTCCATTTCGACGCCGCCGACGGCCGCTCGCTGCAGCGCGTCAAGCGTCGTCACGGCTCGGACGCTTACGCCAAGCTCTACCGCTTCGCCGAGCAAGGCGTCGCCTACCGCCGCTCGTCGCCCGCCACCGAGAGCGAGAAGGATCTCGAGCCGCCGCGCTGGACCAAGGGCCACACCGACTGGATCGGTGAGCCGGCCGACGCCGCCGGCTGCCCTGTTGTGTCACCGGCCGCGCTCTTCTACCTGCTGTCCGCCTACCCCTGGGACCGCGGCGACGGCTTCGAGCTCTGCGTCTTCACCAACAAGGCCTACAGCCGCCTCGCCGCCCGCAAGGTCGGCACCGAGCGTCACCAGCCCCGCGGCGACGTCGCCGCCGCCCTCGGCCTCGGCGACGCCCCGATCGAAGCCCTGCAAGTCGACCTCGTCGCCTCGACCTTCGACGGCAGCGATCCGACCGAGAAGTTCGAGCTCATGGGCCTCGAGGGCGACATCCGAATGCTCCTCGACCCCCGCACCGGCATCCCGCTGCAGTTCCGCGGCGACCTCTCGAGCCTCGGCAGCGTCGAGGTCACGCTTGAGCGCGTCGGGTTCGAGTGAGCGCCCCCACACTGGTTGAGCCCGACTGGCCGCCAGGAAACGGCATCGGATCTCAATGGCCGTCGTTCAGGTGCTCAAGTCTCGGTTGCTCGGCATCCATGACGGACGCAGGATGCGGCCCGGCCACTGGCTGCGGGGGAGCCGCTCGAGGGATCGGCCGGCGAGGGTCCAGGCTTCGACGGTGAGGGGCCAGACCATCGCTAGGCGTTCCTCTGCGGTGGTCGTCGCCGAGAGGTTCTCCGACGGCTCGTCGCCGATGCGGAAGGTGAGGACGGCCCACCCGGCTCGGGCTCGGTCGCGGCGGGTGGTCGATGAGTCGGTCACAATCTCTCGATTCTATCAACTGTCGGGCCAATGCACTTGCGCGGACCAGCCGTCAAACTCGGCGCCTAGTCCGTCGGGGTCGGACTAGGCTTGGCGGTAGATGGCCTCGAGATCGAGCGCCGGTAAGACGACGCGGAATGTGGAGCCGTGGCCGAGGGTGCTGTCGACGGTGACTTGGCCGCCGTGGGCGCGGGCGGTGTGCTTCACCAGGGTGAGGCCGAGGCCGGTGCCGCCCTGGTCGCGGGCGCGGCCCTTGTCGACGCGGTAGAAGCGCTCGAAGATGCGGCCGAGCGATTCGGCGGGGATGCCGAGGCCGTCGTCGTGGACGGTGAGGACGATCCGAGCCTGGTCGTCGCGCTCGAGTGCGAGACGGACGTCGACGCGGCCACCCGACTGGCTGTACTTGATCGCATTCTCGACCAGGTTGAGGATCATGCGCTCGAGCGCTTCGCGGTCGCCGAGCACGCGCGGCAGGTCGCTCGACTCGTCGGTGCGGTTGGACGTGATGTCGAGCTCGAGCTCGACGTCTCGCTGGCGGGCGAGATCGCGCAGCAGGTCGACGGCGCGTGCTGCCGCTGCCCCGAGGTCGACCGGGTCGCGCCGTAGCGGCTCGTCGCGGTTCTCGAGACGGGCGAGCGCCAGCAGGTCGCGCACCAGGTCTTCGAGCCGCGCGCACTGCTCGAGAATGCGCTGGACGAAGCTCGTGGCGACTGCCGGGCGGGTGAGCGCGCCGTCCTCGAGCGTTTCGGCGTAGCCGCGAATGGCGGTGAGCGGCGTCTTCAGCTCGTGCGATACATTGGCCACCAGGTCGCGACGGATCTCGGCAAGGCGCAGGCTCTCGGTGAGGTCGCGGACGGCGACCACGACGCCATGGCCGGCGGGCAGGGGGCAGGCGAGGAGGGCCAGGAAGCGCCGCTCGGGCCGCTCGATCTCGATCTCGAGTGCGCGCTCCTTGGCGCTGCGCAAGGCCGTGGCGACCAGCTCGCCGAGGGCCGGATGGAGTGAGCCGGCCGAGCGATCGAGCAGCGAGCCGTCGACGCCGAAGAGGCGGGCCGCCGCGGCGTTGGCGCGGCGGATCGTGCCCTCGGCGTCGAGGGCCAGGATGCCCTCCGACATGCTGGCGAGAATTTCACGCAGATCGTTGCGCTCAGCGGCGAGCTCGTCGATGCGAACCTCGACCTCGCCCGCCAGCCGGTTGAGGCTGCCGGCGAGGGTCGCCAGCTCGGCCGAGCGCGGGACGTCGACGCGGGTGGAGAACTCGCCGCGCGAGAGCTCGGCGGCCCCGGCGAGAATCCGCTGCAGCGGTTGGAAGAGGCCGTGGTGCATCCACCAGGCGACCGGGCCGAGCACCAGCAGGCCGCTGAGCAGCGCCAGCATCAAGAGACCGCCGAGGTTGCGCCGCAAGATATGCACCTGCTCGAGCGGACGCGCCAGGCGCAGCACGTAGCGCGCACCATCGTCGCCGATGAAGCTCCGCGCGGCGTAGGCGAAGTAGACCTCGATGGTGTCGCTGTAGCGGACCGAGGTGCCTTCGCTGCCGCGGAATGCCGCGACGATCTCGGGCCGCGAGGCGTGGTTGTCCATCGCGCGCATCGCCGCCCAGTCGAGCGAGCTCTCGGCCAAGACCTCACCGTCCTCGGCGATCAACGTCACGCGGATGGCGCTCGAGGCGCCGAGCGTTCGGATCGCCGCCTGGCGTGCGCGCGGCTCGAGCGGCACCGCGCGCTCCGCCTGTGGCTGCAGAATCTGCACCGTGTCGAGCAGTAGGGTGGCGGTGCCTTCTTCCAGCGGACCGGTGCTGACGAAGAAGATCAGCGGCGCGACCACGCCGACCGCCGCCAGCAGTGGCCACACCAGGGCGAAGCGCAGGGGCGGTGTGACCCGGAGGAGATTCACGACAGGCGGTAGCCGACGCCGACCAGGGTCTCGATCTGGCCGTCGGCCGGTCGCAGCTTGCCGCGCAGGCGGCGAATGTGCGTGTCGACCGTACGGCTGTCGACATCGTCGGCAAAGCCCCAGACATCGCGCAGCAGCTGCGCCCGCGTTTGCACGCGCCCGCGACGCTCGAGCAGCAGCGCCAGCAGCCGGAACTCGGTGGCGGTGAGGCTGACGTCGCGCTCGCCGACCTGCACGCGGTGGGCCGCGGCGTCGAGCGCGATGGCTCCCGCGCGCAGAACCGCGGAGGCCGGCTCCGCCGGCCGGACGCGGCGCAGCACGGCCTTCACCCGCAGCACGACCTCACGCGGGCTGAACGGCTTGGTGATGTAGTCGTCGGCGCCGAGCTCGAGGCCGACGATGCGATCGGTCTCTTCGTCCCGCGCCGTCACCATGAGCAGCGGAATCGACGCGGTCGACGGATCGCGCTTGAGCAGCCTCGTGAGCTCGAAGCCGTCGAGGCCCGGCAGCATCACGTCGAGCAGGATCAAGTCGGGTGACGCGGTGAGGCAGGCCGCGAGCGCCCGGTCGCCGCGGCTCTCGACGGTGACGGCGAAACCCGCTTGCTCGAGGTTGTAGACCAGAATCTCGGCGATCGGCGCCTCGTCCTCGATGATCAGAACCCGCTCGCTCATCCCGTCGCCTGCCCTTCGTCACACGACCTTTCGTCGCCTGTCACTTCGTTGTCACAAGCCTACATTAAGGTCGTGTGAAGACGAACCTAGACGGAGATTGCCATGAAAGCACTCGCTTCGATCGTTTCGCTCGTCCTCCTGCTGGCGACCGCGACTCTGGTCGGCTGTGCACGTCCCGACGCCGGCGACGGCTCGCGTGGCGGCCGCACGCTGATTCAGAACAAGGGCTCGGACACGCTGGTGAATGTCGCCCAGGCGTGGGCCGAGGCGTACAAAGACGTCGACCCGTCGGTCGCGATCGCGGTCAGCGGCGGTGGCTCGGGTACCGGCATCTCGGCCTTGATCAACGGAACGGTCGACCTGGCCAACACCAGCCGCCAGATGAAAGACGAAGAGATCGAGCTGGCGCGCGCCGCAGGAAACGAGCCGGTGGAGCATGTCGTCGGCTACGACGCGCTCGCCGTCTTCCTGCACGCCGACAACCCGGCGACGAGCCTCAGTCTGTCGCAGCTGGCCGAGATTTATGGCGAGGGGGGCACGATCGATACCTGGAGCCAGCTCGGCCTCGAGGTGCCGGGCTGCTCGAGCGACGAGATCGTGCGCGTGAGCCGCCAGAACAACTCGGGAACATACGTGTACTTCCAGGAGGCGGTGCTCGGCAAGCAGCGCGATTATCGCCTCGGCTCGCGCGACATGCACGGCTCGAAAGATGTCGTCGACCTGGTCGAAAAGACGCCCTGTGCCATTGGCTACAGTGGCCTCGCCTACGCAACCCACGGCGTCCAGGTGGTGTGCCTGGCGACCGAGGGAGACGAGGACTGTGTCAACGCGAGCGTCGAGACGGCGAGCGACGGCAGCTATCCGATCGCACGGCCGCTCTTCATGCTGACCCAGGGGGAACCTGCCGGTGCGGTGGCCGAGTATCTTCAGTGGATTCTCAGCGACGACGGGCAGTGCATCCTACGCGACAAGGGCTACGCACCGGTGCGCGATGTCGCCTGCGGCGGAGCTGGCGAGACGGCTGACCACGGATCCGCTGACCACGGAGCCGAGGACCACGCAGCCGAGGGCGCGGTCGATGAGGCGGATGCGCCGGCCGACGCTGCTCCGGACGCCGCGGCAACCGAAGAGGCCGCCGGCTGATGAGTCACTACGAGGAGCGGCTGGCGACCGACCGGCGGGCGATCGATGCGCGCATCCTCGCGGTCGGTGAGCGCGTCGGCGCGGCCCACGAGGCGGCGCTGCGCGCGCTGTTGGCGCGCGATCACGAGCTCGCCTACCGCACAGTGCTCGAGGATCACCCGGTGAATCGCGAAGTGCGCGCGATCGAGGCGGCGTGCCACGCGTTCGTCGCGCGCCACCTACCGAGCGCCGGACACCTGCGCTGGGTGTCGTCGGCCCTGCGGCTGTGTGTCGCGCTCGAGCGCATCGGTGACTACGCCTCGACCATTTGCCGTGCCGCTGTGCAGCTGGAGCAGGACGTGCCGCCGACGATCGCGCGCGATCTCGAGCTGATGGGCGACCAGAGCCGGCGAGTCTTGGCGCAGGCGCTGCGCGCGTGGGGCGAGCAGAGCGCCGACCTCGCCCGCGGCACCGTCGGGATGGCGGGGCAGGCGGAGGGTGCATCGGGCAAGGTCTTCGGCGATCTGCTGCGGGTCGGCGAGAAAGAGCGCGCACGCGCCGAGCGACGGGTCGCGCTGTCAGACTTGTTCGCGCTGCTGGTGATCTTCAATCGCCTCGATCGCGTCGTCGCGCAGGCCAAGAACGTATGCGAGGAGACCCTCTTTGCAGCCGCCGGCGAGACCAAGCCGGCCAAGACGTACCGCCTCCTCTTCGTCGACGCCGGTGACGACAGCTGGAGCCAGCTCGCCGCAGCCTACGGCAGCAAGGCGTTCGGCGACATTGCTCGATTCGAGCATGCCGGCTGGCAGCCGGCCGAGGCGATCGATCCGCGCTGCCTCGTCTTCATGGAGCGCCATGGCCTCGACGGATCGGGGCTCGCGCCGCACAGCCTGCGCACCGAGCCCTCGAGCGCAGGCCGGGTCGAGCTTGATGACGCCCATGTCGTGGTCAGCCTCGGCGGCGACCTGCGCGCGCACGTCGACTCGATTCCGTTCCACACGGTGCTCCTCGAGTGGAACGTCGGCCCAGTGCTCGCCGGCCTCGACCAGGAACGCGCCGAGAGCCTGCTCGATCTCGGATTCCGCATGCTGCAGAGCCGCATCACTGAGCTGCTCGAGACGCTGCGCGGAGGCCTCGAATGAGTGCCCACTCCGAGGCCGAAAAGGGTGCGCTCGATCGCCGCGATCTCGCCTATTTCGTCGACCGCGCGGTGGCGGCGCTGGTCTTCGTCGGCGGCATCTCGGCGATTGTCTTCATCGTCGGCATTTTCGTCTTCATCGCCCGCGAGGGATTCGGCTTCCTCGCCACGCGCTTCGATCTCGCCGAGTTCTTCACCTCGCCCCGCTGGGCGCCGACCTCGAGCCACAATCCGACCTACGGCGCCCTGGCGTTGATCGTCGGCACGGCCAGCGTCACCGGTCTGGCGATGGTGGTGTCGGTGCCGTTCTCGCTGGGCGCGGCGATCTACATCGGCGAGCTGTCGAGCGGCAAGACACGCGAGACGTTGAAAGTCCTGGTCGAGATGCTGGCGGCGATCCCGTCGGTGGTCTGGGGCTTCATCGGCCTGTCGATCATGAACCCGCTGATCATTCAGCTCTTCGACGTGCCGATCGGGCTCAACGTGCTGAACTCGGGGGTGATTCTCGGGCTGATGGCGGCGCCGATCATGACCACTATCGCCGAGGACGCGCTCAAGGCCGTGCCCGACAGCTACCGCGAGGCGGCCGAGGCGCTCGGCGCGACGCGTTGGCAAGTGATCTTCCGCGTCGTGCTTCCGGCGGCCAAGAACGGCTTGGTGGCGGCGGTGCTGCTCGGTGTCGGCCGCGGCTTCGGCGAGACCATGGCGGTGCTGATGGCCAGCGGCCACTCGATCAACCTGCCGACCAGCGTCTTCGACTCGGTGCGCGCGCTCACCGCCACCATCGCCGCCGAGCTCGGCGAGACCGCGGTCGGCTCGGACCACTACCGGGCGCTTTTCACGCTCGGCATCTTCCTCTTCGCCGTCACCTTCGTGATCAACCTCACCGCCGACCTCGTAGTGCGCGGCATCCGGAGGCGTTGAACGATGACAGAGACTTCTCTCGAGGCCTCGGTGATTCCCGAGATCTCGTTCGACGCCACCGAGCGCAATCAGCGCGATCAACGCGTGCAGCGCCTGGTGCGTTTGCTCTTCGCCACCATGACCGTGCTGCTGATCCTGCCGGTGCTGATCATCCTCGGCGTCCTCGTGTGGAAGGGCGGCCCGGTCTTGTCGATGGACTTCCTCTTCACCGAGCCGACGAACGGCATGACCGCGGGCGGCATTCTGCCGGCGCTGGTCGGCACCGTCTGGCTGGTGGTGGTGGCGCTCCTCGCCTCGGTGCCGGTGGGCGTCGCGGCGGCGCTCTACCTCTCCGAGTACGCTCCCGACAACTGGCTGACCCGGCTGATCAACCTGGCGATCATCAACCTCGCCGGTGTGCCCTCGATCGTCCACGCGCTCTTTGGCGTCGGCGCCTTCGTGCTCTTCTTCGGCTTCGGCACCAGCATCCTCGCCGCCAGTCTGACGCTCGCGGTGATGACTTTGCCAGTGGTGATCGTCGCCACCCGCGAGTCGCTCCAGTCGGTGCCGCACTCCTTCCGCGAGGCGTGCTGGAACATGGGCGCGACGCGCTGGCAGACCATCCGCAAGGTCGTGTTGCCGAACTCGATCAGCGGCATCCTCACCGGCGTCATCCTCGAAGTCTCGCGCACCGCCGGCGAGACGGCGCCGATCATGTTCACCGGCGCCGCCTTCTTTCTTCCGTTCCTGCCCCAGAGCGTCTTCGACCAGACGATGGCGATGTCGCTCCACCTCTTCGTCATCTCGACTCAGGTGCCGAATGTGCCCGAGGCGTTGCCGTACGGTGTCGCCCTGGTGCTGATCGCCATGGTGCTGTCGATGAATGCGGTGTCGATCGCGTTTCGCATCACACTGCGGAGGAAGACCAAGTGGTGACGCCTCCCAAGCTCTCGGTCCGTGATCTCGCCATTCGCTACGGCGACTCGGTGGCGCTCTCGGGGGTCGACTTTGACGTCCACGAGCACGAGATCTTCGGCATCATCGGCCCGGCGGGAAGCGGCAAGACGTCGTTCCTGCGCGCCCTCAACCGCATGGACGAGATGACGCCCGGCATGCGGGTCGACGGCACGGTCCGCTTCGACGGCTACGACATCGAGCGCTGGCGCAATGTCTACGCATTGCGCCGGCGGATCGGCGTCGTCTTCCCGCTGCCGGTCGGCCTGCCGCTCTCGGTGTACGACAACGTCGCGTTCGCGCCGCGCCTTGCCGGCGTCAAGAAGAAGGCCGAGCTCGACCAGATCGTCGAGCGCTGCCTGACGCGTGCCGCCCTCTGGGACGAGGTGAAGGATCGCCTCGACGTGCTCGGCAGCCTGCTCTCGGGCGGTCAGCAGCAGCGTCTGACCATCGCACGCGCACTGTCGCAGGATCCCGAGCTCCTGCTCCTGGACGAGTTCTCGATCGCGGTCGACCCGGTGACGACGATGAAGATCGAGGACGTGCTGAAAGAGCTTCGCGACGAGATCACGATCATTCTGGTGACCAACCTGGTGCAGCAGGCGCGTCGCCTCGCCGACCGAACCGCCTTCTTCCTCACCGGCGAGCTGGTCGAGGTCGGCGACACCGAGACACTCTTCGCAGGCGAGGTCGCCGACGAGCGGACGCGCGCCTATCTGGAGGGACGCTTTGGCTGATCTGGCGATCGAAACCCGGGATCTGAACCTCTGGTACGGCACCTTCCAGGCACTCTTCGACGTCGACCTGGCGATCGAGCGCGGCCGCATCACCTCGATGATCGGGCCATCCGGCTGTGGCAAGTCGACCTTTCTGCGCTGCGTCAACCGCATCAACGAACGCATCGACTCGGTGCGCACTGCCGGCTCGGTGCTGGTGCACGGGCGCGACGTCTATGCTGCGGCGGTCGAGCTTGTGCAACTCCGCAAGCAGGTCGGCATGGTGTTCCAGCGTCCGAACCCTCTGCCGCTGTCGATTCGCGACAACGTGCTGTTCGGCGCCCGCCTGCACGGCGTCGGGGGCGATGACGGCGAGGCGACGCGCGACGAGCTGGTCGAAGCGGCGCTGCGCCAGGTGCTGCTCTGGGATGCCGTGAAAGACCGTCTCGACGCGCCCGCCCGCGCGCTCTCGCTCGAAGAGCAGCAGAAGCTGTGCATCGCGCGCCTGCTGCCTGTGAAACCCAAGGTGCTGCTGATGGACGAGCCGTGCTCGGCGCTCGATCCGGCCGGCACCGAAGCGGTCGAAGAGCTGATCTGGGAGCTGCGCGGCGACTACACGATCCTGATCGTCACGCACAACATGGCGCAGGCACGGCGGGCGAGCGAATCGTGCATCTTCATGCTGATGGGCGAGGTGGTCGAGCACGGGCCGACCGAAGAGATCTTCGTCACGCCGCGCCACGAGCAGACGGCCGACTACATCGAGGGGCGCTACGGATGATCGGCGACGCGAAAGAGCACGGAGGGCTGCGCGATGGGTGAGCTCGAGCTGGGAACGTTGGTGATCGGCCTGCTCGGCGGGCTCGCATTCTTCCTCTACGGCATGGAGATGATGACCGGCGCGCTCAAGGTGCTGGCCGGCGAGCGCATGAAGGATCTGCTGGCGCGCATGACCAGCAATCGCTTCAAGGCGGTGTTCGCGGGCGCCGCGATCACCGCGACGATCCAGTCATCGTCGGTGACCACGGTGCTGGTCGTCGGCTTCATCTCGGCCGGCCTGCTGTCGCTCTCCCAGTCGATCGGAATCATCATGGGAGCCGAGATCGGCACCACGATCACGGCGCAGATCATCGCCTTCAAGGTCACCAAGTACTCCCTGATTCTGGTGGCGTCGGGATTCTTCCTGTCGTTCGTGCCGCGCTCGGCGACGACCCGGCGCTGGGGCACCATGGTGATGGGTCTCGGCATGATCTTCTTCGGCATGGAGCTGATGAAGGAGGCGACCAGCCCGCTGCGCGAGTTCGCGCCCTTCATCGAGACCATGCAGAACCTGAGCAATCCTCTGCTGGCGGTGCTGTTCAGCGCGACGTTCACGGCTCTCGTGCAAAGCTCGTCGGCGACGACGGGTGTGATCATCGTCCTCGCCAGCCAAGGCTTTCTCACTCTCGAAGCCGGCATCGCGCTCGTCTTCGGCGCCAACATCGGCACCTGCATCACGGCGTTTCTCGCCTCGATCGGCAAGCCGCGCGAAGCGGTGCGCGCGGCGGTTGTCCACGTGCTGTTCAACACCGCCGGTGTTCTGCTCTGGATCAGTTTCATCGATGAGCTGGCACAGCTGATCCGTGTGGTCTCGCCGGTCGCCGAGGGACTCACCGGCGTCGAGGCGCTGAAGGCCGAGACACCGCGACAGATCGCCAACGCGCACACCACCTTCAATGTCGCCAACACATTGATCTTCCTCGGCTTCACACCGCTCATCGCGCGCATCGTCGAGTGGGTCGTTCCCGACCGTCCACTGGCGGAGGCACAGACGGTGGAGAAGAGGTACCTCGACGATCTGCTCGTCCACACGCCGGCGCTGGCGCTCGACCTGGTGCGCATGGAGCTCGCCCGTCTCGGCTCTGCGGCTCTGGCGGTGGTGCGGCAGGCAATCGATCCGGTGCTTTCGGGTTCGCGGGACGACCTGACTCAGTTGCGCGACATGGACGAAGAGGTCGATCGCCTGCATGCCGCCCTGGTGACCTACCTCGGCCGGCTATCGACTGAGAACCTCACCGAAGCGCAGTCGCACGTCCTGTCGCGGCGGCTCACCACCGCCAATCATTTCGAGGCGATCGGCGACATGATCGAGACCAACCTCGTGGATGCCGGCATGGCGCGCCTCGACGGCGCGGTCGAGATCAGCCCGTCGACGCGCGAGATCCTGCGTTCTCTGCACGAGAAGGTGCAGTGGGCGGTGGCGACGGCGACTGAGGCGGCAGCGTCCGAGGACCGCGCCCGCGCCCGCGCCGTGATCGCCGCAAAGGGCGAGATCAACCAGCTCGTGACGCAGGCGGAAGGGCACCTCGCCGAACGGCTGTCGGCGCCGGCGCCGCATCGCCTGGCGGCGTTCCGCATCGAGACCGAGCTGGTCGAGGCGCTGAAAAGGATCTACTATTTCGCCAAGCGGATCGCTCGCTTGGTCGACATCGGCGACTCGACCGCTCCGCAGGGATCTGTGCCGGCGGCCAACGACGCGTGGCTGCGGCCCGACGAGGAGGGATGACGTGGGCGACAGCGAGTCCAAGCAGCGCGAGCGACACCCGATCCTGGTGCCGGTCGATTTCTCGGACGACGCCGCGGCGGCTTTGTTGTGGGCCGCCCGCCTGGCCCGCGCGTGGCGGGCGCCGCTGCTCGTCCTGCACGTGGTGCACGACCCGGAGTCGGCGCCGGGCTACTACCAGCGCTCGAAGAAGCACAAGAAACACCTGCGCCGGATCGAAGAGGCCGCCGCCGAGATGATGGACGACTTCCTCGCGCAGATGCGCTCACGTCACGGTGACGAGCTGCCCGAGCTCGACCATCGGCTGGTCGTCGGCCTGCCGGTGACCCGGATTCTCGAGGTCGCTGAGGTGAGCGCGGCGCAGCAGATCGTGATGGGCAGCCAGGGACGCACCGGGCTCGATCGCCTGCTGCTCGGATCGAAGGCCGAGAAGGTGGTGCGGCTGGCGCCGGTGCCGGTGACGATCGTCAAGGCCGACCCGGAGACTGGCGGCGAGGCCGGCTCCTGAGTGGACGACGCGGTGTGACGCCTGCCCCCCGACGATTCGGCTTGATTTCGTCGGCCGGGTGACTTAACCTACCGGTCAGTAAAGTCCCTCAACCCGTCGTCGGCCGACCCCCTCCGGCTCTTGGGCCCGCCGCCGACGCTTCATTTCAGCGCGTGCTCGCCCGTGTGTGGTGGCTCGGCCGGGTGCGCTCAGTCTCCAGGAGACGACGTGATGGTACGACTTCTCGTCACCGTCGCCGCGTGTCTGCTGCTCTGGACGCCTGCTTCCGCCAATACCGGCGTGGCGTTCGTGCACGGAACCGGCAATCAGACCGATGCTTTGAACGACTACTGGACCAGCGAGATGGTGAACTCCGTCCGCCAGGGTCTGCCCAACTCTGCGAATTACACGGTGATCAACTGTGAGTTCGAGGAGTACATGTGGGATGCCCGCGCCGCCGGCTGCCTCGCCGGTCAGCTGACGAGCTTCATCAGCGCCCGCGGCATCACGGACCTGGTGGTGATCACCCACAGCAACGGCGGCAACGTGATGCGCTGGATCCTGTCGAACCCGACCTGGGACAGCCGCTACCCGGACATCATCGCCAAGACTCGATGGGTCAACGCGCTGGCGCCGTCTTCGCTCGGTACGCCGCTCGCGGACGCAGTGATGAGTGGCACGCTCTTCGAGGCCGCGGTCGGTTGGCTGCTCGGCTACCAGAACGATGCGGTGCGCATGCAGCAGGAGAGCTGGATGGCGTACTACAACTCGACGTGGCTCTATGGCACGTCTGGGCGGCCTGCGCTGCCCAAGGGCTTCTGGAACGTGGTCGGTACCGACGTCGAGACGGCGATCTGGGACGGCGACAGCTATTGCGGTGGCTACACGCTGAATCTCGGTCTCGAGATCACCCAGGCGTGGCTCGACGGCTGCTCCGACGGCTTCCTCGAGTGCACGTCGCAGAACGGCGCGGGCACGCTGTGGTTCAACGACACCCAATACACCAACGGCGACGAGCCGCTGAGTCACAACCAGAGCCGCCGCAAGTGCTTCGGGCTCGACGTGATTCTGCGCAACGACCTGTGATCGGGAGACCCGTGATGAACCAAAGACACCTGATCCTGGTCCTCTGCCCCCTTCTCGCCGTGCTCGTCGCGGTGAGCGCCTTCGCTGCTCCGCGCCCGGCGACCCTGTCCGCCCCGGCCGCCGGTGACCTCGTCTCCGGCGAGGTCGTGGCTCTCGATGCCGGCGCCGCGTCCGGCCTGGTGCCGACCGGTGAGGTGCCGCGCGAGCCCGCCGTCTTCACCTTCCCGCTGGCCGCCGACACGGTGGTCGAGAGCCCGCGGCCCTTCGCCGCCACCTCGACCGGCTACTTCGTCGACGTCGCCGCGGCCGAGCTGCGTACCGGCACGCCGCTCCACCTCACCGCGCCGGGTGCGATCGTGCGCATCAATCCGGCCCCCGGTGCCGGCCTGCGCGGTGCGATCGATCCGTCCGGCCTCGTGCTGGTCGCCGCCGACGGACGTCGTCTCGCCGCCGGCGCCGGCGTCGAGTCGCTGGTCTCGGACGATGCGTTGATCGCTGCCGGGATGCCGGTGCTCGCCGGCACGGTCGCCTTCCGTGTCGCCGACGGTGTCGGTGTCGGCACCGTGACTCTCGCGGCGCCGTCGCTGCGCGCGTCGGGGGCGTACCAGGTGCATGTCCACGAGCCGGCGAGCGACGTCGTGCTGACGCTGCGGACCGGGCAGGTCGATGTGTTCCACGGCAGCCGAGTCGACGTCGAGATGGCGTTCGAGACCGCCGGCCGCGCGCTCGCCGCCGACCGCGTCGAAGCCTTCGTCACGTCGCCGGCCGGTCGCGCCTGGTCGCTCGGACTGCGCCGCGGCGCCGACGGTCTCTACCGCGGCTCCCTGGCGATCGACGCGCTCGAGGCGCCGACACCCGGGCTGTGGGAGGTCCATGTCGCGACGCGGGCTTCGCTCGATGGCCTAACCGCCGTGCGCAGTGGCCGCACCGCCTTCGGCGGCCACCTGCCGACTGCCGCCCTCGACGGCACGGCGACGGTGGAGCGCGGACGAGGCGGTGTCGTGATCGACCTCGGGGTCACCGTCGGTACACCGGGCCGATTCGAGGCCCGTGGCGTGCTCTACGGCACCGCGGACGATGGTGCTCTGGTGCCGCTGGCGTCCGGGCACGGGGCTGACTTCCTTGCCGGCGACGGCACGCTGCGCCTCACCTTCGACGCTGCGCTGCTCGACGCGTCGGGCCTGCGGGCACCCTTCGAGCTGCGTGCGCTGCAGCTCGCCGACCAGGGCCGGATGGGGATTCTCCATCGTCAGGCCATGGGTCTCACGATCGACTGAGCAGCGCGCAGTCGCTCGCACTGAAGCCGGGGTTCGCCCCGGCTTTTTTGTTACTCTGCGTTTTCTCCACGACCTACATCGACCTCTTCATTTCGGCTTCTCGACAGGAGCTCGCCATGTCGACACGTCTTCGTACGCTTCGGATTCGCATGCCCTGGGCGCGCGCTGCCCTTCGCACCGTCTCGTTCGTTCTGCCCGCCACCCTGCTCGCGGCGCCGCTCGCGGCAGTCGCCGTCGAAGCGCCCCAGGGTGCGGTGGTCCGCTGGCAGGGTGAGGCCGAGTCCTGCGGCATGGACGGACGCACTTGGGCGGCCCTCGACGGGACTTGCTACTACGCGATCGATTTCGAGCGCGCCCCCGGCCGCATCGAGATCGCGCGCTGGCCGCTCGCCGGTGGCATGGAGAGCGCGTGGCTGGACGTGGTCGAGAAAGACTTCGGCGAGCAGGACATCGAGTTCCCCGACGACTCGTACGTCCAGCTCTCGGCCGACGACACGCAGCGCCACTTCGGCGAGCAGGCGGAGATCAAGCCGATCTTCCGTCGGCGGGGCGCCGCGCGCTTCAGCCTGCCCCTCGGGCCACCCGCCGACCCGCTGCCCGCGGGCGACTACTTCGGCGTCCGCCGGTCGTTCAACGGGGTGTCGAAGAACCCGCACACCGGCACCGACTACCCGATTGGCATGGGCAATCCGGTGCTCTCGGTCGCCACGGGCGAGGTGGCGCTCACCGGCGAGCATTTCTTCGCCGGCCGGTCGGTGTATGTCGACCATGGCGACGGCTTGATCAGCATGTACTTCCACCTCGACAGCATTGACGTCGAGGCCGGACAGGCGGTGGAGAAGGGATCGCAGGTCGGCACGATCGGCTCGACCGGACGCTCGACCGGCCCGCACCTGCACCTCGGCTTGCGCTGGAAGGGCGCGCGCATCGAGCCCGATCCCCTGGTCGGCACGCTCCAGGTGATCGACGTTCCCTGAAGCGAAGTTCTTTTTCGATCTGTTGAGGGACTTGGCGGGTGGTCTGCGCTCTACCTCTTGAAGGGCGGGATCGACGGTTTGCATCGAGGGGATGCACCGAAGAGCCCGTCCCGAGTGGAGCCGACGCACAGGGCCTCCGCCGAGCCCCCCTCTCAGCGCCCCTGGCGAAGAAAAAGCTTCGTCTGCAGGATCGATCGCACCCCATCGACCCGCAGACCCCCGGCTCCACGTCGCGACGAGCGACACCGGAGGTCCGATCCACCGCGGCGAGATGTCAAGCTCGCCGCTTTTTTTGTTGGAACGGTTCTTCGCTGGAACAATCTCTCGGTGCGGGCGTACCAGTGGGGAACGACCGTCCGAGGTTCTGATGTTCCCTCGAGATCTTCGCTTCGCGTTGCGCAGCCTGCGCCGCAGCCCCGGATTCGCGCTCGCCGCGATCGTCACTCTGGCGCTCGGGATCGGCGCCAACAGCGCCGTCTTCAGCCTGATCCACGGCGTGTTGCTCGAGCCGTTGCCCTACCGCCAGGGCGAAGACCTGGTGGTGCTGCGTCAGCAGACGGCGGATGTCGACAACGTGCCGTTCTCGATCGCTGAGTTCACCGACTACCGGCAGCGCGCACGACACTTGCGGCTGGTGGAGTATCACGCGATGAGCTTCACGCTGCTCAGCGAGGGAGCCCCGCGCTGGGTCTCGACCGGGGTCGTTTCGCACGACTTCTTCGACGTGCTGGGGGTCGGTGCGGCCGAAGGGCGTCTCTTCCGCGCGGCCGACGAGGCCCAGGGCGCCGAGGCGGTGTTGATTCTCAGCGACGCCTTTTGGCGCAGCGCGTTCGGCGCCGATCCCGGAATCGTCGGACGCGTGTTCCAGATGAACGACAAGCCGCACACGGTGGTCGGCGTCTTGCCGCCGATCCCGCAGTTCCCGAGCGAGCACGATGTCTACATGCCGACCACGGCGTGTCCTTTCCGCGCCGCGGGGCAGCAGGCGATGCACGAGAACCGGGGCGCGTTCCGGGCCCTCACCGTTTTCGGTCGATTGCTCGACGGCGCCGGGATCGACACCGCGCGGCGGGAGGCCGCGGCGCTGGCCTCCAGCTTCGTCGCCGAGCACCCGGCGACCTATGACAACGCGGCCGGCTTCGGCGCGCAGGTCCATGCGCTGCAGGACGAGCTGACGCGCGAGGCGCGGCCGATGCTCTTCCTGCTGGTCGCTACCGCGGCGTTGGTCCTTCTCCTGGCGTGCCTCAATGTCGCCAACCTGAGCCTCGCGCGCCTGCTGCGCCGCCGGCGCGAGCTCGCGGTGCGCGCATCGCTCGGCGCCGGGCGCCTCCAGATCGTGCGTCAGCTGTCGGCCGAGTCGCTGCTCGTCGCGCTCGGGGGCGGGGCCTGCGGGCTGGTGCTCGCGTGGGCCGGGCTCGACATGCTGCGGGCGTTCACCGCTCGCTTCACGCCGCGCGCTCTCGGCATCGAGCTCGACGGCATGGTGCTCGTCTTCACGCTCGTCCTGGCGGTGGTCGCCAGCCTTCTCGCCGGCGTCGTGCCGGCCCTCGCGCAGCGGGTCGTGCTGCAGCGGGTCGTGCACGAGACGGCGCGGGCGTCGGAGGATGCGCGCAGCTTGCGCAGCCGCGGCACGCTGGTCGTCTTGCAGGTGGCGGCGTCGGTCGTGCTGCTGGTCGCGGCCGGGCTCTTCGTGCGCAGCATGCACGAGCTGCAGCAGGTCGATCCGGGATTCGAGCCGGAGAACGTCGTCGGCGCCATGGTTCCGCTCAACTGGACCAAGTACTCCCAGATGGAGCAGCGCGTCGACTTCTTCGAGCGGCTCCTCGCCGAGCTGGACGGCCACCCGGGTGTCGTGTCGGCGGCCGTCGGCTCAGTGACGCCGCTGGCGCAGAGCGGCGGAATGGTGCAGAACTTCCGGCTCGAGGGCGAGGCGCCGGCCGACGGCGTGATGCCCTCGCTCGATCTGCAATTCGTTGGCGGCGAGTACTTCCGCACCCTCGGGATTCCGCTGGTGCGCGGCCGGCTCTTCGACTCGCGGGACCATGCCGAAGCGCCGGCGGTGGCGGTGATCAGCCGCTCGCTCGCTGAGCGTCACTGGCCTGGCCGCGACCCGCTCGGTCGCAGGGTGTCGTTCGACGACGGTGAGAGCTGGATCGAAGTCGTCGGCATCGTCGGCGATGTGCGGCAGTACGGCCTCGACCAGCCGGCGACCGAGGGCCTGTATCGACCGATGCCGCAGACCGGCGGATCGAATCAGGTCTTCGTGCGTGCGCGGTCGGCGACCCCGGCCATGGCTCAAGTCCTGCGCGACGCGGTGGTGGCGATCGATCCCGAGCAGCCGATCGATCGCGTGATGCCGCTCGAGCGCACGCGCGCCGACTCGCTGTCGACGCCGCGGCTGTCGGCTCTTCTGCTGTCGTTCTTCGCGGCCTTGGCTCTGGCGGTGACGACGGCCGGAGTGGGCAGCGTGATGGCCTGGTCGGTGAGCCGACGTACGCGCGAGATCGGGGTCCGCATGGCACTCGGCGCGCGCGCCGGCAGCGTGCTCTCGATGGTCTTGCGCCAGGGCCTGACGCTGGTAGCGGTCGGCCTGGTTCTGGGTCTCGTCGCCGCCCTGGCGGCGGGCCCACTCCTCAGCCGGTACCTCTTCGGTGTCGCCTCCTACGACCCGCTGACGCTGGCCGGGGTCATCGCCGTCTTGGCGCTGGCGGCGACGGTGGCGTGCGGCCTGCCGGCACTGCGTGCCGTGCGCATCGACCCGGCAACGGCGCTACGCCGCGACTGAGTCGTCCTGGAGCCGGGGGGCGAGCTGGACACCGTTCTGGCCGCGCAGTGGCGCGCTGCTCGCTCCCCTGGCTGGCTGGACGAACTGGACACGAGACGGGCCGCCGTGGCCGCTCTCCGTGTCGAAAGGACCGCGGCTGGGTGCGTCACGACGGGGCCGCCGGGCCGATCTGCCTGGCACGTGGTTTGCTCAGAGGATTCGGATACACCGCAAGGAGGACCGAAATGCAACAGCACTCGAGCACCGAATACCCACAGGCAGAAACGCAAAGCGACGTCTACTACCTCGTCTCATTCTTCACCACACTCGACGGCGGCGCGACCTGGCAGCTGAACCTCTCGAGCGTGGGCACCTGGACGGCCGGCACAGGGTGGAACGACCCGAGCGTGCCGTCGGAGCTCGCGGCGAGCTTCGAATCCCTGCAGAACGATGGTGGAACGGTGGTTGTGTCGTTCGGCGGCGGGACCTTCGATCCGGGCACCTCGATCACCGCCGACTCGGTCGACGCGCTGGCGCAGGCGGTCGCCTACAGCCTGCTAGGGGGCGCCGAGGCGCCGCCGGCGAGCAGTCCGTACGCCGCCTGGACGCCGGCCTTCGACGACTGGTGCTTCGACGGCCTCGACCTCGATCTCGAAGCCTCGGCGGGGCCGCCGGGCATCGATCCGTCGGTCTGGGTCGACTTCGCCCGGGCGCTGCAGACCCACGCCCCGGGATCCAAGCTCACCGGAGCGCCGCAGTCGCCGTACCTCTACAACACCAACGTGTCGAGCCCGTTCGGTGTTCCGTTTCCAGACGGAGCCACGCAGAGTTGCGGCGAGATTCCCGCGCCGCAGGACGGCGACTTCTTGCTCTCGGCGTCGAACATCGGGCTCTTCGACGCGCTCTTCGTGCAGTTCTACAACCAGGGAGGCAGCCTCGATTTTCCCACCGAGGCGAACTTTCCGACGCGGGTGTGTCAGCTGGTCGAGCTGATCACGTCGACTGATGCGCCAACTCGCTTCTACGTCGGCGTGGTGGCTGAGGGCGAAGGGATGAACGGCGAGCCGCCGGGCGTCTGGGACCCGCAAGCGATCGGCGACGCGATCGCGCAGGCGCTCGCCGGAGCCGGTGGTTCGTCCTCGTCGGCGTGGTTCGGCGGCGTGATGGGCTGGGAGAGCCCGAAGGTGACCGACTTCGTCAGCGTGATTCTCGGAGTCTGCGGTGGGGACGCCGCCCTCTACGGCTACCAGGACGGCGACCCCGACTGGTGATCGCTAGCTCCGACCGGCGGACGCGCTCTGGGCGTTCTTGCCGCCGCGCCGGCGCCGGCGCCGGCGCGGCTTGCGGCCGGCGCCGGTCGGCGCGCCTTTTGATCCGCTCGCCGGCTTCTGCGCCGAGGTCTGTGCGCCCGCCCGGCCCTTCGCCGGCTGCGCCTTCGACTTGCTCTTCTGGCGCTGGGCTCGATGCCGCGCGATGCGCTCCTTGACCGGGATCTCGAGCGCCTCGTCGGGCGTCGAGCCGTAGTCGAAGCCATCGAGACGTCGACGCTCGATCGCATGGCCGACGGCGCGCTCGATGGCACGCACATTCGACGTGTCGGCAGGGGTGACGAAGGTGTAGGCGTCGCCGGTGGCTCCGGCGCGCGCGGTGCGGCCGACGCGGTGGATGTAGTCCTCGGCGACATGCGGCACGTCGAAGTTGACGACGTGCGACAGCTGCTCGACATCGATGCCGCGGGCGGCGATGTCGGTCGCGACCAGTACCCGCGTCTTGCCGGCTTTGAAGTCGGCGAGGGTGCGAGTGCGCTGTGCCTGGCTGCGGTTGCCGTGAATCCGGTCGGCGGAGATGCCGCGTTTCTCGAGCCACTGCGCCAGGCGGTTGGCGCGGTGCTTGGTGCGGGTGAAGACGAGGACGTCGTCGAGATGCTCACGCTCGAGCAGCTCGAGGAGGAGGAGCTTCTTCTGCGGCTCGTGCACCGGCCACAGAGCCTGTGTGATGCCGGCGGCCGGCTTCGAGCGCCGCTCGATCGAGATCTTCGCCGGATTGTCGAGCAGCTGGCGGGTCAGCTCGACGATCGGCTTGGGCAGCGTGGCGGAGAAGAAGAGCGCCTGGTCGTAGTCGTCGGGTAGATGCCCCAAGACGCGCTTGACGTCGGGCAGGAAGCCCATGTCGAGCATGCGGTCGACCTCGTCGAGCACCAGCACCTCGAGGCCGTCGAGATGCGCATAGTCGTACTGGAAGTGGTCGAGCAGACGGCCGGGGCAGGCGACGATCAGGTCGACGCCGCGACGGAAGGCCTGAACCTGCGGATTCATGCCGACGCCGCCGTAGACCGCGGCGGCCCGCAGCTTGGTGTGGCGGGCGAGCGCGTCGAAGTGCTCGACGATCTGAGCCGCCAGCTCACGCGTTGGCGTTAGCACCAGGGCGCGGGTCACGCCGCGCTGCGGGGTGTCGAGGAGGCGCTGCAGGATCGGCAGCAGGAACGCTGCAGTCTTCCCCGAGCCGGTGGCGGCGCAGGCGAGGATGTCGCGGCCGGCGAGCGCTGGCGGTATCGAGTCGGCCTGAATCGGTGTCGGACGCTCGAAGCCCATGTCGGCGAGGCCGCGGAGCAGGGCTGGATGCAGGCCGAGCGTCGAGAAGGACCCAGTGGCCGAGGGCTTCGAGTCCTGGGACCGGGGCAGAGCGTCAGACCGCTGGGGCTTGGCGTGCTGGGCCTTGGCGTGCTGGGCCTTGGTGTGCGGGGCCTTGTCGTGGGGAGACTTGGAACGTCGCGATCTGGAACGGGAAGTCGGTCGAGAAGTCATGAAGATCCTGGCGAGCGTGCACGTCGGCCGCTGGCGTCGCGTGTCGGTCCACGGGATGGTGCGGACACGCAGAACGCCCGGCTCGTCGGTCGGTCGCGACCGGGAGCGATCACGTCAGTGCTGCGGCACGGGCCGCTCGTCGGAGAGTTCCGGCTGTGAAAAAAATAGCGGAAGACTTAGCCGGCGAGGCCGCCGCTCGGGCCTGGAGGGCCCTCGGTGGGATGCCGCGGTGCGCCGACATGCATGGTCTGCGCTCTCGTCGCGGCGAGCGCAGAGTGTCACAGACCCCCTGCTGTTGCAACTCGTGCCCTCGCTCCCTCGCGTGCGGACATCGCGCGCACCCATCGCGTCTCGACATGAAAGACTCCGCGTCACAGGTTTCCGCCCGACGTGTCGCCTCCGAACTTCCCTCGAGATCGTCTCGAGATCTCCTCGAGCAAAGTCTCTTTTGATGAAGGTCTTCTTGATGAATCGACTCGCTTCTTTGTCTCTCGCGCAGGCTCGGGCTCTCGCCTTCGCGGCGCTTGTCGCCGCCCTGCTCCTCGTCGTCGCGCTCCCTGCCGCTGCGGTCGAGCGCCATACGATCACGCTGCGCTCCGGCACCATCGACACGACGGAGTTCGATGGCTCCGCCGCCGCGTCGGCCGATGCGCCCGATCCCAGTCTGCAGCTGGTGCAGTTCGACGGTCCGGTGACCGACGAGCAGCTGCGCCGGCTCCACGCCGAGACTGCGGCGGTCTTCACCTACCTGCCGCGCAATGCCTTCCTCGTCCGCCTGGACGAGACGCGCCACGGCGTCGTCGACGCGGCGTTGCTCGAGCGCCTCGACGCGCGCTGGATCGGACCGTTCCGCGCCGAGTACAAGATCTCGCCCGAAGTCGCGTCGGTCGGTGGGGCTGATGCGGCCTCGTCCGGGGTGAGCACCGCGCGCCGGCCGGTGCTCCTGCACCTGACCCCGGACCGCGACGTGCATCGGGTCGTCGAGCGCGTCGAGGCACTGCTCGGTCGCGAGGTCGTCGGCTTCGCCCAGCGCTCGTTCTTCTCGCGCGTTCGCGTGCTCGTCACCGACACCGAGCTGGCGGCGCTGCGCGCCGGGCTGGCCGAGATCGACGAAGTGGTGTGGATCGAGAAAGAACGTCGCCGCGAGCTCAAGAACGACACCACCATCTGGGTCGGTCAGTCGGGCCTCGACGGCGGCCAGTCGACCCCGGTCTTCGATGCCGGTCTGCTCGGCGCCGGCCAGATCGTCGGCGTGCTCGATACCGGCATCGATATCGACTCCTGCTTCTTCCGCGACCCGGCCGAAGATCCGGCGCTCAACTTGTGCGACAGCGCATCGGTCGCCACCAATCCCGACCACCGCAAGGTGATCGCGGTCAACTTCCTGTGGACCAACGACTGCGACGGCGCCTTCATCGCCGACGACGAGTGGGACAGCCAGGGCCACGGCAGCCACGTCGCCGGCACGGTCGCCGGCGACGACCTGAGTCAACTGGGCGTCCACAACGGCTCCGACGGCATGGCTCCTCAGGCCAAGCTGGTGGTGCAGGACTGCGGCTACCAGCCCGACGATTGCGCCGACTGCCCGGGCATCGGCGCCTGCCCCGTGGTCGACCTGAACCCGGTCTTCCAGCAGGCCTACGACCAGGGGGCGCGCATCCACACCAACTCGTGGGGTGACGAGGAGAACGAGCCGAACTTTGGCGAATACACCGCGGGCTCGCAAGACGCCGACGAGTTCATGTGGAACCACAAAGACTTCCTGCTCTTCTTCGCCGCGGGCAACAACGGGGGTTCGAGCGGCTCGGTGGACAGCCCGTCAACGGCCAAAAGTGTCGTCTCTGTCGGCTCGACGCAGCGGGGCTCCAGCGCCGACACGATCTCCGGATTCTCGAGCTGGGGGCCGACCGACGACGGCCGCATCAAGCCCGACATCACCAATCCCGGCTCGAACATCAGCTCGGCGCGCAGCGACTTCTCCGTGTCGACCAACAACTGTACGACCAACAACTCGAGCGGCACGTCGATGGCGACCCCCGGCGCTGCCGGATTTGGCGCCCTGGTGCGTCAGTACTTCATGGACGGCTACTACCCGACCGGCACCGAGCAGGCGGCCGATGCGTTTACGCCGAGTGCCGCTCTGGTGAAAGCGACCTTGATCAACTCAGGCACCCAGATGGCCAACCAGGGCACCATTCCCAACGACTCGCAGGGGTGGGGCCGCGTGCTGCTCGACAGCGCGCTGCACTTCGACGGTGACGGCCGCGCGCTCTTCGTGCACGATGAACCGGCGGGCTTCGCCGCCGGCCTCGCCGGCGCCACGAGCACCAGCTTCGACCTCGTCGTCGACGCCGGTGAGCCCCTCGAGGTGACGCTCGCCTGGACCGACTTCCCGGCTGCCGTCGGTGCGGATCCGGCGCTGGTCAACGACCTCGATCTCGAGGTCGTGGGGCCGAGCGGTACCTTCCTTGGCAACGTCTTCGCCGGTGGCGCGTCGGTGACCGGCGGTTCGGCCGACCGGCTGAACACCGTCGAGAACGTGCTCCTTGCCGATCCGGCGCCGGGCGTTTACACGCTCACGGTTCGTGCCTTCAACGTGCCGTCGGGGCCGCAGCCGTGGGCGTTGGTCGCCAGCGGCGCCACGGTGGCTCCGTGCGCCGGCGCGGCCGACCTGATCGGCCTCGGCGAGTCGGCGATGGTGACGCCGACCTCGGGGGACGGCGATGACTTCCTCGACAACTGTGAGGCCGCGACGATCGACTTCGTGATCTCGAATCGCGGCGGCACCGCGGCGACCAACCCGCGGATCGTCTCGGTGTCGTCGTCGAGCCATCCGAGCACCAGCTTCGCCGCGCCGAGCTGGAGTCAGCCGAACCTCGCCGGATGCACCAATGCCAGCGCCGACGTCGAGCTGCTCGGCGCCGATGCGCTGACGGCGGGCGAGACCCTGCTGGTGGATGTCGAGATCACCTACGACGAGATCGCGCCGGCGACGCGCAGCGTGCAGATCGCGGTCGAGAACTCCGAGCGCGATCTCACCCTGGTCGCCTCGCGCACATGGGGCTTCGAGGTCGACACCGAGGGCTGGACGGTCGATTCCGGGATCTTCGTGCGCGATGACAACGTCGCCGGTGCCGACGGCACCAGCTGGTCGATGCGCTCGTCGGCGAATCTCGACGGCCAGTGCGACATCGTCGTCTCGCCGCCGGTGCGGCTCTCGGCGACCTCGACGCTCGAGCTCTGGACCTCGTACGACATCGAGGACCAGAGCGGTGGCCAGTGGTGGGACCGCGCCAACGTGAGCCTGCTCGCCGACGGCGCCACGACCCTGGTGGAGCCCGACGGTGGGCGTCTCTACACCGTGCCGAACGGCGCCGGCAACGGCGTCTGCGGCACGACCGGCGAGTCGGGCTGGGCCGCGACCGCGAACAGCTGGGCGACCAGCAGCTTCAGCGCCGGCGCCCTCGGTTCGGCGGCGGTCGCGGGCACGTCGGTGCAGCTCGACGTGCGCTACGGCACGGACCCGGCAGCCAACGGCGACGGCTTCCGCTTCGACCAGGTGACACTCACCGACCTGCTCGAGGAAACGGCCGACGCACAGAGCGACGCCTGCGTCCTCGGCGCCATCTTCACCAGCGGCTTCGAGAGCGGCGACACGACGGAGTGGACCAGCGTGGTGCCGTGATCCACGATCCGGGGTCGGCCGCTTTCATGCCTCGACGGCCGACTTCGGATCGTGATCGACTGCCGCGCCCGTGCCTGACGCCGACCGAGATCAGGCGCGGGCGGCGGTGACGAGGTGCGCAGAGCTCGGAAACTCGAGTGTGCCGTCGGTGTCGACCAGCGACGCCATCTCGTCCTTGGCCTCGGCGATGATGCGGTCGATCAAGGCGTCGTCGAGGACGATGCCGAGCAGCGGCAGCCAGCCCCGCAAGTCGGCTTCGAGCATGGCCCGTAGGCTCGGGAAGCTTGCGTGTCCGGATCGGGTCGTGATCTCGGTCTCGGCGAGCCCGGCCTCGACGCAGAGCGCGCGCAGCGCCTCGACGTCGCCGAGCGCGAAGGGGGCGCGGACTCCGTCGGCCGCTGCGGTGCCGGCCAGGCGCTCGAGCAGCGCGACGAAGGTGGCGTAGGCCGGATTGGCGGCGAGAGAGTCCCAGACCACCAGGCCGAGACGACCGCCTGGCCTGAGCGCGCGCCGCATCGCGCGCAGCGCCTGGTGTCGGTCGTTGAAGAACATCAGTCCGAGCTGGCACAGGACGACGTCGAAAGCGGACTCGTCGACCGGCAGGTCTTCTGCCACGCCACGGCGCCAGTCGATCGCCGGCTCGAGCCGCGCCGCCACCGCGAGCATGCCAGCGCCGGGATCGACCGCCACGACCGAGCCCGTCTCACCGACCCGCCGCCGCGCGCCGCGCGCCGCGATGCCCGTGCCGCAGGCGACATCGAGCACGCGGTCTCCCTCGGTGACGCGGGTCGCATCGAGCAGCGGCTCCGTCCAGTGACTGGTCAGCGCGGGAACGAGCAGCGCCTCGTATCCCTCGGCCGCCGCGCGCTCTGCGTCCTGAAGGTCGGGTCGGGGCGTGTCGTCTTCGCGGTTCGGTCTCTGCTCGGCCATCGGGTTCCTCGGGTCGGTCGACGACGCTCTCGTCGTCGGGTGCTCGGAGTCGGTTCCAAACAGAAACGCCTCGAGGCTCCGAAGAGTCTCAAGGCGTGGGGTGCCAGCGAAGCGGGCAGGCTCAGGCCGTGGCGGGGGCTTCGTCCGGCTCCGGATCGGGGCCGCGGCGCCCCTTCGCGAGCACGCGCTCGGGCACGCCGCGCACGTCCCACACCAGGCCGACGAGCTCGAGCGCCTTGAGGCTGTAGTAGCCGATGTCGAGCTCCCACCAGTAGAAGCCCTGGCGCGCTGAACCGGGGTAGTAGTGGTGGTTGTTGTGCCAGCCTTCGCCGAGGGTGATCAGCGACAGCAGGAAGTTGTTGCGGCTCTGGTCCTTGGTCTTGAAGCGACGCGAACCGAAGACGTGGGCCAGCGAGTTGATCATGAAGGTGCCGTGCCACAGCACGACCGTCGACACCAGGCCACCCCAGACGAATGCGGCGGTGCCGAAGAAGGCCCAGAGCAGGGCGCCGAGCGTCACCGGAACGATGATGTAGTGACGGTCGAGCCAGCGCAGCTCGGGGTACTTCATGAAGTCGCGGATCTTGTGGTGCTCGGTCTCGTGGTGCTTGTTCGACAAGATCCAACCGACGTGCGCCCAGAAGAAGTCGCGCACCACCGGCGAGTGGACGTCGGGTTCGTGATCCGAGTGGCGGTGATGGTGGCGATGATGAGCGGCCCACCAGAGCGGACCCTTCTGCACCGCGGTGATGCCGACCAGCGCCAGGAAGAACTGGAAGGCACGGCTGGTCTTGAAGCTGCGGTGCGAGAAGTAGCGGTGGTAGCCGACGACGACGCCCCACATGCGGATGTAGTAGAGGGCGACGACGAGGGCGATGAGGCCCCAAGTCGGCGGGTAGAGAATCGCGCCGACCACAGCCAGCACGTGCACGGCGAAGAAAGGTACCGAGCGGAGCCAGTTGATCGATTCGGCATCGTAATCGACTTCGAGCATGAGATCTCCGGAAACGGTGGGGCCCGATGCGCCAGACGCGGCGGGCTCGATGGTTGACGATGAGATTCCATCAACTGGTACCGCGCGTTGCCATCATCCGCCGGTCACCGTTTGTCGTCTTTGCGCAACCGCTGTGTCATCTGGGCTCGGTGCTAAGCTTCCGATGCCCGCCTGCCCCCCCGCCATCCGCGCTCTCTCCGCTCAGCCCCGTCGACCACCAGGAGCCTTTTCCATGCCGCGAACTCGTCCGTTGCCTCACCGTGCCCTGCCCGTCCTCTGCGCGTTACTGATCCTTGTTGGCCTCGGTGGCGTCTCCCTCGCCGCCGAGCCCGCTCCCGATGGGGCGATCGAAGGTGCCGACTGGCCGCGATTCCGCGGTCCTTCGTGGGACGGGACGACCCGTGCCGCCGGCGCCTGGACCGCCGACGAGCCCCGGCTCGACGTCGCCTGGACCCGCTCGCTCGGCTCGGGCTACGCCGGCGCCGTGGTCACCGACGGCAAGGTCTTCACTGCCTGGGCCGACGGCGAGTCCGACTGGCTGGGCGCCTTCGACACGGCGACCGGCGACGAGCTCTGGCGACTCGACCTCGGCCCGCGCTACGCGGGTCACGACGGCTCGCACGACGGTCCGCTGGCGACACCGGTGGTCTCGGGCGGTAGGGTCTTCGGCCTGGGTGGTCACGGGCGTTTCGTCGGTGCGAGCACCGCCGGTGAGTCGCTCTGGTCGCTCGAGCTCTCAGAGCTCGGCGACGCCCCGTTTTATGGTTTCACCAGCTCGCCGACCGTGCTCGATGGGCGCGTCATCCTAGGCCTTACCGATTCGGGCGGCGCGGCGGTGCACGCGTTCGATGTCGCGACCGGTGAGCGCGTCTGGTCGGTGGCCGAGGGCAAGGTCGACTACCAGTCGCCGATCGTCACCGAGATCGGTGGTCGCCAACAGCTGATCGCGTCGAGCCAGACGACTCTTTTCGGCATCGACGCGGCGACCGGCGCGGTGACCTGGAGCTGGCCGCACGGTGGCGACCAGCGCGCCATGGGGGCCGCCTCGATGGTGCCGACGCCGGCTGGCGACGATCGCCTGGTGATCCAGCCGTCGCTCCGTGGCGCCAAGATGGTGCGGGTGCACGCCGGGGCGGCCTCGTCCGACGCTGAGGATGCTGACGCCGAAACGGTCGACGAAGTGTGGAGCAACAACGACGTCGGGTTCTCCTACGTGCCGCCGGTGATCTCCGCCGGCCGCGTCTTCGCCTACCAGCGCGGTTTCCTCGCCGCGCTCGACGTCGAGTCCGGCGAGCTGGTGTGGAAGTCGCGTCCGCCGGGCGACGGTTTCCTCGCGGCGGCCGGCGATCGCCTCGTCGTCGCCACCAAGAAGGGCACGGTTCACCTGGCCGACGCCACCGCCGACAGCTACCGCGAGCTGGCGCGCGCCGACGTCTTCGGAGACGCGATCTGGTCGACGCCGGCGGTCGCCGGTGAGCGCATCTACGTGCGCGGCGTCGACGGCCTCGCGGCGCTCGACGTGGTGCGGGCCGACAGCCCGCGGCGTGCCGCCTGGCCTGGCGCCGAGCTGCCCGACACCGCGTTCGGTCGCTTCATCCGTGGCCTCGAGTCGGCCGAGGACCGAGCGGCCACCATCGACGCATTCCTCGCCGAGAACGAGACCACGCCGCTGGTCGAGGGCGGTTGGGCGCACTTCGTCTACCGAGGCGCAGTCGACGCCGTCGGCATCGAGGGCGACATGTTCGGCGACCGCGTGCAGGAGCAGATGCTTCGCGTGCCGGACACCGACCTGTTCTACCGCTCGGTCGAGCTGCCGCGCGATTCCTGGGTGTCGTACCGCATCGCGCCCGGAACCGACGAGCCGGCGCCCGATCCGCGCAACCCCGCGCGCATTCCGGACCGCGAGGGCGACCTGTCGGTGCTCGCCATGCCCGAGTGGCCGACTCCGTCGCGGGTCGACGAGCTCGCTGGCCGCGTCGTCGAGCACCAGGTCGAGGTGACCGCGCCCGAGCTGCCGGACGGCGCGCCCCAGGGCGAGGATGCGCCCGACTTGTCGCAGCGCCGCGTCGACGTCTTGGTCCCTGCCGGCTACTTCGACGGCGAAGAGCAGTACCCGCTGGTGGTCGTCTTCGACGGCGAGTCGGCACGCCAGAGCGGACACTTCGAGCACTACGCCGATCCGCTTCTGGCTGCCGCCGTGCCGCCAGCGGTGGTGGCTTTCGTGTACGACTACCCGTATCCGGGTCGCGGCCCGGGGGCGATCGAGGCGACCGCGTCGACGCTCTTCGACGGTGTCATGCCGTTCCTCGAGCGCACCTATCGGGTCGCCAGCACGCCGCGCGCCTACGTCGGCATGGGCTTCGGCGGCACCGGCGCCCTGTTCATGGGCCTCCACGGTCGCGCCGACGCAGAGGTGGTGGTCGCGGTTCAGCCCTTCTCGCTCGACGCCCAGCGCCGAGGCATGGAGCAAATGGCGGCCGCGCCGCGCGAGGCGCGTCCCCGCATCGTGCTCGAGAACAGCACGTTCGACCTCCGCGCCGAGCACGAGGGCTGGGACATCGCCGACCAGAGCGCGCGCCTCGTCGACGCGCTGCGCGGTCAAGGCTACGAGGTCGAGCTCACGACGACCCACAACGGCTTCCATTGGGGTGCCTGGGCGTCGCGCATCGAGCCGGCCCTGCGCGCCGCGCTCGGCTCTGAGGCTCCCTGAGCCTCAGAGCCTCCTTCGGCGCTTAGCCCGCCTCGTCCCATCTCAGGATCGCGTCGATCGTGTTGGTCGACACCGAGTGATAGCCGGGGCGGGCTTCGCGGTAGATGCGCACGGCCATCGCACGCGTGTCGTCGGCTTCGGCCATGCGCGTGTAGAGCGGCTGGAGGAACTTGCGCCGGCCCATGCCGGTGAGGAACTCCTCGAGCGCCGGGTAGCCCGGCTCGTAGCGATGGGCGATCACGTGGTGCATCCAGGCGTGCAGCATCTCGCTGTTGCCGGTGCCGGTGAAGCCGTAGGCGGTGTCGAGGTCGACCATCTGCTCGTCGCTCAGCTCGTCGGGCAGGCCGCGCAGGAAGCGCAGCCACTCGTGCGTCGTCCAGCCCTCGGTGGTGAGCTCGGCGGCGCCGGTGCCCTCGGCGAAGGCGGCGAGCTGAGCGTCGACGGTGTCGAAGCGGGCGCTGGTCACGGTCGGCGCGTTGCTCGGCAGACCCGGACCGTCGACCCAGGCGTCGACCTGCAGCTTGGCCGCCAGCTCCTGGTCACCGGCGATCAGCTCTTGCTCGAGGTAGGCGAGGAAGCCATCGGTCCAGGTCGACTCGAAGGCGCGGCTCTCGAACCAGCTCTCGAGGAAGGCGTCGAAGCGCTCGCGGCCGACCGTCTCTTCGAGCATGCGCAGGAAGAAGTACCCCTTCTCATAGGCGACATCGGTCATGCCGTCGTCGGGGTCGCGGCCCTCGAGGTGCAGGTAGAGATGCGTGTCGGCGGCGTCGAGATCGGCGATCGAACCTTCGAGGTCCTGCAGCCCGAGCAGCGCCAGCATCTCGGAGTAGTCGCGACCCTCGAGCTCTTCCATGATGCGGCGCTCGAGGTAGACGGTGAAGCCTTCGTTGAGCCAGAAGTCGTTCCAGGTGCCGTTGGTCACCAGGTTGCCCGACCACGAGTGCGCCAGCTCGTGCGCCACCAGAGACACCAGCGAGCGATCGCCGGCGAGGATCGTCGGCGTCACGAAGGTGAGGCGCGGGTTCTCCATGCCGCCGAAGGGGAAACCGGCGGGCAGCACGAGAATGTCGTAGCGACCCCAGCGATACGGACCGTAGAGCGCCTCGACCGCGGTCATCATGTCGGGCGTCTCGCCGAACTCGTAGGCGGCGTCGTCGATCACCGGCGGCTCGGCGTAGACGCCGACCGAGCCACCGAGGTCGCGGAACTCGAGGTCGCCGACGGCGAGGGCCAGCAGGTACGACGGAATCGGCTGCGGCATACGGAAGGTGTGGACGCCGTCGTCGCTCGCCGTGGTCGGATTCTCGGCGCTCATCAGCGCGATCAGGCCGTCGGGCACGGTCACGGTGGCGTCGTAGGTGAACCGCACACCTGGTGTGTCCTGGATCGGCACCCAGGTGCGCGCCAGGATCGCCTGGCTCTGGGTGAACAGGAACGGATGCTCGCCGCCGGCGGTCTGTGACGGCTCGAGCCACAGCAGGGCGGCGGCGTCGGGCGAGCTCGCGTAGTCGACGTGCACGCGCTCGGCTCCCGCGGGCAGCTCGATCGTCAGCGCTCGGCCGAGAAACTCCACCGGCTCGCCCAGGCTCCAGGTCGCCTCGGTCTCGGCGCCGTCCTCGACGCCGTTCTCGGAACCGAAGGTGACGGCTTGGATGTCGAGGTCGCGGGTGTCGAGCACCAGAGTCGCGGCGTCTTGCGCGGCCTCGCCGTGGCGCGTGACGTCGAGGCTCGCGCGCCCTTCCAGGCGACGGGTCTCGAAGTCGACGGCCAGGGTGAGGTCGAGGTGGCGCACCGAGACCTCGTCCGGCGTGGCGAAGGAATGGACGTCCGTGGTGGCGCGCTCGACGCTCGGCGGCTCCGGGTCGGTCGACGAGTCGGTCGCCTCCTCGGTCGGCGCACAGGCGAGGGCGCAGGCGGCGAGGGCGGGGACGAGCAGGCGGCGGAACGAGGTCGGCAGGGTCGGCATGAGATCTCCAGTCGGTCGGGTGCGATAAGCTATCATTCCGCGGGCGCGCGCCTGCCACCCTCCTCTCGCGTCCCGCCAAGACCCCGATCGTTCCAGAGCCCGGTCCCAGAACTCGGCCCATTCGCAGGTCCACAGACCTCGGGCCCACCCAGACTCGGCTCCATCCAGACCTCGGCTCCATCCAGACCTCGGCCCCATCCAGACCTCGGCCCCATCCAGACCTCGGCCCATCCGGACCCTTCGCCACTGCTGCCAAAGAACTCGATGACCAAAACACTTTCCGACGAGCAGACGCCCGGCCGCGTCGGCCTGATCAGCCTGGGCTGCCCGAAGAATCGCGTCGACAGCGAGATCATGCTCGGCGAGCTGGCGCGTCGCGGCCACACCGTTGCCGACGCCGACGACGCCGAAACGGTGATCGTCAACACCTGCGGCTTCATCGATGAAGCGAAAGAAGAGTCGATCGAAACCATCCTCGACCTCGCTCGGCGCAAGGACGAGGGCGGCGTGCGACAGCTTCTGGTCGCCGGCTGCATGGTGAATCGCTACGGCCGCGAGCTGCGCGATGAGATTCCCGAGATCGACGGCTTCATCTCGCTCGACCAGCTGCGCGAGGTCGACCACCTGGTCCGCATCGGCGGTGACGCCGCGCCGGCGCCGTCGCAGAGCCACGTCGTCTTCGACCACACGGCGCCGCGCAGCCTGACCACCCGTGGCTACGCGTACCTGAAAGTCGCCGAGGGCTGCGACAATCCGTGTACCTTCTGCGCCATCCCGAAGTGGCGCGGCGCGTTCCGCAGCCGCCCGGTCGACGACCTGGTGGCCGAGGCGCGCGAGCTCGAGACGGCCGGAATCGCCGAGCTCTGCCTGGTGGCGCAGGACACGACGCGCTACGGCTACGACTTGCCCAAAGGCGATCACGGCCATGGCCGCCACGGACTCAAGCGCCTGGTCGAAGCGCTGCTCGAGTCGACCTCGATTCCTTGGATCCGCTTTCTCTACGCCTATCCGACGACGCTCGACATGGAGCTGATCGAGCTCATGGGGCGCGAGCCGCGCTTTTGCTCCTACGTCGACATGCCGCTTCAGCACAGCCATCCGGAGATGCTCACGGCGATGCGTCGCGCCGGCAGCCCGCAGCGTTACCTCCGTCAGCTCGAGGCGGCGCGGGCGGCGGCGCCCGACATCTTCCTGCGCACGACGTTCATCGTCGGATTTCCCGGCGAGACCGAGGAGCACTTCCGCCACCTCGTCGACTTCGTGCAGGAGGCGCGTTTCGATCATCTCGGCGCGTTCGTTTACAGCCCCGAGGACGGTACGCCGAGCGCCGAGCTGCCCGGCCGCGTGCCGCGCACTACGGCGGCGCGTCGTCGCGAGCAGCTGCTCGAGGCCCAGCGACCGATCGCGCTCGAGCGACGGCGGGCGCTGGTCGGCCACACGCTCGACGTGCTCGTCGAGGGAGTGTGCGAGGAAACCGAGCATCTGCTGCAGGGGCGGCACCACGGCATGGCGCCCGACATCGATGGCCGCCTCCTGATCAACGACGGCTCGGCGCCGGCCGGCACCCTGGCGCGGGTCGAGATCAGCGAGGCCTACGCCGACGATCTGGTCGGCCACATCGTCGGCCCGCTCGGCGTGCCGGGCGTCAAACCGGCGACGATGGCGACCGCCATCCGCGACCAGATGGTGCCGGAGGAATGAGCCGCCGATGCAGGTGATTCAAGACGCCTTGCGCAGCCTCGATTTGCCCTACGGCTGCGTCGCCACGATCGGCAACTACGACGGCATCCACCGCGGCCAGCGCGCGGTGATCGACCGCATCGTCGAGCGCGCTCGGGAGCGCGGGGTGCAGGCGGTGGTGATCACCTTCTCGCCGCATCCGGTCACCGTGCTGCGTCCGGGCGAAGCGCCGCCGCTGCTCACGCTCGACCTGCAGCGCGAGGCGCTGCTCGAGGCCGCCGGCGTCGACGTCGTGGCGATCGTTCGCTTCTCGGCCGAATTCGCGCGCACCGCGCCGCGTACCTTCGTGCGTGAGCTGCTGGTCGACAAGCTGGCGGTGGAGGAGATCTTCGTCGGCAGCGATTTCTCGTTCGGCCGCGACCGCGCCGGCGACGTCGAGCTGCTCGAGGCGATGGGCAAGGAGCTCGGTTTCGTCGTCGCCGGGGTCGACGAAGAGACCTGGCGTGGCGAGGTGATCTCGGCGACGCGCATCCGGCGCGCCGTTGCCGAGGGCCGTGTCGCCGACGCGATGGAGATGCTCGGTCGTCCGTACTCGCTCTACGGGACTGTCGTGCGCGGCGATCGCATGGGCGCGCGGCTCGGCTGGCCGACGATCAACCTGGCGCCGCAGAACGAGCATCTGCCGGCGAGCGGCGTCTACTGTGGGCGCGTGCACTTCCGGTCGCTGCCCGGCAACTTCGACTGCGTTACCAACATCGGCCGTCGGCCGACGGTGTACGAGAACTACCAGCAGGTGGTGGAGAGTCACATCCTCGGCTTCTCGGCGGACGTCTACGGCGAAACCGTCGAGGTCGAGTTCTACAAGCGCCTGCGCGAAGAGAAGCTTTTCCCGAGCGTGATGGACCTGTCGGCGCAGATCGGTCGCGACGTCGAGGCGACCCGCGACTACTTCGCCACCCGCCGGCGCCTGCAGGCCGTGGCCGCCGATGCGGCGGATCCGTCGTCCGCGGGACCGGCGCACGCCGAATCCGACGAGGACGATGAGCTCCCACTGATGTGACGCTGCTCGTGGGTCTCTGTAACCAACGGGGCGATTTCGGCACCCAAGAACCGAATGCGCACCACTCGGTGCCCCGCTCTCGACGAGGCGGCCCCGCCGCATCGTTCACGATCGACATCCGCGACGACCACACCAGCGAAGACAACAACCCCAGATTCATAGCAGACGAGAGGAGCCTTCCATGGCGAGCGACAAGGTCATCGAGCTGACCGGTGAGAACTTCGACGAGCAGATCCAGGGCGACACGCCCGTCCTGGTCGACTTCTGGGCCGCCTGGTGCGGGCCTTGCCGCATGGTGGCGCCGGTGCTCGACGAGCTCGCCGACGAGATGGACGGCAAGGTGAAGATCGCCAAGCTGGATATCGACGCCCACCAGGACGTGGCGTTCAAGTACCAGGTGTCGAGCATCCCGACCTTCCTGGTGTTCCAGAACGGCGAGGTCAAGGACCGCATGATGGGCGCGCGCCCGAAGTCGGCCTTCGAGGAGTTCCTCGAGCCCCATACCGTCGCCGCCACCGCCTGAGTTGGCGGACACGGGTCGGGACGCGATGATCGAGTCGAGCGACGCTCGATCCACTGGTTCCGTTCTCGACGAAGGGCTGCGCGCCGACGGGAGCCGGGCTCTGCTCGTGCTCTCCGAGAGCGCGCGGGATCCTCATCTGGCGCCGTTCGTCGGGGCGGCGCGCTTGGCACATGCGCTCGTCGTCAAGGTGCCGGGGCATGCGCCGCGCCTCGGTTTTCTCGGCCCGATGGAGCGCGACGAGGCGGCGCGCAGCGGTTTGCCGCTGCTGACGCCCGAGGCGCTCGACGTCGCGCGCTGGAGCCGCGAAGGCGCCTCGCCCGAGGTGCTGTGGGCTGAAGTGATCGAGCGCGCGCTGCACCTCTGTGAGCTGGCGCCCGGCCGCATTGCACTCGCCGGTCATCTCTCGGCCGGCGTGTTGTCGGGCGTCTTGGCGCGTTTGGCCGCCGCGGGCTGGAGCTTCGCGCCCGGCGAGCCTCTGCTCGCCCTGGCGTGCAAGCCGAAAGGCGCGGCGCAGGTCGACGCCGTGCGTGCCGCGATCGTCGGAGTCGAGGCGGCGATGCGCGCCGTCGCCCGTCGCCTGGTCGACGCCCCCGTCGACGGCGATGGTCGCCTGCGCGACGGTGACCCGTCGGCCGACCCGCTGCGGGTCGGCACCCTGCGTCGCCTCGCCGACCGCGTGCTGGCGGAGCACGGCCTCGAGCAGCCGGCGGGCAACCTGATCGCACCGGCGGAGCAGGGCGCGGTGCCGCACTCGGTCGGCGACGACGCGCGTGCGCTACGGGCCGGCGAGACCTTGATCGTCGATCTCTTCCCGCGCGGCCAGCTCTTCGCCGACTCGACGCGCACCTTCGTCGTCGGCACGCCGCCCGAGGTCGTCCGCCGCGCGCACGGTGACGTCGTCGCCGCGCTCGAACGAGCCGAGTCGCTCGCCCGTCCCGGCGCCCGGGGCTGGGAGTTGCAGCAGGCGGTGTGCGAGCTGTTGGCGGAGCGCGGCTGGCCGACGCCGATCCACGATCCGGGCACAGAGCGCGGCTACGTCCACGGCCTCGGTCACGGTGTCGGCTGGGAGGTGCACGAGTTGCCCAGCTTCCGCGAGCATGCGAGCGACGATCAGGGGGCCCTTGCTCTAGGCGACGTCTTCACGCTCGAGCCCGGGCTGTACGAGCCTTGGGTCGATGCACCCGCTGCCGAGGCCGCCGAGGGCTCGGAGGGTCTGGGCTGGGCGGTGCGTGTCGAAGACACCTACGCGCTGGTCGACGACGGAGGCCATCCGCGCCTCGACCGTCTGACGACACTTCCCCGCGGCCTCGATCCGCGCGCTCTGCTTCTCCATTGAGAAGCGACGCGGCGATTCAACGAGCTCAGACCCTTCACGCGCTGCGTCAGAGCTGGCTGGAAGCCGGCGCTAGTGCGCACTAGCGCCGGCGTCTCGCCGGCCGCAGGGCACATCGCTGGATCGACGCGTGCCGTGCGGCCGAGGAGTGACCGAACCCCGCGGGTCAGCCGGCGAGGTCGATCGTGAGGCCGAGATCGGCGGCGGTTCCCGCGACGATCTCGCACGACAGCGGCACGTAGCCGTCCTTCACCACGATCTCCTGACCCTGCTTCGAGAGAATCAGGCGCACGAACTCGGCGCGCAGCGGATCGAGGTCCTCACCCGGCTTCTTGTTCACGTAGACGAGCAGGAAGCGGGCTAGCGGGAAGGTGTCGGCCTTGTCGAAGTCGGCGGGGATGAACGCGTCCCCGTCTTCCTTCGCCAGCGGCACGGTCGCGACGTCGGCCGTCTTGTAGCCGATGCCCGAGTAGCCGATGCCTGCACGGTCCGAGGCGATGCCCTGCACCACCGACGAGGAGCCCGGCTGCTCCTTCACCGAATCCTTGTAGTCGCCCTTGAAGAGCGCGTTCTTCTTGAAGTAGCCGTAGGTGCCCGAGGCCGAGTTGCGGCCATAGAGGCTGATCGGCAGGTTGGCCCACTCGCCCTCGAGACCGACGTCACCCCAGGTCTCGATGTCGGAGGCGTAGCCGCCCTTGCGGGTGCTCGAGAAAATCGCGTCGACCTGCGGCAGGGTCAGGCCGGTGTCGGCGATCGGGTTGTCCTTGTTGACGTACACAGCGACCATGTCGATCGCGGTGCGCACCTGCGCCGGCTTGTAGCCGAACTTCTTTTCGAACTCGTCGATCTCGGCGTCCTTCATCGGACGGCTCATCGGGCCGAAGTTCGAGGCGCCCTCGATCAGCGCCGGCGGCGCGGTCGAGGAGCCCTTGCCCTCGATCTCGACCTGGACGTTCGGGTAGTACTCCTTGAACTTCTCGGCCCAGAGCGTCATCAGGTTGTTCAGCGTGTCGGAGCCGACGCTCTTGATCGTGCCGGAGACGCCCTGGACGGGCTCGTACTCGGGCAAGCACGACGCCACCTCGACGCCGCCGCTGCTCTCCGAGCCGCTCTCCGTGTCGCTCGCCCCGGCGTCGGCCGCGGGCGCCGCGGCCGGCGGCTCGGCGGGCGCCGGGCTCTCGGTGGCCGTCTGGGTGTCGTCCTGAGCGCAGCCGCCGAGGCCGAGCGTCAGAACGACGAGAGCGATGAACAGAACGAATCGATGCGAGCGAGCTTCTATCAACATCCGGTTCCTCCTGGGAGTGATCAGGCAGTGATCAGGCAAGCTTTTTTAGGCACACGAAGTCCTCGGCGCCCATCTTGCGCGGAGCGTGCTCCCGGGCCAAGAGGCTGCCGGAAAGTTTCACCCGATCTTCACCGAATGCTCTCGAAGCGGCTCGGTGCTGGCGGCGGAGGTCAGCGGCTGGGCCACAGCCGCCGCCACCACGACGTGTCCTCGTCCTCGGCCGCGGCGGTGGCCGGCAGGTCCATGCGGCCGACGATGTCGTCCAGCTCCCAGCCGGTGAGTGAGGCGAGGGTCCGTGCCCGCTCGCGCTGGCGCTCGTCGAGCCGGCGGAAGTACTCGCGGGCTTCCGGGCAGGCGCTGGGCGCGCCGGTCCACGGTCGCCGGATCACGTAGCGCCCCTGGAAATTGGTGCGGTCGCCGGTTTCCTGGAAGCGCAGATCCTCGGGGAACGTGTCGGCGGTGTAGCGCAGGTGGAGGCGCGTGACGAAGACGTCTTGCGCTGCGCCCTGCGGGGCGACACGGCGCGCCCCGGGAGTCTCGGCAAGCCAGAAAACGCCCAGCCGTCGCAGCTGGTCGGCGCTCAGCGGATCGGCCGCGCACGGGTCGCACCAGGCCATGTCCCAGGCGTACTCGAGGACCACCGTCTCGAGCTTCTCTTTCTCGACCTGCCGGCTGAACAGCGCACGGTAGAAGTCGCCGAAGTCATCCTCGACGAAGGCAGGGATCTCGTGGTCGGTGGCCAGGCGCACGGTGCGGTAGTTCGCGGTCTCGACTCGTCCACTGCGGGTCAGCGCGAAAACGAAGAGCTCTTGCGCGCCGTCGGCGTTGAGCGTCCCGAGGCGGATCGGCAGCATGAATTTCTTCGACTCGAAGGCGATCTGGAGTGGCCTGAGGTAGTTGAACCCGAGCTGCGCCTGCTCGGCGAGATCGACCTTGGCGACGAAGAAACGCATTCCCTGTTTGAGGTAGCTCTCGAGCACGCGCGAGGCGCCGTCGGGCAGGTGGTAGCCGTTGCGCCGCAGCCAGGTCTCGAGGCCGTCGCTCTCCTCGGCCGAGAGGATCAAGATGTCGTACTCGCCGACGTCGTAGCTGGCCTCGATCGTGACCCCGAGGTTTCGCGCCCTCTCTCCGGCGGAAGGCGCCGCGGCCGATTCCTGCACCTGGCGCATCAGAGCGTCTTCGAATCTCGGGCGTCGGCACGGATTGTCGTCGAAGTACTCGACCAGGCGCGGCGCCGTGTAGGCGTCGAGGTGATCGATCAGCGCCGGCTCGCCGACGTGAATCTGTCCGCGTTCGAGGAAGGTCGGTACCGGCACCACGAGGGCGAACTCGTCGGGCGCGCCCTGGTAGTCGTTGGCCATGGTCAGCACCGTCCGGTCGCCGTCGCGCACCAGCACGACCTTCGACGCGCGATTGAAGAGGTCGGTGTCGGCTTTGGCGACGTAGAAGCCGCAGAAGGCGTGGGCCGGCGGAGAGGCGGTGGTGAGGCACACGAGGAGCAGGACGATGCCGAAGAGCAGCAGGCGGGGGGTCTTCGGACGGTCGAACGGTCGGGGCATGGCGGTTCTCCCAGGGTCAGGTGGTCGACGCGCGTCGCGCATCGTCTGCTGCTTCGACACACCCACGCCGCGCGGTGCAACCGCACGCCACCCCGAGCTTGACAAGGCCGCCGAGCCTCGCCTACGCTCCGCCTCAGCATCAAGAGCCCCGGGATGACCTCACGGTTGAACCGTACTCCCGGGCGGCAACCGAGCTCGAACAGCGAGCCGCGGTGCCGAGGTGAGCCCCTGGCGGGGAGCGATGCGGCCCGAGTCTCCTCGAGAGAACGAGCAAAATACCGAGTGACTCCCGCCAAGAAGCGAGCCGCTTTGATGCCGTGGACCACGGCATGAGGCGAAGATCCTTCATCGAACGCGACTCTGGCGGACGTGGCCCGACTCGACCTCGAGCGGGCATTGGCATCCGTCGTCTGCGTCTCAGCCGTTTGCAACGCGAACCGACTGAGGAGACGGCAAAGATGACCCCGAAAAGAGCACTCGAAGAGTCTGGGCGGCTGGCCGCAAACACGGTTGCGGTCGAGCATGAAGTGGTTGCGGGCCGTGGCGCCGGCCCGGCGTGTCGCGCGGTGGCTGCCGACGAGTCCCTCGCGCCGTCGGGGGTACCGCGATGAGGCATCTCGAGACCCTGCTCGTGCATCGCCCGACGATCCCCGGCGAGCCCGCCGCCGCGTCGAGCACGCCGATCTATCAGTCGGCGACGTTCTGCGTCGATCGGCAGGGGCGATGGGACTACTCGCGGTCGGGGAATCCGACGCGCGACGTTCTCGAGCGCCAGCTGGCGGAGCTCGACGGGGCCCGCCGTTCGTTTGCGTTCGCGAGTGGCATGGCGGCGGTCTCGGCGGCCCTGCGCATGGCGCCCGCCGGGTCGCGAGTGCTCGCGGGAATCGATCTCTACGGCGGCACGCTGAGGCTGCTGGACGATCTGGCGATCGATCGCGGGCTCGACCTCGTGTTCGTCGATCCGAACGACCTCGATGCGCTCTCTCGAGCGCTCGAGACGACGACGGCGCTGCTGTGGATCGAGACGCCCTCGAACCCTCGCCTCGAAGTTGTCGATCTCTCGGCGATCGCGGCTTTGACGAGGCGAGCGGGGACGCTCCTGGCGGTCGACAACTCGATCCTCTCGCCGTATCGGCAGCGCCCGCTCGAGCTCGGGGCGGATCTCGCCGTCCAGTCGGCGACGAAGGTGCTCGGCGGGCACAGCGACCTGACGGCTGGCGTGGTGTCGGTCGCCGACGCGGAACTGGCCGAGCGTCTTGCGTTTCGACAGAACGCCGAGGGCACCGCACTGGCTCCGTTCGACAGCTGGCTCCTACTTCGTGGCTTGGAAACTCTCGGAGTTCGCAACCATCAGCAGGTGGAGAACGCGGCAGAGATCGCACGACGATTGAGGTCATCGGGCGTCGTCGAGCAGCTCTTCAGCGCACCGGAGAGCTACGTCATCAGCTTCGACACCGGCTCGTTGGAGCGGTCGCGCCGGCTCTTGATCGAGCTCGAGCTCTTCCGGGCGACCGTGAGCTTCGGCGGCGTCACCTCGTCGATCAACCTGCCGTGCGAGATGTCGCACGCCTCCATCCCTGAGCGCTGGCGGTCGCTCGGCGACCTGTCGCCGTCGCTGGTGAGGTTGTCGATCGGAATCGAGAACGTCGCCGATCTGTGGGCAGACCTCGACCGAGCCCTGCGCCGGGTCTCCTCCGCGCCGCGGCTCCTCGAAGTGGCCCGATGACCGCACCTCACCCACAGACGAGCGTGCGATCGCGGCGATCCGGGTCAGATCGTGCGCTGGAGCTGCAAGCGCAGGCGGAGGCCAGGTTCGCCGTCCGGGTCGAGCCTCTTCAACTCGCCACCCCAACGGCGCGCGAGCTGGCGGCTGAGCGCCAGGCCGAGGCCGAGCCCGTCGGCGCCGGCCGCCGACTCGCGCCGCGCGCGGTGAAACGGACGGACGAGGCGACGCCAGGTCGCGCGCTCGATTCCCGGGCCGTAGTCGCGCCAGTCGATGGTGACCAGGCGGTCGCCGGCGCGTACGGTGAGCTCGAGGCGCTCGGTGCCGGCGGCGTAGCGCAGCGAGTTGCTGAGCAGGTTGTGCAGGATCCGCTCGAGGCCGACCCCCTCGGCGACGACGTGGATCTCCTCGTTGCTCTCGCTCGCCGTGTCGATGCGCGCGTCGAGCTGGAATCCCGCGTCGTCGGCCAGGTTTTCGAGCTCGGGCAGCATGTCGACGAGCCACGATCGCAGCTCGAGTGCCTCCGGGCGGGGAGCGCGCGTGTGCTCGAGGCGCGCGTAGGCGAGCACGTTCTCGACCAGGTGGCCGAGGCGGTCGGCCTCACGGCGCAGGGTGTTGAGCAGCCGAGGCCGCTCGCGCGCCGGCACCTGGTCCTCGGCGAGTAGTTCGGTGTAGAGCCGGAACGTGGTCAGCGGGGTGCGTAGCTCGTGGACGACGGCCGCGGCGAAGTCGCCGCGCCGACGTGCCAGGTGCAGGCCGCCGGCGACCAAAAGCACCAGCGCGAGCAGCGCCAGCGCGGTCGCGCCGATGGCCAGCACGAGGCTGCCGCGCACCGACGAGGCGGTGGCAACTGGCGGCGGCTCGCCGGGCACCAGGCGCCACGGCAACAGCGCCAGCCGACGCCCCGGGTCGGCGTCGTCCTGGGCGGCGGGTACCAGATCGGCGCCGGGCAGCAGGTCGCGCACCTGGTCGAGCAACCAGCCGCGCGTCGCCTGCGCGTCGAGCACCAGCCCCTGCACGGCCTCGTCGCCGCCGCGCACGATGCGCCGCACCAGAAGCAGTCGGCCGTCGATCCACAGCGGACGCAGCGGTTCGACGACTCGTCCTGCGCGCGGCAAGCGCGGCAGCAGCGCGGTCTGCTGGTCGGCGATCTGCTGACGCATCGAGAACTCGACCGTGTTGCGCAGCGCCTGGTTCTGGGCCTCGAGCTCGACGACCGGCGCCCCGAGCTCGATGCCAGGTGGGACGGAATCAGTTCGTGGACCGAGGTTGGGCTGCCCTTGCTCCGACCGCAGCAGGTCGAGAATCTGGTCGATCGGTGGTAGGTCGATCGATGACGGCTCACCCGCCACGTCCGGGGCGGGCGTCCGGACCGACTGGCCGTGGTCCAATGGATCGGTACGCCGCTCGAAGCGACTCTGCACGAACGCTGGGTCGCCAGCCGCCGACAGCTCGGTGCGATCGACAGCTCGGGCATTCTCGCCGGCGAGAAAGGTCGCGAGCGCCGAGTCGAGCCGCCACAGCGCCAGGCGGACCCGCTCCTCGTGCTGCGCTAGGGAGCGTGCCCGGCGTTCCTGCGCTTCGAGGTGCACCACTTCCCGCACCAGCCACCCCAGGGCGCCGAGCACGATGAACGCCGCGACGCCGGCAGCGATCAATCCGCCGCGTCGCATCGCGTCTCCAGGCGGTAGCCCCGGCCACGGACCGTCACCAGGACCGCCGCGTCGTCGTCGCGCAGCTTGCGCCGCAGGCGCGCCAGGGCGACGTCGATCGCGCGCGTGCGCACGTGGCGCGGATCGAGCTGCCAGACGTGGGTGAGAAGCTCGTCGCGCGTCACCAGGCGTCCGGGGAAGAGGGCCAGGTAGCGGAAGAGGCGGGCCTCGAGCTTGGTGAGTGGCACTTGCGTGCCGTCGTCGTGGACGATCTCCTCGGTGGCGAGGTCGACAGTACCCGTCGCCAGCTGGATTCGCGCCGGCGCCCGCGCCCGCTCGGCCGAGCGTCGGAGCACGGCGTCGACGCGGGCCATCAGCTCGCGCACGCTGAACGGTTTCACCAGGTAGTCGTCGGCGCCGAGGCGTAGTCCGCGCACCCGATCGTCTTCGCTACCGCGCGCGGTGATCAGGATGATCGGCAGCCCGGGTTGCGCCGCGCGGACGGACTGCAGCACGTCGAGGCCGTCGCGGTGGGGGAGGGAGAGGTCGAGCAGCAGCAGATCGAGATCGCCGACCAGCGCCCGTCGCAGGCCGCTCTCGCCGTCGCCGGCCTCGAGCGGCTCGAAGCCGGCGTAGGTCAACGCGTCGACGAGACCGCGCCGGATCGCGACGTCGTCTTCGATGATCAGGACGGGCGAGGCCATGGTCCGAGACGCCATGGTCCGAGCCTATCGCTCGCGGCCCGGCGCGTCGTGGGCTCGGGCGGTCGATCGCCCAATATTGCACAACGGTTGCGTTCGGGGTCCGGATCGGCGGGTAGCTTGTCCCTGGACCAACCAGGAGGTAGCCATGACCCAGCCGATCGCGACATCGCCACGTTCCTCGACCGGACGATCAGCCGCCCGCAAGGGCTCGAGATTCGACCTCGTTGCACTCACCTTGAGTCTCCTTGTAGGGCTCTGGACCGTGCCCACCGTGCTCGCCGCGGCAGGGCCCGACGCGACGACGGGACCCGACCCAGGAGTTTCGAAGAAGTCCTCGGCGGTCTCGGGCGTTGCCGAGAGCTCGCTGAGCGCCGCGACTCGTTGGATCGACCGCGCCCTGGGTGCCGACCCCGCCGACCGTGCCCTCGCGATCGCGGAGCTTCGCCGGCATGGTGCGCCGGCTGTCGCCGAGCTGGTCTCGGCAGAGCCCGCGTCGCCCGAGGCTCGAGAAGGCTGGCTCGAGGTTCTCGACCAGGTCTGCGCTCAGCGCGGCTGCGTCCACAGTCGGCTGTTTTGGCACACCAACCTCGACGCTGCGCTCGCCGAGGCCGAGAGCAGCGGGCGCCCGGTGCTCTCGCTGCGTCTCCTCGGCCGGCTCGACGAGGAGCTGTCGTGCGCCAACAGTCGCTTCTTCCGGCGCATGCTCTACCCGGACCCGCGCGTCGCCGATCTGCTGCGCGAGCGCTTTGTGCTGCACTGGTCGTCGGAACGGCCGGCGCCGCGTTTGACGATCGAGTTCGGCGATGGCCGCGCGCTCGTCGGCACGCTGACCGGCAACAGCGTGCACTACGTGCTCGATCGCCAGGGCCGCGTGGTCGACGCCCTGCCCGGGCTGTACGACCCGGGCGTCTTCGTCGCCGCCCTTCTCCGCGCCGCCCCGCTGGCCGACGAACTCTCGGATCTCGATCTGCCGAGATTCCGTCAGCAACGCGCTGCCGCCCACGCCGCAATCCTCGCCGAGCTTTCGCCAGACGCCGAGCCGCCAGTCGAGCGTTTGAAGGAAGAGCTCGTTCTCACGCCGACCGCGCGCCAAGCAGGCGTGCTGGCGACGACCAAAGCGTTCGTCGAGATGCCGCTGCTCGAGGCGTTCGGTCGACCAAGCTTGCCACGCCTCCGAGTCGACGAGAGCCGGCTGCGGCGTCCACCCGGCGCGCCGGCGAGTTGGGGCCTGTCGGCCGAAAGTGAAGCCCTGCTCCGTCAGTCGCTCGAATCGGTCGCGCCACAGCAAGCGGACCTGATGCTGCAGCGCTTCCGCGGCCTGCTTGAGCAGGACACCCTGCGCAACGAGTATCTCCTGCACCCGGAGATCCATCGCTGGCTCGCCAATCCCGACTTCGCCGTCACGCTCGAGGACGTGAACCGCGTCGTCTACGCCGATCTCTTCCTCACACCCGCCACCGACCCCTGGCTCGGCTTGGCCACGGAGGAGACCTTGCTCGCGCTCAGCGGCGTCGAGTCTCGCTCAGCGGGTCGGTGGTCGTCGCCATCGCCAAGAAGTCGAACGATGGCCCGGGTAGAATCCATCGAGTGAAGTGCACGAGCCGAACTGGGACCGCCGGCATCCTGCCGGCCTGAGTGCACGATGGGACGAGGCGCCGACAAGTCACAGCGGAACGAAGCGCCGCGTATCGACCCGCGGCTCGGGCCACCAGAAGCGCGCTGCCGGCAGTGCCCGGTCGATCAGCGGCACCAGCGGCGCACACAGCACGAGCGCCCACAGCAGCCCGTTCTCGCGCCACATCCCGAACTGGATCCACCCGGCGACCAGTGCCACAACCGCAGCGAAGAGCACGCGTCCGGCGCGGGCGTTCGGGGTCGTCTTGGGGTCGGAGATCATGAAGAAGGCGAAGATCAGGAACGCGCCCGACGACAGCTGATGCAGCGGGATGGTGAGCGGGTCACCGAGCCACAGCGCGCGGCCGACCAGCAGCCCGCTCCACGCGGCGAGGAACGCCCAGGTCACGTCGGACCGCTCGGCCCGCCACACCACCAGCGCCCCGAGGCACGCCGCCCCGAACGCGAAGGCCGCCGCCGAGCCCCACTGGCCCGGTGACACCCACACGCCGTCGAAGAGCGCGAGGGTGACGACCAGGCCGAAGTTGGTCGGGTTGAACACGTGCTTGCCGCGCGCCCGCAGCAAGAACTTGCTCCCGATCGTCACCGCCACCGCCGCCAGCACGATGCCGAGGCTCGAGGTGCGCAGCAGCAGGCACAGCGAAAGCCCCGAGATCAACGCGCTCCGCGGCTCGAAGCGCACCAACCCCACCGCCCGCGTCATCACCCACTGCATCGCCACCGCCGCCCCCAACGTCGCCACCACCCGCCCCGGCGTCACGTCGAACCGGAGTCCGACGACGCCGTAGACGAGTAGGGCGCTCAGCACGGCGATTTGGAAGTTTCTCGGGTCTCGAAGAATTGGATGGTGGCGCATCGCGGCCTCCCGGCCGGTCGTGGGTGTCGACTCGGAGGGTTGGACACGCGATGTCTGTTAGGTGCAACCGGTTATCGTGGATAGTAATTGATAGTTGGGCAATCGCAGAGCGAGGGGTTATGCAGATTACCTAGACAGCCGTGGCTAAAGTCGGCGATCCCACAAATATCGACTTCCTTTCGGCTGTTTCGAGAGGCGTTCCTCCGCCATTCCGAGACATAGTCACACGATATCGGGACGACTGTAGTGCACGGCGACTTCGATTCGCAGTTGTCACAAACCTCCTTTGCCACCACCGCAACGACCGAGTCGATATCTCCAGTTTCTGCAAATACCGGACTCCCACTGTCGCCAGGGCAGCTCGGGTAGTCCAGGTAGATCTCTCCCGGATCAGGCTTGCAGCCTTCGTCGGACGGTACTTCTTGTATATTGGTGAAGTAGTTGAGCGCATCGCTGTATTTTTTGTCAGTGGTGTCCCCGGTGCAATTCCTACGACAGCCGAAGCTCTGAACCGAGTAAGGGCCCTTCCAGATGAATCCTGTGTTGATGTGCGCGAAGGGCTCCCAGCCCTCGACGTCTGGTGCACGAAGGCAAAGTGCATAGTCACCGGGAGCAGTCAAGTCGCATGCCATCTCTTCGATACAGGCGCAGCCCTTGGGCCTCTTGCTGGGCGTCTTGCACAGGGAGGGCTTGCACTGAATTCTCTTGATCGCGGACGCGATTGCTCCGTAGTTGCTACCGTGAGAATTCAGTAGCTTTTCGAGCGGGTGCTTCGACGTCAGGACGACTCTTGGTCCGATGGAGACGCCTGTGAACTCGCCGACATCGATTGCAGTTTCCTTTTTGATATCTTCTTCCTTGTGTAGTTTGCAGTATTTTGTGGGCTGCACTGTAAAGATTGCTGGTGCTGTGTGGCCGGTCGGCGACATGGCCGTGTCGTCGCCAAGTTGTGAGCCTCTTAGTTTGCTTGGAGTTAGGGTCGAGAATGTAAGGAAAGGGGACGTGGGATCAAGATCTGTAGGAGTGATGACCGGAATGATGATCGTGGATGGCGTTGCCTGGACCGAAGCGGCCAGGAAGGTAGATACAGCTAGGATCAACGCGGATTCAAAGGCTCTTGTGAATCGGTGCATATTCGTCTCCTCCGAACCGGATCGGTATGTCGGACCGAGAGCCTGGACTGGCCCTGTGGTTGCGGGAGCAGCTCAAATGAAGCCGTTGCGAACTGGAGGGCAGGCGCTTTTCGCGATATCAGACTTGTCTTTGACTCTGAGCAATCTAGTTCTCTTGCTCAGAGGAAGTGGATTCTCGGAGAGGTCGAAGAACGCTGAGACGTCGTCCTCTTCTTTGGGAATAGTTGAGCTCGGTGCACAGTAGTTGGTCAGACACAGTTTAGTTGCTTTTCTTATTCGAATTGTGCGCTCAATCCCTTTCGCATAGTTAACACAGACCAAGCTGAAGTTTCGAGTCCTCCCGGCCGGCACTAGGCTGTACGAAACCGTGTTGGTGATTGATATACCTTCTTTGGGATTGGGTCCCCCGCACGGCTCGACGTAGGCCCACAGACTATTGGTGACGGTCTTGCGATCCAGTTTGCCTACTTGGAGCTGAAACCTTGAGTTCAGCAAGCTGTGTTGGCTCAGTGGGTCTTCTACCCACTTTCTAGCAATCGGGCCTGGAGAGCTCGCTAGGTCTCGCATGTTCATTGTAGTCGAGAGGTAGTCGTGTGTGGGGGCCGGAGCACCCTCATACCCTGAGCCGATCTTGAGTGAGATTTCGTATCCACTGAGGTCTGCTTGAACTCGGGCGCCCGTAGGAGAGATCTGGTCCGGGTCGACAAATGTTCGGAATATGCTGGCGTCTTCTTTCTGCGGTCTGGTGGTTCCGAGTTCCCGCACGGAAGAATCGATCAATTGACTGTACGGCAAAGTGAGCAGGCAGCGGTGTGGGCAAAGATCGGTTTTGTAGGCACTGCGTTCGGCTGCGACCGACAAGGCGACGACCGACTCTGGCGAGTCCGGACACCCCTTCTCCGCGAAGGCCCAAAGGCCCCCAAAAACTATCTCGAATAGATAGGCTCGGGTATTCGAAGCGGGGTCTTTCGACTTGATGGAAGGATTGGCGAGGTCGCTGTTGGTGGATGGGTTATCGACGCTCATCGGAATCTCCTCTCACAGATCTGGAATGGGTCATGATGCTTTTCCATGAGTCCCCGTTGGGATTCATTGAGAGTAGACGGACACCATGAAGTCGTTTCACTGCTAGATGAATATGAATTCCTTGGTGAACATCTCTATGTAGTGTGGCCGAGATCGCAGCTGTCACCGAGTCTTCGAGCGGAATCGCAGAAGCGACTACCGCTCGGCTGCCTGCTCGCATGGCAGCATGCGCGAGGCTCGGCTGGCTAGCCTGCCCCTTTTCGGGCGCCACGCCGCTCTTGCAGCCGGCAAAAACGACGATCTCTGCCTGAAGTTGGAGTCTGCGGATCTCGCCGGCGGTAATGAAATCGATCCCCGATGTTCCCGCGAGAACAAGACTGGAAAGCTCCGGAACGCCAGGGAACGGCGCTACATGACCGGCGAAGTGAATGATCTGGGCGTGCTGCATCGCCTCCAGGATCTCCTGCTTTGAGGACCCGCTCCCGAAGACTAGTGCGTTTGGATAGATCTGCAGGAGCGCGGCGATCTCGCGCGGAACCCCTTCGAGGTACGGGTAGAGAGGTTCATCGTGACTGCCGGGGAAGCCGATCAGCACGACCGCTCCTGGTTCGTGAATCGCCATGGGGTGTGGGTCTGAGTCGGGAGGGTCGAGAGTGCTCAGCAGGGTGGCGAGAGCAGAGGGTGTGAAGCTCGTCGAATGCGACTCGACGAGGTGGGTACCGGAGTCGCGGTCGAAGAGGACGGGGAAGGGTGTCTCGGCGATGAGCCGGTCGGGTGCGATTGCCAGGTGGTCTACCGCGTCGAGTTGTTCTCGATAGCCGCCGAGGAGCAGCTCGAAGAGCTCGGTCCGCGTCTCTCGAGTCTCGGAGAGGGGACGATCGACTGCGCGACGGACGAGCTCTTCAAGCCGCTCACGCTTGATCGATTCTTGGTGAACGCGGAGCTCGCCTCGGGCCACGATCCAGGAGACGACTCGATCGTCGAGCACCGAGAACGACAGAATGGCCGCGCGGTCGGGCAGCGGGAAATCGGTGACCCTCCTGCCTTCGATCGTGCCCTCAGTGTCCCAATCCACTGAGCTGAAGAACGATGCGTCCCGCAGGTGATCGGTCAGCGGCAGGACTGACCCTGCTTCGCGCGACTCCTCGAGCTCGAGAGCCAGGAGATCCTCGAGCGAGCCACGGACGATCGCTGAGAAGCGAGATCGCGTGATGAGATCGTCGAGCTGTCGCCTTTGACTCTCAGCCTCCGCAACCGCCTTGCGAAGATCGGAGACTGCGCCCTCGTGGTCTCCGATCAAGCGGCGCACACTGCCGCGCGCTCGATACAGACCTGGTAGGAGAGCCGCCGTTCCGTCGGCCTCGAGCGAGTCGATGGCGCCGGAGAGTGCGTCGTGTGTCTCTTGGGGCGGCAGATTCAACGACCCGGGCGCCAGCCCCTCAACGGTCAGAATGCCAGCTGTGGTGATGCGCCGAATGTCCGGTTCTTCGATCCTCGCCAGCCAAACTCGCGCGCTCGAGAGATCAGCCTTCGCTTCCGCGACGCGGCCTGCTGCGAGCCTTCGCTCCGCGCGCTCGTACAACGCCTCCGCCGCAACCGAGGGCAACTCGGACTCCAGAGCCACCTCGACGGCCTCATCGGAGAAAAATTGCGCCGCGATCGAGTAGCCGAGAGAATCCGCGGTGGTTGCGGCATTCTCATAGACGGTTTTCGCATGGCGAATTGACGTGCTGCCGATCGTGTCGATCAGAGCTTGTGAGGTCCATCGCCAGGAGACGTCTCGACGGCCAGTCCTCAATGCGAGGGACGAGAGGAGAGACTTGAGAAACCCCGCGGTGGGGACTGCGCCGACATGCTCCATCGCTTCGACGGCACGTTGGTAGTAGACCTCGGAATCCTGGTGGCGCCCTTCAGCCGAAGCGACCAGCCCGAGCATCCAGTCGGTTTTGCCGTCGAGCAAGCGATAGTTCTCTGAGGCCAGCGACGCGCTCAGCTCTTGAAGCTGGGAATCTGCTTCATCACGGTCTCCCCTTCGATAGGCGCAGACAGCGAGGTGCAGATCCGCGAGCTGGCCGAGTGGGTTCTCGAGCTGATGGAGCTGTTTCGAGGCGCGAGCAAGCTCCGGTTCCGCAGTCGAGCACTCCAAGTTGGCATAGCTTTCGAGACCTCGAGAGAGCTGCACCATGGCGACGGCTGCGACTTCGCGGTGCTCCGGAGGCAGAGAGGCCAGGTGCTGCTGGACCTCGGAGTAGAAGGAGTCCTCGGAGTCTTGGTTCAGCTGGGCACTAAGGGAGATGAACCGAGGGTCCTCGACGCCTTGGGCGAAGAGCCCGACATCGCGGAATTCATCGACAAGAAACTGTTGAAGCTCCTTATCGAGCTGATCCGCAGTGATCGAGACTGCCGGCCCTTGTGCAATCGACCGAGCTTCGGCTCTCCAGCCCGAAGGCTCCGCGGACGCCTCGAGTCGTCGAGCTGTGATCTTGGCTTGACGCAAGAGACCGAGTGATGCCAGCGCCAAGGTCTGATTGAAGAGTGCGTCAGCGGAGCCTGGATCACGCTGAAGCGCCGTCGAGCTGGCTTCCAGACTCGCCAGCAGATGTAGTCGATCGCCGGCCCTTGCTGCAGCTTCCCAATGTGCTGCGGCGAGATCGCTCAGAATCTGAGGACTGCTCCCGGGGGCTGTGCGCGCTGACTCGAGAAGGTCTACGGAGACCTCCGGCGTCCCATCGACGAGGTTCAGGAGGGCCATCGTGTGAGCCCAGGTCGAGTCGGATGTCGAGATCTCTCGGGAAAAGGCTCGGTCGATGAGAGTCTCGACCTGATCGGACGGAATCGAAGGAACGCACGGCGAGACGCCTGCGTGCCTAGCTTCTTCACACGGGCGATATGTGTCGAGCCCTGTCAACCGGGCTCGCGTCTGACGCTCTCCTCGTGCCAACTGGATGAGGGCGTCGTGTTCGGGAGAGATCGAGCGAGCAGCGAACGGCGTCAAACGATTCGCGTCGCGGCAACCGTAAAACCACGCGAGAACCAGCAGGAAGAGTGCGAGAGCGAGAAATGGCTTCGAACGACCGCTCGATTCGAGAGCCGAAAGGCGTGACAAACATCGTCCTCCATCGGCTCAGTTCGTCGAACACCGCGACGATGCGTTGCTCGGGAGCCGCAGCGTGGTTCACTGAACTGGAATGAGACGCCAGGTTACCAAAGCGCCCACGGCCGGCTCGCCGCCCTCGGCACGTATCGGCAGGAGGTACACCAAGGTGCAATAGACGACCTCGACGACCACGCCTAGAGTCGAAGAGTCGAGGCGCTGCTCGTCCCCCCTGGCTGGCTCGCCGAGCCGGCGGCGCCTCGGCGACGTCATCGGTCTGGAGACTCCACCATGCAGAGCCCGCTCTCACCTCTTTGCTCGCTACTCCTCGCATTCACCTTGCTCGCTGGATTCGCTGCGCCGGTCGACGGTGCGGGATTCGAGATCTCACAACAGGCCGGTGGCGTCGTCGAGCGCGGCGTGGTCGTCGGCGACCGCCTCTACCAGCCTCAGGGACAGACCCTCGCGACCTTTTTCCTGCCGGCGACGGGTGCGCCGGTGCTCGAGTCGATTTCGCGACCGCTCGGTGGCACGATTACCGGCGTCACCGTGCTCGACGGTGCGCTCTACGCCTGTTGGCGGAACCAGCTGTTCGCCGGCGGCCTGAGCCGCCTGGCGCTCGACGACCCGGCGCGTCCGCGGTTCGTCGAGGATCTGCCGTACAGCGCTTCGGCGTTTCGCGACCCGCAGAGTGTTGCAGCAGTGGGTGATCGCCTCTACCTCGCCGACATCGAGGCCGGTGGCCTCTTCCTCGTCGACCCGGCCGATCCGGCGAGCGCTACCGTCGCGATCGGCTTCTTCGCCGCCGACGAGATGATCCTCGAGGGGACCCGGCTCACGACCTGGAGCCGCGGCTTCACCGGCCAGATCTTCGCCACCCTGCTCGACGTCACCAACCCGCTCGCTCCGGCCGTGCTCGGCGACTTCACCGCCGGGCAGATGCTGCGCGCCGACGTGCACGATGGTCTCTACGCCGCCGTCGGTCCCGAGGGACTGCGCCTCGTCGACACCAGCAATGCGGCGATGCCGAGCGAGGTCTTCCACGATGCGAACGTCGCGTCTCTGGTGCCGCTCTCGGTGCAGCTCCAGGGCGACGCGCTGTATTTCGGCACCACCACCGGCTTCCGCGTGTGGGACGTTGCGACCCCGGCCACCGCGACCGAGGTGGCGACCGTGCCGGCGCCGTCGGGTCGCACGATGGCTGCGGCCTTCGTTGAGCGCGGCGGCGCGATGGCCGGGTTCTTCGTCGGCGAGCTCGGCCGTGGCCTGCGTCTCGGTCTGGCCGACGCGCTGGCGCCGAGCCTCGACGCGCAGTGGGACCTGCCGGTGGGCGCCGACAGCACCGCCGTCGCCTTTCTCGGTGACCACGCGGTGATCAGCGACTTCTACAGCGGCCTGCGCGTCGCTGCCGCTGACGACCTCGGGCAGAGCGTCGGCCGGCTCGACAGCACGGGCGCGCTGAACGCGTTTGAGGACGTCGAAGTGGTCGGTTCGTTGGCCTTCCTGGCCGATTGGGGCTCTGGCCTGGTGATCGTCGACCTCACCGATCCGTCGGTACCGACCCAGCTCGGGTTCCTCGCGCTCGACTTTCCGAATTCGGTCGCGGTGTCGGGCGACCTCGCCGTGCTCGTCAGCTCGACCAACGGCGGCGTGTTCTACGTGGTCGACATCGCCGACCCGTCGAATCCGAGCCTGCTCGGCTCGACGCCGATCGGCCAGGGCTCCGAGGTGATCTTCCACGAGAACCTGGTGCTGATCGCCGACCAGGCGTTCGGCGGCAACGGCGGGCTGCGAATCTTCGACATCACGATGCCGCAGGCACCGCAGCAGCTCGGCCAGTACACCGACTGCGGCGGCGCGACGGCGGTGGCGGCGCGCGGCGACCTCGCCTACCTGGTCTGCCTCGACGGCCTGCTCGATGTCGTCGATCTCACCGTGCCGAGCACGCCGATGCGGGTCGGGCGCTTCGACGATCCAGTGGCGTTCAGCGGCGAGAAAGGCCTGGTGCTCGACGGCGACCGTGCACATGCCGCGCTCGGCGGCGGCGTCCGCACCTTCGACGTTGCCGGTGGTGGCGACCCGGTGCTCGTCGACACTCTGCCTCTGACCGTCTCGGTGCGCTCGATGACCTCCGACCGCGAGGGGGATCTCTGGATCGCCACTGGACTCGACGGGTTGATCGAGCTGGTCGCGTCACGCTTTTTCGCCGACGGCTTCGAGTCGGGCGACCTGACGGCCTGGTCGGCGGTCGTGCAGTGAGCGCGAGCCGGAGCGCCGAGCGGGGAGGGTAGGCTCGGCGCGATGGAGTCTCCCGCCGCAGATCGCTCCGCCGACCGTGGGCTGGTGCTGCTGGTCGAAGACGACGAGCTGCTGCAGCGTGCCTTGCTGCGCATGCTGCGCACAACAGGCTACCGAGCTGAAGCCTTCGGCAGCGTCGACGAGTTCTTCGACCGTCCGCCGATCGACGAGCCGGTGTGCCTGATTCTCGACCTCCACCTCCCGGGTGGGAACGGCCTCGAGATCCTCGACCGCCTCGCCGCGGTCGGCGACACGCCGCCGGCTGTGGTGCTCACCGGTCACGGCGACGTGCCGTCGGCGGTGCGGGCGATGAAAAAGGGGGCGATCGAGTTTCTCGAGAAGCCCTTCGATCGTGAGACTCTGCTCGCGGCGCTCGCGCGGGGCATGAACGAGGCGCGCAGCGACGACGAACGGGCGCGGCGCGACCGGCGGCTCGAGCAGCGGCTGGCGACGCTGACGCCGCGCGAGCGCGAAGTGTTCGAGCATGTGGTCGCCGGCTGGGCCAACAAGCGCGTCGCGGGGGCGCTGGGCATCACCGAGCAGACAGTGAAGGTGCACCGTGGGCGGGTGATGGAGAAGATGGGCGCGAGCTCGCTGGCACACCTGGTCCGCATGGCGGTACGGCTGGCGATCGAGGTTCCGGCTTGAGGCGGCGGGTCGCGTGGCGCCGATCGGCCATGTTTGGGCTGGCGGTCGCCTGCGCGGCACTCGTGGCGCCGAGCACTGCGTCGAACCCAGCAGCGTCGAACCCAGCCGTGTCCAACCCAGCAGCCTCGAACCCAGCCGTGTCGACCCCAGCAGCGTCTGCCCCAGCAGAGTCGGCCCCGGCCTCTCCGGGCGTCGAGATGCCGTTCGCTGCAGAGGCCGCGGCCGAGACGACGGCCGCCGAGATCGACGCGTGGCTCGCCGACGCGAAGGCGACGGAGCGCAACGAGCCCGAGCGCGCGCTCGAGCTGTCGCAGCAGGCGCTGACGGCGGCGCGGCGCCTCGAGCTGCAGCGGCGCGAAGCCCGTGCGCTCGAGCGTGCCGCCACAGCCCACAGACACCTGGCGAACTACGAGAGGGCCTTCGAGCTCTTCGCCGAGGCCCTGCGCCTGGCGCGCCGACTCGACGATCGTGCGGTGATCGCCGGCGCGGAGAATGGCCTCGGAACGATCCACTACTTCTGGGGCGCGTGGGACCAAGCGCTCGAGCACTATCAGCGTTCTCTTTCCCTGCGGCGCGCGCTCGACGACGAAACCGGGGTGGCGACGGCGCTCAACAACCTCGGTGCGGTGTCCGAGGCGTCGGGCCAGCGGGCCGAGGCGCTCGACTACTACGCCGAGTCGCTCGAGCTCTATCGCCGCCTCGGCGATCGAGTCCTCGAGGCCAGCTCGCACAACAACATCGGCCTGGCGCACTACCGCGGTGAAGACTTCGCGACCGCGCAGGTGCATTTCGAGCAGGCGCACGAAATCGCCGACGAGGCCGGCGACCTGCTCGGAGTGGCCCAGGCGGAGACCCATCTGGGCCTCGTGCATTTCGCCGCAGGGCGGCTCGACGCGGCGCGCCGCGCCTTCCAGCGCTCGCTCGACCTGCGGCGCGATCTCGGCGATCGTCAGGGAATCGCAGTCTGCCTCCACAACCTCGGCGTGCTGGCACGGGAGGAAGGCGAACCGGTCGATGCGATCGAGAGTCTCGAGCGGGCGCTCGAGCTGGCGCTTCGCCTCGACATTCCGCAGCTCGTGCGGGACACCTACCTCGAGCTCTCGCGCCTGCGCGAGGACACTGGCGATCTTGTGGGCGCGCTGGCCGACTACCGAGCGTTCAAGGACGTCGAGGACCGTTTGTTCAGCGAGGCTGCAGCGCGTCAGCTGGCCCATGCCCGGGCACGCTTCGAGCTCGACGCGAAAGACCGCCAGATCGAGCAGCTCGAGCAGAGACGCCAGCGCCAGCGCCAGGAGCGGACGGCGCTGCTGGTCTTCAGTCTCCTGCTGCTCGCGATTTTGCTTCTGCTGTTCAGCCGGTACCGCCTCAAGGTGCGCGGACACCGCGAGATCCAGAGCAAGAACGAGGCGCTCGAGACGGCGCAGGACGAGCTCGAGCGGGCGACGCGCGCCGAAGTGGCGCATCTCGGTCGGGTGGCGTCGCTCGGCGAGCTCACGGCGGCTGTTGCGCACGAGCTGAATCAGCCGCTCGCCGCGATTCTGACCAATGCGCAGGTCGCCGAGTCTTTGCTGGCCGAATCCCGGGCTGCCGAGCCCCGGGCCGCCGAGCCCTTGGCCGCAGGGTCGCAGGCCGCCGAAGCCCAGGCTGCCGAGGTGCGGTCGATGAGCCCGCGGCCTGCGGCCGACCAGGCCGACGTCGCCGAAGCGGTGCACGACATCGTCGTCGGCTCACGGCGCGCCTGGGAGCTGCTCGACCATCTGCGCAAGCTGGCGCGGCGCGGCGAGATCGTTCTCGAGCGCCTCGACCTGCGCGACCTGGTGCGCGACGTCGAGGGACTCCTCGCCACCGAGTCGCGCCTGCACGAGGTCGACTTCGGGCTTGATCTGCCGCTCGAAGCGCTGCCGGTCGAGGCCGACGCGGTGCAGCTGCAGCAGGTGGTGCTCAACTTGGTGCAGAACGCGCTGCGTGCGGCGACCGACGGCGAGGTCGAGAGCGGTCGGCCGTGGGTGCGGGTGGTCGCCTGTCGCCGCGCCGACGAAGCGGTGTTGACGGTGGAAGACTCCGGGTCGGGCGCCGACGACGAGGTGCTGGCGCGCATGTTCGAGCCGTTCTACACGACGGCTGCCGACGGTCTCGGCATGGGCCTCGCCATCTGCCGCCGGCTGGTGCAGGCGCACGGTGGCGACACGTTCGCAGAGCGCCGCGCCGCCGGCGGCCTGGCGGTGGGATTCCGCCTGCCGCTCGCCGCCGTCGATTGACCGGGTCCTTCCGCGGCGTGGACGAGGTGTGTCGCCGGAGCGATCTATGCTACTGTGACATGAATCGCATTCGTGCCCAGTACGGTCCGACCCTGGGGCTCCGATCCTCTTCGAGTCTTCGTTGCCTGCTTTGCGCGGAATGGTGTGTTGCCAGTGGGGCAAAGAGGCTGTCGCCGATAATCATGATGCAATAGCATAATCGACTGAGCCTTTCACAACTCTTGGAGGAACCCATGATGTCGACTCTTCACAGTCTCTCGTCTTCGCGGCTACAGGTCGCTTTCTGCTCCCTGCTGGTGCTCTGCTGCGCAGTGAGCCCCACCCTCGCCGCGAAGACCCAGCGTGGTGCCGGCGGCTGGCTCGAGCGCGTCGTCGTGGTCGGTGACTACCTCTACCAGCCGCAGGGGAGGACGATCAACACCTGGCGTTTGGAGCCTTCGGGTGCTCCGGTGCTCGAGTCGATCAGCCCGGTGCTCGGAGGCACCGTCACCGGCCTCACCTCGCTCGATGGTGCGCTCTATGTCAGCTGGAGGAATCAGAACCTCCAGGGTGGTGTCACCCGTCTGTCGCTCGCCGATCCGGATCGACCGGTGCCGGCGGGCGACTTGAGCTATGGCAGCAAGGCGTTCAGGGATCCCGAGTCGATCGCAGCGGTGGGGCACCTGCTCTACGTCGCCGACGCCGAGGCGGGAGGCGTCTTCATTCTCGATCCGGCCGGTCCGCCGTCCGGGAGTCCGACGCTCCTGTTCACAGCCGACGAGATGGAGGTCGACGGCACGCGCCTCGTCGCCTGGAGCGACAACATCCCGGGCCTGGGGGGTATCAGTGTCGAAATTCTCGACGTCACCGACCCTGCCCAGCCTGTGGTCGTCGGCAGCTTCAGCCGGTCTCTGTTCGCTTATCGGGCCACTGTCGACGGCGACCTTCTCGCCCTCGCCGACGACGGCCTGCGCCTCTACGACCTGTCGGATCCGACGATGCCGACCATTGTCTACTCGCAGCCGAGCACGACCGTTCCGGCCGCAAGCTTTTTCCATCTCGACGGCACGGCCCTCTACCTGGGCGGCATCGACACGCTCCTCGCTTGGGACGTCTCGACGCCGTCGGCGCCCGTGGAGGTGACCTCGCTGCCGATTCCGCCGACTGGAGCGGCGATCGCGCCAAGTCGGCCGCGCTGCAGGGCGGGCGTGCCTATGTCCTGTGCCGGCGAGGGCTTGACGTCGTCGATCTGGCAAATCCAGCGGCGCCACTGCGCGTCGGGCGCTATGTCGATCCGTTCTCCCCGTTCGCTGACCGCGGTCTCGTGGTCGATGGCGGCCGGGCGTACGGCGGCTTCGTCGGCGGCGTGCGGATTCTCGACCTGACCGTGGGACCCGACCCGGTGCTGGTCGAGTCGGTGGAGCTCACCTTCCCGATCGAGTCGCTGGCGCTCGACGCCGACGGCGACCTGTGGATCGCCAACGGCGACGACGGCCTGCTGGAAATCGCGATCCCCACCATCTCCGGCGACGGCTTCGAGCGCGGTGCTCTGTCGGCGGTCGGTCCCTGATCGGACCGCGGCTCAGACCACGATATTGACCAGGCGGTCGGGCACGACGATCACCTTGCGCGGCTCCTTGCCGTCCATGAAGCGCTGCGCGTTCTCCGACGCCAGCGCCAGGCTCTCGAGCTCGCCGCGCGCGGTGCCGCAGGCGACCTCGAGACGGTCGCGCAGCTTGCCGTTCACCTGCACCACCACGGTCGTCATGTCCTCGGCGCACAGGGCTTCGTCGAAGCCGGGCCAGGGCTGCAGACAGACCAGGCCCTCACCGCCGAGGCGCTGCCACAGCTCCTCGGCGAGGTGCGACGCGTAGGGCGCGAGCACGCGACAGAAGTCGAGCAAGATCGCACGCGGAACCCGGTCGGCCTGGGTCGCCGCGTTGACGAAGACCATCATCTGCGAGATCGCGGTGTTGAAGCGTAGACCGTCGGTGTCTTCGGTGACCTTCTGGATCGTCTGGTGGAGCAGCTTCTGCAGATCCGCGTGGACGCCCGGCTCGTCGTCGACGACGCTCGGGCAGAGGTCGCCCGTATGCTCGTCGACCACCAGGCGCCAGGTGCGGCAGAGGAAGCGGAAGATGCCCTCAAGGCCCTCCATCTGCCATGGCTTGGTCTGCTCGAGCGGCCCCATGAAGAGCTCGTAGAGGCGGACCGAGTCCGCGCCGTACTCGGCGATGACTTCCATCGGATCGACGCCGTTGAGCTTCGACTTGCCCATGCGCTCGACCTGCACGTCGAGCGGCCGATCGTCACCCTGCGCGAAGAACGTCTCGCCGCGCTTCTCGAGACCGTCGCGGTGGTGGTACTTGCCGTCCTGGTCGCGGTAGCTGGTGGCCAGGATCATGCCTTGATTGAACAGGCGCTGGAACGGCTCCTTGGTGGTGACATAGCCGCAGTCGTAGAGCACCTTGTGCCAGAAGCGGGCATAGAGCAGGTGCAGCACCGCATGCTCGACGCCGCCGACGTAGAGGTCGACGGGCAGCCAGTAGGCCTCGAGCGCAGGATCCCAGGGCTGCTCTTCGTTGCGCGGGTCGAGGTAGCGCAGGTAATACCAGCACGAGCCGGCCCACTGGGGCATGGTGTTGGTCTCAAGCACCCCTTTGCGGCCGTCGGGCAGCTCGACCATCAACCACTCGTCGCCGGCTCGCGCCAGCGGCGGTCGCCCGTCCTCGGTCGGACGGTACTCGTCGATCTGCGGCAGCTCGACCGGCAGATGCTCTTCGGGCAGCGGCATCACCGTCCCGTCCTCGAGGTGGACGATGGGGAAGGGCTCGCCCCAGTAGCGCTGGCGCGAGAACAGCCAGTCGCGCAGCTTGTACTGCACCTGCGAGCGACCCTTCTCGTGCTCTTCCAGCCACTGGATGATCTTCGCCTTGGCGTGCTCGATCGGCAGGCCGTCGAGGAAGTGCGAGTTGATCGCCGGTCCGTCGCCCAGGTACGGTCCGCCTCCGTGGTCCGCCGGCGGCTCGACGGTACGCACGATCGGCAGTCCGAAGGCCTCCGCGAACTCCCAGTCGCGATCGTCCTGCCCGGGCACTGCCATGATGGCGCCGGTGCCATAGCTGGCCAGAACGTAGTCGGCGACCCAGATCGGAACAGGCTCGCCGGTCACCGGGTGCACGGCGTGGGCGCCGGTGAAGACGCCGGTCTTTTGCTTGGCCAGATCGGTGCGCGCCAGGTCGCTCTTCTGAGTCGCCGTCCGCACGTACTCTTCGACCGCCTCACGCTGGGCGTCGGTGGTGATCGCCGCGACCAGTTCGTGCTCCGGTGCGAGCACGCAGTAGGTGGCGCCGAACACCGTGTCGGGCCGGGTCGTGAACACCGTAAACGAGGCGTCGTGGCCGTCGATGGCGAAGTCGATCTCGGCGCCGATCGACTTGCCGATCCAGTTGCGCTGCATCTCCTTCACCGACTCGGGCCAGTCGACCAGCTCGAGATCGTCGATCAGGCGCTCGGCGTAGGCGGTGATCTGCAGCATCCACTGGCGCATGTTGCGCCGCTCGACCGGGTCGCCCGTCTCGACGTACTTGCCGTCCTTCACTTCCTCGTTGGCGAGCACGGTACCGAGCGCCGGGCACCAGTTCACCGGCACCTCGGCCAGGTAGGCGAGGCCCTTCTCGTGCAGCTTGAGGAAGATCCACTGCGTCCAGCGGTAGTAGCCGACGTGCGACGTCGAGAGCTCGCGGTTCCAATCGTAGGAGAAGCCAAGGCGCTGGATCTGGCGCCGGAAGGTGTCGACGTTGCGCTTGGTGATCACCGCCGGGTGGATGCTCTCGCGCATCGCGGCGCGCTCGGCCGGCAGGCCGAAGGCATCCCAGCCCATCGGGTGCAGCACGTGGTGACCGGTCATCCGCTTGTGGCGCGCGACGACGTCGGTCGCCGTGTAGCCCTCGGCGTGGCCGACGTGAAGGCCCGAGCCCGACGGGTAGGGGAACATGTCGAGCACGTAGTACTTCGGCTTGCGCTGCAGCTCGTCGATCTCCTGCGGCGTGCGGAAGGCCTGCTGCTCGTCCCAGGTCGATTGCCATTTCGGCTCGATGGCGGCGGGGTCGTAGCGCATGCGTGCGCTCCTTCGGAATGCTGCGGTCCAGAAGACGGCGGTCGAAGAGACCGGGGGTCGGTCTGTGGCGAAGGCGCAGGATAGCAAGGGCCCTGGAGGCCGACAAGCGAGCCGGGAGTGCCCGTCCCCTGCAGGGGACGACCGACGACGGGCGGCGACCGCGCGTCGGTTCAACAGGCCGCTCGCGCACCGAGGGGCCGTGTGTTGCTAGACTGCAAGGGCGTGGCACGGCTCTTGCTTAATCCAAGACCGAGCGGTCGATGCCAGAGCCTGTGGGGTCGATCGCTTGATGTCTGGCCCACCCCTTGCGAAACTGATCCCATCCACCGATCGAACTCCTCCGCGGAAGCCCATCAAGAGCCCATGAGTCGACACGCAGCAGCGATTGCTCCCAGGCGCGACCCTCGGCCGGTCGCCACGCCGGCGCTGGCCGCGCACGCGATGGCGCTAGTCTTCGCGGTGCTGCTCGCGTCGGCGCCGCTGCGCGCGCCGCCCGAGGCGGCGGTGGAGCCGCCGCCGGTTTTCGGCGACGTGGTCGACGTCAGCGTGGTGAATGTCGAGGCGGTGGTCACGCGCGACGGTGAGCCGGTCCACGATCTGCGTCCGGAGCACTTCACGCTGCTGGTCGACGGACGGACGGTGCCGATCGAATTCTTCTCCGAGATCCGTGCCGGCCGCGCCGTCGCCGATCCAGTCTCCGGGACCGGGGTATCGGTCTCCCCCTTCGACCAGCGATTCGCCGCCGGCGAGTCGATGCCGCGCCGCTACCTGGTGTTCATTGACGAGTATTTCGCTCTGCCGCGCGACCGGGATCGCGTGCTCGACGGTCTCGAGGCCGATCTCGAGCAGCTGCGGGCGGAGGATCGCATGGCGATCGTTGCCTGGGACGGTCGCCAGGTCGAGCTGCTCAGCGGCTGGACGGCGTCGCGTTCGACGCTGCGCGCCGCGCTCGACGTGGCCCGCGCACGGCCCGCCTACGGCCTGCAGCGACGCAGCGAGGCGCGCCAGGTCGAGTCGCTGCTGCGCTACAGCCAGCGCACGACCACCGGGCGCAGCTTCAGCTCGATCGGCTTCAACGGCTCGCGCGGCATCGGGCGCAACACGATCGGCACTCGCGGCATCGAGGCGCAGGGTGAGCTGCGCTCCAAGCTGATCCGGCGCTCGGCGGCGGCCTCGGCGACGCTGCGCGGCTTCGGACGCCCGGATGGCCGTCGGGTCTTGCTCTTCCTCGCCGGCGGTCTGCCCGAGGCGGCGCTGTCGGCGCTGAGCGCGGTGCGCGACGTCGAACTCCGCGGCGAGCCGCCCGGCCCGTGGGACAGCGAGGAGCTGGTCGAAGCCCTGGTGACGTCGGCCAATCGACTCGGCTGGACGATCTATCCCGTCGCCCTCGACGAGACCCGGGCGAGCGAGCTCGGCGGCGCCGCGATCGGAGATCCCGACCTGCAGGATTTCGCCACCGGGCGGGCACGCGCTCGGCTCGACCTGGTGCGCGACGGCCTGCGCGAGATCGCCGCCGCCACCGGCGCGGTCCCGGTCTTCGGTGGCGCGCGCCGTCACGTCCTCGACATGGCCGCCGACGACACGCGTTCGTACTACTCGCTCGGTTTCACGCCCAGCTGGCGCCGCGACGATTCGCTGCACGAGCTCGAGATCGCCGTCGCCGCGCCCGACGGCCGCCGGGTCGACGTGCGCACGCGCGCCGGTTTCGCCGATCTCTCTTCGTCGACACGGGTGACGATGCAGGTCGAGAGCGCTCATCTCTTCGGTGCACCGTTGGTGGGTGGTGGCAGTCTGCGGCTCGAGCCCGGCACGCCGGAGCCCCAGGGGCGCCGCCGGATGGTGCTGCCAGTCCGGCTCTTCGTGCCGCTCGACCAGATCACCAAGCTCCCTGCCGGCCCGAACGGCGCTTGGGCGAGCCGACTCGAGCTGCGCGTGGTCGGCACCGACGAGCGCGGCGACGCTGCCGACGTGCCGGTGATCACGCTCGATCTGCGCGGCGAGCGCGCGCCGGCGCCGGGCGAGATCGGCACCCTCGAGACACGTCTCGAGCTGCGTCGCAGAGGCCACCGCCTGCTGCTGGCGCTCTACGACCCGCCGAGCGCACGCCTGCTGGGCGCGCGCATCGAGATCGAGCCGTGACCGAAACGACCGCCTGATCCGACCGTAAAGATGATCCGACCGCAAGAGAGGACCGTCATGACTCAGCTCCCGCCTTCCTCCCGGACCCTCGTCACTCTCGTCCTCGGCCTCGTGCTCGCGCTGACGTCGCCCGTCGGGGCCCAGGACGCCGCGCCGTCGGAGACCTTCGGCGAGATCATCGACGTACGCGTCGTCAATCTCGAGGTCGTGGTCGAGAAGGACGGCGAGCGTCTCTACGGGCTGAAACCCGAGGACTTCGTTCTGCGCGTCGACGGCGCCGAGGTGCCGATCGAGTACTTCACGGAGGTGCTCGGTGGGCGCGCGGTGGCTTCGCCCGAGGACCGCGGCGGTACGGTTCCGGCGCTGGCTCCCGGCGAGCCGGTCGAGACCAGCTACCTGGTATTCGTCGACGACTATTTCACCGTGGCCCGCGACCGCGATCGCGTGCTCGACAACCTGATCGAGCAACTGCCGAGTCTGCAGCCGGACGATCGCATGGCGGTGGTGGCCTTCGATGGTCGCTCGCTCGAGATGCTGTCGACCTGGACGCAGAGCCCGCGCGTCATGGAGCAGGCGCTGCAGGATGCGCAGAGGCGCGACGCCTACGGCCTGCAGCGGCGCGCCGAGCGGCGCATCTTCGAGACCAGCAACACCTTCGCCGACCGCGGCTTCGGCCCGCGCGCGCGGATCGACGCCTTCGGGCTCAACATCGAGGAGGAGCAGTACGCGCTGCAGCTCTCCGACCAGGTGCGGAGCGCGGCGATGGCCGCCACCTCGGCGCTGCGCGGCTTCGCCGACCCGCCGGGTCGCAAGGTGATGCTCCTGCTGTCCGGCGGCTGGCCCTACGATCCGAGCAACTGGGTGGTGGGAGACGGCCAGCGCACCGCGCGTGCGCTGCGCGAGATGCGCAGCGAGCGCGCGATCGAGGCGTTCGCCGAGACCGCCAACCGGCTCAGCTACACGGTGTACCCGATCGACGTGCCCGGCCTCGACTCGGTGGTCGCCGACGTCTCCGACGCGACCCTCGAGGCATCGAACCGTCGCCGCGCCCAAACCCAACAGCGCGAGTTCGAGGAAGAGGCGGCCCTGCGCTCGATCGCCGCCGCGACCGGCGGCCGGGCCTTCCTCGACGGTTCACGGCTGAAGGCCCTGTCCGGCGCCGCGGACGACACGCGCTCGTACTACTGGCTGGGATTCACGCCCAGCTGGCGTGGTGACGACAGCGCGCACCAGGTCGACGTCGACGTGCGAATCCCTGGCGCCAAGGTGCGCTCGCGTGCCGGCTTCTCCGACCTGTCGCGCTCGACCGAAGTGACGATGATGGTCGAAAGCGTGCTGCTCTTCGGCGGCGCGCCCAGCGGCGTGCCGCTCGATGTCCAGGTCGAGCGCGGCAAGCGCTCCGGCTGGGGCAAGCGCACGGTGCCGCTCGAGGTGCGGATTCCGGCCGACGAGCTCACGTATTTGCCGACGCAGGACGGCTATGTCGCGGATCTCGAGCTGCGGGTCGCGGTGATCGACACATCCGGCGACACGGCCGAGATTCCGGTGATCCCGATGCAGATGCGGATGTCGCGCGAGCCGGCAGAGGGTGAGTTCGCGCTCTACGAAACCGAGATGAAGATGCGCAAGGACCGCCACGATCTGGTGGTGTCGATCTACGATCGCCTGTCGGGCAAGATCCTGTCGTCGAAGGTGGAGGTGCCGGCGCTTTAGCGCTATCATCCGCCACCATGCGCAACGACTGGACCCTCGACTCCTGGCGTTCGAAGGACGCCAAGCAGCAACCGACCTACGAAGATCACGCAGAGCTCACGGCGGTGTTGCAGCAGCTCACCGACCTGCCGCCGCTGGTGACCTCGTGGGAGATCGAGAGCCTCAAGCAGCAGCTCGCGGAGGCCGCCTCCGGCCAGCGCTTCCTGCTCCAGGGCGGTGATTGCGCCGAGGTCTTCCCCGAGTGCCGGTCGGAGATCATCGCCAACAAGCTCAAGATCTTGCTCCAGGCGAGCCTGGTGCTGGTCCACGGCGGCAAGCGGCGGGTGATCCGCGTCGGTCGCTTCGCCGGGCAGTACGCCAAGCCGCGGTCGTCCGATATCGAGACCCGGGACGGTGTGTCGTTGCCCAGCTATCGCGGCGACCTGGTGAACTCGATCGACTTCGAGCCGGAGGCGCGGCGCCACAACCCGCAGCGCCTGCTGCGCGGCTACGAACGCTCAGCGTTGACGCTCAATTTCGTCCGTTCGCTGATCGACGGCGGCTTCGCCGACTTGCACCATCCCGAGTACTGGGACCTCGATTTCGTGCACCACGCCGAGCGGTCGCAGGAGTACCAGCAGATCGTCGAGTCGATCGGTGAGTCGCTGCGCTTCATGGAAACGCTCGCCGGGCGCCAGGTCGGCGACATCGACCGCGTCGACTTCTTTTCCAGCCACGAGGGTCTGCACCTCGAGTACGAGCGTGCACAGACGCGCCAGGTGCCTCATCGCGTCGGCTGGTACGACCTGTCGACGCACATGCCGTGGGTCGGCATGCGGACGGCGGATGTCGACGGCGCCCACGTCGAATTTTTCCGCGGCATCGAGAATCCGATGGGGGTCAAGGTCGGGCCGAAGATGTCGCCCGAATGGCTGCTCGAGCTCATCGAGCGCCTCAATCCCGACGACGAGCCGGGGCGCCTGACCCTCATCCACCGCTTCGGGGTCGATCAGATCGCCACGTCGCTGCCGCCGCTGCTCGACGCCGTGCGGCGCGCCGGCAAGACTGTGCTCTGGTGCTGCGACCCGATGCACGGCAACACAGTAAAAACAGAGTCCGGCCTCAAGACCCGACGCTTCGCCCATATTCTGAGCGAGGTGGAGCAGGCGTTCGAGATCCATGCCGACGCCGGCACCTACCTCGGCGGCATCCATATCGAGCTCACCGGCGACGACGTCACCGAGTGCACCGGCGGCGCCCGCGGCCTGTCCGACGACGCCCTCGCCGACCGCTACCGCACCTTCGTCGACCCGCGCCTCAACTACGAGCAGGCGCTCGAGCTGTCGATGCGGGTCGCCCAGCGCCTGGCGCGCGCCAACACCGAGGCTGTGCTCGACAGCCCGGTGGTGTTCTGACGCGAAGTCGGCGAGACGATCAGCCGACGCGCTCGACGCGCACGCGGGCGTCGTTGAAGCAGGCGCCGCCGCCGAGGTCGGTGAGCGTGTCGGGCGCCAGGGCGTTGGCGCTGACGCCGTTGCGCGTCTGGCGTGCCCGTTCTATGGCCGCGACGTGAGAGACTTCGTTCATGGTCCACCATAGATCAAAGTCGGAACGAGCCTCGCCTCAAGAGCCAGTCGATCTGCTGTTTGAGGTCGAACCGCGGACGGAGGACAAGGGGTGGTACCTCTCGTACACTTTCACTTCGCCTTCCGGCGCAATCTCTGAGCTCGAGGATTGTAGAGCCCGAACTGAGACTCTGGGTGATGCACGGTCGTTCCGGCGCGAGCTCGATGGTGAGTTGTCAGGCCTGCTGACGGCCGATGAAACTGAGTTTCGATCTCTCGATTCCCTCGGTCATTGGCTCTATCGGCGCCTTGTCCCACCTGAGGTTCGTCGGGCGTATCGACAGTACCGGGATCGCGTTCGGAGTGTTCTCATCTTGTCCGATGAGGCCTGGATTCCATGGGAGTTGGTGCGTCCCGATGAGTTTCCCGACGACGACCACCTCTGCATGAGGTTCGAGGTGGCGCGTTGGCCGCGCTCGGCGCCCGATCCCGTCGTCGAGAAGCGATTCGAAAGAGTTCTCTGTGTGATCGCGACGTCGTTGGAGCGTCGAGTTCAGGCCTCAACGACGAGTGAGCTCGAGGCGATACGCGCTCTCGCGCCCGGATCGGTCGACGAGAGGTGTCTGTTGGACAATCCGACCCTCGATGTGGTCTTCGAGAAGCTCGCCGAAGATCTCGATGTCATTCACTTCGCAGGGCACGGAGCCAGGGTTCGAGCGTGGCGCGACTCAGTCCGGCCAGAGCTCGACAAGATTCAGCTCAACGATGGTGCATTACACCCGCGAGATCTGACTGGGCCACTCGCACGGACTCTTCGAAGAACGGGCCCGTTCGTGTTCTTCAACTCGTGCCATTCCGGACGCCTAGACGACGGCCTCGTCGGAGCAGGTGGGTGGAGCCACAGCTGGCTCCTGGACTGTGGCGCGAGTGGCTTTCTGGCTCCCATTATCGAGGTTCCCGGCGCGACTGCCCGAGCGTTCGCTGAAACGGTCTACCGAGACCTCGGCCGTGGCGTCCCTGTGGCTCGGGCAGTTCTCGGCGCGCGGCGCGAGCTGCCCGGCGCGACGGTCACCGATCGAGTCGCTCAGCTTTCTTATCGGCTTGATGCACATCCGGGCCTCCGTTTGCTCCCCGGCGGATCGAGTCGAGCTCGATCTTCCTTGTCGTCCAGGTCGAGTCCTTTGGTGTTGCCGCGACCCGCATATCGGCCCGATCGATCGCCTCCGGGCTCTCTGCTGCGGGCGGAGAACGAGATTGTCCCTTTCCACTTCAGGAGTTCCGAGATCGAGGATCTCGAGCGCTGGTGCCTTCACTCGGACAATGACCTTTCCTTGCGTCTCTATTCTGGCCCTGGCGGCATGGGAAAGACCCGGCTGGCTTTGGAGCTCTGCCGTCGAATGATCGACGAGAGATGGCGCGCAGGCCTTGTCGACCAGTCGAAGACGGCTCGAGAGACTTGGGGCGAGCTCGAACGACTCGGCGGACCGCGTCTCCTTCTCGTGGACTATGCCGAGTCCCGCAGGCCAATCTTGATAGAGCTCCTGCAACTGATCCTCGCCACCAATCTGAGGGCACGCACCAGAATCATTCTGCTCGCTCGAGGTGCGCTCGACTGGTGGGATCAGCTCAAGGCGACCGGTGGTGGTGTCGGAGAGTTCTTGAGTGGCCCGAAGTCGACGTGGCATGTTCTCCGACCACTGGCGTGGAGCAGAGAGGAACGAGCCGAGTCGTTCAGTCGTGCGGCGCGAGCATTCGCGGAACGACTCGGGCGAGACCATCAGCCACAAGCTCCCGAGAACTTGACAAAAGAGCACTTCAGCCGCGCGCTCTTGCTGCACATGAGTGCGCTAGTCGCAATCGAGGAGCCTGGGAAGTGGGGCCAAGAGGAGATTCTCAACTACGTCCTGAATCGCGAGAAACGATTCCTGGCCAAGGTCGCGGGTGAGTGGATGCTGCCGGTGGAGATTTCTCGTGGGCTCGGCCGCGCGATGGCATTGATCACCTCGGTCGGTGGTGTCGCGAACGAGGACAAGGCGATCGCCGCTCTCCGCAGCCTTCGGTTCTTTGCCGACGAGAAGGAGAGCATGCTGAGTATGGTCGTCCATCTCTTGCGAGAGACCTATCCGGGCGAACTCCGATGGATCGATCCGATGATGCCGGATCTCCTGGGAGAGCAGCTGATCAAGAACGAGCTCGGGCAAGGCCTGGCCGATAGCTTCGATCAAATTCTCGGACGCAAGCGGCCCGCCGCGACCGACGACTCGCATGCCGGCGAGTCGAGAGCTCGAAGATGATGATCGAAGCCTTCGAGGCCGATGCGCCCAAGAGCCTCTTGACGAGGTTAACGCGTATCGCGGCCAGAGATCCAGACGCCGAGTGCTGGATCGAAGAGGCCCTCGTGGGGCGGCTGGAATGGCTGGGCGAGCTGGCGCTTGAGGTCGCTGTCGAGTCGGAGGACCCGATGGGTACGGTGCTCGCTCGGTGTGTCGAGATGACGGAAAATCTGAATGTAGTCAATCAGGTGCGGGAGCTGGTCGAGGCCCCGCCGTATTCGTCTTCTGTACCGCTCCGCGAAGTCCGACGGGTTGCGACGCGGATCGTACTCAAGGCCCTGAAGAGTGCGGTGGCCGAGTCAGATCAACAGCAGCTCGTCGAGGCGGAGATCGCTCGCTTGACGTTGGCGCAGGCAATGTCGATGGCTGAGCTGGGGCAGCACCAGGCGGCTCTCGCCGAGTCGTACGAGGCGCTCGAGCTTCACGAGCGCCTCGCTCCCATCGCGTCGCCCAAGCAACGCAAGCGGATTGCTACCTCGCTAAACCAGCTGGCGGCGAATCTCGAGACGGTTGGTCGATCGGAGGAAGCGGAAGAACTGGTGCGACGGAGCCTCGAGATGCGGCGAGGATTGGTCGCAGAAGGCTTCGAGGGGGCGCACTCTGAGCTGGCCGGTAGTTGGGCGAATCTTGGCTCGATCCTTCTCAGTCAAGGCGAGCTCGAGTCCGCACTCGCCGCTGCCGAGACGGCGGTTGACCTCTATCAGGAGAGCGAAGCTCATAAAACCATCGAGGGCAAGGCCAATCTGGCGACCAGTCTTCACAATCGTGGCGTGATCTTGCTGAAACTAGGTCGCGGCGGTGAAGCCTTGGCCAGTCATCGAGAGGCCGTCGCTTTGCGTCGGCGTCTCGCCAATGACCGGCCGGACGCTTACTCACACGATCTCGCCAGTAGTCTCAATAGTCTCGCCATTCAGCATCGGGATCGGGGAGATTGGGATGAGGCGCTCTCGGTGATTCGAGAGGCGACTGAACTTCGTTGGGGCTTGGCGCTGAGGCGTGCGGGCGCCTTCGATGCGGATCTCGCCAGTAGCCTGAACAACATGGGATCCATGCTGCAGGAAAGTGGTTCGATGGCCGCGGCATGCCGCGCCTTCGAAGAAGCAGTCGAGATCAGACGTCGTCTGCTGTTGGATGTCCCGCTGGCGATCCGTCCGTTGTTGGCGTCCAGCCTGAACAATCTCGGTACGTGTCTTCACGAGATGGGGGATTCTGCGTCCGCTCTCGCCCACCTGTACGAAGCTGTGGCCTTGCGCCGAGAGCTTGTGGCGAAAGCTGAGGAGAGTCGGGAGGCAGACTTGGCGAACAGCCTCAATAGCCTTGCTCTGGTCCTTCGGAGAGTCGACAAGGTCGAGGAGTCGCTCAGCGCATTCGTCGAAGCCTGCGACATCTTCGAGCGGCAGTTCGAATATCAGCCTGAGGTCCATCGCTTTCCTTTGGCAATGTCGACATACAATCTCGCCAACTTGCTTCATGACCTTGGGCGATACGGCGTCGCCTTACCGCTCGCGGGCCGCGCGGTGTCGCTCTTCAAGCAGTTGACTGATGCTCGGCCGCGAGTGCACGGCCCGAGGCTGGTGATGGCGCTCGACCTGGCGACGAATTGCTTCAGACGCCTCAGACGCTACGAAGAGGCTCGCCGAGTCGCTAGGGCCGCCGGCCTGGTCCTCGATGAACTCGAGCAGCGCGATGCGCGAGCCTATCGGAGTCTCATCCCGGGAAATCTCACGACACGGGCATTCTTGGAAAGCCAGCTGGGGAACGGCGATTGTGCAGTCGCTTTGCTTCGAGAGGCGGTGGAGCGATATCAAGATCTGGTTCCAAGTCGATTCGCGGCGAAGCCGAAGCTGGCACTGACCTGCGAAGTCTTGGGCCAGGCTTTGGCGGATCGAGGACTACTCGACGAGGCGTGTGTCTACCTGGGTCGGGCAGTCGTGGTCTACGAGGAGCTCGAAGCGTCTAATCCAACCGATTTTCGAGGTGTCTCGGCACGGTGCCGAGAGCGTTTGCTGGAGGTACGAGCGCAAGGGCGAGCAGGAGAGCCTGAGTAATCTCGGTCGACCTCGGAGACGCTGCCTCGCCTGTGCAGCGATCAGCCCGCACGCTCGACGCGCACGCGGGCGTCGTTGAAGCAGGCGCCGCCGCCGAGGTCGGTGAGCGTGTCGGGGGCGAGGGCGTTGGCGCTGACGCCGTTGCGCGTGTGGCGCGCCCACAGGCCCTTGGGCAGTGCGGCGACGCCGGGGCGGACGAGGTCGCCGACACGGGCGCGGACCTCGACCTCGCCGTCGAGGTCGTCGAGCGCCGCGACCAGACGCACCAGATCACCGCTGGCGATGCCGCGGGACGCGGCATCGTCGGGGTGCAGGTCGACCACCGCGTCGGCCTCGACCAAGTTGTAGAGACTCGACGAGATCGCCTGGCGGCTGGCGGGAGAGATCAGGGTCAGCGCACCGTTTCCATCCGCTTCGGCCTCACGGTAGGCGTAGAGCCCGTCACTGCCGGCGGCGCGCGCCTCGGTGTCGAGCGCCGCGGGAACGAGGTGAATCTTGCCGTCGTCGGTGCGCGGGCGCACGTCGACCATCTGCACCGGGTGCGCGCCGCACGGCGGGGTCACGACCTCGCCGGCGTCGAGGCGTGCGCGGGCGTCGGCCGGCAGCTGGGCCAGCGCGCGCTCGCGGAGCTCCTCGGCCGTCGTCGGATCGTCGTCGCGCAGCACGTCGCAGCGGCGGCAGAGCTCGGCGAACACGTCGACGTTCGAGCGCGCCTCGCCGACCGGCGGAATCGCCGGCACGACGTCGCCGATGACGTAGGCGCCGTAGGCACGGCGCAGGTCGCGTTGCTCGAGGAAGGTGGTCGCCGGCAGCACGACGTCGGCATAGCGCGCGGTGTCGGTGAGCACCGGATCGAAGACGACGGTGAAGAGGTCCTCGCGCTCGAGGCCGCGACGCATCAGGTCTTGCCGCGGCAGGGTCTGCAGCGGGTTGCAGTTGTACACGAAGAGGCAGCGCACCGGCGGCTCGTCGCCGGGGTCGGTGAGCAGCCGGCCGATGCGGTTCATGTTGACCAGCCGCGGCAGCGGGCCGTCGGTCGCGTCGTCGACCAGTGATCCCGGCATCCACGATCCGCTGTTGCTCGACAGGTAGCCGCCGCCGCGCACGCCGAATTTGCCGCCGACGGCGGGCAGCGCAAAGAGCGCGGCTGACGCCGAGCCGCCGTTGCGGTTGCGCTCCTGGCCCCAACCGATGCGGAGCAGGGCCGGCGAGCTCTCGGCGTAGAGCCGGACGAAGCGCTCGATGTCGTCGGTGTCGAGGCCGCAGACGGCGGCAGCGCGCTCGACCGTCCAGGCGGCGGCGCGCGTCCGGAGCTCTTGCCAGCCAACCGTTTCACGGCGCAGGAACTCGAGGTCGGCGTCGTCGGTCTCGAAGAGGCGGTGGGTCACGGCCAGCGCCAGCGGCAGGTCGGTGCCAGGGCGGACCGGTAGGTGGAGATCGGCCTTGCGCGCCAGCGGGGTGCGGCGCGGGTCGACGACCACGAGCGCCGCTCCACGACGCTGCGCCTCGAGAATCTGCGGCACGAGGTGGATGCCGGAGTCGGACGGATTGGCGCCCCAGAGCACGACCAGGCGGGCTTCCGGCACGTCGTCGTAGGCGACGCCAGGCATCTTGCCGTAAAGGCCGACATGGGCGCGACCGACGGCGGCGGCGCACACGGTGCGCGCCAGGCGCGACGCGCCGAGTCGCCGGAAGAGCAGCTCGTCGGTGGTGCCGTCGCTCAACAGGCCGTTCGAGCCGCCGTAGGCGAGCGGCAGGATCGACTCGCCGCCGTAGGTCGCAGCGTTCTCCCGCAGCCGGCGGGCGATCGAGTCGAGCGCCTCGTCCCAGGACACGCGGCGGAATTTGCCCGAACCCTTCGGCCCGCTGCGCACCTCCGGGTGCGTGAGCCGGTCGTCGCCGTGGACGATGTGGTCGAAGCGCCGCACCTTGCCGCAGATCGTTCCCGCGGTCACCGGGTTGCGGGTATCGCCGTCGAGCTTCAGCACGCGGCCGGCGTCGGGGTCGACGCGCACGGCGACGCTGCAGGTGTCGGGGCAGTCGAGAGGGCAGAGCGTGTGGACGACGTGGTCGGCGGGCACGAGACCTCCGGTCGGCTGTTCGTGGAGCACGCTAGCATGCGGCCGACATCGCTCCGAGGGATTGGCCTGGTACCACTCGCCTCGGGCCCCACCGACGACTCCGAGGTTCCACTCGATGACCGATTTTTCCGATCCGCCCGCGGCGGATTCGTTCTCCCTGATCGCTCCCCACGGCGGTGCACTCGTCGACCTGATGGCCGCGCCAGACCGCGCGGCGGCGCTGCGTGCCGAGCAGCGCGATCTGCCGTCGTGGGTGCTGACCCAGCGTCAGATGCTCGACCTCGAGCTGCTGATGGTCGGCGGCTTCTCGCCGCTGCGCGGCTTCCAGACCGCGGCCGAAGTGGCGAGCGTCTGTGAGTCGATGCGGCTGCCCGACGGCGCTCTGTGGCCGATCCCGGTGACGCTCGACATCGAGCCCTCGACGGCCGAGCGCCTCGAGGTCGGTGGTCGCCTGGCGCTCCTCGACGGCGAGGGCGTGATGCTCGCCGTGCTCCACGTCGAGGATCTCTGGGAGCCCGACATCGAGGCGCTGGCCGAGGCGACGTTCGGTACGCGCAAGGCCGACCACCCCGGCGTCCGCCACTTGCTGACGCGCAGCAACCGAGTGGCCGTCGGGGGCCGGATCGAAGGCGTCGAGCGCCCGCAGCACTACGACTTCGCCGAGCTGCGCCATACGCCGGCGGCTCTGCGTGCCTGGCTCGCCGGCCGCGGCTGGTCGCGCATCGTCGCCTTTCAGACCCGCAACCCGATGCACCGCGCGCACTTCGAGATGACTCTCCGCGCTGCGCAGCGGCACGACGCCAAGCTCCTGATCCATCCGGTGGTCGGCGCCACCAAGGCGGGCGATCTCGACCACTACACCCGCGTGCGCTGCTATCGCAAGGTTCTGGCGCGCTACCCGGGCTCGATGGTCGAGCTCTCGTTGCTGCCGCTCGCGATGCGCATGGCCGGTCCGCGCGAGGCGCTGTGGCATGCGATCGTGCGCAAGAACTACGGCTGCAGCCATTTCATCGTCGGCCGCGACCATGCCGGCCCCGGCCTCGACGCCCAGCACCGGCCGTTCTACCCACCCTACGCCGCGCAGGAGCTGCTGCGCCGGCATCAAGACGAGCTCGGGGTCGAGCTGGTGGCCTTCGAACGCATGGTCTACGTCGAGGAGCGCGACGGCTACCTGCCGGCGAGCGAGTGCCCGCCCGAGACCCGTCCGCTCGACCTGTCGGGCTCCGAGCTTCGCCGTCGCCTCGACCTCGGTCTCGAGATTCCGACCTGGTTCACATTTCCGGAGATCGCCGACGAGCTGCGTCGCAGCCGTCCGCCACGTGGCCAGCGTGGCTTCACGGTCTTCTTCACCGGCCTGTCGGGTGCCGGCAAGTCGACCCTGGCCAAAGTGCTCCTGGCACGCCTGCTCGAGGTCGGCGAGCGCTCGGTGACCCTGCTCGACGGCGACATCGTCCGCCGCCACCTGTCGAGCGAGCTCGGCTTTTCGAAGGAGCACCGCGACATCAACGTCCGCCGCATCGGCTTCGTCGCCTCCGAGATCACCAAGAACCGCGGCATCGCCCTGTGCGCGCCGATCGCGCCCTACGACGCGGTGCGCCGCGAGGTGCGCGAGATGGTGGAGGAGCGCGGCGGCTTCGTCCTCGTCCACGTTGCGACCCCGCTCGACGTCTGTGCCGACCGCGACCGCAAAGGCCTCTACGCCGCTGCCCGCGCCGGCCGCATCAAGGGCTTTACCGGGATCGATGATCCGTACGAGGAGCCGGCCGACGCCGAGCTGGTGATCGATACTGCGGAGTGCACGCCGGACGAGGCGGTCGATCGCATTCTTGAGCATCTGGAGGAGGAGGGCTATCTCCAGTCCGCTGCGGCCGGCTGAGCGGCGGTGTCGTTCACCACGACCATGCTCCCTATGAGTCGGTCGATCTGTAAAGGTGAAAGGACGGAACTGGATCCATTCTGGAGAAGGGATTGAGGTAGGCACGAGTCGCTGAGGAGTCGCCATGGCGACTCCGAAGGTGGCGGACAACTCTTTTCGCGCCGCCTGGCAGGCCCTGCGCGAGGAGGTCCCCGCCGTTCCGCGCCACCTCGACGCCGAGCCCGGCGCGATAGCCGCGCTCCACACGTGGACGCAGCGACTGTAGTTTCATCCCAACGTGCACATGGTCGTAGCCGGCGGCGGTCTCGACAAAGCCGGCCGCTGGCGGCCGTCGAAGCCGACGTTACTGGTGCCGGTCGAGCCGCTCTCGGGGCGCTTCGCCTCGTGCCTCCTCAACTGGCTCGAGCGATTGATCGCCCGGCAGGCCTCGTCTCTGCCGCCCCACATGGAGCAGAACCGAGCCTGCTGCGCACGACGTTCGACCAGGCTCGCAGCCTGCGCTGGGTCGTCTACGCCAAGCGTCCCTTCGGCGGCCCGTACCACGTCCTCGGCTACCTCGCGCGATCTATGCACCGGGTCGCGATCAGCAACGCGCGGATAGTCGCCTTCGACGGCGAGACAGTCACCCTCAAGGTGAAGAAGCGTTCGGCGGATGTGTTGTGGCGCATCGTCAGCCTGCCCTCGGTCAAGCTTCTGCGTCGCTTCACTGAGCACGTTCTGTCGCGCGGCTTCGTGCGGATCCGGTTCTACGGCCTGCTGGCGAACCGCAAGCGGCGCGAGGGCCTGGCGCTCTGCCGCGAGCAGCTCGGCATGGACGAGGTCGAGGAGGCAACCGAGAGTGCGCAGGCTGAAGTGCTGACATGCCCACACTGCACCTCGACGAATCTCGCGCTCCTCGAAGTCTTGCTACGCCATCCGCGGCCGATCCCGCGAGCGCCGTCATGAGACGGCCGCGTTGCGCCGCATCTTTGGCAGCAGTTCGCCCGTGCGAGTCTAGGGGAGGTTGGCCCGGCGCGAATCATGGTCTATATTCTTGGGCACAACGACTCGCTTGAGGTCGATCAGGCGCCCCGAGGCGGCCCACCTCGCACGGTTCTGCCCTGTGTGGCGCCCGAGTGACTTCGCTGGCGGTCGGTTTCCGCAGCTCAAGAGGATTGGATTTCCATAGCGGGGTCGGTGTCGCCCGCGGCTTCGTTCAACCTGGATGTATCCGAAACCTGCTGAGCCGGTGGCGGATACTGAGGAGGTCTCGTGAGGTTTCGGATACATCCCATACGGGTTTCGGATACATCCCATACGGGTTCGGCACGGCGGCCTGCGGCCAATGCGTCTACAGAAATCGAGATCAACCGCTCGCTTGTTCGAGCAAACCCGCTCGCTTGTTCGAGCCCCTCTTAAAGCACCGCTCTTTTGGAACTTCTGATTTCTCATGGAGCGAGCAGATCAACAATGGAGCGAGCAGATCAACAAAGGAGAGGCGATGTCACGAGTGACGTTCGATTTCAGACCGGCCCACGGCGGACTGACCTGGAATATGGAGCGCGCTTGCGCGAATCCGTCCACGAATCCTGCACCTGCTACCCACCCAGTTATATATATTATTCACAATAGTGCCGCGAACACAACGTACGCTGGTTACGCCGCCGATGCAGAGGATCGATGGGAAGCACGAACGGAAACTTTCCATTGCTTTGGCATTGACCGGACACTCGGCCAGAGGATTCTCTGCGCCTGTTGCATTCCCCGATCAAATGTCAATTTCTTTCTGAAAGGGCAGGACAACTGTGAGCACTTGCTCATACGAGCCATAGTGCACGCCATACTTGGACCTACGGTCGTCACCAACACAAGGTTGGTGAACACATGGTTCATTCAGCAGGATGTAACCAGTGTGCGGGTTCGTCTACCGACAGATCCTTGGGGCCGGCTGCGGGAAGGCCAGGCCCAAAACGTAGGCGTCCAATACTGATGTCGTCGTTCACGGTGATAGTACGGTAGGTGTCAAGATATCTGTCGCGCATTTCAGGAGATCGGAAATCACCAGGAACAAGAGAAAGAGCCAGCCAGCCACTAAGGTGCCAAGCGTTTCAAGGAAAGGCCCTGTGCGAGCCTGCCTCGCGGAGCCTTTCGATGGAGCCGGAGTAAGGTGCCACGCACCTCCGGAAAAATCTCGGCGAGGCCGTCTCGCGAGGCCTTTTGAGGAAGTGGCGACGTCCGATCGAGGCGCTGTAGGATCTGTAGGCTGTCGTCGAATAGAGCAGGTAGGCGGTAATGGAGCGCTGGTCACTTGTCGAAGACGAACTGAAGATGCACCTCACCGGTCCACCGCACCGACGCTTCGCGATCGAGCGCTACGGACGCTCTTCTGTAGACGATTCGAGGCCGGTCGCTACGTGAACCGCCAGCCCAGCCAAGAAGGTGCAGCCACTAAGGTGCCAAGCGTTTCAAGGAAAGGCCCTGTGCGAGCCTGCCTCGCGGAGCCTTTTGTCAATGGCGGCTGAAAACTGGACATTTCTGGCGGCTGAAAATCAGACACTCGACCTCTGATTCAAGATGAGCAGCGGAGTGCGGTTCCGGCGTCTCCGTCGCTCGAGAACACCTCGTTCTTCAGACTCGGTCGTCGCCTTCAGATCGCTGGGGTCGCGATCCGGGTCCAGGGCGCTTGCGGCGAGCGCAGCGAGCCAACCCTGGACCCGGGTCGCGTGCTCTGCGACGCTGTGGAGGCGGCTGGG
>JBCCVZ010000022.1:0-166816 GCA_039194425.1 Acidobacteriota bacterium | reverse complement strand
GCCAAGGCCTCGTCGGTCGTGGTGGCGATGGCGTCTTCCACGACCACGGCGCCGAAGCCGGCGTCCGTCACGTCCCGGACGTGGGATTCCACGCAGAGATTGGCGACCATTCCTGCGACGACGATCGTCTCGATGCCCCGCTGGCGAAGCTGGTCCTGGAGGTCGCTGGCGACGGACGACGGCCCTTGCCGGGGCTCGAGGAGGATCGTCTTGGGCGTGGGCTCGAGCTGAGAGACGAAGCGTCCGCCGGCTTGCGGACGGGCCATCTTGCGATCGGCCATCAGTTTCTGGAGCCCGTTCTTCGGTTCCAGAGTTGCGTAGTCCTCCTCGGTGAGACGCAGCCAGGAGTACAGGACCGGGACGCCGGCTGCCTCCGCCGAATCCCGTAGGGCCACTAGATTGTCGACGATCCCGAGGCGACTGACTTGATCGCCGACCAGATCCCAGAGGGCTCCTTCCGGGGCGAGAAGGTCCACCTGGGGATCGACGATGAGGAGGGCTGTGTGGTTCCACTGCATGCGAGTCTCCTTGCGGGGTAGTTTTGAAGCGATCGATCCAATATTGGGGCGGCGCACTTGTCTTGTCAAGACTTTTTTGTAGTGATAACTTCAAAAAGTCATGGGGCGGCCTCGCAAAGTGCCTGAAGAAGAGGCAATCGACCGCGCGCTGCGCTTGTTCTGGAAGCAGGGCTATGACCGGACATCGGTTGCCGACCTGTCTTCGGCGCTCGGGGTCGGGCCGTCGAGCCTGTACAACGCGTTCGGCAGCAAGCAGAATCTGTTTCGGCGCGCGATCGAGCACTACGCTTCGACCTACACGTCCTTCATCGATCATGCGCTCGAAGGTGACCTCGACGTCGAGCCGGCGATTCGCGGCTTGTTGAGAGAGGCGGCCGCGGTCTACGCGTCTCCGGACAGTCCCCCGGGATGCGCCGTGATGCAGAGCGCTGGCGCCGCGTCGCCGGGGGACTCCGAGGCGGCGGCGATCACACTGGAGGTCAAGGCGGAGGTCGAACGACAGATCGCCGTCCTGATCGAGAAGGCGTCACGGAACCATGGGACTCGCCTGTCCGCGTCGCCGAGACTGCTGGCCAAGTACCTGAACGGCACGTTGCGGGGCCTCTCGCAGCTGGTGATCGACGGAGTCGCCGTCTCCGACCTGATGCAGATCTGCGATGTCGCGTCCGCCGCATGCGTCGCCGTCGATGGTCCGACGGATCCGGCGCCCACGAGTTCCTCGAGCGAGGGGGCGATGCGCGAGACCGTTCAGGAGGTCGAGGACACCTAGATGAGTACCCACAGGCCCCTGTTGCAGGTTCCGAGCGCCCTCGCACGACGGTTCTGGGATTACCATAGCCGGTCCTGGGATGATGGACGCACGGAGGCAGCGGTCGCCGAGCTTCTCACCTGGATCGGAGCGCCCCGCGGTGGGTCCGAGAACCTCGTCGATCTCGGCTGCGGCACGGGTCGACTGTCCAGAGCCCTGTCCGGCCTCGGCTGGACGGTCCAGGGAATCGACTATTCCCGAGCCATGATCGCGCGCGCGAGGGAGAAATCCTCCACGGAGCCTTACTCTGTCGGAGATCTGAATGAGCCGCTCCCGCTCGATTCATGCTCTCAAGACTGCGCGGTGTCCGTGAGTGTCCTCCAGTGCCTCGACGAACCGAGCTTCCATCTCCAGGAGATCCGCCGCATTCTGCGCCCGGACGGCCGCCTGTTCCTGACCGTCAAATCAGAGCCCGGGGTGAGCTGCGGCGCTGAGTCGCGAGGAGGACCCAGCGTCTTTGGACGCATCAAGAGGCTCGCCAGCAGCAGGGTCTTCGTCCGACGTTTCGAGCCGGTCGAGATGGAGCGAGAGCTTGTCGCGGCTGGACTGACGCCCGAGTCCATCGACGGCCGAGCCCCGTGGCTGCGTGTCGTCGCACGGGCCGGGGAGTAGGGCCCGCAGAACGCTCGGAGAGAGAAGGATGTTCCCTCATCTGGCCACGGCTCGCCTTGATCTCCGGCCGGCCGGCGCCGACGATCTCGACAGTCTTTGGGCGCTCTGGGCCGAGCCCGAGGTGCGCCGTTTTCTGTTCGACGATGTGCCGGTGACCCGCGAAACGGCCGACGAGGTGCTCGGCAACTGTCTCCAGACCGAGGAGCAGGGGCTCGGCCTTTGGATCGTCAGTCCTCGCGACACCGAGGCGACGATCGGCTGTGTCGGCCTGATGCCCGTGTCTTCGGCCGCGGAGTACGATCCGAGCCTGCGTGGAGCCACAGAGCCGCTGGCCGCGTTCGCGCCGTCGTCTTGGGGACACGGCTATGCGACGGAGGCGCTCGATGCGTTGATCCGGTACGCCTTCGAGCAGCTCGAGGTCCCCCGGCTGGTGGCCGTCAACGACGTTCCGAACGAAGCCTCGGATCGCCTCGTGCAGAGGCTGGGATTCGAGGTTTTGCGAGAGGTTTCCGGGCCTCGATACCGGCTCCAAACGTATGAGCTGACCCGCGAGCGGTTCGTCGCCGGGCGCGGCACCGAGTCCGGGCCGCGAGCCACGGAGTAGGTTGGGAGCTCCGCGCGGGGATCGGTGCCCCCTTCGGGACGATTCAGGTGAGCTATCGGGAGCTTGTTGTCGGTAGCGCGCGTAGGGCTGCCTCCTGCTCGGTGCCGGCACCGGCATCGAGCGCACGGGCCCGGTCGATGGCCCGGCGCGCCGCGGCGACAGCGGAGGACGGACTCCCGCCGACTGCCATTTCCCGGCGCGCCTGAGTGGTCTCGAGCTCGGCCGCCAGCAGATGTCCGTCGACCAGGTCGCGGCGCAAGGCGAGAGCCGCGGCGAGGGCTTCGCGGGCCGAGTCGAGATCGTCTTTCGGATCTTCTTCCTCGGCCAATCTCGCCAGAGCCAGGGCGATGCCGCTGCGCGCTCGATTGAAGTGAGGGAAGGCCCAGTCCGGCTTGATCTCGAGGATGCGGTCGAATGCCTCGACCGCCCGGCGGAACGGCTCGCGGGCGTCGTCGCCGCGTGCCAACAGCAGCTCACCGCGATTGTGCTCCACGTTGCCGAGGTTGTTGCGCGCGGTGACATAGGCCGGATAGATCTCGAGCGCTCGTCGAAGTGCCGTTTCGGCCTCGTCGAGGTGCGGTAAGGCATTGCCGCCCCGCGCGACCTCGGCGGCCGCCAGCCAGTTGTGCATGGTGCCGAGATTGCCCCAGGCGTAGGCCGAGCCCGGCTCGATCGCCACGGCGCGCTCGAAGGCGTCGACGGCGGCGCGGGTGGGTGGACGCACGTCCTCGGACCGGCCCTGCGCCAGCAGCGCTTCTTCCCAGCGCAGCAGCCCCAGGCTGTTCCACACGGTCGCGTCGTTCGGGGCGAGCTCCGCGGCTCTGGCGAGCGCAGTCGCCCCGTGGGCCAATGATGCGCTCGAATCGAGGCCGCGCTCGCGCTCGAATTCGGCGCGAAAGATCCAGGCGTCACCGAGTCGCCGGTGGGCTCGCACGTCGGTCTCGGCGAGACCGATCGCGCGCTCGGCCGCTGCGACGGCGCCGTCGACCTGCTCGAAGGGTTGGGCATCGCGGCGGGACAGGTCGCGTGCATAGATCACGCGCAAGGTCGATTCTTCGATCAGCGCCTCGGGCGAGGCCGAATCGGCGGTGAGAGCGCGGGCGCAGGCGGCGAGACCAGCGGCTGCGGCGGCATCTCCATTGCCAGCGAGGTCGTGCAGCCGAAGCTCCACCTCGGTGCTCGCCAGAGCGCACACTTGAAGGTGCGTCGTGGGGTCGCTGGGCGCGATCTCCGCGGCGACGAGAAAGGCGTCTCTCGCCTGCTCGACGTGCGCGAGGACTTCGCTCGAATCACCGCGAGCGCGGGCGTCCTCGAGCTCGGCCCATGCGATCTCGGCGTGAAGCAGGTGGGATTCGTAGCGCCACGGCGCCAGGCGTAGAGTCGAGTCGGCAAAATGCCGGGCGCGATCCCTGTCGCCCTCGAGAAAGGCGATCTGAGCTTCGAGCAGCTCGACGCGCACCGAGCGTTCGGCCGCAAGGGCGCGGAGCTGGAGCGCGCGTTCGCGCGAGCGCATCGCGAGCTCGTCCAGCCGGGTACGTCGCAATGTCGGGTCGCCGATCTTCTCGGCGAGCGTGCGATCCCGTCGATAGCGTTCGAGCTCGGCCTCGGCCAGGGTCAGCGCCGCCTCCGGCGTCGCTCTCGCCCAGGCTCTGTCGAGCTGCTCGAGAGCCGGGTCGAGCTGACCGAGCGCGAGGTAGCCACGCCCGAGGGCCAGCCGCCCCGGAGCTCGCGCGGGCGAAGGCATGGACTCGAGCTCCGATTCGAGCCGAGCCAGGCGGCCGGCCAGTCGTTGCCGTGCACCGGCGGTGTCGTGCAGGTCGAGCAGGTGCTCGAAGCGCATCGTCGCGGCGACTTGCTCGGCCGCCTGGCCGTAGCGGGCGGCGATCTCTGCGCCGCGCTGGGCCATCTTCCGTTCGTGCAGCAGCACGCCGCCGCCGGCGAATGTGAGCAGCACGAGGGCGGCGAGCATCGCCGACACCAACGGCCGCCGGCTGGCCCACAGCGTCAGGCGCCGCACCGGCGTGCGTCCGCGGGCCGCAATCGGCTCACCGGCCAGGTAGCGCTCGAGATCCTCGGCCAGGGCCCGGACGGACGGGTAGCGGCGGTCGGCGCTGTGCTCGAGACAGGTGACGATCACCGTCTCGAGATCGCGGGGAAGTGTCGGCACCCGAGGGCGCGGCAGCACCGGGTCGGCGCGAAGCACAGCCGCGTGCACTTCCATCGGCGTCTCGCCCTCGAACGGACGATGATCGCAGAGCAACTCGTAGAGCACGACGCCCAGCGCGAAGACGTCTGTCCGGCGGTCGACAGACTCGACCTCCCCGCGCGCTTGCTCCGGTGCCATGTAGGCCGGAGTGCCGAGGACGTCACCGGTCTGCGTCAGGTCACTGCCGCCGGCGAGCCGGGCGATCCCGAAATCGAGCACGCTCAGGTGCGGCGGCCCGTCGGCCCGCGACGAGACCAGGAGGTTCGCCGGCTTGAGGTCTCGATGCACCACGCCCTGGCCGTTGGCATATTGCACCGCCTCGCAGGCCTGGAGCAGGAGAGCGACACGCTCGTCGGGTCCGAGCCGATGCTGCGCGCAGTAGTCTGTGATCGGTAGGCCGTCGACGAACTGCAGCGCGAAGAATGGACGTCCGTCGCCGCTGACGCCGCCATCGAGTAGCGGCGCGATGTGCTCGTGCTCCAAGTTGGCCAGGATCTGTCGCTCTTGGCGGAAGCGGTCGTGGTGGGCCGGATCCGCCTCCAGTTTGGGCAAGATCTTGAGTGCCACTCGCCGCTCGAACTCACCGTCGGCGCGCTCCGCCAAGTAGACCTCGCCCATGCCGCCGACCCCGATGCGCTGGACAATGCGGTAGTGGCCGAGCCGGTGGCCAGGCTCGAGGCGAGTGGCTTCGCCGACCTGCGCCAACGCCTCGGCGTAGACCGTGGGCACGATGCTCGCTAAGTGCGTGGCGTGCTCTGCGCCTGGCCGAGCGGCAGCGAGTAGCTCGAGCACTCGTGCTTCCAGTGTTCCGTCGCCGGCACAGGCATTGGCGACGATCTCCGGGCGCTCGCTCGGTGGGGCGTCGAGAGCGCGATCCAGAATGCTCTCGATCTCCGCCCAGCGACTGTTGTCGAGAGAGGCCATGCTCGGATTCTACGGCTTCGCCACCGAACGACCGCCTCTCGCCAGCGTGCCGATGTGCTGGTGGCTATGCGTCGAGTCGACGATCGCGGCGACCAGAGGATGCAGGGGTAGACTCCTTGCAGCATGCAAAGCCGAATCACGCAGCTGCTCGAGCGCCATGCCGGGGGCGATCCGGATGCTTTCGACGAGTTGATGCCGCTCGTCTACGATGAGCTGCGTCGACTTGCGCGCGCCCAGCGCCGTCGATCCGGCGGTGGTGCGGCCGGCTCCGGTGGGAGCACGCTCGACACCACGGCGCTCGCTCACGAGGCCTACCTGCGGCTCGCCGGAGCCGAGGGCGGATTCGAGCACCGGGGCCACTTCTTCGCCGTCGCCGCGGTGGCGATGCGCCGGCTGTTGGTCAATGAAGCACGGCGCCGGAGGCGGCTGAAGCGCGGCGGTGACGCTCGCCCCGTGACGCTCGCGGCGGAGCATCTGGTGGCCTCGGAACAGTACGAGCTGGTGCTCGCGGTCGACGAGGCGCTCGACCGGCTCGAGCGCTTCGCCCCACGCCTGCGCGCGGTGGTCGAGCTGCGCTTCATCCTCGGCCTGTCGGAGGTCGAGACCAGCCAGGCCCTCGCGGTTTCCGACCGCACCGTTCGGCGCGACTGGATCAAGGCGAGAGCCTGGCTCGAAGTCGAGCTCGGCGAGGCGGCGCTCAGCCGTTCAGCTTGACCAGGTCGACACGCCGGTTCTGCGCTCGGCCGGCGGCCGTGTCGTTCTTCGACACCGGCTGCTCGGCCCCCCGCCCGGCTGCCTCGAGACGCCCAGCGTCGATGCCTTGCACTTCGACCAAGTTCTTGAGCACCGCTTCGGCTCGGCGCACGGAAAGCGCCAGGTTGCTGCTGGAGCTGCCGCGATCGTCGGTGTGTCCCTCGATGCGCAGGCGCAGATGGGGGTCGGAGCGCAGCAGCTTGGCGACCTCGGCGAGCGCTCCGGCGGCCGTGGAGCCGAGCGTCGCCTTGCCGGGGTCGAAGCGGATGCCGTAGACCGGAGTGCGGCCGGTGGCTGCCAGCTGCTCGGACATGCCGACGGCGTCGAGCTCACCGCCGACCTCGAACGGCACCGAGTGGAGCTCGACGCCGCCGCTGTCGGTGTCGTGCAGGCGCACCGTCCAGCTGCCGGTTGTCGCGGGCGCGGTGAACTGCAACTGCCCCGCGGTTTCGCCGCCGAGGTATTGGTAGGCGATGTCGTGTTGATCGTTGGTCGCCTCGTCGCCGTGAGCGACTTCGGCCGGCACGATACCGATCCAGGCATTGTCGGGCAGGCCCGCCGGCGCGGTGAAGTGCACGGTCAGTGCGGCGCCGGCCGCGTAGCGGCGCCGGTCGAGCGTGATCGACGCGTCGGCCGAGCTGGCGCGCGCGACTTCGAAGGAAACATGGGTCGTCTCGCGGCCGTCGCTGTCCGAATCGTTCAGCCGCAGGTCGTAGCGTCCCGGCTTCGAGGGCGCCGTGAACTCGAGAGTGCCACGGGACTTGCCGCTCAGGTAGCGGTAGGCCAAGTCGTGCTGGTCGTTCACAGCTTCAGAGCCGTGCTCGACGGACGAGGGCACGACGCCGACCCAGGCGTCGGCGTAGCTGGCGGCGCTGAACTCCACCTCGATCGTCTCTCCCGGCGCGAAGCGGGTCTTGTCGAGGCGCAGCGTGTCGGCGCTCGCCAGGCACGGAGCAAGGACGAGAACGATGTGAGCGCAGAGCAGGTTTCGGCGTCGATTCAAAGGGTGCATGGCTTCTCCTGGATCGGGTTTGGGTCAGGAAGGCGCACGCGGCGCAGCGTCTCTATCCCTACCCACACTCTTTCGCGAGAAAACCGGACAGACCTCGCCCGATCGACCAGGTGCCTGGCTCAGGATTGTTCAGAACCGGAAGTGGACTCGGGCGATCACCTGCCGGGGTGGGATGAACTCCTGGCTGGTGGTGTGGAGGCCGTACGGGTTGCTGAAGCGGGAGTTCACCCCGTCCTCGTCGAACGCGTTGCTGATGTTCAGGCTCGTGGTGAGGGGGAGGTTGCCGAAGTCGAGCTCGACGAAGAGGTTGACCACGTCATAGGAAGGTACTGGGTCAGCCTCGGGGTGGTTGTAGATTCGGTACTGGAACTCGCCTCGGTAGATGTACTCGAGGCCCGAGGAGAAGAGGTTGCCTTGGGCCAGGGGCCGAGTGTAGCCGAGAGCGAGCGCAGGCTCTGCTCCACGAGCTTGGGTGGGGTATTGCCGCGGAGGTTCTGGCGCAGACTCGCCCGGTCGCTGACGCCTGTGGGCAGGAAACGGCCGAAGCCCGAGTTCAGAAAGTCGACTGTGTCGAGCACGAAGAGGTCGCTCGTGACGTCGCCATCGGCAAGGGTGGCTTGGCCATCGAGGCGCCAGTGGTCGTCGATCAGCCAGCTGAATTCGGTCTCCAGGCCATAGATCCCGATCGTGGGTACGTTGCCCGTGCCGCCGGCGAAGGGCACCGGGTCTTCCTGGACGAATTGATAGTTCTCGTAGTCGTAATAGAAGGCCACGGCATTGATTCGGGCACGGTTGCCGGCGAGGGTGTTCTTGGTGCCGAGTTCGAAGGCCGTCACCTCCTCGGGCTCGAAGGTGGGCTGGAGGTCGAGGGCCCCGTTCAGGGCTCCCAGATTGTTGCCGCCGTTCTTCCAACCGGTAGAGACCAGGCCGTAGAGCAGGTGCCCGTCGCCGAGGCTCAGATGAGCCCGGCTTTCCAGGTGAAGACATCGTCTTTCAGCACCTGCTCGGAGTCGATGAACCAGAACTGGGTGGCTTGGTCCAAGGACTCGTCGCGTTGGTAGCGTCCGCCGAGGGTGAAGGCCGCCCGGTCCCTGAAGCGATAAGTCAGTTGCCCGTAGACGGCGGTGTCCTCGCGCGTCAGGGTGCGGGTCTCCACGAACTCGAGGGGCGGCTGGAACGGGGGAGTGTCGCCGGGGAGGGATCGGCGAGCTGCTCCTGGTAGTCGGCAGGCGAGCCCGGGCCGACGGCCTCGAGGAAGTCGTTAGAGTTCTCGTGGTCGAGGTAGTACGCGCCCAGCACCCAATCGAGACGTTCGCCCACAGAGGTCAGATTGATCTCCTGGCTGAAGGCGTCGCTATCGTTGTCCCAGTAGAGCAGCAGGTCGAAGTTGGCGGGAAAGAAGCCCGTGAGGTTGGTCGACACGAGGTCGGTGGTCAAGCGGTCTCCGTCCACGGTCTGCTCTTTGCGCAGTTTCTGCCAGCCGGTCAGCGAGGTGACGGTGACGTTCCAGGGCGTCTGCCACTCGACGCTGAGGGAGAAACTCTCGTTCTCCAGGGCAAAGGTGCTGGGATCGTCCTGGGTCAGCTCACGGGGGTCGGGATTGGGGTCGTCGATGTGCTTCTGCGCGGCGCCGTTCTGGTCGGAATCCTGCCAGAAGCCACTCAACCGCGCGCTCACCCGCTCGCTGGGATTCCAGGTGACTGCGAGGTGGCCGGTGAAGGCGTCGGCATCGTCGAGCTCGTAGCCGTCAAAGGCACCGCCCGCGATTTCGGCGAAGCCGTCCCGCTGCCGCTGGCCCACGGAGGCGAAGAGGGCGAAACGCTCGCTGCGTGAGAGATTGAGATTGGCGCGCCCTTGCACCAGGTCGTAGGTGCCCATCTGGAGGTTCACCGAGCCGCTGAATTCATCGGTCCGGGGCTTCTTGGTGATCAGGTTGATGGCGCCGCCGGTGGTGCCCTGGCCGAACTCGGTGCCTTGGGGACCGCGCAGCACTTCGATGCGCTCGATCTCGCCGAAGTCGAGGCCCATGGCCAGGGGATTGGCCAGGTAGATGCCGTCCCAATACACCAGCACGCTGGGCTGGGTGCTCAAGTTTTGGGCCGTCTCCCAGCCGACGCCGCGAATCGCCACCACGCGGCCGGCACCATCGCTTTTCGCGATGGTGAGCCCCGGCACCCAGCCGTTGAAATCGCCTAGCTTGGTCACAGCCGCATGCTCCAGGGGCGCGCTGTCGATGGCCGAGATGGCCACCGGGGCTTCTTGGATCTCCACTGCGCGCTTACGGGCGGTGACCGTGATTTCCTCGAGCACGGTTTCTCGCGGAGCCTCCGGGGCGAGAGAAGAATCTTGGGCACGAATGGACGGAGCGGCCAGTAGCAGGCCGAGAAGGCAGGCAAGGCAGAGCAGCCGCAGCGGGCGGCAGGTTGCGGCATGGATCATCGATAGCCTCGTGGTGTCGGCGAGGTGAAGTTCCGAATCTCTGTCACGGCGTCGAGCCCGCGGTCTCGGGCTCGGAGCCGCCCTTTCCGGTCGCCAACCAGTGGTGGAGTTTCTGGTGCGGGATCTGGCCGTCGATCGGAAACAGGGTTTCGAGCAGCAGGCTGGTGCGGTGAATCCAGCTCGAGAAGTCGGTGCTGTCGAACACTTCGCCGCCATGCACCTGCCAGCCGCGTTGGCGTAGGAAGGCTTCGAGCCAGCGGCCGGAGTCCCGAACGTCGGCTGCTTCGTGGGCACTGTGAATGTCCCACTGTCCCCACTCGACGTAGGCTCGTAGGGGCATGTCCGCGGCGCTCAAATCACCGGCGAGCGCGGTGATCTCCTCGATCTGTTGCTCAATGCCGAAGTAGCTCTGGATGGCGAGGTGGCCGAAGAGGCCGGGCTTCCTGAAAGTGTCCCAAAGCGGCGCCTGAGTGTGGAAGCCCTGGCCTACGTTGGCCCTGCCCGCGGCCTCGGCGCGGGTGCGGAAGCGAGCGTCGACTATCGGTATCAACGCATCGATGAGCGCCTCGCCCGGTGGGGTTTCGAGGAAGACCACGATCACCAGAGCGACCGTACGTCCGACCACACGGTCGAGGGTCTCGATCCACCGGCCTTCATGTCGTGCCTGGGGATGGTGGACATAGATCACCGGGTATCGCTCCGCGCCCTGGTCGTAATCGGGAGGCAGCCACACCGGGAAACGGGTCGGCGAGACCCCCGAGGCGCCGCCGGCACCGCCCGCCGTGGCAGCGTCGGCGGTGGGAAACTCCACCTGGATCTCCTCAAGGCGTCCTTGGTCCGGGAGACGCCAGCCGGGCCAGTCGGGCATGGCGTGCCAGGACATCTCGAGGGGAAGGCTTCTCTGCCAGTTCAAGTCCGGGCCGAGGAATGGTGGAGTGGGTGCGCCGCAGGTGACTGGGATCGACCGTTGGCTCGTCGTCGACGAAAAATTGGTAGCTGATCCGCGAGCGTCGATCGAGGCGCGTTTGCCACCACCAGAGGTCGGTGCCCTCGAGCCGGTGCATCACTTCCTCGCGGCGGATGCCCAGCATGTCGCCGGCAATGGCCACATCTCCCGCTGCGCCGCGCCATAGGAAAAGCACATCCTCGCCGTCGACCCAGGGCAGCTCGCGGCCGTCCAGAAAGCGGTCGACTGCGTTCGCGGCCCTTTCGGTTTCGCCACCCATGGCAGCGACCGTTGCGGCCAGCGGGCGCAGAAGTCGTGGCGGCTCGAAGGCTGGGGCCGCGCGGGGCGTACCGCCTTGTCTGAGGTCCACGCGGGCGATCTGCCCCAGGCTGCGGGCGTAGAGGCCTTGCCCGGCGGCGCTCGGCGGCGTCCACGCCAGATCCTCGAACAGCTCGAGTCGATCGGATTCCTCCCAGCCATTGCGGCTGGCCGCGGCGAGGTGGAGGGTGCCCTTCTTGCTCAAGACCGCCAACTGATCGCCGAGGGCCAGGAGGAAGCCGTCGCCCGGAGCACGGGAACGCCACAGCAGCTCGCCGGCGGCAGGGTCGACGGCGCTCAGTAACCGGCCGGTATAGCCATAGAGGACACCATCGACCCGGGTCGGTGGGCTGTAGCTGCGAGTCAGGCCGCGAAACTCCGCCAGGCGCGTGGGCACGAAGGCGCCATCGGCGCAGGAGACCTCGAGGACCATCACCCGATCCTCCCCGTGCTTGACGAAGAAGCGCTCGCTGTCGAGAGGGAGGACGCTTTGGCTGAGAGCGCCCATGGCCGCGTTCTTCTCCCCGTGCTCCTCTTGCCACAGGATCGTGCCGGTGGCGGGATCGAGGCCGGTGACGAAGCTCGGCGACAGCATCAGCACCTGGGGTCGTCCGCCGACCTCAGCGACGATTGGCGAGCCGCCGTAGATCGTGTCGGGAAGGCTGCGCCAGCGAAGCTTACCGGTGGCGACGTCGAAACCGGCGAGGGATCCGGCGTCCTCGCCGCCGATCGACAGCACCAGGATCGAGCCCGCCACCGCCGGCGAGCCGGCGAAGCCGTAGCGAGGCTCCACGCTGCCGAAGTCCTCGACCAGGTGCCGAGTCCAGAGCTCGGCGCCGTCCTCCAGTCGCAGCGCCGCCACACTGCCGGCCGCGCCCACCATGAATACCCGTCCGTCGGCGATGGCCGGGGTGACGATCGGGCCGTCGTGGGAGCCGTCGTGGCCATCGTAAGCTGTATCGAGGGCGTAGCGCCAACGCTCCGAGCCGTTCTCGGGGTCGAGAGCGACCACGACATCGTGTCCGTCGCCTCGACCCGCGGTCACCAACAGGCCGCCGCCGATGGCGATACCCGAGTAGCCGCTGCCCAGAGGACGAATCCATCGGGTCTCGAGGCTGAAGGGCCCCTCACCGAGCTCGGTCGCCAACTGTCCGGCTCCGTTCGGTCCGCGGAAGCTCGGCCAGGGGTCGTGCGATTGAGAATCAGTAGCTCGGAGCGGGAGGGAGCCGAGGAGGAGAACGAGAAACAGGACGGTGCGTGGGCTCATGGAACGAAATCTCGGTCGGGCTATCCGCGGCTCGCGTGGCTCGGCGAGCTGCGACCGGGCGTGTCCGAAAGTGCACCGTCCCTCTTGGAAAACATTCTATCTGAAGGCTCAGAGGGCCAAGTGTCGAATAGGTCATCGGTGTGAGCATTAAACCTGTGCTTTTGGTGGATGCTGGGCCTCCGTAGACGTCTTTGGCTCGAGCGTTGATCTCATGACCGGCGAAACCGGTCGCCATCCAGGGTGTGCGGCGGCGACCGACTCGCGACCTGAGACGCGGTCTGGTAGCTTTCCGTCCTGGTCCCCTCTTGTGCTCGCGCGCCCCCCCTTTCTGCCAACAGGGAAAGAGCCCAATGAAGAGCGATGAGTTGTCAGAATTGGTTGCACGAGCGGCAAGGAGCTCCTATTTGGAGTCGCAGAGGGTCTTGGGCCAAGGCGAGATCATCGGGTATTCGATTCTTTCTCACGATACGGCAGATTCTTGTGGCCCAGTTGTCGCCACCCGGAGGGGCCTGGCCGAATTCAAGTATGGTTCCAGAGATGATTTTTTGTTCTCTCCTGAAGAATGGGACGAGTTCGACAACGGTCCCTCGTTTGAGCTCGTGAACAAAGAAATTGCCAAGTTGTACGACTCTGGTGACTACGAAGTCGACCCGGACTGGCACGGGAAGTTCAGAGAGCTCGTGTTCGAAGCTGCTGTTGTGGGGCTAGAGAGGCTTGTGCGGGATGGGTTCTTTGGCAGCGAAGACGAAAGGGACAGGATATTCATCCTCTTCGCCTTGAGCGACTCTGAAACGTTCGAGACGCACGAGCCTGGTTGGGTCAAAAGGCTGAATACGCCAGCCGTGGTCCAGCGCAATGATACGTGGCGGGACAAGAGGCTTCGAGAAGGTAGGCGCGCCTGAGACCGCGAGGAAGCGCCACTCGCCGGTGGATCTCTCAAACGGACGGCTGACGTCGCCGTCCAAGTCGGACGTCGGGCGGCGATCGCCCTTGGAGGAGCTCGGAACGTGAGATACTTTGTTTGGCTAGGTCTGGCACTTCTCGTTTCCCTCCTGATCAACGCATTCAGGGAGAGGAAGATCAACGCTGGAAGCGTCGCGCTCTGGACCCTCGGCCTGTTCTATGTCCTCGACATTGCCGGCGCGGTTGTCGGCATGGCGAAGGCATCGGGGAGCATTCCCGCTTTCGAGCAAGGTGCATTCATTGGTCGAATCACGGGCTCAGCGATCATTCCATTGGGGATCGCCTTTGTTATCCGCCAGCAGATCAGGCAGCGATCGGGTTCCGAGGATCGATCCTCACAAGGCGAAGTCCCGAACGAGAGCCTTCGAGAGGATCCGAGCTGAGCCGCGGCGCGCCGAGCGAGGGACAAAGTCCACACCGCTCGGCGAGCGCCGTCAGCCGGTGACGAGCTGCTCGAGCTTCTCTGCGTTGAAGCCGACGAGCAGCCGATCGCCGATGCGGACGATCGGGGCTCGGTAGTTGCCCGTCGGCCCTTTGAGATCGTCGAGCGACGTGTCCGCGGCAGCGAGCTCGCGGAGCTTCTTGCCCTTGGCGACGAGCACCTGCTCGACCTGGTCGACGAGCTCTTGGGCTGCGGCGTCATCGAGCGCATCCTTGCGGCTGTTGCGCTCCTCGGCGACGTCGGTTCCGGTTCGTTCGAGCACCTCACGGGTGCGCTTGCAGCTCGTTCAACCGGGGCGGTGGTAGTACAGATCGACTGTGCTCACGGGCATCCTCCTCAGATTTGTTTGCGCCATGGTAGCGGACCCGGGTTTTGCCCGGGCGCTTGGAGGTTCGATCGCCGTTGGCCGATGGATGCCGGCGCCGCGAAGCTGGCGACGACGAAGAGAGAGGAGAGAGTGCCGGCGATGGTGCCGAATACAACGGCCCAGGCGAAGCCTCGGAGCGGCTCGAGACCGATCGCCAGAACGACGACCGCGGGTGCCAGGGTCGACAGGCTGGTGAGCACGGCGCGGCTCAGGATGCGGTCGACTCCCTCGTTGATACGCTGCGTGATCCCGCCGTCGTCGCTGGATCTTCCGGGGCGGGAGAGGTGGCTCCAGAGCACCATGCTGTCGTTCACCGAGTAGCCGACGATGGTCAGCAGGGCGGCAATCACCGGCAGGCCCAGGGGCACCGAGAGCAGGGCGAGGGCGGTGAGCACCACCGCGACGTCGAGCACGACCGCGAGCACGGTGCCGACGAAGATGCGTCCGCCGGCTTTGTGGATCCGTGCGCGCGGCGACAGCCAACCGTCGATCCGGTGCTGGACGAAGCGCAGGTAGAAGCCCAGGAGAAGGAAGGACAAGAGCAGGACCGAGAGACTGCTGAGCATGCGCTCTGCCGAGAGACGGGCGTCCACCGAGCTCATCTCGCGCAGCGTCGCTCCCCGCGCCCCCAAGTCGGCGGCCAGCGCAGCGATCGTCTCTGCCGATTCCGATCCCTGCCACGGCTCCCCTTCGAGCGTAACCAGGTAGTTCGGGGCATCCGCGCCCACTTCGGTCGTCCCGGGCTCGAACGTTCGATAGCGGGCTTCGAGCCCTGGATGCCGGTTCTGCCAATCGGCGACCAGGGGCTCGATCTCGCCGCCACGCGGCAGCTCGACGTGCATTTCCAGCCCGGGTCGGAAATCCGAGCCCAGCTGGAGCCAGCTGCCGCCGCGCGCATCTAGTGTCAGCGCCGAGCCGACGAGAAAGACGACCAGGCCGGTGAGGTAGAGGTGGCGCAGGCGGAACACTCCGGGGCGGGCCCGGCGCACGAAACCCAGGAGGCTCGGTCGGCCGGTGTCTTCCAGCCACTTCTGCCGAGCGCAGGACGTCAGCAGGCCGTGAGTGACCAGCAGGGTGAGCAGAGAGGCGACGAGACCCACCACCAGAAAGGTGGCGAAGGACTGCAGGCGGTCGGGCAGGAAGAGGAGCATCACCACCAGCAGCGTGGTGGCGTTGGCGTGCACCAGGGTCCGGCCCTCACCGCGGAAGCCGTAGATCTGGCGGACGCGGCCCAGCGGGCTGCGAGCGATTTCTGCGGGCCGACCCCCGAGGCCCCGGCGCTCGAGAGCCTCGAACACCAGGATGAAGGCGTCCATTCCCATGCCGATCGACAGCACCAGCCCGGCGATCGCCACCAGGTCGACGGTCAGGCCCAGCGCGGCGATCATCCCGAGGGTGAAGAAGAGCAAGCTCGCGAGAGATACCCAGCCGGTGAGCAGCAGCGCCGGGCGGTGTCCGTAGGCGAGGAGCAGAACGAGCGCCAGCAGGCCGGCGCTCCAGAGCAGGGCCGCGCGGCCCGAGTCGAGCACTTCTTGTCCCAGGGTCGGTCCCACCGCCGAAAGACCCTCGACCGCGAGGGAGACCGGCAGCTGGCCTGCCCGCAAGAGGCCCGCCACCTCGGTCGCCTCGTCGACGGTATAGCCGCCGCGGAGCACCCCGTCGCCGCGGATCTCTTGCTCCACCCGTCCGGCCCACTCCACGCGGTCGTCGAGCAGGATCGCCAGCGTGCCGCCGATCGAATCGCGGGTGATCTCGGCGAAGCTCTCGTCGAAGGGAGGACGGAACGCGAAGCCGATGGTGGCCCCCTGGCCGAGGTTGTCGAAGGAGTCCTGGGCCGGCGACAGCACGCGGATCGAGCGTGGGTCGAGCTGACTGCCGTCGAGCAGCTCTGCGCCCAGCTCCAGCCAGCGACCCTCGTAGGACCTGATCAGGGTCGCTTCATCCGCCGTGCTCGCGTCGGGGCGGACATCGTGGACCGCCAGGGCTCGGCGGAAGGTCAGTCGATAGGTCTCACCCAGAGTCTCGAGCACCTGGCGCTGGTCGTGCTCGCCGGGCAGGCTGACGACGATTTTCGAGTCGTCGCGGACGACCACGTCGGGCAGGGTGTCGAAGCGATGCACGAGGCGGCCGGACAGAGTCTCCTTGGCCATGGCGAGCAGCTCGGCCCGGGGGAGTTCGGCGAGGCGGTCGGGCACGCGGTCGAAGTCGGGGCGATAGGTCACCCGGACGCCGCCCGAGAGGTCGAGTCCGAGGTCGAAGGGCGATCCGCCCTCGGCCAGTGGTTGGAGGAGCGAAAAGGCGAGGAGGACGGACAGCAGGATCAGAAGCGCTTTCTTGAGCATGAGGTTCGAGCTCCGAGTCATCGTCGTATGTGGAAGACCTGCCCAAGCGCGGCCCGTCCGCGAAGCACGAGGCTTCGCGCCGAGGCGATGGGCGACGCGACGGAGCGGTGCGATCCGGGGACACGGGTCCGCGAATCGTCCGCCGGCCCGTCAGGCGGGGTTCGGCACGGAAGGTTCCGTGCACAGGCCGCCCGCGGGCAGGCGTCTCAACAGAGGAAGACGCAGAGCTCGAGGTGTCGAGCCGGGGCCGGGGCGCGGTCGAGCGGCGGGCGCGCGCCGAGGGTCGGCAGACCGGAGCGCCGTGGCGCCGGGCTCGAGGTGGATGCCGCGACGAAGGCCCGGGTGTCGAGCAGGGAACGCTCGGGGGCCTCGACCGTGACCGCACGCACGGGGCTCTCAGCCCGGTGGTCGATCGGTGCCCGCAGCTCGATCGGCGTGCCCTCGTGTCCTTCGATCGAGGCTCGCTCGACCGTCGGTGGTTCCTGCGCCCAGCCGGGGCCGAGGAGGCCGACACAGAGGGCGAGCAAGACGAGGAGATGAGCTGCGCGATGCATCAGAGGCGGAAACCCGGTCGGCAGGTGGAGAATTCCGGTGGGGCCGTGGTCGTCCGGCGGCACCGTGGTCGATTGACACCCTATGGAGCGGCAACTAGCCTCGGCGGGCCAGCAGACTGGTGGCTAGACGGCTGGTGGCTCAAGGGACGTCAGGGCTCGACGAGGGGGACGAGTGGCCGGATTGGGCGACACGCACAACTTTTCTCGCCGCGTCGAGCGGCGCGGCGACCGCATCGTCAAGCCACGCACGGTCGTCTGGGAGCGGCTGGTGCTCGACGCCGAGAGCCCGCTGCGGGTGCGGCTCGACGAGGCCGCGCGTGCGGACGGGGCAGAGGGTGCCTTTCGCTTCCTGCCGGACCTGAAGTTCTCGCCGAGCACCCGGCCCGGCGCTTCGGACAGCGAGGTCGAGGCGCTGGAGCTGGCGCCGCTCGGCAGGCTGTCTGCCGACGAGACGATGGAGCTCGCGCGCATCGTCGGTCGCTCGCTGGCGCTGTGGAGCTGGCTCGGGGTTTCGGACCTGCACTGGGAGAACCTGGCTCTCGGACGCGCGGACGACGGCCGCATCGTGTGGACTCCGCTCGACGTCGAGGCGATCTTCGACGACCTGTCGCTGCCGACTGAGACGAAGCTCGTGCCCGACGCCGATCCCGAGGTGGCCGCGATCTGCCGCCACGCCTGCGGAGTCCGGCGCGTGCTGCCATCTCTGGGCAAGCCGGTGCGCCGCGCGCACCGGGTGGCGATGGCGGCGGAGTACCGGCGCATGCTCGACCTCCTCGACCGCCACGCGGAGGCGATCGCCGCCGAGGTCGCTGCGACTCCGGGCCTCGACGAGGCTCCCATCCGTGTCTGCCTGCGCGGCACCGACGTCTATGTCCACTCCTTGCTCGGGGCCGACCCGTCGAGGCAGGCGGGCCACGACGCAGCGCCGGTGTGGCCGCCCTTCCTCGACGCCGAGGAGGAGCAGCTGGCGCGCGGCGACGTGCCCTATTTCTTTCGCTTGATCGGGCACGACGGCATCTTCTATTACGGCGATCGGGACCTGCAGACGATCCGGCAGATCCCGACCGCGGGCGACGTGCCGCGCCTCGAGCCTTTGCTCGATCTGTCGAACGGCTTGCGCTCGTCCCGCCGCGAGTCGCTGCGCGTGGAAGGCTTGTTCACCGTTCTCGCCGCATTCGACGATCCGGCGGATACGGGACGCCATCGCGACGGTGAGATCGAGGTCCGCTTCGAAGACGACGCGCTCCTCGTCGAAACGGCCGACGAGGTGGTGGAGGCGCGCCGCGACCTGCAAGATGTCGTCGGCAGCGTCTATCTGCCGTGCCGATGTGGCGAAGTCGAGAGTGTCTTCGTGCCACCGGTCACGCACTGTGAGGCCTGAGATGGGGGACGAGACGATGTCGAGTGACGAGAGCTGCGCGACTTGTGGCCGGCCGGCTACGGTGTGTGTCTGCGACCGGGTCGAGACCTTCTCGACGCGTCGGCGTGTGCTCGTGCTGCAGCATCCGCAAGAGCAGGACAAGCTGCTCGGCTCGGCGCAGCTGCTCACGGCATGCCTCCCGGACGCGCAGATCGTCGTCGGACTCAGCTGGCGAAGTCTCGCGCACGCCCTCGGCGAGGACTCGTCGGGGCGTCGGGAGCTCGAACGCACCTGGGCAGTGCTCTTTCCCGACAAGAGCGCCTCGCGATCCCGCGCTCAGCGAGGGTTCAGCATCGCCGGGCGATCCGGCGCCGCCGTCGATCCCGCGACGCTGCGAGGCATCATCGCGCTCGACGGCAGCTGGTCGCAGGCGAAGACGCTGTGGTGGCGCAACCCGTGGCTGGCGCGACTGCCGCGCATCGGGCTCCGGCCCGATCAGCCGTCGATCTACGGACGGCTGCGGCGCGAACCGAGCCGTCACCACGTGTCGACGCTGGAGAGCGTCGCCGCCGTGCTCACCGCGAGCGGCGAAGATCCGGCGATCGAGACGGCGCTCCGCCGCGTCTTCCGCACGATGGTGCAGCGCTGCCGCGACGCCGGTTGATCGCCTCGAGGCAGGCGGAGGCATCACGCGTCGCGCCTTGCGGCCGAATCATCACTCGGTGAGGAGAAACTGGCAGCGCAAGCGCTCCCCGCGTTCGCATTGCTCGTCGACCTGCGCCTCGGTCACGGCGGCGAAGAAGGCGGCGATGCACGAACAGGCGCAGGGCTCTCGACGGACGGCGCGACCGAGGGGGCAGCTGTAGCTTCGGACGACCGCGCCGGAGTCGGTGCGTTCGACCACCGTCTCGGCGCCGAGTTGGTCGGCGAAGTCGATGGCGATCTTGAGCCGGGCGGCGAACTCGGCCGTGGGAGGTGTTCGGAGGCTCGCGGCCATTTGTCGGCCGACTTTCTGCATCAGTGCGTCGATCTGCTGGCGTCCGAGATAGTCCGGTAGGGTCTGGAGCAGCAACTCGGCGAAGGGAGGGTACGCCCGCGAAGCCAAGTCTTCTTGACCGGCGACCACCGCGTACTCGAGGGCCGGCTTGCCCACGCGCTTCTCTCGGCGTTCCGTGCCGACCACCAACTGAGCGGCCTCCAGCTGGCGGAGAGGCACGATCACTGCGTTGCGAGTGATCCCCAGCCGCTGGGCCAGCTCATTGACCGTCAGCGCCTCGCGTCGTAGCAGTGAGACCAGATGCTCCTTCGTCGACATGGTTCAGCGGGTCCTTCTCATGGCTCGATGTTAGAGGCCAGTGTGTCAGGTTTCAACAGATTTACCAATTACATCAGTTATCATTGTTGTAATTGTGAAATCCGTGCTAGTGTCCCGTTCGAGACGTTCCGTGTCCTCTTCGCAAGGTCATCGCAAACGGGACACTCGGCTCAGTTCAAGCGAACCACGGAAGGAACCACGATGCAGAGGTCGAGCTTCGAACCCACTCCCTTCGACAATCTGGCGCCGCGGCACGATCGCTCCGGGCGCCTCCTCAGGATCTTGCTTGGAGGATTCCTCACCATGACGATCACTGCCGGCACCCCTTTGTTGGCCCAGACGACGTCGTCTCCCTCAGCGCCGTCGACGTCACAGCCCAGCCCGGAAGACGCGATCAACGCGCTCAACGGTGTGTTCGGCCGTCACCCCGAGGAGCGCAGCTCCCATGCCAAGGGATTCTGCGCCGCGGGGCACTTCGCACCGTCGGCGGAGGGGCGTGCGCTCGCGACGACACCCCTCTTTGCCGGCACCACGGTGCCAGTGACCGCGCGGTTCTCGATCGGAGGCGGCAACCCGAAGGCATCCGACACGGGGCGTTCAGTGCGCGGACTGGGGCTTCGATTTCACCTGACGAATGGAGAACGGCTCGACCTCGTGATGATCTCGGCCCCGGTATTCTTCGCCGCGACACCGCAGCAATTCGTCGAATTCTTGCAGGCGCGCACCGCCGATCCGGCGACGGGACAGAAGGACCCGGCGAGAATCAGGGCGTTCAACGAGGCCAACCCCAACGTCATGCCTCACTTGGACTACCTGGCACAGACCCCACCTCCGGCCAGTTACGCGACGACGCCCTACTATTCGACCCATGCGTTTCTCTTCTCTGGTGGCGAGCATCAGCAGGCGGCGAGGTGGGTTGTTCGCCCGGTGGGCGGCTTTGTGGGCTTGACCGAAGAGCAGGAGAAGAGCTTTCCCGAGTCTTTTCTCGAGCTGGAGCTCCGCGAGCGCCTCACCAGGTCGCCGGCGCGGTGGGAAATCACGTTGATCTTGGCCGAAGAAGGAGACCCCATCGACGATCCGACCGCGGTGTGGCCCGCAGGGCGTCGCGAGGTGATCGTGGGTCAGTTGACCATCGATCTCATGGTGGAACGCGGGGAGACCGGCGACTGCACGAACCATGTGTTCGACCCCAACAACTTGCCGACTGGGATCACCGCGACGGACGACCCGATCCTCGCCTTGAGGAGCCCAGCCTACGCCATCTCGCTTGCGCGTCGTTCGGGCTGAAGTCGTCCCGAGCCGACCACAAGAATGGTCAAGACATCGCTGCTCTGACGCGCGACAATCGCTCCGATGCCGACGCCCCTGGAACAGATCCTGCCCCTCCTGGCGCGCCTGGCGCGAGAGGACGGCGAGCTCGTGAGCCTCGCCGAGCTGGCCGCCCAGGACGGACGCTCTCCCTTCCACCTGCAGCGCATCTTTCGCGCGGCGGTGGGCGAGAGCCCGAAGCAGTACAGCCGCAGGATTCGCCTGCAGCGGGCCGCCGCCTCGCTTCTGGTGACCGATAAGAGCGTACTCGACGTGGCGCTCGACGCGGGCTTCCAGAGCCACGAAGGCTTCACGCGCGCCTTCCGTTCGACGTTCGATCTCTCGCCGCGCGAGTTTCGCCGGCAGCGGCGGGTTTTCGAGCGGCTGGTGCGTCAGCATCGGACCCACCTGGAGATCGCGGAGCGGTCGGCGCCCTGTGTGGGTCTCTACCGAGTGTCGATTGCAGACGATGCCCACAGAACCAACCGAGGACCCTCCACCATGAGCTACACGATTACCCGCAAGACTCTCGAAGAAGCTCCGTTCCTCTTCATCCGACGCCAGGTGCAGCCGGAAGCCATCGCCGAGGCCCTCGGTTCGATGCTGCCGGCGGTGTTCCAGTACGCCACGGCGCGCGGCATCCCGTTCGCCGGTCCTCCGACGGCGCGCTATCCGAGCTTCGGCCCCGGCCTGATCACGATCGAAGCCGGCCTGCCGATCGCGGTGGAGGCCGAGGGGGAGGGCGAGATCGAGTGCGGCGCGCTGGTCGGCGGTGCGGTGGCTTCGACGATCCACCACGGGGCGTACGACACCCTGCACGAGGGCCACGCGGCGGTCCAAGCCTGGCTCGAGGAGAACGGTGAAGAAGCCGGCGCACCGTGGGAGGTCTACCTCACCGATCCGGGGGAGGTGCCCGACCCCGCCGACTGGCAGACCGAGCTCATCTGGCCTCTCCGGAGCGCGTGATCAACGGACGGCGTCGGCCTACGGACAGGTGTCGGCAATGCCGACGGCGAAGGCAATGCTTTGCATCATCTGCGCCGTGCCTTTCCACCAGCCGACCGGCACGAAATGGCCGACGCCGTTCCAGTTGCCCTGGCCGTCGTCGGGATGGCCGGTGAAGGTGTCGATGTCGTAGACCTCGCGGGCGACGGTGCAAACGCCGAGGCCGGGCTCGATCTCATGCGCCATCAGAAGCAGGGCGACGGTGTGTGGGCGGGTGTGTGCGAACATCGAGAGGCTGTTGTCGGAGTCGCGGGCCGCCTGGCAGCCGAGGATCTGACCCTGGTCGGCCGACAGGGTGCACTCCATGCGCGGCCACCAGCAGCCCGAGCCGTCGCCGAGATTGCACGCCGCGCCGAAGCCCGGGTCGATCGAGGTGCCGTTCGCCAGCTTCGGCATCGCGTCCTGGTAGAGACGCTGCGGTAGGCCGACGAGCATGGCGCGGATCGAGCCGTTCGGCGGGTCGCCGTAGTTGCGCCATGCGCGGTGGAAGAACGGCACCATCAGCGCGTTCTGCATGAAGAACTGGGGTGACGAGCAGAGCGTGGCGGGCGGTGGGGGAGAGCCGAAGCAGTCGGCCTCGACGCGCTGGCAGAGCAGGCCGGCGTCGAGGTTGTCCTGCGCCAGCTCGTCGAGCAGCGCGAGCAACTTGTCGTGGCAGCTCTGGCCGACCGCGCCGGGCGCGAACTCGGCGCAGTTGGCGATCATCTCGAAGTGCTGGATCACCTGGCGGGTGACGTCGACCTGGTTGACGAAGCATTCACGGGTCGCCTCGTCGACGCGGGGAGTGTCGTAGCGTGCGTCCATCGTCGCGCCGGCCTGCGCCAAGCGGCGGCGCAGGGTCGGCGTCGGCCGCAGCGCGTAGCCGAGCTCGAGCGACATGGCGTAGGTGTAGTCGTCCGAGCCGAACGCACTGCGATGCCACTGACCGCCGCCGGTGCCGTCGGCGGAGCACGGCAGCGGGCCGTTCTGATCGCATCCGGGACCGCCCGAGGTCACCGCGACGCCTGCGCGGTTGCCGTGCGACCGGTCGCCGATGTTGAGGTAAGCGGTATGGGCCTGCGTCCAGTACGCCGGCACGGCGAAGTCCCACAGCCAGCGCGGATCGCCGCTGCGCAGGAACTCGAGGATCTCGGCGCCGGCGGCGTCCCAGTAGTTCATCGAGCTCGAGCCCTCGTCGGGCGTCGCGGCGGCGACGGCGAAGGTGTCGGCGCCGGCGCTCTCGGGCCAGCGCTGCGAGCCGTAGACCTTGCCGCTCTCCCAGGCATTGCCGATCATCTCAGCGTGCATGCGCTCGAGCCACGCGAGGTAGTGGGTGCGTAGGGTCGACGGCTGGTCGTCGCCGAGGCCCGGCAGAATCCGCGCGGCGTCGAGTGCGTCGCGGCCCGGCCACGGCACCAGGCCGCGCTCGAGCCGCAGCGCGCCGGCAGTTCGCAGAGCGTCGAGGTCGGCGGCGTCGGGCTCGATCGTGACGCGGCCGACGCTCCAGATTCCCTTGCCCTCGCCGACGACCAGTGTCTCCGAGATCGGCTCGAAGACCAGCGCCGCGCCGTCGACCGCCAGCGCCATCGGCTCGCGGTAGCGCATCCAGCCCAGTTGCCCGGCGACCGTGATCGTCGACCCCATGACCGTCGACCCCATGACCGTTGACCCGTTCGAGGACACTGCACCGACGACGCCGGCCCAAGGCCGTTCGAAGGCCTCGGCGCTCTCGACCACGGAGGGACCGACCTGGGCCAGCGCGCGCCGCGTCCAGCCGCCGCCGAGATCGGCGCCGCGCGCCTGCTCGACGCGGACCGTGGTCGCCGTCGGCTCGATTCGTGGCGCGCCGGCGCCGGCCCAGGCCGGCCGGGGCGCGCCGAGCAGCAGCGGCAGCCGCCACGAAAAGGAGCGCACGGTGACCGACTCGTCGGTCCACGGACCGGTCGACGCATCGCTGCATTCGTTGCGCAGGTGCAGCTCGAGCCCGACATCGCGCCGAGCGCGCTCGAAGCTGGCGACGACGGTGAAGCCGAAGCGCTCGTAGACCACCGAGCCGCCGAGCGTGGAGCACAGCGAGCCGCCCGAGGGGTCGACGAAATGGCCACGCAGCGCCACGACTGCCTTCACCGGACCGCGTTCGACGACCTCGAAGCCGTCGATCGCGACGTCACCCGCGCTGAGCGCGACGTCACCGCCCGATGCGGCGAAGGTCAGCCGCGGTCCGGCGACGCCTGTTCCGTCGTAGAGCGGTATGCGTCCCACCCCGTCGTCGTCGAGGTCGACCTCGATCGACGTGAAGAGCGCCGGATTCGCGCCGTCGACGACGAAGGTCGCGAGGCCGGTGTCGATCGTCACTTGCGGGCCGTTCTCCACCACCTCGAGGGCGAACGGATCGGTAGCTGGACGATCTCCGGGCGAGTGGCGGAGCTCGTAGCGCGTGGAGTCGTTGGCCGCGACCCCGACGGCGTCGACACCTGGAGCCAGCGAATCGGCGCCGAGGTGTCGGAGAGTGGCGCCGCCCAGCGCGAGACGATGTCGAATTGCGCCGCGATGCGGCGCTCGCCGGGCGCCACGAGCACGAGGTCCGCGGTGTCGGTGAGCCCGAGCCCACGCGGCAGCGGCAGGCTCGAGTAGGCGATCTCCGAGCGCTCCACCGCGCGGTCGTTGCGCATCTCGAGGCATGCGACGAGGCTGCCCGGAGGGGCCGGTCCGAGGTCGCCGGCAAGGGCATCGGCCGGGGCCTGTCCGGCCAGGCAGTCGGCCAGGCCGTGGACCGAGCTCCAGGCCGAGAAACCGCCGGTCTCGAAGTCGTCGGCGAAGATCAGGTCGCCGGCGGCGACGGGGGCCGCCGCGAGCACGGCGGTGACGGACAGGGCGAGGAGGGGATGGATCGATCGGTGCACGGAGTCTCCTTCCAAGCGAGAGCGGTGGCGAGGCCGGGTCTCCTCAGAAGACTCTTCCCACGCGATTTTTCTCTCACTGGACTGCGTCCGCGGTCCGACCGATCCATCGCGACCAGTCTCAGTTGCCGACGGTTCCCGACCAGGCGCCGAAGTCGCCGCTCTCGAAGCCGTCCAGGAAGAGCACGTCCCGGCGGAGCAAGAGTCGGTCGAAGAAGGCGTCGAACAGCGGCTCGGTCGGCTGGTCGGGCGCGATCGAGACGCTGCACAACGCCGACCGCGTGGTCGCCGGCGGCTGGAGCGAGAACGACAGCCGCGACCAGCCGCCCGCGAGATCGGGTAGGGGAGCGAGCTCGGCGTCGCTTCCCGTGCTCGCCCCGGCACAGCTCGCCAGGTCGAAGAAGTCGCAGGCCGCTTCGAGCGTGGTGGTCGCGCCGCCCACCGCGTCGAGGCGTGCCGCGAGGCTCAGACCGAGGCGAGGAGTCGACGGATCGACCTCGACGCACTGGGCGAGCGCGGTGGGTGCCGCGCTCATCGAGACGATCTGGACCGATCCCGAGAGGCTCGACGAGTCGGCATCCTCGGTGGCGCTCACCAGCACGGAGTCCGGCGGCGTGACACTCTCGATCCACGGCGCCTGAGTTGCCGGGCAGAGGTCGAAGTCGCCGTTGGCGAAGAGGTTGGCCGGGTCGATCCGGAAGGTCACGACGAAGGGGTCGCCGCCGACTCCGTCGCCGTCCCCGTCGAGCGCCAGCGTGCCGAGATCTTCGACGGTTTCGCAGACGATGACCCGCGCCAGGCCGGTCGGCAGCGGCTGGGCGAGCTGGAGCGTGACGGTGGGTGTCGAGGGATCGGCGTCGGAGTTCGCCGACGTGACGGTCGACTCGAGGTCGTCGCCGGCGACCGGGTCACACGAGGCGGTCGAGAGGTCAGCGTCGGGCCCCGCAGCGAGCACCCGGTAGCTGCCGATCTGATCGGCTCCCGCGACCGGTTCGCTGTATGTGACCTGGAGGCCACTCACCACGGAGCGCAGGGTGTCGCACGCGTCGAATGGCGTGCCCGGCAGCGCCGCGGTCGCGACGACTTGCGGCGCGACTCCGTCGGTCACCAGGTGGGGCTCCGTGGTCTGGCTCACCGCGAAGTTGCCGTCTCCCGGATAGACCGCGGTGAGATCGCGCTGGCCGACCATGGTCGGAGTCAACAGGCACGAGCCGACGCCGGAAGAAAGCGCGGCGACACAGGAGGCTCCGGCGCCGTCTTCAACGTGCACGTCGCCAGTGGCTGTTCCGGCGCCGGGCGCCGCCACCGCCACCGCGACCTGGACCTCGAACGGATCGAGTAGGAGTGAGGGATCGGGATCGTCGGCGACGATCGAGGTCACCGTCGCGGCGGGGGAGATGGTGCGCGACGCGGTCTGGGTGCTCGCCGCGAAGCCGCTGGAGCCTGGGAACGTCGCGGTCCACTGACGGGTGCCCGCGACCGTCGGCGTCAGCTGGCAGCTCGCCGCGCCGCCGGCCAGGACACCGAGGCAACTGGCGCCGGCCCCGTCGTCGATCGTCACCGTCCCGGTCACCGGCCCGACTCCGCCGACATTGAGTGGATCGACCGCGACGCCGACGGTGACCGGCTCGCCGACCACCGACGCGATCGGCAGGAAGAACTCGAACGACGTTGCGGTCGGCACGAGGACTGTATGGGTCTCGGTGTCGGTGCTGGGGCAAAAGCCGCCACCGCCGACGAAGCGGGCGGTCAGCGTGCGAACGCCCTGGACAATGGGCCACGCCAAGCTACACGAACCGTCGGCGACGGTGCCGGTACAGCCGGTGATGTCACCGTCGCGGACCTCGACGGTGCCGGACGGCGAGCCGGCCGCCGAGGTGACGGAGTAGGTCACGGTCACCGTCTCGATGACGAGCGACGGATCGGGCGTGTCGCTCAGGATTTCGATCGTCGTCGGAGGCCCGTTGGGCTGCCCGTCGTTGAGATAGCGGGCCATCGCAAGATCCGTGTTGTTGTCGACGCTGCCGAGGAGGAGGATCTTCTGGTCGGGCTGGAGGATGGCCGCATTGGCTCGGCTGGTGAAGCCGATGATCGTCGTCGCGACTCCGTCGGGGCTGGCCCAGGTCGTATCGAGCGTGCCCGCCGCGGTCAGGCGCATCACCGCGAAATGGAAGCGACCGGCGACGACAGGCCAGCCCGAAATCAGGATCTTGTCGTCGCTCTGAACGCGCAGGCGCTCGGTGACGTCCTGGCTGCCGAGAAAGCTCTGCTGCACGATGCCGTCGCCGGCGAAGCCCGGGTCGAGCGCGCCGGTGTCGGTGAGCCGAGCCACCGCCGGGGTGGGCGACGCGCCGAGGGCGAGAATCGCGCCGGTCGAGTCGAAGCCGACATCGACTCCGCGATCGTCGCTGCCATTCTCGCTCAGGTCGAGGATCTGCAGGCCGTCGGCGTCGAAGCTGGAGTCGAGAACGCCCGCCGCGGTCCAGCGGGCGAGTATGGTGTCGCGCGGCGCGGGCAGATTCCCCGTCGTACCGACCGCCACGATGCGGCCCTGCGCATCGATGGCCAGGGAGCGCAGGATGTCGTCGGTGACGCCCGCGCTGCTGGCGAGGGCGATGCCGTCGCCGTCGAAGGTCGGGTCGAGCGCGCCTGCCGTGTCGAGTCGGGCAACCGCCAGGTTGGCGTCACTGGGATTGAGGACGGGACCATTGGCGTCGGGCGAGCCGCCGACGACGGGTCGATCGGCGTCGTCGACCACCACGACCGCCGCCGCTTCGGTGCCGCCGCTAGCCGTCGCGGTCGTGTAGTCGAAACTGGTCCAGCCGGCGCCGCCGCCGAAGGCCGGATCGATCATTCCGTTGGCGGTGAAGCGGACGACGAAGGCTTCTTGATCGGAGTCGGCGCCGTCGGGCACGGTGATCGCGCCGCCGACGACGATGCGATCCATGCTGTCGACCGCGAGACTGCTCGCGCCTCCGAGGCCGGCGAAGAGATGCACCATCGTGCCGCTCTCGCCGAAGGTCGAGTCGAGCGTGCCGTCCTCGAGGAATCGAGTCAGGCGGAGTGCGCCGGGCGCGCTGCCGAGCGTTACGATCTTGCCGTCGCTCTGTCGCCGGGCGTCGAGAGCGGCCTCGATCGATCCGAGGTCGTGGATGATGGTGCCGCCGTTGCCGAAACTGCAGTCGAGATCGCCGGGCGCGGCGAACAAGGGCTGAGCAGTCAGCAGGATCGTGAGGAACAGGGCGGGGACGAAGAAGGATCGGGTGATCGAATGAGGGGCGATGGATCCAACGGGCATGACGAGGCTCTCCTGGGTCGGTCCGATGCGGCGTCAGTCGACGGGGGCATGGTCAACCCGGTAGCGCCGAATCGGAGGGAGCAGTCTCATCGCGGCGAGATCGATTCTGCGCGCGGTGATCGCGACGTCGCCGCGCGGGCTCGTCGCAGCGTTCAGGTCAGGCCGGGGGAGACGCTGAGACCTTGTCGTCGCCAGAGCTTGCGGCGAGCACTGCACGCGCCGCCGCGACCCGCGGATGGTCGGTGGGCAAGGCCGCGGCCAGGATCGACAGAGCCTCCTCGGCGAGCGGATGCGCGGCGTGCGAGTCTTGCCGGGCGAGCAGCAGATCCGCGACTGCGAGGAGGGAGTCGGCGAGGCGGGGATGGGTCGGCGTCAAGGCTTGGCGCCGGACCGCCAGGGCCTCCCGGAGTAGCGGCTCGGCGTCGTCGATCCGCCCTCGAGCCAGGAGCAGCGAGCCGAGCTCGTGGCGGCCGGATGCGACGTTCGGGTGGCTCGCGGGGTAGATCCGCAGGCGCAGCTCAAGCGAGCGGCGCAGGACAGTCTCGGCCTTCTCGACGTCGCCGCGATCGACCAGCTGTTGGCCGAGAGAGTGCAGGGTGAAGGCCACCTCGCGATGCTCGGGGCCGAGGTGTTGGCGCTTGAGCTCGAGCACCGCCCGCTGCTCGACCTCCGCGGCCTCTTGATCGCCGACGAGGTGGCGGAGGTAGGCGAGATCGCCCCGCGCCGCGAGGACCGCGACGTGCGATTCGTCCCACGCCTTGCGGAGCAGCTCGAGCGACTCGACCAGGTGACCCTCGGCCGCGGCGAGATCCCCGAGCTTGCGCAGGGCATAGGCGCGTTCGAACAGGGTGCGGCCCAAGGACGGGTCGTCGGGCGCCAGGAGGCGTCTCTTTTGCTCGATGGCCTCCAGGCCGGCGGCAGCGGCGGCTCGATAGTCCCCGCGGTGAATGCCGATCAGCGTCAGGTTGTGCAGGCTCTGGGCGATCAGCATGTGCTCGCCGAGGTGTCGGCGCCGGATCTCGATCGACCGTTGGAGGAAGTCGGCGGCGCGCTCGTAATCCGCCGCGCGCATCAGACCGAGCGCCATGTTGTTGAGCACCTGGGCGACCTCCAGCGACTCCTCGCCGAAGCTCTCGCGACGCAGGGCGAGCGCCTGCCGATAGTGGGGCATCGCCTCGTCGAGTCGGTTCTGGACCCGCAGATCGTCGGCGAGGTCGAGGTGGGCCGTCGCGATGTCCGGATGGCCGCTCGGCAGATGGCGCTGCCGGAGCTCGAGCGCGCCGGCGAACAGCGGTTCGGCAGCGGCGAATGCACCGTCGTTGTGGTAGACGCGGCCGAGCGTGCTCATCAGGCGGGCCTGGACCAGCGGCTGGTCGGCGAGCTCGTCTTCGATGCGTTCGACGCCGCGGTCGAGCAGCTGGCGGGCGGTGATCTGCTCTCGAGTCAGGGTCGGATCGGCGGCGTCGAAGAGCCCGACCAGGAAATCGGCGACTTCGGCGGTCGCCATGGCTTCGGCGTTGGCCCGCTGAGCCTCTTGGTTCGCCCGCTCGGCCTCGCGAACCTGGCCGAACCACCCGACGGCCAGCGCCACGACCACCGCGGCCACGGCCGCAACGCCCGCTCGGTGACGCGCGAGGAAGCGTCCCGCGCGGTAGCGCCAGCCCCCGCGCCGTGCCTCGACCGGCAGCCCGTCGAGATGACGACCGATGTCGGCGGCAAAGAGCTCGACGGTGGCGTAGCGCTCGCCGGGCTCCTTGCGCAGCGCCTTCGAGACGATGTGATCGAGATCTCCCGTGAGCCGCCGGCGCAGTCTGCGCGGCTCGGTGGCACGCGCCGCCGCGGCCGCCTCGGCCAGTGACGGCGCGGTGGTCGCCAGACGCGCCGTGGTCGCGCTGGGTCGTTCTGCGGGGGTGTCACAGATCGCCTTGCGGAGCTCCTCGCCCCGACTCTCGGGCAGCGGGTACGGCCGGTCGCCGGTGAGCAGCCGATGCAGCAGGAGACCGAGCGCGTAGACGTCCACCGCCGTCGTGATCGGCTCGCCGCGGACCTGCTCCGGACTGGCGTACTCCGGCGTCAGAACGCGCTGCCCAAGATAGGTCAGCGCCGTTCCGGCCGGCTCTTCGTCGCCTTCCACCAGCTTCGAGATGCCGAAGTCGAGGAGCTTGGGTCGGCCATCCGCGGTGACCAGGATGTTGGACGGCTTGAGATCGCGATGGACGACCAGGTTGCGGTGCGCGACCTGCACTGCGAGACACACTGTGCGGAAGAGCTCGAGGCGGGCCGAGATCGGCAGTCGGTGTCGATCGCAGTAGGTGTCGATCGGCTCGCCGTCCACGAACTCCATCACCAGGTAGGGCTGACCGGCGACCGTGGTGCCGCCGTCGAGGAGCCGCGCGACCGCAGGATGCTCGAGGCGGGCGAGGATCTGCCGCTCTCGCTCGAATCGTCGTTCGACATGCCGGCCGAAGAGCCCCTGCTTGACGACCTTGATCGCCACCTTTTGGTCGAAGGCGCCATCGGCCCGCTCTGCCAGGTAGACAGAACCCATGCCACCCTCTCCGAGCAGCTCGAGGATGCGAAACGGACCCACACGATCGATCGGGTCGGCTGCCGTGGCGGAAGCCTCTGCGGCGTCGGCCTCGGTTCTCGCATCGACGGCGCGCTGCACGATGCGTTCGATCCGATCGCCGTCGGGCGCGCCGTCGTCACGATCGCCGTCCACGAGGTCGGCGGCGGCGAGGAGACGCTCGACCTGAAGACGGAGGTCGGGCTCGTCGAGGCAGGATCGGTCGAGGAACCGGCTCCGAGCCTCCTTGGGTAAGGCTTCCGCCTCGAAGAACAGCTCTTCCACCCGTGCCCAATCCGCTCGTCTGCCCATCGTCGAGTCTCCGCCCGCGGTCTTCCGTTGCCGCTCGCGATCGACTCGCGGTATCTTGCGGCCGGTTCCATCGTAACGCCCGCACCGAGGAGCGCGCTCGATGACGACGCAGATGCCACGGTCCGATCCGTCGGTGACCGACCTCTTGCTCGACTGGCGGGCCGGCGAGGAGGGAGCACTCGAGCTCCTGATGCCCAGGCTGTACCGCGAGCTGCGGAGAATCGCTCAGGCCCAGATCAAGGACGAGCAGCCGGGGCAGACGCTGAGCGCCACCGACTTGGTGCACGAGGCGTATCTTCGGCTCGTCGACGCCGACGTCTCGTGGAACGACCGCGCGCATTTTCTCGCCGTCGCCGCACGGGTGATGCGACGCATCCTGGTCGATCGCAGCCGCGCGAAGGCGCGGGTCAAGCGCGGCGGGTCGGCCCGACGCGTCCCGCTCGACGAGGTCCACGTGGCGCGCCTCGAACCGGCCACGGACCTGCTCGCGCTGGATCGGGCGCTGCGCGACCTGGCGGAGCTCGACGACCGCAAGTCTCAGGCCGTCGAGCTCGTCTACTTCGGCGGGCTCACCTACGACGAGGTCGCCACGGTGCTCGAGATCTCGCGCGCCACGGTGCACCGCGATCTTCGCCTGGCCAAGGCGTGGCTGCACGATCGATTGGAGTCTTCAGCAGGCTCGGTCGGAGCCTGACAGAGGTCGAGCGCTCAGGATCGTCTGCTCGCTCGGCGCATCGGTCGAGGACGCGGGACGGAGTCAGGGCGACGGCGACGATGGCGCCCACAGCGGGTAGCCCGCCACCAGCGCGAGGTACCGCTCGTCGTGTCGGAGCGCATCGAACGCGGGGCTGCGCTGTGCATGCAGGAACCACAGGTCCTGGTCGGCGTCGAGCGTCGACTCGAGCCAGGTGAGCGCCTCGTCGTCGAGCCCGAGCGCGGCGGCGGCTTCGGCGCGGCGCATCGGGTAGCGATCGTCGGAGGCGTCGAGGTACGCTCGAAACCAGCGCCAGAAGCCGCGCATGCCTTCGTCGGCGACGGCTTGCTCGAAGGCGTCGAGCTCGACTTCGGAAAAGTCTTTGCGTCGCATCTGGCGCCGCCGGGCATCGATCGCACCGTCCTCGTCGCCGAGGCGCATGCGGACGAGGGCGAGCTCGCGCAGATGCCAGGGGAAGCGGGCGCCGAGCTCTTCGGCGGCCAGCAGGCGGCGCTCGGCGTCCTCATAGCGCTCGGCCGCGGCGAGTCGTTGCCCGGCCGCGGCGTGCACCAGCGGTGACAGTGGATCGAGGTCGAGCGCGACTTCCACTGCCGCCAGCGCTTCATTGTGGCGCCCGGCCAGCGACAGCAGCTCCGAGGTCCACTGGTAGGCCGTCGAGTCGCTCGGTGCGAGCTCGATCGCCCGCTCGAAGCTGCGCTCTGATGCGTCCCAGTCCTGGTCGCGCGAGAGCAGCAGGAGACCCATCGCGCTGTGTGCCCGGGCCAGCCGATCGTCGAGAGCGAGGGCCTCGCCGAGGGCGCGAGCGGCCCTCTCGTGGCCCCGCGGGCGTGACAGATACTGCACGCCGAGGAGCTCTGCTTCGGCCAGCCCGGCCCAGGCCAGCGAGAACTCGGGGTCCAGAGCGACCGAGCGCTCGAAGAGTGAGACGGCGAGGCCCATGTCTCGCCGATCCTTGAGCAGCGACGAGGCGCGCAGGTAGAGCCGGTAGGCCTCCGGGTCGACGGAGCCCGCGGCGCCACTGCGCAGCCAACCGTCCGAGTCGAGGGGAACGCGTATCTCTTGCGCCACGTCGCGCGCCACGTCGCGCTGTAGGGTCAGCACGTCGACGAGCTCATGCTCATAGCGCTCGGAGAGCAAGGTTTCGTCGTCGGCCGGGCGTACCAGCTGGGCGTGGATCCGCACGCGGCCGTCGGTGGCCAGGACGGAGCCCTCGAGGAGATAGTCGACCCGCAGCGTGCGGGCGATCTCCGCCACCGGCAGCGTCGAGTCGCGAAAGCGCATCGACGACGTGCGCGAGACCACCCGCAGGTCCGCCATGCGCGACAGGAGATGGATGATCTCGTCGGTCAGTCCGTCGGCGAGCATCGCGTCGTCGGGAGCGGCGGTGAACGGCAGGACCGCGATCGCTGCACGGTCGCCGGCGGATCCGTCGCCCTGAAGGAGGGGCAAGGTCGGAGACGTGGCGTCGCTGGTCGGCCGCAAGGTGGCGACGAGGCCGAGGGCCAAGAGACTGGCGACCAAGGCCGCGACCGCGACGGATCGTCGCGAAACACTCGACCTGGAGGCACGAGGCTGCTTGGTCTCTTGATGCTCGGCGTCTCGGTGTTCTGTGCGGTGCTCGGCCCGTTCGTCCTCAGCATCCTGGGCCACGCCGTCGCGAGTCTCGGTTTCGGCGTCGACCTCGCCGTGTCCGCGGTCTGCGTCGAACCGCAGCGGGGCGGCTTCGGCCGGCGTCGCGACCGCGACCAGGAGGCGGTAGCCCTTGGTCGGGATCGTCTCGATGTAGGTCGGATTCTGTGCCGCGTCGCCGAACGCCTGGCGCAGTAGCGACACGGCGCGGGTCACGGTCTCGTCGACGACCGCCCGCCCTTCCCAGACCTCCTCGAGGATCTCGCCGCGAGACACCACCTGCGGCGCGCGCGCCGCGAGGCACACCAACAGAGCCATCACTTTCGGCTCGAGTCGGCGGCTCGTCGAGCCGCGACGCACCTCGAGCAGATCGGGCTCGACGGTCCAGTCGCCGACGGTGAAAAGCTGCTGGAGTCTTGGCATGGTCGGCGTCCCTCAGCTCATCCTAAGCCATTCCTTGGCCTGCCATCGGGCCTCTGCGGCGGTCCAGAGCCATTGTCGGAACGCGACTTCGCGGGTCGCGCGATGGACCTGCGAATCAAATCATCGGCACATCGACAGATGCGCACGAGCCAGGAGACCCCATCATGCGGATTCGACACCTCGGGCCCCTCACCAGCCTCTCGCGACTCGCTCGTCCTTTCGCTTGTTCTCTCGCGTTCCTTCTCACCGCCGGCTCGGCCGGTGCCCAGCTCGGTCCGACAGGGACCCAATTCTGGAGCCAAGACTCGCCGGGAATCGGGGTCGGCCTGGAGGCCGGGGCCGCGATGGGCCAGGCCGTGGCGGCCGGCGACTTCGACTGCGACGGCTTCGACGATCTGGCGATCGGCATGCCGTTCGAAGATCTTGTGCAGGGCGACGACGCCGGGCGTGTCCTCGTTCTGCAGGGTGGCCCCGATGGCATCACCGCCGAGGGCGATTTGACCTGGGGACAGAACAGTCCGGTGATCGACGATCAGGCCGAGCCGGACGATCGGTTCGGCAGCGTTCTCGCCGCGGGCGATTTCGACGACGATGGCTGCGACGACCTGGCGGTGGGGGTGCCGTTCGAGGACGTCGACGGCGTGCTCAACGCGGGCGCCGTGAACGTGATCTACGGCGGTCCCGGCGGCCTGAGTGGCGACGGCGATCAGTTCTTGCACCAAGATCTAGGCGACCTCACCACCGCTCTCGAGACCGGCGACCTCTTCGGCGGCGCGCTCGCCGTCGGTGATCTCGACAACGACGGGGTCGACGATCTGGTGGTCGGTGTCCCCGGCGAGAATGTCTCGACCGTCGAGAACGGCGGCATGGTGCACGTCCTCTACGGTTCGATCGACGGCCTCGAGACCCTCGGAACCACGTCGCTGCGTCGCGGCATCGAGCTGCCTGGCCCCGCTCAGGTCGGCGAGAACCTGGGCGCCTCGCTGGCGGTCGGCGACTTCGTCGGCTTCTTGGGCGACGAGCTGGCCGTCGGTGCGCCCCGGCGCGACGTCGCGGGGCACGATCAGGCCGGCGCCGTGGTCCTGATCTCCGACGTCGACGGCCTGATTCTGGACTCCCTGTGGCACCAGGACTCGACCGACGTTCCTGGGGCCGCGGAGGACTTCGATCGCTTCGGCAGCGCGCTGGCGGCCGGGGACTTCGACGGCGACGGGTTCGACGAACTGGCCGTCGGCGTACCCGACGAGGATCGCGAGGCACCTCCTGTCGGAAGCATCGGCGCGGTCAACGTGCTCAACTTCGTCAGCGGCGAGCACCAGCTCTGGACACAAGACGACTTCCCGCCGGAGGCCGAGGGCCTGAACGAGAGGTTCGGTTTTGCCCTGGCGGCCGGGGACTTCGACGCCGACGGGGTCGACGACCTGGTCGCCGCTGCGCCGCTGGAAGACCTTGGCCCGTTCAACATGGCCGGGCTCGTCCATGTGATTCCCGGCGAGCGGGGAACCGGTCTCGTCGCCGCCGGCGCGCAGATCTGGATTCAGACCATCGATCCGTCCGAGGACGGCGACGAGTTCGGCTCCGCTCTCGCTGTCGGCCGATTCGCCGGGCGCGGCGCTGTCGACCTCGCGATCGGTGTGCCCGGCGAGACCATCGGATCGGCCGAAGGCACGGGCGGAGTGAACCTGCTGTACAGCGAGAGCCTGTTCCGCGACGGCTTCGAGTCGGGAGACACCTCGGCCTGGTCGGCGGACGGCCCGTGACCGCGGACGCGCTCGAGACGAAAGGACTCCCGATGCATCGCCCACGACCCTTCGCACTGCTTCCCATCGTCCGGCTCACCCTGCTCGTCCTGCTGAGCCTCGGGTGGGCACAGGCCCCGCTCTCCGCGGCCGACTTCTTCGTGTGCGAATGCGCTACCGGCGCCGCGGCCGGCTGCGTGCCGGGCGACGACGACGATTCGGGAAGCGAGGTGCAGCCCTGGCGGAGCTACGAGCGGGCACGGAGTGCCTTCGGCAGCCTGAGTCCTGGCGACGCGATTCGCTTCTGCCGCGGCGGCGCGTGGGACGTCGCGGGAGTCGGCTCCCGCTGGGTCAACCGCGATTGCCGAGCCGTGACTCCGTGCGTCGTCGGCGCCTACGTGCCGAGCTGGGGCAATGTGGACGCCCCGCGGCCGATCGTCCATCGCCTCGACGGCACGCACGGCTTCTCGTTCGCCGACGGCGGTGATGCCGAGCACGAAGAGGGGTATGTCTTCGAGAGCCTCGATGTCCGCAGCACCAGCGGCTCGGGCAACGGGTTTTTCGTCCAGAACGACATTGACGACGTGACCCTCCGCGACGTCTCAGTCTCGGGCTTCCGGCTCGGCGTCTACGTGGCGGCGTCCAACCCGTGCAGCGCCGATCCCGAGTGCGACGGCCGCAACGAGCGCATCGTGCTCGAGCGCTCGTCGATCCTCCACAATGAGAGCCAGGGCTGGCTCGGCGCGTCGAACGGCAGCCAGATTCTCGACTCGTACTTCGAGGGCAACGGCAGCCTGGAAGTCTTCGACCACAACATCTATCTCAGCGGCTCGCAGGGCACACCGTCCGACGGCATGCGGGTCGTCGGTAATCGCCTCTACCGATCGGACCTGGATGACCAGGGGATCTGCCGCGGGGTCTCGCTGGTCGTCCACGGCGACCACACCAACCTGCTGATCGAGGGCAACGAGGTCTGGGAGGACGTCGGCCTGGCCGGTCCGGGCTGCTGGGGCATCGCCGTCGATCCCGGCTACTCCGAGGCTGAGTCGTTTGTCGGCGTCACCATCCGGGGCAACGTGGTGCGCAACGTGGGCGGCGTCGGCATCGGTGTGGCCAGCTGCGAAGACTGCGTGATCGAGAACAACGTCATCATCCAAGAGAACTCCTTCGCCACCCGGGCCATCTCCGCGCCGGATCGGTCGCGGGCGCCGAACGATCTGCCGATGGATGCCGTCGTGGTCCGCAACAACTCGATCTACTTAGGAGCAGCCAGCAGCGGCACCGCGATCCGCCTCAACGGTGAAGGCAGCGATCACGTGCTGGCGAGCAACGCGGTGCACTACGCCGGCAGCAGCGCGTCGTTCAACTGCCTCGACACCGATCTGCCGGTCGGCGCCTACGTCGACATCGACCACAACCTTTGCTTCCATCCCGCTGCGCCGGGCGCTGAATGGGCCGACGGCATGGGTTCGCTGCTCGACTGGCGCGCCGTCAGCGGGTTCGACGGCCAGTCGAGCGAGATCGATCCCGGCTTCACCACGGCCGGCGACCTGCGGCCAGGCAGCGGCGCCGCCGCGACGGTGAACAGCGGCCATCCGACCTGGTCGAGCCCCGAGGCGATCGGCGGTCTGCCGCGCGACGCCGAGCCCGACCGCGGCGCTCACGAATGGGGCGTGAGCCTGCTCTTCGCGGACGGCTTCGAGTCGGGCGACCTCGCGGCCTGGGCTCCGCCCTGAGCGGCGGCTCTGGTTTGGTCGTCTATGGGCGGTTCGTGGTGCCGAAGCAGTCCGGGAGAGATGGTCTCGACACGCCTGTTGTTAATTGAAACTGCTCTGGTTACAATTGTGGGGTGAACAGTCAACTGCCGATGGCGCTGCACATCATGGGCTTTCTCGCATCGCGTCGCGGGGAGGCGCTGACGTCGGATGTTCTCGCCGGGACCTATGGCACCAGCCCCGTGGTGCTCCGGCGAGTCTTGGCGAAGCTCCAGAAGGCGGGGCTCGTGGAGACTCGACGGGGAGTCGGAGGCGGTAGCGTGCTGGCGCGAAGCGCTGGTTCGATCAACCTGCGACAAGTCTTCGAGGCGGTCGCCGAGGACACGAGGCTGATGCCGGCGTTCTCGGACGACTGCTCGGGAAAAATCGCCCCGATTCTGGCCGACTTCGTCAACGAGCTCTTCGCCGACGCCGAGGAAGCGCTGCTGGCCAAGCTCGAGTCCGTGACAGTCGCCGGCATGGATCGGCAGGTACGACATCGCATCGTGTCGGCACTGCAGTGCGCGCCGCACGAGTAGCTCTTTTTTGCCCCATTTAGCAACTGTCGGGGTTGCAAATCAGAGGCAGCAAGACCACAGACGAACCAAGGAGCCACGAACATGACCGACACCGAACGCCCAGCCCACACTCTTCTCCTGCGGATCTCCGCCGTCCTCTGGGTCGTCTGGGGCCTGGTCCACGTCCTCGCCGGCGTCATGACCCTGGCCCAGGAGACGGCCCAGGCAGTGGCCGGCATTGCCGATGCCGTCGATCCGGAGTCGCTGGAAATGGCCTATCCGGCAGCTGTCGGCGCCGTGATCAACCAGCACGGCTTCAATCTCCTCTGGATCGGAGTCGTGACGACCGTCTGCGCGGTCTTCATCTGGCGTCGATCGACCCCAGCCATCTTTCTCGCTGCCTTGGTCGGTGGTCTCGCAGATGTCGGCTACTTCGTCTTCATGGACCTTGGAGGCTTCGTCCGGTTCGTTCCGGGAACGGTGATGACGTTGGTGTCGTCCGCGGCCATCCTCACCAGTTTCTGGGCCTACTTCCGATCGAAGTAGACTCGGAGCGAAGGCCTCGCGCACTTCAGTGATTGAGGCACCGAACCTGAGCACAGCGTGAGTCTCCGGAACGACGGCACGACCGCCCGACTTCGAGATCCAGCGACAGGCCGAGGCGGTCGGCAAACGGGACACAGCCAATGAGCGAAATCCACCCGAACATCGCGCTCTTGGAGCGATTCGATCCGGAAAACCTCGCGGGTTGCGCAGACCTCTTCGCCGAGGATGTCGTCTTTCATTTGTTCAACCCCCTCCTGCCTGATCTCCAGGGCGACTACGTCGGCGCCAGTGGAATCCAATCCTTCTTCGAGAAGCTGGCGGCACTGGCCGGCGAAGCGTTCGAGGTCAACCCGGTATCCGTCACCGCGGTCGGAGACGAACTGGTCGTGGTCCATCGAGTCCAAAGGATGGTGCTGAAGGGTCGCCAGATCGAATCGGACGTCGTCGTCGTTTGGCGAATGGTCGACGGGCGAATCGCGGAGGTGTGGGATATTCCGTCGGTCCATGCCGCGCGGACTTCACCGGCCTGAGGGCATCGAGGGCTGAGCGTGCTCGAGCGGCGACGATCGTGCCGCTCGGTGATGTGCTGGTCCTCAGCGACCGACGGAGCTCCAGCGACCGGTGTCGCCGGACTCGAAGCCATCGGCGAAGATGCCGCCGGTGGGGACGACGGCGACCCAGACGTCTTGGGTGCCGCCGCGGGCGTCTTGGTAGAAGGGAAGGACGCGGGTGGCGGTGGCGGCGATGCCGTTGTAGTCGCCGATGAAGGCGGCGGCGCCGGGCTCGCTGGGCAGGACAGGGACGAAGGAGGCGCCGGTGACGCGGACGTCGGGGCCCCAGGTGGCGCCGCCGTCGGTGGAGGAGGAGAGGTAGACGTCGAGGCTGCTGCCGTCGTGGCGCTGGTCGTACCAGACGGCGTGGACGTCGCCGTTGGGCGCGAGGTCGAGCCAGGGGAAGAACTGGGCGCGGCCGCTGGCGTCGTCGACCACACGCACCGGCGCGCTCCAGGTGTCACCGCCGTCGCTCGAGTGGACGGCGACGATGTCGGCGTCGCCGAAGACTCGATCGTTCCACGCCACTACCATCCGTCCGTCGGCGCCGGCGGTGAGGCTCGGAAGATTGACGATGCGGTAGCCGGCGGGCATCGGCGTCGGTAGCGGGCTCATCGACGCGAAGGCGGTGTCGGCCGACCAGGTGGTCCCCTGGTTGGTCGAGCTCGAGATCCAGAGAGACTCCTGGAAGCTGTCGCGCCAGACGACGTGGTAGGCGCCGTCGGGCGCGATGAAGGCGGAGGCGCCGTTGCCACCGACCGAGTTGTCGGCGAGCACCGTGTCGGCACCGAAGGTGAGGCCACCGTCGAGCGAGCGGGCGGCGCGGACCTTGGCGGGGGAGAAGGAGAAGTCGGCCCACGCGACCAAGACCTCGTCACCGCGAGCATGCATCCACGGCTTGTCATCGAAGGTTGCATTGGCGGTGACGGCGACCGGTGCCTGCCAGGTGACGCCGTCGTCGAGCGAGCGCCGGACGAAGACATCGAAGTCTCCGCCGGTGGCGCCGCCGCGCGCGATGTAGGCGAAGTACCACCGTCCGCCGCCCGCGGCCACCACCACCGGATCGCTCATCGCAGAGTGTCCGTCGAAGGTTTGCCAGCTCCACGTGTCGCCGCCGTCGGCCGAGCGGCCGACGCCCATCACCACCGAGCTGTCGGTGAACTGGTTCCAGCCGGCGACGACGGTCGCTCCGTCGGCATCGATCGAGGTCTCGTTCTCGCTGTGGCCGTCGTCGGGACCGAGGCGGGTCTCTGCGAACGGGCCGGCGCCTGCGAGGCGCTCGATGGCCGCGGCACCGAGCGGTGCGGGGCTCGCGCGTCCTTCGACCGTCACGCGCTCGCGTCGAATATCGAGCGGCAGCACATGGCCGAGCTCGTCGACGGTCCCGTCGACGATCGTGCGACCCGCCGGCGAGGTCCAGACGCGCGGCGGCGCGAGCTGCTGCGGGGCATCGCCGAGCGGTGGCACGGCGGCCAGGCCGCCGGCGCCGGACGGGGCGGTCACCGGCGCGTCCGAGGTGGCGCAACCAGCCATCAGGCCCCATGCGAAGAAGGCGAGTCCCACGCACCACGATCGTCTCGGTCTCCTGAAGGAGGTCTTCTTCACAGACACGGTCTTCCTCGTAGACACAGTCCTTTTGGACACAGTCTTTTTTGACACAGTCTTGTTCACAGACACGGTCCGTCTCCTCGACACGATGCTCTTCTGGGCTTGCGAGTCCTTGCTTGGCAACGCGATGAGATCACAGTCGGTCCGCGCTCGCGCCCTGTTGCAGGCGAGTGCTCGGGCACTGTGCGATGGCCAGAGAATCAGTCCCAGGCCGCCAAATGGGCTGGCTTGTCTGTATAGTTTTTGTCCAGATTTAACAGAGGCGAATTCCAACTCCTGGTTGTTCATGGGATGAAATCGTGCCTAAACCGAGGGGTTTCAGCTGCTTCGGGCAGTGTGAGCCTGAGGCTGGGTCTGTAGCAGAGTCATCGGCAGATAAATTCCTTGAGAATATTTGGACACAGATTTGACTCAGAGCCAGTCAATTTGTATTGTCCTGGCGTCGGCGGCGCTGCCGTAGTCGAACCCAACCGGGGTCGCGCCGACGTCCGCGATCGATTTCCCCGCGACGGACCGAGGCCCCAGAGGGGTCGAAGGGCCGTTTCGATAGATGTATTGAAATGCGCAAGTATGACGTCTCGTTCGAGACGAGCTGCTCAGTGAGCGGCACGAGGTGACATCCATGGAAGCACTGCTTGAAGTCCCCAGACCATTGGCGACTCCTCCGGAGTCCGACGCTCCGTCCGGCCTGCCCGGGCGCGAGCTCATCTACTACGACGTCGACGACCTGGTCGCCAGCCGCGGCGAGGGCGTGTTCCTCTACGACCAGCAGGGCAACGAGTACATCGACTGCGCGTCGGCTACCTTCAACCTGATCCTCGGCTACTCGGACCACGAGGTGCTCGACGCGGTCCGCAAGCAGGCGGAGAATCTCGTCCACGTGACGTCCAGCTTCCAGAGCGGACCGGTCGACGAGATGGTGCGTCGCCTGGTCGACGTGACGCCGAGCAACCTGACGCGCATTCATCCCAAGGTGTCGAGCGGCTCGGTGGCCAACGAGGGTGCGATCAAGATCGCGCAGAACTTCACCGGCCGGCGCGATGTGATCACCTTCTTCCGCTCGCATCTCGGCCAGACCATGATGATGACGAGCCTTTCGGGCAACGCCTTTCGCAAGGAGCCGTTCCCGAACCTCTTCCCGGGCGGGCTGCACGTGCCCGACCCGTACTGCTACCGCTGCTTCTACAACCAAGAGCCCGAGACCTGCGGCCTGCTGTGCGTCGAGCGGATTCACGACTTCATCGAGTTCGGCAGCTCCGGCAAGGTCGCCTGCATGGTGGTCGAGCCGATTTCGGGCAACGGCGGCAACATCGTGCCGCCGCCGGGCTACTTCGAGGCGCTCAAGAAGCTCTGCGACGAGCACGGCATCGTGCTCATCTTCGACGAGATCCAAACCGGCTTCGGCCGCACCGGCGAGATGTTCGCCGCCGACTACTTCGGCGTCCAGCCGCACATGATGACCCTCGCCAAGGGCCTCGGCGGCAGCGGCTTCCAGGTCGCGGCGATCGCCTGCGAAGAGAAGTTCGAGGGTCTCTCGGGCACTCACCACTCCTTCACCTACGGTTCCAACGTGCTCGCCTCCGCGGCGGCGGCGAAGACGCTCGAGATCCTCGAACGTCCCGGCTTCCTCGACAACGTGCGCGTCGTCGGCGACTACATCCTTCGCCGCATGCGGCGGATGGAGGAGCGCTTCGACTTCATCGGCGACGTCCGCGGCGTCGGCCTGATGATCGGCGCCGAAATCATCGAGGCGGACGGCCGTCCGGATGTCGCGCTGACCAATCGCATCGTCAAGAAGGCGCGCGACTATGGCCTGATTCTGCGCTCGTCGCGCTACGGCTACGGCAACGTGTTCAAGATTCGTCCGCCGCTGATCCTCAGCGAAGACCAGGCCGAGCAAATCTGCGACCGGCTCGAGCGTTGCCTGGGAGACGTGCGATGAAGGCTTTGTCCAGCTCGTCCATGAACAGCTCGTCGATGAAGACTTTGCTCTTCGAGCTCGCCGACCACGTTCGCGCCGCCGTGCTGTCGACGCCGGGCACGCTCAAGGACCGCCAGGTCCATGGGGTCTCGCCCGGTGGCGACGCGCAGTTCGACATCGACGAAGTGGCCGAGCAGGCGACGTGGGAGTTCCTCGTCGACCGCAAGGCACCGGTGGCGCTCTACTCTGAGGATCAGAGTCTGCGGGCGGTGACCGACCGTCCCGAGGTGCTGCTCTTAGTCGACCCGATCGACGGCACCCGGCCTGCAGCCGCCGGCCTCGAAATGGCCTGCATCTCGATCGCCGCCGCGCCCTTCGACGAGTCGGCGACGCTCGGCGACGTGCGCTGGGCGCTGCTGCGCGAGATCAAGAGCGGTGCAAGCCTCTATGCCGATCGTGTGGTCGACGGCCTCGAGGCGCGCGGCTACGCCGGACCGATGCCGAACCTCAGCGCGGTACGCAAGCTCGATCGCATGTTCTGGTCGTTCGAGCTCAACGGCCACCCGATGGCGCTCATGCAGCAGGCCTACGGCCACCTGGTCGACGCCTCGGCCAACCGCGGCGGCGTTTTCGTGTTCAACAGCGCCTCGTACTCGATCTCCCGCGTGATCACCGGTCAGCTTGACGCCTATGTCGACATCGGCAACCGCCTGCTCAAGGATCGTCCCGAGCTGCTCGCCGAGTTCGAGCGCGTCGGCAACGGCCATGTCTTGCACCTCTTCCCGTACGACATCGCCGCGGCAGTGCTGGTGGCGGAGAAGGCGGGCGTGGTGATCACCGACGCGTACGGCCACAGCCTCGACGACATGCTCCTGACGCGACTCGACGCGGCCAACCAGCAATCGTGCATCGCCGCGTCGACGCCCGAGCTGCACGCCGCGCTGCTCGACGAGATCGCCTGGCCGGCGCCGTCGGCGGCCGGGGTCGAGGCTCTGCTCGGCGCCTGATCGCCCCCGCGCCTCACGGGCAACGGGTCGTGCCGCCGGAGTGCCGGCGGTGGGCCCGCCGTGTGTCCGTCACCCCAGCCTTCAAGACCCCAGCCTTCAACAAGAGATCGCTCGAAGGAGCTTTGCAGCCATGAAAGCCGTGATTTTCAAGGGACTCCGGTCCCTCGCCCTCGAAGAACGCCCCGAGCCAACCACCGTGCAGGGGGACGACGTCGTCCTGCGCGTCCACTCGACGGGCATCTGCGGTACCGACCGCAACATCTACCTCGGCAACTTCCCGGCCGCGCCGGGTGTGATCCTCGGCCACGAGTCGGTCGGCGTCGTCGAGGCCACCGGGCCTGATGTGCGCGATTTGCGCGCCGGCGACCGGGTGATCGTCAATCCGACGCTCTACTGCGGCACCTGCGGCTTCTGCCGTCGCGGTGCCTTCAACCACTGTGACCACAAGGTCGGCACCGAGGTCGGCGTCGACCGCGACGGCACGATGGCCGACCGCGCCGTGCTCGCCGAGCGCTTCCTTTACAAGATCCCAGACTCGATGAGCTTCGATCGCGCGGTCTTCGTCGAGCCGCTGGCCTGTGTGCTGAACAACGCGCACGCCGCCGACCTGCGCGCCGAGGACGACGTCGTGGTGCTCGGCGGTGGACCGATCGGTGTCATCTTCGCCATGCTCGCCGAGCGCGCCGCGCTGCGCGTGACCCTGGTGGAGGCCGACCCGTTCCGCGTCGACTTCGCGCGCAGCCGCTTCGAGCGCGTCGTCGACGCCTCGAGCGAGCCGACGGTGGAGGCGGCGATCGCCGCCAACGCCGGCCGCAAGCCGCGGGTCGTGATCGACACCACCGGCGTGCTGCTGCAGGAGTCGATCGACCTGGTGTCGAAGGGCGGCACGATCGTCCTGATGGGCTTCAACGCCGGCTACCAGCCGGCGATCAAGCCGCTCTACCTGGTGAACAACGGCATCTCGATCGTTGGCGCCGGTGACTACAACGCGCCGATCTTCCCGTCGGCGATCGACCTCGCCGATGCGCTGCCGCTCGACGATCTGATCACCCATCGCTTTAGCCTCGATCGCCACGACGAGGCGTTCGGTCTGCTGGTCGCCGACGGTGCTGTCGACGCCGGCTACGGCGCGATGAAGATTCTCGTGGAGTCGTCCGCGGCATGACGCACTCGAACGAGCTCCGCGGCGGAGTCCTGCATCGGGACGGCCGCCCCCGGCTTTTCCTCGCCGGCGACTATCCGTACTACCGCGACACACCCGCGCTGTGGGCGCCAAAGCTGGCGCGCCTGTGTGAGGTCGGTGTCGAGGTGGTGACACTCTATGTGCCATGGCGGCATCACCTGGTCGCCGACAGCGCGGACGACAGCACGGATGACAGGGCCGCCGAGGCGCCCGATCCGGCGGCGCCGCCGGGCGGCCGCTTCGTCTTCGACACCCAAGACCTCGCGAGCCACGGCGACGACAACCGCGACCTGGTCGGATTTCTGCGCCTCGTCGCCGAGGCCGGGCTGCTGGCGCTGGTCAAGCCGGGGCCGTTCGTCCACGGCGAGATCCAGCTCGGCGGCCTGCCCGACTCGGTGAGCCCGAGCCACGACCCGCGCTTTGCGGCGTCGATCGGCGCCGCCGGCGCGGCCGAGACCGAGCAGGGGCTCGAGATGCCCTCGCCGCTCTCGGATGCGTTTCGGGCGGCGTCGAAGGCCTGGCTGGAGGCGGTGCGGCGCGAGGTGATCGAGCCCTTCCGTCAGCCGCACGGACCGATCGTTGCCGTGCAGCTGGGCAACGAGGGGATCTACTCGAACTCGTCGAAGCCGATCACCGCCTACGACTACTCCGAGCCCGCGCTGCGCAGCTTCCGCGGCGCGATGGCGCGCAAGTATCGCGTCGTCGATCTGCTGAATCGCGCCCACGACACAGAGCATCAGAGCTTCGGCGAGGTCGAGCCGGTGCGCGCCTGGCCGGGCGCCGACGCGCTGGTGCCGGCGCTCGACCGCGGCGCCTGGGCCGGCGAGTACCTGAACGAGGTGTACGCCACCTGGGCGTCGTGGCTCGGCGACCTGTCGAAGACCGCGAATCTGCTGCCGCCGGCGCGCGCCGAGTGGCTGGCCGAGCACGATCGTCGGGCGCGTCTCGACGCCTGGCTGGCGCGTGTACGTCCCGAGGGTTTGCCCGAGGGAGTCGCCTACGCATTCACCAGCTGGGTCGGCGCCGCGCTCGAGGACGACGAGGGGCTGGCGCACTACGCCATCGCCGCCCTGCGCGCGCCGAGTCTGAACGTCGAGGAGAACTGGAGCCTGCGCTGGAACGACGCGCGCTGCTCCCATGCCGCGGTGCCCGTCTACCAATCGCTCTTCGCTCTCGGCCTCGGCTCGCCCGGCTTCAACGTCTATCCCGCCGTCGCCACCGCCGACTGGGGGCCACAGATCTCGATGGATCGCGAGTTCCTGGCGGCGACGATCGACGATCCGTCGGTGCACGATCCGCCCTACGCTCGCGTCGCGCCGATCGGGGTCGACGCCGAGCCGGCCGACAAGTTCGAGGTCTTGCGCCTGCTCTTCGACGCGCTCGGTGCGCGCAGCGAGTCGCTCGCCTCCTGCCGGCCGCGGGCCGACGTCGCCTGGGGCTTCGTCGCCCGCCAGGCGCAGGTAGCGGCATGGAATCCTCCCGCCGACGAGCGCTGGAAGGGCCTCCGCCTGCCGCAGCCGGCCGGAGAGAGCCTTGTGCCCTTCCTGCACGCCTGCCATGCGCGCGACGTCGGCTTCGAGATCGTCGACCTCGAGTCGACGACGCTCGATGAGCTGAAGCGCCGGCCGCGGCTGGTGGTCACCGGCAGCTACTTCCTCGATGAGTCGACCCAGGAGCTGCTGGCCGACTATGTCGAGGGCGGAGGTCGGCTGGTGGTGGCGTGGGAGAGCCCGCTCTTCGACGACCAGCTGCGCCACTGCGAGATCGTGCAGGATCGCCTGCTCGGCCACGGCTTCACCGACCTCGAGCAGGCGGTGGAGATTCCGGGGCTGGGCTCGGTCGCGAGCCGGCCGCTGCGGCTGCCGTCCGGCGCCGAGCCGCTGTTGCCGTCGGCCGTCGGCGCGCACGGCTATCGTCGGCGGGTCGGTGACGGCGAGGTGATCTACCTCGATGTCGCGCTCGACGCGGCGACCGCACCGCGCAGTCTCGATTGGCTCGAGCTGACGGCGCCCGCGCGCGGCGGCGATGTCGATCGACCGCCGCTCTGCCTCGAGCTCGAGAATCCGTCGGGTGATACCGCCGCGCTCGTGGTGCTCGCGCGTCACACGACGGGCTCGCGCATTACCCGTCGGTGGCGGGGAAGGATGCTGACGCTCGACCTGCCGCGCGGCGGCTCGGCGCTGGTCGAGGTGGCCGGGGCCGGATCCGACGCGCGCCTGGTCGCCGGCTTCGTCAAGGCCGTGGTCGAGATCTACGACCTCGCCGTGGCGCCGACCCTGCGCTGGGGCGACGAAGGGTTCGTCGCGGCGGCGGCGTGCGACCTCGGCGCCTGGCGAGAACCCGGCGAAGACACGCACGATCGCTGGACCGTCCGCACCGTGAGTCCGCAGCGGGCGGTCGATGCGGTCGGCGTGGAACGACTCGGCGCGGCGCCCGCGCCGCTCGTTGTAGGGGAGGCGTGATGAGCGAGCGACCGACGACGAACGATCCACCCGCCGTCATCTTCGACTATGCGGGTGTCCTCTCGCTGCACCAGCCGGCCGCCGACTGGCAGCGACTCGAGTCGCTTGCCGGCGTCGTCGGCGAGGCCTTCTATGACGCCTACTGGGGGCACCGTGAGCCCTACGACCAGGGACGCCTCGAGACCTCTGCCTACTGGCGCCGCGTGGCGAGCCAGCTCGGCGTGACCTTCGGCGCAGAGCGCATCGCGACGCTGACCGAGATCGACACCGCCAGCTGGGTGCACATGAACGACACGATGGTCGCCTGGCTCGAATCGCTGCAGGCGGCGGGAGTGCGGACGGCGATCCTGTCCAACATGGGCGTCGACCTTCGCCGCCACGTCGCCGAGGCCTTCCCGTGGGTCGCGCGCTGCGATCACCGGACCTTCTCGTGCGACGTCGGCGCCGCCAAACCGGAGCCGGCGATCTATCACCATTGTTTGCGTGGCCTCGGCGTCGACGCCGCGGACGCGGTGTTCATCGACGATCGGCCGCCCAACCTCGAGGCGTCGGAGGCGCTTGGCCTGCGCGGCATCCTCTTCGACGAGGTCGAAGCGTTCGCGGCGCGTCTCGAAGGTCTCGGGCTGCCGCCGCTGCCGGTGCTCGTCGGGGCTCAGCGATGAGCTCTGCGCCGCCACAGTCCGATCCGTCGCGTGCGCCACGGCTGCGCGCCAGCATTCTGGCGCTGGCGGTGCCGGCGAGCCTCGAGGCGGTCTTTCAGATGAGCTTCGGCTTTCTCGACCAGGTGGTCATCGGCCACCTGGGCGAGGCACCGCTCGCCGCCGTCGGGCTCACCAGCCAGCTGATGTTCCTCTCCACGCTGGTTCTCGGCGGCATCGCCGCCGGCACGGCGATCCTCGTGGCGCAATTCCACGGCAAGGGCGACTCGATCGGCGTCACGCGCTCGACCGGCGCGTCGCTGCTGCTGGCGGCGCTGGTGGCGGTGCCGCTGGCGGTCGCCGTCGTCGCGGCGCCGCGGCGTCTGCTGGCGCTCCTCGGCACCGAGGCGACGGTGATCGACGCCGGCGCCGGCTACTTCCAGCTGGTGATGGCGACGCTGCCGCTGGCGCTCCTCGGCACGGTGGTGGTCGGTGCGCTGCGCTCACTCGGCGACGCCAAGACACCGATGTTCGTCACCTTCGGCACCATGGGAGCCAACACGGTCCTCAACGTGGTGTTGGTCTTCGGCCTGGGGCCGTTGCCGGCATTCGGACTCGCGGGAGCGGCGGCGGCGACGGTCGCCTCGCAGGTGCTGCGCCTGGCGGTGCTCGCGGTGCTGCTCGCGCGACGGCGAGAGATCGATCCCGCGGCGCTGGTCCGTATCGCCACGGCCGAGCGGCGCATGGTTCGACGCCTCACCGAGCTCAGTCTGCCGATCGCCGGAGCCAACGGCCTGTGGGCGCTCGGGGCGTTCGTCTACACCGTCACCTGCGTGCAGCTCGGTACCGTGGCGATGGTCGCCAACCAGTTGGTGCTGGCCACCGAAGCGATCTTCATCATGTTCTCGTCGGGCTTCGGCGTCGCCGCTCTCACCCTGGTCGGTCAGAGCGTCGGTGTCGGCGACTTCGCGCGCGTGAAGACGCAAACCCGCGCGTTGGTGCGCATCGGCCTGCAGAGCGCGGTGTTCTTCGGGCTGCTGCTCGCCGGCGCAGCGTTCTTGGTGCCGGTCGCCTACCCGGAGGTCAGTGCCGAGACCCTCCGCTGGGTCACCCTCGGACTGATCCTCAACGCCTTCGTGCAGCCGGCCAAGGTGCTGAACATGATTCTGAGCAACGGCGTGCTGCGCGCGGCCGGCGACACGCGCATGTTGATGCTGATCGATGTCGTCGCCATCTACGGCGTCGGCGTGCCGGTGGCGCTCCTGCTGGCGCTGCCGCTCGAGCTCGGCATTCTCGGCATCTTTCTCGGCCGCGCCGCCGAGGAAGTGTCTCGCACCCTCATCCTCTGGCTGCGCTACCGAACCCCGAGCTGGCAGCGGGTGGTCGTCGCCGACTCGCCCGCCTGAGGCCCGTCCGTCCACATCAATCGCCTGGAGACTTTCGATCCATGTCCTTGAGTCAGCTCGAAACCCAAGTTCGCCGCGACCTCGACGCGATTCGCTATCCCGACAACGACTGGGTGCCGCGCCGCCGCCATCGCGGCGCCGACGTGCTCGACGTGGTGATCGTCGGCGCGGGGCAATGCGGTCTCGCCGCCGCCTTCGCGCTGCAGCGTGAGCGGGTGCACAACATCCTTCTCGTCGACGCCGAGGCGCCCGGGCGCCAGGGGCCGTGGTCGACCTTCGCGCGCATGCACACGCTGCGTTCGCCCAAGCACTTCAACGGTCCCGACCTCGACGTGCCGAGCCTCACCGTGCAGTCCTGGTACGAGGCGAAGTACGGCGACGAGGCGTGGCGCCGCTTGCACAAGCTGCCGAAGGAGGACTGGCAGGCGTACCTGCTGTGGCTCACCGAGGCGCTCGAACTGCCTGTGCGCTACTGCACGCGCGTCGAGGCGGTGGTGCCGGTGACGCCGGAGGACGGCACGTCTCGCGACGACCTGTTCCGCCTCGATCTGGTTTCAGAGGGGCAGGTCGCGGACGACGACTCGGCGCCGCGGACACTGTGGGCGCGCAAGGTGATTTTCGCCACCGGCTGCGAGGGCAACGGCCGCTGGCTTGTGCCGCGCCTGATCGCCGACGGCTTGCCGAGCGATCGCTACACGCGGGTCAGCGACTCGGTCGACTTCGACGCCCTGCGCGGTCGCCGGGTCGCCGTGCTCGGCGGCGGCGCATCGGCCTACGACAATGCCGCGACCGCGCTCGAGCGCGGCGCCGCGTCGGTCGATCTCTTCGTCCGGCGCCCGCAGGTCCACCGCGTCAATCCGCATCACTGGACCGAGTTCTCCGGTTTCCTCGAGCATTTCTGCGACCTCGACGATGCGATGCGTTGGCGCATGATGGCGCACATCCTGCCGATGCGCGAGCCGTCTCCGCCCGAGACGTTTCGTCGTGCGACGCGCTTCGACGCCTTCACGCTGCACCTCGGTGCGGCCTGGACTTCGTGCCGCATGGACGGCGACGAGATCGTGATCGAAACCGCCGCCGGCGAGCATCGCGCCGACCATGTGTTGGTCGCCGCCGGTCTCGCCACGGATCTGTCGCATCGACGGGAGCTGGCGCAGGTCGTCGACCAGATCGCGCGCTGGAGCGATCGCTATCAGCCACCGCCCGAGCACCAGGTCGACGGCCTGGGTGAGTTCCCGTACCTGGGTCGCTCGTTCGAGTACGTCGAGAAGGTGCCCGGCGGCGCGCCGTTCCTGCGTCATCTCTACAACTTCACCGGTGGCGCCACGCTGAGCCAGGGACCGAGCGGTTCGTCGATCAACGGCATGAAGCATGCCGCGCGCCGCATCGCGTCCGGCATCAGCCACGACTTCTTCGTCGAGGACGCCGACCATTTCTACCGTCAGCTCCTGGCCTACGACGTTCCCGAGATGGACGTCCCGTGGCCTCCGACCGAGGCGAGGTCTGAGGCGACGGCCGAGCGCGAGGTCGAGTCGGTCCTCGCCTGAGGGAACTCGATGACCTCTGCGACTCCACCCGAGCCGACGCCGGCGGCCTCCGCGCGGCCAGGATCTGCGCAGGCCGGCGCGCCGACGCTGCGCCGCCAAGTGTTGAGCCTGGCGATTCCGGCTAGCCTCGAGAGTGTCTTCCAGATGAGCTTCGGCTTCGTCGACCAGGTGGTCATCGGCCGCCTCGGCGAAGTTGCGCTCGCCGCCGTCGGCTTGACCAACCAGATGGTCTTCCTGGTCACACTGGTGCTCGGCGCGGTCGCCGCGACGACGGCGATTCTGGTGGCGCAGGCGCACGGCCGCGGTGACGCCGACTCGGTGTCGGCGGCGACCGGCGCGTCGTTCCTCGTCGGCGCCGCGGTGGCGGTGCCGATTGCCCTGGTTCCGCTGCTCGCGCCGGCTGGAGTGCTGCGTCTGCTCGGTGCCGAGGCCGAGGTCGTCGCGCTCGGCGCGCCCTTCATCCAGCTGGTTGCGCTCACCCTGCCGATGGCGCTTCTCGGCACCATCGCGGTGAGCGTGCTGCGCTCGCTCGGCGACGCCAAGACGCCGATGGTCGTCACCTTCGGCGCCGTCGGTACGAACACCGTGCTCAACCTGATTCTCGTCTTCGGCCTCGGGCCGATTCCGGCGCTCGGCGTGCTCGGCGCTGCCTACGCTACGGTGGCGACGCACCTGCTCCGCCTCGGGGTCCTCGTCTACTGCATGGTGGTGCGGCAGCCGCACGCGCGCTTCGAGCTCGCCGACTTCGTCCGCGTGCGCCTCGCGCTGGTCGGCAAGATCGCACGGCTGACTTCGCCGATCGCGCTCACCGAGATCTTCTGGGCGCTCGGTGCCTTTCTCTACACCCTGCTCGTGGTGCGTCTCGGTACCACTGCGCTGGCGGCGAACCAGGTCGTGCTCACCACTGAGGCGATCTTCATCATGTGCTCGTCGGGTCTGTCGGTGGCGGCGTTGACCTTGATCGGGCAATCGATCGGTGCCGGCGATCTCCAGCAGCTGCGCGAACGCTCGCGCTACATCGTCAAGCTCGGCGTCGCCTCGGCGGTCCTCTTCGGCCTGCTGCTGGCGCTGGCGACCTGGACGATCGAGCTGCTCTACCCGAAGCTCGGGGGCGAGGCGCTGCGGTGGGCGGTGTGGGGGCTCTTGATCATGGCGGTCTTCCAGCCGTCGAAAGTGCTCAACATGATCCTCGGCAACGGCGTGCTGCGCGCCGGCGCCGACAATCGCTTCGTCCTCGGCGCCGACCTGGTGTCGATCTACGTTCTGGGCTTGCCCCTCGCGTTTGGTCTTGCGATCGGCCTCGACTGGGGCTTGCTCGGCGTCTTCGTCGGCAAGGTGGTGGAGGAGACGGCGCGCGCCGCGACCTTCCTGCTCCGCCTGCGCACCAGTCGCTGGCATCGCATGGTCGCTGGCGACGGGGCTCCTGGTCCTCCGCCCTCCAACCCCGACGTCCTGCCCGAACCGACAGCCCCGTGATCCGCTCTCTCCTTCGTCCGACCCATCCTCTTCTTCCGACCCGCCCTCATCGTCCGACCCGTTCTTCTGACCCGCTTTGAGCAGACGATTCTCGCGACCAACACTTTGAGGTTTCTCATGACGATCGATCGAACGACTCGTACCAGCGGCGTGATTCTCCACGTCACCTCCTTGCCCGGCCCGTACGGCATCGGCGACCTCGGCGCCGAGGCGCGTCGCTTCGTCGACTGGCTGGTCGAGGCCGAGCAGGGGCTTTGGCAGGTGCTGCCGCTGCATCCGCCCGAGCAGAAGTGGTTCTCGCCCTACGCGGCGTTCTCGGCGTTCGCGCTGAATCCGTGGCTGCTCAGCCTCGATCGCCTGGTCGAGCTCGGCTGGCTTGAGGCCGAGCAGGTCGCGTCGGCACCCGAATTCCCGGCCGAGCGCGTCGACTTTCGCCGCATGGCGGCATTCAAGTGGCCGCTCCTGGTGCGCGCCGCCGAGCGTTTCGAGCAGGTCGCCGATGACGCGACGCTCGACGCGTTCCGTCGCTTCTGCGCCGAGTCGGCCGCCTGGCTCGACGACTACGCGCTCTTCATGGCCCTGCTCGAGCGCTACGACGGAGCGTCGTGGAACGAGTGGCCGGCGCCGCTGGCGCTGCGTCGGCCCGAGGCGCTCGACCGGGCGCGCGAGGAGCTGGCGGCCACCCTCCAGGTGCACCGCATTCTGCAGTTCGAGCTCGACCGCCAGTGGCGCGCGCTACGCGCCTACGCCAACGAGCGCGGCGTCCGGCTGCTCGGCGACATCCCGATTTACGTCGCGCACAAGAGTGCCGACGTGTGGGCCGACCCGCGCGGCTTCTCGCTCGATCCGAAGACTGGCGCCATGCGCCTCGAGGCCGGTGTGCCGGCCGACGGCTTCTTTTCCGACGAAGGCCAGCCGTGGGGCATGCCGGTGTTCAACTGGCGTCACCAGGCGGCCGACGGCTATCGCTTCTGGGCCGCCCGCCTGCGCCGCTGCTTCGCGCTCTACGACCACCTGCGCATCGACCACTTCCGCGGCTTCGAGGCGTACTGGGTGTTCGAGCACGGGGGCTCGGCGTCGAACGGCCAGTGGGTTGAGGGGCCGGGGCGGCACTTCTTCGAGTCGATGCAAGAGCAGATCGGTGAGCTGCCGATCTTCGTCGAAGACCTCGGCTTCATCACCGACGGCGTGCACGCGCTGCGCCGCGCCTGCGATTTCCCGGGAATGACCGTGGTGCAGTTCGGCTTCGACGGCACGCCGACGAATCCCTACCAGCCCCACGCCTGCGGCGACGACCTGGTGATGTACGTCGGCTCGCACGACCTGCCGAGCGCGCGCGACTGGTTCGAGAACGCTCCCGAAGAGGTGCGGGCACGATTCCTCGCCTACCTCGAGCACAGCGAGGCGGTGCGCGTCGACGACGGGATCTCCGCCGACGCCGGCATGCACTGGCAGCTGGTGCGCCTGGCCTGGGCCTCGGCCGCGCCGTGGGCGCTGTGCCAGCTGCAGGACGTGCTTGGGCTCGGCGCCGAGGGGCGAATGAACACCCCCGGCGTCGAGAACCTGCGCAACTGGAGCTGGCGTTTCACCGCCGGAGCGCTCGACGGCGCGCTGGCGCGCATGCTCGCGGGCGTCAGCCGCGCCCACGGGCGGACGGTGCCCGGCCGCGAGATCGGACCGTCGCTCGAAGCGCCCGTCGCTCGCCTCGCCGACGGCTGACCGAGAGGGCATGGGCCGGCGGCAGCGGCGACGCGGGCTGGTATCGTGGCGCTTCATCGATCGTTCGGAGGAGATCCCATGCCGCGAAAGCTCACCTGCTCGCCGTGGCGGGCCCTCGGCCTGCCCGCCATCCTTGCCGTCACCGTCGTCGTCTGGGCGTGTGGCGGGTCCGCGCCCGACTCGGCGACTCCCGATCAGGCCGCGACCGACACGGCCGGATCGTCCTCCGCGGCGTCCGACGGCGCGGAGCCGGAGGCCGATTCGGCGATCGAGCTCGAGTACTGGCAGTCGGTGAAGGACTCGAACGACGCCGACCAGCTCCTCGCCTACATCAAGAAGTATCCCGAGGGCCGCTTCGTCGAGCTCGCCGAGCTGAAGCTCAAGAACCTGACGCTGGCGGATCCCAACGTCGCCGGCCCCGGTGCTTCCGACGCCGATCCGCCCGCGGGCTCCGGCTCGTCGACTCGGTCGTCGACCACTCCGCCGCCGCCGGCGGTCGCGCCGCCCGCGTCGTCGACCACCGCGCCGAAGAAGCAGCGTGCCTCGTCGTCGTCACGCGGTGAAACGCGCCAGCAGCGGGTGCTGCGCGTCGTGCGCTCCTCGATCGGTCGTTATTCGGATCCGCGCCTCTACATCGCGCCGAACATCCCGCGCCGCAAGGCCGACAACGCGGCGTCGGTCCATGGCATCGACCCGCGCTCGATCCTGGTGCTCTACGACGACGGCCTCGGCGGCGGCGGCAAGACCGGTTTCGTGCTCACCGACCGGCGCGTTTACTGGCGGTTCATCTCAGGCGCCCAGGCGCTCTACCTCGACTTCGCCGACATCCAGGGCGCGGTGGCGCGCAAGAACAAGTTCCTGCTCAACGGCTACGAGATCGGCACGACGATGTCCGAAGATTCGCGCTACGCGGCGGAGGTCTACGCCGACCTGATGATGGATCTGCGCGACGCCTTTCGCTGATAGCATCCGCGCCTCGTGAGCACCTTCAAGCCCATGCGCGGAGTCGCCGCCGTCGTCATGCTCCTCCTGCTGCTGGCGGGCGGCGCGTTGATCTGGGTGCAGCGTCTCGGCATGGCCTGGCGCGCCGGCGATCATACGGTCGCCTCGCTCGACGCGGCGGTGAGCGTGCGCTGGGATCGCCGGGGTGTGCCCCATGTCGTCGCCGACAGCACCGACGACCTCGCGGCCGCCCTCGGCTGGCTGCACGCCAACGACCGCTTCACCGCCATGGAGCTCGGGCGCCGCGCCGGTGCCGGCCGACTCGCCGAGCTGGTGGGGGAGCCGGCGGTCGACACCGATCGCTACTTCCTCGAGCATCGCGTTCCCGAGGTCGCCGCGGCGATGGTCGACGATGCGTCGCCGGCCTCGCGGCGCTGGCTCGAACGCTACGCGGAGGGCGTCAACGCATGGCTCACCGCGCGCGGCACCGACTTGCCGCCCGGCCTGCGTCTGCTCGGCGCCGATCCGGCACCGTGGACGCCGCGCGACTCGATGCTTTTCGTGCTGCTGATGGCGCGCGACCTGTCGTTCTGGGACGATCGACCCGAGGAAGAACGATTCGGCTGGCTGCGTGCGTTCGGCGACGACGGTCTGCGCGAGCTGCTGCTCGACGACGACGTCCATGTGCCCGAGGCGATCGCCGCGTTGGCGGCGGGCGCCGGCCCCGTCGACGGCCCGGCCGCGGCGACGGAGCCGGGTGGCGCCGACGATCTCGCCGCGCCGGGCTCGAACAACTGGGCGGTCGACGGTTCGTGGACCGCCGAGGGCGCGTCGCTCCTGGCCAACGACCCGCATCTCGGCCTGCACTTACCGAGCGTCTGGTACCAGGTCCTGCTGCGCGCGCCCGGCTACGAGGCGCAGGGCATGACGCTGCCCGGCCTCCCCGGCGTCGTCATCGGTCGCGGCCCGCATGCCGCCTGGGCGTTCACCAACGTCATGCTCGACGATCACGACCTCTTCTTCGAGCAGCTCGACGACGCGGGTGAGCGCGTGCGGCGGGGTGACGCGTGGCTCGAGATCGAGACCGAGGAGCAGACGATCCGGGTCAAGGACGGCGAGCCTCGCACCATCACGCTGCGGCGCACCGACCGTGGCCCGCTGTTCGAGGCCGATGCGGAGCGCGGTCTGCCGGCGCGCAGCCTGGCCTGGACCGCCTACGAGCGCGGCGGTGATCCGCTGGCGACAATGCTCGGCGTGGCGCAGGCGCGCACGCCCGAGGATGTGCTCGCGGCGGCGCCGCACTATCTCCTGCCGGCGCAGAACCTGGTCGTCGCCTTCGACTCGGGCGCGCTCGCCTACACCGCCATCGGGCGGATCCCGGCGCGTCGTGCCGGCGACGGCCGGCTGCCGTCGCCCGGCTGGGACCTGTCGTACGGCTGGGACGGGCTGCTGCCGTACGACGAGAATCCGCGCGCGGTGCCTCCGGCGGAGGGGCGCATCGTCACCGCGAACGCTGATCTCACGCGCCTCGCCGGCCGCGCGCCGGTGGCCGACTTCTACGTGCCGTACCGCCTCGAGCGCATCGAGGAGCGGCTCGACGAGCGCCGCGACTGGACGCGCGAGGGCTTCGAGGCGCTGCAGCTCGATGTCGGCTCGCGCTTCGCGCGCGACGTCGTCGCCGCGCTCGAGACTATTTCCGAGAATGATGCGCCCTACGACGGCGACGCGCAGCGCGCCTACGAGGCGCTGGCGTCCTGGGACGGTGCGATGCGTGTCGAGGGGCCGTCGGCGCTCTTCACGCTGGCGCAGAAGCATCTCTTCGCGCGCATCTTCGGCGACGAGCAGGAAGCCCACGGCTTCGACAAGCCGGTCGGCCACCGCGGCTCTCTCGTCGGCGCGCTCGCCGGCACGCTGTCGCCGCGCTGGTTCGACGACGTCTCGACCCCCGAGCACGTCGAGTCCCGGCACGAGGTCGTCGGCGCGGCGCTCGCCGACGCCTGGCGCGAGGGCGCCGCGCGTTGGGGCGACGACGTCCGCCGCTGGGACTACGGCTGGCTGCACCAGCTGACCTTGCGCCACCGACTCGACGCGGCGCCCGTCTTCGGCGGCTGGGCGCGTCGCGGGCCGTTTCCGATGCCGGGCTCGGCGACGACCATCGCCGCCTTCGGCGCCCGCTGGCTGCCCGACGACACGCGCCAGGCCGTGACCTACGGCCCGTCGATGCGCTGGGTGGTCGACTGGTCGGCGCCCGACGTCGCCTGGTCGATCCTTCCCGGCGGCCAGGCAGGCCATCCGACCGACCCGCACTACGACGACCAGATCGCCGACTACCTTGCCGGGCGCCTGCAGGAGGCGCCGTGGTCGGAGGCGGCGATCGAGCGCGCGACCGTCGAGCGCTTGCGCCTGACTCCCTGAGACAGGCTCTGAGCTGGTCCGACTGCTGGCTTTCAAATCCCGATCCCGACCCGAGGTTCGCAGACGTCCGCCCTCCTGGAGACTCCGATGCAGACCGTTGCCGAAGTGAATGCGATTCTCGACGCCGAAGCGCCACTCTTGGCCCGCTTCCTGTCGCGCCTCGGTCGCGACGCCTTCTTTCCGCCCGACATTCCGTTCCAGGCGCAGGAGGCCCGTGGCACCACGTACAACGGCACGATCGGTGTCTTCACCGACGGAGCCGGCGGCGCCGTGCCGCTGCCGTCGATGAGCCGAGCCTTCGAGCTCGATGCGCAGGACCTCTCTCGCGCTTTTCTCTACTCGCCGGTGGTCGGCCTGCCCGAGCTGCGCCGCGCCTGGGCCTCCTGGCAGCGCGGCGGGCAGCTGTGCGGCGAGGAGATCGACGCCGCCGCGCCGACCAGTCTGCCGGTCGTCACCTGCGGCTTGTCGCACGGCCTGTCGCTGATCGCCGATCTCTTCGGCCAGCCAGGACGCGGGCTGTCGGTGGTGTCGCCCTACTGGGGCAACTACCGCCAGATCTACACGATGCGGACCGGCACCGCGGTGCACACCGCGCCCGCCTACGCCGACGGCGTCTGGCGTCCCGAGGCGTTGCCCGAGCTGCTCGCGACGCTCTCTGACGAGTCCGGTGAGTCGGGCGGGTCCGACGAGCCGACGATGGCATTGGTGAACTTCCCGTCGAATCCGGGCGGCTACATGCCGACCGCCGACGAGCGCCGACGCCTGGTCGACGGCTTGCTGCGCATCGCCGACCAGCGCCCGCTGCTGGTCCTCAGCGACGACGCCTACAGCGGCCTGGTCTACGCCGACGACGCGCCGAGCCGCTCACTGTTCTGGGACCTCGCCGGCCGCCACGAGAACCTACTGGCGGTGAAGCTCGACGGCGCGACGAAGGAATTCTCGTTCTTCGGCGGGCGCGTCGGCTTCGTCACCTTCGGCCTCGAGCTCAGCGAACGCGCGCAGTCGGCGCTCGACAACAAGTTCGCGAGCATGATCCGCTCCACGGTCGGATCGCCGGTCGCCAGCAGTCAGGTGGTGCTCCTCCAAAGCCTGCGCGGCGACGCCGAGGCCGAGGTGAACGACGTGCGCCGCGTCGCTCGCGCGCGCTACGACGCGGTCATGCCGGTGCTCGAGACGGTCGACCGCGCGCTGCTGCGCCCGCTGCCGTTCAACGCGGGCTTCTTCGTGCTCATGGAGCTTCCCGAAGAGCTCGGCCTCGACCCTCACGACGTCCGCCGATACCTGATCGCCCGCCACGACGTCGGCATCGTCGGCGCCCAGCCCAACTACCTGCGCCTCGCCACCTGCTCGGTGGCGGCCGAGATGCTGCCCGAGATGATGCGCCGCATCGAAGCCGGAGTGCGCGAGCTCGCCGGAGAACAGATCGCAGCCGGCACCTGATCCGGCCGCGGCGGCGCACTAGTGGTCGGTGGCGCCGAGTAGGCGAGCGGCCGACTCCTCGTCGAGGAGTCGCTCTTGGTCGGCGTGGTAGAGCGCTATGCCGACCGGGACCTCGAGGCGAAACACCGACGGATCGATCGGTCGGTTCACCTCGAAGTGTTCGATCGACATCGAGCCGCGGAGCGTGGCGTGGCTGTCGGGCGAGTCCGCCGCGTTCCAGCTCAACCGCGATGGAAAGAGGACTCCGTCCCGCTCGAGGTACTCCTCGATGCGCACGGTCGTGACCCCCTGTCCTTCGACCATGCGCAGCCACACCGGCAGGCGATGCGTCGAGCCGTCGACCTGCACGTCGGCGAGCACGGCGACGGCGCGCTCGTCCCTTGGCATGGGCTGCGGCTCGGTCTCGACGGCGTGCGCTGCGACGACTCGAACCGTCGGTGCACTGCCCGCCGAGGCCGCGAGATCGCGGACCAGGGTCAGGCGATCGGCCGGACCCGCGGTCGCTGCCCAGAGGTAACCGAACGCGAGCTGGAGAGGATTGGGAGCGCTGGCGAGAAGCACCTCGTGCGGCGCTTCGCGCAGCGCGATCTCGTCTCCGATCGGAGTCTTCATCAAGGCGATCTCGCCGTCCCAGGACAGATCGGTCGAACCGAAGACCCCGATCTCGACCAGGTCGTCGTCGACAGTACTCGTCAACCGATACTTGTCTTCGTGCTCCCAGAGCTCGAGCACCGCGACACCCGATCCCTCGAAACCATTCGGTCGACCCTGGATCCGACTGGTGGCGCGAAAATGCAGCGACTCGACGCGACCGACAGCCTCGGCCCAGTCGATCAGGACCTGATGGTCGGCCGATTCGATCGCCGCGCCGGCCTCGGGCCGGGGCGCATCGGCGGCTCGAACGTCACCCAGGCCGAGAAGAGCGAGCGCCACGCTCAAGAGGCCGAAGGCACGAACCGTCGGCTTCGATGGCAGGTGGGAAGAGATCATGGCCGGCTTCTTGTGTCGGTGAATCATCCCACGCCTACGCCCTGTCGTCCGTGTCTGTTCGAGACGTCGGCCGGCAGGAGTGGCAGGGGCCACCGGTCTCAGGTGGCTCTGGAGCGAGTGCACTGCGCCCAGAGCCGGCAAGATGCCGGCGCTACTGATTGGGATAGTGGTGCTCGTCTCCGTCGAGCCGCCTGTGCCCTGCGATTGCTTGAAGGGCTTGTTCTTCAGCGTCAGGCACGTTCATTGGAGTGACAGTAGCGCCGGCGTCTCGCCGGCCGAAGGGCACATCGCCGGACTTGCCCGCGAGCCTGCACCTGTCTCGACCCATCCGATCTCGCATCTCAGCAGCATCTCGCTCGCTGCATCCATTGGGGTCGGTGCGACCGATGGGCACTCCTGAGGACTCGGCGTCAGCGCCTCGAGTCTCCGAGCATGCGGTAAGGCACGATGCGCAGGACCTCGTCGAGCGCGACCAGGCCTTGGCGGGCCTTGTCGACCGCGTCGTCGACCAGGGTGCGCATGCCGCTCTGGAGCGCGGCGCGGCGGAGGGTGTGCGACGGGGCGCGCTCGGCGATCAGGTCGGCGCTTTCGGCGTCGACCACGAAGAGCTCGTAGATGCCGATGCGGCCCTTGCTGCCGCGGTCGTCGCAGGCGTCGCAGCCGGCGCCGCGAAAGACCACGGTATCTGGGGCGAGGCCGAGGCGCTCGGCCTGGGCGGCGGTCGGGGTCGTTTCTTCGCGGCAATCGGGGCAGATGCGGCGCAGCAGGCGCTGGGCGAGGGCGCCGAGTAGGCAGCTGGCGATCAGCTGCGGGTCGACGCCGAGCGACTGCAGGCGCGAGACGCTGCGCACCGAGTCGTTGGTGTGCAGGGTCGAGAGCACGAGATGGCCGGTTTGCGCGGCCTTCAACGCCGTGTCCGCGGTGTCGTGGTCGCGGACCTCGCCGATGAGGATGATGTCGGGGTCCTGGCGCAGGAAGGCGCGCGCGTAGTCGGCGAAGTCCATCTGCATCGAGACCTGCTTCTGGTTCGTCTTGGCGAAGCGGTATTCGATCGGGTTCTCGACCGTGAGGATCTTGTTCTCGGGCGTGTTGATGCGCTGCAGGGCGGAGTAGAGCGTCGTCGTCTTGCCGCTGCCGGTCGGTCCGGTGACCAGGACCATGCCTTCGGGGTTGGTGATCAGGTGCTCGAAGGTCGCGAGGTCGCATTCGGAGAAGCCGAGCTCGTCGAGGTCGAGCAAGCCGCGATGCCGATCGAGAATGCGCAGCACGACGTCCTCGCCGTACGGGCCTGGGACGATCGAGAGTCGGAAATCGATGCCGCGCTCGTCGCGACCTCCGCGCCAGCGGGCGTGGAGGCGTCCGTCCTGGTCGCGGCGACGCTCCGCGATGTCGAGGTCGGCGAGCACCTTGAGCCGCGCCACCACAGCATCGATGTTGGCGCGCGACAATGGCGTGGCGAACTGTCGCAAGACGCCGTCGATGCGCACACGGACGTCGATGTCGTGCGGATAAGTCTCGATGTGCACGTCGCTGGCGCCCGCCTGCACGGCGACCGAGAGGATCTGGTCGACCAGGAAGGGAATGTCCGTGTCGTCGCGAAACGAGATGCGCTCCACCGGACTGAGGTGGAGCAGGGGACGTGTCTGCGCCGGATCCGGTAGACCCCAGCCGAGGTCGAGCGCTCGTGTCACCTCGTAGGCGTTGAGCCGCACCGCCTCGACGCGGCGCCCGAGGCGCCTCGCCGCCTCGCGCACTGCGCGCGAGCGGGGCTCGACGGCGCCGAGGCTCACCACCTCGTCGCCGTTTCGGTCGACCGCGCCGAGCACGACGACCTGCTCGTCGCGACAGAACGACTCGTCGAGGAGGCGGACCGAGCGCGGGTCGATGTCGTGCTCGTCGAGCTCGGTGAACTGGCTCAGGGGCATCGTGGGTCTCCGGGTTGGTCGGGTCGAGCGTATCGGACTCGATGTCGGCGAATCGGTCGTGCCCGGAGAGCCGAGCGGGGCCCCGCTTCCATTCTGTCGTGTGGTGGCCTCGAACGGTGCTCTCGATCAGCGCTTCGTGCACGGCAACTCGATCAAGCGGGGCGAGGGAGACTGGAAGCTTGGCTCGGCAGGACCGCTGAAGAGCTTCCTTCACGTCGCGAATTGACGGCCGAAGTGGCTGACGATACCCTTCGTCCACGTGTTTCGAGGGCTCGTACAAGACCGCGAGTGTCTCTAGCGGGCAGAGTATGAAGGCCCGAATTTGTGCTTCGTCGGGAGTCAAGAAAGAGGACCGCGCTTAGTTCCGCAGAGACTCGGACATCAAACCGCGAGAGGCTCCCGCATGAGGTCTGACTTGCGCTTCGAGCCACTTCTGACTTCCCACCTCGATGAGCTTGCGACCGTACTCCTGCATCCTGCAGTGTACGAGCACATCGAAGCATCGCTGCCGTCAGTGAGTGATTTCAAGCTGGGCCTGGAGCGCGCACTCGGAGGACCCTCGTCGGTTCACTCCGACGAGCGTTGGCTCAATTACCTGGTCCGCAGCACGTCAGGGAGAATGATTGGCCGCCTCGAGGCCACCGTGCATCATGGTGTTGCCGAGGTTGCGTTTCTCTTCAGTCCAGCTTCGTGGGGCCGAGGGCTGGCGACCAAGAGCCTTCTCTGGCTTCACGAGGAGTTGCTTCGCTCCGAGCAGGTTGCCGAGTCCTGGGCCACCACCGTCGAGGCGAATGTCCGGTCGCAGAGGCTCTTGCTCCGCTGTGGCTATGTGAGAGCTGAGCCACCTTTGCCGCATCCGCTGTACAGCTACGATGCCGGTGACTTGGTGTTCTGCCGGTGCGGAATGGCCTAGTGTGTCCTGCTGCGAACGCTCAAAGACAGGATCCCTCCGCCGAAGCCGACGAACGGATCGCTGCCGAACGACAATGCATCGACCTCGGGCTCCATCTCCCTCGCCTAGTCGACGTCGGGCGGCAAGTCGGCCGTCCACGGAGTTGGCCCAGTCGATTGGTCCTGCTCGCGACGATGGCGGACTTGCCGTGTCGGGCCCCGCATGGAGCGCTCTCAGCTCGCGTCGCGCACCAAGGCGTAGAGCAGGTCGTGCTCGTTCCACACGTCGATCTCGACACCTTCGAGCGACCGCGTGGTGCCGGGCAACGAGTCGAGCTCGGCCGACAGTCCGGTGACGTAGAGCGTCGCCGTGCGGCCGCGGGCGTCCTGAACCTTGAGCAGCGCGGCGAGCTGGGCCTGAATCGAGCAGTAGCGACCGCCGACGAGCTCGTAGTTGCTGGCGGAGGTCCTCAGGCGGGCAGGCTCGTGGAGCGGGAAGGTGAGCTTGTCGAGGGCCTCGGCAAGATCCGCGTAGCTCGAGGTGGCGATCTCGACGTCGAGATCTTTGGTGTGCCCTAGGACGACCTCGGCGGCCACCCGGTCGCCGAGGGCGCGCGCATCGAGCACGGTGCGAACGAGCGCAATGCCGGCGGCGACGACCAGTACCGCCGCTGCGGCGAGCAACCGTCTGCGTCGACGAACGACTCGATGGCGGTGCGCCGCGTCGAGCAGGGCCTGCGCCCGCTCTGGCGGCAGGGTCGCCCGGCGGTAGAACGACCGCACCTGCTTGTCGACGCCGCCCGAGTGAGGCCCCCCGGGCTGTTTCCGATCGAACGGTCGAGTGCTCATCGTCCCGCCTCCTGGCGTTCGCCGAGCTGCCGCGCCTCGGCTACGAGCTTGCGACGCGCGCGGTGGATCAGGCTGAGCACCGTGCCGCGGCTTCGGTCCGTGAGCTCCGCGATTTCCGCGGCGGTATAGCCCTCGACCGCGTGGAGGAAGAGGGCCTCACGCTCCTTTGCGCGCAGCCCGGCGAGAAGTCGTTCGAGGTCGACGTGCTCGAGACTCGGCATGGCGAGGTCCTCCGGTTCGGTCTCGAGGTCCTCGAGGGCCACGAGCTCGACGCGCCGGCCGCGCCGAAAGCGGTCGATGAAGAGCCGGCGCACCGTGGTGAACAGGAGGCTCGTCTTCTTTCGACCGCCGTAGCGCCTGTGCAGGCGCAGCCAACCCTGCTGGGCCAAGTCCTCTGCCTCCGCGACGTCGGCGGTCAGAGAGAGCGCGTAGCGATAGCCCGCCTGCAGGAGCTCGAGATCGGTCATGTCCGAGTCGTCGTGCACATCGAGATCTACGGACGCAGACCCTCAACGGCTCTCGAGCTGCTCGACGATCTGCTTCCCCATGGCCTTGATGTCCTGGTCGGATGTGAGCTTGGCCAGCTGCTTGCGCGAGTCGCCGTCGAGCAGGAGGATGAAGCCGGTGCCCTGGTTCTGGGCGTAGACGTCGCCGAAGCCGAGAGCCGAGGCCAAGAACTCCGCCTGGGTCCGCGTCGTCCCGTTGGTCAGGTCGAGCTCGACGAAGAGCACCGGCTTACCGTCGTACTTGTTGCGCAGGTCCTCGAAGACGGGCCCCATCCGCTTGCAGCTGCCGCACCAGTCGGCATGGAACTTGACCGCCATGATTTCGGGCTCGGCCGGCGCGGCACCGGCGGCGGCGACAGGCATCAGCAGCGTGAGAAGCAGAGTCGTGGCGAGAAGCTTCGCGGTCTTATGCATCGTCGTCATCTCCTGGAGTCTTGAAGAGGTCGGCGCGACAGACTTGTCGGCCGGTGTAGAGAAGACGAACGAGACGCTCGTTTGATGGCACGCCGACGGAGAAACTTCCAGGGTCTCCGCCAGCGGACCGTTGGTCCTGTCAATCGTCGCGGAGCACGACCGACGGATCGCAGCGGGCGGCTCGGCGCATCGGCACCAAGATGGCCAGCCCGGCGGTCGCGACGAGCAGCAGACTGCCGGCGACCAGGGTCGTCCCGTCGTAGGGCGACAGGCCGAAGAGCAGCGATTCGGCGAATCGGGACAGGGCGAGCGCCCCCGCCACGCCGCAGGCGAGGCCGAGCGCGACCATGCGTCCGGCCTCGCGGGTCACCAGGGAGAGCAGGTGCGCGACGCTGGCGCCGAGCGCCATGCGCACACCCATCTCTCGACGCCGGCGGGTGACCAGGTACGACATGACGCCGTAGAGCCCGAGCGCGGACAGCAGGGCCGCGAGCACGCCGAAGCCCGCCGAGAGGAGCGCCATCATGCGCTCGCGACGCAGCGTGTCGTCGATCAGCTCGTCGAGCCACTGGTACTCGACCAGGAGGCCGCCGTCGACCAGCTTCATCTGCTCCTGCACGCCCTGCCGAATGGCGTTGATCGGGCCCTGGACGCGCAGGGCGAACGTCATGGCGCCCGGAGAGGCGCTGTCCTGCGCCACCGGGAGATAGGCGAAGGGCCGCTCTTCGTCTCGTAGCGAATAGTACTTGCTGTCGGCGACCACGCCGACGATCTCGAAGCTCGGGTCTTCTTGGCCGGCAGCCGCACGGTAGCGCAGTTGGCGACCGAGAACGTCCTCGTCGCCGAAGAGCTGCCGAGCGAGCGACTGGTTGACGATCGCGACCGGCGCAGACGTGTCCCCGTCGGCCGGAGCGAACTCACGGCCGGAGACCAGAGTGGTCCCGAGGGTCGAGAAGTAGTCCGGTCCGACGCGGTTGAACCACGCCAACACGGTGTCCTCGGCGCTCTGCGCGGCTGCGTAGGCTTGTTGATTCCACCCTGAACCGCTGAACGGGCTGAACACCACCGAGCTCGCCGCCACCACGCCGGGCACCGACCCGAAGCGCTCCTCCAGCTGGCGGTACGCCGCCAGGCGCTGCTCGCTCGGGAGCGAGCCCGCCTGCACCCATGCGTAGAGCACCCCCTCGCTGCGGATTCCGGTGTCCGACTCGGTCAGATTGCGAAGACTCTGGCCGAAGAGCAGTGCACCCACCAGGAGTACCAACGACAACGCGATCTGCACGACCACCAGGGCTCCGCGGAGGCTCTGACGCCCGTCTTGTCCCTCGGTGCCACGGCCACCGCGCATGGCGTCCGCGGGGGCGCGCCGCGTCGCGCGCAGCGCCGGTAGCCAGCCGAAGAGGAGACAGGTGAGCGCAGCCACGCCCGCGGTGAATCCCAGCACGTGCCAGTGCACACCGAGCCGGATCTGCAGTTGGTCCGAGCCGGAATCGAGCATCAGCACCAGAGCCTGGCTGAGACCTTGAGCGACCACGGCTCCGAGCACCGCCCCGAGCGCCGCGAGCAGCAAGTTCTCGACCATCAGCTGGCTGATCAGGCGAGATCTCGACGCGCCGATCGCCTGGCGTAGAGAGATCTCCCGTTCGCGAGTGCTCGCCCGCGCCAGCAGCAGGTTCGCCAGGTTGGCGCAGGCGAGAAGCAAGACCAACGCCGTGCTCGCCATCAGGATCCACAGCGGATTGCCGTAGTGCTCGCGCACCGAGGACACCCCGGCGCTCGCCGGCTCGAGGTCGAAGATGTTCTCCAGGTACTCCTCGGCGTCCGCCGGCCGATAGCTTTCCGGGACGGTCTCACGGAAGACGGCCGGCGAGAGCGTACGCAGCTCGGCCGCCGCCTGCTCGGCGGAGAAGCCGGCCTTGAGACGCCCGATCACCGTCAGCCACCAGGCCGCGCGGTCGTCCATGCGCCCGGTCCCGCCGTCGGCGAGCAGGGTATCGACGCACAGCGGCACCGCGACGTCGTAGCGCCGCGCCGATTCGAGGCCGAAGAAGGCGGGAGGCGTGACGCCGACGATCGGCAGGATGAGACCGTCGAGGCTGATCTCGCGACCGATCGCGCCGCGGTCACCGCCGAGCTCGCGCTGCCAGAAGTGGTAGTCGAGCACCGCGCCGGCGTCCGAGCAATCCCGCGGATCGGCGGACGGGTCGATGCCGCCGCCGAGCAGCGGCTCGACGCCAAGTGCCTTGAAGAAGTTGGGCGTGACGAAGAGCCCCGAGGCCATGCGGCTCTCGCCACCGCGGCTCAGGTCGAATCGGGTCGTCCCGAAGGCGAACAGAGCGGAGAAGGACCGCTGCGAGTCTTCCAGGGCCTCGATCTGAGGATAGGTGAAGGGCGTGGTGCGCCCCGAGTAGCGCCCGGCCGAGAAGAACTCGGGTCCTTCCGCCAGGCTGACCAGGCGATGAGGATCGTCCACCGGCAACGGCCTAAGCTGCAGCGAGTGGATCAGCTGGAAGATTGCCGAGTTGGCCCCGATGCCGAGGCCGAGAGAGAGAATCGCAACGATGGCGAACCCCGGATTCAGCCGCAGCTGCCGGACGCCATAGCGCACGTCGCCGACCAGCATCTCGAGCCGACGGAAGACGTCGACATCACGCACCGCCTCCCGTTGTGCCGTGTAGTGGCCGAAGCGGCGCAATGCCTCACGCCGTGCCTGCCGGGGCGACAGGCCGCTCTCGATGAGCTCCTCGGTGCGCTCGTCGAGATGGAAGCGCAGTTCTTCGTCGAGCTCGGCATAGTCTTTCTCGGCGCGAAAGACGCCGACGATTCGGGAGAGAATACTCATGACGATCTTCCTTGGTCTCGATCGCGAAGGTCAGGACGGTCCGAGGACCAGTGCGACGCCGCGCGTCAGACGTTCCCAGCTGTCTTGTTCCTCGGCCAGCTGGCGCCGGCCGAGCTCGGTGATCTCGTAGAACTTCGCGCGGCGCCCTTTCTCACTCATCCCCCAGCTGGCGCGCAGCCAGCCGCGTTGTCTCATCCGGTGAAGTGCCGGATAGAGAGAGCCTTCCTCGACCCGCAAGAGGTCGTGTGAGCTCGACTGGATGGCGCCGCACAGGCCGTAGCCGTGGCTCGGTCCGTGGTGCTCGAGCGTTCGGAGAACCAAGAGGGTCAGCGTGCCCTGCAGAATGTCGTTCTTCTTGCCTCGCATCGCGATCAGCTCCATCGAGCGATTGGTTCAGTCACCTAGGTAGCTAGGGGTACGATCCCTAGATCGCTAGGGTTTCATGGCCTGGAGGCGTATGGGCGAGCAAAGTCTCTGGCGACGACGCGTGAAGTGTGTCAACATTCCGGCAGCCCACCCCGACAAGTTGCTTGATTCGAAGAGGAAGGATGTTGCCATGCGCAGTGCTCATGGATTTGCCGCGTCGATCGTGCTCGGTTTCGTCATCGCGTGTACGCCCCCGGTCGAGGTCACGGACGACGTCGCGGTCTACGAGGGGCCCGAAGTCGTCGTAAACGCTCCGGCCTGCGCAGCGTCCCCGACCTGGGTCACAAACCCCGCGCCGCCCGACGATGTGACGGCGAACGGCCCGAACTGCGAGTTCCACCAGTTCGCCTGGCAGTGGTTCCTGTCGTTGACGTCGCCCGTCGCGCCCGACTCCGCCGAGCGCAACTTCGAAGACTCGACCCGGCATCCGATTCTCGGAGTCGATCCGTGTCCCGGCTCCGAGCCCTCCGAGGTCTTGCTGGCCTCCGATTCCCTCGGTCTGGGAATCCGCACTTCCAAGCCCCGAGACTCGGGTCCGTTCCCGTTCTTCCTGCCGAAAGACATCACTCAAGCTGGCTCGAACGAGCCTCTGGTCGACCAGGCCGGAAACGTCGTGTACTACAACATTCGCTACACGCCCAACGAGTGCGACGTCAATCCGAACAGCCTCGACGCGAGCTTTCCGAACACGCCGCCGAACACTGTCACCGAGCTGAAGACGGCCTGGCGGCAGATCGACACCGCCGAGGCGAGCCGGTTCTTCACCGCCGAGGGCACGATCGTCGACTCGAAGGGCAACTCGCAGACTTTGCTGCTCGGCCTCGTCGGCTTCCACCTGGTGAAGAACTCACCCAATCACCCCGAGTTCATCTGGGCCACCTTCGAGCACAAGGACAACGCGCCGGTGTGCAACCCGCCGGTTCCGGCGCCGCTGGCCCCGGCCGCCGGCTGGTCGTTCGCCAGTCAAACCTGCGCCGACTGTCTCGAAACGCCGTACAGCGGAACCTGTCCGCAGACGCTCCAGGACTGCAAGTTCAACATCTATCCCGGCGACCTCAAGCCGACCGAAGTGTGCCGGGCGAGCGAGAACGGCGGCGGCAATCTCAACAACCAGACCAACATCACGAGCCTCAACGAGCAGCTTACTGGGCCGTCGGGCATCCTCACCGGCCTGCCTTCCGACGATCCGATGGCGGTGTTCAAGAACTACATGCACGTCGGCACGCTGTGGCTGCGCAACCCGACCTCGAACCTCGCACCGTGGATCCAGGACGGCTCGGTCGATCTCGCGAGCACGGTGATGGAAACCTATGACCAGCCGCCCCTGCCGTCCGGTGGTGCGCCCCAGACGCTGGGCAAGAACTGCTTCACGTGCCACACCTTCAACGGCTCCGAGAACACCGCGACTCTCAGCCACATCCTGCCGATTCAGGGAGCCCAGATACTCATCGAGTGAACTTCCCGGCCGCAGCCGGGCTCATTCGACAAGGTATGCGGCGATCTCGCAGGGGGTCGCCCTCGACCGATGGACGAAAGCCGGGGTCAGGTCCCGCAGAACGTTTGATAGAGCACGTCGCTCGGTGGAGCGGGCTCGTCGTACCCGGGTCGTTTCTGTGCGTGATCGTACGGATCGGCCAGCGCGGCGAGCAGGCGACGGAACGGCCCGAGATCGTTCTGTTCCGACGCGGCGGACAAGGCTTCCTCCACCCGGTGGTTGCGCGGGATCACGGCCGGATTGGCGGCCTGCATCCGCAGGATTCTCTCCGGCTCCGAGCCCGGCTGGCGGGCGAGCCGAGCCGTCCAGGCCTCCATCCAGTCGCGAAACGCCACGTCTCCCGACGGCGGCTTGCTGGCGGTCAGGTCCCGGAAGGCGTTAGTGTAGTCGGCCTGGCGCTCCGCCATGCGTGAGAGCAGGTCGGAGACCAACTCCGCGTCGGCCGGTTCCTCGCCGACGAGCCCCAGCTTCGACCGCATCGCAGCCAGCCAGCGGAGGCGAAAACGCTCTGGAAACGTGTCGACCGTCTCTTGCACCCGCTCTGCGGCTCGTTCGGGGTCTGCGCCCAGGATCGGGAGCAGGGACTCCGCGAAGCGCGCCAGGTTCCAGAGCGCGATCCCGATCTGCTGTCCGAAGGCATAGCGGCCTCCGCGGTCGATGGAGCTGAAGACGGTGTCGGGATGGTAAGCCTCGAGGAACGCGCACGGCCCGTAGTCGATCGTCTCGCCGGAAAGAGCCATGTTGTCGGTGTTCATCACCCCGTGGATGAATCCGACCGACAGCCAGCGTGCGACGAGGTCCGCCTGCCGGTCCGCGACACCGCGGAGTAGCTCCATCGCCGGCTCGTCTGCTTCGGAGAGCTCGGGAAAGTACCGTTCGATCGTCGTTGCGACGAGGGCCTCGAGGAGGGAAGGCTGCTGCCGCGCGGCCGCGTACTGGAAGGTGCCGACACGAATGTGGCTCGACGCGACCCGCGTCAACACCGCCCCGGGAAGCGGGGTCTCGCGGACCACAGGCTCCCCGGTCTCGACGACCGCGAGGCTCCTCGTGGTCGGGATGCCCAGCGCGTGCATCGCCTCACTGATCAGGTACTCCCGAAGCATCGGGCCGAGCGGAGCCCGACCGTCGCCGCCGCGAGAGAAGACCGTCCGTCCGCTCCCCTTGAGCTGGACGTCGAGGCGTCGACCGTCCGGCGTCAGGTGCTCGCCCAGGAGCATCGCCCGTCCGTCGCCGAGCATGGTGAAGTGACCGAACTGATGGCCGGCGTAGGCCTGCGCCAACGCGAAGCCACCCTCCGGGACTCGATTGCCTGCGAGCGCCTCGACCTGATCCGGCCGCGCGAGCTCCTTGGAATCGAGCCCCATCTCTTCGGCGAGCGATCGATTGAGGATCACGAGGCGGGGATCGGACACCGGAGACAGCGCCGGGGCGTCCCAGAGTGGTCGCGGCAGGCGGGAGTACGAGTGGTCGAATCGCCAACCCGGCGGGGGTGCGCTCTTCGGGGAGGGAACGGGATCCTGCGACATCGTGGGGATCATAGACGAAGGCGGCCGCGTCGTCTGCGTCAATCGTCGAACAGGAGATCGAGCCGTTCGACGCCAGAAGCAGGTTCCCAGACGAGGCTGCCGGCGTCGAGCCGGGCACCGAGGTCGACGACGAGGGACGAGAGCTCGGCTTCGTCGGCGGGGCGACGCGTCGACCAGGCGAACTCGGTCTCTTCGTAAAGCTCGTCCTCGTCGAAGGCCGGAACCTCCAGGCCGAGCTTCGGCAGGACGCGGCGCAGGTCGTCGGCCACGCACAGCCACTGGATCTCTTCGATCTCGCCGCGCGAGCCGAAGAGAGCGTGGCCGCCCCAGCTGTCGTCGCTGCCCTCGACGAGCAGAACTCGAGTCGCCAGGCGCTCGGCCAAGTCACGGGCGTGCAAGAAGTTGAACCCCGACGGCGCGAAGGGGATCATCACTTGAGCCCAGGTCTGACCCTCGAGGCGAAAGACCCTCGCCACCGAGCGCTGCGCGGCGTCGGAGCCGCTCGGGACGTCGGCGGCGAGCCGGAGCGATGGCACCTTGCAGCGCTGCGCCAGGAAGCCCAGCTCTTGGACCATCGCGCTCGCTGTCGCGACATCGGTCTCGAGCAGAAAGTCGTAGCGGCCGTCGAGGACCGAGTGAAAGTCCTCTGCGATTCCTGCTTCTCGGGTCATCGAAGGTCCTCGGTCGGATCGACCGGAGGTCGGTCGCTGGCGCCGAGCTCGAGTCGACGCACTCAGCGGAAGTCCTCGATCATACGCAGCTCGCTCTCCATGCGCTCGCGCAGCGAGACGACGATCTCGTCGGCGTCGCGCGTGGCGCTGAGGCCGGTGCCGAAGAGGGAGCCGTGCAGTGTGGTGACGGTGCGGCGGGTGCCGGTTGTCGGGTCGACGAGGACGAGGTCGAGCGCGCGCCGATCGGTCGGGTCGGACTCGAGCGGAGTCTCCGCCACCGTCGGGAAGAGCAGGCCGGCATGGGTGACCAGCCAGTTCGAGGGATGACTGGGCGCCAGGTCGCCGGCGACGAGACGCGCCTCGTCCTCTCGGGCGTGACCGTCACGGTCGAGCGGGACGTGCCAGAGCTCACGGTCCCTGCGTCGCTGCAGCACCAGAGCGCCGCCGTCGACCGTCTCTTCGGCGACGATTCCGCGGGTGACCGGGACCGGATCGCCGCCGTCGACCGGCACGCGCCAGATCCGCCACGGGCCACGGTCCGAGCTGCTGCAGTGATCCGAGCCGTCGCAGCGGTCCGACCCGACGTACAGACTGCGGCCGTCGCGCGACCAGCGCGGGTTGAGTGGGCCGGACGCGGCGAACGGGCGATGGGTCACGGTTTCGCTGGCGACGTCGAGAAGGACGATCGAGAGCCCCTCGCTGGTCATCGCCTCGGTCGCGATGCGTGTGCCGTCGGGCGACCACTCGAGCCGCCCGAGGTAGTCGACGTCGAGATCTCCGAGCATTCGGAGACCGCTCCGCGGGTCGTCGAGCCAGATCTGGGGCCGACCGGTCCGGGTCGAGACGAAGGCGAGCCGGCGATCGTCGGGTGCATGGCGTGGCGCGATGTCCCAGCGCGTCGACGCCAGGTGGTGCAGGCGCTCGACCGATCCATCGTCCTGAATGCGCCAGAGATCGGCGTCGAGGCGGAACGCCTCGTAGAGCAGTCGGTCGCCGACGAGCCAGGGGAAGCGCACGTCGCGCGCCCCGGTCGGGATCCAGCGCGCGGTGCCCGACGCGATATCGACCCGGTACAGGCGGAAGGGGCCGTCGCGATTCGAGGCGACGATCAGCTCGCCATCGTCGGCGCCCCAGGTGATGCCCCAGATGCGACTTGGCGGCATCGGCACTCGGTGCGGCGTGCCGCCGTCGACGTCGACCACGAAGAGCTCGTGCCGGACCAGGTCGGGACCGCGGGTGAACGCGATTCTGCGGCCGTCGCGCGAGAACACGGGACGCGCGTCGCCGAGCTGGCCGGCGGGCGGCTCCGTGAGCGGCCGCACGGCACCAGTCTCGAGGTCGACGAGCGCGAGCGCCACCGGGTGGCCGGGCGCGGGCTGGCGCGCGATCGCCAGGAGGTTCGCGGTCGGCGACCAGTCGATGCCGTTCAACGGACTCGGTCGGTAGGTGAGGATGGACTCGATGGTCGAGGCGTCGCGAGCGACCACCAACAGCTCGCAGGACGATTCGCCGTCGATGCGGCAGTCGAGCGCGGCGATCGACTCGCCGTCGGGGGAGAAGGTGGGGGCGGTGATCCGTCCCTTGGCGCGGAGAATGTGCTGGGGGATTCCGCGGTCGCGCCGCTGCACATAGAGGCCCCGCTCCCCCGGCTCGCTGCGGGCGAAGGTGAGCCATCTGCCGTCGGGAGAGAGGCGGCCGAGCAGCTCACTGCCGGGCATGCTGGTGAGAACCGTCTCTTCTGGCGTGCGGTCCAAGAGAGCGGTCGGCACGGTGTCGTCGGACGGCGGCTGGCGCGCGGGCGGTGCGGCCCAGAGGATGGCGGCAAGCAGCGCGACGGTGAGTACCGCGGCGAGCCCGCGACCACGGAGCGGTCGAGAGCGTGTGGGCTCGTCGGGTTCGAGGGGCGGTGTCGAGACGCGGGGCGCGCCCAAGGTGTCGACGAGCGCTTCGGTCGGTGTTCTCGGCTCACCGTGCTCGATGCTGCGTGGTGCGGCGTCGCCTGTCACTGCGTCGCCTGTCACTGCGTCGACGGCTTCGGTGTCGATCGCTTCGGTGTCGATTGCTTCCGGGTCGATCACCTCAGGGTCGATCGTTTCGGAGTCGATCGACTCGACGGCCGCGACCAGACGGTAGCCGGTCTTGGGGATGGTCTCGATGTAGCGCATTCCGCGTCGATCGTCGCCGAGCGCGCGGCGCAGCTTCGACACCGCCATGGTCAGCGCATCGTCGCCGACGACTACGTCGGGCCAGACCGCGGCGAAGAGCTCGTCACGCGTCGCGACCTCGCCGCCGCGCGCCGCCAGCGCCAGGAGCAGCGCCATCACCTTCGGTTCGAGGCGCTCCTCGCGCCCACCGCGGACCAAGAGATTGCGGCTGGCCTCGATGCGCCATGCACCGACACGCAGCCTGTCGGCCCACACCGGTTCGGTGGACACACCGAGTCCCGGCAGGGTGAGGGGCTCGTCCTGGCTCACCATCATCTCCTTCTACGAATCCCCGAGGAAGAGGATCTGGGATTCCCGCGGCGTCTTTGCCTTTTCGTTGGAGTTTCGTTGTTCGTTCGACAGGACCCGGCCCGCGTCGATTCCTAGAGTCCGGTCCAACGCAAGTCGTTGGCTCAAGCCGACGGCGCATCGACCGACATCCGACCAAGGAGTCCCTCATGAGCACCAAGACACGTCGTCGCCTCGTTCCCGCCACCGCCCTCCTCGCACTCGCCCTGGTCGCCGCGATCCTGGCCTGGCCGTCGACCACCGTCGCGAGCGGCGGCGGCATCAGCCCCTGTCACGAGGCCTGCTCGAATGCCGCGCTCGCCTGCAACATCGACTGCTGGGAGCGCTATCGCTGGGAGCCCAACCTGGTCTTCGCCTGCCAGCTCGCCTGTGAGAACGCGCTCGACCCTTGCATCGCGGCCTGCCCCTGAGTCGCGAGTTCCGGATCTTTCGACGCTCTTCAAGTTCCCTTCACGGGCTTCGGCCACCATGAGGCCAGCTCGAACCGGGTCTCTCGCCCTGGTGGCGTTCGCGCCGCACAGGGCGCGTTTTTTTGTGGCCCGAATGCTTCGGATCCAGCTTCGAATCAAGGAGAACGTTCATGCGTCGACGCGCTTTCGCGTGCCTCGTGTCCGCCCTTTGCCTCGCCCTGTTCGCCCTCGTGCCGTCCTCGGCCCTCGCCCAGCGCGGCATCGAGCTGCGCCCGATCGGCCTCTACGAGACCGGCATCATCGACGACAGCGGCGTCGAGATCGGTGCCTTCGATCCGGCCACCGCGCGCTTCTTCGCCAGCAACGCGGCCGACAACAGCGTCCTGGTGCTCGATCTCGCCGAGCCCTGGGCCCCGACGCTGGTGCAGGCCATCGACCTCGCACCCTTCGGTGACGGGGTGAACAGCGTCGCGGTGTCCGACGGCGTGCTCGCCGTGGCCGTCGAGGCCGATCCGAAGCAGGCTCCGGGCACCGTCGCTTTCTTCGACACCGCGTCGCTGGCGCTGCTCGCCCAGGTCCAGGTCGGCGCCCTGCCCGATATGCTGACCTTCACCCCCGACGGCTCGAAAGTGGTCGTCGCCAACGAGGGCGAGCCGGTCGACTACTGCACCACCGGCCTCGACGTCGACCCGGTCGGCTCGATCAGCATCATCGACCTCTCGGGCGGCGTCGCCGCGCTGACCCAGGCGAGCGTGGCGACCGCGGGCTTCGGCGCGTTCGACGCCGGCGCGCCGGCGGGTGTGCGCATTTTCGGCCCGGGAGCCAGCGTGTCGCAGGACCTCGAGCCCGAGTACGTGGCGGTGTCTCCCGACTCGTCGACCGCCTGGGTCGCGCTGCAGGAGAACAACGCACTCGCCGTCGTCGACCTCCTCACCGCCACGGTGACGCAGATCGTGCCGCTCGGCTGGAAGGACCATTCGACCTTCCGCAACGGCCTCGACGCGTCGAACCGCGACGACGTCGTGCGCATCCGTCCGTGGCCGGTGCGCGGCCAGTTCCAGCCCGATGCCATCGCCGCGTTCGAGACCGGCGGCGCGACGTACCTGGTGACCGCCAACGAAGGCGACGCGCGCGACTACGACTGCTTCGTCGACGAGGAGCGCATCGAGGATGTCGATCTCGATCCGGCCGCTTTCCCGAACGCAGCCTTCCTACGCCAGGAAGAGCAGCTCGGCCGACTCAAGGTGTCGCTCGCGAACGGCGACACCGACGGCGACGGTCGCTACGAAGAGCTCTACTCGTTCGGTGCGCGCTCGCTCTCGATCTGGAGCGCCGCGGGCGACCTGATCTACGACAGCGGCAACGAGCTCGAGGTGCTCACTGCAGGCGCCGTTCCCGGCGACTTCAACAGCTCCGACGGCGGCGGCTTCGACAACCGCTCCGACGACAAGGGCCCCGAGCCCGAAGGCGTCGTGGTCGGCCAGTTCCGCGGCCGCAGCTACGCCTTCCTCGGCCTCGAGCGCGTCGGTGGCGTCGCGGTCTGGGACGTCACCGAGCCGAACGCGCCGTTCTTCGTCACCTACGTCAACACGACGAACTACGGCGGCGATCTCGACGCCGGTGAGGCGGGCAACGTCGGTCCCGAGGGGCTGGTCTACATCCCGCTCGCCGAGAGCCCGATCGCGCGCGCGCTGCTGGTCGTCACCTACGAGGTGAGCGGCACGGTGCAGGTCTTCTCGATCCTGCCGCAGACCTGACGCGTCGGAGTCGCGCTCAGCCCAGGATGCGTTCGAGCAGGCGACCGACGCGCTCACCGTCCTTGTGCCGCAGGGAGCGGCGCGAGAGGGTCGCGGTGTCGGTCGTCTGCGACAAGATGCGCGTCGCCGCGGCGACGCGGCGTGCGCGCAGGATGCTCGCGTCCGCCGCTTCGCGTGCCGCGCTCCAGGTGGGGTAGGTCTCGAGGTCGTCGAGCAGACCAGCCTCGCGCAGGCTCTCGGCGACGACGCTCTCCAGGCCGTAGAGGCCGAGCGCACCGCGCCGGGCGCGCAGCTGGCGCGAGGCGAGCACGAGCTCGTGCACGCAGGTCCCCTCGATTTCTTCGAGGGCCGAGCAGTCGACGAGCACGGCGAGCGAGGCGCCGCCGGCGAGCTCTTTCTCGAAGGCATCGTGCAAGGAGTTGGCGAAGTACGCCGTACAGCGCCCGCGGAGTGCGAGATCGACGTAGTGGTCGAGGCGCCGGAGCTCGAGGAGCTCGAAGCGGCTCACGGCGTGCTCTTCGACGGCGAGAGGTCCAGCTCGAGCTCGACCAGGCCGAGCCGCAGCGTCTGCCCGGGGCGGATGCGCATCGGTTGTTCGGCGGCGAGCGACTGGTCGTCGAGCGCGGTGCCGTTGGCGACCCCGGGCTCCTCGCGGACGTAGATCGAGGCGCCGTCGCGCCAGATCGAGGCGTGGCGCCGGCTCAGGGTGCGCTGCGGATCGACGATCTCGAGGTCGATGTCGGGTGCGCTCTGGGTCACCGGGTCGAAGCGCCCGATCAACAGCCTGCGGTCGAGCGTGAGCCGGAAGCGCTGACCGGTGTCTCGGTGGACCAGCGCGGCGTCGGGGAGCGCCGTGCCGCCGCGCCGCGTCGCCTGGGCGACGACTTGGTCGGCGGCCGGTAGCGGCTTGCGCTCCGCGGCCAGCGGGCCGGCGGCGATCTCGTGAGCGCGCAGCGTCTCCTCGTCGAGCGTGCGCAGGCGCAGCGCCAGACGGTGCAGGATCCGCAGCGCGAGCTCGGGGCGCTCGCGGACGATGAAACCCAGCGCGGCGGCGTCGAGCGGCAGGACTCGCACGGCGGTGGCGGCGCGCGCGGTGGTGAGGTGTGGCGCTCCCTCCTCGAGCGCCGACAGCTCGCCGAAGAAGTCGCCCGCCTCGCGCGTCGACACGATGCGTTCGGCCGGGCCGGCACCTTTCACCAGCTCGACGCGCCCCGAATCGACCAGGTACATCTGCACGTCGGTCTGTCCGGCCCGAACGATCGTGTCGCCGGCCGCGAACGTGAGCAGAAGGTCGCGGAAGTCGTCGTCCTTCGCATGAGTCGATGCCATGCGGCGCAATATACGCGATCTCGGAGAGAGACCAAACCCCTGCACACAGTGATCATGACTCGGCGTGAGCCTCTGCCCGGAGAGCCGACGCGATAGGAGGCGTGAGAGAGGAAGACTTGCCCTTGACGACCGGTCGCTCCGGTCTGCTGCCGGTCGCTTCATCGATTCGTGCCGCGTCGCTCGAGCGCTGGGGGCCCGAGTCCGCGGTGTGTATCGTCGGCCGCTCGGAGGCGCTGCAGAGCATGCTCGAGCGGGTCGAGAAGCTGTCGGGCTTTCGCGAGCCGGTGCTGATCCACGGCGAGAGCGGTGTCGGCAAGGAGATGGTCGCGCAGGCGCTCTATCTGCTCGGCGCCAGCGCCGCCGAGCCGTTCGTCACCGTCAACTGTCCTCAATATCGTGACGCCGGGACGACGGTCAGCGAGCTCTTCGGCCACGCCAAGGGCAGCTTCACGGGCGCCGACGCCGACCATGCCGGCGTCTTCGAGCGTGCCGAGGGCGGGGTCATCTTTCTCGACGAGATCGCCGACCTGCCGATGGCGGCGCAGACCATGCTGCTGCGCACTCTGGCCACTGGTGAGGTGCAGCCGCTCGGCGCCCGAGGTGCCCGAAAGGTCGATGTGCGCACACTCGCCGCGACCAACCGCTCGCTCAACCGCCTGGCCGACGCGGAGGGCTCGTTTCGGCGCGACCTGCTGTTTCGGCTGCAGTACTTCCGCCTCGACATCCCGCCGCTGCGCGCGCGCGGTGACGACTGGCTGCTCCTGATCGACCACGTGCTGAATCGTCTGGCGCAGCGCTACGGCGAGCCCAAACGCTTCGCGCCGGCGGCACTCGACCGCCTCGCCGGCTACGCCTGGCCGGGCAACGTGCGCGAGCTGATCGGCATGACCACCGCGAGCTTCGCGCTGGCGGACGGCGACGAGATCGGAGTGGGCGACTTGCCGCACGGAGTCTCGTCCGAGACCGGTGGGTCGGCGCTCTTCGGCGAAGCGCTCTTCGACGATGCAGCGGTCGGCGATGCATCGCTCGCCGGCCAGGTCGAGTCGCGGGCGCTGCGTCTGCGCCGCGGTGAGGGCGACTTCTGGAGCGAAGTGCAGGCGCCCTATCTCGACCGCGAGCTCAATCGTTCGCAGGTGCGCGCTCTCGTGACGCGCGGACTGCGCCGGGCGGGCAGCTACCGGCGTCTGCTCGAAGATTGGCACGGCGCGCCGGAGGACTACCAGAAGTTCATGGATTTTCTACGCCACCACCGGCTGAAGCCGTCTTGATGGAGCCGGAGCTCGATCGTATGGAGCCCTGCTTCCGGAACCGCCGCACCGAGAGCCGATCCGAGAGGAGGTGAACCGCGACGAAATGCCCGTTCCGCGGGGCTCGTGGGCCCCGTCGGCAGAGACCGACCAGAGTTGGCAGGCATCGTGCTCTATCAGCCTGGACAACCCACACGACCCGGTTCGCCGGGATTTCAAGGAGGCCAGCTCATGAAGATGACCCGTGGTGAAATGCTCGATCTTCTGATCAAGTTTTCGACCCAGAACCCGGACTACCGCTCGGCTCTGAAGCGCAATCCGAAGGGTGTGGTCGCGGAGCAGTTCCAGATGGATCTGCCGGACGATCTGAAGATCGACGTGCTCGAAGAGACGCCGGATCAGGCCTACGTCGTGCTGCCGTACATGATCCCGGAAGGCGCCGAGCTGTCGAACGCTGATCTCGAGTCGCTCGCCGGCGGCAACACCGTGAAGGGTGACGCCAATTGCAGCGACGCCACGGCCAGCACCGTGGTCGAGATTCAGGCCAGTCTCTTCTGATCGATCGATCGGAGCACGAAGACACTCGATGGCTCGCACCGCGACACCGCACGCCGAGCTGTCGGAGGTCTTCGCCCGGGGCGAGACGCTGCACGAGCGTCTCGCCCGTTCTGCCTCCGCGTCGTCTTCCGCAGACCCATCACAGCCCCCCTCGACGCCTCCGGACAGCCCCCCACACAGCCTCGCGGCGCAGGTCGCCGCACTGTCCCCAGCGCAACGTCGTGCGCTCGAGCCGTGGGCCCGGGCGGTCGCCGGCGGCGATCTCACACAGCTCGCGAAGCGTCTCTCCTGGGACGGGTCCAGCCTCGAGGCCGCGGCCCGTGCCTTCGGCGTCGGTGACCAGGGAGCGCCGGCGCCGGTCGCCTGGCATCGCGACTTCCAGTGCTTCGTCGAGCTGTCACAGAGCTTTGCCGCGCGCGCCGCCGCGGTGCGCTCCATCGCCTGCGACGCGGCCTCCTCGGTGCCCTTCGCAACCCTCTGGCGGCCGTGGCTGGCGCTCGCCGAGCAGCGTCTGGTCGCCGCCCGCGCGGATTGGGATCGCCGGCTCAGTGCGTCGGCACGCATTCATCTCGTCGACGCGCTGCACGAAGAACTGGGCGAGCTCGCCGCGCTCGCCGCCTATCTTCTCTTCGAGGAAGACCGTCAGCTCGAAGAGGGCCGTGCGCCCGATCCCTCAGGTGCCTACCGTCGCTTCGTCGAGGCCGTGCTCCACGAGCCGCTCCGACTCTACGGACGCTTTCCGGTCCTCGCGCGGCAAGCTGCGGAGCATGTCGCGCGGTGGACCGACGCTTTGCTCGAGATGCTCGAGCGCCTCGAGGTCGACGAGCGGGCCTTGCTCGAGCTGTGGCCAGAGCTCGTGGGCGGCGGGGAGTCGCCGGCGCTGCGCATCGAAAGCGTCGACGGTGGCCTGTCGGACGGTCATCACGGCGGCCGGAGTGTCCGCCGGCTGCGCTTCACCGGCGGCGGGCGGCTGGTCTACAAGCCGCGCGACGTCGGCGCCGACGCCGTCTTCGAGCGCCTGGTCGCCACTTTGCGGAGCCTCGGCTGCGACCTTCCGCCGGCACCCCGCGTGCTCGAGCGCGCGGGCTACGGTTGGGTGGAAACGATCGTCGCCGCGCCGCTGGACGACCGTGCCGCCGCGGTGCGCTACGTTCGTCGCGCCGGCGCCCTGGTGGCGTTGGCGTATGCGCTCCGTGCGCGCGACCTGCACGCCGAGAATGTGGTGGCGACAGCCGAGGGGCCGGTGGTGGTCGACGGCGAGATGTTCTTCCAGCCCGAGGCCGTGATGTGGTCGACCGCCGCAGGATCGACCGCTTCCGGGTCGACCGGCACGACGACAGCCGAGGGCGGAGCCTCGTGCCTGCATTCGGGCCTCCTGTTGCTGCCGGCCGAGGGCGACACGGACGGTGGAGACGAGACCCAGGGTCCGCGCGACCTGGGTGGGCTCCGCCCCGCGCGGCTGCGTCCGGGCGTCGGAGTCGGCGCCGCCTGGAGCGGTCTCGGTGGCGATGCGATCGCAGTCGAAGCGCGCGCCGTGCGCGGTCGCCGCGGCGACAACACGCCTCGGCTCGACGGTGACCTTCTCGACCCGGCGGCCTTCGGCGACGAGTTGAAAGCAGGCTTCACTGATGCGTACGAGTGCCTGCAGGCACAGCGTGATGCGTTCATCGACGAGGCGCTCGACGAGGTCGCGACGGCCCGGGTGCGTGTCCTGCTGCGGCCAAGCCAGGCCTACGGGCGCGCGCTCACCCTGGCGCGTCGGGCGCGCAATCAGCGCTCGGGGCTCGCCACCGGCCTGATCGCCGAGACCTTGCTCGCGCCGCTGGTGGCGCGCGGTCGGCGACCGCAGGTCTGGCCGCTGGCCGCCACCGAGCGCGCCGCATTGCTCGCCGGTGACATTCCGCACCTCTCGGTCGCGGGTGACGGGGTCGGCGTGCCCACGGTCGACGGCGGTGAGGTCACGCTGTTCCATCGGTCGCCGCTCGATGCCGTTCGCGCCCGGCTGCGCGCGCTGAGCGCCGACGACCTCGCGCGCCAGCTCGAGGTGATCGACCTCGCGCTGCGCCCGCCGGTGCGCTATGGCTTTGTCGCCGCGTTGCGCACGGCGCCGCCGGCGGCGCTCGAGGAGCGTGCGTGGCGCTGGGCCGTCGGGCTCGGCGCGCGGGTGCTCGAGGCGTCGCGGTCGATCAAGCCAGAGGACGATCCGACTCTTGGGCGCGGTGCCCTCGGCGTCGCGCTCTTCCTCGCCGGCGTTGCCCGCGCGACCTCGGAGCGCGGCACCGCAGGCGAGCGCGAGCTCGCAGACTCCGCGTCCGGGGCGGCGCGCTCTCTCCTCGTCGGCCTCGCCGAGCGGCCGACACGCTGGAACGAGGTGTCGTCGATCGGCGGCTTTGACGGCCTCGGCTCGGCGCTCTATGCCGCAACGTGGAGCGCGCAATTGCTCGATGAGGGGCCCGACGAGCGTCTGCTGCGCCCGGTGTTGGCGGAGCTCGCCGAACGTCTCGCACCCGGTGAGCAGGCATCGCGGGTCGGATGCGATCTGGTCGGTGGTGCCGCCGGCGCGCTGCTCGGCATGCTTGCTGTGACCGAGGGCGCCGACGTTGCGAGCGGGCTGCGCGACGAGGCTCTGGCGTTGGCTCGACAAGCCGGTACGCGGCTGCGCACGCGCCAAGACCGCGTCGGCTCGGCGGGCGCTGCATGGTTCGGTGATGCTCCGTGCAGCGATCTCTCACCGCGAGGGCAGGGCAGACCGCTCGCCGGCATGGCGCATGGCGCGGCCGGCGTCGTGCGTGCCTTGACGGCGCTGGCGTCTGTCGACGGTGACGCCGACCGCGGGCTCGCGTTGGCGGCGACGGCGGGTCTGGCCTGGGAGCGCTCGCTCTTCGACCCCGCCGAGCGCAACTGGCCGCTTTTGCTTTCCGAGCCTGATTCGGCGACCCGGATGGCCTACCGGGTGGCCTGGTGTCACGGCGCCCCCGGCATCCTGGCGGCGCGCTCGACGCTCGACGCGTCGTGGCGCGACGACGCCTGGACCTCTGAGGTCGACGCCGCGCTCGCCACGACGCGCGACACGCCGCTGGCCGCGGTCGACCACCTGTGCTGCGGCCTCGCCGGGCGCGCCGCGGCGCTGCTCGGCGCCGCCGAGCGTCTTCGACATCCGGCCGCTCGGCGTGCCGCCGCCGACCTCACCACACGCCTCCTCGCGCGCGCCGAGAGCCGATCGCGGTTTCGGCTGCGCGATGGTTTCTTGCGCGATCGATGGCAGAGCGAGAGCTTCCTGCGCGGCGTCTCCGGCATCGGCTGGCACCTGCTGCGCATCGCCGGGGTCCGGCTGCCGGATGTCCTGGTGCTCGAGCTGCCTTCGGAGCTGCGACGACGCCAGAACGCCGGTGAGGGAGACGAGGATGACCGCAGACTCCGAGGTGACGATCGCTGAGCTCCGGCCGGACAGCGTGACGCCGTTCCGGGCGATGACTTTTCCCGCCTACACGCGCCTGCTCGCGCTCGAGCCGATGGCGCGCGATCCCGCCGCTGGCGACCAGCGGACGATCGCTCCGATCGCCCTGGTGGCGAGGATCGGCGACGCGCCGGCCGGCCTTGTCCTCGCCGAGTGGCCGGCCTCGAGGCCGACGACCGCCGAGGTGGCGCAGTTCGGGCCCGCTGTGCCGCGCCTGCTCTCGCTCTACGTGGCGCGCGCGCACCGGCGGCGTGGTGTCGGTGGCGCCCTGGTCGCGGCGCTCGAGGACGAGGTCGCGCACCGCGGTGGCGGTTCCCTCGAGGCGGTCTATACGGCGTCCGTCGGCGCGGCGTCCGTCTGCAAGGCGCCCGTCGGCACAGCGTTCTTCGACACGACGTCCGCCCCGGCGGGAGGGGCCCCGAGCGACTGGCTCGAGCGGATCTTCGCGCGCCGCGGCTGGACTCCTCCCGCGGCGCGCTCTCTGCTCGTGCGCTTCACGCCGCGTGCGGCCTTCTGCTCCGACCTGCTGCTCGAGCGTCGGCTGCGTGCGCAGCGGCGCGGTCTCGAGATTGTGCGCTGGTCGGAAATCGGTGCCGACGAGAAGGCCGCACTGCGCGCGTCGCACGAGCAGAATCCCTGGATCGAGCCGCTGCTCGTGCCCTGGCGCTTCGACCGCGACGGCTTCGATCCGTCGAGCGTCGCCGCGCGCTGGCGCGGCCGGATCGTCGGCTGGGTGATCACCCATCGACCGACGCCCGACATCGTGCGCTTCACCTGCAGCTTCATGCACCCGAGCCTCAGCCGACGTGGCCGCATCGTGCCACTTTACGACGCGGTCTTGCGCGATGTGCATGGGACCTGCCGCGAGTGTTCGTTCATCACGCCCTTCGACTACGCGCCGATGGTGCAGTTCATCCGCCGGCGCCTGGCGCCGATCGCCAGCTTTCTCGGCGAGACGCGCGTGGTGAGGCGGCAGGTCGAGCCCCACGACCCCCAGAGCCGTCTTGCATCGCCAGAGAGGAGTTCCTGATGATCCCGTCGCGTCCCGTCTCGTCGCGTCCCGCCCCTTGGGTCGCCCTCACCGCGGGCGTCGCCCTCGCCGCGTGGGTCACCCTCGCCGGCTGGGCTTCGCCCGCGCATGCCGAAGAGCAGCCCGCCAAAGACATGCCCGTCCGGTCCGAAGACCCGGCCGGTCCGGAATCCGAGGCTTCGATTCACCTCGCGCCGTGGGCTCCCGCGGTCCTCGAGGACGGCGACCTGACCTTGCTCGCGGCGGTCGAGCAGACCCTCGGCAGCGATCCGGCGATCCGCCTGCAGGCCGCCGACGTCGCCTTCCAGCTGGGCCTCGAGCAGGAGGCGCGCGGCCTCTTCGACTGGACACTCACCGGCGAGGCGTTCTACGAGCACGAGGAGCTCGAGCTGCGCGAGAGCGTGCGGCGACGCGAACAGGAGCGGCGCGACGATTTGCGCCGGCTGCAGGGGGAGACCTGCACCGGTGCCGACGCCGACCGCGCCAAGATCACCGAGCTCGAGGCCGCCATCGCCACGGTCGGCGGCGTCGCGATCACCAACGACGCGATCTTCGACGCCGAGCTGCGCGCGCTCGAGACGTTGATCCAGAACGCGACGCCGTCCGAGGCCGAGTTCTTGCTCAACGAGCGCTCGCTGCGGCTGAACCAGGAGCTGGCCGAAACCATCGCCTCACGTGACGCCAACGACGAGGCGTGCGCCGAGTCGACGGCGCTGCTCGGACGCATCGGCGAGACCCCTGAGCGCGAGGACTTCGACACTGCCGGCATCGACCTGCGGCTCGAGAAACTCTTCCGCAGCGGCCTCTTCTTCGCTCCCTTCGTCGACGCCGACTACGAGGCGACGCAGTATCTCGGCAAGCGCAACGGCTTCTTCGAGCCGGTGCTCGACGACACCGGCCAACAAGTCGTCGACTTCGGCATTCCGCGCGAGCGCTTCGTCGACTTCGGCGGCAAGAACATCCCCGACCTCTACACGGTGCGTGTCGGCTTCGACTTCAACGTGCCGCTGCTGCGCGGCAGCGGCGCGGAGGAAGTGGCCGCCACTGAGCGTGCTGCCGCCCGCGAAGTCGAGGCGACTCGTCATCTACTCGCCCATGTCACCGCCGAGCGCGTGCTCGAGACAGTGCTCGCCTATTGGGACCTGCGCGCTGCCGAGGAGCGCGTCGAGCTGCTCGAGGCGTCCGTCAAGCGGCAGCGCACCATCGTAGACTACACCGACGACTTGATCGCCGGCGACGAGCTGATCCCGGCCGAGCGCGCGCGCGCCGACGCGGGCCTGGCGCGCGCCGAGACGGCGCTCAGCGCCGCGCGACGTGAGGTGGTGGCGACGCGCCTCGCGCTGACCCAGGTGCTCGGCGTCGCCGCACCGAGCGAAGTCACTGTTCCACGGGCCGCTTCCGAGTTCCCGGCCCCGCCGCAGGGCGCCGCGGTGCGTGCGCTCGCCGACGAGGCCGAGCGGCTGGTGGTGGCGCGGCGACGCGCCGACCTCGAGGCCGCCCGTGCCTTCCTCGAGGCGAGCGAGCTTCGGGTCGCGGGCGCGCGCCTGGCGACGCGCGATCGCCTCGACCTGGCGCTGCGCCTGTGGGCGACGGCGGTGGGCGAAGACTCGTTCTCGAATGCCACCGACCAGTGGCAGGCGCCGAGCTACCGCGTCGCCGCCAGCTACGAGAAGATCTACGGCAACAACGAGCGAGAGGGGCGCCTGGCGCAGGCGCAGGCGCTGGCGCAGCGCGATCGGATCGACCGCGCCGACCTCGAGCGAACGATCGGGCTGGCCACCCGCCAGGCGCTCGGCGAGCTGGCCGAGGCGGTCGAGAGGCTGGGCTACGCGGAGCGCGCGTCGGCCGGCTTCGTCGATGCCTACAGCGCCGAGGAGACGAATTTCGGAGCTCTCGAGTCGACGCTGCTCGATCTGATCGTCACCGAGGAGCAGCAGACCGAAGCCGGGCTGGCCGCGATCGACGCGCGGCTCGAGATCGCCGGTCTGCTCGCCCGCCTGCGCTTCGAGACCGGCACCTTGATCGCGTCGGACGCGTCGGGCTACGCGGTCGAGAGCGCGTCGCTGACCGCCTTGCCGTCGCCCTCGAGCTCACGACTCGACCGCTCCGAGTGAGGCCGTGATGCATCGAGCGAACATCCTGGCCTGCCTGCTCCTCCTGGCGGTCCTGCCCGGTGCCGCGTGGACGACCGAGCCCGCCCTGGAACCCTCACTCGAGGACTCTCCCGAATCGGTCTTCGAGCCGAGCGCCTTCGGCCCACCACTGACCCTCGAAGACGCCATCGAGCGCACCCTCGCGCTCGATCCCGAGATCCGGCGCGCCGCTGAAGACGTCGCCGAGCGTCGTGGACTGTGGCTCGAGGAGGGCGGGCTCTTCGACAATCGCCTGCAGCTCGAGCTCGGCTACCAGCTCGACCGCCAGCAGCTGATCGGCGAGGGCCTGCAGCGCGAGATCGAACGTCGCCAGTTGCTCGAGCTGTCCGCCGGCGCGCTCGAGCTCACCGGCGATCAGATTCTCGCCCGTCTCGCCGGGCAGAACGTCGGCGACCGGCCGATCGAGATCCGCGACCAGTGCGACGAGCTCGCCGAGGATCCGCTGATCGTCGAGACTGAGACCGGCTCGATCGTCGTCTGCCGCGGCCTCGGCGGCCAGATCGCCGGCTTGATTCTGCCCGGTGGAGCCGCCGCCGGGCTCGATCTGAACGAGCTGCTCGATGACGACCTGCGCGCCGGTGTGCGGCGGGTGATCGAGACCGGCATCGCGACCCGTCTGCGCACCACCGCCGACCTGCTGCTGCGCACGGCCGACGCGCTGCGCGCCCAGCGCGCCCGCCTCGGCGACTTGCCGGAGGTGGTGGAGCAGGTGCGCTTCGATCTCCGCTTGGCTTACGAGGCGCGGCTGCGCAGCGGCCTCGTGGCGTCGCCCTTCCTGGCGGTGATGAACACCGAAGAGAACTACGAGGGCAAGCCGCACGATCCCGACCTCGGCGATTCGCGCGTGCCGAACCTGTTCACCAGTGAGGCCGGCCTCGAGCTGACCATGCCTCTCGGCAAGGGGCGCGGGCGCACCGCGGCGACGGCGGCCGAGCGAGCGGCCGAGGCGGGCCTGCGCGCAGCCGAGGCGCTGGCCCTGCACGTCGCCGCGGAGCAGGTGCTGGCGACCACAGACGCCTATTGGCGGGTCGCTGCCGCTCAGCGGCGCGTCGCCTGGCAGTCGGCGTCGGGCACTGCGCGCACCGAGCTGCTCGAGCTCACCGACCTGATGATCGAGGGCGACGAGCTGGCGCCTGCCGAACGCAGCCTGGTGGCGGCGCGTACCGACCAGGCGCGGGCCGACATCGCGGCGGCGCGCCAGGCGTGGGTGGCGGCGCGCCAGCAGCTGGCGCTGGCGATCGGACTGCCGTCGTCGGCGCCGCTGCCTGTGGCCGTCGACGGAGCGCTCGAAGTGTCGCCGAAGGCGGCCGATGGAGCCCTCGACGCGGTGCCCGCTGAGTGGCTGGTCGAGATCGAGACCCGGCGCGACGACCTGCGCGCTGCGCGTCATGCGGCGGAGGCGTCGCGCATTCTGCTCGAGGCGGCGGAGCTCAATCTGCGCCACCAGATCGACCTGTCGCTCTTCGGTTCCTACAACGTGTTGCACGAGAGCTTCGACGAGCGCGCCTGGGACTTCGCCGGCCTGGTCGATGCCTGGGAGGGCGAGGTCGCGGGGCCGAGCTACGGATTCCGCATCATCTGGAAGGTGCCGCTGCGCAACCGCGCGGCGCGCGGTCAGCTGCTGCAGGCCGAGGCGTCGATGGTGCGCAGCGCGGTGACCGAGGACGATCTCGAGCGCTCGATCCGGCTGCAGATCCAGGCCGCGCATCGGGCGCTCGGGGAGGCGCGCGCGGAGCTCGCTGAGGCCGAGCGCACGGTGGCGGCGCAGCGCAAGGTGCTCGACACGAGCCGTAGCCTGTTCCGCGCCGGCGAGGAGACGATGGTCGACGTGCTGCTCACCGAAGAGCAGCTGACCGCGGCGCGGCTAGCTCAGGTGGCGGTGGCCGAGCGGGTGGCGATCCTCGACGCGCAGCTACGCTTCGCCGCAGGTCGCCTGGAGGTGCCGGTGGTTGAGTCCGCGGGCGGCGGGGGAGCGTGAGGCGTGCTCGGACCGCAGGATCTCATGCGCAAGGCCGAGCTCGAGCGCTCGGCCTCGCCCGAGCAGCTCGACCTACCGATGACGGTGACCTCGCCCGCCGGCTGGACGGCGCTGCTGGCGATTCTCGCCGGGCTCGCGGCGGTGGTGGCGTGGAGCGTCTTCGGCAGCCTGCCGATCGAGGTCGACGGTGTCGGCATGCTGCTCCAGGGCGAGAATGTCGGCACGGTGCAAGCGCCGGTCGCCGGCCGTGTCGTCGAGGTGCAGGTCGAGGTCGGTGACACGATCGCCGCCGGCGACGTGGTGGCTACGCTCGACCTCGCCGAGCTGCAGAACCAGATCGACGCCACCGAGAAACGCATCGGTGATCTCGAGCGCCAGGGATTGCTTCAGCTGGCCGATTGGCGCCGCCAGCGCGGTGCCTACGAGCGCCAGCTGAGCGGCCTGCGGGAGCGCCTTCGCGCCAAGCAGGGGCTGCAGGCGAAAGGGCTCGCGCGGCGACAGGACATCCTGGCGATCGAGGGCGAGATCGCCCAGGTCGAGGGCCAGCTGCTGCAGATCGACCTGAGCGAAGAGGAGTTCGCCGCCCGCATCCGCGACGAGAAGCGCACTCTCGAGCAGCTGCAGGCGGACCAGAAAGACGGCTCCGAGGTGATCAGTCCGGTCGCCGGCCGGGTCGCCGCGGTGCTGGTCACCGACGGCGTGATGATCGATGCCGGTGGCCGCATTCTCAACCTCGAGGCCGCCGGCGAGCCGTATCAGCTAGTGCTCTACGTCGCGCTCGCCGAGGGCAAGCGGGCGGAGGCCGGCATGCCGGTGCGCATCGCGCCGTCCACCATCAAGCCGGAGGAGTACGGCTACATCCGCGGCGTCGTCCTGACCGTGTCGGCCCAGCCGGTGACTCCGGAGCAGGTGCGCTCGACGTTGAACAACGATCAGCTCGTCGAGCAGTTCATCGAGGGTACGCCGTACGAGGTCGTGATCGACCCCGACCCCGACCGCGATGACGTGTTCGAGTGGACGACGTCGAAGGGTCAGGAGCTCGACATCGAGAGCAATACGCCGTGCTCGGCGCGCATCACGGTGGGGGAGCGGGCGCCGATCGAGCTGGTCATCCCCTACGTCAAGAAGACCTTGGGCTTCAGCTGATGGAACCCATCGGAGCCCAGGCCGCGGCGGCGGCCGGCGGCGAGACGTTGGCTCCGCCGCCGGATCGCCATGTCGATCTGCCGACCCTGATCCAGATGGAGAACGTCGAGTGCGGCGCGGCGGCGCTCGGCATCGTGCTGCAGCATTTCGGTCGGGTGGTGCCGCTCGAGGTGCTGCGCGAGGATTGCGGCGTGTCGCGTGACGGCACCAAGGCGGTGCACATGGTCGAGGCGGCGCGGCGCTACGACCTCGAGGCGTCGGGTCGCCGCTACTCCAAGATCGAAAGCCTCTACGAGCTCGACTACCCGGCGATCCTGTTCTGGAATCGCAATCACTGGGTGGTGCTGGGCGGGTTCAAAAAGGGCAAGGCTCTGCTCAGCGATCCGGCGCGCGGCCCGCGCGCGGTGTCGCTCGAAGAGCTCGATCTCGCCTATTCCGGCGTCGTGCTCACCTTCACGCCGGGCGAGAGCTTCGAGCCTGGAGGCCAGAAACGGAGCCTGGTGGCGGCGATCTGGCGCCGTATCAGCTCGTCGCGCGTGCCCCTGGCGTTCATCGTCCTGTGCGGCCTGGCGCTGGTGTTGCCGGGGCTGTTGGCTCCCGCGTTCTCGAAGATCTTCGTCGACGAGTATCTGATCGCGGAGCGCGAGCGCATGATCAACCCGCTGCTCGTCGCGATGGCGGTCACCTTCGTCGTCAGCATGGTGCTCACGTACCTGCAGGAGCGGGCGCTGATCAAGCTCGAGACGCGCCTCGCGCTCGGCGCCTCGACCGAGTTCGTGCGCCACCTGCTGCGCTTGCCGGTCGGTTTCTTCGCGCAGCGCGGCGCCGGCGAGATCGCCGAGCGCGTGCAGATGAACGACAAGGTGGCGAAGACGATCACCGGCCGGCTGGCGACCACCGCCATCGACTGCCTGACGATGGTCTTCTACGCCCTCTTGCTCTGCCTCTACGCCCTCGACTTGACGCTTTGGGTGATGGCGCTCGCCGCGGTGAACGTCGCCGCGCTGCACTTCGCTGGCCGCGCCCGCCGCGACGCCAGCCAGCGACTGCTCGCCGACCGCGGCAAGTTGCAGTCGACGGCGAGCTACGGCCTGGGCATGATGGAGACGCTCAAGGCCACGGGCAATGAGCTCGAGTTCTTCTCGCGCTGGGCCGGCTACCAGTCGAAGACGCTGCGCAGCGAGCAGGAGCTGCAGCGCCTCGGCGACTGGATCTCGATCGTGCCGCCGCTGGTCACCGCGCTGACCACGGCGATGATCTTCTTCGTCGGTGGCTCGAAGGTGATGGCGGGTGCGCTCACCGTCGGCCAGCTCGTCGCCTACCAGCTGCTCGCCGCGCAGTTCACGCGGCCGCTCACCAATCTGGTGTCCTTCGGCTCGGCGCTGCAGGAGCTCGAGGCCGACATGAATCGCATCGACGATGTCGGCCGCTACGCACCGGAGATCCAGCTTGGCGATGTGGCCGGCGGCGATCTCGTCGGCGACGGGGTCGCGGAACGTGACGTCTTGGGTCGCGATGTGGGCGCCAAGCTCACCGGCAAGGTCGAGCTGCGTGGCGTCACCTTCGGCTACGGCCGGTTCGACCCGCCGCTGATCAAGGGCTTTTCGCTCGTCGTCACGCCGGGGCAGCGCATCGCCCTGGTCGGCGCCAGCGGCAGCGGTAAGTCGACCGTCGCGCGCCTGGTCGCCGGTCTGCTGCAGCCGCAGAAGGGGGAGATTCTCTTCGACGACGTGCCGCGCGAGCAGATCCCGCGCCGGGTCCTGACCAACAGTCTGGCGATGGTCGACCAAGAGGTCTTGATGTTCGAGGGCAGCATTCGCGACAACCTCGCGCTCTGGGACGCTACCGTGCGCGACGCGCGGCTGCAGGCCGCGATCGACGACGCCGAGCTGCGCTCCATGGTCAGCGGTCGCGAGGGCATGCTCGACGGCAGGGTGGCGGAGGGTGGCGACAACTTCAGCGGCGGCCAGCGCCAGCGCCTCGAGATCGCGCGGTCTCTGGTCGCCGATCCCAGCATCTTGGTGCTCGACGAGGCGACCAGCGCGCTCGACCCGATCACCGAGCAGCGCATCGACGACGCGCTGCGTCGCCGCGGCTGCACTTGCATCATCGTCGCGCACCGCCTGTCGACGATCCGCGACTGCGACCAGATCTACGTCATGGACCGGGGCCAGCGCGCCGAGTCGGGCACGCATGCCGAGCTGCTGGCGAAGAAGGGCCTCTACTACCGCTTGATGAAGGCAGAGGGCTGAGATGGCGCGCGCGACGACCGCCCGCGGCGGCGCCTACCTGACGGTCACCGCCAGTCCCGACAGCTCGTGGATCGAGCGGCGGATCCAGCTCGCCGACGGCGCGCTGTCGATCGGCCGCGGCCACGACTGCGACCTGCGCTTGCTCGACCCGGCGATGTCGCGTCGTCACGTCGTCGTACGCCTCGGCGACGACGGCACGCTGCGGGTGGAGGACCAGGCCAGCAGCAACCGGATGATCGTCAACGGGCGCCAGGTGTCGACCGCGACGCTCGAGGTCGGCGGCCAATTCTCGATCGGTCGCTCGACCTTCCGCTTCGCGCGACACCGCGTCGCGGCGGAGGCGCCCGAGGGCCCCTCGCCCGAGATGCCGTCGCGCACGCAGCGCATCCGCAATCTCGACGAGCTGCTGCCGACTCTGGACGATCCGTTCGAGGAGCAGGGCCGCGGGCTCGAGCTGACCGCCAGTGCGCCGCTGCCGCTCACCGACCCGGACGTCTCGTGGTGGGTGCTGCGGGGGCATGTCGATCTCTTCGCGGTGCCGCTGGTCGACGGCCGGCCGTACGGCGAGCGGACCCATGTCGCCACGGTGCGGGCGGGCGGCGTCTTCTTCCACCCGGATCCGCAGGACTACGGCGACGACGACCAGGTCGGGTTCATCGCCGTCGGCAAGGCGGCGGCGGTGCGCGAGATCGGCATCGATCACGTGCAGGTTCTGGTGCGCCGGCACCGGGCGCGCGTCGCCCAGGCGCTCGACGCCTGGATCACGGCGCTCGGCTCACGCCTGCCGCGCGACCGGATGCCGCGTGAGCGCACGGTCGTGCGACCGACGGCCGAGCCGCAGTCGGTGTCCGGCGTGCTGGTCGGCCAGGGGGTCACCTGGATCGAGGTCGAGTGCCCGTTCTTCGTCCGCGACGAGACCTACCAGGGGCCGACGCCGCTCTTTCCGCTCGCCCCAGACGACTGGCTGGCGCTCGAGACCACGGCGCGTGCGGTGACGGCGCGTGCGTGGTCGACCGCCGAGGCCTTGGTGCGGCGTGAGCCGTGGCTTGCGCTCGAGCTCTATCACCGTGCCTTTGCCGCGTCGTTCCTGCTGCAGCTGAAGATGGGCAAGCTCGACGATGCCGTGCGTCTGCGCCAGCGGGCGCGCGAGTGGGAGCGCGTCGGCGACGAGGCGCTGGGAGCGATCAAGTCGGTCATGGGCGGCACCAAGCAGTGGCGCCCGCGCATCCACGACGAGGTGCCACTCGAGCCGTTGCTCGAAGCCTGCCGGCACCTCGGCCGCGCGCAGGGATTCGAGGTGCGTCCGCATCCCTACCACCACGGTGAGCGCAAGTTCGACGACGCGCTCGCCGACATCGCCGTCGCCTCGGGCTTTCGCGTGCGCCAGATCTGGCTCGAGGACGGCTGGTGGACGCACGAGATCGGGCACTTCCTCGCTCCACGCCGTGACGGAAAGTCGGTTGTCGTCATGCTCCAGGGCGAGCGCTCGTGGTGGCGCCGCGGCGTGCCGACCTACACCTGCATCGACCCGGTGACGGGTGAGGAGCGGCAGGTCGATCGCGCGCTGGCGCGCGAGCTCACCGGCTTTGGCCACGTGCTCTACCGGCCCTTCCCGAGCGATCTGAACACGCTCGGCGCGCGCGAGCTGGGGGCGTTCGCGCTGCGCGATCTCGGCGCCGAGCTGCGCGTGATCGTTGCGATGGGCGTCGGCCTCGGCTTGCTCAGCATGGTCGCGCCGTTCATCACCGGCAAGATCTACGACGTCGCCCTGCTGCAGTCGGAGACCACGATGCTGCTGCATCTCAGCTTGGGATTGGCGCTCGCCGCCTGCGCCACGGCAGCGTTCCAGATCACCCAGAAGATCGCCGTGCTGCGAGTGCAGGGCAAGGCCGACTACAGCGCACAGGCGGCGGTCTGGGACCGCCTCCTCGAGCTGCCGGTCGGCTTTTTCCATGAATTCACCGCGGGCGACCTGTCCGATCGCGCCGGCGGCGTGTCGAAGATCCGCGGCCTGCTGGCTCGGGTCGGCGTGTCGGCGATTCTCGGTTCGGTCGCGTCGCTGTTCAACGCTGTGCAGATGGGGGTCTATAGCTGGAAGCTCGCCGTCGTCGCCGTTCTGCTGACCGTGGCCTATGTGTTCGGCACCTGGCTGATCAACGTCACGCGGGTACGCCTGCAGCGCGACGAGTTCGAGCTGCGCGGGAGGATCCACGGCCTGATGGTGCAGCTGATCGGCGGCATGGCGAAGCTGCGGGTGAGCGGCGCCGAGGTGCACGCCTTTCACGTCTGGGCGCAGCGCTTCGCACGCCAGCGCTCGGTCGCCTTCAAGTCCGGGCATCGCGGCAACTGGGTCGCCGTGGTCAATGCGGGCTACACCACCTTCACCACGCTGGTGCTCTTCTTCGTCATGGTTCAGCTCAAGGAAGGCGCGGCCGAGCGTGGCGAGACGTTCGACCTTTCGACCGGCGACTTCCTCGCGTTCATGGCCGCGTTCGGCATCTTCTCCACCGCGGTTCAGGCACTCGGCACCGCGTCGGTCGACCTGCTCCAGGTGCTGCCGATGTTCGATCGGCTGCGGCCGGTGCTCCAGGCGCGGCCCGAGGTGCGCGAGGGCAAGATGTCGCCGGGCGCGCTGCGCGGCGCCATCGAGATTTCGAATCTCTCGTTCCGCTACGACCCGTCCGGGCCCCCGGTGCTCGACAATCTCTCGCTCTCGATCCCTGCGGCAGGCAGCGTCGCGATCGTCGGCAGTTCGGGCTCGGGAAAGTCGACGTTGCTGCGTCTGCTGCTCGGCTTCGAGCAGCCGGAGCGCGGCTCGATTCTCTACGACGGCCAGGACCTGTCGATGCTCGACCTGCGCCTGCTGCGCCAGCAGCTCGGCGTCGTGCTGCAGGACAGCAAGATCCTGCCGGCCGACATTCTGCGCAACATTGTCGGCGCCAGCTCGCGCACCGAGGAAGAGGCCTGGGCCGCCGCCGCCAAGGCCGGGCTCGAGCGCGACATTCGGCGCATGCCGATGACCATCCACACCGTGATCAGCGAAGGTGGAGGCGGTCTCTCGGGCGGCCAGAAGCAGCGTCTGATGATCGCCCGCGCGTTGGTCAACGAGCCGGCGATTCTGCTCTTCGACGAGGCGACGAGTGCGCTCGACAACGAAACCCAGCTGACGGTGCAGAAGAGTCTCGAAGCATTGCAGGTCACGCGCGTGGTGATCGCCCACCGCCTGTCGACGATTCGCAACGTCGAAACCATCTTCTACCTGCACGAGGGCAAGGTGGCCGAGTCGGGCTCGTACGACGAGCTGATGGCGCGCGGTGGCCTGTTTGCGGCGATGGCCGTGCGCCAGGAGCTCGAGTGATGGCGGCGTCAGTTGGTGAGCAGGTCGGTGAGCGGACGCACGACGAAGCCGGCCGGGCCGAACTGTACGCGATCGCCGAGCTCGAGGGTGCACGTGGTGATGCGCTCGTCGTTGACGAAGGTGCCATTCGCCGAGCTCAGGTCGATCAGCAGGTGGCGACCGTCTTCCTGCTGGATCTTGGCGTGCTGGCGCGAAACGGCAAGGTCGTCGATCACGATCTGGTTGCCGCCGTCGGCGAGACGTCCGACGGTCATCTCCGGTTCGAGGATGTAGTAGAGATCGTCGACGTCGCTCGACGCCAGACAGACGACGGTCTCGCGCTGGGTCTGCAGCTCACCGAGATCGAAGTCGGCGCGCGAGATCGACATCGTCGCGCCGAGCAGCTTGTCCACGCTGATCGGCGGAGCAACCTCGTTCGCCTCGCCGTCGCCGAGATCGTACGACCTGCCGCCCGGAGGCGTGTCATCGGCGCGCAGCCGCGGCATCGCCCCGGTGTCGAAGGGCTCCGGCGCGGGCTCGCCGCCGTGGGTGGCGTCGAGGTCGTCGGCGACGTCGGCGAGCTGCTGCTCGAGCGACGGTGTCTCGTCGGCCCGTGGCCCGTCGCTGGCCCGTGGTCCGTCGCTGGCCCGCGGCGCTCCGTCGAAGGGCGGCGCGTCGGTGCTGGGCGGTGGCTCGTCGACAAGAGACGGCGCCGCGGCCGCGAGCACGTCGAGCATGCCGCGGGCCGCCTCGAAGCGCTGCGCGCAGGCCTCGGCCTGCCGCGCGGCGGCGCGCAGCCGGTCGCCGGCGCCGGAATCGTCGTCGAACTCGCCGATGCGCAGGCGCAGCTCGAGCTCATCGTGCGCGTCGCGTGCGGTTTCGTGCGCGTCGCGCCGGGCGGCGACCAGCGCCTGCAGCCGGCGCATGCCCGCGAGCGCGTCACCGCGCAGAGTCGCGATCTCGGCGTCGAAGTCGGCGAGTCGCATGCGGTAGTCGTCGGCGATCTTGCGCACGATGCGCGCCGACGCGTCGCCGGTCTCTTCGTCGAGCCGTCGCAGCAGGCGGTCGACGCGGTGGCGCTCGTGGTCCAGAGCGCCGAGGCGCTCGATCGGCGCACGCTCGATGCGCTCCAGCTCATCGTCCGGGGCAGTCGATGTCACGGATCCTCCTCGAGCTCCGTGCGCGTGAGGGCGCCGGACCTCCACCGAAGAAAGTTCAAGCGATTCGGCCGTCGCGAGAGGGCGAGGGCCGGGCTATGGAAGGTCGCGAAAAAAAGCTGCCAAAGATCTCTACGACCGAGTCGACGAGAGGAGAGAGTCGATGCACGAGCAGAAGAAATCCCTGGTGTTCCTGCTGATGCTGGCGCTGTGTTGCCCCCTGGTCGGGCAGGGCAGTTCCGGCGGGGAGCTCGAGACGACGCCGCAGGCTGTCGAAGTCTACGCCATCGAGATCGCCGGCGGCGACGCCCAGCGGGGCGCGGTCGACAGTCTGCTCGGGCGCTCGCTGCGGCTGCGGGTGCGCGGCGCCGACGGTGAGCCGGTCGCCGATGCGAGCGTGCAGTGGACTGTGGTGTTCGGCGACGCGACGCTGGTCGCCGGCGGCCTGACCACGACCGGCGGCGACGGCATCGCGAGCAACCGTCTGCGGCTCGGCGCCCGGCTCGGCTTGGTGCGGGTGACAGCGCGGGTCGTCGGTGCCGAGCGCTCCGTGTTCTTCACTGCCACGGTCGTGTCGGCGCTCGACCCGATCCAGACGACCTTCGAGCAGGCCTGTGACGATGATCTCGCGGCGCTCGACGGACTCTGCGGATACGTCGACGGCTTGAGCGACGACGACCAGGAGCGCGTGTTGGAAGAGCTCGAGCCCGACGAGCTCGCGGCACAGGCGACGGTGCTCGAGAGCATCGCACGCTCGCGCCAGCTGCACCTGGTCGAGAGGCTGGCGGCGCATCGGCGGGGCGACGCGCGACGCGCGTTCGACGGCCTGCGGCTACGCGTCGACGGTGAGGCCGCGTCGTGGGCGGAGGATGGGGCCGTCGAGGAACGGGCCTCCGGCGACCGCCGACGGCTCGGCCTCTTCGTCAGCGGCGCGCTGTCGACCGGCGAGCGACCGCTCGACGTCGACGAGGCCGGCTTCGACCTCGATCTCGACGACCTGATGCTCGGCGTCGACTACCGGCTCGGCGAGCATGCGGTGCTCGGCGGCGCGCTCTCCGTCGCCAGAGCCGACGCCGAGTTCTTCGATCGTGGCGGCGCGCTCGAGGCCGACGGCGAGGCCCTGTCGCTCTTCGTCCAGGCCGTCTGGGAGCGCGGCGTCTACGTCCAGGCGGTCGCCGGCGTCGGCCGCGCCGATCTCGAGCAGACGCGCGCGATCGACCTGCCGGTGGCGCTGCGCGGCCGCACACGCTACGTCGCGACCGGCGCGACCGAGAGCGACGAGGTGTCTCTTTTCGCCGAGGTTGGCTGGGACCGCCGCCTGCGCAGCGAGCTCGAAGTCACCGGCTTCGTCCGCGCTGCCTGGCTCGAGGCGACGCTCGACGCCTACCGCGAGTCGGGCGACCCGGATGGTGCGGGTCTTTACCTCGAATTCCTCGAGCAGGAGATCGAGTCGCTCCAGGTCGAGACCGGCGTCGACCTCGCCTGGCCGATCGCCCGTCCTTGGGGCATGCTCACGCCGCGCCTGCGATTCAGCGGCGTGCGCGAGCTCGAGGGCGACGACCGCGTGGTGCGCGCTCGCTTCCTCGCCGACCCGCGAGGGACGCTGCTGCGCCTGCCGACGGCCGAGCCCGATGAGAACTTCTTCCGCCTCGGGCTCGGCCTGTCCGCTCAGCTGCGTGGCGGCTTCGCCGCCTACCTCCAGTACGACACCGACTTGGAACGCTCCGACCTGACCCTCGACACGCTGTCGGTCGGCGTGCGCCTGAGTCTCTGACGCCTACTTCTTGCGCTTGCGCTCGACTGCCTTGAGCGCCTTCTTGCGCAGGCGGATGGCGGTCGGGGTGATCTCGACCGCCTCGTCGGCCTTGATGAACTCGAGCGCCTGCTCGAGGCTGAGCTTGCGCGGCGGCACCAGACGCTCGTCGACCTCGGCGGTGGAGGAGCGGATGTTGGTGAGCTTCTTCTCTTTGGTGATGTTGACGTCGAGGTCATTGCCCCGCGCATGCTCGCCGACGATCATGCCCTCGTAGACCTCGATCGCCGGCTCGACGAAGAGCGTGCCGCGTGGCTGCAGGCCTTCGATCGCGTACGACGTCGTCTTGCCCTTGCGGTCCGAGATCAGCGAGCCGGTGGAGCGGTGCGGGATGTCGCCCTGCCACGCGTCCCAGCCGTCGAAGAGGTGATGCATGATGCCGGTGCCGCGGGTGTCGGTGAGGAACTCGGTGCGGAAGCCGATCAGGCCGCGCGACGGGATGCGCATCTCGATGCGCACCCGGCCGGAGCCGTAGTTGATCATCTTCAGCATGCGGCCCTTGCGCGGCGACAGCTTCTGGGTCAGCACGCCGACGTACTCTTCCGGCGTGTCGATGACCAGGTGCTCCATCGGCTCGTGGGTCTTGCCGTCGATGGTGCGTAGCACGACGTCGGGTTTGCCGACGGTCATCTCGTAGCCCTCACGACGCATCATCTCGATCAAGATCGCCAGCTGCAGCTCGCCGCGGCCCGAGACCTGGTAGGTGTCGGCGGAGTCGGTGGTCTCGACGCGGATCGAGACGTTGCTCAGCGTCTCCTTGTCGAGGCGTTCCTTGAGCTTGCGCGATGTGACGTGCTTGCCGTCGAGGCCGGCGAAGGGAGAGTCGTTGACGCCGAATGACATGGTGATCGTCGGTTCGTCGATCTGGATCGCGGGCAGCGGACGCGGGTCGTCGAGCGCGGTGAGGGTGTCGCCGATGGTGACGTCCTCGAATCCGGCGATGGCGACGATGTCGCCCGGTCGTGCTTCCTCGATGTCGACCCGGTCGAGCCCCTCGGTGCCCCAGAGCCCTGTGATCTTCAGCGTCTCGACGGCGCGCTCGGAGCCTTCCGGCGGCGCCAGGGCGACGGTCTCGCCGCGCTGCAGCACGCCGTTGGTGACACGGCCGATCGCCAGCCGGCCGACATAGTCGTCGTAGTCCAGCGAGGTGAGCTGCAGTTGCAGCGGCATCTCCGGGTCGTGCGTCGGCGCCGGCACCGAGCGCAGGATCTCTTCGAGCAGCGGCGCCAGGTTGTGGTCTTCGCCGTCGGGCTCGGAGCGGCACGTGCCGGCCTTGGCGTTGGCGTACCACACCGGAAACTCGAGCAGGGCGTCGTCGGCGTCGAGCTCGATGAACAGGTCGTAGACCTCGTCGAGCACTTCCAGGGCGCGCGCATCAGAGCGGTCGATCTTGTTGACCACGACGATCGGCCGCAGCTTGGCCTCGAGCGCCTTGCGCAGCACGAAGCGGGTCTGCGGCATCGGGCCCTCGGCGGCGTCGACGAGCAGCAACACGCCGTCGACCATTTTCATGATGCGCTCGACCTCGCCGCCGAAGTCGGCGTGCCCCGGCGTGTCGACGATGTTGATGTGGACGTCGCGGAAGGTCACGGCCGTGTTCTTCGACATGATCGTGATGCCCTTCTCGCGCTCGAGGTCGATCGAGTCCATGACTCGCTCGGCCACCTGCTGGTTGTCGCGGAAGATGCCGGACTGCCAGAGCAGGGCGTCGACCAGGGTGGTCTTGCCGTGGTCGACGTGGGCGATGATGGCGAGGTTTCGCAGATCCGTGCGCGATTCGAGTGCCACGGCGAGCTCCGGGAGGTGTCGAGGGTCGGGACTGCCGCGGACGCGGCGGCGGGGGAGGGAGTGGCGGCGGGGAGGAATGCCGCGAGAGCGGCGCAGACTACCACGTCGACGACGGTGGTGGAAGCGAGGGTGCGAACCTACCGGGCGGTAGAATTCTGTTACAATACGCTCTTTGATGACCTGATCGAGGTGTCCTCCGATGATGACCGCTCGCTTCCGGCGACCCGCGTGGCTCCCCCGCGCCGTCGTCTCCGTGCACTCTCTGTTCTTCGTGTTCGTCCTGTTCCCTCTCTGCGCCCTCAGCGTCACATCGAGCCTGCTCGCGGCAGGTGAGCTGGCTCCCGGCCAGAACACGGCGGGCGAGCAGCCGGCGCCGGCAGACGCTGCGCTCGCCGAAGCCGATCCGGATGTGAGTCCGATGGCGGAGTCCGACGCCGAGTACCGCGCCGCGATCGAGGCGTGGCGGCGCGAACGGGACGATCGCTTGCGCCATCCCGACGGCTGGCTGACGCTCGCCGGTCTGCACTGGCTCGGCGACGGGGTCCACCTCGTCGGCAGTGCCGCCGATGCCCTCGTGCGCTTACCCGACTCGGTGCCGGAGCGCGTCGGTCGGCTGCTCGCCGAGCCCGCCCCGGATGATTCCACGGCCTACCGGCTGGAGGTGGCCGACGGCGTCGAGCTGATGATTGCCGGCGAGCCGTCGCGCGGCGCGGTCTTGCGCAGTGATGCCCAGGGCGCACCGACGCGGGTCGAGATTGGTCCCGTCGTCTTCTACCTCATCGAGCGTTCCGGACGCGTCGGAGTGCGCGTCAAGGACGAGGAAAGCGAGGTGCTCCGGAGCTTCCATGGCATCGCGCAGTACGCGATCGATCGCGACTGGCGCGTCGAGGCGCGCTACGTGCCCTACGAGACGCCGCGCGAGATTCCGGTGCCGTCGGCGCTCGGCTACTCGACGCAGGAGCTGGCGCCGGGCTATGTCGCGTTCGAGCGTGACGGCGCCGAGCATCGCCTCGACGTGCTCGAAGGCGGCGACGAGAACGAGGTCTTCGTGCTCTTCGCCGACACCACCAACGGTCGCGCGACCTACGGCGGCGGGCGGTTCCTCTACGCCTTGCTCGACGGTGACCTCGCGACGCCGGGGTCCGTCGTGCTCGACTTCAACAAGTCGTACAATCCGCCGTGCGCCTTCACGCCCTATGCCACGTGCCCGCTGCCGCCGTCGCAGAACCGGCTGCAGCTGGCGATCGAGGCGGGCGAGCGAGCCTTCGGCGAGGAGCATTGACGAGTGGTGCCGAGCTGCCCGAGGCCACGTCGCGGTGGTTCGGGCTGTGCCGGTTCGACGTCACTTTCGGGTCCGTGGTGTGGAACGAGGAGCCTTGATGAAACCCCGTGAGCAGCCGACTCTGACCGACGTTCCCGAGACCATGCTGTGGACCCTGCACAACCGAGCGTCGGAAGCCATGCGGCACGATTGTGTGCTCGAAGACGAGAAAGCGATCGAGATCTTTCGCGCCATCGACTACGACTACCGTCGCCACTTCGGTCGGCCCGAACCGTCTCATGCACTCAGGTCCCTGGTCTTCGACCACGAGATCCGAGAGTTTCTCAACGCCGATCCTCACGGGGTCGTGGTCAATCTCGGTGAAGGACTGGAGACTCAGCGCTATCGAGTCGACGGTGCGAGTCTTTGGCTGACGGTGGATCTGCCCGAAGCCATCGAGATTCGCGAGCGTTTCATCGAACCCGACGAGCGTCATCAGCATTTGGCGCTCTCTGCACTCGATCGTGCCTGGATCGACGCGATTCCCGAGGGGCGCAGCACGCTCGTCACGGCTCAGGGGCTCTTCATGTATTTCACCGAGGCCGACGTGCGTTCGCTGCTGACCGACTTGTCTCGAGACCTTCCGGGTTGCTGCATCGTCTTCGATACGATCCCACGCTGGTTTTCTCGCAAGACTCTGTCCAGAAAGGGCCTCCAGAGGACCAGGCACTACCGGGCGCCAGCCATGCCGTGGGGAATCGATCGCGGCGACATCGAAGCGACGATGGGCAGCTGGTTCGGTGATCGCGCCGAGATCACCGACATCGGCTACCCGGTCTTCCCGCGGGGAATCTCGAGGTGCATGACATGGCTCTGGTTCACGGTGCCCCGTCTGCGCCGTATCTCTCCGACGATCGTCAAGGTCCAGATGGCTTCCTGATTCAGTGCGTGGTTCGAGGCTGCGAAGTCTGCTACGCCGATACCGCACCCAAGGAGTCCACGGTCGTCGGCGGCGGGCCGAAAGGGTAGGTGAGGCCGTCGCGGTCGACCCAGACGGCGTCGAGGCCGGCGTGCTGTGCGCCGGCGACGTCCCAGGCGTTCGACGACACGAAGCGCACAGTGCGCGCCTCGACTCCGAGGCGCGCGCAGACGTGCTCATAGGCTCGGCGGTCGGGCTTGTAGACGCCGGAGCCCTCGACCGACAGGACGAGGTCGAGATGCTCGTCGAGGCCGGCGGCCGCAACGCTGCGCTCGAGCATGTCCTGGTTGGCGTTCGAGTAGATGACGAGGCGGTGGCCGCGCGTGCGTAGGGCGGCGAGCAGTGGCGCGGCGTCGTCGTAGGCGCGCACGTGGCCGTAGACCGCGAGCAGCCGTTCGTGAAGAACCTCGTCGTCGCCGAGGCCGGCGAGCTCGAGCGCGCTGCGCAGCGCCCGCCCGGTGACCGACCAGAAGTCCGGCGCGCGGCCGAGAGAGCCCTCGGTCCAGGCGTACTCGAGCTGGCGGCCGCGCCACAGAGTGGCGACGCGCGCCGCCGTCGCGGGGTCGTCGAAGACCTCGCGCGCCGGCGCTGCGACGTCGAACACTGTGCCGTAGGCGTCGAAGACGGTAGCGGGCCGATCGTCCATGAACGCCAGTGTCTCACGCGCGCCACCGAGGGCTTGCGGGGTGATCTACCGTACCGAGTCAGTCGAAGAGCGCGCGCAGGCCGAGCGGTGAGCGCAGCATGTGGCGCCCGGAGTGTCCGACTCCGGGGACCACGGCAAAGCGATGCCGGGTCTCGATCGACGGTCCGAAGTGGCGTTGCAGGTGAGTCCAGAAGAGCTGTCCACGCTCGAGGCGATGGCGTCCCTGGAGCTCGGCGGCGCAATGGGTCGAGAGACCGTCACCGCGGCGGCTGTCGTCACCGCCGACGAGCACAACGACCCGCCGGGAGGCGTAGCGCCGGCGCATCGCCTCGGCATCGAGCCCGGCCTCGCGCTGGACGGCGTAGAGCGCCTCGAGGCCGTAGCCGTAGTCGTTCCAGCCGGGGCAGGCGTCGCGCGACAGCTCGGGCAGAGGCGCGAAGCGCTCGCTCGACGCCACCACGGGGCGGTCGGCATCGAAGTACAGGTACGACGATGGATTCAACACGACATAGCGAATCTCGAGACCGGGTCGCTTCGGTTCGAATCCGCTCGACGCGGCGAACCGCTGCACCATCTGGCCGCCGGCGCTGTGGCCGACGACGACCACTCTCCGGAGATTGCGAAAGTGCTCGGGGCGCGTCAGATAGGCGAGTAGGGTGTCGAGCACCCGGTAGGCACTGGTGCGGACGGGGCCACCGCCGACGGTCGCCTTGGATGAGCCCCAGAACGGGCGGGTGCGCCAGAGCAGGACGTTCGAGCCGGCCGCCGTGTGCCGCGGCTCGGCCTCGTCGCGGTGGAGGAACTGGGGCGCCACCACGAGAGTGCCGCGGGCGAGCTCGGGTCGGCGCGCGAGCGCCGAGAGCACATTGTCGAGCGCCATCCGACCGTCGTAGTTCGAGCTCGGCAGCGACACCACGATTCGCTCGATCGCGAGATCGGCGACATGCAGCGGCGCCGAGCTGCAGAAGGGCAGGCGCGCGTCGAGGTCGCCATCGAGGACCGGAAAGCGTCCTGGGCAGATCTCCGCAGCGACGACCTCGGGGCTCGACGCGAGGAGGCCGACGAGCAAGATCTCGACGAGGAGGCAGAGGGTCGCGGGTCGTCTCGGCATGGTGCCAGAGTACGTTCCCGCGCGCTAAAAGATCTAGGACTGCAGCCGCTGAATCATCGACAGGGCAGAGAGTAGGAGCAGCAGAGTGAGCGCGCCGAGACCCCACTGACCCAGGGTCGGTACCGCGGTCACCGGCGTCGGGGTGCCTTGGAACTGGATCTCCGAGAACTCTGTGTTGTCCGTCGGAGACCCGTCGAAGCGGCTCGTCGCGACGAAGGTGAAGGAGCGAACCGCGCCGAGGTCCAGGCCCGACAGGTCGAAGCTCTCGAGCGCGTTCGGTGTCGTGTGCGTTCCGGCGAAAACAGGGCCGACCTGGAGGCCGCCTCCGTCGAGGTCGGCGAAGAAGGTGATCTCGAAGTCCTCGACCATCTCGCTCGGCGAGCTTCCGACCTGGCCGGCGAACAGCAACGCGGTCAAGTCGTAGGGTTGGTCGAAGTTGAAGGTGAAGAGCACCCCGAGCGGCGCATAGGCGTAGCCGTTGCTGTCCGCGGCGTTGACGACACCGTCGACCGTTTGTTGGGGATCTCCGAAGAACACGGTGGTCGTGCCGACCTCTTCGACGAACTCGATCTGTTCGGGGCCGGAAATGATCTGTGCATCGACGCTGGAGGCCAGGACCAGGACGGTGAGGGCGAAGCCAACGATCGACAGGACGTGGAAGAAGCTCTTCATGGGATCGGGTTCCTCGGGCAGGCTCAGGGATTCGGTTCGCTCGGCGTTCTGTCGAGCGTGGAGAGCAAGGCTTGTGCCGGCCGCCGAACGATGCGCCGAGGGCCTGGATCGCGGGCCGACGGGCCTTCGCGGGGAGTCGCGGCGCCGAACGGACGTCCGCCACCTGTCACCGGACTTCCAGCGGACGTTCGCCGGTGTGCTCGACCCGGTGCGCCGAGCGGGCGACGGTCGATGAGTGCGATGGGTCTTGATCGTCGCTTCACGGCCCGGTGGTACCGTTGGGCAAGACCACGACCGCCGCCGGAGGCTTCCATGGCACGCGCTTCGCTCCCGCTGACGACGTTTCGACTCTCACTCTTGCTGCTGCTGGGTCCGACGACCCTGCTCGGAGCCGACGCCGGCCCGTGGCCGACGTGGCGCGGCGTGGACGGCACCGGAACGGCGCCGGGCGCCGATCCGCCGATCACCTGGAGCGAGGACGAGAACGTGTGCTGGAAGGTGCCAGTCGCGGGCAAGGGACACGCCTCGCCGATCGTCGTCGGCGACCGGGTGTTCGTGCTCACCGCGGTGCCGTCGAGAGGGCAGGCGCCATCCGCCGCGGCCGACGACGAGCCCGCCGAGGGTCGCCGCGGCGTCGCTGCCGACCATCCGCTCGACTTCGTGGTGCTGGCGCTGGCGCGTGACGACGGTCGCGAGCTCTGGCGTCGCACGGCGGTGTCGATGCAGCCGCACGAGGGCACGCATACCGACGCGACCTGGGCCTCGGCATCGCCGGCCGCCGACAGCGAGCGCCTCTACGCATTCTTCGGATCGCGCGGTCTCTTCGTCTACAGTCTCGACGGTGAGCTGCTGTGGCATCGCGACTTCGGCGACATGCGCACGCGCCGTGGCTTCGGCGAAGGAGCCTCGCCGGCGCTGTCGTCCGACCTGGTGCTGATCAACTGGGACCACGAGGAGGACGACTCGTTCCTGGTCGCCCTCGACAAGACGACCGGTGAGGAGCGTTGGCGCGTCGCGCGCGACGAACCGACCTCGTGGTCGACGCCGCTGGTGCTCGAGGGGGCGACGCCGCCGCAGGTGATCGTCGCGGCCCACAACGCCACGCGTGGCTACGCCCTCGCCGACGGCGGGTTGCTCTGGCAGCTCGGCGGCCTGACGCTCAACGTCGTGCCGACGCCGGTCTATGGCCACGGCCACGTTTATGTCACCAGCGGCTTCCGCGGCGCCGCGCTGCAGGCGATCCGCGTCGCTGCCGCCGAGGGCGACCTGGCGGGAGGAGAGGCGGTCAGCTGGACGCGCGACGCCGACACTCCCTACGTGCCGTCGCCGGCCCTGGTCGGCGACCAGCTCTACTACCTCAAGGTCAACAACGCGATCTTGACCAGCGTCGATGCTTCGACCGGCGAGGTGGTGTACGGTCCCGTGCGTCTCGACGGTGTGCAGGGTGTGTACTCGTCGATCGTCGGCGCCGATGACCGGGTGTACATCGTCGGCCGCAACGGCGCGACTGCGGTGCTGCGCCACGGCGAGGAGTTCGAGACGCTGGCGGTGAACCAGCTCGACGACTCCTTCGCCTCGTCACCCGCGCTCGCTGGCGACCAGATCTTCCTGCGCGGCGCCGAGCATCTCTACTGTCTCGGGGAAGCGCAGGCCTCTACCCCGACGCCGAGCACCCCGGCGGCCGCGGAGGCCACCGAGGCGTCGGCCGACTGAAGCCGGGCTGCGTCAGAGGCAGCCGTGCAGGTAATCCGCGGGCTCGTCGCCGTTTCTGAACGCGCCACAGCCGCCGGCGTTGCAGGCGCGGACGCGGACGTAGAGCCGGCGATCGACGGCGGAGACGTTCACGAAGTGTCCGGTCATCGTCGTCTTGGCGTCGAGCCACGAGCCGCTGAAGGACGACCGCGGCGACAGCCACACTTCGTAGAAGGTGGCGCCGGAGACCGCCGGCCAGTCGATGTCGTTGAGGCCGTAGCAGAGCGCCGACTGGACGTCGACCCAGACCGGCGCGGCGGGCGGCGGCGGAGGCGGCGGGGTGGTGTCGCAGTCGCCCCATTCGACCTTGTCGGTCGACACGCCGCGCGCGTCGACGGCGAACGCCTTGAGGCAGAGCTTCGACAAGTCGCTGGGACCGGTCAGGCGCTTGAACTTCACCTCGAGGTCGTAAGTCGCGTCGCCGAAGTTGTAGTCGGCCGGCTCGACCTCGATGCCGTTGAAGTCGCCGCGCTTGTCATTGCTCGCGACGGTCGCGCCGAGGTGGTAATCGGCGTCGTACGACGCCGGAAAGCTGGAGTCGTAGTGCGTGCCGGTGGTGTCGGCGAACGGGCTCTCGTAGGTCCCGTCGTTGCGGAAGTCCGAGAACGGCAGCGTGGACGGCGAGTTCTCGTAGTTGTACTGCCGGCTGCGCTCGCGAAAATCGAGGAACGGCGGATGAACCTGGTAGGCGTCGCCTTCTGGCGTCGTGTACAGGGCGCCCGGGTTGGGCTGCGTCACGGGGTAGAGCCACGTACCCATGTTCTCGTAGACCTCGATCTCGACGCGCGCGAGGTCGTTGTCGGTGCTCGAGATGCCCGACATGCCGCCGTTCGACATGTCGGTGTTCGGCATGCTGAGGTCGAGCGTCACCTGCAGCGGCGAGCTGGTGACGACGGTGTCGAAGCTGAGAGTGATGTCTCCGGCGCCGGCCGTGTTGTTGTAGGGCAGCACCGCGAGCGGATGGACGACGCGGCGCTGCGAGCGCCCTGAGCCGACCGAGCCGTACGAGTCGCGAACCTCGAAATGCACGTGCTCGAAGCAGCTCACGCCGGAAACGCCGGAGTCGCAGACGCCGGTCGACGCGTCGCAGTAGCAGTGAGTGCTGCTGTGCGGCTTGTCGCACTCGAGCCGGCCGTCCCCGTCCAGGTTGCCGGTGTACTCGCAGTTGATGCCGCTAGTTCCGATCTTGGCGCCGCGGTCGACCCATTCGTGAGGATCTTGCTCGCTCACGAGTACGTCATCGAGGTGCTTGTAGCGGCTGAAGTAGCAGCCGTCGGTGCCGCATGTGGTGGGGCGTGTGCCGGTGCAGTCGTAGTTGCGAAAGTGCTGGATGACGACCGCCCGGTTCGGCTCGTCGCCCTCCACCCTCACCACCTCGCCGCAGCTGTAGGCGAAGACCGAGCGGCCGATGGCGCCGTCGGTGTCGAGGTCGATGCCGCGGTGCCAGTTGTAGTCGCCGGCGCGCAGGCGCGGGCCGAAGGCATCGTTGGTGCGGTCGCGGTGGGCCGTGCTGCCCATGCGCGAGGACGGGCACGAGGTCGCGGTCGCGCCGGCGCTGTCGTTGTAGTAGTTGCCGCACAGCGGCCAGGCGCCGGCGGTGTCGTAGCCGCCGGGCGGTGTCGCGCCGAAGGCGGCGACGGCGGTCAGGAAACAGAAGCAGGCGATGACGCCCGCGCGGACACAAACGGTTGAAGCTCGCATGAGGAGCGCTCCTGTCGAGGAAGAGTTGAAGTCCGTGTCCGGCGGCACGCGCCGCCGGGCATCCGGTGAAGTTCGACAGGAGGTACGAGGCCGCCGACCAAAGCCCGCCAGGCAAACTGAAGCGAGCTCCTCGGTTCTACCGACGAGCGTCTACCAGCGGAGTATTCCGTGATAAGTCTTCATGCAGCCGACCGTCTTGTCGGCCAGCAGATTCATGTTGGCCACTTCGAAAGGAAGGGTGGTCGACGCGGCCTCGTAGTCAGCTCCGGGGTAGTGGCTGTATCGCGTGGCGTCGGAGAGCATTTCGTAGTGGTGGCGGAAGCTCTTGCCGTGGTCCGTTTCGAAGTACCACGGCAGGTTCCACGACAGCATGATGTCGGTCATCGGGACGTTCCAGATGCCGACCGAGAGCGGCTGGTCGACGACGAAGTCCCAGTGCCGTGTCGTACCGTCCCAGTGGGTCGCGTGGACGCGGAATGTCGCGCCGTCGCTGACTTCGAGGTCGGCGGCCGCCAGGAGAGTGAAAGCACGGGGCCCCCGGTCTGTTCTCGGGTACCAGAACAGACGAACAGGGCTCGGTTCGTCTCCCGAGCTATTGACCCGCAAGAACTCTTCGGTGAAGAGATGACCCTTGTCGAGGTCGACGCATGTCGCGATTTCATCGGCGTACGCGGATGGTTTCTCGAAGAGCTCCGGTCGAATGTGGGCGCGGCGTGCGAGCTCGCGAATGTCTGGCATCCATTGCCAGCTATGTCGATTCTCCGGAGTCGGTTCGAGCGACTCTCCGATGTCCGTCTCGTCGATCGAGAGGGCGTCAGCGTCCCGGATGAGATTGCCGTCCGGAACTTCGAAGCGAATCGTCTCGTGTCGGAGGAAGCTGAATGCGTCCCGGCCGAAGAACTCGCGTCCCCTGCGATTCGAACGCATGATGTACGGTTGGTCGTCGTTGACAAGCCGATCGGCATCGAAACGCAGAATCGGGAGCAATGAGACGAGCTCGTTGTATCGTTCAAAGCCATTCTTGAGCAGGACGCGGGCAGAGCCGCCGTCTTCGTGGAGTGCGAACGCGCAGACGCCGGTGAAGCGGATGCGAACCTTGGGCATGGTGTGTCCTCCGAGATGTCAGTCGAGGTCCTTTGGGGTCAGTTGACGCCGTGGACCTGGAACGGCGCCCAGACGCTGGGCGATGCGGAGTCGCGGATGGCGGCGCGCTGGGCTTGGCGTAGCGCCGCGGCGGGCGAGGCGCCGGCAGCGAGCCGGCGATGGAAGTCGGTCATGAGGGCGGCGGTGGCGCGGTCGTCGACAGCCCAAAGTGGGGCGACCACGGACCGGGCGCCGGCGGCGAGGGCGGCAGAGGCGAGGCTGTCGACGCCGCTCTGGCGCCAGATACGTCCGCGCGCGGTGTCGCAAGCGGCGAGCACGACGAGCTGCGTGGCGCGGAGGTCAAGGTCGCTCAGGTCGCGGGCGGTGAGCACGCCGGCCGTCGGGCCGAGGTGCAGGCGCGAGCGGCTCGGGAATTCCTCGTCGACCTCTCCGTGCGTGGCCAGGTGGAGGATCGGCTCCGCGGTGAGAGCAGCCAGCAAGTCGCGCCGCGGCGTGTCGGAAGCGTCGAGCATGCGGCCGTCGGCGTAAGCGGCGGCGACCGCACGCGCTTCCTCGAGCGTCCACGGCAGCGGCTCTTCGGCGCCGAGCGGTGCGGCGATCGCCAGCACCGACGGTGTACCCGTGGTCTGCGTGGGGTCGACGGACGTGGAGCAGGCGAGGAAGCGGGCGAGGCTGGACGAAACGACGAGCTCGTGACTCTCGACCAACCAGGCCCCAGAGTGGGGCGCGGCGAGCGCCGCCCAGGCGACTTGGTGCAGTTCCTCGTCGGGCACGATCAACAGCCGACGGGTCGTCTCGAGCCGTGCGCTCTCTGCGCCGAGGAGGTGTTGGCCGAGCGCTGCCGCGAGATGCCCGACGTCATTGGTCGGCGCGTCGCGACGCACTAGCACATCGAAGTGCTCGACGGCGCGCGCGAGGCTCGTGTGGGGAAGCGCGCTCGAAAGCTCCGCGTCGCGCAGGCGGTGGACCCGGAGGCCGTCGCCGCGCACGGCGAAGAGAACGAGCTCGCCGTCGAGCCGTCGGAAGACGAGAGCCATCGTGTCGTCGGGTAGCTCCCGCGCGAGCGCCTCTAGCGCGCCGAACAACGGGACGGGCGCGCAGGTGGCAGGCAGGGGATGGGCGCGACGCCGAATCCTGTCGGCAAGCTCGAGCGCATTCCAGGGGCGATTGGCTTCGAGCTCGACCAGAATCCGTTCCTCGTCCAGCGTCTCGAAGCGCTCATCGAAGGTCTTGCGTGCGCGGGCGCCACCGATCCCGGCGCGCCGCGCGGCGAAAAGCGCCGCGGCGCGCTCGAGCGGCGGACGAGGGTCGTCGCCCTGGAGTCGTTTCAGGCGCCCCTGCGCGAGCAGGATCTCGGGCAGCAAGTCGTCGACCTCGAGCTCTCGTTGCAGCGCTTCCGCCTCTTCGAGCCTGGCCAGCGCTTGCTCGGGGTCTTCCACGATCGAGACTTCAGCTTCGAGAAGGGCGATGTCGGCGACCATGCGACGCCGCTGCTCGCTGAAGCGGATCGCGGTCGCGAACTGCCGGGCCTCGGCGAGATCGCCGCTCGTCGCGTTCCATGCGCCGCGCCGATGCTGGATGCGAGCGCGCCACCAGCGCGTTTCGGCGCGTGGCAGAGCATCGCCGAGGGCGTCGGCTGCGACGACCCCGGCATCGATCAAGAGCACGGCGACCTCCGGGTGCCCGAGCTCGAAGAGCGCGCGGGCGGCGTCGGTGGTCACCATCATTCGACGCCGTGCACGCTCGAGCCGTGGTGCCTGCCGGAGGGCGTCGAGGTGGTGATTCCAGGCCCGTTCAGTTTCGCCGAGGTAGCCGTCGACGAGCGCGAAGAGGTCCGACACGCCGGCCAGCTCGTCGACGTCGTCCGCTTGGAGGTAGGCCTCGGCAGCCGCCTCGAGACTCTTTTCAGCGCTCCGCGTGTCGCCCGCCATGTACGCGGGCACCGCTGCGATCCAGTGGAGCCGCCCGCGCAGGGCCGGGTACGGGCGATCGCCGAGGCTCTCGAACAGAGCCTCGACCTCTGTCCGCAGGCTGCCGCGTTGGGCATAGTCGTACCAGGTGCAGGCCAGGAGCTCGGTCGCCGCGGCCAGGCCGAGCGGGGTTGGCGCATCGTCGAGCAGCTCGACGGTTTCTCGGAAGGCGTCCCGTGCGGCGCCCGCGTCGAAATCGCCGAAGAGCCGCGTCGCCTCGGCGAATCGACGATGGGCGCGAGCGAGCTGATCGAGCTCTTGCGCTTCGGCTTGCTCGATCGCCGCGATCAGGTCGCCGAGGTAGGCGTCGCCGAGTCGCACCTGCAGGCGCACGGCGATTTTGCGGGACGTAGCGAGCCGTCCGTCCGCCGTCGGCAGGTCACCTTGCAGGTACGCGTCGGCCCACGCGTCGAGCACGGAGTCGACGGTCCAGCGCCGCACGACGCCGGCTCGCTCGCGCAGGACGGCGTCGAGCACGGCGCCGAGCTCAGACGTCTCCGGCGCCGAGGAGGCGGCGTCGAGCCGAGCACGCAAGGCTCCCGGCGAGCGCCGCGACACACTCAGCTGGCGCAGCCGAGACTCGGCTTCGCCCCGCCAGTCGGAGTCGGTCTCGAGCACCAAGCCTCTGCGCCAGGTGGCGATCGCGGCGTCGACGAGGCCGAGCTCTTCGAGCGCGATCGCCAGGTTGAAGTGCGCGGTCGCCGACGACGGGTCGAGGCGCGTGGCGGTGAGCAGTGCGTCGGCCGCGCGGACGAAGTGGAACGCACGGTCGTCGACTCGCGCCGACTCGAGCAAGGCAACGCCGAGATCGTTGGCCAGGGCGGCATCGTCAGGAGTGAGCCGAATGGCCTCGTCGAGGAGTTCGACCGCGACGTCCGGTTCGCCGAGGTAGAGCAGACGCGCAGCCTCGGCGCCGAGTGCAGCCGGGTCGGAACCCGGGGGCCCTCCCGGGTCGCCGGCCGCCGTGGCAGAGCGCGAGCCGGGTCGGGCGGTGCGGGAGATCGCCTCGAGAGGCACGGTCGCTGTCGGGTCGAAGAGTCCGTGACGGACGCCGTCGAGCCGTCCGTGAATCGGACGGTGGGGCTGCAGCGCATCGGCCAGCAGGGCGATGGGTGGGGCGCGATGGCCCAGCGTCGTATCGCTCTGTGACGTCTCCTGGTCCGATCTCCAGAGAGCGCCAGCAGTGAGCAAGACCGCGGAGGCTGTCAGCAACGCAAAAACTGATGCGTACCACCGCGACACATCAAACCCTTCCGATGATAAACGTTGAGAAGAGTATATCGCGGTGGTACTCATCAAACCCTCCGCGGGATGAGACGGACAGGCAACGGCGATTTTGCGCCGGGCGGGTACGATCCGCGCGATGCAGGACCCATCGACCGCCATCGAGCCCGAGTCCGTCTCGCCGACCGCCGGGGGGACGATTCTCGTCGCCTGGGCGCGCAATCTGGTGCTCGGGCACCTGGCGTTGCTGGTCGTCGGCGGCGCCGGGCTGGCGCTCACCTTGGTGGTGGGTGCTCTCTTCGGCCTGAGCATCGGCTCGCTGCTCGGGCTGCTTCTCGGTGTGCCGGTGTTTCTCGGCTTCCCGATCGCGCTCAAGGCTCTCGTCGGTCGCTGGCTGGTGCTCGACGTCGAGGGGCGCGAGCATGCCTGGGGCTACCTCTTCCTGCTCGGACTCGCCGGGCTGTTCATCGTGCTCGTCGGCAGCGACGAGGCGGGGCGTCTGGTGTGGCTGTTGCGTGCCGACGAGCGGCTCGCGGGTTCGCTCGGTGAAGTCGAGGCCGGGGCGGGAGAGACGATCCTCTACCGGCGGAGCCCGTCGTGGCGGGTGCTCGAGGAGCCGCTGGGCGTCGACTACCAGGTTTGGCTCCTCGGCGACGCGCGGCGTGTCGAGACCTACAGCCTGGTCGCGCCGCTGGCCGACGCAAGCGATGGACGGCCAGGCTGCGTATGGCTCGGGCGACGTCTGGGCGACGCGCCGACTGTGCGTGAAGCGCAGCGCGAGCTGGTCGCCGACGTGCCGCTGTGGCTGCACGAGCCGATCGGAGTCGAGGAGGCCGGTTATCGGGATGCGATCGAGGATGCGCTCTCCGGTACGGAGGGCTCGACCCGGCCGTGCGAACGGCCCGTCGTGCTCATCGGCTCGGGCTCTCTCGGTGACGAGCTCGCCGCGTCGCAACGCCGCCTCGGACTGCTGCACGCGCTCGCCCACGGCCTGCCGATGGTCCTGCTCGCCGGCTGGCTCATGGTGCGCCGGGTGAGGCGGCAGGCTCCTCCGATGTAGCGTCGCCGTCAGCCAGCAAGCAGTCGTGTGCAATGCTTGACGAAGACTCGGGTGGACTGTGGGGACGCCGGCCCGCTTCATCTGTGGGCACCCGTCACCAGTCCGGGCTGGCGCCCGGGCTACGGCCAGAAACTGTCGCTACTCGCCGAGCACCGCGAGGCGCTCCTTGGCCGACTCGATGGTGGCGCGGCAGTCTTCGGCGTTCTTGCGCACCGCCTCGACCGCATTCGGGTTCGCCTTGGTGACGAAGTTCTCGTTGGCGAGCTGCTTCTCGAGTCCGACCAGACGCTTCTCGGCGTCGGCAAGCTGCTTCTCGAGGCGCTGACGCTCGGCGTCGCGATCGGCGCTGCCGAGGCGGACGGCGGCCTGGAAGGCCGGGTCGACGGCGACCGCGGCGCCCGGGCGCTCCGACGGGTCGGAGTCGACGAAGGTCACCGATTCGGCGCGCACCAGGCGGCCGACGATCTCCTCGGCCGAGCGCAGCGTCGCGTCGTGTGCCAGCGGGCGCACCTCGAGCTCGATCTTGGCGCCGGCGTCGAGGTTCTGCTCGACACGCAGGCCGCGCACCGCCTGCACCAGGCGCTCGACCGCGGCGACGCCTTCGGCTTCGTCGGGATAGCGATGCCCGTCGGCCGCCTCGGGCCAGCGCGCGCGGATCAGCATCTCGTCGTCGCCGGCGGCGAAAAGCTCGGCCCAAAGCCGCTCGGTGACGAAGGGCACGAAGGGGTGGAAGAGCGCCAGGTAGGTTCGGTAGGCGTAGCCGAGGACGTCGGCCGTCTCGCGCGCCGAGGCCAGCGGCTCCACCTTGACCGCCTCGAGGTAGAAGTCGCAGAACTCGCCCCAGAAGGACTGCCGGATCTGCTCGGCGGCGTCGCCGAACGAGAACGCCTCGAGGCGCGAGGTGGTGCGCTCCACCAGCTCACGGACCCGCGCCAGCATCCAGCGATTGACCGGGTGCTCGACGTCGGCGGGAGCCTCCGGGTGCCCCTCGGCGCGCGCGTCGCCCAGAATGCGGTCGAGCGTCAGGTCGACCAGCTTGGCGGCGTTCCAAAGCTTGTTGATCAGGCGCTTCGAGCCGACCATCCGCTCCTTTGTGAGCTTGAGATCGACGCCCGGTGCGTTGCCGAGCAGCATCGACAGGCGCAGCACGTCGGCGCCCTGCTCCTCGATCACCTCGAGCGGATCGACCGCGGTTTCCGGCTTCGACTTCGACATCTTGTGGCCGTCGCGGTCGAGGATCAGGCCGTGAAGGAAGACGGTGCGGAAGGGCACCTCGCCGGTGGCGTAGGTAGTCATCAGGATCATCCGCGCGACCCAGAAGAAGAGGATGTCGTAGCCGGTTTCCATCACCGAGGTGGGATGGAACTTGGCGAAATCCGGGCTGTCCGCGAGGAGGTGGCGCAGGTCGAGCGTCTCGTCCTCTGCGAGCTCGGGGTCGATCAGGGTAGACCAGGTCCAGAGCGCCGAAGAGAACCAGGTGTCGAGCGTGTCGGGATCCTGCTCCCAGCCCTCGCGGGCCGCCTCGTCGACGTTGCCGGCGCCGGGCGGACGATGGCCGACGTACATCTCTTCCTCGCCGCGGTACCAGACCGGGATCCGGTGGCCCCACCAGATCTGGCGCGAGATGCACCAGTCGCGCAGGTTGTCGATCCAGTGGAAGTAGGTGCGTTCCTGGTGCTCGGGCAGGATTCGGATGTCGCCCGACGCGACCGCGTCGCGCATCACCTGCTTGAGCGACAGGCGCTGGCCCTTCCACGGCACCGCCGGCTTGTTGACGTCGATGAACCACTGCGGCTTGGGCAGTGGCTCGATCGGCTGCTTCGAGCGGTAGCAGATCGACGTGTTCTGCTGGTAGTCCTCGACCGACTCGAGGAGGCCGGCGGCGTCGAGCTCGGCGGCGAAGGCCTCGCGGCACTCTTCGACCGTCATGCCGGCGTAGTGCGGGCCGACGGCCTCGGTCATGCGGCCGTCCTCGCCGATCACCTGGATCAGCGGCAGGTCGTGCCGCTCGGCCATCTCGAAGTCGATGTGCGAGTGCGCCGGCGTGACACCGAGCGCACCCGTGCCGAACTCTGGATCGACCTTCGAATCGGCGACCACGCGCACCGTGATCGTCGGTCCCTTCGGCCAGGGCACCTCGTAGGTCTTGCCGACGTAGTCCTTGTAGCGCTCGTCGTCGGGATGGACGGCGATCGCGGTGTCGCCGAGCTTGGTCTCGGGGCGGCTGGTGCCGACCAGAAACGGACCGTAGCGCAGGGTATAGAACTTCGCCGTGCGCTCTTGCGAGTCGATCTCGTCGTCCGAGACGGTGGTCTGCAGCGCCGGGTCCCAGTTGACGATGCGCGGACCACGGTAGATCAGGCCGTCGCGGAACATGCGCGCGAAGACCGCGATGACGACCCGGTTGAGCTGCGGATCCATGGTGTAGCGCTCGCGCGACCAGTCGCACGACGAGCCCATGGCGCGAATCTGGCGCCGGATCGTGTCCTGGCTGTCGGCGACGAACTCACGGATCGCCTGCAGTAGACCCTCGCGGCCGAGCTCGTGGCGCGGATCCGGCATCCCCTGCTTCTGCAGGTCGCCGATGACGCGGCTCTCGGTGGCGATCGCGGCATGGTCGGTGCCCGGCAGCCAGAGCGCCTCGTAGCCCTGCATGCGCCGCCAGCGCGTCATCAGGTCCTCGATCGCCAGCATCACGGCGTGGCCGGTGTGCAGGGTGCCGGTGGCGTTCGGCGGCGGCATCGAGATGACGAACGGCTCGCGCTCGGAGTCGGCGTCGGCGACGAAGGCGCCCGACTCTTCCCAGCGGCGGTAGATCTCGGGCTCGGCCTCGCGGGGCTCGAAATACTTGTCCAGGGCCATGACGGTCTCTCTCGGTGCTCTCAGGCGTTGGATGGCAAAGGTGTCGGCTCGACAAGACGATGGGTCGATCGACGGCGGTCGGCGCCGATGTGCGGCGATCCGAGCTCAGAGCGAATGCAGCGAACGGTACCAGATCGCGGCCGGCTCGTCGCCGGTCGGAAGCGTCGGTCCGGCAGGTCCCGGGGGATAGACGACGACCGCCGGCCCGGCGAGGCGGACATCGCCCGTCGGGGGCTCCGGCTCGACCCGGAAATCGATACCGGCGAGCAGCCCGAGCTCGTGCGCACCAGGGGTCAGCAGCGCGGCCAGCGGTGCGTCCGGCGTCGCGACGACGGCGGTGCGCGCGCCGGGCGGTCGCCGGCGCAGGACCTCGACCAGGAGCGGCAGATGGTGCATGCCGCCGGGTGCCCAGGCCGCGGGGTCGGCGGCGGTATGGGGTGCGACGGTTTCGCGCAGGCTCTCGAGCGCAAACGGGCAGAGCGCGGCGAACGGATCGTGCAGCAGGGCGACGAGACGCGCGACGGTCGGGCGGATCGACGCCTGGTGCGCCGGGCGGCGCGGTCGTGAGGCGGCGACTCGGGCGTAGCGGGCGAGCGCGTCGGCGGCCCGGGCGAAGGCTTCGGCGGCCGGCCGGACGCGCCGCGCCGCGAGGTCGGCGCGCGCCGCATCGGCGAGTGCGTCGAGATGGGCCAGAATCCACAGGTCGGCGAGCTGCGGGTTCGGGTCGTCCGTCGCTGGCGTGTCGAGAGGCTCCGGCACCAGGTGGAGCAGGCCGCCGACCTTGGAGACCAGTCGCTGCACGGTGCTCCGGCCACGGCGCAGGCGCGACTCGTCGAGAGTGGCGCTGGCGCCGCCACCGACCGGCAGCGAGAGCAGGTAGCCGAGACGCAGAGCATCGGCGCCAAAGCGACGGATCAGCGTCGCCGGCTCGATCGAGTTGCCGAGCCGGCGTCGCATCGGGCGTTTCACCGGACGCGACACGAAGCGCTCCTCGTCCGGCTGGTCGGGCGTCGAGCCCGGGCGCTCGACCAGCTCGCGGCGCGCCAAGTGGACGGTGCCGTGCACGTGGACGTGGCGGAAGGCCGGGCGGTGGCAGAGCGTGAGGGCCAGAATCTGCGACGGGACCAGCCAGCGCTCGATCAGCTCGGCGTCGACGAAGACCTCGTCGAGCGGTGCTGGCTCGGCCGCCTCGGGCCAGCCGAGAGCATGAAGCGTCCAGGCGGCCAGGGTGAGCCACACCGACGCGGTGGTCTGCTCGTCGTCGCTCGCGTCGGAGCGCGCTCCGGGATCGTCGAGCTCGAGCGGGTGTCCCCACCAGTGGCCGCGCGAGATGCACCAGGGCTCGAGCTCGTCGAGCGCGGTGAGCACCTGCCGGCGCCAGCGCTCGTGCGAGACGGTGACGGCGCCGTCCTCGATCGCGCGCCGCAGACGCTCGGCGCCGAGCGACAGGTCGACGAAAACCTGGCGCGACGGGCCGAGGTTGACCAGCGTGCCGGAACCGCGCGCGCGCCAGGTCTCGACCCGCCAGACCCCTTCCTCGTGGCTGAGCCGACCGCCGAGCCGGGTCGCCAACTCCTGGCGCGCCTGCTCGCGCTCGAGCGGCGGCCTGCCGGGCAGGCGGACCAGCCCGCGGCGATCGAGCACGCCGCGCTCGCTACCGTCGCCGAGTCCGTGAGCTCGCGCCAGCTCGGCGTCGCTGCGGTCGTGCGCCGGCACGATGGCGGTGGCATCGGCCTCGAGCTCGTCGACCGCCACGATCGGCAGGCGCTCACCGGGGCGGAGCGGATCGTCGACGTGCCGGTCGGCGAGATGCGCATGCGGTCCGTCGGCACGCACCGCGACGCCGACGGCGCCGAGCAGCAGCTCGGGAAAGAAGGAGTGGACGGCGATCTCTTCAGCGATTCCCTCGCCGTCGGCCCCGCCCTCGCCATCGGCTGCCGCGGCGACGGGGTAGCGCAGCGTCCAGCGTTCGGCGACCTCGACCTCGGTGCGGGTCACGTCGGGCGACACCAGGACCGTCGCGCTCGCCGGGTCGAACCACGTGAGCCGACGCTCACGCCGCACCAGGCCACGATCTCCGAGAGCGGCGAGCAGCCGCCGGGTGGCGGTACGGCCGCGCGAGCCGGCAACATCGATCCAGCGCCGCGCGTCGAGCTCGACGCCGAGCTCGTGGAGCTGCTGGCGGACAGCGGCGTCGAACGTGGCGTAGGCGTCGTGGCAGACTTCGACGAAGCGGCCGCGGCCGATCTCTTCGCGCTCGAACGGAAGGGCGCGTTCGACCGCGAGCTGCAGCGTGAGACCGCCGGGATCCGCGCCGAGCACGCGCCGCCGAGGCCGGCCGTCGGCCAGCTGGTCGGCGCGTGCGGCGACGTCGGCGAGCAGCGCCGAGCAGAGCGTCGAGAGGTCGGGTCGTCCGGAGGCGGCGACCGGTGCGGCGGCGATCGCGCCGGCCGGCGCGGCGATCGCACGATCGAGGTCGTGCTCCCAGCGCATGCGCAGACGCGGCTCGTCGACGCCCGGGTCGAACGGCGGCAGGTAGCGAGAACGGGTCGCTGACCGACTGGCAGGACCGTCGGGCGCCGTCGGGCGATGCCAGCCCGAGGCGACCAGATGATCGAGCAGGCGACGTCCGCGATGGCCGATCAGCGGATGCAGCTCGCTGGCGGCGATGTCGGAAAGCTGGTCGGCCGCCTCGGCGGTGGTGATCATCTGCGCGCGTGCGTGCTTGAGCACGCGCAGCGTGTCGGGGTAGACGCGCTCGGCGGCGAGGCGCACATCGTCCTCGAGGTAGCCCTGCCACTCGTCGGCACAGTTGGTGATCCCCATGCGATTGCACAGGTAGTCCGGCACGTAGGCGATGCCGCGGCGGCGCAGGCGCTCAGCGTCGGCCGGCTCCTTGAGCACGTTGTTGGCGGCGCCGCAGATGAGCCGCGCATGGCGCGCCAGACGCGGAATGGTGTCGCGGTTGACCACGCCGCCGACCGCGCAGGGCGCGAAGATCTCGGCCGGCGTGTCGTAGATCGCCTCGAGGTCGACGATCTCGACGCCCGGGCAACGCGCCCGGACCGCGACACGTGCGTCCTCGGTGGGATCGCACACGTAGAGCGTGGCGCGCGCCGCATGCAGCAGATCGATCAGCGGCCCACCGACGTTCCCGGCCCCTTGCACCGCGACCGGCACGCCACGGAGATCGTCGCTGCCGGTGAGGTAGCGCCACGCCGCCTGCAGAGCGCGGAAGACGCCGCGCGCGGTGTGTGGCGACGGGTTGCCGCTGCCGCCGAGCGCGTCGGCGATGCAGGTGGTGAACCGGTTGACGCCGAGGATGGCGTTCATGTCCTCGGTCTTGGTGCCGACGTCCTCGGCCGTGTAGTAGACGCCGCCGAGGCTGGCGACGAAGCGACCGTAGGCGCGAAACAGCTCGCGCCGTTCGAGGCTGCTCAGGTCTGCGTAGCGCGGGTCGTCGATGATGCCCTCGCTGGCGGCGACGATGCCCTTGCCGCCGCCCCACCACAGGCCGGCGAGAGCGTTCTTGCGCGTCATTCCCTGGGCCAGGCGCAAGCCGTCGGTGAGCAGGCCGGCGAGGTTGCGATAGGACTTGAAGCGTAGGCCGCCCTGCGCCAGGCCGCGCCGCGTGTCGTGAACGGCGGCGAGAAAGATCGTTGGAAAGCGCGGGTCGCGGCCAAGGAAGACCGCTTCGTGCTCGTCGAAGTCTTGGCTCAGCTCGAAAAAAGCGGCGATCGGCGCCATCAGCTCGGGATGGGAGAGCCGCAGCTCGCCGTTCTCGGACAGAACGTAGGCATGCTCGACGCCGGCGTCGACCATCTGCTGGTGGAAGCTTTCCACCGTCGCCTGGCGCACGGTGCGGGCGAGGCGGCGCCTGCGATCGTCGTTCATCGAGAGGGCTCCACAGGGTCGTCGAGGGCAGAAAGCGCACACGCGGCGGTGGCCGAGTCAGTGGCGAACATCGGGGGGTCCTCCCAGCAAGTCTCTATAAAAAACTGAGAGCGCGACGATATCACCGTCGCGGTGTGGTCTCGGACCGCAAGAGGCGTTCGACGGCGTCGAGAATCGGCACGTCGGCCGCGGCCCAGGGAACGCTGCGCAGATCATCGGCGTGCAGCCAGCGCAGAGCGTCGTGGTCGGTCGGCGCGAGCGCCTCGAGATCGACCAAGGTGCGCAAGGAGGCGTGATGGACGTCGAGCACGATCGTGCGCTCTTCGCGTCGGTCGACGCCGCGGCCGAGATGCTCGTGGACCGTGATCGCCAGGCCGAGCTCCTCGTCGATCTCGCGCACCAGAGCCTGGCCGGGCGACTCCCCGGCCTCGATCTTGCCGCCGGGGAACTCCCAGGCGCCCGGGCTGGAGACGTGCGGCGCCCTGCGTGCCGCGAGCACCCGTCCACGGTCGCCGCGGATGCGCTCGACGATGGCGGCCCCGACGACATGGATCGTGGGCCGGGCCGGGCTGACTGGCGGGCTCATCGCCGCCGACGCTATCATCGAGCCGTCCGTCGACTGTGCTCGCCGACCGTGCTCGTGCGTGCGTGCGGCCGGCGCGCTCGAACCGACTTTCAAGGGCCCACCCGAAGACCATGGCGATCTCATCCGAGCAGTTTCGCGACGTCCTTCGTCTCTTTCCGGCCGGCGTCACGCTGGTCACGACCCGCACCGCCGACGGGCGGACGCACGGCATGACGGTGTCGGCCTTCGCGTCGGTGTCGCCCGAGCCGCCGCTGGTCACCGTGATCATCGATCACAGCCACACGATGCATCCGATGCTCGAGGCTGAGGGCGCGGTCTTCGCGGTCAACATCCTCGGCGAGGAACAGCAAGAGCTGTCGAACCGCTTCGCGTTCACCAAGGATCAAGATCGCTTCGCCGAGGGCTCGTGGTCGACGGGGACCACCGGCGCACCAGTGCTCGAGAACGCCATCGCCTGGCTCGATTGCGCCGTCGTTGGCCGTCACGAGGCGGGCACGCACACCGTTTACCTCGGCGAGGTGTTGGAGAGCCGTGTGCTCGGCGACCGCCAGCCGCTGGTCTACTGGAACCGCGGCTACCGTCGGCTCGTCGAGCCGGTGGAGCCGTGAGGCGATGAGCGCCAACAAAGAGCTGACGACGATCTTCCGCCAGATGGCCTCGGCGCTCGAACTGCTGGGAGCCAACCGATTTCGCGTCAATGCGTACGACAAGGCCGGTCGCGTCGCGCGCGACGCGACCGAAGACTTTCGGTCCATCGTCGAGGACGACCTGGCGACGGCGGTGAAGCGGCTGCAGACCTTCGACGGTGTCGGCAAAGGCATGGCCGAGAAGATCGTCGAGTATGTCGAGACCGGTTCGGTCGCGGAGCACCGCGAGCTGCTCGAGAAGGTGCCGGCAGGTCTTTTCGATGTGCTCGAAATTCCCGGCGTCGGGCCGAAGGCGGCGAAGCTGATGTGGGACGAGCTCGGCATCACCAGCGTCGAGGACTTGAAGGCGACCAGCGACGAGACGCTGGCGACGCTGCCACGGATGGGCGCCAAGACGGTGCAGAACATTCGCAAGGCGATCGAGTTCGCCGAGTCCGCCGGCGAGCGAGTGCCGCTGGGGGTCGCGCGGCCGGTAGCGCTCGAGCTGGTCGACGTGCTGCGCGCGGTCGACGGCGTCCAGCGCGCCGAGTTCGCCGGCAGCCTGCGTCGCGGTCGCGAAACCATCGGTGATCTCGACTTCCTGGTCGCCTGCAGCGACCCCGACGCGGTGCGCGAGACCTTCGTCGGGCTGCCGCAGGTGACGCAGGTCCTGGCCCACGGCGAGACCAAGTCGTCGGTGCGCCTGCGTTCCGGCCAGACCGTTCTGCAGGCCGACCTGCGCATTGTGCCCGAGGACGCTTGGGGCGCTGCCCTGATGTATTTCACCGGCTCGAAGGCGCACAACGTGCGGCTGCGCGAGATCGCGATCAAGGCCGGGCGGCGGCTCAACGAGTACGGCCTTTTCGAGGGCACCGAGGAGCGACCGCAGGATCATGGCGCCGAGGTGGTGGCGGCGAGCGACGAGGAGTCGATCTACTCGGCCCTCGGACTGCCCTGGATTCCGCCCGAGCTGCGCGAGGATCGCGGCGAGCTGGCGTGGAACGGCGAGGCGCTGATCGTGCTCGACGACATCCGCGCCGAGTTGCACAGCCACACCGTCGCCAGCGACGGCCGAATGACCATCGAAGAGATGGCGCAGGCGGCGATGGAGCGCGGATTCCACACGCTGGCGATCACCGACCACTCGAAGAGTCAGCCGATCGCCGGTGGCCTGGAGCCCGATCGCCTGCGCCGTCACATCGAGGCGGTGCACGCGGCCGACGAGGCGATCGACGGCATCAAGCTGCTCGCCGGCTCCGAGGTCGACATCTTGGCCGACGGCTCGCTGGACTACGACGACGACCTGCTCGCCGAGCTCGACATCGTCGTCGCCTCGCCGCACGCCGCGCTGCGCCAGGACCCGGCGACCGCCACCGAGCGCTTGCTGCGTGCCATTCGCCATCCGCTGGTGCACATCATCGGTCATCCCACCGGCCGCATCATCAACAAGCGCGAGGGGCTGTCGCCGGATCTCGGCGCGTTGATCGAGGCCGCTGTCGAGCACGATGTCGCGCTCGAGCTCAACGCCAATTGGCACCGGCTAGACCTGCGCGACACGCACCTGCGGGCGGCGCTCGACGCCGGCTGCAAGATCGCGATCGATACCGATGCCCACGATGCGTCGCAGCTCGACCAGATGATCTATGGCATCTTGACCGCGCGCCGCGCGGGCATGCGCGCGGCTTCGTGCGTCAACACCTGGAGCGCCGAAGCGCTGCACGGGTGGCTGCGCGCGAAGCGCTGAGCCGGTCCACGGCAGGTCGCGCGGCGGCCGTGGTCGCCAGCGAGGTGGACGGGGTGGTATACACTGTCGCCATACTGCCCGGGTCGATCGTGGCCCTTTCTTTCGTTGACGTCACCTCGCCTCGCGTGGTCGCCGAACGAGTCGCCTCGACGATCCGTGCGCGGCGAAGGCTCGACGCGAACTCGATCGCTCTGCTCTCCTCGTGGCCAGCTTACGACCGTACCAACCACCGCGGAAGATCGGTCCGTACCGGATCGAGCGCAGGCTCGGCTCGGGGGGCATGGGCGCGGTGTTCGAAGCGTGGGACGAGAGGCTGCGTCGCAAGGTGGCGATCAAGGGCATCTTGCCGGAGATCGCCGGCGACGAGCGCTCGCGACGGCGCCTGCTGCGCGAAGGGCGGGCGGCGGCTTCGCTGAGCCACCCGTCGATCGTCCAGATCTTCGACATCTTCGAAGAAGAGGGCGTCGACTGGATCGTCATGGAGCTGGTCGAGGGGCAGTCGCTGGCGAGCCTGATCGACGCCGGGAGGCTCGGGCTCGCCGAGGCGGTCGTGTTGGCGCGAGAGATCGCCGAAGGCCTCGCCGAAGCGCACGGTAAGGGCATCGTGCACCGTGATCTGAAGACCGACAACATCATGATCACGCGCTCGTTCCACGCCAAGATCCTCGACTTCGGCCTCGCCAAGAGCATGTGGCAAGGACCCGCCGACAGCCACGTTTCGGGCTTCGGCGCGGTGCTCGGCACGGGGCGCGCGATGTCGCCCGAGCAGGCGATGGGGGAGGAGGTCGACCACCGCTCGGATCTCTTCTCGCTCGGCAGCCTGATCTACGAGGCGGTCACCGGCCGGCCGCCGTTCAGCGGCAGCTCGACCTTCCAGACTTTGACCCAGGTGTGCAGCGCCCGCCAGGCGCCGGCGCGCGAGCTGAACCGCCGCGTGCCGGTCGAGCTCTCCAACCTGATCGACCGCCTGCTCGAGAAGAGCCCGGAGCTGCGGCCGCAGTCGGCGCGCGAGGTGGTGGTCGAGCTGCGGGTGCTCTCGAAGTTGCCTCTCCCGGAGTGGGGCGGAGCCTACTCCTGGCTCGGCCTCGACGCCGCGGGCGCCGACGCCGGCAGCTCCGACTCCGCGCAGGACTCCTCGGGGTCCGACTCCGACATCGACGCCTGGCTCGCTGCCGGCAGCGACCCGTCGCCACGGTCGGAACTCCGTGGTGCGGACTCGCACCAAGTCGCCGCGGGGACGTCCGAGCAGCGGCTCGAGCCACGGGTGGATGTCGTGGCGCCGTCGGTGACGGGCGGCCGCGCCACCACCCGCGCGCGGGGGGTTCCGCCGCCGAGGCGGTCGGCCGAGGCGGCACCCGACGACGAGACCGACGAGATTCCGCTCTACGACCGACCGGTGGACGACGACTCGACGGCGGAGATACCGCTGGTCGGCGCGGCGGCCCGCTTTCATGCCGACGTCTACCTCAAGGCTCTGCTGGCTCTGCGCGTCGGGGGCGACGGTGTTGAGCGCGATGTGCTCGAGCGCGCGGTGCGCCAGCAGATCGTGGCGCTCGACGGGCAGGAGCTGGCGCGCGCCGGGGGTGTCGGCGTTTTTGTCGCCTGCTTCGAGCGTCCGAGCCGCGCGCTCCGGCTCGCGGCGCTGGCGCTGCGCGAAGCGGAGAGCCGCGCGATGGCCGTGCACCTCGGCCTGCACGTCGGCGAGATTTTTCTCGACCGAGGGCCGGGTGGCGTCCTCGATGGCCACGGCACGACCCGAACGGTCACGGTCGAGCTGGCCCGTGCGGCGGCCGGCCGCCAGATTCTGCTCACCTCTGAAGCCTACCGACTGGCGCGCCGCGCCAGCGCCGAGATGCTCACGGACTCCGCGCCGCTGGTCTGGCACGACCACGGTCGCTGGTATCTCGACACGCTCGAGGAAACGGTCGACCTCCACGTCGCGGCCCTCGAGGGGCCCGATGCACGCCGCGCGCCGGCCGGCAGCCGCGTGGTGGTCCGGCTCGCCGATCCGGTCGCCGCTCCGGTCCGCGGCGGCTGACGCGCCGCGGACCGAGGAGTCTCAGTCGAGCAGCTCGGCGCCGAGACCCGGAGCGTCGAGCCAGTGCAGCGCGCCGTCGGCGAGGCGATAGCCGCCGCGGGCGACGTCGCGCGCGAGGTCGAATGCACCGTCGAGGTCGAGGTAGCGCGTTGCTGGGCAGGCCAGGGCGCAGTGCAACGCGGCGGTGATCGAGATCACACTTTCGTCGTTACAGCCCCACATCAGCTCGAGCCCGTCGAGGTCGGCCGCCGCTGCGATCTCTCGGCCGATGCTCGGACCGCCGTGCTTCATGAGCTTCACGACCAGAATGCCGCAGGCGTCGCGCACCATGGCGAGGTCGCGCGGTCGCACCAGGCTCTCGTCGGCCGCGAGCCGGGCGCGCAGGCTCGTCGGCAGGGCGCCGTCCTCATCCACAGACCTGTCGCCCGCAGACCTGTCGCCCGCAGACCTGTCGCCCGCAGACCTGTCCCCCGCGAATGCATGCCCAGGGCCTCCGAGCCTCGGGAGGACGTCGCGCGCCACCGGCTGCTCGATCATCTCGAGATCGAAACGCTCGGCGAGGTCGGCCAGCGCGGTGAGTCGCCCGCGATCGTAGCCCTCGTTGGCGTCGACTCGCAGGGCCACTTCCGGCCCGGCGAGCTCGCGCAGTCGCGCCAGCCGCTCGGCGTCCTCGGCGGCGTCGAGGCCGATCTTCACTTTGAGCGCACGAAACCCCCGGCCGAGCACCTCGCGCGCCTCGGCCAGTGTGTCGTCGACCGAGCGGATGCCGAGGGTGATCGAGGTCGCCATCGAGCGCGCGCTCGGCCGGCCCCAGAGCTCGACCAGCGGCACGCCGAGGAGGCGGGCGTGGAGATCCCAGAGCGCGGTGTCGACGGCGGCTCGCGCCGCCGGCGCCGAATCCGGCAGGGCGGCCTGGAGGCGCGCCGTGAGGGCGCCGACGGCGCGTGCGTCGGCGCCGCCGAGGAGCTCGCGCAACGTGCCGGCGGCGAGCGCGCGGGCGGCCTCGTCGATCGACTCGCCGGTGACGTGCTCGACCGGCGACGCGGTGCCGAGACCGACGGTGCCGTCGGCAGTGCGCAGCACGACGAGCAGCAGATCGACCGCGTCGGTGCCGCCGTGAGCGGCCGTCGAGGCGATGACGTAGGGACGAGTGAGCGGCAGTCGCTCGCGCCGCACCTCGACCTCGTGAATCGTCCACGGTGCCCGGGTGCGGCTCATGGCGCGCTCGCCGCGAGCCGATCGGCCACCGCGCGACGCAGGAGCTCGATCTCGTCCGCCCCGTCGAGCGGCAGTACCACCGGCAGGCCGAGCTCCGACTCGAGGCGATCTCGCGTTCGTCCGAGGGCCTCGGCGTCGAGCCCCTCGTCGTGCAGCGCCACCGCCCAGACCTCACTGCCGTAGGCGCGGATCAGCGCCACCTCGCTCGCCAACGACGGGATCACCGCCGGGTTGTTGTCGTCGGCGACGCCGCGCGCTCGCATCGCATCGTCGACTTCATCGAGGCCTTCGTAGACGCGGCGGCCCGGGGCATGCTGCAGCACCACGCCGACGGCGCCAGCGGCGCGCAGCAGCTCGGCGCCGCACGGACCGGACGGGTTGCGGAGGCTCGACTGCCCCTCGATCAGCACCACGTCGGGCTTCGCTTCGTCGAGGCAGCGCAGCAGTTGGTGCTCGAGCTCGCCACAGACGAAGTCGTTGGGCGCGGCGTCGAGCACGAAGCCGAAGCGGTAGCCCTGGAGCCAACCGGTCTGGCCGGTGGTCACCATCTCGGCGTGCAGCCCGCCGTCGGCGAGGGCGCGACGCAAGAGACCGCACGTGGTGCGCTTGCCGAGCGCGCAGTCGGTGCCGAGGACGGCGACGCGCGGGGTCGCGCGGCGCAGGATCTCGCCGCTCCAGAAGCGCAGCGTCGCGGGCGGCTTGCGCAGGTCGACGATCCAACCGCCAGCGGTCGCGGTCGCGGCGGCGATCTCGGCGTCGTCGGCGAGGCGGCGGTGGAGGCCGTTGACCAGGGTGAGACCGGCGCGTGCCGCGACCAGCAGCGCGTCGCGGATCGCGTCCGGAAGCACGCCGCCGATCGTCGCCACGCCGACCACGCAATGCGTCGGCCGAGGCGTGTCGCTCGGCGCCGCGAGCGCCTGCTCGACGCTCGCCAACACCGGGATGTCGCGCGCCCGGCCGTCGAGGAGCACGCCGGCATCGGCGCCGTCGTGCTCGGGATCGATCACTGCAGCCAGCGGCCAGCGGCTCGGCCCGCGCACCAGGCCGTGCGTCGTCTTGGCGAACGGCGTCTGCAGCAGGCCGTGGGCGAGGACGACGGCGGAGTCGATTGGAGTCAGTGTGCTCACAAGTGGACGTTACGCTGTGTGAGCCTTCGAGCGCAACGTGTGCACGACTTCGGCACGGATCGGCATCTGGCGGCCCCTTTGCTGCTTGAACTGGACGGAGCTGACAGTGGATCATCGGTTCGACCATCGCGCGAGCGATCAAGCTGGTCGCGTATTGATGAAATGCTATAAATGTCCCGGCGCCTGGCTCACGGCGCTCTCGAAACGTCTCCGACGCGCCTCCGACTCGTTTCTCACACGCTCTGACTTCCACGAGGACTCATGACCCTCTACGCTCGACGTTCCCGCCGCTCCCGTCCCTGGGGAAAGATCCTCCTCGCCCTCCTTCTCGTCCTCGGCCTCTCCGCCGTGGCGCTCGCCTGGTTGCGGGTCGGGCCGCCGCCGACACTGTCGATCGAGCCCGAGCTTCCCGGCATCGGGCCGCGGACGCCGGTCGTCGTGCATCTCGCCGAGCCGACGCGCGGGCTGGCGTCATGGCGCGCCGAGCTGGTGCAGGGCGAGCGCGTCGTGCCGCTCGAAGGGCGTTCGTACACGCCGCGCCCCTTCTGGGCGTTCTGGGGCACGCTCCAGGCCGAGGACACCGTGCGCTTCGACGTGGGGCGGGAGACGCTGCCGGAGCTGAGCGAGGGCACGGCGACGCTGCGCCTGGTCGCCGAGCGGGCGACGACACCGCTGCGCCGTCCAGAGCCGACGGTGCGCGAGCTCGAGCTGCCGGTTCGGCTACGCGCCCCGGCGCTGCAGGTGACCCGCGAGCCGTATCTGGTCGCAGAGGGCGGGTCGGGCGTCGTGATCTACCGCGTCGGCGCCGAGGCGACGCGGGACGGAGTCCAGGTCGGCGATCACTTTGTGCCCGGCAGCCCGTTCAGCAGCGATGGCTCCGAGGTGACGAGCGCCGGCGGCGAGCGGCTGCGCTTCGCCTTCTATGGCGTCGCCGACGACTTCACGGAGCGCATCGGCGACGCCGAGCCGACCCGGGCGATTCGCCTGGTGGCGGAAGACGAGCTCGGCAACCGCATCGAGCAGCCGTTCTTGCAGAGCTTCCTGGAGCGCCGGTTCACCAGCGACGACATCGAGGTCGACGACGGTTTCCTCGCCCGCGTCGTGCCGCCGATCGTCGCGCGCACGGCCGAGATCGACGAAGGGCCATCGCTGGTCGAAACCTACGTCACGATCAACCGCGAGCTGCGAGCGCGCAATGTCCAGACTCTGGTCGACCTGGCGATGGCTTCGCATCAAGAGATGCTGTGGCGCGGCTCGTTCTTGCAGCTGCCGAACAGCGTGGTCACCGGCACGTTCGGTGATCGTCGCACCTACTTCTACGGCGGCGAAGAGATCGATCGCGCGACCCACCTCGGTTTCGATCTCGCGTCGGTACGAGAGGCCGAGGTGCCGTCGGCCAACGCCGGCGTCGTAGTGCTGGCCGACTTCTTCGGCATCTACGGCAACACCGTGGTGGTCGACCATGGATTCGGCGTCCTCTCGCTCTATTCCCATCTGTCCCGCATCGATGTCGAGGCCGGCGCGACGGTCGATCGCAGCACGATCCTCGGGCGCACGGGCACGACCGGCCTCGCGGCCGGGGATCACCTTCACTTCACGATGATCGTCGGTGGTGTCCAGGTGACTCCGCTCGAATGGTGGGATCGCGGCTGGATCGCCAACCGCATTCGCGAGAAGCTCGCCGACACGTTCGACCTCGGAGCCGACGCGGGATGAGCCGGCAGGGCGGGATGGTCGTCGATCTCTGATCGTCAAGAGTGAGATTGCCAAGTTTCTATATTCGGTCTAGAATCTTGGCATCCGAGCAGATCAGACCGCGACGTCGACGAGAATTCACGGCGAGCCGGGTCCGCTCATCTCATCGCATCAGGAGATCCTCATGAGCCGATCGTCCCCGAAGGCGCCGCGTCGATTGATTCGGGCGGAGCATCTCGAGGCGCTGTACCTCCGCGGTCTCGAGCGATGTCGCAAGGGGCAGTGGCAGGAGGGGTTGGTCGACCTCTCCCATGTCGCGAGCCAGCAGGGAAGGGATGCGCCGAGCCTGTGCTACTCGTATCTCGGCTACGGCATCGCGCGCTATCGGCGGCAGGTCGCCAAAGGCCTGCGCCTGTGTCGCTACGCCGTCAAGCAGGAGTTCTACCAGCCCGAGAACTACGTCAACCTGGCGCGGGTCTGCCTGCTTTCCGACGAGAACCGGCGCATGGCGTGGGAAGCGGTGCGCGACGGACTGAAGATCGACCCCGAGCACCACGAGCTGCTCGAGCTGCAGCAGCGCATCGGCTACCGTCGGCCGCCGGTGCTGCCGTTCATGTCGCGCCGCAATCCGCTGAACCGCCTTCTGGGCTGGATGCGGCATCGCGTCGCCTCGGGCGGAGCCGGGCGGACGGAGGAGGGTAGCGAGCCACGAAGCCGCGCCGGGGCGGCTCTCGCCGCCTGATCGCCTCGGCGCGTCGACTCGCGGGCGGAAGGGCCGAGAGGGTGCGAGCCGGTCGCGGTGAGACCCCTGAACGGGGCGACCGAACTGAGCTACACTCTGCCCGCCATGATGGTTCGTGCACGTGAAGCCCTGCGCCCTGTCGGTCCCCTCGGTCTCGTCCTGCTCACCGTCGTCTTCGTCCTGGCGTTCGCGGCATGCCGTAACGTCGAGTCGGACGCCGAAGCGAGCGACGTGGTCGCGTCGCCGCCGCCGAATCTGCTTCTGATCACGATCGACACCCTGCGCGCCGACCGGCTGTCGGCCTACGGGCACGAGCGGCAGACTTCGCCGACGCTCGATCGTCTCGCCGCCGAGGGGGTGCGCTTCGAGCGCGCTGCCGTCCAGTGGCCGAAAACGGGGCCGAGCTTCGCCTCGATGTTCACGTCGACCTATCCGAGCCAGAACGGCATCGTGCGGCATGTCGGCATCGAGCTGCCGTGTGCGTTCCGCATGCTCGCCGAGGAGCTGCGCGCCGCCGGCTACAGCACCCACGCGGTGGTGTCGAACGGCGCGGTCGCATCCGAGCTGCACTACGACCAGGGATTCGACACGTATGTCGAAACCTGGAAGGTCGAGCCGACTCCCAGCGGGCCGGATCCGAGCACCGCGGGCGGCGTGACCGATCTCGCGATCCGGGCGGTGGAAGACTTCGCCGACGGTGCGCCCTATTTCCTCTGGGTGCACTACCTCGATCCGCACTTCCCGTACACCGCGCCGGGGGACTACCTCGACCTCTACGTCGACGACGAGTACTTCGAGCCAGTGCGCGAGATCCAGGTCGCCGACAATCCGGATCAGCAGATGGTTCAGCTGGGCTACTCGCGCGTGCTGTCCGGGCGCACCGACCTCGGCTTCTACCTGGCGCGCTACGACTCCGAGATCGCCTACACCGATGCGGAGGTCGACCGACTGCTCGAGGCGCTGGGCGGGCGCGGCCTGCTCGACGACACGCTCACCGCCGTGACCTCCGATCACGGCGAGTCGTTGGGTGAGCACCACTACTACTTCGACCATGGCCGCTTCGGCTTCCAGACCTGCCTGCACGTGCCGCTGATCGTGCATGCGCCTGAGCGTCTCGAGCCGCGGGTCGTCGATCGTCCGGTCGAGCTGGTCGACCTGGCGCCGACGTTGCTCGAGGCGGCCGGCGTCGCCCTGCCCGACGGCCGCTGGGCCCAAGGGCGATCGCTGTGGCCGCTGCTGCGCGGCGAGGCGCGGGACGCCGACGAGCATCAACTGGCGTTCAGCGAGGCCGGAGTCGCCCACAACCGGCGCTGGCAGCACGTGGTGCAAAGCAGCGAGCACAAACTGATCTACACGCGCGCCAAGCAGGAACAGCAGTTCATCGGCGGCATCGGCGATCAACTCGTGCTCTACGATCTCCGCTCTGATCCGGGGGAGACGCGCAACGTTGCGGGCGAGCAGCCGGTGGTGTTCGAGGACCTGCGCCGTCGCCTGTGGACGCAGGTCAATGCCGAGCCCTTCGAGGTGCTGCGCGAGGAGGAGACCTGCGGCGGCGACAGCGAAGGGCTCTCGTCCGAGACCGAAGCGCAGCTGCGCGCGCTCGGTTATCTCTGAGCCGTCCGTCGGCGCGGCGCTCCTTGGTTTGTTGACTGCGATCCGATTGGATCACACGTCCAAGATTTGTCTAACTTTGGCGCTCTCGGACTGGGCGCTGCTCACGCCTCGAGAGGTTGATGAGCCTCCAATCGTGTTGGTTCCAGGGTCGATTGCTGGGAAGAGTCTCGCAAGAGGCCTCCGGGCCTTATGGTCTGAGCTCGGAAGCTGAAGACTAGACAATTTCTCGACAGAGTCTGGACATCGATGAATTGCTCTGTTAGATTGCAGAGAAATTCAGCTCAACGCGCAGGTGGACGGTTCCTCAACGCCCCTGGACCGGCACCGCGCCCGCATCCGTCCCAGGAGGCCTCCCCATGATCGACTCGCGGACCGTCCTCGCCGTCGCGCTCGTCTTGCTCTGCGTGCCGGCCCTGGCCGATCACACCAACCAGCCGGCCGCGGTCACCGTCGCCGGTGACCTGCAGGAAGAGCTCGGCTGCTCCGGCGATTGGCAGCCCGACTGCGCCGAGACCGGACTCGTCTACGACGAAGACGACAACGTCTGGCAGGGCGTGTTCCCAGTGCCCGCCGGCAGCTGGCAGTACAAGGCGCCGCTCAACCTCAACTGGAACGAGAACTACGGCCTGAACGCGCAGCTCGACGGCGACAACATTCCGCTCGAGCTGGCCGACGCGACCGACGTCAAGTTCTATTACTCGCACGACAGTCACTGGATCACCGACAACGTGAACTCGGTGATCGCCACCGCCGCCGGTAGCTTCCAGGACGAGATCGGCTGCCCCGGCGACTGGCAGCCCTGGTGCCTGCGCTCGTGGCTGCAGGATCCCGACGGCGACGGCCTCTACAGCTTCACCACGCGGCAGCTCGCCGCCGGCGACTACGAGGTGAAGGTGGCGCACGACGAGGACTGGGCCGAGAACTACGGCGACGGCGGCGTCCAGAACGGTCCGAACATTCCGTTCAGCGTTGCCGAGAGCTGTGCCCCGACCGTCTTCACCTACGACCCGGTGACCCATCTGCTCGACATCACCGAGGGTGACGACGTCGATGAGCAGCCGATGTCGGTGACCATCGCCGGCTCGCTGCAGGAAGAGCTCGGCTGCCCGGGCGACTGGCAGCCCGATTGCGCCGCGACTCAGCTCACGTTCGACACCGAGGACAGCGTTTGGCAGGGGACGTTCCTGGTGCCGGCCGGCGACTGGGAGTACAAGGCGCCGCTCAACGGCACCTGGGACGAGAACTACGGTCTCAACGCGACCCTCGACGGCGCCAACATCCCGCTCTCGCTCGACGAGCCGACCGAGGTGAAGTTCTATTACGAGCACGGCACGCATTGGGTCACCGACAGCGTCGGCTCGATCATCGCCACCGCGCCGGGCAGCTTCCAACAGGAAATCGGCTGCGCCGAAGACTGGCAGCCGTCGTGCCTGCGCTCGTGGCTGCAGGATCCCGACGGCGACGGCATCTACACCTTCAGCACGCGCGACGTTCCGCCCGGCTCGTACGAGGTGAAGGTCGCGATCAACGAGAGCTGGGACGAGAACTATGGCGACGGCGGCGCGCCGAACGGTGCCAACATTGCCTTCTCGGTGGCCGAAGCGTGCGCCGAGGTGACCTTCTTCTACGACCCGATGACCAATCTCCTGACGATCGGCAGCGGCGACGATGGTCCCCAGGGTGACCTGAGCAGAGCGCGAGCCCACTGGCTGGCCGAAGACCTCGTCGCCTGGGATTCCGCCGCCGCGGTGGCGGCCGCCGACGTGCGCCTGGTGTGGGCGATGAACGGTGACCTGGCGCTCACCCCCGACGGCCTCATCGGCGGCGAGGGCATCCCGCTCACTTTCGACGCCGCCGGTCTGCCGCAGGCAGAGCGCGACGACCGGCCGCACCTCGCGGCATTCAACGCGTTCCGCCTCGGCGTCGGCGATCTCGGCCTGGTGCCCGAGATGCTGCGTGCGCGCCTGGCGGTTGCGGCCTTCGACGCCGAGGGCCAAGTGCTCGACGCGACGTCGGTGCAGATTCCCGGCGTTCTCGACGACCTCTACACCTATGACGGTGAACTCGGCATCACCTGGGAGTCTTGGCGACCGACCCTGAGAGTTTGGGCGCCGACCGCGCGCAACGTTCGGCTGCGTCTGTTCGATGCTGTTCACCCGTGGTCTCATCCCGGATTCAGTCTGCCGTACCCGGCGATGGTGGGGGACGAGATGGCGGTGGTCGACATGACCTTCGACCCGACGACGGGCGTGTGGAGCGTGAGCGGCGAGCGCAGCTGGCGCAACCAGTTCTTCCTCTACGAGGTCGAGGTCTATGCGCCGACCACGCAGCAGGTGGAGACCAACCTGGTCACGGATCCCTACTCGGTGTCGCTGTCCGCGAACAGCAGCCACAGCCAGATCGTCGACCTCAACCATTGGACGCTCAAGCCGCCCGGCTGGCGGTTCGTGCGCAAGCCCGGCCTCGCGGCGCCTGAAGACACGGTGCTCTACGAACTGCACGTGCGCGACTTCAGCTGGAACGACTCCACCGTTCCCGAGGCGCTGCGCGGGACCTTCGGCGCGTTCGCCATCGGCTGGAGCCAGGGGCGAGGACATCTCGATGCTCTCGCCGACTCTGGCCTGACGCATGTGCACCTGCTGCCGTCGTTCGACGTCGCCACCATCGAGGAGCGTCGCGAGGCGCAGCAAGAGGTCGATTTCGTGACCCTGCGCTCCCTGCCGCGCGATTCCACGCAGCAACAGGACATGATCTCGGCGATCGAAGACCAGGATGGATTCAACTGGGGCTACGATCCGTGGCACTACACGGTGCCCGAGGGAAGCTACTCGGCCGATCCGGACGGGGCGCTGCGCGTTCTCGAGTTCCGCTCGATGGTCAAGGCGCTCAATCGTGCCGGGCTGCGGGTGGTGATGGACGTCGTCTACAACCACACCAATGCCGCGGGGCAGAACGCCAAATCGGTGCTCGACCGCATCGTGCCGGGCTACTATCACCGACTGAGCCTCGACGGCTTCGTCGAGCAGTCGAGCTGCTGCCCGAACACCGCGTCGGAGCACGCGATGATGGAGAAGCTGATGATCGACTCGGTGCTCGTTTGGGCACGCGAGTACAAGGTCGACGGCTTCCGTTTCGACTTGATGGGCCATCACATGCTGCGCAACATGGTCGCGGTGCGCGATGCTCTCGACGGGCTGACCATGGCCCGGGACGGCGTCGACGGTCAGCAGATCGTGCTTTACGGCGAGGGCTGGAACTTCGGTGAGGTGGCGGACAACGCCCGCGGCGTCAACGCGACGCAGGCGAACGTCACGGGAACCGGCATCGGCTCGTTCAACGATCGCGTGCGCGACGCCGCGCGCGGCGGCGGTCCGTTCAGCGGTCTGCAGGAGCAGGGCTTCACCACGGGCCTCTTCTTCGATCCGAACGCCACGCCGCAGGGCTCGCCCGATGACCAGCTGGCCAACCTGCTGCTCAAGCAGGACCAGATCCGGGTCTCACTCGCCGGCAACCTGTCGTCGTACGAGCTCGTCAACCGCTTCGGTGACCTGGTCACTGGCGCCGACGTCGCCTACGGCGGTGGTCTCGGCGCCGGTTACACCAGCGATCCGCAGGAGGTGATCAACTACGTTGCCGCCCACGACAACGAGACCTTCTTCGATGGCGTGCAGCTCAAGCTGCCGCTCGGTGCATCGGCCGATGACCGCGCGCGCTCGCAGATGCTCGGTCTGTCGTTGGTGACTCTCGGCCAGGGCATTCCGTTCATCCACGCCGGCCAGGACATGCTGCGTTCGAAGTCGGGCGACCGCGACTCGTTCAACTCCGGCGACTGGTTCAACCGCCTCGACTTCACCTACCAGGAGAACGGTTGGGGATCGGGTCTGCCCGTGGCGTCAAAGAACCAGGAGGCCTGGCCGGTGCTGCAGCCGCTGCTCGCCGATCCGAGTCTCGACGTCGGACCGGAGCAGATCCAGGCTACAGCGGCGCATTTCCGCGAGATGCTGCGGATCCGCAAGAGCTCGCCGCTCTTCCGCCTGCGGACGGCGGACGAAGTGCAAGCGGCGGTGCGCTTCCTCAACGTTGGTCCGGGGCAGGTGCCGGGTGTCATCGTGATGGCGATCGACGATCCGGCCGATCTCGACCCGGAGCGCAGCCGGATCGTGGTGGCGTTCAACGGTCGGCCCGATTCGCTCACGATCTCGGATTCGAGCCTGGTTTGTCGCCCGGCGACCCGCCTCCATCCGGTGCAGGCGTCGTCGGCCGATTCGATCGTGCGCGGCGCGACCTACGACGCGGCGTCCGGCACGCTGACCGTGCCGGGACGCACCACCGCGGTGTTCGAAGTCGCGAACTGACGGTCCGCGTCTCGTCAGCCAGCTCGAGGCCGGCCGTCGGTCTCGAGCTCTCGACACCCGAGCCCTTCGTGGCTCGGGTGCTCTCATTCATTGAGGGATGATTTGCACAATATGGTCAAGAAATGAGAATTCAACTTGACGATCAGTTGTCAAGATGCTATATTTCTGGTCGATTCATTTAATCGCGTGACGACGCGCTTTGCGTTTTCTGGACCGTCGGATGTCCCTGTCGGATGTGGAGAGTCGAACTCCCCGTCCACCGACCGGAGAAAACCAATGCGTCGATTGCTCCACATTCTCCTTCCCATGACCGCGCTCTGTTGCCTGATCGCGGTCCCCGCCATCGGCCAGGACATCTGCGAGCCCCAGCCAGTCGATCCGATTTGCGGCGACGATGAGCGCAAGCAATACGCCGAGCTCGCCGAGGCGGGCTTTCCCGCCGAAGAGCTCTACGAGATGTTCGCGCACTGCGCCGGCGATGTCGTCTCACCGCTCGCCGATTCCAAGACCATCACCATCAACAACACGATCGGCAGCATCTTCTACGAGGAAATGAACGGCTGCGGTTACCACCCGCAAGTTCGAGTCGCGTTCTGCGACGTCGAGCTCAAGCGGGACACCTGGTATGGTCCCTTCGGCCCGGCCCCGGCCGGCAGCAACGAGAACGTCACGTTCTGCTTCCGCTGCGGCGGCGGCTGGATTCCGGTGCTCGGTACAGTGCACGTGACCAATGACAACGGCTCGGCCGCCAGCCCGAGCTACGGCTTCGCAGCATACGCTTTCGCGCCGCCGCAGTGCCCGAGCGGCGGCACCGGCGCCTCGTTCCGGGTCCGCTCGACGCTGTCGTGGTTCTTCCCTGCAATCAACCCGTGCAGCAACAATCCGGGCGTCGTTTGGGGCAATCGGATCGACTGGGACGCGCGCGACGATCCGTGATCACGCTGCGCTCGCAGGTCTCGAGTTTCTGACCAGACGCGAACGGTCAGGTCGAGCGGCCCCTCGGGAGCCACACGATCTGGCCGTTCAGTGTTTCGGGACGCATGGTCTTGATCAACAGGCTCAGAGCGTCGATCAACTCACCGAGTGTCCAGCTCGCCTGTGCCGCCAGGACGATGCCTCGGTGCTGTGGGTGAAGGCGGGCAAGAACTGAGAAGTCACGAATGTTGAAGGTGAAGATTGCCCGGCCCTGCGCGGTTGCGCGGAGCAGTTGAGCTTCGTCGCTGGCTTCCCGCTCAATCCATTCGCAGGGCGTTCGGGTCACGTCGTGACCCAGTGCGAGGAGCGCACGATGGAGGGCCTTGCTCGAGGTGTCGGCATCGAGATGCAGGCAAACCTCGTTCATTCGTCCTGCAAAGCGCGGCCCGGCGATCAGGCGCTGACAGCCAAGCCCTCAGCTTCGTTCTGCGCGTCGAGATCCGCCTGAATCTCGCGATCGATCTCATCCCGGTGAGCGTCATAGAACGCGAGGGCATTCTCCACGACTGCCTGCGAGAGCTCGTACTCGTCGGCGAGCTGATCGAGGTCTAGACCCCACGATCGATGAGCGACCGCCAGGGTCTTGACCTGGATCCCGGTGCCACGAACCACTGGTGTCGGCCAGCGCGCTGCGCCGAGCCGATACACGATGTGGGGGAAGCGAGGGTCGTAGAGCTCCTGGCGCAGTCCGCCGACTTTCTCGGAAACCGCCCAGACGACGAATTGGTTCAGTGAGACCCCCTGGTGAGCGGCCCACTCCTCGGCATCGCGCTTGAGTTGCTGGGGTAAGTTCAGGGGGTATCTTGCCATCGAGATATCGTATGCGATGTCTTCTGCGATGTCGAGTCGGTCGTAGGCTGCGGTAGAAGCGCCCGCTCTCGCCAGTCGTGAGTCGGCAGGAGCGGGCTTTTTACGACCCGGTCAGACCTCAACGACTTCGGCGTCGATCACCTCGGCGTCGACCAGGTCGTTGGTCGAGTCCTCCGGGGCGCTGAGAGCCGGCGGCCGGATCGACACGGCGAGCTCGCCGTGCTCGAGCCCGACCTCGACGGTGGCGCCCTCCATGACGTCACCAGCGATCAGCGCGCGGCCGATGCGCGTCTCGAGCTGACGCTGCAGGTAGCGCTTGAGCGGCCGGGCACCGTAGACCGGGTCGTAGCCGGCGCGGGCGATGTGCTCGCGTGCCGCGTCGGTGAGCTCGATCTCGATGCGCCGGTCGGCGAGGCGTGCGCGCAGGTCGTCGAGCAGCAGGCCGACGATCTGCTGAATCTCGCCGAGTTGCAGCGGCGCGAAGAGCACGATGTCGTCGACGCGGTTGAGGAACTCGGGCCGGAAGTGCCCGCGCATCTCCCGCATCACCGCATCGCGCGCCGCCTCGCGGATCTCGCCGCGCTCGTCGACCCCCTCGAGCAGGTGCGGTGAGCCGATGTTCGAGGTCATGATCACGACGGTGTTCTTGAAGTCCACCGTGCGGCCCTGCGAGTCGGTCACGCGACCATCGTCGAGAATCTGCAGCAGCACGTTGAAGACATCGGCGTGGGCCTTCTCGATCTCGTCGAAGAGGATCACCGAGTAGGGCTTGCGGCGCACCGCCTCGGTGAGCTGGCCGCCCTCCTCGTAGCCGATGTAGCCCGGAGGCGCGCCGAGCAGCCGCGACACGGTGTGCTTCTCCATGTACTCCGACATGTCGATGCGCACGATGTTGCTCTCGCTGTCGAAGAGCGCCTCGGCGAGCGTCTTGGCGAGCTCGGTTTTGCCGACGCCGGTCGGGCCGAGGAAGATGAACGAGCCGATCGGTCGCCGCGGGTCCTTGATCCCAGAGCGGGCGCGGATCACCGCATCGGCCACCAGCTGTACCGCTTCGTCCTGGCCGATCACCCGCTGGTGCAGGATCTCGTCGAGGCGCAGCAGCTTGTCGCGCTCGCCCTCCATGAGCCGCGTCACCGGCACGCCGGTCCAGCGCGCCACGATCTCGGCGATTTCGTCCTCGGTCACCTCTTCGCGCAGCAGACTGTCGCCCGACTGCTGCTGCGCCGCGAGGTGTGCCTCGGTCTCTCTCAGCTGGTGCTCGAGCCCCGGCAGAGTGCCGTACTGCAGCTCGGACGCCCGGTTGAGGTCACTTTGCCGGGTCGCGGTCTCGATCTGGTGGCGCACCTGCTCGATCTGCTCGCGGAGCGAGCGCACCGCGTCGATCTCCCGCTTCTCGGACTCCCAGCGGTCGCGCATGCTGTCGGCCTGGTTGCGCAGGTCGGCGAGCTCCTTGCGCAGGTCCTTCAAGCGCTCCTTCGAGGCCTTGTCCTTCTCCTTCTTGAGCGCCGCCTCCTCGATCTCGAGCTGCATGACGCGGCGGGTGATGGCGTCGAGCTCGGCCGGCATCTGGTCGATCTCGGTGCGCACCATCGCAGACGCCTCGTCGACCAGGTCGATCGCCTTGTCGGGCAGGAAGCGGTCGGAGATGTAGCGATTCGACAGGGTCGAGGCGGCGACCAGGGCGTTGTCCTGAATGGTGACGCCGTGGTGCACCTCGAAGCGCTCGCGCAGGCCGCGCAGGATCGACACCGTGTCTTCGACCGACGGCTGGTCGACCAGGACCGGCTGGAATCTCCGCTCAAGCGCCGCGTCCTTCTCGATGTGCTTGCGATACTCGTCGAGTGTCGTCGCGCCAATGCAGTGCAGCTCACCGCGCGCGAGCATCGGCTTGAGCAGGTTTCCGGCGTCGGTGGCGCCCTCGGTCTTGCCGGCGCCGACGATGGTGTGCACCTCGTCGATGAAGAGGAGGATCCGTCCCTCGGACTCCTTCACCTCGTTGAGCACGGCCTTGAGCCGCTCCTCGAACTCGCCGCGGTACTTTGCGCCGGCGAGGAGAGCGCCCATGTCGAGCGAGAAGACCGCGCGATCCTTCAGCCACTCGGGCACGTCGCCGCGCACGATGCGCTGCGCCAGGCCCTCGACGATGGCGGTCTTGCCGACGCCGGGCTCGCCGATGAGCACGGGGTTGTTCTTGGTCTTGCGCGACAGGATGCGCACCGCGCGCCGAATCTCCTCGTCGCGACCGATCACCGGATCGAGCTTGCCGCGGCGCGCCAGCTCGACCAGGTCCTGGCCGTACTTCTCGAGCGCCTCGTACGCCTGCTCGGGGTTTGCGCTGGTCACGCGCTGGTGACCGCGCACGTCCTGCAGGGCGGCGAGGAAGCCGGTGCGGTCGACGCCGTGGTCGGCGAGCAGCCGGCCGCCGTCGCTCGACGGTCCTTCCTCGATCAAGGCCAGCACCAGGTGCTCGACCGACACGTATTCGTCCTTGAGTCGCTTGGCCTCGGCCTGCGCCGCCAGCAAGAGGCGCTGCAGCCGTTCGGTGACGAAGATCTTGCCCGGCTCCGAGCCCGGCCCGCTGACGCGCGGCCGCTTCTGCAGCCCGGCGACGAGATCGCTCCGCAGCGCGTCGAGCGGCACGTCCATCTTCTCGAGCAGCCGAGGCACCAAGCCGCCGGACTCGTCGAGAAGCGCGAGCAGCAGGTGCTCGCCGTCGATCTGTTGGTGACCGTGCTCGACAGCGAGAGCCTGCGCCGCCTGCACTGCTTCCTGGGATTTCTGGGTCAGTTGATTCAGGTCCATGGCGTTCCTCGCGGGTCGAAATCAGTGGATCTGGCGTGTATCTCGAAGGCCGCGATGAACGCGGCGGCAAATCTGAGTGTGTTGCCCTCAGATCCGATAACAGCCATGGCACCCCGATGATTCCGCTCCGCGGAAACTTGCCTCCGCGATGGCTCGACGGCCTACGTTCGGGCGGTACGAGCCAGCCCTTGAGGTCCGCTAGACGATGAATGGAGCTGGCGCGCTGGTCGCCCGATCATTGCGTACCCGGCGACTCGCGAAGCTCGAATGCCTTGGAAAGTCCCTTGCCGATCTCGCTACGGCGGGATTTGGATTGAATACGGCTTACAACGCCTCGGCACCACCTTCGATGACCTCGGAAGGACGTCGCGCAACCAGACTAGGTGCACCCAGGCCGGCAAGATGCCGGCGATCCCAGTACCGCTCCTGTACTTCGACGGGCGTGCCAGGACTCAGGGTTCGAGGACATCCTCGGATAGCTCCCTCAGCCGTCGCCGCGGCCGGCCGACATCGCCGCCAGCATCTCTTGGACCGACGCGGCGAGGCCAACGATCGCGGCGCGGGACACGAGCCAGTGACCGATGTTGAGCTCTTCGATCTGGGGCACGGCGGCGATGGTGCCGACGTTGGCGGTGGTGAGGCCGTGGCCGGCGTAGACGCGCAGGCCGGCGGATTCGCCGTCCGCGGCGACGCGGAGGATCTTGTCGAGCTCGGCGCGGGGGGCGTCGGACGCACCGCCGAGAACCGCCTTGGTGTAGGCGTCGGTGTTGATCTCGAAGCCTGGGACGGCCTCGCGGTCGAGCGCGGCGAGGGCATCGAGCTGGTGCGGGTCGGCGTCGAGGAAGAGCGAGACATCGATGCCGGCGGACGCCAGGCGCTCGGCGGCGGCGCGGATGGTGTCGGTGTGCTTCACGACGTCGAGGCCACCCTCGGTGGTGACCTCCTCGGGGCGCTCGGGCACCAGTGTTACCTGGTCGGGCCGGGTCTCGACGGCGAGGGCGAGCATTTCCTCGGCGGTCGAGATCTCGAGATTGAGCTTGCCGCGCACGCGCGGGCGCAGGCGGCGGACGTCGTCGTCCTGGATGTGGCGACGGTCGACGCGTAGGTGCACCGTGATGCCGTGGGCGCCGGCGTCTTCGGCGACGGCGGCGGCTTCCACCGGGTCGGGGTAGGGGGCGCGGCGCGCCTGGCGCAGGGTGGCGACGTGGTCGATGTTGACCGAGAGCAGCAGGGGGCGAGTCGTCATCGAGGGATCTCCTTCGACGAAGAGTCTACGTCGACGCGCGACGCGGTGGTGGCGAGACTGTGGAGAATCAGAGGCGGTGGAGACGTCGTGGCGAGACTGTGGGCTCGGCGCGGTCAGGCGGCGCCGAGGGCGGCGCGCAGCACCGCCTCGAGATCGTCGGCCAGCGCCTCGATCACGTCGCGGTCGCGTCCCTCGATCATGATGCGCACCAGCGGCTCGGTGCCGCTGTAGCGCAGCACCAGGCGCCCCTCGGCGCCGAGCGCCTGTTCGACCGCCTCGCGTGCCTTGACCACGGCCGGGAGCGAGTCGAGCGGCGGCTTGTCGGCGACGCGCACACCACGCAGCAGCTGCGGAAAGCGCTCGAGGTCGCCGAGCTGCTGCGATAGAGGACGGCCGGCGCGGCGTACGATGTCGGCGAGCTGCAGGCCGGTGAGCAAGCCGTCGCCGGTGGTCGCCAGGTCGAGCTGCACGATGTGGCCGCTCTGCTCGCCGCCGAGCACCAGGTCGTGCTCGAGCAGCGTCTGCACCACGTGGCGGTCGCCGACGTCGCAGCGCACCAGGCCGATGCCGCCCTTCTGCAGCGCCACCTCGAGGCCGAGGTTGCTCATCGACGTCGCGACGATGCGCCGGTGGTGGAGGGCGCCGCGGGCGTCGAGATCGCGCGCCCAGAGGTACAAGATCGCGTCGCCGTCGCGCACCGTGCCCTGCTCGTCGACCAGGATCGCGCGGTCGGCGTCGCCGTCGAAGGCGATGCCGAGGTCGAAGCCGCCGTCGACGACTCTGCGGGCCAGCGCCTCGGGATGGGTCGAGCCGCTGTCGCGATTGATGTTGGTGCCGTCGGGCGCGTCGTGCAGCACCTCGACGCTCGCACCGACGCGCGCGAAGAGCTCGCCGGCGAAGGGCGTCGCGGCGCCGTGGCCGACATCGAGCGCGATGCGCAGGCCGTCGAGCGGTGCGTCGTCCTCGGGTGAGCCGCCGTCGGTCTCTTGTAACGACGAGGCGAGGCCGTGCAGCCAGCCCTGGAGCGGCGTGCGATCGACCTCCGGCAGCGGCGCGTCGGTGTCGGCGAGCGCGAGCTCCGGATCGGTGAGCGCCGCCTCGATGCGCGCCTCGGCCTCGGGCGCGAGCTTGAAGCCGCGGCCGTCGATCAGCTTGATGCCGTTGTCGGGATGCGGATTGTGGCTCGCCGACACCGCGACGCCGCAGGCCGCTTCGAGGCGACGCGTGGCGTAGGTGATCGCCGGCGTCGGCGCGACGCCGAGCCATGTGATCTCGACCTCGCGCGCGCGCAGCTCGGCGGCGAGCCAGCCGGCCAGGGTCGGCGTCGAGTCGCGGGTGTCGCCGCCGAGCACCACGCGCGGAGCCGCATGCCGCCGGCGCAGCGCACGCCCGAGGGCGGCGCCGAGGCGGCGGACCGTGGCTTCGTCGAGCGGCGGCGTGCCGAAGGCGCCGCGCACCCCGTCGGTGCCGAAGAAGCGTCGAGCGGGCGAGTCGGTCATCACGAAGGATCCTCTTGCAGATCGTCGATGCGGATCGACAGCTCGGGCTCTTCCATCGGCACCGTGACCAGGACCCGTGTCGGCTCGATCACGCGCACCTGCGAATCGGTGGTCGACACCGGCACGAGCTCCTCGAAGCTGCGCGCATGGCCGTCGAGGTTGACCTCGACCAGGGCATGGTCGATCGTCTGCACGCGCGAGCGCGGGCCGCTGATCATCGCTGTCGCCGGATCGAGCGTCGGCTCGCCGGCGCGCGCTCCCGCCGCCGGCTCGCCGGTGAGCACTGGGCGGATCGGTACCGGCCGGGTCACCCGCTGCTCGATCTTGATGTCGAAGCGATTCGGGTCGATCGACTGGACGCTGAAGTCGCCGGGAATGTTGAAGCGTACGTCGGCGGCGTCGAGCACGATCGTGGTCTGGCCGGTGCGTCCCGGCGGGATGGCGGCCAGCACCTCGACCGTGAACGGTGAGAGCCGCGAGACGTCGCCCGACTTGCCGCGCACGCCGACACGCACGGTGTCGACCAGGTCGAAAGTCACCAGCTCGCTCTCCGGCTGCGGGAAGGAGTAGGTCACCTGCGCCTCGATCACCCGCTCGGTGAGCTGCACCGTGTCGCGCACCGAGACCTTGATCATGAGCGCGACAAAGACCGCGACCAGGAAGAGCGGCAGGTTCACGTTGCGCAGGCGTCGGCTCATACCTTTTTCACCGTCGGCTCACCGCGATCGCTCTCCGACACCAGGTGCTTGAACAACAGCGTGCGCAGCGCCGACGGCGCCAGCCGCCGCTCGATGTGGCCGCCGACCGTGATCGACAGGCCGCCAGTCTCCTCGGAGATGATCACCGCCACCGCGTCCGACTCCTCGGTGCTGCCGATGGCGGCGCGATGGCGCGTGCCGAGCTCGCGCGACAGCTCGGGATTGCGCGTCAGCGGCAGGAAGCAGCCGGCGGCGGCGATGCGGTCGCCCTGGATGATCACGGCGCCGTCGTGAGTCGGTGTTTCGGGGTGGAAGAGACTGATCAGCAGGTCGGCCGAGACCTCCGCGTCGAGCGTCACGCCGTTCTCGATCCAGTTGCGCAGACCTTCACGGCGCTCGAAGACGATCAGGCCACCGATGCGCCGATCGGAGAGTGTGGTGGCGGCGAGCACGATGTCGTTGAGCATCTCGACGACCACGTCGGGGCTGCTGCGGCCCCAAAAGGGAGTGCGTCCGAAGCTCGCCAGCGCGCGGCGGATCTCGTGCTGGAAGAGGACGATGATCGCCACCGGCAAGATCAGGAAGAATTTGTCGAGGGTCAGCTCGAGCGCGTTCAGATTGAAGACCTGGGCACCGTAGTACACGACGACCAGGATCAGGATGCCGAACACGACCTGCATCGCCCGGGTGCCGCGGATGAGCAGCAGCAGGTTGTAGAGAACCACCGCGACGAGCAGGACGTCGAGGAGATCTTGCCAAGAGGAAAACGGCTGCAGCAGCTGGCCGAAAGCGTCGAGCGAGAGATTCATGTCAGGACGCCGAATCTATCGCATTCCACACCCGGAGAAGCTGCACCGTGGCGGCGACATCGTGCACGCGGACGATGTCGACACCGATGCGCGCGCACCAGGCGGCGACGGCCAAGCTGCCGCCGAGCCGCTGGTCGGGCGGCGCCTCGCCGGCGACTGCGGCGATGAAGCTCTTGCGGCTTGCGCCGACCAGCACTCCGTGGCCGTGGCGGCGCAGAGTGCCGGCATGGTGCATGAGGGCGAGGTTCTGCTCCGCGGTCTTGCCGAAGCCGATGCCCGGATCGAGCACGATGCGCCGACGGTCGATGCCGTCGGCGACGCCGCGCGCGGCGGCGGCGAGCAGCTCGCTCTCGACCTCGGCGACGACATCGTCGAAGGCGATGGTCGACTGCATCGTGCGCAGCTCTCCGCGCGCATGCATGGCGACCACCGGGCAGCCGGCCTCCGCGACGGCACGGCGCAAGGCTGGATCCGCGAGGCAGCCGACGTCGTTCACCAGGTCCGCGCCGACGTCGAGCGCGCGGCGCGCCACCTCCCCCTTCCGCGTGTCGACCGAGAGCGCCGTCGACGGCAGTCGGGCACGCAGGGCCTCGAGCACGGGGAGCAGGCGGCGTGCCTCGTCGTCGGCCGACACCTCGACGCTGCCGGCGCCGTAGACGCCGCCGCCGGGGCGCGTCGACTCGGCGCCGAGGTCGAGCAGGTCGGCGCCCTCGTCGACCAGGCGCAGCGCATGTTCAACGGCGCGAACGACGGACGGGAAGTAGAGTCCGCCGTCGCTGAACGAGTCGGGCGTGAGGTTCACCACGCCCATGACCAGCGGACGCCGCCCGAGCACGAGCGGCGCCGCGCAGGCGGGGAGGTCGAGCACGATCTCCCGCGGCGCAGCCGGTCCGAGGCCGTCGACCGGCGGATCGACGGAAGCGTCGGCCACGGTCGGCCTCGCGGCTGTCAGCCCGCCGCCGGCGACGGCAGCGAGTCGCCGGTGACGCGCTCGCCGTCGGACGGGTCGTCGCTCTCGACCGAGTTGTCGCTGGCCGCGTCGAGCTCGGCGCGGTTGCGTAGCTCGTCGCCGATCTGGCGTGCGCGCTCGCGGTGGGCACGCAGCGCCGCCGGCGCCAGGTCCTGGCCGGTCATGTCCTCGATCAGGTCGTAGACCTCGTAGCCGTCGAGCGACTCGCGCTCGAGCAGGTCCTGCGCCATGCGGTCGAGCACGGCCTCGTGCTCTTTCAGGATCTGCCGCGCCTTGTCGAGGCCGGTGTTGACGATGCGGCTGATTTCTTGGTCGATGTCGACCGCCGTCGCCTCGCTGTAGTCGGGCTTCTTGGCGTAGTCGCGGCCGAGAAAGACCGGCTCTTCGTTCGAGCCGAAAGCGAGCGGTCCGAGGCGCGACATGCCCCAGTCGCACACCATCTGGCGCGCCAGGTTCGTCGCGCGCTCGATGTCGTTGCCGGCGCCGGTGGTGATGTCGCCGTTCTGCGTCATCTCCTCGGCCACGCGGCCGCCCATCAGCACGGCGATCTGGCTCTCGACGTAGGTGCGCCGATAGGTGTGCTTGTCTTCAGTCGGCAGCTGCATGGTGAGGCCGAGCGCGCGCCCGCGCGGGATGATCGTCACCTTGTGCAGCGGATCGGTGCCGGGCAGGAAGGCGGCGACCAAGGCGTGGCCGGCCTCGTGGTAGGCGGTGTTCAGCTTCTCTTCGTCGGTGAGCATCAGCGTCTTGCGCTCGACACCCATCACCACCTTGTCCTTGGCGTACTCGAAGTCCTCCATCTCGACCTTCTTCTTGTCGCGCCGGGCCGCGATCAAGGCCGCCTCGTTCACCATGTTGGCGAGGTCGGCGCCAGCGAAACCGGGCGTGCCGCGAGCGATCACTTCGAGATCGACATCGTCGGCGATCGGGATGGTCTTGGTGTGGACGCGCAGAATGCCGAGGCGGCCGTTGATGTCCGGCCGGTCGACGACCACCCGGCGGTCGAAGCGACCCGGGCGCAGCAGCGCCGGGTCGAGCACGTCGGGACGGTTGGTGGCGGCGATCAGGATCACGCCCTCGTTGGTCTCGAAGCCGTCCATCTCGACGAGCAGCTGGTTGAGCGTCTGCTCGCGCTCGTCGTGCCCGCCGCCGAGGCCGGCGCCGCGATGACGGCCGACGGCGTCGATCTCGTCGATGAAGATGATGCACGGCGCGTTCTTCTTGCCCTGCTCGAAGAGGTCGCGCACGCGGCTGGCGCCGACGCCGACGAACATCTCGACGAAGTCGGAGCCCGAGATCGAGAAGAAGGGCACGTTGGCTTCGCCGGCGATCGCGCGCGCGAGCAGCGTCTTGCCGGTGCCCGGCGCGCCCATCAGGAGCACGCCCTTTGGAATCTTGCCGCCGAGCTTCTGGAACTTCTGCGGCTCCTTGAGAAAGTCGACGACCTCGGCGAGCTCGGCCTTGGCCTCCTCGATGCCGGCGACGTCATCGAACGTGACCTTCTTGCCGCCGGTGTTGAGCAGCTTGGCCTTGCTCTTGCCGAACGACAGCGCCTTGTTGCCGCCCGACTGGAACTGGCGCATGAAGAAGATCCACAGGCCGACGATCAGCAGCACCGGGCCCCAGGTCAGGAAGATGGCGAGCAGCGGGCTTTCTTCTTTCTTCTCGTACACGATCGTGATGTCACTTTCCAGCAGTCGATCGACCAGGCCGTCGTATCTCGGGAACTCGGTGTGGAAGTCGAAATCATCCTCGGCCGCCTGGCTTCCCTTGAAGCGCCCCGACAGCTCGTTCTCTTTCATCAACACCTTCTCGACCTCGCGGTTTTCCACCGCCTCGAGAAACTGCGTGAAGGTGAGCTCCTGCTGGTCGCCGGTGCCTCCCTGGATCGTCTGCCAGAGGAGCACGACGACCGCGAAAATCACGATCCAGAACAACAATGACCGAAACGTTGAATTCAAAGCGCTGTACCCTTGTCGGAGAACGTGTCGATGGGAGATTTTGCGGGGAAGTCAGGAGAGCAGCGGTGTGACCAGTGAGCCTGGTCGAGAGCGCCGTGCCGCCTCATGAAGTCGATTCGAAGGCCGGCAGCCGATGGATTTCGACTCGCCAGCCGTGCGACTGGCCCGGTGCGAGCCGATGGCGCTCGTCGATGGTCACGCCGGGAACCCAGGCGATGTGGTCGTCGATGACCAGGAGCGGCAGTGTGTCGCGGCGATGGCGCGGTATGCGGCGATCGATGAAGAGAGCTTTGAGTGCCTTCGACCCGGGGCCGCCCAGAGGTCGGATGCGATCTCCCGGACGGCGGTTTCGGATCTCGACGCGCTCGACGCCGGCGAGGTCGAGACCTGCGCGCCGAGCATGGCCGTGGAACATCCAGGACTCGACGGCGCAGGGCTCGATTCGCACCAGGCAGCCGAGCTCCGGAATCGCCACCGCGCCCGGAATCTCCAAAGTATACGTGAAGTGGCCTTGTCTGTTCGCCGCAGGGTGCAGCCAGAGCCGGCGCGCGTCGCCCTGCCAGCGCCAGCCGTGTCCCGCGTCGCAGCCGACGGCGTCGGTGAGGTCGAGCTGACGCTCGAGCTCCGCAATGGCAGCCGAGGAGGCCGGGTGCGGAGCGCCGGCGTGCTGGTGGAGAAGGGCGAGTGCATGGCGACGGAGCGGCGACGGAAGAAATCGGAGCGCGCGCCGATCGAGGCGTGCGCCGTCGATCTCCTCTTTCAACCGCAGGCGGGGCGCGAGCATTCCGTCGATGCGCTCGCGCGCCGTCGTCGCCGTCGCGGCGAGCCGAGCGAGACGAGGCGCCAAGTGGTCATGGCGAGCCGCGAGCCGCGGCAGGGCGCCGTGGCGGAGACGGCTGCGCGCGAAGCGCGGGTCTCGGTTGCTCGGGTCCTCGGACGGACGCAGGCCGCGGGTGCGCAGCACCGGCTCGGCCTCGGCGAGGCGGCGGAGGTCGGCCCGGCGCAGCGCCAGCAGCGGGCGCACGATGCGGCCGTGTCGTGAACGGATGCCGGCGAGGCCGCGCAGGCCACTGCCTTGGCTCATGCGCAACAGCAAGGTCTCGGCCTGGTCGTCAGCATGGTGGGCGGTGAGCACGAGCGACTCGCCCGCCCGGTGCTCGCGCGGCCGGTGTTCGGCAGACCTTTCATCCGCAGCCCGGTCATCTGCAGGCCGGTCACCCGCAGACCGATCATCGAGAGCGGCGGCGACCTCGAGCAGGCGGGCGTACCGGACGCGGCGGGCCCAGGCCTCGATGCTCTCGCCGGGAGGCGGCTCGGAGTCGAGCACCTCGAGGCGAAAGTCGACGTCCAGCGCAGCAGCCAGGGTGCGAGCGTGTGCTGCGCGCTCGGACGACTCGGTGTCGAGGCGATGGTCGACGTGGCAGGCGAGCAACCGGCCGCGCGGGCCTCGCTGGTCGCGGCGGCGCGCGGCGAGCAGTCCGAGCAGAGCGGTGGAATCACAGCCGCCCGAGAACGCGACGACGAGCGGTGCCGATCCGAGACCGGCCGCATCGAGGGCCGTGAGCGCGCGTGCGCGCAGGCCGTGGAGCGGCGGGGCTGGATGAACCGGGCTGGAACGCGTCGGATCGATGGCGTCGAATGGTGGCGGTGAAGGGACTTGAACCCTTGACCTAGCGATTATGAGTCGCTCGCTCTAACCAGCTGAGCTACACCGCCGAAGGGCTGCGTCGCGGTGCGGACGAGGCCTCACGCCACTCGGCGCACTGCGTCGGCCGCGGCTTTCCACGGGCGGCGAACGATACGCGATTCGCTCGCCGGTGTCAAAACACGGGACGTCGCGGCGTGCTTCGCCTCGAGCGCCGGGCGCGGCGCCTCGCCGCGGGCGGCTCGACAGGTCGCTGGCGTCGGCTCAGCGCAGAACTTCTTGGCAGCTGCGGAACTGCCCGAAGAACTGGCGCATCGAGCTGGCGAGCGAGTTGTCGTTCAAGCGGTAGATCACGTTCTGACCACGCCGCTGGTCGACCACCAAGTCGGCTTCTTTGAGCACCGAGAGGTGCCGCGAGATCGTCGGCTGCGAGAGATCGAACTTCGACACGATCTCACCGACCGTGTACTGCTGATCTTCGAGAAGCTGCAGGATTTCCTGCCGGGTGCCATCGGCGAGGGCCTTGAAGACCTTGGTCATCTTGCGGTTTCCGGTGCGCCGGGTGCTCGGGGTCGTCATCGTAGTTCTCCAACGGGGTTGCGTCTCGTGTCCGACAGACGTGCGTGGAAGCGAAGCAGCAAACAGCAATGCAGCGAAGGGCTGGACGAGATGAGAAGGGAGGCGGCCAGATCTGGATCGACCGCAGTCTTCAGTGTAGCCTCAAAACATTGAACTATTCTTGAATTCGCTCGATCAGTTGGCGGCATCAGTGCGCAACAAATGCGCTTAGCTGTGCAAAGTTCTCAATATTCGAAAGTTACAAGATGTCCAGTGCATGGGCGGAAACGCCAACAGCCCCGCCGGGGCGGGGCCGAGGTCGCGCAGGCCGAATGCGCGAGAACGAGGCGCGGGACGGGGTCGGCAGGGCTTCAGGCGGCGAAGCGGGCCGCGACGCGATCCCAGTCGACCGTGTTCCACCAGGCGGCCAGGTAGTCGGGACGACGGTTCTGGTAGTTGAGGTAGTAGGCGTGCTCCCACACGTCAACGCCGAGGATCGGCGTCTTGCCGACGGAGAGAGGCGAGTCCTGGTTGGCGGTCGCCATCACCTCGAGGCCGTTGCCGCTCTTCACCAGCCAGCCCCAGCCCGAGCCGAACTGACCACCGGCGGCGCTCGCCAGCGCGCCTTGGAACTTCTCGAAGTCGCCGAAGCTCTGGTGAATGGCGTCGGCGAGGTCGCCGTTCGGGCCGCCGCCGCCGTGGGGTCCCATCACGTCCCAGAACAGGGTGTGATTGGCGTGGCCGCCTCCGTGGTTGCGCACCGCATTACGGATCGCGTCCGGCAGCGCGTCGAGGTCGGCGAGCAGATCTTCGACGTCCTTGCCCTGCAGATCCGCGTGACCGTCGAGAGCCGCGTTCAGCTTCGACACGTAGGCGGCATGGTGCTTGTCGTGATGGATCTCCATGGTGCGCGCGTCGATGTGGGGCTCGAGGGCGTCGAAGGGATAGCGAAGATCGGGTACGGAAAAGGCCATTGGGGCTCTCCTTGATGGGGTCTGGGACCGTCGGTCTGCGAGGCGGGATCCGCAGCATCTGCCGACTGGATGATCGTGGGCGGTCGACGTCGAGAACCGACGTCGGAGCGGCGAGTTGGATCCTCGCCGACGAGGAAGGATTCGTCCCCTGGATGCTAACAGATCCAAGGCTGAAGGCCGGAGGGTGCTGCGACTGTTTGACAGGCCGACGGGGCTTCGTCTAGTCTGCGGCCTCCGAGCGAAAGGGGGGTTAGCTCAGCTGGTTAGAGCGCCTGCCTTACACGCAGGAGGTCGCGGGTTCGAGTCCCTCACTCCCCACCAGCGACGATCGGATCTCTTCCGAAAAATCCGTCGAAGGGCTTGCCAAACACGCGGTGCCGAGTTATCGTACGCCGCCCGGGGCGAGCCCAACGCGGCACCCGGACGCGCACGGCGCGACCGTACGCAACCTTGACAGCACTGATGCAGCCGTAGCGCCGATCGAGCGGTGCGGATGCGGACAGACTTCGCGGGGTCGTAGTTCAGCTGGTTAGAACGCCGGCCTGTCACGCCGGAGGTCGCGGGTTCAAGTCCCGTCGACCCCGCCACTCCTTCCGCTGGTCGGGTCACCGACCGTGCCGCCACCGAGCGGCCCGACGAGCCGCCGTTTCCCGGCGGCTTTTCGTTAGGTTCCAATCTCTGGATCAGCCGCACGAGGATCACCATGCGCGACAAGATCAAACTCGTTTCGTCGGCCGGCACCGGCTACTTCTACACGACGACCAAGAACAAGCGGAATTCCACCGAGAAGCTCCGCCTGAAGAAGTACGATCCCAAGGTGCGCAAGCACGTCGAGTTCGTCGAAGAGAAGATGCGCTGATCGTGCTCGGCTGAGCCCGCTTGCTCCGGCCGAGCCGTCTTGCTAGGCTCGGCGTCCCTCGTTCGAACACTCTCGCCGGTGCGCCGCCTTTCCTCCGTATTTTGGAGGAAAGCGATGGCAGCCTTGCCCTTTGTTCGAGCTTCGCGTCCACAGAATCCAGCGCCCGACGGTGGCGGCCAGCTCGCCGGCACCATCTGCCGCGTCGCGCGCGAGCGACCTGGTCGCCGACACTGCCGCGATGCCGCCGCCGAGCGGTCGCCGACGAGGCGTCGACCGGTGCGGCGTGGGCCTCTGCCCGCCGGGATCCACGGCGCGCTCCGCCGCACACTGGTCGACGGCGACGCGCGGGCCTGGCCCGGCCTGATCGAGCGGTACGAGCCGGCGATCCGTCGTCAAGCCGTGCTCTGCCTGCGGAGGAGAGGATTCGGCGCGAGCCCGCCCGAGGTCGACGATCACGTCCAGGAGCTGTGGCTGCGCCTGGTGCGTGCCGGCTCGCGCTATCGCGGCCGCGACGACGTGCAGGCCTGGGCGTATCTCCAGCGGTGCCTGCGGCACTTGGTGATCGACCGGCTGCGCCGGACCACCGCCGAGCGGCGCGCGATCGAGGTCGACCCGGAATGGTGCCTCTGGCGCGGCAATCGGCCTCGGCTGCGAATGACACTCGACGAGGTGCAGTTCGGGCGCTGGCGCCGCCGACCGATCGCCCCGCCGGTCGACTCGGTGACCCCCGAAACGGTGTTCTTGCGTCGCGAGGCGCTGCGCGGCTTCGCGCGAACCTGCCGGCGGATGCTGGCGACGAGCGATGTCGTCGCGCAGCGCCCTCTGCGCGCGCGTGTCGACGCGCTGTGCATGGCCTTCGTCGATGGCGCCTCGAGCCATCAGGTGTCGGATGCGCTCGGCGGCCGGCCGACGGCGCGCGAGGTCGACCGCCTGGCGACCTACCTGCGCGGCCGCCTCGCGGCGCGCGGCATCCGTCTGCCCCGACGCGCTGGCCGGCCGGCGTGAGCGCCCACGCCTCCCGCCCCTGCTACCATCGAGCGCCCCGTGGAGGTCGGCTTCCGGGGCGCGCTACACGAGGCCGACACGGGCCGAACCGCGAGAACCGAGACGAAAGGGTTGGCTGTCGATGAGCACGACCGAAGCGTGGGCCGAGCGGGCTCTGGTGATCACCGATACGCGCTGTCTGCAGCACCGGCCGCCGCCGGGAATGCCCGAGTCGCCGGCGCGCCTGCGCTCGTTGCTCGACGGCCTGGGCGGGCGCGGCGTCGAGATCGTCGACCGTGCGGATCTCGACCTGAGCGAAGACGCGGCGGCGCGTCTCGCGTCGACGGTGCACGACGAGAAGTACCTGCAGCGGCTGCGCCGTGCGGTGCAGCGCGGCGACGGTCTGATCGACTCGGCCGACAATCCGCTCTCGCCCGGGACCTGGGTCGCGACCGCCGCGGCCACGGCCGCACTGCTCGACGCGGTCGACCGTGGCCTCGACCTCGCGGCGGCCGACGACGGTGCGGGCGCTGCCGTCTTCGCTGCCGTGCGGCCGCCCGGCCACCACGCGCTCGCCGACACCGCGATGGGATTCTGCTACGTCGCGCACGTCGCGGTCGCGGCGCAGCGGCTGCTCGAGCGCGACGAAATCGATCGAGTGGCGATCCTCGACTTCGACGTCCACCACGGCAACGGCACCCAGGCGCTCTTCTTCGACCGTGCCGATGTGGTCTTCGCCAGCAGCCACCAGTGGCCGTTCTATCCGGGCACCGGCGCAGTCGGTGAGACGGGGGAGGGTGCCGGCGCGGGAACGACGATCAATCGACCGCTGGCCGCCGGGGCAGGCGACGAGGAGTTCCTCGCGGCGTGGGACGAGATTCTCGATCAGATCGACACGGTCTGCGGTGATACAGCCCCCGACTGCGTGCTCGTCTCGGCCGGATTCGACGCCTGGCGGGACGATCCGCTCGGTGGTCTGCGGGTGACCGAGGCGGGATTCCGCGGCGTCGGCGAGCGACTGGCGCAGGCCGCCGACCGCTGGTGCGGCGGACGTCTGGTGTCGACTCTCGAGGGCGGCTACGATGTCGACGCGCTGCCCTCGCTCGTCGCGGCGTACCTCGAGGGCCTCGCCAAGGGCCGATAACTGTCGATGAAAGAACGCCCTGAACCGTTGACCCCGAGTCACGACACTTATAGAATGACGTGAATCGCTTGTCGAGTCGATGGCACCCGAGTTCGTGCACTAGGAGAACGTGATGCAAGCACGCTGGACGATTGGCCTCGCCCTCGTTGCGCTCTTGAGCGCGGCGCCGGCCGCCGCACAGGAGACGGTTCGAGGCTTTTTCGAAGGGCCTGTGAACGGAGACAACGCCGGTACCGGTGCGATCGGCATGACCGGTTGGGCGCTCGCCGACTCCGGCGTGCAGCGCGTCGAGATCCTGGTCGACGGCGAGATCGTCGGCACCTCGATCTTCGGCCAAAACCGGCCGGACGTCGCGAACCAGTTCCCCTTCTTCCCGGACAGCGCGGGAGCCGGCTTCGCCTATCAGCTGAACTCGACCGATTTCCCGAACGGTCCGCACATGGTGAGCGCGCGCGTCGTCACCAACCTCGGCAACCGGATCGACATCAGCCCGCCGCGGCAGATCTTCTTCTCGAACAACATCTCGATCCTGCGGCCGTTCGGTGAGATCACGTTCCCGCGCCGCAACGCCGACCTCTTCGGCACCTGCGTGCGCTCGAACCCGATTCTCTTCTCGCCGATCACCGGGTGGGCGCTCGACCTCGGCGTCGAGATCGGCGACACCGGCATCGGCTACGTCGAGCTGCTGATCGACGGCGCCGAGATCTTCGAGATCGACCCGCGCGATCCGCTCGGCCAGACACCGCTCTACTTCAACAGCCGCTCCGGCTGCTACTTCGACGGCGCCAAGGGTGGCCTGACCAACTGCTACGGCCTGCCGCGCCTCAACGTCGAACGCAACTTCCCGTTCGCCCTCGACGCACCGACCGCTGGCTTCCGCTTCGTGGTCGACGTCGGCTTCCAGATCGTCGGTCGCGCCGTCACCGAGGGTGCGCACCTGCTGACCATCCGCGCCGGTGACGTCGGCAGCCAGGCCGAAAACATCGACGAGATTCCGGTCAACTTCTTCTGCATCGAGAGCCGCCCGAATCAGGGCGCGATCGGCTTCATCGAATCGCCGCGCGAAGGCGATCTGTTCGACGGTGACATCGTCTTCCAGGGTTGGGCAGTCGACTTCGAGGGCGTCGCCGACGTCAACCTCTACATCGACGGTGTGTTCATCGGATCGGCCGCCTTCGGTGTCGACACGCGGCCGGGTGTCGCCCTGCGCTTCATGGGCTACCCCGACGCCAACGCGCCGGTGTGGCGCCTGACCTTCGACAGCACGGTGCTCTCCAACGCGGTGCACCAGGTGCAGGTCTTCGTGGTCGATGACCTGGGCTTCGAGTCGTTGATCGGCGAGCGGAGCTTCACCGTCTTCAATCCCTGACGCGCGTCGCGACTCGGACCGCGAGGCGAAGACCCCCGTGCCGCGAGGCTCGGGGGTTTTCGCGTTCAGGGCAGGGTGGCAGCCGTTCGGGAACGCCGCGTCAGGGCCTGAGCTCTGGATGCTTGAGCCCGGTGCCGCAAACGAAGAGCACGGCGCGCTCGCCCGGTGCCAGCGCGCCGCTCGCCACAAGGCGTCGGAGGCCGGCGAGGGTGGCGCCGCCCTCGGGCGACGCGTCGACGCCCTCGAGGCGCGCCAGATCGCGCACGCCGCGCACGATCTCTTCGTCCGGCACGGCGAGCGCCGTGCCGCCGCTTTCGCGCAGCGCCGCCAAAACCAAGTCGTCGGCGAAGACGCGCGGCACGCGGATGCCGGGCGCCAGCGTCGACGCCTCGTCCCAGGGGTCGCAGCGCGCGTCGCCCTGCTCGACGGCCCGCACCACCGGCGCGCAGCCGGTGGACTGCACGGCGACCATGCGGGGCAGAGGTGCGTCGGCCGGCAGCAGGCCCATGGCGGCGAGCTCGGCGAAGGCCTTCCACATGCCGATCAAGCCGGTGCCGCCGCCGGTCGGGTAGACGATCACCTCGGGCAGCCCGCCGTCGCCGAGCTGCTCCCAGAGCTCGTAGCCCATCGTCTTCTTACCCTCGGCGCGGTAGGGCTCGCGCAGGGTCGCCAGGTCGAGCAGGCCGCGCGCGGCCACCACCTCGGCGACTCGGCGGCCCGCATCGTGGATCAGGCCGTCGACCAGCTCGAGCTCGGCGCCGAAAGCTCGCACCTCGGCGGCGACCGCGGGCGGCGCGTCGCGGGGCATGGCGACGAAGCACGGCAGGTCGGCACGCGCCGCGTAGGCCGCGGCCGCGGCGCCGGCGTTGCCTGCCGTCGGCACCGCGACGCCGGCGGCGCCGAGCTCCTTGGCGCGCGACACCGCGAGCGCCAGGCCGCGCGCTTTGAAGGTACCGGTCGGATTGCGGCCCTCGTCTTTCACCCACACGCTGCCCTCCGGCAGGCCGAGAGCGCCCGCCAGCCCTGGCGCGTCGAGCAGCGGTGTGGCGCCTTCACCCAGGGTGACGATGTTCTCGCGGCGCTGCACCGGCAGCACCTCGGCGTAGCGCCACAGGTCCCAGCGCCGACCGCGCAGGGTCTCTCGGCTCAGGGTCGCGGCCGCGCGCTCGAGGTCGTAGCGTGCGAGCAGCGGGCGTCCGGCGCGCGAGGTGGTGTGGAGGCGTGTGGCATCGTGGCGCTCGCCGGTCGACGAGCACTCGAGGTGGTCGAGTGTGGATCCGATCATGGCGCGATTCTACGCGCCGCGACCAGGTTCCTTCGGGCAAAAAAAATCGGCGAGACTTGCGTCCCGCCGGTGGAGTTAGAGAGGTGTCCCGCTCCTTGTCTTAAGCAAGGGGTGTGCCAGGTTTTGGAAGCAGTCGGTTGAGACGCAAGAACGGATTCTCAGCGATTCTCGGGCCTCGGTGGGCCGAACTGCTCACCGGTGGTCAGATGAGGTGTCCGCTCGCGTACACTCGGCTGGTCGCGCGTGATCGGGCGCGTTGCAGTCCGCCATTCGGAGGGCAGGCCGCGCGATGAGATCGCTCGATACATACCGATGGGAAACGGGCGCGCGCCGCGCTGCGAGCAGGCGTCCGTGGGTGATCGCGCACCGCGGCGCGTCCGGATTGGCGCCGGAGAACACCCTCGCTGCGATCGAGCTGGCGATCGATCTCGGGGTCGACATGGTCGAGGCCGACGTGACGGTCGCGCGGGAAGGCGAGCCGGTGGTGATCCACGATGAGACGCTCGAGCGCACGACCGACGGTTCCGGCCGCGTCCTCGACACGCCGCTCGCGGCGCTGCGGGCGCTCGACGCCGGCGCCTGGTTCGACGACGCCTTCGCGGGCCAGCGGGTTCCGACGCTCGACGAGGTTTTGGCGCTGGCCGACGGGCGGGTCGTTCTCAATCTCGAGATCAAGACCGAGTCGCTGCGCCTCGACCCCGACGAAGTCGTGCGCACGCCGCCGCCGGGCGGGGTGGTGGCGCGACTGGTCGACACGGTGCGGCGCAGGGATCTGGGCGAGGCCGTTCTGGTGTCGTCCTTCGATCCGCGCGCGCTGATGCAGCTGCGCACGCTGGCGCCCGAGATCCGCTGCGCCGCCCTCTACACGCCCCGTGTGCACGATGGACTCACTCCATCCCAGATCGCCGCGCAAGCCGGTTCGTGTGCCCTGCACCTGACCTCGTCGCAAGCGACTCCGGCGCGGGTCGAGGCGGCGCATCGCGCTGGCTTGGCGGTGATGGTCTACTCGACGCGGCGGGCACCGGTTAACGACGCGGCGGCGATGTGGCCGATCCTCGGTCGAGGCGTCGACGGGATTTGCACCGATCGGCCCGATCGTTTTCTCGAGCTCCTGCGCGGCTGAACGATCGGCTCCGACCGAGACGGAGTGGGCCCGGTCGAGCGGTCGGAGCGAGGCGCGGAGGGTCCTGTGGAGGCCTCCGGGAACGTAGTCGGCTGTGATAGAAACGAGGAGCAATACGCAGTCCATCATCAGCCACCGTAGGAGTTCCGACGAACGGATGAAGATCACCGGTGAGCATCGTTTCGACGCTTCGCGACAGGTCGTTTGGGAGGCCGTCCTCGACCCCGAGGTCTTGACCAAGGTCCTGCCCGGCTGCGAAGACTTCCACCGCAAAGGAGCGCCGGACGAGCACAAATTCGCCGGCGTTCTCAAGATCAAGGTCGGCCCGGTCCAGGGGAAGTTCAAGGGCGATGTCGAGCTCAGCGACCTCGAGCCGCCGTCGAGCTATCGGCTGGCGCTCAAGGGGCGCGGGGCGCCCGGGTTCGTCGACGGTGCCGGCTCGCTTCGGCTCGAAGACGCCGACGGTGGCGGCACGTTGCTGCGCTACGACATCGACGCCAAGGTCGGCGGACGGATCGCCTCGGTCGGTCAACGCCTGCTCGACAGCTCGACCAAGGTGGTGACGCGACAGGCGCTCGAGGGGCTTGACGAGCAGGTGCGTCTGCGAGCGGACGTCGTCGCGGCCGAGCGCGAGGCGGCCGAGGCGCGCGCCGCCGCCGAAGCCGCCGAGGCCGCCGAGTCCGATGGCGGGGAGACGACGGCGACCGAGGGCGAGACGGCAGTGTCCGAGGCGGCCGAGTCGCACGCGGCCGAGTCACCTGCGGCCGAGTCAGAGATCGAGGCGTCGGATGCCTCGGAGTCGAAGACCGAGCCCCGCCGCGTCGAGGCCGAGACCGATGCCGACGCGGCGGCAGCGCATGCCCGTGCCGAGGCGGCGCGTGCCCGACAGCGTGCCGAGACCGCCGAAGCGCGTGCCGAGGCCGCGCGTCTTCGCGCGCGCGAATCCGAGGCGCCGTCACACGGTGCCTTCGCCTGGAAAATGACGCGCGGCATGGTGGAGGAGCTGATCGGCGACGACAAGCGCTCTACCGCCCTCGCCGGGGTCGCCGCGGCTGTCCTGGTCGTGATCCTTCTCGTGTTCAAAGGCTGCTGAGCCACAGCGTTACTCGATTCACCACCCTCGATCGACAGGGAGATCTCTATGGGCCATCGAATCCGCGTCGAGGTCAATGGCGCGATGCACGACGACGAGGTCGAGCCGCGCACGCTGCTCGTGCACTACCTGCGCGAGACCCTCGGGCTCACCGGCACCAATGTCGGCTGTGAGACCAGTCTCTGCGGTTCCTGCACCGTGCTGATGGACGGCCGCGCCGTGCGCGCCTGCACCCAGCTGGCGGTCCAGGCCGACGGCTGCTCCGTGACGACGATCGAGGGCATGGCCGACGGCGCCGCCCTGCATCCGCTGCAGGAAGCCTTCCGCGAGCACCACGGCCTGCAGTGCGGTTACTGCACGCCGGGCATGATCATGGCCGCGGCCGGCCTGCTCGCCGATGATCCCGATCCCGACGAGGTGAAGATCCGCTCGGCGCTCAAGGGCAACATCTGCCGCTGCACCGGCTACCACAACATCGTCAAGGCGGTGCAGGCCGCCGCCGACGCGAGCTGAGGAGGTCACGATGGGAGCCCTGGGACAAAGTGTCCGGCGCGTCGAAGACCATGCGTTGATCACGGGTCGCGGTCTGTACACCGACGATCTCGTGCGCCCCGGCGTGCTGCATGCCGTCGTTGTGCGCAGCCCCTTCGCCCATGCCACGATCGCCTCGATCGACCTCGACGCGGCGCGCGACGTGCCCGGCGTCGTCGCGATCTACACCGCCGACGACCTGTGCGACGCCGACAAGGGTGTGCCGACGGCCTGGCTGCTGCCCGAGCTCAAGACTCCGGCGCACCCGCTGCTCGCCAGGGACCGCGTGCGCTACGTCGGCGACGGCGTGGCGGTGGTGGTCGCCACCGATCGCTACATCGCGCGCGACGCGGCCGAGCAGGTATTCGTCGACTACGAGCCGCTCGACGCGGTGGTCGATCCGAAGGGGGCGACAGCCGAAGGCGCGCCGCAGGTGCACGACGATGCGCCTGGGAATCTGGCGTTCGATTGGCAGCTGGGCGACGAGGACAAGGTGCGGAGCGCCTTCGCGTCCGCGACCCATCGCGCCGAGATCACGCTGCGCAACAACCGGCTGATCCCGCATGCGATCGAGCCCCGGGCGGCGCTGGCCGAATTCGATCCGTCAACCGAAGAGCTGACGATCTGGATGACGACCCAGAATCCTCACGTCCATCGTCTGCTGATGACCCTGGCGTCGATCGGTTTGCCCGAGCACAAGGTGCGCATCGTCGCGCCCGAGGTCGGCGGCGGCTTCGGCTCGAAAATCCACCACTATCCCGACGAGGCGATCGCCGCCTGGTGCTCGATGAAGCTCGGCAAGCCGGTGAAATGGGTGGCGACGCGCAGCGAGACCAACCAGACGGACGCCCATGGCCGCGACCATGTGAGCCATGCCGAGATCGCGCTCGACGCGGACGGCAAGATCGTCGGATTGCGCTGCACCACTTGGGCCGGCATGGGCTCCTACCTTTCGACCTTTGCGCCCGCAGTGCCCACCTACCTCTATGGCACCTTGCTCTCCGGGCAGTACGACATCCCGGCGATTCATGTGCGCACCTACGGGACCTTCACGCACACGACTCCGGTCGACGCGTACCGCGGCGCCGGGCGCCCGGAGGCGACCTTCGTGGTCGAGCGCCTGCTCGACCTCGCCGGCAAGGTGACCGGGCTCGGTCCGGTCGAGGTGCGGCGGCGCAACTTCGTGCCGCCGGACGCCTTCCCCTACGCCACCCAGGTGGCGCTCGAGTACGACAGCGGCAACTACGAGGGCGCGCTGCAGAAGGCGCTCGAGATCGCCGGCCACGACGAGCTGCGGGCCGAGCAGGCCCGGCGACGCGAGAACGGCGAGGGCAAGCTGCTCGGCATCGGCTTCTCGTGCTTCATCGAGGCATGCGGCCTCGCGCCGTCGCAGGTCGCGGGCGCGCTCGGCGCTCAGGCCGGCCTGTGGGAGAGCGCCAAGGTGCGCGTCCATCCCTCGGGAACCGTCACCGTGTTCTCGGGCTCTTCAGGCCACGGTCAGGGGCACAAGACGACCTTCGCGCAGGTGGTCGCCGACCGCCTCGGCATCGACGTCGGCCAGGTCGACGTGATCCAGGGCGACACCGAGAAAGTGCCCTTCGGTATGGGCACGTATGGCAGCCGCAGCGCGGCGGTCGGTGGGAGCGCGTTGGCGACCGCGGTCGACAAGGTGATCGCCAAGGGCCGGCGCATCGCGGCCCACATGCTCGAGGCGAACGAGGACGACATCGTGTTCGAGGACGGCTCGTTCCACGTCGAGGGCGTGCCGGCGAAGTCGAAAGCCTGGGGCGACGTGGTGCTCGCGGCCTACCTGGCGCACGATCTGCCCGACGCGGTCGAGCCCGGGCTCGAGGAGACGGCCTTCTACGATCCGGCCAACTTCACCTACCCCTTCGGCACCCACATCGCCGTCGTCGAGATCGACCGTGACACCGGCGAGGTCGAGGTGGCGCGCTACATCTCGGTCGACGATGTCGGCAATGTCATCAACCCGATGATCGTCGAAGGTCAGGTCCACGGCGGCATCGCCCAGGGGATCGGCCAGGCGCTCTGGGAGCAGGCGGTGTACGACGACCAGGGGCAGCTGCTGACGTCGACGATGCTCGACTACGCGTTGCCGCGTGCCCACCGGCTACCGAGCTTCGAGACCGACCGCACCGTCACGCCCTGCCCGCACAACCCGCTGGGCGTGAAGGGCGTCGGCGAGGCCGGCACCATCGCCTCGCCGGCGGCCGTCACCAACGCCGTGCTCGACGCTCTCGAGCCGTTCGGAATCGACCATCTCGACATGCCGCTGACGCCGGAAAAGGTGTGGCGGGCGATGAACCGCTGAGCGGAGGACACGATGTACCCGGCACCTTTCGACTACTACCGCGCCGACAGCATCGACCATGCGCTCGAGCTCCTCGGCGCGCACGATGACGCCAAAGTCCTCGCTGGCGGCCATTCGCTGCTGCCGATGATGAAACTTCGCCTGGCGCAGCCCGAAACCCTCATCGACATCGGGCGCATCGACGCCCTGCGCGGCGTGCGCTTCGAGGGCGACACGGTGACCGTCGGCGCGTTGACCACGCACCACGAGCTCGCCAGCTCCGACGTGCTGCGCGGCAAGAGCCCGCTGCTCGCCGCCGCGGCGGCGCAGATCGCCGACCCGGCGGTGCGCAACTTCGGCACCCTGGGAGGGAACATCGCGCACGCCGACCCGGCGTCCGATCTGCCGGCCGTGCTGGTGGCGCTCGACGCGCGCATCTCGATCCGCGGCACATCGAGCGAGCGCACCGTCGACGCCGGCGACTTCTTCGTCGGCTTGCTCGAGACGGCGGTGGAGGAGGGCGAGTTGCTGCTGTCCGTCGAGCTGCCCACCACCGGAACCGGCGTCGCCTACGCCAAGTCGGAGCAGCAGGCCTCGGGCTACGCGGTGTGCGGCGCCGCGGCGGTGCTCGACGGCGAGCGGACGAATCTCGCCTTCAACGGTGTCGCGGCGACCCCGGTCGATGCCCGGGATGCGGCCAAGGTCTTCGCCGACGGCGGCGACGAGGCGGCGGTGAACGCGGCGATCCGCGCCGCGCTCGACGGCCACGACCTGCTCGATGACCTCTTCGCTTCGGGGGACTTTCGGGGGCACCTGGCGACTGTGTACGGTCGGCGCGCGCTCGCTGCGGCACGCGCCGCCGGCTGACCGGGTCTCTGCCGATCACTGGGTCGCGTCCCTGACGTCGCAAGACTGTGATCGAGAAACCGTGACGAGAGACCGTGATCAAGAGACCGTGATCAAGAGACCGTGATCGAAAGACCATGACCGACAGCGAGCGGGTGGCGACGGAGGGACGACCTCCGGACGCCGGCGGGTCGTCCCCCGATGCGCCGGCGACCGATGCGTCGGCGACCCAGTCGGTCGATGCGCTGCGTCGTGGTCTCGAGGCGCAGCTGTACTTCGCCGAGCCGGACCTGGCGACCTCGATCTTTCTCGCGTTGCGGCTGCGCCGGCCTCTGCTGCTCGAAGGCGAAGCCGGCGTCGGCAAGACAGAGGTCGCCAAAGCGGTGGCGCGCCTGCTCGAGGGCGACCTGGTGCGGCTGCAGTGTTACGAGGGACTCGACATCCACTCGTCGCTCTACGAATGGGACTACTCGCGCCAGCTCTTGCAGATCCGCTTACTCGAGGCCGCGGGCTCGGTCGATCCGCGGCAGGCGGAGAAGGGCCTCTACCGGCGTGAGATGCTGCTCGCCCGCCCGCTGCTCGAGGTCCTGGAGCGCTCGCGGCGAGATCGGCCGCCGCCGGTGCTGCTGGTCGACGAGCTCGACCGCGCCGATGAGGAGTTCGAGGCGTTCTTGCTCGAGGTGCTCTCGGACTTCCAGGTCAGCATCCCCGAGCTCGGTACGGTCCGCGCTGAGGTGCCACCGGTCGTCGTACTGACCTCGAACCGCACGCGCGAGGTGCGCGACGCGCTGCGCCGGCGCTGCCTCTACCAGTGGATCGACTACCCCGACGCCGACAAGGAGCTCCGGATCGTGCGGGCCAAGGTGCCCGAGGTCTCCGCGGGGCTGGCTCGGCGAGCTGTCGAGGTGGTGCAGGCGCTGCGCGCCGAGGACCTGGCGAAGGCGCCCGGGGTCGCCGAGACGCTCGACTGGCTGCGCGCGCTCGAGACGCTGGCGATCCGAGAGCTCGACGCCGCGACGGTGGAGCGCACGCTGGGCGTGCTACTCAAGCACCGGGACGACGTCGAGCGCCTGCGCGGCGAACGCCTGGACCGGCTCCTCGGCTGAGGCCCGGACACGGCGTCCGCCGCCTCGCTCAGCTGGCGCCGGTCGCGTCGTCGCCCTCGGTGGCTTCGCCGCCCTCGTCGCCGGCTTCGTCGCCCTCGGCTGCGGCCTCACCCTCGGCTGCCTCACCCTCGGCGGCCTCACCCTCGCTCGCGCCCTCGGCCTCTTCGCCCTCGGAGGCCTCGCCGGCGTCCTCGCCCTCGGCCTCTGCGCCTGCGGCCGCGGCGTCGCCAGCGTCATCGCCCCCGGCCGCCTCGTCGGCGCTCGCCGGTGCTGCGGCCGGTGTCTCGGCCGGCGCCGGTGCGGCATCGTCGGCCGGTCCCCCACAGGCGACCAGACCGAGCGTCAGGAGCACGAGGGAGGCGAATGTGAGCAGGGTACGGAGTCCGTCCGGCTGTCCGGAGTTTCGGTGGAGTGTCTTCATCGTTCTCTCCAGGTCGATTCATGAGAGACCCGCAACGGGTCGGAAAGGAACGGCTGATTGTACATCCGCTCGCGTCTCGGTAAAGGGGGCGACTCGCAGTCGCGAGGAAAGGGGCTTGACGACGACTTATGCTCACATGTAGCATAATTGGCGAGTCAAGAAATCCGCCGTCGGCGGGTTTTTTTGCGCCTCAGTTATTCTCATAATGAGCATAAGTCTCCGCCAGGAGGAAGACGATGACCGAGATCCACTCGCCGAGCTCGAGCCACACCACCAGCCTGCCGATCCTCGACTACACGCCCGCCGTAGCAGAGTCCACCGCGCCGATTCTCGAGCGCGTCAAGCATGTGATTCCAGACGTCGAGTGGCCGATCCATGCACCCTATGTCGATGCCATCCAGCGGCTCAAGCGCGAGCGCGACGCGGTCGTGTTGGCCCACAACTACATGACACCGCAGATCTTCCACGGTGTCGCCGATCTCGCCGGCGACTCGCTGGCGCTGGCGCGGCTGGCCACCGAGGTCGACGCATCGACGATCGTTCTCTGCGGCGTCCACTTCATGGCCGAAACCGCCAAGATCTTGAATCCTGAGAAGACGGTGTTGATTCCGGATCCGCTGGCCGGATGCTCGCTCGCGGCGTCGATCACCGGTGCCGATGTCCGCTTGCTGAAAGAGAAGTATCCCGGTGTGCCGGTGGTCAGCTACGTCAACACCACCGCCGACGTGAAGGCCGAGACCGACGTCTGCTGCACCTCGTCGAACGCGGTCGAGGTGGTCGAGAGCCTGGGCGTGGATCGGGTGATCTTCTTGCCCGACGAGTTCCTCGGCCAGTACGTCGCCAGCCAGACCGAGGTCGAGCTCATCCTCTGGCGCGGCCACTGCGAGGTGCACGAGCGCTTCACCGCCGCCGAGGTGCGCCGCTACCGTGAGCAGACACCGGGGGTCACCGTCCTGGCGCACCCGGAGTGCCCACCCGACGTGCTCGCCGAGGCCGACTACGTCGGTTCGACCTCGGGAATGATCCGCCACGTCGGCGAGGCACGGCCCCGCCGGGTCGTGATGATCACCGAGTGCTCGATGAGCGACAACGTCGCCGTGGAGTATCCGGACGTCGAGTTCGTGCGGCCGTGCAATCTCTGCCCGCACATGCAGCGGATCACGCTGCCGAAGATTCTGCGCTCGCTGCAGACCATGGAACACGAGGTCGTGGTCGATGCCGAGATCGCGGCGCGCGCACGGCGCTCGGTGGAGCGCATGCTCGAGGTCGGCCGCGGAGCGGGCAATTGACCCGCTGGTCGGTCGACGGCTTGGTCGACTCGGTGCGTGATGCCGACGCGGTGATCGTCGGCAGCGGCGTCGCCGGGCTCACCGCCGCCCTGGCGCTGGCGCCTCGCCGGGTCGTCGTGGTCACCAAGACGCGACTCGGTGCCGGGGGCTCGAGCCGCTGGGCACAGGGCGGAGTCGCCGCGGCGCTCGGTGTCGGCGACACGCCGCGCCTGCACGCCGACGACACTCTCGCCGCCGCCGCCGGTCTCGCCGACGCGCGCTCGGTCGCCGTCCTCACCGAGGAGGGGCCGGCGCAGGTGCGCTGGTTGATCGAGCAAGGGGCGCGCTTCGATCGCGATCTCAACGGCGCGCTCGAGCTCGGCCGCGAAGGCGCGCACGACCGCCGCCGCATCGTCCACGCCGACGGCGACCGCACCGGCGCCGAGATCGTCCGGACGCTGGTCGCCGCGGTGCACGCCGCGCCGTCGATCGACATCGTCGAGGACGCGTTGGCGACCGACCTGGCGCTCGACGGCGAGAGTGTGCGCGGGGTCGTCGCCCGCCTCGATGGACGCAGCCTGCTGCTGCGCGCGCCGGCCGTGGTGCTGGCCACCGGTGGATTCGGCAGGCTCTACGCTCGTACCACCAACCCGGCCGAGAACACCGGCGATGGCCTGGCCATGGCGGCGCGCGCCGGCGCCCACCTCGCCGACCTCGAGATGGTGCAGTTCCACCCGACGGCGCTCGCCGCACCGCAGGCCGACCCGCTACCGCTGGTCACCGAGGCCCTGCGCGGAGAAGGCTGTACTCTTCTCGACGACGCCGGCCACCGCTTCATGCCGGCGCTCGACGCGCGCGCCGAGCTGGCGCCGCGCGACCTGGTCGCCCGGGCCATCTGGCGCCTCGAGGCGGACGGGCGCCGTGCTGTCCTCGATGCCCGCGACGCGATCGGCGATGCATTCCCGGAGCGCTTTCCGACCGTGTGGAGCCATTGCCGCTCCCATGGCGTCGACCCGCGGCGCGAGCCGATTCCGGTGACCCCGGCGGCGCACTACACCATGGCCGGTGTGCTCGTCGACGTCTTCGGCCGCAGCTCGCTCCAGGGTTTGTGGGCGGCCGGCGAGGTGACGGCGTCGGGCGTCCACGGTGCCAACCGCTTGGCGTCCAATTCGCTCCTCGAGGCGCTGGTGTGGGGCGAGCGCGTGGCGCGCGACATCGCCGCGCGCCCGGCGACGCGGCGATCGGCGGCGCTCGACGTGGCGCGCGAGCCTCACCGCGCGGCGGAGGACGCGACGACGCTCCAGGCGGTGCGCGCTCTCGCCTGGCGCCATCTCGGCCTGGTGCGCGACGCCGACGGTCTGCAGCAGGCGCTCGGCGCGCTCGATACCCTGTGCGCGCGGCGCGACGATGCTCCCGGTGACGTCGCCAATCTGGTGTTCGTCGCTCGCCTGGTCGCCGCCGCGGCGCAGGTGCGCGAGGAAAGCCGCGGTGGGCACTATCGCGCCGACTTTCCGCACGAGGACGCCACCTGGGCGCGGCGCTTGGTGTGGCGCTATCGCGGTGGTCGTCGGGTCGATGCGCCGCTCGAGAAGGTGGTGCCTCGACTGCCAAGCCTTGAGGAGATCGCCTGATGGCCGGCTCGGCACTTCCTCCGAGGCTCGACTCGACGCACGAGGATCGGCGAGGTTCGAATCCCGTGCGGTCTACCACTTGCCACCGCCTTGAACCCGTTCTGCTGCCGCCTCTGCCCGAGATTCTCTGGCGGCCACTGGTCGACGACGCCTTGCGCGAAGACCTCGGCCGCGCCGGCGATGTGACCAGCGACGCCATCATCCCTGTCGACGCTCGCGCGCGCGGCCTGCTGCGGGCGCGGAGTGACGGCCGGGTCGCCGGTCTCGACGTCGCCCTCGGCGTCTTCCGTTGCCTCGACCCAACGGTCGAGACGACGGTCCACGTCGGCGACGGCGCCGACGCCGAGCCCGGTGCCGTGCTCGCCGCGGTCGACGGCCTGGCGCGGCCGATGCTCGGCGCCGAGCGTACGGCGCTCAATCTGCTCGGCCATCTCAGCGGCATCGCCACAGTGACGCGCGAGATCGTGCACCGGATCGAGGGCACCGACGCCCGCGTCGTGTGCACGCGCAAGACGACACCGCTGCTGCGCGCGCTCGAGAAGCGGGCTGTACGCCTCGGTGGGGGAGCGAGCCACCGCTTCGGTCTCGACGATGCGGTCTTGATCAAGGACAACCATCGCGCCGTCGCGGGCGGGGGGGGCCCCCCGGGCCCCCCCGCCCGCCCCCCACCCGGGGCCCCGGGGGAGATAGGGATAGATGG